>NZ_OX366396.1:0-1526905 GCF_947251915.1 Wolbachia endosymbiont (group A) of Hylaeus communis | reverse complement strand
TCTATTCTATTTATTCTTTTGTATATTAAAGTATAGTAATAATAATAGTTCTATCAATAACTTGTTACTAACTTAAAATTCAGTAAAAATTGGCGTTGTTCAACTTGTGGATAAATATGTGAGTAACTTTCGTATATTATTGATTTTCTGTTATGATTTATGTGTATAAGTAAGGTGTTTAGAGTGTTAGTAATTTTCTTTTATGGAAAATACTTTACCATCATGCATTGTTACACAACTATGTATATGTTGTTGAAAAAGTTGTTGATCAATTGTTGGTATTTTATATCAACAAATAATTCACAAATTAATTTGACATTATTCACATGCTTATTAAACATTTAATAACAGTTTTCTTGATAAATCTAATCTGAAAACGTTTTTGCCATTACAGGGAATAAATTGAGTAAAAAAAGAACCTTAGTAGAAAAAATAGCATATAGAATTTTTCTCTTCCTTTTCAAAAAAGCTTCTGTGTTGAAAAAGTGTGCGACTGAGGCATTAATGAAAGATCTGCCAGACCTTAATATATTTAATGGTCTATTAAAATTCCGCGATTGTGGTATAATGGATATAATGACTCCACGTACAGAGATATGCGCAGTAGACATTGAGTCAAGCGAGCGTGAAATAATAAAGAAGATAAAAAACACTTGCCACACTAAAATACCAATTTATAAAAATAACTTTGATAACGTAATAGGCTTTTTTTATGTAAAAGATGTTATTTTTAATAGGGATAAAAATTTTAATCTGAAACATATTATACAAAGCGTAATATTTGTTCCACCCTCGATGAAGACAACTAATCTTTTTGTTAGGATGAACTCTTCTAAATCATGCTTAGCTATCGTATTGGATGAATATGGTGGAACTGATGGTTTAATTTCAATGACTGATCTTATAGAGGAACTAATACCAAACATTGATAGTGAAAACGAAATAAATTCAGAATATACCATTACTGAATTGTCTCAAAATAAGTTTGAAGTATCAGCAAGGGCTCTTATAAAAGATATAGAAGAGGATCTAAAAATAGAATTACGTGACCCTGAAGAAGACTATGTTACACTTGGTGGTTTGATTCTTTCGATTGCTGGTAAAGTGCCTTCTGTAGATGAAGTCATTAAATATAAAAATGGTATGAAGTTTATCATCAAAGATGCAAATGAGCGCTACATTAATAAAATAGTACTAGACTTAAGTGATTACAAAAATTAGATTTGGTACCCCTTGTCGGGGAATTCCAAGGTGCGCCAAGAAGTGCTTGGAGAACAGTTGGTGAAAATCCAACACAAACAAAGTCTAGCCAAAAGTTTGGAACAGACCACTATGTTGCATGAGGTAACGAGTGTAATAGAGCTAGTGGGATGGACAATGCAGGGCACAACGGAAGTGAAGGAGTGGAGTCCCGAAATACCTGAAGACATAGAGGTCGACATGTTCATGGCCATGGAAGACAGCATGAAGGATAACGTAAAGGCAAGTTATCACTCACTCTATCGGGATCTGAGACCGTGCCATGTATTGAAATGGACTTCAAGTGAACTTGGGAGATCCCATGCATTCCTATTAAGGTACGTTGGAACAAGTCAACAAAGGCAAGAACTAGCGGAAGATGCAGGGGAAGTCGGACTGATTGATAGTACTCAGAATGTGGGAAAGCCACGTACAAGGGGAAGCGATCAGCAATATAGTAACTGGAATAGGGATTGCTATGCCAATACAACGGAGGTAGGAATAACATGCGATATAAACTAAACCAGATAGCAGTAAGAGCAAAGCAAGATAAGCGACTAAAATTCACATCGTTAGTCCATCTGATAAATACAGAGAATCTTGCGAGATGTTATAAAGAACTGAAGCGTAACAAGGCTTGTGGAGTAGACCAGATAACAGTGGAATCATACGGAGAAAATCTGAATGAGAAACTCGAAGTGCTAGTAGAAAGTATGAAGAGGAAGCAATATCAACCACAACCAGTAAAGAGGGTATATATACCGAAAGCTGGAAGTAAAGAGAAACGCGGACTCGGAATACCATCGACCGAGGATAAATTAGTACAGATTATGCTGAAGAAGATATTAGAAAATATTTACGAGGCAAACTTTCTGGACAGCTCATATGGATTTCGACCTGGAAGAAACTGTCATCAAGCGGTAAATGCACTAGATAAAGCAGTTAAGTACAAGCCAATAAACTACATTGTAGAAGTGGATATCAAGAAGTTCTACGATAATATACAGCATAAATGGCTAATGAGGTGTCTAAGGGAACGAATAACTGACCCAAATTTGCTGTGGTTAGTAAAGCGGTTTCTCAAGGCAGGGATAGTCGAAGCTGGAAATTATGAAGCAACAAAACAAGGTACACCACAAGGCGGTATAGTAAGTCCTGTATTAGCAAATATATACTTACATTATGTGTTGGATTTATGGATAGAAAAGAAATTTAAATCAAGATCCAGAGGATATATACAACAAATAAGGTTTTGCGATGATTTTGTGGTTTGTTGCGAAAGTAAGGTAGACGCGGAAGAATTTCTGGAATTACTGAAACAAAGGCTAAATAAATTTGGGTTGGAAGTATCTGAAAACAAGACCAGAGTAGTAAAGTTTGGCAAGAGGGAGTGGCAACGAGCGATAAGAGAGAAACGAAGGACGGAAAGTTTCAATTTTCTGGGGTTTACGCACTATGGTGCAAAAAGTCGTCGTGGTAGATTAATGATGGGACATAAAACCTCTAAGTTAAATCTAGCCAGAAAACTAAAAGAAATCAAGGAGTGGTTGAAAATAGTCCGCGGAAGTATTCGACTTAAAGATTGGTGGCAAGTACTGAAGGCTAAATTAACAGGACACTATAACTACTTTGGTATTAGCGGAAATTATTGGTGTTTGAAACAATTTTACACATCAGTAAGAAAGCTAGCATTTAAATGGATAAATCGGCGTAGTCAGAAAAAGAGTATGACCTGGGAACAGTTTGTACACTACGTAGAAGTAAATCCATTACCAAAGCCAAAAATACATTTTTCTTTATATGCATAAGAGGGACGACTGTGAAAACTAATATTGATGAGCCGTGTGCGGGAAATCTGCAAGCACGGTTCTTTAGGGGGAGTTGTAGTAATAAAACTCAAACGAGAGGAGTAAAGCTACAGCTTCTACCGAACAATTCAATTCTGAATACGGCTATATAAATGCAGTTTATGATCATAAGGAAAAGTATCATATAGTGAAGGATTTCATAGAGAACCCTGAGCATGAATTAAGTAACGATCATTATTGGAACTCTGGAATATTTGTGTTTAAAGCAAAACGCTACATAGATGAGATCAAAAAATCTGCCCTGAATCTTTACAATTCATGTTTTAAACATTTCACACCGCAAGAGAGATTTCTATATTTAAAACAACAAGATTTTGCAGGAATTAAAGACATATCCATTGATTACTTGGTGATGGAGAAAGCAAAAAACGTTGCAATGATAGAAGCTAATTTCGATTGGTTGGATGTTGGAACTTGGAATTCAGTTTTAGAATTGAGTGAGAAGTTTAGTAAAGAACCGGTGCCATTTCAGCATGTGATTAGAGAAAAAGAACCAGTTTCAACGACAGAAAGTAATAAAAATTTATTGGGTGGAGCTTGTAAGCAACCAAACAAAAGTCTAATTTCATTTATTCATAAAGTTAAGAAAGTAAAGGCGATAAGGAAAGAAGTTAAACCATGGGGATTTTGTAGTATAATTTTAATGAGCGAAAATTTTCTCATAAAATATCTTTTTATAAATCCATTAAGCTGCACTTCTAAGCAATTCCATCACTATAGAGATGAATACCATATGGTACTATCAGGAGTTGGGTATGTTAGTTTAGACGACAAAGAATATGCTATAGTAAAAGACCATATGATAGAAATCCCAAGGGAAGTTTCCCATAGGATTGAAAATAGAAGCACAAGCTTTCCACTTGAAATAGTTGAATTTCAGATAGGAGAGCATTTATCTGATAATGATATAGTGAGGTTGGATGATGTATATGGAAGATTTTGAAATTCTAATGTTAAAGATACTCTATAAGTCTGCTAAATTTAAGGAAGCAAAAATCTCTAGTTTTCAAATAAAGAAAAGTCTACAATTATACGAAGTTTCAAAAATATAATGTCTAACCTCAAAATATTTTGTAATGTCCATTGCCTTTGAAATTACTATGGCTGCTTGCTATTTGCGAGCGAAAAATGCCAGATTTTGCTCTATAATGACTTTGTTCTCTATTATCGGCATTGCCCTTGGAGTTGCAACACTAATAGTGGTGATGTCTGTGATGAACGGATTCAGAGCAAAGTTGCTTGACTCAATACTTGGCATTGATGGCCATATTAACGTTTATTTTGATAGGAACATAAATTCAGATTACTACGCAGTTTCAAAATCTATTGAGAGAATTCCTGGTATATTAAAAGCTACTCCTATGACCAATGATCAAGTCATTATTGCAGCAAATGGTAAAATTGCAGGTAGCGTAGTCCGAGGTGTGTCAACTAAAGACTTGCTTGATAGTACTGCCGTTACAAATAATGTAATTATAGGTGATGTAAAAAAATTTGATGAAGGGATAATAATAGGAGCACGATTGGCAGAAGCTTTGAACATTGACTATGGCGACGAAATTACGTTTATATCATCTGAAGAATTTGATGCATTACTTGGTGAAATGCCGCGAATGAAAAAATATAAAGTTATAGCAATATTTGATATGGGTATGTTTGAGTATGATAATACCTTGATATATATGCCTCTAAAATCAGCACAAGCCTTTTTTAATTATGAAAATAGCATAAAAAATATAGAAGTACTTGTAGACGACGTTACTAGAGCTGATAAGCTGGCAGATGCTATAGAAAAAGAAATAGGAATGGAAGCTGAAAGTTGGCAATCACAGCAAAGCCATTATTTTAGTGCTTTAAAAACTGAAAGAAATGTGATGTTTTTAATTCTTACTTTGATTATAGTTGTAGCAGCGTTTAATATTATCTCAAATTTAATGATGATAGTGCAAGAAAAGAAATCCGCGATTGCAATTATGCGTACATTTGGTGCAACAAGTGGAAGCATTATGCGCATATTTTGTGCTTGTGGTCTATTAATCGGTTTTACGGGAACTTGTCTTGGCTGTATTATAGGTGTCGTTTTTTCTCTCAATATCGAAAGCATTAGAGTGTTTTTAGAAAACATTACTAACGTCAAGCTGTTTGATCCTATGATATACTTTTTTTCAAGTTTACCAATGATATTAGTTCCTCAAGATGTAGTGAACATTTCTGCACTTGCATTATTCTTATCATTTTTAGCGACAATTGCTCCTGCATTACAGGCAGCTGCACAAGATCCTGCAGAGATATTACGTTATGAATGATACTCAGCAAAAGTACATAGGTTGGTTCTTAATTGTATTGTTATTTACCGGTTACATCACAATAAATAACATAATCTTTTTAAAAATAAATCAGCAAGAGAGTGAAAACAATGTGAAAGCTTTAAGGGAAAACATGGATGAATTTAGAATGTTGCTTGAAGTTAATCAATCTAGAATAGAAAAAAAGATATTTGACCTCAAGAGAAGTCAGCATACTCAATGTGAGCAAGGTGATAATAACTCAAGATGTAAGAACCTTGCAAAATTGCTATTACTTGTGGTTAAAATGAAGAATTCGTTATTGCGAGAAGCAAAATTTGATAACCATATAAATTCAATAAAGCCTTTGATATCAGAGCTTGACGATCCAGAGATAGAAAATGCAGTAGATGAATTAGAAAATTTGAAAGAGATAAATACCTTACACAAATTGAAGTTATCTTTTGAAAAAACTATTGATACTATCGATTACAACAAAAGTACATTGTCTAAAAAAATCATTTCAAACTGGATAAAGGTAGACGACCGAAATGATCCATTAAGAGTAAAATTCGCAGAAATTGAGGAGTCAATAAATGATAATGATTGGCAAAATATAACTGTTACAGTAAGCAATTTAACGCATTCAGAATTCAAGCCATGGCTGAATAAATTGAATGGTTTTATTGTAGCTTCTAAGAATATTTCAACAATATATCATCACTTATTACAATATATCTCATGATTTATTTTATAATTTTCGCTTTTTCGTTTTTATTTGGTATATGGGTCAAGGTAAGTGGTGAAGTAATAAAATTGGAATTAGGCAATTACACTATAAGTATTGATCTATATTTCATTATTTTTACTTGTGTAGTTTTATTATTTTTATTAATTACACTTGTACGCTTTTTTTCCTCCATTTCATCAACATTTGCCAACATAAGAAATAGAAGAAGGGATAGGGAAGAATTGCTTCTCTTTGAAGCTTTCTTTAGCATAGACTTAGACAATATAGAGAATGCCCAAAAGCTAGTTAAAAGTCTGAGTGAGGAGAGCGATAGGTTGTCTTTAATAAAGCTCTTTAACTCAGGTAAGACGGGAAATTACAGCTTTTTCAGTAACGGTTTAACAAATATTGCAAATAAAAATCGTAACTTAGCTCTACTTCTAGCCAATAAGCTGATTGTCCACCTCAAACAAGAAAAAGTAGTCTTTCAAAAATTTATAGAATATTGCTCTAGTTCAATTAACGATAAAATGCTATCTATTCCCTTTCAAATAGAGCATTGCATATTGAAAGAAGATTGGATTAATGCAATTTTGAGGTTGAAGGAAGCAGTTAAGTCCAATATTTTTCTCCCCTTTGATCATAAAGAAATGTTTGCAGTGTTTTATTGCGCTTTAGCAAAGCAATATGAAAGTAAAGGAAATTTTAAGGAGGCTATAAAGTCTTTATTTAGAGCACAACGTTATAGTGCAATTTTTCAGCCCATCAATTATTTAAAGGCAGAATTATATATTAAACTTGGAAAAATCAGAAAAGCTTCTGCAGTGCTAGAGGCAGAGTATACAGTAAATCCTACTCCTCAGTCAGCTAAAATGTACATCAATTTAAATAGTAAAGGTGCTGAAAGACTATACAACTTACGCCCTGATTATTATTTTAGTTACTGTTTACTTGCTTTGTCCTCAATGAGTTCAGGTAAATATGATCTTGCAAGTCAATATTTAGACACTGCTATGAAAAAAGCTAATTACATGTCAATCTACTTTATTGTAATACAACTCAAGGTTACATTGCAAGAACACGACAAGGTAATTTATTGGCTAAACAAGATGGGCTCAGAAGCTTTGCCTGATCCAGGCTGGAAATGTAAAAATTGTAACAGGGAACTAGAACAATGGGATCATAAGTGTTCAAGTTGTAATAGTTTTAATTGTGTTTATTATATATTATAAAATTCCACAAAGTGTAGAAATTACCATTAGGCTACTTTCACATTGATATTGCTGAAGTTAGAGCACTTTCTTAATATAATCCTTATCTCCAAACAATAAACCTGCAAGTTTCTTAGCTAGACTTGGTTTTAATGTCAAAAAAACTTGCTTTTAGACACTAACAGTTATATATTTTAATAAATCAGGGTTGTATACAAAATGAAGAGCTTAAAGGAATTATCCTTAAGAATTAAGAATATTAGGTCTGTACAGAAAACCACGAAAATAATGCAAATGGTTTCTGCAGCAAAGTTGTTACAAAGCCAAAAGAAGTTATTAAATTCAAAATTATATGTATCTAAGCTGCATAACATTATTTTTTCATTAATGCTATCAGTTGATCAAGAATTACTGGCAAAAATTCTAAATGTCAGTAACGACGGTTCTTACCTAGTATTCATTATTGCGTCTGATCGTGGCTTGTGCGGCAACTTTAACTCTTCTATTGTCAAATTTAGTCAAGAGCGTGTAAATAAGTCAATCGCAAATGGCAAAAAAGTAGATATTGTATTTCTTGGTAAAAAAGCTTTTGATGTAGGTAAAAATAGATTTGACTCTAAAAGTATCTTAAAAATTGAAAATAGTAAGGGAATCACGTTAAAGCACGTAGAAGCTTTGGTTGATGGTATAGATTTAAGTAAATACGATAAAGTTAAAGTTTTTTATAGTAAATTCTATAATACCTTCACGCAAAAACCAATGTTGGAAACAATAAAACCATGGAGTAAAGACTCATCCTTGATTGATAGCTCTCTGGCTGGTCCAACAACAGATTACGGCTATGAGTATGAACCACAAAATATTGAATTTATTTTAAAATCTTTAGTTCAAGATTACGTTGTAATTGCTCTTTACTCTGCTTTACTTGAAAGTGCAACGAGTGAGAATAGTGCTAGAATGGTTGCTATGGAATCAGCAAACAGAAACACTAAAGAGATACTGAACAAATTAGCATTGCTTTATAATCGTTCTCGTCAAGCAGCGATTACGACTGATTTAATTGAAGTTATAGGTGGTGCAGAATCTTTATAGAAATCTAAGGAATAGAAAATGAATATATTAAATATTGCAGCAGATATTACTAAACTAATAAAAAAGCAAAATCAAGATGCGGAAGTTACAATATATGAAACTAATAAGACTTCAGTTTCTCAGCGTCTATCAAAAATTGAGCAAATATCACAATCTAAAAATTGCACTGTAGGAATCAGAGCTATAGCAGGTAAAAACAAAGCTGCGTATATTTCTACAAACGATTTGAATAATCTGAGTGATACAGTAAGCCAAGTGGTAGAAATGGCAAAGAATGCGCCAGAAGATCCTTGCATTAATTTTGCTGTAAATGGTAGTAATTATATCTCTTCTGCAGATTTAAGTATCTCAGATAATAATGTTGTAACCGTTGATAACCTAAAAGAAATTGCTGAAGCTGCAGAAAATTCAGCCCTTGCACATAAGAGTATCACTAATTCTGAAGGAGCCTCTTCTTCATACGCTTTAGTGAATACAGTATTATCGACTGTTTCTGGTTTTATTGGCTCGTTTAGTAAATCAACCTTTGCTAATCAGGTCTCTGTTGTTGCTGGAAGAGAAAGTGAAATGAAGGTTGGTTACGATTATGATATAGCATGTAATTTTAGTGATTTAAAGTTGCCAGAGTTAATGGGAAAAGAAGCAGCAAAAAGAGCAGTTGATCAATTGAATTCACGTACAATGAAAACTGGTAAATTTCCAGTTATTTTTGAAAAAAGAGCAGCAAAAGGGCTAGTAAAAAGTTTTGCTTCTGCTATAAATGGGAGCAGTATTATAAGCAACAGTTCTTTCTTGAGGGGTAGTTTAAACGCTCAGATTTTCAACGATAGAATTAATATTATCGATGATCCATTGTTGCCAAGAGGCATAGCATCGAGACCATTTGATGGAGAAGGGATAACTAGCAAGAAAAATATATTTGTAAAAAACGGAATATTACAAAATTGGATTTTAGACTTATACTCCGCTAGAAAATTAGACTCAGAAACAACCGGAAGTGCAACTCGTGCAAGTAATGCTGCAGTTATTCCTGCAGCTAGTAACCTCTACATTGAGAATGGTGATGTATCGTTTGAAGAATTAATTCAGGAAGTGAAAGAGGGAATATATGTAACTGATTTATTTGGTTTTGGTGTCAATTTAATCAATGGCGATTACAGCCAAGGCGCTTCCGGATTTTTTATAGAAAATGGAAAAATAACGTATCCAATACATGAGATTACCATTGCTAGCAATTTGAAGGATATGTTTAGCAATTTAGTCGTTGCAGATGATCTAACTTTTTGTGGGCAATTTAATTCACCAACGATTAAAGTTAGCGAAATGACGGTTGCAGGTTCGCTTAACGATTAAAAAATTTATTTGCATCAAGTACAACAATTGTGTATTATTGTCATGTAATGTTAAGAATAGACTATGGAGTATAAAGGTTTAGTTTCAATAGCTAAGCTTAAAGCATTCTCAATCGTAATTTCAAAGTTTTTCATCACATTAGTAATGTTAGTTAATAATTTAGGAGTTGTTTAAATGGAATTTGGTAATGTAAAATGGTTTAATGCCGAAAAAGGCTATGGTTTCATCAAGCCAGAAGGTAAAGGGGGTGACGTTTTTGTACATATTAGCACATTGGAACGTTCGGGAATAAGACCTGAGGCACTTAAAGGAGAGAATAAAGAGAAGGGAATAAAAGGAGAAAGGGTGAGTTATGAGGTTAAAGAGGAGCGCGGTAGAAACGGAGAAGATAAAAAATCTGCAATAAATTTAAGATTGGAAGATTAATCTATTATGAAGTCTTTTAACAGGATTAACGTATTGTGAATAATTTTCATGAGATGGGTCTCCCAGCTTCGCTTAGACAAGCTCTAGATAAAAATAATCTTTTCGTCCCAACTCCGATTCAAATACAAGCGATTCCCTTAGCGCTACAAGGTAAAGATATTCTCGGATCTGCTCAAACGGGGACTGGAAAAACTTTAGCATTTGCTATTCCGTTGGTTGCTAAGTTGCTGAATGAGCCTAACACTGGTTCAGCTTTAGTCATCGTGCCAACCAGAGAGCTTGCGCATCAGGTAACAAATGAGATAAGAAAACTCTTATCTCAAAATTCTGCACTAAGGGTCGCTTTGTTGATTGGTGGTGAGCCTATTTTTAGGCAGCTAAATCAGCTTCAGAAAAAACCACAAATTGTAATAGGTACTCCTGGTCGTATTATAGACCATATTGAGCGTAAAACTTTGATTACTCGCAATGTTAGCGTTCTTGTGCTTGATGAAACGGATCGTATGTTTGATATGGGCTTTGGAGTTCAGATTGAAGAAATTATGAAGCATTTGCCTAAAATAAGGCAAACTCTTATGTTTTCTGCAACTCTTCCTGGAGATATAGTAAAACTTGCTGAGAAGTACCTTAATCGACCAGAACGTATTTCTGTTGATTGTGAGGTTACAACTTCTGTAAAAATTAAGCAAGAAATTGTTTATGCATCAGAATCAGAAAAATATGAAAAGCTTGTTACACAACTATGTCAGCGCGAAGGATCAATCATTATCTTTGTCAAAACAAAGCGAGGAGCGGATCAGCTAGCTAACAGATTGCACAAAGATGACTATAGCGCTTTAGCAATTCATGGTGATTTAAGGCAGCACAAGCGCGAAAGGGTCATTAATTCTTTTCGTCGTGGCCGTAATCAAATCATGGTTGCAACAGATGTTGCTTCTCGCGGCCTTGATATTCCCCACATTCAACATGTTATCAATTATGATGCACCACAATCGCAAGCTGACTATATTCATCGTATAGGTAGAACTGCACGCGCTGGAGCTGAAGGGTATGCGCTATCTTTTGTTACACCTCAAGATAAGAGAAGACTGCCTGCACTGGCAGACAAAGAAGGAGAGCTAAATTTTGATTGTAGTGTGCAATTTAAAAAACGTAACAGCAAAAAGGTCTTTAAAAGGCCAAGTACGTTAAAGACTAAATACGGTAGAAAAAAGATCAATGCATTTAAGAAGAAAAGCAGAGTACTAGAAAAAGCGTATTAAATAGGATTTACCTACAATTTGATAAGCGTAAAACTCGTCATTCCGCTACTCATTAGCGGAATCTATGCTGAGATATTGCGGTGCTATGACGTAGATCCAGAGTGGGATTCAAATTGGCTACAGCGAACTGCTGGATTTCAATTTTTTTAATAATTGTGTGCTATTCATTATATATGAGTTCCCACTTTTAAAGAGAATAGGAGATGATTTCCAAAAACTTAGAGGCAAGTTTGAATAGAGCACTATTCATTGCTTCTAATTTTAATCTTAAATATGCGAAAGTAGAACATTTATTGCTGGCGTTAACTAAAGACGTGGATGTAAATTACGTTTTATCAAGATGTAATATCAGAGCCGATGAAATCATCAGTATGGATAACATTCTATCAAGATGCAATATTAAGGCTAATGATTATAATAATAATATAAAAGGGTTTTTACAAAGCAGTTCTGAATTGATTATCAGTGGAGTTAAACCTAGCTCAATGTTTCAATGCATAATACACAGAGCAATAATACGGGCTCATAGCTTGGGGAAAAAAGAAATAAATGGAGCAAGTGTTCTAGTAGAAATTTTGTCTGGGCAAGATTTATACGTTGAAGATCTATTGCAGAAACAAAGTGCGAAAGATTCCAATTTGATTTACCACATATCTAACATGAAATACTCTAACGATATAGATGAATACACCACTAATCATAAAGTAAAACTTGATAAAAATAATGATGCTCCTACTACAGTAAATAAAGGTGAGCTACTAAAAGATGAGGAAATTCTACAAAGTTATTGTAAAAATTTAAATGACTATGCAAGAAGCAAAAAAATAGATTATGTTATTGGTCGTGATTATGAATTAAATCGCACTATAGAAATATTATTGAGGCGTAGAAAAAACAACCCTTTATATGTTGGAGATCCAGGTGTTGGCAAAACCACAATAGTTGAGGGTTTGGTACTCAAAATCATTGAAAACAGTGTTCCAAGTGCGCTCAGGTCCAGTATAATTTATGCTTTGGATTTAGGGTCACTCCTTGCAGGGACACGCTATAGAGGTGATTTTGAAGAGAGAATAAAATCTATAATAAAAGCGATTGAGGCAAAACCAGGTGCTATCCTTTTTATTGACGAAATACACACTATCATTGGAGCAGGTTCTACAAGTGGTAGCTTTCTTGATGCCGGTAATCTGCTCAAACCTGCACTTGCAAGAGGTACACTGCGTTGTATAGGTGCAACTACATATAGAGAATACAGCACTAGTTTTGAAAAAGATAAAGCACTAGCGAGAAGGTTTCAAAAAATTAATGTTAAAGAATCTTCTGTTAATGAAACGATAAAGATACTAGATGGTATAAAGCACTACTATGAAGGGTATCATGGAGTATATTATACAAAGAATGCCATTAGGTCTGCGGCTGAACTTTCGCATAAGTATATTACTGGGCGAATATTACCTGATAAAGCGGTTGATGTTATTGATGAGGCAGGGGCATATTGTAAATTGCTAAGAAACAGGGGTAAAATTGTAAATAGTAGAGATATTAAGAATACCATTACTAGAATTACAAATGTGCCTTGCGGATCTGAATCTGATGATTTGCAGAAAGTAAAGTCTTTAAAAGCTAATCTAGAGAAGGTGATTTTTGGCCAAGAGCAGGCAATAGAATCTCTTGTTAATTCTATTAAAATTGCTAAATCTGGGTTGAGAAATTACAATAAGCCTTTAGCAAATTATCTTTTTGCAGGGCCAACCGGTGTTGGTAAAACCGAGCTAGCAAAACAATTAGCAGAAAGCATGGGCATGAATCTTATACGCTTTGATATGTCCGAATATATTGAGTCTCATACGATATCAAGGATGATTGGTTCTCCTCCTGGATATGTAGGTTATGATCAGGGTGGATTACTCACAGAGTCTGTATCTAATAATCAATATAGTGTTGTGCTGCTTGATGAAATTGAAAAGGCTCATAGCGATATCTATAATATATTGCTACAAATTATGGATTATGGTTGCGTTACAGACACTTACGGACGTAAAGTTAACTTTTCCAATATAATCTTAATTATGACAACTAATGCAGGAGCAGCTGAACGCAGCAAAAGTTTTGTTGGCTTTGGGCATAAAAAATTTAACACTGGTGATAGTGAAAAAGCGATAGAACAGGTTTTTAGCCCTGAATTTCGTAATCGTCTTGATGCGATTATTTCTTTTTCTGACTTAAATGCGGATATAATTCTGCATATTGTAGATAAATTTATTCAGGAACTGAAAAAGCAGCTGACGCAAAAAGGCATAAACTGCTTGGTAGAAGATGAAGTGAAATCTTATCTTGCACAAACAGGTTATAGTAAGGAAATGGGAGCACGTCCGATAGAGAGACTTATTGAAAAAGAGATAAAAAGTTACTTAGCGGAAGAAATACTGAATCGTAAATTAATAAAAGGAAAGAAATTAAGAATCTATATGAATAAAGTAGAAAATAAAATTGCTTTTGATATAGTTTAAAATCCTTGTATTGAACTTCATCTTTGTTACAATCTATAACTTAAATTCAATTTGAATTATAGTGATAAGTGATAAAGTAAAACAAGTCCTAAGCTACTACGAAAGTGAAAACCCTGGGGTAAAAGCAAATCTTACTCGTATTCTCATGCATGGAAAGCTTGGCGGCACTGGCAAGTTAGTGATTCTGCCAGTAGATCAAGGATTTGAGCATGGTCCAATTAAAAGTTTTGAAGTTAACCCTGATGCTTATGACCCACATTATCATTTTCAGCTTGCGGTTGATTCGGGAGTAAGTGCATATGCTGCTCCACTTGGTATGATTGAAGCTGGTGCTGCAACTTATGCTGGAATGCTCCCACTTATTTTGAAACTTAATAGTTCCAACTCTTTACATTCAAAGGATCTAACCTCTGATCAGGCAATAACCTCTTCTGTGAAAGATGCGCTGCGTTTGGGCTGCTTAGCTGTCGGATTTACTATATATCCTGGTTCTGCTAAGTGTTTCGATATGATGGAGGAAGCCCGTGGAATCATAGCTGAAGCCAAATCTTACGGGCTTGCAGTAGTGCTATGGTCTTATCCACGCGGTGAAGGGATTTCCAAAGAAGGTGAAACAGCAGTTGATGTTATTGCCTATGCTGCACACATAGCAGCTTTGCTTGGCGCTAATATAATAAAAGTAAAACTTCCAACTAAATATTTGGAAAGGGAGAAAATAGAAACAGAAAATATTGAATCATTATCTAAAAGAATTGAATATGTTAAAAGGTCTTGTTTTGCAGGGAAAAGAATAGTAGTTTTTTCTGGTGGTGAATCGAAGGAAGTAGATAACATATACAATGAAGCGAAAGAAATTAAGCAGGGTGGCGGTAATGGTTCAATCATTGGACGTAACACTTTTCAACGCAAAAGGGAGGAGGCTTTATCTATGCTAAAAGATATAATGGATATCTACACATAAAAAACGGCTGGGTGGCAGAATGGCTTATGCGGAGGACTGCAAATCCTTTTATACCGGTTCAATTCCGGTCCCGGCCTCTTTCATTCTCTATATCTAGTAAAAGTTAACAGTAGCTTTAAGTGTGTAACCTATAGAGAAAGCTTGTCCATAGTAAAATCAATTTCTTTTCAAGTTATGGTTATACTCTTATAGCGTTTCATGGTAAAAAATAAACTAAAAATAAGCAAAGTGTTTTACAAACGTAATTTACTATTTTTACTACCGCCCGAAGTTGCTCACTCTTTGGCAATTATGGCATTAAAGAAAATGCCTTATAAGAATCCTATAGAGCTACCAGAATCTTTGAGTGTGAATTTTTTTGGTAATAAGCTCAGAAGCCCCATAGGTCTGGCTGCAGGTTTTGACAAGAATGCAGAAGTTATAAGGCCTATGCTCTCATTTGGTTTTGGGTTTATTGAAACTGGTACTGTAACTCGTAATCCACAATATGGAAACAAAAAGCCAAGAATTTTTCGGTTAATTAAAGATCAAGGGGTAATTAACAGATTGGGATTTAACAATAAAGGAATAGACTATTTTCTTAAACAAATAGGTGAAACCAAGCTTGATGACTGCATTTTTGGCATCAACATAGGAAAAAACAGTACATCAAAGGACCAAATCAGCGATTATGTTGACTTAATAAAGATAGTATATGGAAAGAGCAATTATATAGTGCTGAACATCTCATCCCCAAACACGCCTAATTTACGCAATCTGCACAATAAGCAAGAATTATCGGAATTGTTGAAATCCGTAACTCTAACCCGAAAATCAATTGATAATTCTAAATCCATACCAATAATATTAAAAATCTCACCAGATGTAGATCAGCAAACGAAAGAAAATATCGCTGAGCTTGCGTTGGAATATAAGATTGACGGATTAACAGTAAGCAACACTACGGTAAGTAGAGATAATCTGCATTCTCACCATAATGAGAGTGGTGGGTTGAGTGGCAAACCGCTGTTTAAACTTTCAACCGAGTTATTGGGCGATATGTACAAATTTACTAAGGGCAAAATATTATTGATAGGGTGCGGAGGAATCTCAAGTGGTGCTGATGCATATAAAAAAATAAAGGCAGGAGCTTCTTTGGTGCAGTTGTACACTGCTCTCATATACCACGGACCTCAAGTTGTAAACAAAATTAATCTAGAACTTGCAGAACTAATAAGGAGAGATGGATTTAGTAACATTAGTGAGGTGGTGGGTTGTATACATTAATTTTGGAAGTTGGTGGTATTATTTTAATAAAATAAAACTAATTCTCTGGTATAAAGGTGGTAGAAAGTGCTTTTCTTTTAAATAATTGGTATGAAGAGTTTGAATGATGCAATATCTAAGATCATTGATTATAAATTTACAAATTATGCAATATTAGAAGAGGCACTAACTCACCCAAGCGTAAATAAAAGGAATAGCAAAAACCAGATTGTAAGCTACGAAAGACTAGAGTTTTTGGGCGATAGTGTTTTGAATATGGTTGTATCTGCCACACTGTTTAAACTATTTCCTGAAGAAAAAGAAGGAGCATTGGCAAAAAGAAAGACGGATTTAGTTTGTGGCAACACCATTGCTAATGTTGCTAAAGAAATAAAATTAGGCAGCTTTATCATCATGAATAATAGTGAACGCTGCAATGGAGGGAGATGTAACTTAAAAAATTTAGAAAACTCGCTTGAAGCACTAATAGGTGCAATTTATATTGATGGCGGGCTTGAAAATGTTGAAAAATTTATTATCCAATATTGGGAAAAGCTAGCTAAAGGCATGCTTGACCCCCCTCAAGATCCTAAAACCTCACTGCAAGAGTGGACTCAGAAAAACAAATTGCCTTTACCAGAGTATGAGCTTGTAAAACAAACTGGACCAGCGCACAATCCTGAATTTACTATATCAGTTTGCATAGAAGATTATGGTAAAGTTTCTGCATGCGCTTCTAGTAAAAAGATTGCTGAACAAAAAGCTGCTGAGTTGATGCTAGAAAAAATTGGAAAAGACGCTTCAGTTTAGGCAAAATAGGCATTAATGTAAATTTTAAGGAAGCTAATAGCGTTTAGGGTAAATGGTCAATTTAAGGAGAAGCATAGTATTATTCATAAAAAAGTTGATCTACCAAAAATCAAGCCTTATGTAGTGGAATATCAATGGCTGTTGTCGGAGATGCGGAAAAAAAGAAGTAGCAAGTTACCAAAAGGTGTTATGCCAGATACATTTGGTCCAAGAGTTGTTTTGTGAAGTTGACAGAGTCAAGGAGAATGAAAGTTTTAAAAAATAGCATATTTTTTAATTATAAAAATTTGATATTAACTGTTGTTGGTTGATTGAGTAAAAACCAGTGAATGGTCACGTTAAAACATATTTTTAAATTTCTGCCAAAATCCTGGTTTATTATCATTAACCTTTGTAAATGTTATATTTAAACTGTATTTCGGATCATTTGGCACGTCGTATTTTATGCTAAATGTTGAAACTTTATCGTTATTGTAAATATGTACATCATCATATGATAGCTTTGTTGTGTAACACTTTACATACTTTTGCTTATCATGCACTAAATCACCTGACTCTCTTTCTAGTTCCACAAATTTCGTTTTTTTCTGACATTCCTTCATTTTTATTAAATCCTTATCTAGTGATATTGAAACTGGCAACGTATTTCCAGCATATTCTTTAGCTAAAAGTTCACTTTGAGGATACATTTTTATTTCCCTGCCAAAATGTGAGTCTATGAAATTATTACTCCAAAATTTATCGCCAGAATGCACGTACTCATCAGTAGCATACGGCACCCCACCATAATTGCATTGAACTTTGTAATCTCCAACACCGTTGTTTTGAAAAAAATCATGAATAGCAGTGTAGCTACCGGCAGCATCATTTATATAATCCATTACTTTATTCCTTAAATTTTTAGTTCATTATATCATAATCATTATGCCAATCAATCAAAAAAGCTCTCCCTTGCTGTTTTTAAAACTGATTTTGAGCAAGCGCTCTCGATTAGTTGGGAGCGTATTTGTAAGATTGTGACATTCGTGCCTCCTAGTTTTTCACATACTGCTGAATCAATTCAGGATAATCTGTAATAATTAATAAATTTTCAGCATTTCCTTTTTTAGCTGTCTTACTAAGGTTAAATGACCCTGTGATGACTTTTTGATTGTCAACAATCATTATCTTATTATGAGCAATCTTTGGCTTATCATCGATCCAAATTGGTACTCCACCTGAAAATAATTCATTTATAACACTATATTTTGAGTAGAGTTGCGATTTATCTAAGATGACTTTAACATCAACACCGGGTTCTTTAGCATTAATCAAAGATTTTGCAACTGTTCCAAGAGTAAATGTATATTCTTGAACTAAGATAGATTTTTTAGACTGATCTATTACGTTGATTATCGGTACAGCACAATCTTCTCCAGGTGAAAAGCAAACCGTAGCTTTTGGGCAGGGCGAAAATATAAAACCCGCATAGTAATACAGAGAAAAACACATTAACAAGAATAAAAAGTGAAAAAGCCTCACAACAACCCACCCCCGGATATACGGCGATAGGCTACATCATAATTTAATCACCTGTCAATAGACTTCTTGCATAGTTTTTGGCAACAACCGTTAGAAACGAAAAAACTTACTTGACAAACTCCGCCAGCCCCCTTATCATGAAACTGAAGGTATTCAGTTATCTTCATTTGTGCAGATTAAACAGCAAGAAAACAACGTAATTGGCGTCTTATTTTTAATTTTTTGCACTATGTGCACCTTATGTCTTCACGATATTTCTAGGTTTTTACCTACACAAGCTGAAACGCGCTTATAAGTCGTTTAAGACAGTATAGTACGCCAATTTGCAGGATTAGGTAGTGACAACTAGCTAACACGGGGTTTCTTTTGCCTTTTTTTCTGCTTAGTAAATTTCTTAAACATTTAAACTAAGGTGAGTTGCATTTAAAAGCAGCTAAATTGCAGTGTTTAAGACTTAAAAAACGCCAATGTTCTAAAATAGATATTAGCTGGGGCTTCTTTTGCCTTTTTTTTCGCTTGGTAAATTTCTTAATGTTTATAGCTAACATGAAGCTAAGTACGAACTTTGTTAAATACAACAAATGGTGTCATCCCAGTGCTCCTTTTTTTGTCATCCGAGTAGCTGACACTGGGATCTATTTTGCATGTAACTCCAATTGTGTTTTGGCATAAAACGCGACGCGTATTAGACTTATTTGCAAGCAAAGCTTGCTAGATCCAAGTAGTCAGGGCACTGGGATGACATCATAGGGACACTTGTATTTTTATGATGTGAGGCATTAGAGCTAAAATACCTCACAGGGAGGGTGAAGCTGATGCGACACTAATGCCATTAAGCCAGATTTTGCTTCCCTCCCATAGAGTTAAAGACTGAACAGTATCTTTTGGAATTATATCCCGTATTACAAGGTTAGTCTAAACTCTCAGTTTATTTATAGTCTTGGAGGCAATTTTATGCAAGCATCGAACAGACGAAATCTGTCAAATCAGAAAGAAACACACAAATTTAAGTTTTTAGTAGTTTTCAAGTATAGTTGTACAGGGAGCGCCTTTGCAGTTATGACCGACATTTTCAATGGTGCCTAAGTGCCCGTATGCAAGCATGGTTTTGGAAGGAACGGTCAAATCATTGATGGAGTCATTTAGACTACCTCGGTTAGGAGATTGTACTATCAACCGTTCCAAGCTGAAGCGTTTCCCTATTACAAATTATATGTAGGAGTTACCATGAAAAAAGCAAAAAGTAAATTAGAAATAGTGAATCCTAATGCAGCAGGAATAGACATTGGTTCAGCTGTACACTATGTGTGTGTACCTGAAGGAAGAGATGAACAACGCGTTCAGAAATTTGGCTGCTTTACTGAAGACCTTCATAACTTAGCACAGTGGTTGAAAAAGTGTAAAGTTACAACAGTAGCTATGGAATCAACAGGAGTATATTGGATTCCTTTATTTCAAATACTTAAGTCATACAAATTCGAGGTAAGATTGGTAAATGCACGGCATGTAAAGAATGTACCTGGTAGGAAGTCTGACGTTCAAGATTGCCAATGGCTCCAACAACTGCATAGCTACGGACTGCTTCATGGATCGTTTAGGCCAGATAATCAGATGTGTGTATTGCGCAGTTACGTGCGGCAACGCAAAAATCTCACTGAAAGTGCATCTACACATATTCTGCGTATGCAGAAGGCATTAATTCAAATGAATATACAATTACACAAGGTTATTAGTCATATTACTGGGATAACTGGTATGAAAATCATTGAAGCTATAATTGAAGGCGAAAGAGATTCTGAAAAATTGGCAGAATTCAGGGACGTGCGAATGAAAAATGATCAGTCTACTATTGCAAAAGCGTTAGCTGGTGACTATAGAGAGGAACACTTATTCACGCTAAAGCAAGAATTTGAACTATATAATATTTATCAAGAAAAAATAGCAGAATGTGATAGAAATATTGAAGCCTATTATAAAACGTTTGAAACAAAGTCTTGTGAAAGCAAACAGCTAAGTAAGCAAAAGAATAAAAATAGCAAAAGTAAGCCAAGCTTTGCTTTGTATGAGGAACTGCACCGAATAACTGGTATGGATTTCACTAAAATTCCTGGATTTGATGTATTAAGTATACAAACCATAATTTCAGAAGTTGGTATAAACCATAGTAAATGGCCAACAGAAAAGCACTTTTCATCGTGGTTGGGACTCAGTCCTGCTAATAAAGTTACAGGGGAAAAAGTGTTTAACACAAGAACACGTAAAGTCATTAACCGTGCTGCAAATGCTTTGCGAATAGCTGCTCATTCTGTAGGAAATAGTAAAAGTGCGTTGGGTGCATACTACAGAAGATTGAAAAAACGACTAGGAGCACCAAAAGCAATAACAGCTACTGCAAGAAAAATGGCATGCATATTTTATAGTATGCTCAAATACGGACAGGAATATGTAGAAAAAGGAATGGAATACTATGAAACACGCTATAAAGATAGAACTGTAAAAAATTTGATCAAAAAAGCGAGCGAATTTGGCTACATATTAGTTCAACAAGAAGAGTTAGTTGAGTGAGTTTCTTAGGAGAAATAGCTACTACGTCATACCACCGCGAACCGTCATCCCGCGATTCATTCCACAACTGTACGAACATTGCGATTTGGGCCTACCAGAAGGGTGTCATGAAAGTAGCTGACACTTGTTCCTTTATGACGGCAGTGCCCAGACACTGGGATCCAGGAAACTTAATTGCAAGTAATGCATTGAGTTTGGTGAGTATGGGTTTTGCGTTATAGAATGAAGCACTTTTGGTGAATTTGTAAAGAAAACTGGATTCCAGTGTCAAGCACTGGAATGACAAGTTCTCGGCAACCCCTACGTCATCCCGTCACGGTATCTCTTAGCCGCTAACACGTAGCGGAATGACGATTGTCGGTAAATCTAAGTTACTGTAGCTATAAAGGCTTTCACAACAACCTATTTTCCTTGAAACTAAAATAGCTACTGAATGTAATAATAATGTGGTCTATTAATTCTATTCCTATACTTTGGCAAGCTTCTGCTAGTTGTCTAGTGAGAGATATATCGCTATTTGAAGGTTGTGTATCTCCGCTTGGATGATTGTGAGATATTACAATGGATGTTGAACCAATCAAAAGTGCGCGCTTGATGATCTCTCTGACATAAAGAGGAGTTTGATCTACTGTACCAATATTTTGCAGGTCTTCCGCTATTAGACGATACTTTTTATTCATATAGATGACACGAAAATTTTCCTTATTGAGGCTTCCTATACTTATTCTTAAATAATCAAGCAATTTTTCCCAGTTATCGATTACAGGCAGGTTTTTTATTTCTTCTCTTGCAGAACGAACAAAGGCTTGTTTTACACAAAAGATGGCAGATATCGCTGCATTGCTGACATCATCAACGTTTTGCAGCGCTTCCAGGTCAGCATTAAAAACTTTATTTAAGCTGCCAAAACTTTCTATCAAACTCTTTGCCACCGGTTTTACATCAATTCTACTATATGCTGAATATAAAATGTGCTCTAAAACTTCATAATCAAGTAATGATTGTCCATTATCTAAAATAATTTTCTCTCTTAGGCGCTTTCTATGCCCCTTTTTGTAATTTTTCATCATCAATGAATTGCTTATCTCTTGTATAATAAGAAATTAGATTTTTAAGTAAAATATTTAATAAAGCGCATGACGCACAATTGTAAGAACATTCATTTTTAAAGACAGCAAATGGTGTCATGAAAGTAGCTGAGACACTGTCCTCCTTTGTCATCCGAGTAGCTGACACTGGTTCCTTTACGACGGCAGTGCCCAGAGGTGTCATCCCAGTGCATGCACATAGTGCAAAAAATTAAAAATAAGACGCTAATACGTAATACTGTTGTCGTTTAATCTGCACAGATTGAAGATAAATGAATACCTTCAGTATCATGATAAAGGGGCTGGCGAAGGGTGTCAAGTAGTTTTTAGCTCTGCCTTCTAAGGCTTTTACTCGTGATAACCACTGTGCCTGCGATCTTATCGTGCCAAGTTTGACAGCGTTTGTTGAAATTTGACCATAAAAAGCCCAAGAACAATGGTGCAACTGACAATATAAAGGAAAAAAATCTCTTTGTTGCTTGTTTTAGGGTCATCTTTTCGAAAGTTTGTGCATCCACAACTCTAAGCCCAAATAATAGTTTTCCAGGTGTAGTAGCAAACTTTACCCACATATATATTACATAGCAAAAGAGCATAATAAACTGGACTATTTGATTTAGGATTAGTAATTTTATAAGTCTACTCTGCGTTGTCTTTTCTTCCGCAGACAGTGGTGCTTGCATTGGGGATTTTGCATCAATTTGACTTAATATTTTGCTATCCTCTGAGTTTGTAAAGAGCTGATTAAAGGCTTGGCTGCAAAACTGCAAGAACAAAGCGATAATAATTAAATCAAGCAATACTGATATATAGCGCCTGAGGCCAGTTACATAACATATTCCATTTTCATCTTTCTTTACCTTTTGAATAACATTTATAGAAGAAAAAATAGAAAATAAACGATCAAAAAATTTATGTAACATATATACACTTTCCAATATTTAACGTGCCCCTGGCCGGACTTGAACCAGCATGCTTTTGCAAGCAACAGATTTTGAGTCTGCCGTGTCTACCATTCCACCACAGGGGCATTAAGTTTTAATGCTATAGGCAACACGGAATTAGTCAAATTTTTTTGCCTTTACATCTTTCAAATGAGGACTAAATATTCTACAATAATCAACAGTTACTCTCAAAACTTAAAATGAATGAATTAGCTAGTCTCTTGGGTTCAAGAAGTGTAGACAAGGAAATATGTAAATTACCGCATAATCTAGAAGCTGAACAGATGCTTATTGGTGCAATGATTCGTGATAATAGAATCTGTGATGCGGTTGAAGATACAATTACGGCAGAGAATTTCTATGATCCATTACATCAGAGTATCTTTACGCAAATATCCAAAACCAGGAAACACGGTATAGTTGCCAATGAACTGAGCCTCAAAATGTTTTTTGAGAACGACCAAGCGTTTACCGAGTGTGGCGGGGTAGAGTACTTAGCAAAGCTTGCAGCGAAGGCAAGTATTGCACTTGATATTTATAGTTTGACTAGAATAATCCGTGATACTTACTTAAGGAGATGTTTAATCAAGCTCGGGCAAGAAATAGTTGGTGATAGCTACAACTACGATATTGAAAATCCTGCACAGGCGCAAATTGAACAAGCAATGACAAAATTGTTCAATTTGGCAGTAAAAAAACAAGGTGAGAAAACATATATAAAACTTGCAAGTTCAATTAAAGATGTAGTTGAGAAGATCAGCACACTGAAAAATAATCCAGAAGCGCTAGGCGTTACAACCGGACTTCAAGATCTAAATCAGCTTCTTGGTGGTCTACAAAAATCTGATTTATTAATTTTAGCTGCAAGGCCTTCTATGGGTAAAACAGCATTGGCGCTAAACATCGCACTTAATGCTTGTAAGATGTTGCAAAAAAGAGCAGATAAGCAACACTATGTAGCGTTTTTCTCGCTTGAAATGTCAGCAGAGCAATTAACTGCAAGGCTGATCACTATAGATTCAGGAATTAGTTATTATAAGGCATTAACCGGGAGAATTAGTGATTTTGAATTGCATGAATTTATCAATACTAGTACAGAATTATCTGAACTGCCTTTCATCATAGATGACACCCCTGCGCTATCAATTAGTGCCCTTCGCACCAGAATACGCTTGCTGTATCAATTATATAATGTAGAAGTGGTATTCATTGATTATTTGCAGCTAATCAGAGGAACAACAAAAAGGAGTAATGAAAATAGAGTGCAAGAAATCTCGGAAGTGACGCAGGGTTTGAAAGCAATTGCAAAGGAGCTAAATATTCCCATTGTTGCACTATCTCAGCTCTCTCGTTCTGTTGAGCAGAGGGATGATAAAAAACCACAACTTTCTGATTTACGTGATTCAGGGAGCATAGAGCAAGACGCAGATATAGTAATGTTTCTCTATAGAGAAGAGTATTATGAACTAAGAAAACAGCCAAATGAAGGAAACAATAAACATCGGGAATGGCAAGAGAAAATGGAAAAAATTAGAAACATTGCAGAGCTCATTATTGCAAAGCAGAGAAATGGACCAATTGGCAGTGTGAAGCTATATTTTGACTCTAACAGAGGTGCATTTAAAGATTACACGGAAAGGCATAGTTCATAGCTTGGCAGCAATCTTCTTGTTCCCAAGTTCATTGATTATTTTTTTATGTAAAGATAGCTTGACAATTTCTTAAAAATCCTTTTATAATGGTATTATATTTTATAATACGTGAGATGATGAATAAAAACAATGTACCCTATCTTATAGCTGGTGCTCTGGCTACTGCAACTTTATTAGCATCTGAAGTGTTTGCTGCAGCTCCTTATATTGGTTTCTTAGCTCCAGTTGCAGCATTAAGTGTTGGCTTGCCATTTATTATTGGTTATGCTGTGTTTTCTGTTGTAACTATTGCACTTTCGTATAAAGCAATTAGTGAGAACAAAACAAATTCTGAGTTAAAAAATAAAATGAAAGCTCAAGAGCAAACAATTTCTGGGCAAAAAACTCAACTAGCTAAAAAAGAAGCGGAAGTAAAAGCTAAAGAGGAAGAAAATTCTAAGTTAAAAAATAAAGTAGAAGCTCAAGAGGAAGAAAATTCTAAGTTAAAAGATCAAGTACGCACTCAAAAGCAGAAAAATTCTGAGCAAAAAACTCAACTAGCTGAAAAAAATAAAAAGATAGAAGAAGACAAATTAAAAGTGGCAATTGCTGATGGCACTGTTCAGCTTGCAAAAGGAACAGTTAATAGCGCTGTTTGGTTTGCAAAAGAAGCAGTTAATGGTGTCTTGTATTCTGGCAAATATGCTTACGATAATTATGTGCCATCAACTGAGTCTACAAAAGGAACACTTAGTGGTATTGGAGGTGGCTTGAAAAATACTTATGATGCGTCAATTGCATCTGTAAGAGGAGCACTTAACAGCGTTGGAAGCAGCTTGTACAGTAGGATTTATGGTACTAAGGTTTCTAGTCCGGAAGAGCAGTTTAAGCGTGAAGATGGATCTAAACCTAGCATGCAAGAACTAACTCGTTTGGATTATTTAAATCTTGAGGTTCTTTCCAGTGAGCAAAAGCAACGAGCTAATAGTTTGGATTATTTAAATATTGATAACGTTCCTAAGCAACCTGATCATTTAAATGTTGATGCTGCTAAAAGTTATTTAATGAGTCTTTCTGAGGATCAGGATGTATTTTATGATGCAGAATCTGGTGATGAAAAAGGTACTGAGATTTCTAGCCCAGAAAGTCAGCCAACTAAAGAAGAAAATGGTCAAGGCTGGTTTGCATGGAGCCTAGGAAAGGCTAAGTCGGCAATGACTGAAGTAGTAGTGATAGGTGCTGATGTTACTAAACCATATCTTGCTAAAATAACTAAGGCACTTGCACCTAACTTGAATATGTAGACAGCGGTGTGCACCGTCGTTAACTAAAGATAATCTCATCCAGGAGAAATAGTTTTTACACTATTTCTCCTCTTTAGCATCAACCCTAAAAAAAACCGGCGTAGGTTTAGGCAATGTTATGCCTGAACTTACGCACGCGTCGCACAAAGATTTTAAATCTCGTTGTTCTTTCGGAATTTGCAGTTGATTTAGTATCATCTCTGCTGACTTGGGAACGATTGGCTGCAATAAAATGCCTATTATCCTGATATATTCCAGTAACTTGTAAATTACTAAATTCATGCGCTCTCTGTCAGTTTTGCTTAGTGTCCAGGGTGCACTTTTGTCTATGTAGGCATTTGCTTCAGAAGAGATGTTGATGATTAGAAGTATGATATGGTTAAATTCATACTTTGATAGGTGATTCATCACTTGATCGAGTATAGCTTTGCAACCTGGAAGACTTTCTTCACCTTTAAGTAGGCTTTGATCGATTGTTGGTACAATTCCAGAACATTGCTTGTGTAAAAATGAAATTGTTCTTTGCACTAAATTGCCTATGTTGTTTGCCAGTTCTGAATTTATCCGGCTGATCATATTTTTCTTACTAAAGTTGCCATCTTGGCCGAAGCTTGCTTCCCTGAGGAGAAAATAGCGTAGCTGATCAACACCAAACTCTTGAGCGAGGCCAATTGGATCTATGACATTACCAAGGGACTTGGATATTTTCTCTCCCTCGTTCAACCACCAACCATGAACTGCAATTTGTTTTGGCAGTGGTAGGTCTGCTGCAAGGAGAATCGCTGGCCAATATACAGCATGAAAGCGCAATATGTCTTTACCGATTACATGAACGTTGAAAGAGTTGTCAGCTAGGTTTGCAGCGCTTGACACTGGAATCTGCGTTTTCCCTTGGTTTGGTGTCATTCCAGTGCTTGACACTGGAATCTGTGTTTCTGGTTCTGCCCAAAACCTCTTATATTCCTCACCTTCAGTACTAGGGAAACCTATTGATGTAAGATAATTGGTTAATGCATCTATCCAGACATAGATTACGTGTTTGTCATTACCTGGTACTTTTATTCCCCAGTTAAAACTAGTGCGAGAGATTGAGAGGTCAATGAGCCCTGATCTTACAAACGATATCACTTCATTTCTTCTGCTCTCAGGAAAGATAAAACTTGGCTGATTTTTATAGAGTTCCAGTAATTTGTCTTGCCAGTTTGACAAGCGAAAAAAGTAGCTCTCTTCTTTTATCCACTGAACTTCTGCGCCTGTTGGTGCTTTGCCATCTATCAGCTCTGATTCCTCATAAAATGCTTCATCACGAACTGAATACCAACCCGAATAGGAATCCAAATATATTTGCCCTCTCTCTTCAAGTCTATTCCATAAAGCTATAACTGCTTTTTTGTGACGTTCCTCCGTAGTGCGAATAAAATCGTCATACTCAAAATTCATGAACTTAGCCAATTCTTTAAATGAAACGCTCACTTCATCTGTAAATTCTTTTGGCTGCATTTCCTTTGCTTTAGCTGCTTTTTCTATTTTTTGTCCATGTTCATCTGTACCGGTGGTAAATTTGACATTTTTCCCAGCTAGTTTCATGAACCTTGCCACCACGTCACACAAGAGAGAAGTGTATGCATGACCAATATGCGGCTTATCGTTTACGTAATATACTGGCGTGGTGATGTAAAAGTTCTCGAATTGTTCCATAGTTTAGCATTTTGATAAAAATCAACTGAGTTAATTATAGTATTAAAAAGGCAGTAATAAATAAATATTGATTGGGTTAAGCATAATTTTTGAAAAAAGCTATTTACTGAAATTTTATTAAAATAAGAAACAATCAGGCATGATTATTGAAAGAACAATGAGAAATTTACTCCTAAGAAACTCACTCAACTAACTCTTCTTGTTGAACTAATATGTAGCCAAATTCGCTCGCTTTTTTGATCAAATTTTTTACAGTTCTATCTTTATAGCGTGTTTCATAGTATTCCATTCCTTTTTCTACATATTCCTGTCCGTATTTGAGCATACTATAAAATATGCATGCCATTTTTCTTGCAGTAGCTGTTATTGCTTTTGGTGCTCCTAGTCGTTTTTTCAATCTTCTGTAGTATGCACCCAACGCACTTTTACTATTTCCTACAGAATGAGCAGCTATTCGCAAAGCATTTGCAGCACGGTTAATGACTTTACGTGTTCTTGTGTTAAACACTTTTTCCCCTGTAACTTTATTAGCAGGACTGAGTCCCAACCACGATGAAAAGTGCTTTTCTGTTGGCCATTTACTATGGTTTATACCAACTTCTGAAATTATGGTTTGTATACTTAATACATCAAATCCAGGAATTTTAGTGAAATCCATACCAGTTATTCGGTGCAGTTCCTCATACAAAGCAAAGCTTGGCTTACTTTTGCTATTTTTATTCTTTTGCTTACTTAGCTGTTTGCTTTCACAAGACTTTGTTTCAAACGTTTTATAATAGGCTTCAATATTTCTATCACATTCTGCTATTTTTTCTTGATAAATATTATATAGTTCAAATTCTTGCTTTAGCGTGAATAAGTGTTCCTCTCTATAGTCACCAGCTAACGCTTTTGCAATAGTAGACTGATCATTTTTCATTCGCACGTCCCTGAATTCTGCCAATTTTTCAGAATCTCTTTCGCCTTCAATTATAGCTTCAATGATTTTCATACCAGTTATCCCAGTAATATGACTAATAACCTTGTGTAATTGTATATTCATTTGAATTAATGCCTTCTGCATACGCAGAATATGTGTAGATGCACTTTCAGTGAGATTTTTGCGTTGCCGCACGTAACTGCGCAATACACACATCTGATTATCTGGCCTAAACGATCCATGAAGCAGTCCGTAGCTATGCAGTTGTTGGAGCCATTGGCAATCTTGAACGTCAGACTTCCTACCAGGTACATTCTTTACATGCCGTGCATTTACCAATCTTACCTCGAATTTGTATGACTTAAGTATTTGAAATAAAGGAATCCAATATACTCCTGTTGATTCCATAGCTACTGTTGTAACTTTACACTTTTTCAACCACTGTGCTAAGTTATGAAGGTCTTCAGTAAAGCAGCCAAATTTCTGAACGCGTTGTTCATCTCTTCCTTCAGGTACACACACATAGTGTACAGCTGAACCAATGTCTATTCCTGCTGCATTAGGATTCACTATTTCTAATTTACTTTTTGCTTTTTTCATGGTAACTCCTACATATAATTTGTAATAGGGAAACGCTTCAGCTTGGAACGGTTGATAGTACAATCTCCTAACCGAGGTAGTCTAAATGACTCCATCAATGATTTGACCGTTCCTTCCAAAACCATGCTTGCATACGGGCACTTAGGCACCATTGAAAATGTCGGTCATAACTGCAAAGGCGCTCCCTGTACAACTATACTTGAAAACTACTAAAAACTTAAATTTGTGTGTTTCTTTCTGATTTGACAGATTTCGTCTGTTCGATGCTTGCATATCACTTTGTACTGTTTTAATTTTTGCCTAAAGCTTTTAATTCAGCGTGAATTTTAGGGGCTCCATATCTGCATTTAGAATGCTTGATGTATTTTTTGAATATCTGCTAGAAGCCCTTCTTTTGCTAATTCTTTACTGCTTTTTTCCTTAGCAACCCATACCACCAGTACAAAACCCTACATAGTTCCTGTGTTTTATAGCAATTTCTATATAAAAGAATACTTTACTCTTTTTCTTTGCCCAGGGCTTTTTTTAAGATGTCTCTTTCTCTTATTAGCTCTTTTTTTAGATCAAATCTTTCTTTGTCATAAGGAGCCTTTGCCTGGAAATGCGTATGCTCCAGACATTTTTCCATCATATTTTCTTACTTAACATACTGCCATCTATACCTAGATCTTTTGCTATTTTTGTACTTGCTTGACCTGTTTCTTTAACCAGCTTAACAGCTTCTAATTTGAATTCTGCTGTATATTCTCTTCTATTTGTCATATTTTGAAAAAACGTTTTATTTTACTCCAAAAACGTTTTAACTTTCTCTCTACTTTTTCTGGGTAAGGTCAATTTACCGCCGCGGCGCTAACTAGTAGCGGGATTACGGGTTACCAAATTGTAGAAGTTGCTTTAGCTATAAATTCAAGTTTTATCAATGTCTTGTGTTGTTACCCAAATAATGGTTGTGCAAGCGCTTAATTTTTTGATCAAAAAGGAACAAGTTTAGTAAAAAATAATGATATTATTAGTGGAACATAAAACAGTCCCACTGCAGTACTGATTAGAAGCAACAGAGTAGCTTTATCTGGTTGATAATTCAAAATATTAGCAAGTATTATACTGGACCCAGAAACTGGAATAATAGCCAGCAACATCAGTGCTTTATATATGCTCTCATCGTATATACCTATAACATGCTTGTCTAAAAGGACAATTCCTAAAACAAACAGTGGCCAGAATACGTACTTTGCTGTAATAGTGATCAAAGCAAGCTTCCAATCTACTTTAAAGCTTGCAATATTCGCAATGCTCACTCCAAGTAGCACCATTCCTAATGTGACAAATGTACTTCTAATGTTCATCATAACATCTGTTAAAAAAGTAGGTATTTGTATATCGTATATACTTAAAAAGAAGCCCAGAACCATCGCATAAAGCGAAGGAAGTTTGAACAACTTTAATATGCATTCTTTTGCGGTATAAATACCATTTGCAGCTATGTAAAATCCTAAGCTGTTTTCAAATAGCGCCATTCCTATATAACAAACAACATATACAGATACTGAATCTTCATCAAATAAAGCCATGGCAATCGGCAGGCCAAAATAACCCATACTTGTGCTACCCGAGCTAAATGCTAATATGTTTCTCGTGTTATCCTTAAATAAAAAAGAAGAAAGATAATACACTGATAAGGACATAGTGCTACCTATAAACCATATCAAAATCGGCAGAGAAATTACTTTTAAATTAACTTCTGTATGAGAAACTCCATATAAAATCACTATTGGATTAGCTATATAAAAGAGTATTTGAGATATAGTGTTTCTATCAATTTTAAGACATTTTCCTGCTAAATAACCAATAAATATCGTAATATAAATAGGTAATATTTTTAGGAAAAGAGTAAAGAACATACTAGCCTATTGTGATACTTTTGACTGATAAAGTAATATTAGATCTTAAGGTATTGTAAAAGTAAACAAAATTTATTTTCCAATTTATCCAGCTCATAGTTAATTAAATTAGTGCCAAAATTTGTTTTTACATAGGACTTAAGAATGACATTTGTATGATAAAATTATGTTAAGTTTCTGTAAAGCTTCTTGCATATTTTTGAATAATGACATATTTACTAACAATTAAACTGCTTGTAGTAATTTAGACGGACTGTTGAAAAAGTAAGAGGAAATAAGTAAAGTTAGGACAGAGAGTAAGAGCTTTAACATAGTTGTCATATTTTTCTTTAATTAACCCTAGTGTCCAATTTATCCACCATTCCTTCACATGAGGTGTTTCTAACCATTTTAATAACAGTAAAAAATGTTTTCTTTCAACGCTTTAAATGTGATATTTTTATTCATTAATTAAAAATCTCAAATGTTACTACCATTTCTGTTAATCCTGTCTCTCATTGCCAAGTCCATTGAAATTGACATTTCCGTACCTAGTTTTCCTGATATGGTGCACTATTTTAACGTACCGGAAGGCATAATTCAATTAACTATTGCTTATAATTTCCTAGGCTTTTGCATAGGAGGGTTGTTTTTTGGTCCATTGTCTGAATGCTATGGCAGAAGGAGAATTATGATCATAGGTAACACTTTGTTATTAATCGGCGCTGTTGGTTGTGTTTTTGCACCGTCGATTTTTTGGCTTTTAATCTCTCGCTTTGTTCAGGGCATTGGTGTTAGCACATCTGTAGTTGTGTTTGCAATCGTTGCAGACAGCTACAAAGGCGACGAAGCGGTGAAATTTATTGGAATCATGAATTCTGTTCTTACAGTTGTCATGGCAATTGCGCCAGTGTTAGGCAGTTTCATCAATGAAATTGTAGGATGGCGTGGTAATTATGCAACTGTTGCAATACTTTGTTTGATCTCTTGGGTTTTGCTGCTTTTAGCGTTACCAGAAACAAAAAAGAACCGCGATATTTTCAGTTTGAAAAAAACGATGAAAGATTACAGAAAACTACTATCTAATCCGAGGTTTGTTACGTTGTCTTTGATGTCAAGCCTCTTTTCTGCTGCGTATATGTCATTCATTACTTGTGGACCTTTTCTGTATATGAAGACTTTTGGTTTATCTAGCACTATTTATGCACTACATCAAGGTGCAATAGTTGGGTGCTTCTCACTCATCAGTCTATTTGCTGGCAAAATCTTGCAGAAACTTGGAGCAATAAAGTGTGTAATTTCTGGTACGAGCGTGGGTGCTATTGGGTCTCTATTGCTTGTAATATTCAGTATAATTGTACCCCACTCTTTCTACTTAGTAACACTGTCTATGATTATTTTTTCTATCGGTTGTGCAATTTTCCAGCCAGTGATTTTTAATGCATCAATAAATGTTTTCCCTGAAATTAAAGGCACAGCTTCTTCTGCAGTCTCGTTCATTAGAGCTTTTATCATGGCTATTTTTATCGGCTTAACAAGCTACATTTACAATGGTCAAACAATTAGTGTAGCTGTTCTTGTTTTATCCGCGATAGTACTAGAACTTGTTTTTACTGTCTATCTATTGCGTTTAAAAGATCCTATGTAATTAATAAAGATATTCCATTATAGGCTGCTAACTTTCCCCGGCCAATCTTTCTGCTTCATTACGTGAGATTAGTGCCTCAATAAATTCATCTAGTTCACCTTCTTTTATGATCTGCTCTAGCCGATGTGAAGTTAGATTAATTCTGTGGTCTGTTATTCTTGATTGTGGAAAATTATATGTTCTTATGCGCTCGGAACGATCCCCAGAGCCAATCTGACTTTTCCTCATTGTTGACCTTTCCATTTCTTTTTTTTGTCTTTCAATTTCGTATAGCCTTGCCCTCAATACTTTGAGCGCTTTAGCTTTATTTTTGTGCTGCGATTTTTCATCTTGCTGTATCACAACTATCCCTGTTGGCAAGTGGGTGACCCTTACTGCGCTGTCAGTTGTATTCACTGATTGCCCTCCAGGACCACTGGATCTATAAACATCTATTCGTAAGTCTTTTTCTTCTATTTTAAAGTCAACTTCTTCTACTTCAGGTAATATCGCAACAGTAGCGGCAGAGGTATGCAACCTTCCTGAGGATTCAGTTTCTGGCACTCTCTGTACTCTGTGCACCCCTGATTCAAATTTCAACCTTGCAAAAACTTCTGTTCCATTAATGAGTGCAGAAGCTTCCTTATAGCCACCTATACCTGTATTAGAAATGCTTATTGGCTCGAACTTCCAATTTCTTCTTTCTGCATATTTTTGATACATACGAAATAACATTGCTGCAAATAATGCTGCTTCTTCTCCGCCTGTACCTGCTCTAATTTCTAATATTGCATTTCTTGAGTCATCTTCATCTTTGGGCAATAATGCTAACTTTAATTTTGCTTTTATTTTTGGTAATAATACCTTGTGCTTTTCGAAAAATTCTTCTTTTGCTAACTCTTTTATATCACCTTCGCTGTTTTCATCTTTCATTATTTCTTCTAAGTCTGAAATTTCCTCTTTCAGCGTGTTATATTCATCAATTATCTTGATTATTGGCCTGAGCTCAGAGTATTCCTTTGAAAGGGTAATGAATTCTTTTTGACTTAAATTGGTAGGATTTTCCAAATTCCTCTCTATATCATTAAATTTTTTCTTTAAGTCTTGTAAATTATTTTCCATATCCATATAGCACAGATCTAGCTAAGTAATATATACTGAAATAAAAAATTTCTTATATCAAGCAATAACACTATAATATACCTACTACCTTCTAGTTGAATATAATGGCAAAACAGATAACATCAAACTGCAATTTCATATTTGGAGCTTCGGACATAAAATCATTACCAAATGAGTCGGCTCCAGAGATTGCGTTTGCTGGTAGATCAAATGTAGGAAAATCCAGTCTGATTAACTTACTGATAAACAGCAAAAAAGCTGCCAGAGTTTCCTCTAAACCTGGATGCACTAGACAAATAAATTTTTACTCTATGTACAATGATAAGTTCAGGCTTGTTGACCTACCAGGGTATGGTTATTCTCATGCAGGTAAGGAGGAAATTATACAATATTTAAACTTAATTGAGTATTATCTAATTCAAAGAAGAAATCTAAGAAGAGTGTTTGTGTTGATAGATAGCAAGGTAGGATTAAAAGAAATAGACAAAGACTTCATTTATTGGTTAATATATAATAACATTAACTTTAACGTTGTGCTAACAAAAATAGATAAAGTAAGTCAAAAAAGCTTAGGTGCTGTTATAGAAGATATTCAAAGATGGATTAATAATGAGAATGTGTCAATTCATCAAATGAGCATCCGTGTTAAGCATAAAATAACCAAGGTAAGAGATGAGTTTTTCAAGTTTACAAGATAAAAAAATGAAGAGTAGTGAATTCTTAAAGGGTGAGGTATCATTTGAACAAAAAGCAGAAATATTATTTGAAGTGCTATCTAATATACCTAGCTTTGTAGGCGAGACTTTTGTCATTAAATGCGGTGGTACAATAATCTTAGATGAAACACTATTTAACACTTTTGTGCATAATGTTGTCTTGTTGAAGCAGCTTGGTATAAATCCGGTAATAATTCATGACGGAGAATATGAAATTAACTCGGTGTTAAAAGTGCTGGGTATGGACAGTAAATTTGTGAATGGTATCAGACTTACAGACAGAGACACTATGAAAATCATTGAAATGGCACTGTGTGGCTCAGTTAATAAAAAAATTGTTCAGCATATAAATTCTGCTGGTGGTTCAGCTATTGGATTATGTGGAAAAGATGGTCACTTAATTAAAGCCGAAAAAATAACCGCTACGCTTAGAGAAGATAGATCAAATAATATCGAAAAGATATTAGACATGGGGTTCATCGGTAGACCAACTGAAATCAATCCTGATATATTATTTTTTATTGAAGAATCAGATTTTATACCAGTTATTGCACCAATTGGTCATGGAAAAGATGGGGAAACATATCATATTGATGCCGATAGCACTGCAAGCGCAATCGCAATCGCAGTTTCTGCATCTAAAATGATAATCTTGAGTGACACAGATGAAGAAATAGATAAAATTGGTGGCAGGAAGATATCTGTTAAAAATTTAAATGCATCGATTGATTGTGGGAAAATTAAAGGGGAAAAATTTATTGAAAGGCTTATGGCATACGTTAAAATGGCGGAGGAATGTGCTGGAGTTGTTCACATAGTTGATGGTAGAATACCTAACATTATGCTTGATTTATTTACTGAGAGTAATTCAAGCATATCGATTGTGAGTGATTTATAGCTATACTGCTTGCAACTACACGAATACCAAGAGGGTGTCATTCAAGTAGCTGACACTGGAATGACAGCAATCTACGTCATACCGCGATTCATTCGCGGTATCTCTAGATCCCGCTAACAAGTAGCGGGATGACGGTTGTCAGGGTGTCATCCCAGCGCCCTTATGATGTCATCCCAGTGCCCAGACACTGGGATCCAGAAGACTTAATTTCAACCAAGTGGCTGCATAATAAGGACTAGATTCCAGACTGGAATGACATCATAGAGGCACTGGGATGACAAAAAAAGGAGCACTGAACTTGTCAAGGAATTTTATGGCCTAGCGTCACGCGCTGGAATGACATCATTTACATTTATCACTTTTGCAGATACAATTTACATGCTATAATTGAGTCTTCATAGATGGTAAATTGGAGTGCAAAGAAGTAAAATTAAAGTAGAAATAAAAAGATTATCACACGGAGAAGACTTGTCTCTTCCATGTTATGCAACTACGCAGAGTGCTGGCATGGATCTTTATGCTGCATTGAATGATTCTGCTGTTTTAAATCCACTTGAAAGATTACTTGTTCCAACTGGAATTGTGATTGCAATACCAAACGGTTTTGAGGGGCAAATCCGCCCACGTTCTGGTCTTGCTGCAAAACATGGAATCACTGTCTTAAATTCTCCGGGCACTATAGACTCTGATTATCGAGGTGAAGTTAAAATTTGTCTAATTAATCTAAGTAATCAGCCATACGAAATAAAAAGAGGAGATAGAATCGCACAAATCCTTATTTCTCCTGTATCTCAGGTAATTTGGGATGACAGAGAAGAATTCTGCGCAGAAGAAACCGGTCGCAATGCAGGGGGCTTTGGCTCAAGCGGCAGGTAGCTTACGAAAAAGCTTGACTATGACAGTTCTTTTATACACAATTTAAGCATATTAATATTTTATTAAATGAAGTCGTTTATGCTAACTTTCAAAAATCATTGTGGCCAGCTCCACAAAGCAAACACTGTATTTGTTGCATTTACTGCTATATACGTTATAGGTGGATTAGCAATACTTTCAACACCGCTTTGGAGGCCTTCAACTTGCAAGCTAGCAGCTTTTGCAGCTACACCACTTGGAATGGGCGTTTTAGCATTTGTTGCTGCTGCGCTGACTTATTTAGCAATATATGCTATCAGCAAAAATAACGAAATATCTGAGTTGAAAGCTCTGAAGGTTATTAAGGATGGGTTGCTAGTAACAGAAGACGCATTTAGGGAAATTGCAAGGAATAACCAAGTTAAAGATGAAGAAGGTAAGGTAGAAAAGGATAAATATTATATAGACTTCAGCTTAGAAGGCAAGAACTACCGTATTATTGTTGATATTAATCAGTTTACCAATAAGCTAGGCAATACTTCACTCTTCGAGATAGATTCACTAGAAGTGAAAAACAAAGAAGGTAAGTTCGAGACAGTAGATAAAACAGAATGGAATAAAACATTAGGTTTAGAAAAAGAGGGTGCTAAAGAGGTTAACACTTATTTAGGCTCGCTTATTGTTGAACAAGTTGCTTCTCAACAACAGACAGTATAGCCAAGTGAAATAAAAGAGGTAGATTAAGTCTGCCTCTTTGTTTTTTTTGATTTTTAGTGTTACGCGCATAACTGCATGGATGTTGCGATTCTCAAGGCAACGTATCTGTTTAGATGCATGGCTAATGCTGAAACAAAAATTCCAGTGTTCCCTTTCTTGTCATCCCAGTGCTTGACACATAACTGTACAAACATTCATTTTTGAAGGTAAATTGCACAACAGATAATGTCATTCCAGTGCTCCCTTTCTTGTCATCCAAGTAGCTGACACTGGGATCTGGTAGACAATGTTCATACAGCAGCTACTCGGATGACACCTTGTGCTTGCTGGCTATAATTGCTAAGGATTTTTATTTAATTTAACTGCATCTTTTGCCTTATCCAATAACCCATTAATAAAACCAATTTCGCTTGGTTTATCAAGTAAATCAGATGCAATGTTAGTATATTCATTAATGACAACTGGAACTGGCGTATCACAATTAGCTAACTCACATATTGCAACACGCAAAATAGATAAGCTTATAAGATTTAACCGTGAAAGGGACCAACTTGGGTGTAAATAAGACTCTATTATTTTATCATATTCTTCACTGCTTTTTATAACCTTATATAACAAGTTTTCTAAGAACTGATGTTCAAATTCTTCACATTCAAATATATCTTTCAACTTATTTATGTAGTCCTTAAGCTCACAATTTTCCAGTTTAAAAGTGCTTTTGTTGTAACCTACGAAAATATTTGAATAAGCAATTTGTACAGCAAGAAATCTTGCCGTGCTTCTTTTTATGCGCCACTTTTTATCTACTGGTTTTTCCTCCATTATTTTAATTTATTGTGTAAATCTATCATACGCAAAACAGTTGAGGCTGCATGGCCACCAACGTTCTTTTTGTTTTTATCAGCTCTAACTAGTGCTTTATCTTTGCTGTCAGCGGTAATTACACCCATACCAAGGGGTATTGCATAATGCATAACAACCTCATTTAAGCCTTCAATTACTCCTTTACAAACATATTGATAATGATCGGTTTCACCGCGAATTACGCACCCAAGAGCTAAATAACCATCATAATTAGTATGCCCACTCTTGACTGCAAAAAGAATTGTAGCTGGTATCTCAAATGTACCAGGAACCTCAACTACATCGTAACTGGCATTACTGCCTTTTAATTTATCAATTGCACCTTCAAGCAAAAGGTTCGCTATTTCAGTATAATAAATCGAATTAACTATTAGTATTCTCGACATTTACTACCACTTTTTTTGTTAAAAACAACTTTATTAATGACTGTTGAATTAGAGTTATAATATTACTAAATATCCAATATATTACCAGGCCGGCAGGAAAAGAAGAAAAAATAAAGACAGAAATGTAAGGTAAAAACTTCATAACATTTACTTGAATATCATCTTTACTGGTTTGATCTTTCTCACTTAGCTTCTGCTGAATTATCATGGTGGCACCGAAAATTATAGGTAAAATGCCTATAGAAATAGGAAAGTTATAATTAAACAACCCAAATAATGTAAAGATGTTCGTTGGGTCAGGAGCTGAAAGATCCTTAATCCATAAAAAAAAAGGAGCATGCCTCATCTCTATAGTAACAAATAATACTTTATATAGAGCAAAAAATACCGGTATTTGTATTAGCATGGGAAAAATGCTCGACATTGGATTTACGTTGTTTCTCTTAAACAATGCAATTGTCTCTTTATGCTGCTTTAAGCTGTCATTTTTATACAACTCTTTTACACGAGTTAGCTCAGGCTGCAAGCTTTTCACCTTGAACATTGAAACATATGATCTATTAGATAAGGGAAGCATCAAAAGTTTGATTACTAAAGTCAGCAATAATATTGCTAAGCCAAAATTCTTTAAAACGAAGTTAAAGTATTCAAGCAGTAAAAACACTGGTTTAGTTATAAAGTAAAGAACACCAAAATCTACAGCTTTATCAAACAAAGGTATATTGAGAGTATCCTTATAAGAATCCAGTAAATTCAACTTTTTTGCTCCAGCAAAAAAATAATTCACATTAGAAGTGCTTGCACCAGGAAGTATACTCTTATAAGACTTAACAAAATCTACTTGAAATTTATCAATATCATTAGCGTTAGTATGTTTAATGCTTACATTTATTTTATCAGATTTTTCAGGTATGATGGCTGTGAGCCAGTATTTATCAGCAAAACCAAACCAATTTTTTTCACTCGTGCTTGCTTTTATTAAATGTTTTTTGGAAATATCCTTATATGTCCACTCCTCTAGTTTATTATCAAATGCACCCAGTACTCCTTCATGGGATATCCAATAAGATTCGTTGATATTGTCACGTTTACGGTTAATTTTACCATAAGGAACCAAAACTACATTATCCTTTGTATTATTTTCAACAACTTGCTCAACTTTAAACATGTAATTATCGTCGAGGTTAATTTTCATTCTAAATAAAATGCCATTCTCATTGTCCCAAGATAAATTGACCTCTTTTTGATTAAGTTTATCTGCTCGCCAGACTGCTTTAGAATCTGGAACTTTAATCTTGTTACTCGGATCGAGCCACCCAAATTCTGCAAAATATACATCTTTTGATTCTGCAGGTGACAGTAACACCACTTGTGGAGAAGAAGAACTCGGTTCTAAGTGGTAATTAGTTAAAATTAAGTCATCAAACCTTGCACCTTTCAGAGAAATTGATCCTTTAATCATGTTATTGGTTAAACTAACCCTCTGTTCTCGAGTAGAATTAATAATTTCAGAACGATTTTGGTATATTATAGGAGCAAGGTCGTTAAAAGATTCGATATGTTCAATATTTTCAATCAATGGCTGGTTTTGGTTTGTACTAAAAAAATTATCATAAATAATACGCCAAGACACCATGATTAACATGGAAAGGATAGCTGCCAAAATTAAACTTTTTGCTTCTGACATGAAATTAAATCAAACATATCTTCTTAAAGTGTATACTAAATATTGTACTAAAACAATGAAATTTACTTATTTTTAATAATAACTTTTAACGCTGATCTTTAAAATTTATTTTAATAGCTTCAAATTTTAACAATATGAACGCGGTGAAAAATCTAGTTATTTGGTTGCTAATAATAGCCACTACTGCAATGCTTATTGATTCACAAAGGGACAAACTAAGCGACAGATTTCTCAGTACTTTTTTACCATATAAAGGAAGAATTCAAAATAGCGGTCAGAATAGTGGAAGTATTGAATTTACGAAGTCATATGATGGACACTTTTATATTCAGGCTCAAGTCAATGATCGCAATATAACGTTTTTGCTTGATACTGGAGCAACCGATATTGTTCTATCACAAAAAGACGCATTACATGTTGGTATTAACTTACAAAATGTTCAGGATTTTAAAATATATGAAACTGCGAAAGGTCAAATAAAAGCTGGAGTGGTTCAAATACCTCAAGTTAAAATAGGAAATTTTTTGATTAATGATGTACAGGCAAGCGTTAACCCTCATTCTATGTCTCATTCACTACTTGGAATGAGCTTTTTAAGGTATTTTCATTTCACTATAAGAGATAATAAGTTGATATTATACCGCGACTAAACACTTCTACAATCTACTTATCAAAGCTCTGTAGGTTAATATAGGAGCAGAAATAAATATTGCAGAACAAGTGCCAATCAAAATACCAAAAAAAATGATCAAGCTGAAGTCTTTCACTGCATCTGTGCAGATTAATGCCAAAGGAAGAGCAGCAAGAAGGGTTGTACCCGAGGTTAATATAGTGCGAAATAATGTAGCGTTGATACTTGCATCTACTATCTCACTCATCCGCCCACTTTTACCACTCTTGCAATACTCTCGAATCCGATCGTATATAATTACTGAGTTATTGATTGAATAACCAATGACAGTGAGAAGAGCTGCAACTGATGAAATATTAAACTCAATGCCAGTTAGGCTAATAAAACCAACAGTTAAAATCACGTCATGAATCAGTGCTGTTATTCCACTGAATCCACATTGCCAATTAAATCTAAACCAAACGTAAAAAAATATTCCAACAATTGCGATCAACATGGATAACATTCCTTCAAATATTTGTGTTGAGCTTATTTGTGGGCCAACATAGTCTATTTTACGATAGCTTATTGAGCTCCCCAGCTTTTCTTCTAGTATGCTTTTTATCTTTTTGATTTTATCTTCATCTCCTTCATCTTTAAAACGCATGACTAAATTATCACCCGCTTTTGAACTCTGCACTGTAAAACCATTTTCTTTTAATGCATCGAGAATAGAGTGATTCTCATCTGAAGATTTTATCTCTATCAAAATTCCGCCTGCAAAGTCTATGCCTAAGTTCACTCCACGCAGCACAACAGTGAATATTGAAAAGATGATAAGAATAATGCTAATTAATGCAGTCAAATCCCTATATTTACTAAATTTTATATTGAGGTTATCTGGAATGAGTCTAAGTGCCATGCTATTTACTTAAACTTGAATTTTATATACTTTTCAAAAAATTCACTAGTTTATTCTGTGATTGTTTGACTATGTAAATTTTTCTGTCAGTTGATTCTTGTCTGTCAATTAAGTTCTATCTAGTGCAAACTTTGCAATTTTGAAGTACATTACAAGAGCAAAATACCGCCAATTTCGCCCATCATTTTATCTCTGCAAGCTTATCCCCCCCCCTTGCTATGTTAGCAACGCAACCTAAGCTAGGTTCCTTCATAGCAGTGTTAGGTACACTGCCATATCTTTCAAAACTTTCATGCTCTATAGCTTCCTCAACACTTTTTCCTCCTAAAAGACAGTTTTCCCCTAAACTTTTTCCCCTATTTTTTAACTCATTAAGCCTTGCTCTGTTTTCCCCATCAATCTCCACTTTTATTGCTGCCTTTCTCACTAGGACTTAGATAAATACTTATCTCTCCTACCTCAGTAGTAAAAGACATTTCAATACCACCTTTTGAGACATCCATGTAATTTCTTTTTCCCCCTATTTCTTCTACATTTTCAACTCTTACTATACTTTCTCCAATTTTGAGTATGCCAACTCTTAAATTTAAGTCTTTGGCTTTTTCATTGTTTAGGATTTCTGCAACTTCAACAATACTATCTTGCGAGTACTCTATACAAAAATATCTATTATCCTTGTCTACTCCTAATACATTTTGAGTCTGCTTGCTTTTGTTTACAATACTTTCATATGCTAAACCTTTTAGCTTGCTTTCAATTTCCTTACATTTCTCAGAAAGACCATCATCAAATCCATTACAAGTAACTATCTGCTCAAACTCATTCCCATCGAAAAAATTATGGCGTTTTACCTTCCCACCTTCTAACAATAAATTACTAACAATGCTTTTGATAATGTCCTCTTCGGACACTTCATTTTTTTTGTTACAGTTTTGATCTTCACTTTCTTTGTTACAGTTTTTATCTTTACTTTGATAGGGAAAGTTATCAAATACAAAAGTGTTACTTCTGTTACTTATATGACTACCACTAGTAAGATCTTTTATTTCTTCAAATACTGTATTTGTTACAGTTTTGTTACAACAACTACATTTTAAATTTAACATTACTTCTTTTTCTAAGTATTTAGCTACTATGCACTTAATACTTTCTGGAGTATTTTTTATATCTTTTTGTTCATTTTGTTCTGTTATACCTCTCACCTCCCCACAGCATTTATCAATCAGATCCTGTTTACTTTGAGTTAACGACATTTTTAGTTTCATAAAAAGTGAGTCTTTTAGAAAAGGATTATCATCTTCTAGGTCCCGATCATTTTCTGAATCCAAATCATCTGTTAACTCCATTGAATCAAGATTACCTGAACTATAGTACGAACCCTTTTTTGAGTCCGAACTATCTTCTGAGTTCCCATCACTATCTGACCAATTGTCAACTTTCGGAAATTCTGAGCTTTTCTGTTCACCTTCAAAAGTCTGATTACTACCACCAGCGCCCTTTGTCAAATTTTCTTTATTTTCACAAGAACCACCTAAAGAATAGCCTTGACCCTCTTCTTGATCTGAAGCACTTAATTTACTATAAGTTGCTTGACTATAACCATTGAAGTTATAACCTAAACCATTACTACCATGCTGTAAAGGATCGCTTTCAAAAGTTTGTGGATTATCACTTTCACCTAACAAACCACCATTTGTTGGATTACATACATTTTCTGTATATTTTTGATTATTTTGTGCTTCTATTTTCCTCTTCTTGTACAACGGTTCAAACTGATCAATTTCAATCGATCGTACTCGTTTCCTTGAAGGAAAGTCCTCTGGAATCTGATCCTCATCGTCAGAATTGTGACCTGAATCACAAATTACATGATCATTGCAGGTAGAATTATGCTCTTGACTAATCAAGGAAAGCTGAATTAGATTGCTAAAAACAATATTATCTAGCTGTACTGAATCAGTACTTTCAAAAATTTGTGGATTATTACTCACGTCTGGCAAATCACCTGATAAACCAGTCTGATGATTATTTTCACCTACCCAACCATCAGTTGGTGTGGGAATGCATATTCCTGTATATCTTTGGCTATCAAGAGAATCATTAGTTAATTGTACTGCTGTATAAGTTGTCCGGTCATCCTCATCATCGGAACTAATACCTGAATCATGGCCATCACCTTCTTCAATCTTTTGAGTTTCTATATCGTGTTCATTTATTTCGCTCGACGAATCATAGTTGGAAGGGTTATACTGTTGATTAGGACGTTTAAAAATTTGACGCCAATCGCTGTAAGGCTCCTTAAAATCGAAAGGAGTGCGTATAACTTTTTCCTTGCCTGATACCCCACCATTCATATTGTATAACCATTACTCACTAATCCCTTAGTGAATATCGTAATATATAGGTCTGTCAACAAAAAAATATAACTTTCTTTGGTTCTAACCTTTGCAAATCAGTATCTATAGCTCGGTAATTTCTCATACGTTGCACTCTGGACCTAGGAGCGTTGTTAATAAAATCCACGACAGCTAGACAATCCTTGCTCGTCCACTAAAAGGAAAAGCAGCAAGGAGCGAACCAAAAGCGATAAGAAAGGATCCAAGCCAGATTATAGACATTCCAGGTTTATAGTGCACTTTGGCTGCGATTTTGCTCTTACTCTTATCAATCTCTCCAATTACAACATAAATATCAGAAAGCAAATTGTGGTAGATACTGCTTTCAACATTTTTCTGGCCTTCCGCAAGGTAAAATCTATATTCAGGAGTTACTTCACCTAATATCTTATTATTCAGCAAATTCCTGATATCCATTGTACCCCTCACTGCATGGAAATTTTTTTCTTTTATTAGCTCAATATTGCGTAAAGTAACTTTAAATTTATTGACTGTTATGCTATCCCCTATTTTTAAGTAATTTTCTTTTTTCTCCTGCCAACCAACTGAATAAGCTATACCAAGCACTAGAATTGCCACTCCAGCATGAGCAAGCATCATTGCATAGTAGGACTTAGAAACTCTTCTTGCTAATAAAATTGATTCACCAAATGCTACCTTAAATAAACGAATTCTTTTACTGTATGCTTCTAAAACAAAGATTAATAATGCTATGGAGATAGTAATTGATAGCACAATTATTAGCTCCATGTGAAAGATAAACGGCAAAATAGCTGCAGCACTGCAGAATGAAAATCTATATTCACGGAATATTGGCAATAGACTATTTCCCTGCCAACTGCAGTATTGCCCGATCATGGTGAGCACTAGAATAGCTAGTGCAATAGAGTTAAATAAAGAATTGTAATATGGTGCTCCAACTGAAATTAATTCACCGGTTAAATACTCAAGCACTGTAGGGTATAAAGTGCCAACGAACACGATGAAAAAGGCAGTGATGAATAATAAATTGTTCATCAGTATCATCGTAAAGCGTGAAAAGAATCTTCTACCCTCTGTCACTTGAGTAGCAAGTTTCTTTCTGGATTCCAGTGTCAAGCATTGGAATGACATCGCAGGCGTGTGATTTTTTCTCGTAAATACTACAAATATTACTAAGCTACTGACTGTAATTACACCAAGTAGAGCTAATATATATAGTCCATATCTTGGGTCATCTGCAAACGTGTGCACTGAGGTAAGTATTCCTGAGCGGACTAGAAATGTTCCAGTCACACTCAATATAAAAGTTGTAAGCGTAAGTAAAATAGCAAAGTTCCTTAAAACATTGAAATTCCGTACCACGAGCAACAAATGTGTCAGCGCTACTGCAATTAGCCACGGCATCAAAGAAACGTTTTCCACTGGATCCCAAAACCAAAATCCACCCCACCCAAGTTCGCGGTATGCCCACCAGCTACCCAAGCTGATGCCCAAAGTGAGCAGCGACCAAGAAATAAGTACCCAAGGCCTGACAATTTTAGCCCAAACATTTCCTTCAGTATTTAAAATTAATCCAGCTATAGAGAGCGAAAAAGGAACGCTAAATCCAAGGTACCCCAAATATAATATCGGTGGATGAATAGCAAGGCCTATATCCTGCAATATCGGATTAAAACCCAATCCATCTGTTTCAATGCCTGGCATTTTAGTGAAGGGGCTGGATTCAATTAAAGTGAACAGCAAAAAACAAAAGCAAATCAGCCCATGAGTGATAAGAGATATTTTTTTTAATTTACTACCATTAGTTCGTTCTGGTGTCATTCCAGTGCTTGACACTGGAATCCAGTTTTTATTACACTGCCATTTGATGTACTCATTTGCAATTAAATTGTCTGGATCCCAGTGTCTGGGCACTGGGATGACAGAGGGGGAAACTGGGATGACAGAAGGTATATAAATATCCATTAGTAATAAATACATGACAAGCACTAAGGTCCAAAGCAACATGGACCCTTCTTTGTTTCCCCAAACACCACAAATCTTGTAGATCAAAGGTTTTGTTGTGTGTGAGTGGTAGTATACGTTTTCAAGTGAAAAATCATTTGTAATGTGGCAGTAGATCAAAATAGCCATTGACGCTGATACACAAAAAAATATGGCAGTGGTAATAAACCGACAAGAACTAAGCGGTAAAAACAAATATGTCAAAGACAATAAGCAGGCTAGCAATAGCAATATATTCCCAAGTTCAGGCATAAAAAATTATAGTTTTTATATAAACAATATTACTGATGACAAGTTAGAAGTTAAAGTGTTAATTGATGCTAGCATAATGCTCCCGTAGTTAGCTGTGCTAGTATTAATTAAAAATTAAATATTAAATCTTTATACTTTTATAGATAGCGTTAATATTGAGGTAACATTGTGGGTACAACTAAGATTAGTAAATTTCCATTCAATATAAAAGGTAAAGTGGCAAAACAACATGCCGAACCAATAATCGAAAAAAATCTCTATACTATTTTAGGATTCAAAGATATAGAAGATTTTGAAAATAAGACAAGTAAACTTGTTAATAAAAAAGTTTGGCAATCATTTGTTGACTGCTTTGCAAAAGAAATAGATTATGCAGCAACCGAAGAAGTTGTAAAAAACATCGTTTGTAACATTGCAAAGAGTGATCAAGGTAATGCTTTTACCAAAACTGAACATCTCATATTAAATGAAAAGCAAGATAATAAAAAGAGAGAAAAAGCGATTAGAAAAGCTATTAGTATTTTGAGAAAAATCAATCCAGAAAAAGCCTTTAATGAACTTTCAGTAATAAAAAAACAAGCTGAAGATTTTTTACAAACCGATTTTTGTAAAGCACAGAGTAAATCACTTCAAGGATTTGCTCCCTCTGGTGGACAGCTCTTTGCGGAAACTCTGAAATATATAGAAACACTAGAAAGATTATCCGAAGTAAAAAAAGAAGGGCTAGTTAGAGATTTCTTGTTAAATCATGTTAGTTTATTGAATAAAAAGTATCCTAAATCACAAGGTAAAAGGGAAGATGCTATAACAATACTATCAAGTGATGAGTTGAAGAATTTTTACAATAAAGGTGTAAAAGAAGGAATGTTACAACCAATGGCATCTTACAAAGGATGCAGAAACCTGTATGACAAAATGAACCAGATAAAAAATGAATCCAAAAGTATAATTAAAAGAGAAGAACGGGAAGAAAATTTAAAGAAAATAGATAAGTCGATAATCAGCGCAATTAATGACATAAAAAAACATAGAGAAGCAATCCTTAACTGTAAAGACTTTCAAAATTCTTACATAAAAGAGAAAAAAGAACATCCATTTAGAGGCAACGCATGTCAAAAAATGATTGATATATATCAAGAGAGAATTGTTGGATATCAGGAGAAAATTCGTCAAAACTTAAACCAAATAAAAGCGATATTAAAAAGTGCGCCGCAAGAAATGGATGATGTGGAAGAATTCGAGGAAATAATTGATGATATACATGAAGCAAAGCAGTGTGATGAAATTTTTGATTCAGCTTTAATTTGTTTATCGAACATACAGAATGAGCTAGATATTCAGCTGGAAAATCCTTCAACAGAACTCAGAGCTTCACACATTAACGTTAAAACTGAGCTAACTAGGTTATAAGAACCAAATCTTTAGGATAATGAAAGCACTTTAATTCAAGACAGCTCTTAGTCTGTGTTTTAATTTGGTTGTGTTTTATTAAAAAAACTTTAGATTTATTTTATAATCGATACTCAAATATAATGACTCAAACTTGGGATTTGTTGCAAACAGGGCAAAAGGAAGGCTATAAAATTGCGTATACTAATGCTCGTATTATCGACCCGGAAACTAAACTTGATATAAAAGGTTCATTATTGACTGAAGGGGATAAAATTGTTGACTTTGGTGAATCATTATTTTCAACAAGTGGAGTTGATGAAACAATAGACTGTAAAGGGCTTGTTCTAATGCCAGGCCTTATTGACATTCACGTACATTTTCGTGAACCAGGCCAGGAACATAAAGAAACTATATATACAGGCAGCAAATCTGCAGCTGCGGGGGGAGTTACAACTGTAGTTTGTCAGCCAAACACTGTTCCAGCAATTGATAGCGTTATTTTGGCTAAATATTTGAAATATAGAGCACTTGAAACTTCACATGTAAACGTTGAATTTTACGCTAAAATCACCACTTCGGAAGAACACCTGACAGAAATGGCACTTTTAAAGGAAGCAGGTGCGGTTGGGTTCACCGATGATGGCATGCCAGTTATGAACCCAATGATTATGAGACAGGCGCTGCTTTATTCAAGTATGCTGAATGTTCCTATTGCTCAACATGCAGAAGATTTAAATTTATCTGCTGGTGGCGCAATCAACGAAGGTAAAATTTCTGAAGAATTGGGAGTAAAGGGGATCTTGAGTGCGTCAGAATCGGTTATGGTAAATCGTGATATACTGCTAATGAAGGATATGGAAAATGTGCACTACCATATTCTACATGTCTCTTCAAAAGATTCACTTGATGCTATTAAACGTGCAAAAGATTTGGGATTAAATGTTACGTGCGAAGTAACCCCTCATCACTTCACTTTGACTGAAGATATAGTAAAACAACATGGAGCAATTGCAAAAATGAATCCGCCGCTTCGCACTGAAGAAGATCGTTTAGCTATGGTTGAAGGTTTAAAGACAGGTGTGATTGATTGCATTGCAACTGATCACGCTCCGCATGATCGTAGTTCTAAAGATCTACCACTTGAAAATGCTGCATTTGGTATTGTTGGTCTTGAAACAATGCTGCCCCTTTCACTTGAACTCTATCACAGTGGGCAAATGGGTCTACTTGATGTGCTTGCAAAATTGACATATAAGCCTGCAGATATAATACACATACCACGTGGTCGTATACAAAAAAACCTTGCTGCAGACTTAATTTTAGTTGACCTCAATCATGAATGGGAAATTAAAACTGACAACTTTGCTAGTAAATCAAAGAATTCTCCTTTCGATGGTCGCAAAGTAAAAGGACACGTAGTACGTACTGTTGTGTCCGGCAAAACTATATACTCGCAGAAGAGTTAGTTATCATATCTTATCTATTCCAATTTGTTATCACCAGAATGGGCTAAGTGCACCTAAATTTAAATTAAGAAATCTTACACTGTCTCCGAATAAACACATCCTCTTATCTTTCCCTAATCTGTAAAGTTATTTTGTCTATCAATCTGATTCCAAAACAGCAAAATTATTGTATAATGTTACTTTGAAGTTTTATTTTCAATGCACAAGTTTGCAATACTTTTTTCTATACTGCTTGCAATAGTTGCTTACTACCTAAACAATGAAATCATATTTGAAATAGCAAAGCTATTTAGTGATATCTTTATCAGCTTGCTCAAATTAATAAGCTTACCTCTGGTTTTTTTATCCATAGTTTCCACAATTTCCGGGCTCAAAGACTCAATTGAAATCAAAGTCTTAGTTAAGAAAACACTATTTTATACTCTGCTTACAACTATTATAGCTGCGTTTGTTGCATTATCGTTTTATTTGTTAATAGATCCAGCAAGAAAAAATTTCATAAGTAATACAATAGGGAGTATTAACAGCAATAACCACAGTTATTTTTCATATTTAAAATCACTCATTCCTTCTAATTTTGTGCAAGTTTTTCTTGAAAATAATATGATTGGTAGCATATTAATCGCTTTTTTGATGGGTGGAGCTATTGTTTCACTTTCAAAAGAAAAGCAGGATATATTATATCAAGTATTCTCTGCACTTTTTGATACGCTACTTAAAATTGCTCAAGGGTTATTAAAATTTATTCCGCTTGCTGTTTGGTCTTTTATTACATGTTTTTTGCATGAATTAAAAGGCGGTAGTGAGTTCTACAATCTTTTATGGTATTTTGTTTGCATAATGTCTGCAAATTTTGTGCAGGCATTTCTGATTTTACCGCTATTTATGTGGTATAAAGGCATATCACCAATTCAAACGCTGAAAGGGGTTATGCCAGCACTCACACTTGCGTTTTTTTCTAAATCATCCAGTGCAACATTGCCAACAACTATAGAATGTGTGCAGAACAAGCTAAAGGTGCCAAAGAAATTATCGTCTTTTATTTTACCAATATGCACAACAATTAACATGAATGCATGTGCTGCATTTATACTAATCACTGTAATGTTTGTTGCAGAAATGAACGGATACGTATTTTCCTTAAGCGAAATGTTGATATGGATTTTTTTAGCTACAGGGGCTGCAATTGGTAACGCTGGAGTGCCGATGGGGTGCTATTTTATGGCAACCAGTTATCTCATGTCGATGAATGTTCCTCTGCATATTATGGGACTGATTTTGCCTATTTATACAATCATCGATATGTTTGAAACTGCAATAAATGTGTGGTCTGATGTTTGTATCACTCAGATAATTAATAAAGAATGTAATAGTGAAACTTAAAAAATGATATTAGACGAAAATAACCTAATAATAAAAGAATTTAAAGAAGCAGAAGCAATTTTGCATGGGCATTTTGTTTTATCATCCGGGCTGCATAGTGACACATACATACAGTGTGCGAAGATTTTTGAAAATCCAAGCAGAGCCATGAAAGTTTGCGCATTATTAGCAGATAAAATAAAAAAAGAATTAAATAGCTCCATAGATTTAATATTATCTCCTGCAATTGGTGGAATAATTGTGGGTTATGAGATTGGCAGGCAGCTTGGAATAAAGACAATGTTTTGCGAGCGCGTTAATGGTAAGTTTGAATTACGCCGTGGATTTAAGATCAAAAAGGGTGAGAAAATATTGCTCATTGAAGATGTAATAACCACAGGTAAATCTTCACTTGAAGCAGTGGAATGTGCAGAAGGGGAAGGAGGTAAAGTTGTTGCTGAAGCTTCTTTGATAAAGAGAAATAGTGAAACGAAACTGCCTTTTCCTGTCATATCTTTGATTGAACTGAACATCAAAAACTACAGCGAGGAAGAACTTCCAAGTGAATTAAAACAACTACCCATAACAAAACCTGGGAGTAGGGAATATTTAACAAAGTAATCCTATAATATCTTGGAAGCACAGCACAGCTTTAGTTATTTACTCCAAGTGTATTTTATGTATACTTATTACTAAATTAATTTTGAAATGATAGAAAATGAACGAATTTAAATCGATCCGAAATATAGCAATAATCGCACACGTTGACCACGGTAAAACTACTTTACTTGATAACATGTTAAAACAAAGTGGCACATTCCGCGAGAATCAAGAAGTTCAAGAACGAGTGATGGATAGTGGTGATCAAGAGCGTGAACGCGGAATTACAATACTTGCAAAATGCACATCAATAATGTGGGGTGATGAAAAAATCAATATTATTGATACGCCAGGGCACGCAGACTTTGGTGGAGAAGTAGAAAGGGTATTGTGCATGGCAGACGGCGTGTTGCTGCTGGTTGATGCTGCAGAAGGTCCCATGCCACAAACAAAATTTGTGCTCTCAAAAGCACTAAAAGCAAATTTGAAGCCAATTGTGATAATCAATAAGGTCGATCGACCAGACAGCAGAATTGATGAAGTATTAAATGAAATATATGAGTTATTTTTTAACCTTGATGCAACCAACGAGCAGCTAGATTTTCCAGTGTTGTATGCTTCAGGTAGAAATGGCTGGTGTGCTAAGGAGCTTTCTGATGAAAGGAAAGATTTAAGCCCATTATTTTCAACGGTTATAGATTATATAAAACCTTCTGTTTATGATCAAAATGCACCTTTTGCTATGCTGGTCACTCTACTTGAGTCTGATAAGTTTCTTGGCAGAATATTGACAGGAAAGGTTTATCAGGGCGTTGCAAAAGTCAATTCGGATCTTAAGGTGCTTGACCTCGATGGCAAAGTAATTGAACGAGGAAGATTAACTAAGTTGCTCTCATTTTCTGGCTTGAAACGCATTCCAGTAGAACAAGCTGTGGCGGGAGACATAATTGCAATTGCAGGACTTGAGGAAGCTTCGGTTTCAGATACTATAGCAGCACCAGAGGTTACAACTGCAGTAAGCTCAACTCCAGTTGATCCGCCGACAATGGCGATTACTCTGAGTGTTAATGATTCACCTTTTGCTGGGCAAGAAGGTACAAAGCTTACCTCAACTGCTATAAAGGATCGCTTATACGCGGAGGCAGAAACAAATGTTGCAATTACTGTGACTTTGGCACCAAGCGGTGAAGCATTTGAAGTAGGTGGACGTGGTGAGCTACAGCTTGGGGTGTTAATTGAAAATATGAGGAGAGAAGGTTTTGAGCTTTCGGTATCACGCCCTCGAGTGCTATTTAAGGAAGAAGATGGCAAAAAACTTGAACCTATAGAGGAAGTAGTAATTGATGTAGATGATGAATATAGTGGAATCATCATGGAAAAACTCAGCTTCCGTAAAGGTGAAGTAACTGACATGAGACCTTCTGGTAATGGCAGGACAAGATTAACGTTTTTAGTGCCATCAAGAGGATTAATCGGTTATCAAGGAGAGTTTTTAACTGATTCTCGTGGCACAGGCATAATTAACCGTTTATTTCACAGTTATGCTCCACATAGAGGTCCAATTTCTGGAAGGCGCAATGGAGTTTTAATTTCTACAGATAAGGGTGAGGCTGTGGCATATGCAATTTTCAATTTGCAAGACAGGGGAATTATGTTTATTAAGCCACAGGATAAGGTATATTGTGGCATGGTTGTCGGCCAGCACAGCCGTGACAATGATTTGGAGATAAACGTGCTAAAAGGTAAACAATTAACCAATGTAAGAGCATCAGGTAGTGATGAAGCCATAAAACTCACTCCTCCAAAGATAATGACACTGGAGGATATGATAGCGTATATAGACGATGATGAATTGGTAGAAGTAACCCCAAAATCTATACGTTTACGCAAGAAATTCCTCGATCCAAATGAACGCAAACGTGCAGGAAGGGCAAAGAATAAGGAGTAATCAGAGGTTGAACATTTGCGAAAAATAGTGTATAATTATTCGTCTCCTAATTGTATTTAATTATGGCCTTTTCGAAATTTCTCGATCCAAAAAACAATTTTGCGTTCAAGAGAATATTTGGCACTGAGAAAAATAAAGATATTCTCATTCACTTTCTCAATGATATATTGGACTTCGCTGGCAAAGATGAAATAGAAGAAATAGAATTTCTCAGCACTATCATGGATGCTGAGATTGCCTCTAAAAAACAAAGTATTGTTGATGTTTTCTGTACTGATTCTGCTGGAACCCAGCTAATTATTGAAATGGTGCGACCTGAAAGTCTTCGGTCATATTGTTTAAAAGGAGAGGAATTCCTTCAGAAAGAAACTAAAAGAGTTCTAAAACTTATTAAACCAGATGTTTTGCCATCTGAGTCTACGCATCAGTGCGAATCGGGTAACCGGTTGGTGCCAAGCGATGCGGACAATGAACCTCCTCTTGAAAAAGAAGATGCTCAATCGTGAAAGGAGCATAAACTACAAGCATCATGTGGTTGGAGAGCTAGGCTTAGTGGTATGGTGAACGTAAGTGAAGCTTCATAAGTATCGTAACGATTAAAGAGCTAAAGATGCTGATAAGCTCCGACCAAAAGGTAATGTGACATTTTTCATTTCTGGATGTACGCAAATCACCGGTATAGAGAAGTCACCTAACCCACTGTTGTATGACAGAAGGAACAGGGTAAGCCTGTATTTCCGCCTATATGGCAAGCAAACCGCAAGGAACGCTGATGAAAATGCAGGTAAAGGATAATGGAGAAAGCGAATGCCATTTTGTAACGAAATGGATAGAATTTGTAACATTAATTCGCGTGAAAACGAGCAGACTTTCATTTGGTCCCTCGTGACAAGAAACTTTGTTAACCACTTGAGGTAGAGAAGCAGATGACCTTACCCACAAAAATGATGAAGAAATTAGGAATATTTTTTACAAAAAGGACAATACTAACAAAAGAACTTTATTCTATTTAGAATATAAAGTTAGAGGTTGTCCGGAAACAAGTAAATTCAAGCATATTCCCTCTTTAACATAACCCTACTCATAGCTAGGTATATGAAATTCTCAGTGGATGTTGTGAGTAAATCATACTCCTTCGATAGCCTTCTATTCCTATTAACCCAAGCAAAAGTCCTTTCTACAACCCATCTTCTTGGCTGTACTTTAAACCCTTGTTCTCTTGTTGGTAGTAGCTCAGGTGGCGTATCTTTGTGCACCCAAAATCTACATGTAGGCCTTTTAACAATTTCAATATCTATGTCATATTCTTCCTTTATGTGATTCTTTAAATTTCTTCCTTGGTATCCCATGTCAGCCCACATTTTTTTAACTTTAGTATATTTTGTTCTCATATTGTTTAATGCTATTTTAATACCATCTCTATCATTTTCGTTAGCAGCGCCTACGTAACAACCTAGTATAAAACCCTGAGTGTCTGTAATTATATGCCTTTTTCTACCCTTTACTTTTTTACTTCCATCATAGCCTTTGATCCCCCCTTTTCTGTAGTCTTTACAGATTGACTATCTACTATACAGGCACTCGGCTGCTCATTCCTTCCTATTTTTCTTCTACTATATTTTGTAATTTCATAATTCATTTTCTCAAAAATTCCCTGCTTCTTCCATTGCCTGAACTGCTCATACACAGTCTTCCATAGCGGAAAATCATTTGGTAAATACCGCCATTGACACCCTGTACGCAATACATAGAAAATTGCTTCTAATATTTCTCTTTTGCTATACTTTGGCGGCCTTCCTCCTTTCTTGTATGATACTCTGAAGTGTTTTTCTATTCTTGCCCATTCCCTTTCGCTTAGATCTGTTGGATACTTTTTTCTCATCTTTACCCCGTACTAAAATTTCAGATATTATAGCCTTTTACTTGTTTCCGGACAACCTCTAACTGCTATAAAGTACAGGAATTATGTAGGATTTTCTGCTAGTGGCTACTATAGCATTTCTCATAATAGTCCGAACAGGTCATAGGAAGGCAGAATCAACAGCACGACGAAAGGATTCGAATAGAGGAATGTTTTTCCTGGCTCTGTTTTTTATAGCAAACCAATGATGCTCAATTTTGTTGAAATCTGGAGAATAAGGCGGCAGATACAAAATTTCTGCACCAACCCCTTTAGCAAGCTCGATAATCTTATCAGACTTATGAAAAGTAGCATTGTCAAGAATGACAGTCTGTCCAGGTTCCAAGATCGGTGTCAAAAATTGCTCAAACCATCCATTAAAAACATCCATATTACAGTGGCCTTCAAAGGTTAACGGAACAACTATCTTTCTTCCACTTAAGGCTGCAACCATACTGATTCGTTGAGTTTTCTTTCCAGATTTTAAGGCATAAAACCGCTGTCCTTTCTGGCAATATCCGTAGGGGTAGTCTTCGGTGTTATCAATGCCAGACTCATCTATATACACTAAGTTTTTAGGTTCTTTTGTCGCTATAATTTTCAAAAATTCAGCACGTTTTTCTTCGTTTCTTTCCTTGTATCCATATGTCTTTTTTTGCGCGTAAATTCAATTTTTTTAAGGGCTCGATAGATCGTTTGGATACTAACGTTGTTCCAAAGTTTAGCCATTTCCGATAGAGTCTTTCCTCCGTGTTCTCTGGCAAATTTGGCAAAGGTATCCCAGTCGGTAATTTTGTGATTGTAACCCCCATTTCCAAGTTTTTTTGATTGAAAGTCTCCTGTTTCTTTTCTTCTTTGCTGCCACTCCCATAAAGTAGTTCGTCCAATCTTAAATCTTGCTGCCACTGTTTCTCTGCTTTCTCCTTCGTCTAGCGCTTCCATTGCTTTTTTTCTTAAATCATAACTATATGCTGCTGGCATTCAACCTCCTTATCATCATCTACCCTTATCCTATCACATCCGGACTTTTATGGAAAGAGCTATACATGCGCTGCAAGAATATAAAGTGATTTTCGAACCAGTGAAAATTGGAACAGCAGCGGCAATATTAATTGCTGCGCTTCTCTGCAATGAAAACGAGATAATGTTAATTCTGCCTTCAGACCATTTTATAGGTGATTTGAATAGTTTTTATGCTTCTACTCAAAAAGCGTCTAAGTTAGCCTCTGAAACTAACTCTATAGTCACTTTTGGGGTTAAGCCTCATGGTGCGCCAAGAAGTGCTTGGAGAACAGTTGGTGAAAATCCAACACAAACAAAGTCTAGCCAAAAGTTTGGAACAGACCACTATGTTGCATGAGGTAACGAGTGTAATAGAGCTAGTGGGATGGACAATGCAGGGCACAACGGAAGTGAAGGAGTGGAGTCCCGAAATACCTGAAGACATAGAGGTCGACATGTTCATGGCCATGGAAGACAGCATGAAGGATAACGTAAAGGCAAGTTATCACTCACTCTATCGGGATCTGAGACCGTGCCATGTATTGAAATGGACTTCAAGTGAACTTGGGAGATCCCATGCATTCCTATTAAGGTACGTTGGAACAAGTCAACAAAGGCAAGAACTAGCGGAAGATGCAGGGGAAGTCGGACTGATTGATAGTACTCAGAATGTGGGAAAGCCACGTACAAGGGGAAGCGATCAGCAATATAGTAACTGGAATAGGGATTGCTATGCCAATACAACGGAGGTAGGAATAACATGCGATATAAACTAAACCAGATAGCAGTAAGAGCAAAGCAAGATAAGCGACTAAAATTCACATCGTTAGTCCATCTGATAAATACAGAGAATCTTGCGAGATGTTATAAAGAACTGAAGCGTAACAAGGCTTGTGGAGTAGACCAGATAACAGTGGAATCATACGGAGAAAATCTGAATGAGAAACTCGAAGTGCTAGTAGAAAGTATGAAGAGGAAGCAATATCAACCACAACCAGTAAAGAGGGTATATATACCGAAAGCTGGAAGTAAAGAGAAACGCGGACTCGGAATACCATCGACCGAGGATAAATTAGTACAGATTATGCTGAAGAAGATATTAGAAAATATTTACGAGGCAAACTTTCTGGACAGCTCATATGGATTTCGACCTGGAAGAAACTGTCATCAAGCGGTAAATGCACTAGATAAAGCAGTTAAGTACAAGCCAATAAACTACATTGTAGAAGTGGATATCAAGAAGTTCTACGATAATATACAGCATAAATGGCTAATGAGGTGTCTAAGGGAACGAATAACTGACCCAAATTTGCTGTGGTTAGTAAAGCGGTTTCTCAAGGCAAAGATTGGTGGCAAGTACTGAAGGCTAAATTAACAGGACACTATAACTACTTTGGTATTAGCGGAAATTATTGGTGTTTGAAACAATTTTACACATCAGTAAGAAAGCTAGCATTTAAATGGATAAATCGGCGTAGTCAGAAAAAGAGTATGACCTGGGAACAGTTTGTACACTACGTAGAAGTAAATCCATTACCAAAGCCAAAAATACATTTTTCTTTATATGCATAAGAGGGACGACTGTGAAAACTAATATTGATGAGCCGTGTGCGGGAAATCTGCAAGCACGGTTCTTTAGGGGGAGTTGTAGTAATAAAACTCAAACGAGAGGAGTAAAGCTACAGCTTCTACCGAACATTATTTACATAGGAGTGTGTATGACAAACACCAAGTTAGAGAGAAGCCGGATGTGGTGAAAGTCACAAGTCCGGTTTCGAAGTCGAGTGGGGAGAGGTGACTTTCCTCACTTAGATAACTAATGCTTCATGTAAAGGTTTTGCTTCGTATTGTCTTCCTATTTTTGCCTCTTTATTCGCACGTAGCTGTTCTTCAGTAACACCATTACTCTCAAGAAGTTCTACAGAACCATTATCATGAATATTATAGCTCTTTTTACAATAATCCGAACAGACCGTAATATGCTACTGGCCTGCTATAGCCATAAACACATATCTTATCGCATTCGGACTATTATAAGAAAGGCTATAATTTTAATATTACATTCTTTTTCTTTGGCATACCATTTTAAAGCCATTTGATATGATCCATTAGCTACTTCATAAATTCTTGCCCCATCCTTATCAATTTGGCAACGTGCCCCCCTTGTTTTTTGGTCAGGTAGTAGCAACGTAACTGTCTTTACATCGTACTTTTTGCACATATTACCACTTAGAATATCATGCAAGTTTACTTCTTTTGTATAATCGTTCAGCGCAATTCTTATGACAGGCTTAACACTGTTATCTATATTTTTAGTTTCTCTTAATTTTATAAGCTTTGCATCAATATTTTTAGATATCTCTTCTTCAATTTGTTTAGCAGCTTTGCCTACAATTTCCTGACCATGATATTTGGTCTCCTCAGCAGTATATCTATACATACCATCGCTATTCTTATGAATATGAGGTTTCACTATTACTTTATTAGTAATATTAGTAGAAGGGTTGTTCTGATCTACAAAGAACTTCTTCCATGTTTCTTCATCACCAAGAGTAACGTACCTACGTTTATCCTTATTCGGCATTAACCCAGGTGCGCTACCAGCAGCAATATTTTGATCAACGATCAAAGATACAGTTTCAGTACTATTAGTTAACATATATGCCTCCATTATTTTTAATATATAAATGTTAGCATATAGATATCACGCCAATTGGTCAACATAAATTATTGATGGCAAAGCTTTTAATGTTGAAAGCTCAAATACTCCTTTGCTTGGTCGGTTAGAACGCGTCCTCTTGGTGTGCGCTTTACAAAACTAATTTTGATTAAATAAGGTTCTACTGTTTCTTCAATATTGCCAACATCCTCAGATAGCGCAATAGATATAGTGTCAATTCCAACAGGTCCTAAGGTGTTGAATAAAAATCTTAGATAATGCACATCAAGTTTATTGAGTCCCATTTTATCTACACCCAATTTTAGCAATACAGAATCAGCGACTTCATAAGTGATTTTTTTATCATCTTTCACTTCAACAAAATCCCTTATCCTTCTGAGTAACCTCAAAGCAATTCTTGGAGTACCGCGCGCACGGCAGGCAATTTCCCGTGCAGCACCCTCTTCAATTTCAGCAGAAAGAACTCTTGCGCCTCTTTTTATAATATCGACTAGCTCCTCAAAAGAATAAAACTCAAGATGCAAAGGAATGCCAAAACGATCTCTGAGTGGCGCAGAAAGTAATCCAAGCCGTGTAGTTGCTCCAATTAGCGTAAATGGTGGTAGATCTATCCTTAAAGTGCGAGTAGATGGACCTTCACCTACTAATATGTCCAAGCAAAAATCTTCCATAGCAGTATATAAAACTTCTTCGATGCTGCGATTTAATCTATGGATTTCGTCGATAAATAGAACATCTTTTGCATTTAAAGTGGTAAGCACTGCAGCCAAGTCCCCAGCTTTACTAAGTAAAGGACCAGAAGTTGCGCGAAAGCTAACTCTTAATTCTTTAGAAACAATTTGTGCTAAAGTTGTTTTGCCAAGCCCTGGAGGACCGTACAATAAGACGTGATCTAAAGCTTCAGTTCTCGTCTGTGCAGCGTTTATAAACACTTTTAAATTTTGTATTAAGTCTTTTTGCCCGACAAAATCATCAAGTTGCTCAGGCCTGATGTTAATATTGCGCACATCTTCAGTATATTCTTTACCGCACGATATTGATTTCATAATGTTAAGAGCTCCTTAAGCGCCATGCGAATAATGTCCTTAGTGTCCAGGTTTGACGATTCGTCTTGTATTTTTTTTATCGTATCATAAGCTTTCATTTTTTCATACCCAAGATTGATCAATGCTGAAAGGGCATCTTCATTAATTGGATTAAAGTTATTGTTATTTATTTCTAGTTTACTTACTTTGCCACTCAATTCAGTGATGATTCGATTTATGAGTTTCAGGCCAAGTCCGCTCATCTTGAGTGTTACTTTATCTTCATTCATAATTGCCAAAAATAGCTGTTCTGGAGTTAATTTACTCAAAATTGACATTGCAGTTTTATAGCTAACACCGCTTACTTTAACTAGCAACCTCAAGCACTGCTGTTCTTCTTTGCTTATAAAACCATATAGCTGAGTAGTGTTTTCTCTGTTATTTGCATAGGTTTCGATAAGTAATTTGATTCTACTTCCAATTGCACAAGCACTTAAAGTTTTGGCTGAAAGATACACCATATAGCCAACATCATTCACGTTCAGGATTATGTGATCACTGCGCACTTCATCAACTATTCCGCTTAGATTTCCTATCATTTTTAGCACTGTATAGGGTTCAGTTTAAATACTCCTGGATCTTAGGTCAAGCAAACGAACATTATAACAGGGAAACGTGGCTAAAAAACCACTTGACAAACTCCGCCAGCCCCCTTATCATAAACACTGAAGCTATTTATTTATCTTCTCTGTACAGATTAAATGACAAAAAAACTCACGTATCTGGCGTATCATGTTTAATTTTTTGCACTATGTGCACCTTATGTCTTATAAAATTTCTACCTACATAAGCTGAAACGCGCTTATAAAGCGTTTAAAACATAAAAAAACGCCAACTTAAAAAATGGATAGTGAATAACTAGCTACCCTAGGGTTTCTTTTGCCTTTTTTCTGTTTAGTAAATTTCTTAACGTTTATAATTTAGATTAGTTGCGGTTTAAAAGTAGCTGAATTGCGGTTATTAAGTGTTTAGAATAAAAAAACGCCATACTTGAAAGTATAATGTAAGTAATTAGCCAATCATGGGGCTTTTTTGCCTTTTTTTTCGTTTGGTAAATTTCTTAATGTTTATAGCTAAACGACAACCGTCATCCCGCTGCTTGTTAGCGGGATCTATGCTAAGAGATACCGCGGATGAATCGCGCGGTATGACGGTTCGTGGTGGCATCTCGTCATCCCGCTACGTGTTAGCGGCTAAGAGATACCGCGGCGGTATGACGTCTTAGCCATAGATTACCTGATCTCACCATCTTTCCGGTTGTTTTATACATAATTCTCGGATTTTGAAAGTTCACTTTGAATAAATTGCTCATATTCTTTATCCTCTAGTTCTTCAAAAGTCTCAGGATAATGTTTACTGGAACGAGTAATTATTGAAATTAGCTCTTGCTTTGTTTTTCTTAGTAAAACCTTTCAAAGAGAGTCTGTTCATCTGGGCGCGCAGACGATCGATACTCCTTTCTATCAAGTGCAACCAAAGCAAAACCTGTTGCAGCCATATGCTTACATGGACCATAATACACAAATGCAGGACACAGGAACATGTTCCACTCAAAAGAGGACCATCGTGCTTTAGTGTTACTCGATATACATTTGATCCAACTACCTTTGATTTAGCTTGAGATTCATTAACAGATATAATCTGTACCTTTCTTTTGTCAAAATAATCCCTTCCTCTGGAGCGGTAGGGTTCTTTGATAAGACCTGTGATATCTTTATAATACAGTCTCATTTTTACCTCCTTTAAAACCCTCAATTTTCTAATATATCCTTTCTTCCATAAAAATTTATTAACTCACCACGACTTTTATATGGCCCTGCGGACAATTTTATAGTGCTATAGCTAACTCAAGAAAGGTTTCCCTACGTCATACCGCGATTCATTCCATAACTGTATGAACATTCATTTTTGAAGGTAAATTGCACAGCAAATGGTGTCATGAAAGTAGCTGACACTGGAATCCAGCCTTGCCGTAATCTCATCAAGAACGTTGTGTTTTAACATAAAACGGCTACTTTTATACTTACCAACTTAATAAAATTCCTGGATCCCAGTGGGCTTTGTTGCATCGCTACTTATGAAAGGCTAACTATAATTAGGATTATAAGCAACCTATTGAAAATCTTGTTTTTTTGCAATCAATCTGATCAAATTTAAGAATAGTAATTTATTATTTATATTAATAAATTTAATTCTATTGAAAATAGCTAAAGCATTGAAATTCTTGAATTTTAGCCGGATTAGTGAGTGGTAGTGAAATTTCTTTTACTCAAATTTAGGTATTCACTGACCGTTCTTGTTATAAATACCAGAATAATAAGCTACTGATATTCTCCACCTTTTTTATCTTTAATCCATCATAGCTAGCGATGCAACAAAGCCGGCTGGATTCCAGTGTCAGCTACTTTCATGACACCATTTGCTGTGCAGTTTACCTTCAAAAATGAATGTTCGTACAGCTATGGAATAAATCGCGGTATGACGGTTCGCAGCGGTATAGTAACTCGTCACCCCGCTACTTGTTAGCGGCTGAGATACCGCGGCGGTATGACGTAGAAGCTATACTTTTATACTCACCAACTCAGTATCCAATCTGGATCCAAGTAGTCAAGCTATTCGGATGACACCCTCATAAAGTGAAATGAGATCCCGCTAACACGTAGCGGGATGACGGGAAAAGAGGTACTGGGAGACATCCTTCCTGGTAGACCCAAATCACAATGTTCGCACAGTTGTGCGTCACGCGCTGCCGAACACTGTATGGTTATACAAGAAAAATTAAGGCTTAAAAGGAATTTTAAGTATCAGGACTCAAGGTTTTTATTCCTTCTTAATAAAACATAAAAAGCCCCTTTACCACCATGTTTTTTCGTAGCTTGTTGGTAGTATAGAACCATATGCTGGATTTTAGTGTCATTTAACCATTTATTTAAGTTACTCTTTATAGTGTCTGTTTTGTTTGTTGCACTGCCGTATCCCGTAATTACCAATAAACATCTATTTCCTGCTCGATAATTTTTGATAATAAAATCTATCAATTTACAGTAAGCATCCTCTATATTATAGCCATGCAAATCGAGCTTATCGCTTATAAAATATTTACCCCTATCAACTTTTGATTTTGTGTTTTGGTCAAGACAAAATGATGAGTTACTATTATTGGTATTAAGAAAATTCCCTTGTAAGTCGGAGGTACCTTTATCAACCATAGACTTTATATTTACTTTATGATCAACTTTCAAAGTAACTTTTCCACATTCTATTGGCTTAACATTTTTTTGCCAATCCAACTCATCGTCCGACATAAACGCATTAATCGAATTGTATAATTTTACAACAATATCCAAACATAGTAAAATGTTGCTTATTCTATAAAAACCAGATTTTCAATAATACGATGAAATCGTCAAAAACTAATGAGAATTTTTGGCTGTATGGAAAGCACACCTGCATGTCAGCACTGAAGAATAAAAATAGGCGGTGTATAGAACTGTTAGCAACAGAAAATTTCTATAGAGAGCACAAAAAAGAAATTAGGCAATGTGTAGACAGTAAGGGCATTAAAGTTCGATTAGTAGAAAGCAAAATACTTAATGACGTTTTACCCAAAGGTGCTAACCATCAGGGAATTGCTTTAAATGTTGCCCCTATTCTTTATAACTTAAGCATTGAAGAAATAGCTGAAAGCTCGAACGATAGCTCTACTATAGTCATTTTAGATCAAGTCACTGACACGCACAATATTGGGTCGATTTTAAGAACTTCAGCTTGTTTTAATGTCGACGCATTGGTTTTACCACATAACCATTCACCAAGTGAAAATGCATCTATTGCAAAAGCAGCAAGTGGAGCATTGGATATTGTCCCACTAATATACGTTACAAATATAGTAAAAACTATGCAGTATTTAAAAAAGGTCGGTTACTGGTGTTATGGGTTTGATTGCAATACTAAAGAAAATATAGATGAAATAAAGAGTTTTGAGAAAAAAAGAGTAATTATTTTGGGTTCTGAAGAGAAAGGAATGCGGAGGTTAGTTAAAGAAAATTGTGATTATCTTTTAAAGATCCCAATATCAAACGTAATTGACAGCTTAAATGTTTCAAATGCAGCAGCAATAGGCCTATATTCTATTTATATTAAAACAAATGCCAGCGCATAGCTGTTTATAATAAAAACACTTGATAAAAATGTGGTTTTATATTATAATGTGTTAAATAATGGACAAAAGGAGTTATATTATGTCTTATATGAGAAATGAACAGGATATTCGCTCTCAAGGCGTTTACTATAGCGCTGGGCTTAGAAGTTACCTAACTAAAGTATACAATTACATGGCTTTAGCTTTGGGCGTCACAGGGCTTGTTGCATTTTTAACAGTATTTTCTGGTCTTTTTCAAGTAATTTATTCTAATCCCGTTCTATCGCTTGTGGTAATGTTATCTCCGGTTGCATTGGTGTTCTACATGTCTTATAGAATTCAACACCTAAGTGCTCAGTCTGCCGTTACTATATTTTTCTCGTTCTCAGTGTTAATGGGGCTTTCCTTATCTTATGTTTTTATAGTTTATACTGCAGAAAATATAGCAAGGGCGTTTTTCATTACATCAATCATGTTTGGCTCTATGGCTTTATATGGCAATACTACAAAAAGAGATCTTACAAGTATGGGCTCTTTCTTGATTATGGGAGTTTGGGGGTTAATCATTGCGTCTATAGTAAATTTATTTCTTGGAAGTAGTCCTCTCCACTTTGCAATATCGTTCATATCAGTAATAGTCTTTACCTTAATGACTGCGTATGATGCTCAAAGAATCAAAGACGTTTATTATAAACATAATGACGGATCAGAAGTTGCTACTACTAAATTGGCAATACTCGGTGCAACTAATCTTTATTTTGACTTTATTAATATATTTCTCAATCTACTCAGGTTACTTAACTTGTTCAACAATAGGGATTAGATGTTTTCCTTTTTAAGGAAAGGCAGTAAGAATTCTATAGTTTTCTTTTTAGTATCTTTAGTTGTGTTGATGTTATGTCTTGCATATGCATCGGTACCGTTATATAGCATTTTTTGTAAAGCTACTGGATATGGTGGCACAACAAGAAAAGTAACTAATGCAACAATAAGTGCAATTGACCAAAAAATCAGGGTCCACTTCAATGCTGATATAATGTCCGATCTACCTTGGGAATTTAAATCAGAAACTAACTACGTTGATGTAAACATAGGAGAACAAAGTTTAGCGTTTTATTACGCAAAAAATCTATCTGATCAGCCTTCATTTGGAATGGCGGTGTATAACGTTACGCCTTTCAAAGCAGGTAAGTATTTCAATAAAATTGCATGCTTTTGTTTTGAAGAACAAATGTTGCTACCAAAACAAAAAGCAGCTATGCCCGTATCTTTTTATATAGATCCTGAGATAATGCTTGATAGTAATACAAAAGATTTAAGTGAAATAACGCTATCATACACGTTTTTTAAGCTTAAGTAACAGAATGTTTGCAAACCGTGTCATTTCAGTAATCAATAGGGTGTCATCCGAGTAGCTGACACTGGAATGACAGGAGGTAACGCAAGAAGTCTATTGATTGTGAAAACAATAACTTTGCAAAATATTAATTGTTAGATAACATAATCAAAGTTTTTGTCTTAATATTCATCATGGTTAGAGCTATACAAATTAAAAAAACTGGGGGACCAGAAGTATTAGAATTTGTAGATAAGAGCATAGGTGAGCCAAAAGGCGAGGAAGTCTTAGTGCGTCACACAACTATCGGCTTAAATCGTTATGATTTAGAGCACAGAAAAGGTACACGCAAAATTAAAAATTTACCATCAGTGCTTGGAGTGGAAGCAGTTGGGGTTATTGAAAAACTTGGTAAAAAAATCAGTGATGGATTCAAAGTTGGAGACAGAGTTGGATATTGCACAGCTCCTCCAGGGGCATATTGTGAAAAGCGCATTATACACCAGAAATATCTGATAAAAATTCCAGATGACATATCTGATGAAGTTGCTGCTGCAGTGCTGTTTAAAGGTATGACAGCTCACTATTTAGTTAATCAATCTTATAAAATCAGGCCTGGTGCTTTCGTGCTAGTTCATGGAGCTAATGGCGGCTTAGGGCAAATAATATGTCAATGGGCAAAGGATAAAAAAGGTGTAGTGATAGGTTCTGTAAGCTCTGATGAAAAAATGAAGATAGCTTTACAAAGTGGCTGCACATACGCAATAAACTACAATGATAAAGACTTCATTTCTAAAATTATGGAGATTACGCAAAACAGAGGAGTAGGTGCAGTGTATGACCCCATAGGTTACGCTACAAGTAAGCTCTCTTTTGAATCTTTAGGCAGGTTCGGCATATACGTTTCCTATGGGCAGATATCAGGTAACGCTCCTATTAGTTTTTCTTTACTTAGTTCACGTTCGTTATTTGCAACTGGAACCTCAATATACCATTATAAGCATGATAGATTCACATTAGTGCTTACCACAATGGAAATCTTCGAGATGATAAGAAAAAAACTTTTAACTGTACGGATCAATAAAAAATATAAACTTGATGAAATAATTCAAGCCCATCACGATATGGAAAATAGAAAAACGAGTGGGTTAAATATTATTAAAATCTCTCAAATAAATTAATAGTTAAAATTAACCATTCATTAAATTATATCAACTAGAATTTCACATATTTAGAGGTTGTCCGGAAACAAGTAAATTCAAGCATATTCCCTCTTTAACATAACCCTACTCATAGCTAGGTATATGAAATTCTCAGTGGATGTTGTGAGTAAATCATACTCCTTCGATAGCCTTCTATTCCTATTAACCCAAGCAAAAGTCCTTTCTACAACCCATCTTCTTGGCTGTACTTTAAACCCTTGTTCTCTTGTTGGTAGTAGCTCAGGTGGCGTATCTTTGTGCACCCAAAATCTACATGTAGGCCTTTTAACAATTTCAATATCTATGTCATATTCTTCCTTTATGTGATTCTTTAAATTTCTTCCTTGGTATCCCATGTCAGCCCACATTTTTTTAACTTTAGTATATTTTGTTCTCATATTGTTTAATGCTATTTTAATACCATCTCTATCATTTTCGTTAGCAGCGCCTACGTAACAACCTAGTATAAAACCCTGAGTGTCTGTAATTATATGCCTTTTTCTACCCTTTACTTTTTTACTTCCATCATAGCCTTTGATCCCCCCTTTTCTGTAGTCTTTACAGATTGACTATCTACTATACAGGCACTCGGCTGCTCATTCCTTCCTATTTTTCTTCTACTATATTTTGTAATTTCATAATTCATTTTCTCAAAAATTCCCTGCTTCTTCCATTGCCTGAACTGCTCATACACAGTCTTCCATAGCGGAAAATCATTTGGTAAATACCGCCATTGACACCCTGTACGCAATACATAGAAAATTGCTTCTAATATTTCTCTTTTGCTATACTTTGGCGGCCTTCCTCCTTTCTTGTATGATACTCTGAAGTGTTTTTCTATTCTTGCCCATTCCCTTTCGCTTAGATCTGTTGGATACTTTTTTCTCATCTTTACCCCGTACTAAAATTTCAGATATTATAGCCTTTTACTTGTTTCCGGACAACCTCATATAGCATTTCTCATAATAGTCCGAACAGGTCATAGGAAGGCAGAATCAACAGCACGACGAAAGGATTCGAATAGAGGAATGTTTTTCCTGGCTCTGTTTTTTATAGCAAACCAATGATGCTCAATTTTGTTGAAATCTGGAGAATAAGGCGGCAGATACAAAATTTCTGCACCAACCCCTTTAGCAAGCTCGATAATCTTATCAGACTTATGAAAAGTAGCATTGTCAAGAATGACAGTCTGTCCAGGTTCCAAGATCGGTGTCAAAAATTGCTCAAACCATCCATTAAAAACATCCATATTACAGTGGCCTTCAAAGGTTAACGGAACAACTATCTTTCTTCCACTTAAGGCTGCAACCATACTGATTCGTTGAGTTTTCTTTCCAGATTTTAAGGCATAAAACCGCTGTCCTTTCTGGCAATATCCGTAGGGGTAGTCTTCGGTGTTATCAATGCCAGACTCATCTATATACACTAAGTTTTTAGGTTCTTTTGTCGCTATAATTTTCAAAAATTCAGCACGTTTTTCTTCGTTTCTTTCCTTGTATCCATATGTCTTTTTTTGCGCGTAAATTCAATTTTTTTAAGGGCTCGATAGATCGTTTGGATACTAACGTTGTTCCAAAGTTTAGCCATTTCCGATAGAGTCTTTCCTCCGTGTTCTCTGGCAAATTTGGCAAAGGTATCCCAGTCGGTAATTTTGTGATTGTAACCCCCATTTCCAAGTTTTTTTGATTGAAAGTCTCCTGTTTCTTTTCTTCTTTGCTGCCACTCCCATAAAGTAGTTCGTCCAATCTTAAATCTTGCTGCCACTGTTTCTCTGCTTTCTCCTTCGTCTAGCGCTTCCATTGCTTTTTTTCTTAAATCATAACTATATGCTGCTGGCATTCAACCTCCTTATCATCATCTACCCTTATCCTATCACATCCGGACTTTTATGGAAAGAGCTATAGTTGCCAACGGCTTTGGTATAACTAACTCTATGATGTTATCCGGCTTATTACTTTCATTACCATTCACGCTTTTAATTGTTACTTCACCTATTTTAAATGCTGCAAGTAATTATATTCTCAAAAAGACAGCTATAAATTCAATTGAGGAGCAATTTAAAGGTGATGATCAGTTTATAGAAGTCGATAACGAAAAGCCAAGCAGTACTATGAGCAATCAAAGTTATTTCCCCATCGGTCAGTTAATATCATCAAAGTTAGCTATTCTCCATAGCGAAGTCTCTAGCTAGGAACAATGAGCCACAGATTAGTATGGTTTTGACGTTTTGGGTAGAGGCTTTTAATATGTGATTTGATATTGCATCGCCAATTGATTCACATTCAACTGCTTTTATTCCTATGTTATTGGCTTTTTCCCTAATCAAATTTGTATTTGTTGCTTTAGGTTCAGACTTAACACAAACCGCACATAGTAGCTTGATATATGGCTTTAAGTGCTCTAAGAACTCTTCCACATTTCTGTTACTAGTAACACCAAAAACCATATAAATACCTTCAGCAAAATTATCTTTTACCCACTGAGATAGTACTCTAGCACCATCATTATTGTGTGCACCATCTAAAAATAATTGCCAATCTTTCGGTAGTAGGAAAATTAAATTACCTTCTTTTATAGACTCTAGCCGTGCAGGCCAATAAGTGCACTGTAAACCTGAAGTGATATCCTCTTCTCCAATATCAAATTCATACTTTCCACTTAAAATACTACATGCTGCAATAGCATTGCCTGCATTAATCACCTGATGATCACCCTTTAAAGATGGCAAAGGAAATTCTATTGATTGAATAGCTGATTGAAAAACCATTTTGTTGTTCTTTTTTTTGCAATTCCATTCAAGACCTCCTCTATACAAGGGAGATTTCTTATTTATTGCGTGGTGTTCTAGCGTGTTCACTATAGATTTTTCTTGCGGTGCTATTACGCAAGGAACATTAGGTTTCATTATTCCAGCCTTTTCACCTGCTATAATTTCTACAGTAGGGCCAAGATATTCCGTATGATCAAGTGCAATGGAAGTAATTATTGTTAAAATCGGATTATCTATAACATTTGTTGCATCAAGCCTTCCACCCATACCCACTTCAACTAAAGTTATATCGGCTTTATGACGAGAAAAAGCTAAAAAAGCTGCAATAGTTGCAGCTTCAAACAGAGTGATAGGTTGTTCTGCAATTACTGCACGACATTCTTCTAATAAGCTATATAATTTATTATCGTCGATATAGCTGCCGGCTATCACTATCCTCTCATTAAAACTCACTAAATGTGGAGAAGTGTATGCGTGTACCTTATACCCTGCTGCTTGCATTATATATCTTATAAATGCTAGTGTTGAGCCTTTCCCATTAGTTCCAGCTATATGAATTACGGGAGGCACTTTTTTCTCGGGGTTATCTAGTTTGCTAAGAAAGCCTTTTATGCGATCAAGAGAAAAATCATTCGGCCTGCTACCAAGTGGCTTAGGCCAATGAGGCATATATATCATGGATTGTTATTGCATTTTAATTCAGCTATAACGCTTGCTATGCCATGCGTGTCGATTTTTTCACTAAATTGATAACGTTGATTAATAGCAATACTTATTCCACTCATTACAACATCACTTATCAAGAAAGAACTGTTATTTTTAGTAACTTTAAAATCAATATTTGTAAATTCTTCATCACCGTAAGAAAATCTTGTACCAATTAAGCAAGTTTCATCGTCAACTGCTTTTGTACTCATTATGATCATTTCACTATCATGCATGTATTTATATAAAATTTTAACGCACAAACGCGTAAGATACACTTCATACTCTCTTAAAAAATCTTCTTTTTCTTTTTGTTTAACTAAAGCCCAATGTTTTCCTATGACGAATTGCGATATTCCTTTGAGGTTAACATTGTTTTGAATGGCCTCCTGAAGCTTTTTTTGCACACATTCCCGGTTTTTTTTATTCTCCTTTGTAGATATACCATCCACTTGTTGCTTCATAGTATGCACAAAAATTTTGTGATCTGTACAATTAGTGTAAGCACTTGAAGAAATTACAATAAAAACAATGATAGTTAAAACTTTAGTAATGTTCATAAGATATATTTATTAGCTATGATACTTAGAATGCAAAGTTTAATAAAGATTAAATAATAATCGCTAGCTTTAATATATCTATAGACACACCTTGTATAAATCATCTACAATTAATTAAGGGTCTGTTCTATGCGTTATGAGTTAAGTTAAATTTCCCGAGCGATAATTTCTAGTCAAGGGAATTGCCTCTGTTAATTTCGTTGAAATTGATACGCGATGCCCACCTTAACTTTAGTCTCAGGAATCTACTAAGGCTGACGGTAGATACGGATCCTATTTTGATTGGTTTAACATTTATGCTTCATCAATACAAAGAACAGGGTGTTTTCCTATGTTTGCCTAATGAAGTATTCCAAATTGTAATTGATGTTGAAAGGTATCCTGATTTTGTTCCTTGGTGCAAAGCCGTTTATATAAAAGAAAAAATTAACAACCAAATGGTTGTGGATCTCCTCGCAGCTTTTCATGGAATTAAAGGTAGATATACATCAGAAGTTACTTCTCTTTCTCCAAGTGGAACAAATGAAGGTTGGATAAAAGCTGTATCATCAAATGGAATATTTAAACATCTATACAATGAATGGCAATTCATTCCCATAGATGAAAATAAAACTATGGTAAAGTTTTATATAGAGTTTAAGTTTAAGTCCAACTCATTTTCCACTTTATTAAACTCAGTATATAAGTATACACAAAGTAAAATAATTGCTGCATTTAAAGATAGGGCTGAAAGCCTTGCTAAACAAAAGTTATCTTGACATTATTAATATAAATGTATAATTTTTTTTAGTAAGTTAAGTGTTTATATTGTAATGATTTTTAGACTATTGTTTTTATTAATTTTCATAAGTGTTAATTCTTATGCAGTTGTTAAGCAAGATTTATCCGATAACCAATACATTCAAAAAAAACCCAATGAAATAACATCAAATGAGCTATTATCGCCATTACCTAATGATAAATTATTAGGAGATCCAAAAGCACCAATTCTAATGATAGAATATGCTTCATTAACTTGTTATCACTGCTCTCTTTTTCATAGGAATGTTTTTCCTAAAATTAAAGAGAAATATATAGACACAGGTAAGATGTTATATATATTTCGTCATTTTCCTTTGGATTACAGAGGGCTAAAGGCTGCAATGCTAAGTCATTGCTACGAAAAACAAGAAGACTACTTTAATTTTAACAAAGCTGTTTTTAACTCAATAGATTCGTGGAATTACTACAATTTAAGTGATTTGACTTTACTACAAAGAATTGCTGCACTAAGCAACTTAAAGCAAGATGCATTTAACCAATGCATTAATGATAAGAAAATAATGGATAAAATCGTAAATGATAAATCACTGGCAATTAATAAACTTGGTATCACAGCCACTCCAATATTTTTCATCAAGCTTAACGATGATAAATCATATATAGAGCATAATAAAGTTAAACATGGAGGGTATAAAGAGCTGAAATATTTCACTAATGTGATAGATAAATTATATGGAAAAGCTATAGTGAAGTAATACCACTGTAGCTTACCATATAAAAGACTCTATGCTGAGTCATTGTTTTTCACTACTGTTTGTTGTTTTTTACGCTCAAACTCTCTTTTTTTACTGTGCCAAGTGTAGTAATACATAGCGATTTTATTCTCTATTAATACTATTGTCCCATCATAAAACTGAACCATATCCATAACTTTTCTCTGAGCTTCATCAAAACGTTCTTTATACTTTTCACGATAAGCTGGATTATGTAGTAACATAACCCCTTCATTCTTGTTAGATTTTTTGTTTAACGTTTCAACTTCACCAGCAATAGTATAAGACATATAACCCCCTCTAATTGATTATAAAAATTATATTTTAAAAAGAGAAATGCGCATAAACAATCCCTTTAATTCTAGCATAATAATCGACTGTTTATTATACTAGTTAACTATAGTACGATATATAATAATTTTTGTCACTTAAAATTTTATACTATGAAATAATAACTTAAAATAAATGTTTTTATTATTTTAAACTATATTATTATATTTATAAATTGTGTATGAATTAAGTCTCCCTAATTTATAATATATGCGTAATAATTTTAGTATAAAATTGTCATACATAAGAAATCTATTTGCAAAAGAATATAAAAAAATAGAAGAATATTGTATTCTTGAAAAAAAGCAACATATTCAAATTGGCCCTGAAGAAGGAAAGCTATTAAGTTTATTTATAAAAATCCAAAAAATCAAAAGTATTGTTGAGATTGGCACGTTATACGGTTACTCGTCGATTTGCATGGCAAAAGCTCTACTAAAAGACGGTCATATATATACAATAGAAAATAATCCTCAACACTCAAGAATAGCAAAAAAAAATTTTAGTGCTTTTAATCTAAGTGATAAAATTACTCTAATAGAAGGCGATGCACTGGAAAAAATTAATGAATTATCAGCAAAAGCACCATTTGACATGATATTTATTGATGCTGACAAAAGTAGTTATCCTAAGTATTTAGATTGGGCAGAGTCATACATTAAACAAGATGGGCTAATCGTTGCAGATAACACTCTATTGTTTAACACAGTATTTTTAGAATCGCCTCCAAAAGAAGTATCAGAAAAATCATGGCATGCCATGAGGGAGTTTAATAATAGATTATCAGATGAAAAAAAATATTTCTCTATATTGATTCCAACTGATGAAGGAATGACTGTAGCTTTAAAGCTAACATAAGTTAAAAATCAAGGTCAGCATAATGTTTAGGAGGGATTAAACCAGAAATCCTCTCTAATAATATCTCACGAAAACAAGGCTTTGATTTAACAATGGAGTACCATTCTTTTAAAATTTTACTTTTTTCCCATGGAAAACTACTTACATAATCCATTACGGAAATATGCGATGCTAAAGTAATATCAGCTAAAGTGAACTTATCAGTTGCAAGCCAAACGTTCTTGTTAATTAAGTGTTCGATGTATTCCATATGGCAAGGTAGGTTATGCTGAGCTGCATGAAGAAATCTAGAGTCAGGGCTGCGGTTAGTAATTACTTTTTCATTCATAATATACTTAGTAACTTCATTGTAAAATTTGTTATCGAACCAATTGATTAGAGCGCGTATTTTAGACTTAATAATAGTGGATGAACCAAGTAATTTGACGTCGCTATTGTAAGTCTCTTCTATATATTCACAAATGGCATTACTATCCGCTATTACAAAGTTATTATCTATTAACACTGGTACTTGCCCGGTTGGATTGATCTCCATAAATTCATTCCGCTTTTCCCACGGATTTTCATACACTAGATCACAGCCTAATTTTTTTTCTTTTAGAAAAGCTCTAACTTTTCGTGAAAATGGACAAAGAGGAAAATGATATAAAATCATAATGTTCCTCTTTTGTTATACCAATATCCTTTTTTTGTTACTCTATGGCTTGACCTACAACTGTACGAACTTTCTTTGTAGTCCGCAGAAGTTTGCGTAGCAGGTAGTGTCATGCAAGTAGCTGACACTGGAATCCAGTTCTTGTTATACAATTGCCTAGTGCGCTCATTTACAGTTAAGTTTTCTGGATCCAAGTAGTCAAGCACTGGGATGACATCCTTTTCGGTAAAAATTGCTCTTATATCACAACATTCATACAGCTGTATGCCTAGGCACTGGGATGACATAAATAAGCGCTGAAATGACATAAATAAACATTGGAGTGACAATCTTGTAGTGACTTGCATGACAACTAACTTTTTGTTTACTTCAAAATAGCACTGTAAAAAATTTAACATATCAAATTATAGAGCTAATATAGGATATACCTTGCTAAATAAAAAAAAAAGTATAATATTTTATAAGGTATGCAGGCAAAAACTCTGTAATTTGGTCAGATCAGAAATGAAGCAGCCATATCAGAACCTTTTTGGGTTGCATACCTATTTCATTATTTGTTTTATCCGAGGCTATGAATATAGCATTAAAACATCGTCCTAGTAGCTTCAAAGATCTAGTAGGTCAAGATATATTAGTGCGTGTATTAGAAAATGCTTTTATTTTAAACAAAATCCCACAATCTATACTGCTCTCTGGTAGTAGTGGAGTTGGTAAAACCACCACTGCAAGGATAATAGCTTTATGTTTGAATTGTTCCCTGGGGCCAATTTTTGAACCTTGCGGATCATGTGAAAATTGTCTAGCAATAAAAAATTCAAGCCATCCAGATGTAATTGAAATCGATGCAGCAAGTCACACTAGCATTGACGATATTAAAGTAATCCTGGGAGATATTTGCTATTCACCTATAAGCTCTAAATTCAAAGTCTACATTATAGATGAAGTACACATGCTATCTAGCAGTGCATTTAACGCATTACTTAAAACCCTAGAAGAGCCACCATCTAGTGTAAAGTTCATTTTAGCAACTACGGAAATAAAAAAGATACCAATAACTATTATTGCACGTTGTCAAAGATTTGATTTACACAACATTCCTGTAGCTAAAATAGTGGAACGTTTAAATGATGTTGCACAAAAAGAGAGTTATTCCATTGAAAAGGGAGCATTAGAATTAATTGCACGACACTCTGGAAATTCAATGCGTAACGCCTTGTTTTTGATGAATCAAGCAGTGCTATATAGCAAAGATGGTGCAATATCCACTAAAAATGTGACAGACATACTTGGCCTAGTGGATAAAGATATTATATTCGATCTATTAGGGGCAATATTAGAAGGTGATTTACAGAAAGCTCTATCAGTGTTTGACAAGGCGGTAAAAACAGCAAACCCACTTAGTATTTTTGAAGGTCTATTGCAAACAATTCAGTTAGTATGCCGTTTTTTGATTACAAAAGAGATTGATAATGCAGTTACAGAGCATGAAAAGAATAGGATAAAAGATTTAAGTATAAAGAGATCTTTAATATTTTTTTCGAGATTGTGGAAGATGTTGCTTAAAGGTATTCAAGATATAAAAACTTCAACATGCAACGATGTTGCTGCTGAAATGATGTTAATTAGCCTCTGTTATCTTTCTGATCTGCCTTCTCCGGAACAGGTGATCAAAAAAGTTCTTTCGCAGAATGTAGAGCAAGGAAATAGACAGGGCAGACCTGTTGCACCTTCCCCCTCTGTCATCCAAGTAGCTGACTACTCGGATCCAAAAAAATATGTGGAAAGTAAACAACAACCCCACTCTGTCATCCCAGTGCGTGACACTGGGATCCATGTGGAAAATAAACAACAAAATTACGATTTTGATAAGATTTTGCAACTATTAAGGCGAAGTAACCAAATTTATCTTTACAAACAACTGTGTAATAATCTACAATTAATAGATTGTAAACCTGGATATTTAAAATTAAAAGCTGTATCTAAGTTGGATAGTAATTTTTGCAATGATTTAAAAAATTACTTAAACCAGGTGACTCAGCAAGAGTGGGTTATTGCAGTTGATACAGGTTATATAAACAGGGAAGTGAGTAATTTAAATTATGCACCTGCAGTTAAGGATATCCTTGACACGTTTAAAGGTGCAAAAGTAGTTAATATAGAAAATAAGGAGTAAGTTGTGGATTTTAGTCAAATAATGAAACAAGCGCAAGAGATGCAAAAAAAGCTTGCAGAAGCTCAAGAAAAATATGTTGGAAAAGAGTTTCAAGGTATTTCTGGTGGTGGCAAAGTTTCTGTATTAGTGGAAGTCATAAAAATAGGTAGCTATAAAGCTAAAAAGGTGAACATAGACTTAGAACTTATGAGAAATGAGGAAAAAGATATAGTAGAGGATTTAGTAACAGCAGCGTTTAATGATGCCGTTAAAAAAGCAGAAGAAGATATGGCGAATGCAACTTCTGATCTTGCAGGTATGATGGGTTTACCATCTGGGTTTAAACTTCCTTTTTGAATTTACTACTGAAGTTTCTTTTAGTGTAAGTATTTTTTTTCTAATATTCCCAACGCTAGTACTTCTTCATATAATGTACCTATACTAGCATAGCTCTACGTCATACCGTGATTCATTCCACAACTGTACAAACATTGCAATATGGCACATAGTAAACGATGTCATTCCAGTCTGGAATCCAGCCTTGCCGTAATCTCATCAAGAACATTGTGTTTTAACATAAAACGGCTACTTTTATGCTTACCAACTTAATAAAATTCCTGGATCCCAGACGGCTTTGTTGCATCACACTTTATGAGATGGTGATTTATGGTAAATTCATGTAACTATCTCAAATTTAGCCATACCAATATCAGTGAATTTATTAAGCAAATAGCATTTGATTAGCAGTTCTTTTTCTCGATTTATCTCAGATTTATTCCTAAAACTAAATCCGAATATTTGCTTTAATCTTGAGAAAAACCCTTCAATATAAGATCTTTTCCCATAATTTACTTCTTTTTTCCATTCTTTCATGCCATCTTCACCGTATAATTTTATTAACCTAATAGCAGCATTCCTGTCAGACATATAATCTATTTCTGGATGTTCTGCCGCATTGTTTATTGGTGGAATTTTTGTCTTTATATCATATTCGTTACACAACTTATAAAATTTGTGCCTATCACATGCTCTATCTGCATATAGTGCTTTTATGGCATGCTGAAAATCAACTTCTTTTAGCAAATCACAAGCTCCATAGTGATCAGCCGTTACTGTATTTTACAGCTATGGCTTTTTTGTTGTTTATATTCAACATTACGTGCAATTTTCTCGTTTGCTCATAGCCACGATATTTTCTGTCAGTGCTATTTTCCTTGCTGTGACCAGGAGTGTTGTTGTATATACTAATTCCTGTACTGTCTATAGCAATTTCGATATCTTCCATATTATTTTTATCAATTCTGCAATCATTTATCTTAATATTAAGTTTCTTAAACCTTCTTGATGCTTGTGAATAGCTGATAACTGCCAAATCTCTTCCTATTTGTTGCAAATACCCTTTTATAAACCCGACTGTTTGTCTTAAACCAATTCTAAAGAAACTGACGATTATATGCACCAAAATCACAACTTTATCACTATAAATATAGTTGCCGCCCTGCATTTTTGGACAATTCTCGTACCAATTTTCTATGGCGTCATTGATATAACAAAAAATGCTTCCTCTTTCTTGGAGAAATTTGTTATATTCATGGCAGTTACTGACTCTCATTTTTTGTGGCATATTTTTTCTTCAACAGTTAAATGGCTATTTATAATGAATTTTGTCAGTAACTGCCAGTTCTTTTCACTTGAGCGATGCAACAAAGCCATCCCAGACTGGGATGACAAGAAGATGGTACTTGGATAAGAGGCATTGCCCTCCTGGTAGGCCCAAATTGCAATGTTCGTACAGTTGTGGATTTCTCATCCGCTAACAAGCAGCGAGATGACGAGGTCTTTCGATAGTAAATCTTACCTGTGTTAGCTATACCAAAAAATCAAAAGTCGTATTTATTCATTAATAAAATCTTTGTCTTCTCCTAAAAATTAGTTAAAATGTAGAATATTTTGTGTTATTAAGTTAGCACTTGACTTAACTTTAGTTGTTACTTAGACTGCTAAAGTGGAATTTTAATTTTTTTTACGAGGACAATTATGCATTATAAAAAGTTTTTTTCAGCAGCCGCTTTAGCAACGTTGCTAAGTTTATCAAACTATGCTTTTTCAGATCCTGTTGGTCCAATAAGTGATGAAGAAACTAGCTACTACGTTCGTTTGCAATACAACGGTGAAGTTTTACCTCTTTTCACAAAAGTTGATAACATGAAAATTAAAAAGGGGACTGATGATGTTAATCCTTTTAAAGCTTCTTTTATAGGAGGTGGTGCCGCATTTGGTTATAAAATGGACGACATTAGAGTTGATATTGAAGGGCTATATTCACAGCTAAACAAGAATGTGAACAATGATGAAGTGCTTACTCCAGATACTGTTGCGGGCAGCTTAACAGCAATTTCAGGGCTAGTTAACGTTTATTACGATATAGCAATTGAAGATATGCCTATCACTCCATATGTTGGTGTTGGTGTTGGTGCAGCGTATATTAGCACTCCTTTGAAAGACGCTGTGAATGATCAAAAAAGTAAATTTGGTTTTGCTGGTCAAGTAAAAGCTGGTGTTAGTTATGATGTAACTCCAGAAGTCAAACTTTATGCTGGAGCTCGTTATTTCGGTTCTTATGGTGCTAATTTCGATAAAAGCGGTGGTGAGAAAGACAAAGGAGGACATACAGTCCTTTACAGCACTGTTGGTGCAGAAGCTGGAGTAGCGTTTAATTTTTAGTCTATCTCAGTCTTGTCATCCCAGTGGGTTTTTTCTTGTCATTCAAGTAGCATGACACTGGGATCTAGAAAAAAGAAATGTGGATTCCAGTGTCAAGGCACTGGAATAACACTATTTGCTATGTGTTTAAGCTATAACGTTTACCATTGTACTGGTAGAATATCATCTAAAGTTACATAATGTTATCCAATTAGCTAACACTGCGGCCTACTGTCTCCAAGAAATTAGATGGAAAATTTGTACTTTTTTCAAATCAAAGCTTGAATTTTTGCTGGAAAATCAATATATTATATGCATGAAGTTTTAATTTAAGTTGTTATGTTGACCTCAATGGCAAACTTATGTGTCGATAGCAGAACCAATCTCATGCAATATATTGCTAGGGTGCAAAAATTTCCTATGCTGTCTCAAGAGGAAGAGGTACGATTAGCAAAAAATTGGAACCAATATAAGGATGTTTCTTCTGCTCATAAATTGATTACCAGCCATTTGAATTTGGTAGTGAAAATTGCAATGAAATTCAAAAATTATGGACTATTGTTGATGGACCTGGTCATGGAAGGAAATATGGGTTTAATGCATGCAGTGAAAAAGTTTAATCCTGATTTAGGGTTTCGTTTTTCAACTTATGCGGTGTGGTGGATTGAAGCTTCAATAAAAGACTTTATATTGAAATCTTGGTCGTTTGTGAAAATAGGCACAACGCAAGCACAAAGAAGATTGTTTTTTAGTTTACGTAAAATAAAAAAAAGAATTTTACAGTATACAAACAGGGAAACCTTAAATAATGAAGAAATAAAAGCAATATCTAATGAGCTTTCTGTATCCGAAGGAGACGTTCTGCAGATGAATTACCGTATGGCTTGTAAGGATCAGTCGCTAAACGATTGCATAAAAATAGGTGATGACTCTAAAAGGGAGCTACAAGATATGATCCCATGTAACTTGGTTAGTCAAGAAGTAACCTATCAGAATCATGAAGAAAAAGAATTAAAAGAAGCAATTTTAAACAATGCACTAGCGAGCCTCAACGAAAGGGCAAGAGACATTTTTATCAGTAGATATTTGTCTGAAAACATTCAAACTCTGGATGAACTTAGTAAAAAATATTGTGTTTCAAGAGAAAGAATAAGGCAGTTGGCTGAGCAGGCGATGGCTAAGGTAAAACAATATATACAATCTGAAAGTTTGAAATTTTGTTTGCATGCGTAGTTTTTTTATATTTCTAATATTTTTTTCGATAGGCGCTTTTGCATCGGTTAGTGATGTACAATTGAAGGAAAAATATAAAGATTGGCTCGTGTATACTGCATTGGAAGATGGAGAGAAAGTATGTTATATTGTATCCTATCCTAAAAAAAAAAGCGAATATTATACAACCAATCGCAAGCCGTATGTAATGGTTAGTTATGTTGATAAAAAAGCAGATGAGGTAAGCGTTACCTCTGGTTTTCAGTATGATAAGGAGCCTGTAGCTCTCAATATCGACAAAAAAATTAAATATACACTGCCCATAATACAGGGAAGTTTTGCGTGGGCAGAGCATACAAAAATAGATCAAGATCTCATTCTAAAAATGAAGCAGGGATTATCAATGGTAGTTAATGGAAAAACAAAAACAGTGACCATTGATGATACTTATTCCCTACTTGGTTTTCAAAAAGCGTATCAAAAAATGCATGATTTATGCCATACAAAGTAAATTATTGTAACAGAATACCCAGCTATAGTATAAACTAGACTACTCTTTCAATGGAAATATAAATAGCACTTTACTTTATATGGGATGTGGATATCATTTAAAATATATTTTTGAGAGTTAGCAATGTCAGAGGTTGCAGGTGTAGATACAGAAATCAAAAAGCAAAATTCTGTGTGCGAGCAGATGCGTTTTAGCGTGAGCCGCACAAGTCTTTTAAATACATTATCCAGAGTAAGTGGAGTGGTTGAAAGGCGTAATGCAATAGATGTTTTGGCGTGTATAAATATCAAAGCACAACACGGCAGCATAAAATTAATGGCAACTGATCTTGACATTTCAATGTTTGCCTCACTTGCTGCAACCGTATTAACAGAAGGAGAAGTAAAAATTTCAGCGCATACTTTACATGACATAGTGAAGAAGTTACCCGCTGATTTGGATGTCAATTTTGAAGTAAACAACCAAGGAAAATTATTGATGTCTTGCGGAAATGCAAACTTTTCTTTACCGAATGTAGTTTCAAGCAGCTTTCCTGCTCTTGAAGAAGACAATTATAAACATGATTTTATTCTACTAAATACGGACCTGATAGACTTATTAACTAAAACAAAATTTGCTGTATCACTAGATGATACAAGGTATAATTTAAATGGAATATATCTACATACAGATGAGCAGTTTCTGTACTGCGTTGCAACTGATGGCCATCGTTTATCATGTATAAAGAGGCCAAAGCCTGGGAACATCAATGGCGAATTTGGTGTGATCATTCCACGTAAAACTGTTATGGAGCTGTTAAAAATATTGGACGATTGTAATGAAATTAATGTAAAACTCTCAGACAGAAAAATCAAGTTTACATGCGGTGAATATATTCTAATATCAAAATTAATAGATGGAACTTTTCCAAATTATAAAGCAGTTATTCCAGCATCTCAAGATAAGCATATGATTATTGAAAGTAAAAAACTTTCAGATGTTATAGATCGAGTTTCCGTTGTTGTATCTGATAAAGTAAAATCTATTAAATTCTCACTACAAGAAAAGCTGCTAACTCTGCATTCAAACTCCCAAGAGTGCAGTGATGCAACTGAATCCATAGAAGTGGACTACAATGAAGCCCCTATAGAAATAGGGTTCAACTCGCGTTATTTGCTTGATATTCTATCTTGCATAAAAAATAAATGTAAGTTTAGCTTAGCCGATGGTAATAGTGCTACAATTATCACTGATGAAGATGATTCAAGTGTATTATATGTAGTGATGCCAATGAGAACTTAAACTCGTCATCTCGCTGCTTGTTAGCGAGATCTGGAGATACTGCGGCGGTATGGAACTTATTTCACTAAGAACGTTACTTTTTATTAAATTAGTAATCTATCTTTACCAAATACAAGCCAAAAGGCGGCGCGGTAACCCCAGCAGCACTTCTTTTGCATTGGCTTAATATATGTAGCATTTCTTGCGGATTGGTTCTATTTTTTCCAAATTCAACTAAAGTACCCGCAATAATCCTCACTTGGTTATGTAAAAAGGAAATAGCAGATATTTTGATGTGTATATGATTCCCGTTTTGTACTATATCGATATCATCAATTGTTCTTATCGGATTTGCGGCGTGACAATCTTTTGAACGGAAACTTGAAAGGTCATGTTTTCCAAGTAGATGTTTAGCAGCTTCACGCATAATATTTACATCAAGTGGACTAAACACTTGCCATACATAACCTGTCTCCAGAGCGGCAGGAGCATAGCGATTAACTATTCTGTATTCGTAATATCTTTTTTTTGCTGAAAACCGTGCGTGAAACGCATCATCTACAACTTCTACATTGAGCACGACTATAGGAATTGATTTTAAATGATAATTTATTGCATTTCTTATTCTATAAAGCTCAAATTCCTTTTCCATATCAAAATGAGCAACTTGTCCTAAAGCATGAACCCCTGCATCAGTCCTGCCACCACAGTACAAGGCAATTTTCTCACCGCTAAAATTAAATATAGCATTTTCTATCTTCTCCTGGATTGAGTTAGCAGAGTGTTGCTGTTTTTGCCAACCAGAGAAATTACTACCATTATATTCTACCGTTATTTTGTATCGCACTGCATTACATCAAGCTCTATCTAAAATAGTCATTTTCTATCTTAACATAATTTATAGTCAAGCCTACAGTGCTGCCACTCCCATAAAGTAGTTCGTCCAATCTTAAATCTTGCTGCCACTGCTTCTCTGCTTTCTCCTTCGTCTAGCGCCTCCATTGCTTTTTTTCTTAAATCATAACTATATGCTGCTGGCATTCAACCTCCTTATCATTATCTATCCTTATCACATCCGGACTTCTATGAAAAGAGCTATAAATCGTGAAAAAGAACTGCTCATTAAGTGCTATTTGCTTAATAAATTTACTGACATTGGTATGGCTAAATTCGAAATGGCTACATGAATTTATCGTAAATTATTACCGTATAAGGTACGATGCGACAAAGCCATCCCAGTGTCAGCTACTCGGATGACACCGTCATAAAGGAACCAGTGTTAGCTACTTGGATGACAACCATTGTGCTTGAGGCAAAATTGACTATCACTTCTTTTTATAGAGCTTGCTCCAAACTTTGTTGTTAGTTAATACAAAAAACACTGTTAAAATTATAAAATACGCCACTACTTTTAATCCAAGTTTATGCCGGCGCTCTAATTCTGGCTCTGCTGCCCATTGTAAAAAATTTATCACATCATACGCCATATTTTCAACTGTGGCTTGCCTTGCACCATCATATTCCACCATTCCTTCAGAAAGTGGTGGCGCCATAGCTAATCTGCCTGTTGGAAAATACGAATTAAAATATAAATCATTTTCATCGTGTTCGCCGTTTTGATAGCCTGTTAACAATGAATAGACATAATTTGCACCATCATGCCTTGCTTTAATAATTAATGATAAGTCTGGTGGGACTGCACCATTGTTGCTTGCTGCAGCTGCTTCTTTTGTATCAAAAGGCGCAATAAAATAATCCGAAGGTACTCCAGGTCTGTCAAACATTTCACCCAAATCATTCGGACCATCTTTAACTTGATAAGAAGCTGCTATTTGTTTTACATCTTCTTCAGAAAAACCGACATCTTGCAAATTACGAAATGCTACCCTATTCATTGAATGACAAGCAGCACAGACTTCTTTATACACTTTATAGCCACGCTGAATTGACTCTCTATCGAAAGATCCGACAATTCCATCAAATTTCCAGTCTATTTTCTTATTTGGTGATGATTTAAATTCTTCTGCAGATATAAGACTAGATAGAAATAACATGCAGAAGATTGCAAATACATTAGATCCCATGCATAACCACTGTTTTAGTAAATTTCGAATTGATGTCATGCAAGTAGCTGACACTGGAATCCAGCTTATTTCATCACTGACATTATGGTTATCATGCACTCCTAGAATCTGTTGTCCATTGCATGATTTGTAAGTATTTTTATACCTGGATCCCAGTGCTTGACACTGGGATGACAACGGAAGATAGTGGAATGACACTGTGTGTTGTATACAACGTTCATACAATTGTGTACATGATGCTGGAATCCATTTATTTTTTTTCTGGATCCCAGTGTCAAGTACTGGGATGACAAAAGAGGGCTCTGGGATGACAGAGAATTTTGTAAGAGATCTGCTTTGAATTGACATCACCTCATCTCCGGCACAGAATCACTTAAGGTTTTTGGTGGTTCTTTTGGCTTTTCATACTTACTAAGCAGTGGTAAAACTATCACAAAGTATGCAAAGTAATAAAGAGTAGATAGCCTACTCATAGTGATGTAAGGCTCTTTTACCTCTTGTCCTCCAAGCCAGGCAAGAAGTACAAAATTTATTGCAAAAACCCAAAAAAATTTCTTAAACACCGGGCGATAAGCACCACTTTTAACTTTTGATTTATCAAGCCAAGGTAACAAAAACCACACTAAAATAGACGCAAACATGGTAAGCACACCAGTAAGTTTATCTGGAATTGAACGTAGCATTGCATAAAAAGGTAAAAAATACCACTCTGGCACTATATGTACCGGAGTGACCATAGAATCAGCTTCTATATAATTGTCTGGATGCCCAAGATAATTGGGAGCATAGAAAACAAATGCGAACAAAACTACAAAAAACAGACCAAAAGTTATGCAATCCTTGACTATATAATAAGGATAGAGAGGGATGGTATCCTTATCTGATTTTACCTCCACTCCACTTGGGTTACCAGAGCCAAACCTATGCAGAGCTATCACATGAAGCATAGCTAAAGCAATAATAACAAAAGGCAGAAGATAATGCAGAGCGAAAAAACGGTTAAGTGTTGGGTTATCCACTGAAAAACCACCCCATAACCATATAACTATTTTATTGCCAATTAAAGGTATAGCAGAAAATAAGTTGGTTATAACTGTTGCACCCCAGAAACTCATTTGTCCCCAAGGCAATACATATCCCATAAAGGCAGTTGCCATCATTGCAAAAAATATAAATATTCCAATAAACCACACCATCTCTCTCGGTCTTTTATAAGATCCGTAATATAATCCACGCATTATATGAACATAGACTACCATAAAGAAGAGCGATGCTCCAACAGCGTGAGTGTAGCGTATTAACCACCCGTAATTCACATCTCGCATTATGCGCTCTACACTATTAAACGCATAATCAACATGCGGAGTGTAGTGCATAGCAAGAAATATACCTGTTATTATTTGTAAAATCAGCGCTATACCAGCCAAAGAGCCAAAGTTCCAAGCATAATTTAAGTTTTTTGGCACTTGGTAAGAAGCAGTGTGTCTTAGAAAAGAAAATATAGGCAATCTATATTCTATCCATCCTAATATGCCTTTTTCTTCTTTTATTGTTTCTTTTTTGTTATCTTCCTGCATAACTTAAACCTTTCTGAACAGATGTCCATTGCTACTTTTATCTTATTTTTTTATTGTAGCAACTTATCCTTTACGCACAAATAAAAACTTTAAAGCAATATTAATTACCTCTTCAGCAACCTGTCACGTGCTGCGTTTAATTTTTGTGCAAAATATTCCGAGCCTCCTTTATCTGGGTGAACTAATTTCATTAAATTTTGATATGCTTTATTGATTTCATTTTGGTTCGCTCCAGAATCTATTCCTAGCACTTTAAATGCTCCATCTCTGAACATGTTACTACTACCAGACTAGTATGATTTTGTCTTGTAAATTTATTCAACAACCCTATTCTAACTATATAATGAAAAATTATCTACAAAGTGTTTATGAAGATGTTATGAAAATCCAACTATCTAAAGTCAACAAATATTTATTAGTTTTACTGATTACTGTCTCAGCATTTCTCATATCTGGGCAAGTATCCAGTTCAAGCAATATCGAGAATGATTTTCAAGATTTACAAGAAAAATTACCATTATTGAAAGATCAGGATTTGTTATTTTTAGATCCAGCTTCAGCTTTAAATTATGGTGATAGGGCAGGTAAAAAAGTGTTAATGGTTATAGTTCACCATACTGAAACATCAACACTAAAAGGTACAAAAGATACGCTGAATGCTAGAGGATTGTCAGTTCATTTTATTGTCGATAGGGATGGCAGCATCACCTTAATGGTTCCATTAGAGAAAGAAGCATGGCATGCTGGTATTAGTTATGCAAGAGTTAAGGTAGATAGTAAGCTTGAAGAGTTACGGAAGCTTAACAACTATTCTGTAGGTATTGAAATTGTAAACACAGGACTTGAGCCTTTTCCGGAAGAGCAAATGAGGTCCGTTAAAGAGCTGATTTTATACCTTATGGAGCGTTTTAAAATTAAAAGGGATATGATATTTAGTCATTCTGAAATAGGAACTATAGTGTATGATCCAGAGCTTGGCTATACAATGCGTAAACCAGATCCACACAAATTGTTTGATTGGGAGTTATTAGAGAAAAATGAAATTGGATTGCACATAAGTGACAGAATAAACCCTAAAGATGCTAAACACAAAATGGGCAAAACATTGTATAAAGCAGGTGATAGAAATGAAGGTATTTTGAAATTAAAACAAAGGCTGAACAGATTTTTCTATAAGATAGAACCTTGGAATGATAAGAAAGGTAATGTAATTTTTCCTGATAATAAGGCTGATTACTCAGATGAGTTTGATGAGAATTTTGTATGGGTTATTTATCAGTTTTCAATACATAATTTACCAAGAGAAATTAGAAAAGATCTACCTCTTAAACTAGAACAAGCAGATATATTTCCTGAATTCTTTAGTGAATATAGTCATGGCATTTCTTCTAGTTATCTAACCTTTAGTGAAAAAATTAAATCGACTCTACAACCATGTTTAAGCAAAGTAGATTATGAGAATTTATTATCTTCTCTTGCACAATATGAGAATAACATTTCTCCTGATGCATCTACCACTTTAATGTACAAAATTAAGTTATACTATGATTCTTATTTAAGATATCGCATATGGTCTTCACTCTATAAACCATTTAAGCTTAATGTATTGGAAGAGTTAGAGATTTTAAAGAGTGGAGTGTTATCTTTAAAATCACTAGATAGCTCTAAAGCTGCAGAAGTTTCCAGTTTAATTGATAGCTTTAAAGTAGATATTTCTTTAGAATTTCAGGGTTTTGAAAAACAGTGGTTTCAGGAGTTTAAGAATGCTTGGAGACAAGAATTTATACCTTCCCTGGAAGAACAGATAACATGGACTGCACTACATGAAGCAATATTGGAGTATTTAGAAAAAGCAAAGGAAGAAATTCGTTAAACGAAAACTTTTTTTAAGATCACTTTTTTAACAATTTATCACGTGCCGCATTTAGCTTTTGCGCAAAATATTCCGAGCCTCCCTTATCTGGGTGAACTAATTTCATTAAATTTTGATATGCTTTATTGATTTCATTTTGACTTGCCTCAGGATTCAGCCCCAGTATCTTTAATGCTTCATCCTTGGACATGTTATCACCAGTGTAATTTTCAGTATAACTTCTACTGCTACTAAATTCGTTCAAAAACTTACTCAATATAGAGTTCATCATGAAACTCATATTATTTTTTTTTGTCAGGAAAAGAAAAAATACAACAACGCTAGGCAAGACAAATGTAATTACTATGAATACTAAAAAAAGAAAAAAGATGAATGACATGTATATTTTTTTATCATTTTATGATTAAATAGTAACAATTATAATTGTCATGGTAAATAACATGTTCATCCAGATTGAAGAAACACCAAACCCAAATACGCTAAAATTCCTTCCTGGATTTGAAATTTTAAACGAAGGAGAAACGGCTGATTTTTCAAATGCAAATGAGATAAAAAATTCTAAACTAGCAGCAAATCTTTTTCAAATAGAACATGTGGTAAGAGTGTTTTTTGGTCATGATTTTATTTCAGTAACAAAATTGGGTGGAATTAATTGGGATACATTAAAAGTAGAAATTTTAACTACAATCATGGATCACTTTACTTCAGGTGGAAAAGCACTAGATAAAGAAGGAGTAAATGATAATAATATACCGGATGAAGAATTTTTTGATAAAAATGATATAGAAATTGTAAATAGAATAAAAGAATTAATGGAAAGTTATATCAAACCTGCAGTTGCTCAAGATGGTGGCGATATCAAATTTCGTGGCTATAAAGACGGGATAGTTTATGTTGAGTTACAAGGAGCTTGCTCTGGATGCCCAAGTGCTGCAATTACTTTAAAGCAAGGAGTGCAAAATATGCTGAGCTACCACATACCAGAGATTGCAGGTATAGAGACCACACTATGACTAATCAAACGGTTAGAGGAACAAAAGATCTCCTGTTTGATGAATGGTACAAGTTTAAACACATAGAGCAAACAGCAAGCAGAATCTCAAATCTATATGGCTTTTTGCCTGCTCAAACTCCGATATTTGAATACACGGAGGTTTTTACAAAAACCTTAGGTGATAGCTCAGATATCATCACTAAAGAGATGTATAGCTTCAATGATAAAGGGGGAAAGAGCATAACTTTACGTCCTGAGTTCACTGCAGCGATTGTCAGGCTACTCATTGAAAAAAAACTGCAAACACCGATAAAATTATTCTCAACAGGACCTGCATTTCGCTATGAAAGACCGCAAAAGGGAAGACAAAGGCAATTTCATCAGATAAATTTTGAGGTTTTTGGCATAGAAGATCCAAAAGCTGATATTGAATTGATATCACTCGCTCAGCACTTACTAACTGAATTTGGCATCAATAAAAATGTAAAGCTGGAAATCAACTCTTTAGGTGATGGTGAAACAATAACTAAATATAGAGAAGCTTTGATCTTATACTTTACAAAGTATCAAAATGATCTATCAGAAGATAGCAAAAATAGGTTGATCAAAAACCCACTCAGAATACTGGATTCCAAGGACGAGAAAGATAAATCAATAATTTCTGATGCGCCCAAAATCAGCAATTATTATACGAAAGAGTCCTCAGATTTCTTTGAACAAATACTAAATGGATTAACAATTCTTGATATACCTTATACCGTAAACAATAAACTAGTTCGAGGTTTGGATTATTATTGCCACACAGTGTTTGAGTTTGTTACAGAGGATTTAGGTGCACAAGGGGCAGTTTTTGCCGGTGGAAGATACGATAATTTAGTATCTTCAGTAGGTGGAAAACACACTCCAGCAATAGGATTTGCAGGGGGTATTGAGCGCATAATGGAGTTAATCAATTATTCTCCGAAAGAAGAGCGACCTATTTACCTAATTCCAATCGGTAGAGAGGCTGAAAAACATGCTTTAACACTTGCAAATGAATTGCGCAGAAATGGTTTATATGTAATCTATGAATATAGCGGAACGCTCAGAACCCGAATGAAAAAAGCAAATCAAGCAAATGCTAAAGCTGCTTTAATTTTTGGCGATGAAGAATTGAATAGTAAAACTTTAAAGATTAAAAACATGGATACAGGTGAAGAAAAAATAATTGCTCGCGATAACACAATAGAAAACATCTAATTAGGAGCAATGCAAATGTTTTTCTCAGTCAGCTATAGAAGAAAATTCGTCTGCACAAGAATTTTTCATAGTATTCAAAGTATCATAATCTGTAAAATCTAATTTTACCGGTGTAATAGTAATAAATCCTTCTTTTATTTTATTTATACTACCACTGCCTGAGTGCTCTCGAGACCAATTTAAGCTAAAAGAGCCATTCGAATTTTCAGTAAAAATTAAATCCCCATCAATGTTATATTCACCTTGTTCAGCAAATTCTACTCCTTTTACTTTTTCCGTAGCAGGAAAATTTACACTCATCACTATGTTTTTAGGCCAACCAACCTTAACTAGCTTGGCAATAACCTTTGGTGCAAAAACCTTTGTATTGTGCCAGTCTATTTTATCATGATAAACTTGGCTTAGCGCAATAGAAGGTATAGACCTTGCAGCACCTTCCATTACAGCACCAATTGTTCCTGAATAACAAATATCGTCCCCGACATTTGATCCAATATTTACTCCGGACAATATTAAGTCTGGTTTTTTATTCATAACTTTATTTAGCGCAATAATGACACAATCTGCAGGAGTACCAGACACACTAAATTCCCTTTCACTATGTTGTTTTATTCCAATAGATTGTTTCACTGGATAATCAAGAGATCTTGCAGCTCCGCTTCTATCAGTATCTGGTGCCACTATCCATATTTCTGGCGCAAAATTCCGTGCAATCTCTTCGAGTAATTTTATTCCTTCACTTCCAAAGCCATCATCGTTTGTTATCAATATTATCATATACAATACTCAGCTATACAGTTCCAAATTATGTAAACCACTGGCTGTAAATAAACTCATGAGGCCTTAAGTTTCTTTGCATAACTGTGGACTGTAACAAAGAACCTGCTGTAAATCAATAGATTTCTTGCACAGGCCATAACTGTCATTACAATAGAAACGAAAAAACTTACTTGACAAACTCCGCCAGCCCCCTTATCATGAAACTGAAGCTATTTATTTATCTTCGCAATCTGTGCAGGTTAATGACAAAAAACTTAGGGTATTTGGCGTCTCATGTTTAATTTTTCGCACTACGTGCATCGCATGTCTTTAAAAATTTTTAGGTTTTTACCTATATAAGCCGAAACGCGCTTACAAAGCGTTTAAGACAGCAAAAAACGTCAAATTGACAAGGGAGAATTTGAATGCTAGCTACTACGGGGTTTCTTTGCCTTTTTTCCTGCTTAGTAAATTTCTTAAACACTTGCGGTGTAGGTTAGTTGCAAGTTAAAAGCAGCTAAATCGCTCTTAATCAAGCGTTTTAGAATAAAAAAACGCCGATATTTTAGTACATAGTAAATAGCCAACCACCACGGGGCTTCTTTTGCCTTTTTTTTATTTGGTAAATTTCTTAATGTTTGTAGCTAAACGACAACCGTCATCCCGCTGCTTGTTAGCGGGATCTAGAGATACCGCGAATGAATCGCGGTATGACGTAGGACTGCTGTCATTCCAGTCTGGAATCCAAAAAAAAGGATGATGTCATCCCAGTGCCCTGACTACTTGGATCCAGTTTTCTTTACAAATTCACAAAAAGTGCTTCATTCTATAACGCAAAACCCATACTCACCAAACCCAATGCATTACTTGCAATTAAGTTTCCTGGATCCAAGTAGTCAAGCTACTCGGATGACACCCTTTTGGATGGAGACCAGTGTCAGCTACTTGCATGACACCATTCTTTTTTCTGGATCCAAGTAGTCAAGCTACTCGGATGACACCCCACTGGTGGCCCACACTACAATGTTCGTACAGTTATGAAATGAATCGCGGTATGACGTGTTGCTTGGGTCAGCTATAGTATTTCTTAAAATTAATAATAAATTTCTTGGCTAGCAAGAAGCTGTAAATTTTTTTGCGAGACCTAAGCCGCTTTTGATATAGCTAAAGGTTTACTGATGATTTGTCTCATTCCACTACCTGCTGACTTACTTTCTGCTTAGCATATCCATCAAATCAGATTCTTTGAGTTTACTATGGTCAACTTTACTGAACTTATTTACCATAGAGCTCATTTGATTATACTGCTTAATTAGAAGATTAATGTCAGTTACAGTTGTTCCGGACCCCTTAGAAATTCTAAGTCTTCTTTTGCCATTTAAAATATCTGGATTTTGCCTTTCTTTTTCAGTCATTGAGTTTATGATGGCTATATATTTTTTCACTTTATTGTCATCTGGCACACTGCTACTTAGCTTTTTTGTAAATGAACTAGGAATGAATTTCATTATGTTGCTAATGCCATCCATTTTACTCAGAGTTTTTAACATTCCCACTAGGTCGTTTAGGTCGAATTTACCTTTTTTCACTTTCTTTTGTAACTTATCAATTTCTTCCTGACCAACAATCTCAGCAGCTTTTTCAACCAATGATACAACATCACCCATGCTAAGTATCCTTTTTGCAATTCTATCGGGATAAAAATCATCGAGGTCACTTAATTTTTCACCACAAGCAATAAATTTAATTGGACAATCGGCGATCATTTTCATAGAAAGAGCAGCACCACCACGTGCATCACCATCAACACGGGTGAGAATAATGCCGGTTACACCTATTACCTCATTGAATGATTTGGCAATGTTGACCGCATCCTGGCCTATCATTGCGTCGGCTACTAAAATAACTTCTGCAGGTGAAGCTATTTCCTTTACGGCTTTCAACTCATTCATCATATTATTGTCAATATGAAGCCTGCCTGCAGTGTCTAGTATTAATACATCATAATTATCGTTCTTTGCTATTGCTATTGCCCTTTTTGTAATTGTAATGGGCTTCTCATCTATTACTACAGGTAAAGTTTGCACATCTATTTGTTTACCTAGCACTTCAAGTTGTTTCTGGGCAGCAGGCCTATAAATGTCTAAAGAGGCAAGCATCACTTTTTTCTTTTGCTTTTTTAGTTTTAAAGCAAGCTTTCCTGAGGTAGTTGTTTTACCTGCACCTTGTAAGCCCACCATCATAATCACAGCAGGGGGTTTAACTGCTAGATTTAAGTCACTTTTCTCTGATCCGAGAACTGCAACTAAATTATCCTGTACAATTTTAATTATCATTTGTGCTGGAGAAACACTTTTTATGACTTTTTCCCCAATCACTTTATCTTTAATGTCGTTGATGAATTTTTTTGCAACTTCAAGTGAAACGTCAGCTTCAATTAAGGCTATGCGTATTTCACGCATGGCAAGATTAAAATCATCTTCAGAAATGATTGACTTTCCTCTCAGTTTACTAAATACAGAATTTAAACTTTCAGTTAACGATTTAAACATAATAGCATTAGTAGAATACTCATTAAAAAGAGAGAAGAAGCTGAAACAAAACTCACTGAGTTATAACTCAGCACTTCTTTAAGTTTAGTAATATTATTAAAGTATAAACCAACAAGTGGATTAGTCAAGTTTTGCACTACGCTGGCAAACATTTCTCTAGTTTTAGAGACTAACTGATTGAACAACAAGACAATATAGGGTATGAAAGCTCTAAAAATCCAATCAACATCCATTTTAAAATTTACTCTCGGGTAAAATAACTTGCGTAAAGGAATAAACAATAAAGTGGTACATAGTAACAAATTAAATTGCGACAAAATATTTTTTGTGTTGTACACAAAATCGAAAATCGAAGGTTTATTGTAAATAGGTAAGTAAGGATTGCCAGCGATTACGCATATAAATGCTAAAATAATCATAGTCATTTTGCCTCCTCTCTCTGCTAAAGGTTTTGACTTACTTTTTGCAATAAATAAGTAATAAAGAAACTTTAGCCCCACGCTTAAATGAAGCAGCAAATTTAGAAGCTTATATAAATTTTTATACCCTTTTAAGGCAACAGTGTTCATTTCAATTTCAGCTGTGATATATGATTTACTGATAAATCCAACGGTTCCAGGAAATGCAGCCATTGTAAGTATTGCGATTATAGCACACATGCCTTCCACTGACATCAGTTTACCCACTCCATTAAAACTAATTGTTTTTGTTTGTGAAATAATCGAATTACTGACCACAAACAATAATGATTGATAAACAAGAGAGAAGATTATATGCAGTATCAAAATTGGTATTGCTTTTTCCGAAGGACTGAGCAAACTTCCTGCAATAATCAGCAAGCCCATTTGTCCTACAACGTTATAGCATAAAAATCTGCGAATATTTTGCTCAAGAGAAGCAAATATAATGCTGTAAATTGCAGTGATGGCGCCTACAAGCGCTAATATTTCAGTACAATCTTGCCATAGGTTGTAAGTGTGTAAAAGCATCACTAAAAAAGAGACTTTAGTGGTAAATAAAGAGAGATATGTGGTGCCATGTAGCGATGCAGCAGGATATGCATCAACAACCCAAAATGAAAAAGGAAAACAAGCGCAGTTTATCAATAAACCCAAAATTATCAGGTTAGTGCTTTGAAGTGCCAATCCTGCTATTAATATAACTCCAACGAAAAAGTGTACACAAGCGTACCTTATTGCAGGTCCACTATCTCTACAGCTAGCTGCGATAATAAAAAATGCACTGATGGTCATTAATTCACAGAATATTATAACCAATATCATATGTTCAGATAAAACTGCATAAAGTGAACTAATAGTGTAAGCAGCAAAAGATAGCATCTCTGAAAAAGTCAAATTTTGTGCTGGTAGAACAGCTAAAAATGCAACTGATAAAAAAGATATTAGTATGGTACGAAAAGATAAATCAAAATCTAGAATTGGGAGAGACCAATTTACTGCAATGCTCAAATTTTCAGGTAATTTTAGGACTATAACTATTAATACAGTCAGTAGAAGTAACAGTGACGATTTATAAAGTTGCACAATAATTAAAACCAATATGGTTTATGCTATCTCAATATATGAATAAAATCAATTTGCATATTAACCACTAATTAAACTAATTATCATATAATTATATCAGAGTTTAGAGGGTTATAGAGAAACCGGTCAGATTAGGTTTTTAATCTAATCTGACCGATAGCTTTAATAGTGAGGTAAGCTTTAATATAGCACTCCTAATTCATAACGCTACACTCGTGCATAATTTATTTTTAATTTGTGCACGAGCGTTAGTAAATTATTTACTTTTTGAAATAAAATTTGGCATCACTTTAATATTGAGACTTAGTAAACCTCAGTAGGTCTGCCAGTTGGGCCCATAAGAATTATTTGCTCGCCTTCTCTTAAGTGTCTGCATAAATTAGTGGAGCCGCCGATTTCCAGCACAATAGTGGAAATAATTCCTTTTTTTTTGTCTACTTCAGTGCCGGTTACGGCTATACCTTCCATAGCAAGGTTTGTATTATTGGCTTTTCTGCCATTGGTTTCAAAATTTTGCAATCTAAAGAATTGCCCAGGCTTAAAATTCTTTGCCGCAAGTGGTGCTTTGATCACTATTTCCACAACTTTGTCTGTTAAATATTGAACTTTTATAACCTTTGCAGTGAATTGCTCTTTGATTCTATTAAATAATTCTTTATTAGCCAGGTCTTCAACACTTGACCACGCATTTTTTTTCTGGCCCACAACATCACACACTGGAATGACAGAAACGAAGCTATTAACTCCACTCAAAAGCTGAGAAATAATAGGGTAGCCGTTCTTAGCACTTGCCATAGCTTTCACGACGCTGCCACTATACGAAGGGTGAAGATCACCAAAAAAGCTGATTGTTTTATTGCCTTGCTTATACACTAATATTCTATCTTTATTTTGCATTTTAGGAGAAAATATTGGGTCTATTTCTTTTCCTGATGAATTCAAATGAGTAAAATACCCATTACTTAATTTAAAATGCTTTTTATCTTCTGTTGCAATAACTGTATTTGGCTCAGTACCTGCTGCTATAAAAATAGAACGTGCTTTTATACGTTTGATTTCGCCGGATTTTGTGTCTATCAGTTTTATTAATTCAGCATGGTTATATTTATCCGTCACAACTTCAACTGGCTCTAAGTTTTCAATAAAGTAAATCCCTTCTGATAATGCGTTTTGCACCTCTTCGCTATTTAATCGATAACTTGGTGAATCTTTTAGCTCTTTTCTATATATAACTTTCACTCCCCCGAGGCTCTGCATTAACTCTAATATTTTTATTTCTCTATTCTCTTTTTTTGCTAACTCTTGCTCTGCTTGGATCAACTTTGCGTGCGATATGAGCTCATTTGCAATTTTGTGTTCTTCTTCTGTCCAATCTTTTTCAACACAGTCCTTTCCATACTTATCAACTAATATCTCATAACGAAGAAGAAATTTTTCTACTTGAATTGGATAATACGCTAAAGCTTCAGTGGCAGTGTCAATCGCAGTAAGCCCCGCACCTATGACAACTATCGGCATACGAACTTGCAGATTTGCTATAGAATCAAATTTAAGAGCGCCAGTCAGTTGTAACGACATCAGAAAATCAGATGCCATGCGTACTCCACGAGCTAGTATGTTTTTTATTTTGATCATTCGTGGCTTACCAGAGCCAAGTGCTAGGGCGATGTGATCAAAACCCAAGTTGAACGCGTCATCAGCATTAATCGTGCCACCAAAACGAATGCCTCCATAAAGTACGAAATTCTCACGTCTTTCCAGCAGTAATCTAATAATCTTTAAGTAATTCTTATCCCACCGAGAAGTAATACCATATTCTGCCACCCCACCAAACCCTCCTGCCATGCGTTCACTCAATTTTTCGTGTTTGAAATCTTTAATTAGCTGGAAATTATCGATCAAAGGTTCAATCTTTAGTCCATCAATGGCGATAACGTTATGCCCATCGTTCAACAAATGATGAGCTAAATTAAAACCAGCAGGACCAAGGCCTACAACTAGAACGTTTTTTCCAGTGTTTCCTCTTGGCAATGAACGCTGAAAATTTAAAGGATTCCAACGGCTGAGCAGAGAATATATTTCAAATCCGTACGGTAAACTGAGCACATCATCCAGAATCCTTGTTTCAATTGCTGGCACATTTACGGGTTCTTGTTTTTGATATATGCACGAATTCATGCAGTCATTGCATATTCTGTGTCCAGTGGCTGCGCATAATGGGTTATCTATCATCACAATTGCAAGACTTGCTATGCTGTACCCTTCGCTTTTCACCAGATTCATTTCTGATATTTTCTGCTCTAGTGGGCAGCCGTGCAGTTCAACTTTTAGTGGAGATTGTTTAAAAGTATTGTCGTTATTAATTAGCCCCTTTGAGCAGCTGTCCTTACTTTGCTTATGACAAAATATGCAGTAGTGAGCATTATCTAGTGCTTTATTCAAACTCACCTTTTTGCTTGTTAGATCAAAACCGTATCGTCTTTTTACTTCATTTGAATACAGCACTTCAACTTTGTCCACTTCTTTTTTAGAAAATGGTATGAGGTTTTCGTGGTCAATTTTTTTATGTATGCTAAATAATATGCTCTGTTTATTTTTTACTCTCCACACTGCATATTGTGCCGCAAGTTCTATTTCCTCTTTGTGATTTTCTTTATCTTCAAACCAATGCATCACCTGCTCAGCGAAATTTTTTTCTGTTGTTGGCAAAGTGAGAAAATGACTTAGTTTGTTAGTAATATCTATATTCGCCACATTAGTGTATTTCTTCAATGCATAGCGTTGGACAAATAACCTTTTGCATTTATATATTACAGCAAAGTCGTTGTGCTTTTTCTTTAGCTCTTCTATTTCTTTTTCAATGTTGAAAAGTTTTGCAATAAATTCATCAAGTAAGTACGAAAGGTCTATAATGAGCTGGCTATCTGTCATCCAAGTAGCTGACCGTCCTTCTTGTTTTCTAGATCCCAGTGTCAAGCACTGGGATGACGGGGGGTGACACTGGGATGATGGGAGGTGACACTGGGATGACATCGAAGAAGAAGCTGCTTTTTCTCTTGCTTCAATTAATGAACAAAACAAGCTCTCATCACATGATTTAATATAATTCAAAAATGTCTCATCTAATTTTGTTAATCCATTGCGAGTATATAGATTCGAAAATGAGATTTTGAAATTCAGCTTCATTGCTATACTATAAAGTGTACATGCTGTTTCTTACAGATGAAGATTTTATTTATTTTGCAGTACTGCTGAGATTGTTGCTTCTGCAACTTTTTCTTCGCTAACAGATGCAATACACCTAAATTTGTGTACACCTAAACACACACTTTGAATGTTAGCTTGAAGAATCAATGTGTCCCCTGGAGTAACTGGCTTTCTGAATTTTGCATTTTCAATGGATCTCAAGTAAACAACTTTATTTTCTATTGTTTCTTTACCTAGAACACATATAGCAGATGCCTGAGCTAGAGATTCAATTATCAAGACTCCTGGCATTATTGGATGACCAGGGAAGTGGCCAATAAAAAATGGCTCATTGAAAGTCACATTTTTGATTGCTTTTATACTTTTACCAGGATCACACTCTATAACTCTATCTACTAAGAGAAACGGATAAGAATGTGGTAATATTTTTATAATATCACTGATATTAAATTGCATAAGCCTACTCAATGCCTTTCAAAGCAAATTCAGGTATTTTCTTGTTTATATTGTTTAATACCACATCTGATAAATCAACTTCATCCATGGAGTATAAAACTTGGTTCTTTTTTGAAATAAATAGTACCAAATCTATGTTGTTTTTTTCTGCCGTTTTTTTAGCGACTTCTTTTATCTTGTTAAAAACACTCTCTACTGCGTCTCTATAGCTTTCTTCTAAATGTAACATTTTTTTAGCGTAATTATCTCTAGTATTTACAGTGTGCTTATTAAACTGTTCTGTCTTTTCTTTTTTTGCTTCTTCTGACAAAAGTTCAAATTCTTCTTTTGATGGCTTAAGTTTTTCTAACTCACTTTCAAATTCTTGTTGTAATCTAGAATTCTGCTCCTTTATTTGTTGTTGTATATTTTGCAGAGCAAGAGATTCATTGATGACTTTGTCACTATCGATAATTGCAGCTTTTGTGTTCTGAGGTTGATATCCTACAAACTTATACCCCACAAATAAGGAAATAATTAAGGCAATAACTGATATAAATAACTGTATATATTTCATTCAAATCCCCGCTTCAATAGAAAATTTAACATTTGGTGATGGTATTATATCATAAGATTCCTTTACTAAAGGAAACCCGAAATCCAATCTAAGTCTACCAAAAGGAGAAAGCATTGAAAAGCCAAAACCTGGTGACACTCTCACAAGCTTGCTATCATAGTATTTCCCTTCATACTTCTTATTTTTATCATCTAAGCCAAAAAGTGTCGCATAGTCAACAAATAGTGAGCCTTTGATACCAGCATAGTCATATAGTTTTGGTAGAGGAAAATCCACTTGCTGTGTTAGATTAAAATAAGTTTTGCCTCCTAATGAGCTTTTATTTTTGTCTTCTGCTCTTGGTCCAATACCGGAAAGGTCAAACCCTCTAATCTCATTACCCCCTTTAAAAAAGTGCTGGCCAATGTTTAGGTTTTCATCAGTATAAGAAAAAATATGACCTGCCGCCATCTTAAAGCGTAGCGTTATATCATCGTCAATTTTGCTTAATATAGGGTGCGTATAAAAAGATAAGAATTCAGATTTTAGGAAATTCACGTTTCCTCCCAATCCTGAAATATCCTGACTTAAGCGCAGTAAATACCCTTCTTTTGGAGCATATAGATTATCCAGTTTATTATATGCCAACGTGTATCCCACTGATGAAATCTGATGTTTGCCTTTTCGGTCCAGTATTATTTCAGAGATATCGGTGTCTTGTCCACCCTTATTATCCATGTGTATATGATTATACTTATAAGAATAGCGAAGGGAATTAGTTAAGTTCTCTGTGACTTTATATGATAACTTTGTAAAAAATCCCATATCGCAACTATCAAAAGTAGTGTTTGGTTTATCTTGTTTTTCATAAAATACACCCATGCCTAGTGACGTATCAGAATCGTTAAAATTATTTTCAACAAACTCTAAATCAGTAGAAAATACGTATTGACTTTTTTCAAGAGCAAAAGAGAGCTCTTTTCCAGTACCAAATAAATTACGGTCTTTGAGGTCAATTTTAATCAATGCTCCACCAGGAAGAGACACACCTCCTCCCAAATACAACGAAGTAGTGTTTTTTTCTTTAACACTTAAGTCAAGATTTACTGCATTATCATTAACTGCATAACTATTTACTTTCACTGTTTCAAAAAAATCACTACTCATTAGTTTTTTACGTGACTTTTGAATCTCAGATATATTGTACGCATCACCTTCTGCTACACTTAGCTTACTTCTGATCACTTTATCTAAAGTGCGATCGTTACCATCAATTGTAATTTGATTTATATAAATCTTTTTACCCGGCAGCACTCTGTAGGTTACATCTACAACGTTGTCACGTTGTGCATACTCTGGATTAACTTTTGCAAATATATATCCTTTTTCATTTAAATATTTGTTTATTTTTTCTACTGTATTATTAATTTTAACTCTATTAAATATCTTATCGTTTTCCTCTGTTATAAAATCCAATATTTCTTCTTTTAGGCTCAAATCCTGAATTTCAGTTTCAATATTAACCTCATTATTTCCAAACAAATACTGCTGTCCTTCGTCAATCAAAAAAGTTAACTCTGTTTGATTGTTATTATCAACCTCAACAATTGGTTGAATATTATTTTGAATATATCCCTTAGACGAATAAAAACGATCGAGCAATTCTGTGTTAATCAATAGATATTGCGGTGAATAATGATTTTCGCCTTTAAAAATGGCTCTAAATAACTTACTAAATATGTCATTACTATGTCTTTTAATAACTTGCTCTAGCTCATTTTCAGAAAAGTTTTTATTGCCTATAAATCTTATATCCTTAATTTTAGAGGTTTTGCCTTCTTTTATTTTGAAAATTAGATTGACCCTATTACTATCGAGCTTCTCCAACTCATATTCAATTTTAACGCCAACCTTACCGTTATTTCTATAAGTAGTGATTAAATTCATTAAATCGCTTTGCAATTTTGTTTCAGTTAAAATAGTTAGCGACTTTGATTGAATCACATTATTTAGCAGCTCTTTGCTGTTAAATAACTTATTGCCTTTTAACACTACCTTGTTAATCAGTGGATTTTCTTGAATTTTTATTACTAAATTTTTTTTATCATCTATGTAAGCATTAACACTAGCAAATAACTTTGTTTTATATAGATCTTTTATAATTGAGTCTATATCATCGTCGTTTATATAATCACCAGATTTTAGTTTTATATAGAACCCTATTGTCTGGTTGCTTACCCTCTCATTACCAATACATTTGACATCTTTCACCTGCACTTTTTCCGCAGTTCCTAAAGCAACAAGCAGGGCAGGAAAAGAAATAAAAACCACTACCAGTATATAAAATAGCTTTTTCATATTTTATTTCAAAAAAGATCCCTGATATCATTTGACATTCCAGTTGCCATAAGCAAAAACAACACTAAAGCACCAAAAATAGCTGCATATTTTTGACATTTCAAGCTTAAATCCCTACGTATAACCGCTTCTATGATATAGTGAAATAAATGCCCACCATCTAGCAGTGGTATTGGCAGCAAGTTAATTGCAGCTAAATTAGCTGAAATGATTGCCATAAAATATAGAACCATAATAAATCCCTTTTTAGCTGATTGTCCTGAATATTTTGCGATTTTTATTGGTCCACCTATTTCATTGATACTCCTTTTACCAACAATAATGTGAAAGAGAGCTTTGATCGTTAAGCACATAGTGTGGTAAGTTTCACTTACTGATAAGCTCACAGCCCCAAGAAAAGACGACTGCTTTAATGTATTGACTGAAATAATCCCTATAGTTTCTCTTTCTATTGTGTTGCCAAAAACGTCTTTGTCCTTGATTATTAATGGAGTTAAACTGGTCCTGTGCTTCTCATTATTTCTGCTATACTCAATCTCCATTCTTGTTTTAGGATTCGACATTATCACACGTGAAATATCTTCAAAGTATTTTATTTTATGCTCATTGATTTGTGTAATAGTGTCACCTGGCAACAAACCAGCTTGCTTAGCTGCACTACCTTCGATTACATTTTCAATCACCGGTGGAGTGCGATAATAACCTGCTATGCTAAAAAATATTGTAAAAGCTATAACAGCAAATACCATGTTTGCAAAAGGCCCTGCAAAAACTACTGCTGCTTTTTTATGACGCGGTTTTGTATGAAATGAATACAATTTTTCTTCTTCCGTTAATTCTTGTTGATCAGCTGGGACACTCGCTGCATTAGTATCTCCTAGCATTTTAACATAACCACCCAATGGAACAGCGCTTAATTTCCATCTAGTTCCAGACTTATCGTTAAAACCAAAAATTTCAGGACCAAAACCTATGGAAAAAGATTCAACTTTAACTTTGCATGCTTTGGCAACAACATAATGCCCATATTCATGCACGAATACTATGACAGAAATTATTAAAGAAAATGATAAAAAATAATATATTCCATCGCTAAATTGATGGATAAGATTAGAAATTAATTCCACCTGTATATTTAGATCTTAACAAAATGTTAAGTATATTAAAATGCGCCTCGCTTGACAAGTATTTAGTTTAACTTTTAAATTAAAAAAAGTTTAATTGTAATGACAGATACCTCACTACTCAGAAGAAAATTAATATATAGAAGCTGGCATAGGGGTTGCAAAGAAACCGATATACTTTTAGGGCATTTCGCATTGAAATATCTTGATAAATTTTCCTTAAGCGAACTAATCGAATACGAAAAAATAGTTGATCTTGATGATTACGAATTATATTGTTACATAACTCGTAAGACAAACCTCCCTCCTGGCTTGAATAGTCAGATAGTCAATTTAATTGCTTGCTTTATTGAAGCTAATCCTTTATGCACTCAAGATTAGTGATAATCTTATTTACCTTATCTAGTACCTCAGTATATTCTATTCTTTTCTCGTTTCTATACTTTTCGCGCTCTTGATTTACTTCATCTAATCGCTTTGTTAATTCTAAAATTTTATCCTCAAGAATTAGTGCTGCAAGTAAGAAATTTAATGCATCCGACCCCTTACCTCCAATTTTTTGAGATACAGAACCAACTAGCTTGTCAAAACTATTAGCAAGGCGTAATAAATGGCTCTTCTTCCCACTTTCGCAAGATATTTTGTATGTGTTATTACGTATAACTATTTCTACTACTTGCATATGGTGCTAAAAATTTCTATCGTACAGTATAAACTCAAACCCCTACTTTCATCTTATTTATGGTATAAATTTTTATTCATTTATCAAATCAGATAATTTTTTACTGCTACGAAAATATGTTTTAAAGTATTGATTCTTTGTAAACTTCTGTAACATTAAATGGCTTGTTTCTTTCAAGTTATAACTTCTAACTGAAAAAGAACCAAACCCCCTAATTTCAACTCTATTATGATGTTTCAATGTGCTTGAAAGTATCCCAAAAAATCTATCAACTATAGCTGCTATAACAATCTTATCTAAAAAAGGATGTCTTTTTGCTACCCTCGCTATTATATCAGACTTTGTTGCCATTTATATGAAGCCAAAATAAGTAAACCTTATCACTTAGCAGATAATGCTATGTTATATTCTTCAACACCCAATACTTCAACTTCTATTTTTTCTGATATAGAGAATTTTTTATTCTCTGGTAAATGCTCTTGATCTATTAGAAGGGTTACATCGTTCTCAACTTCAACGACTAGTCCATTATCTTCTCTCTTACCTACAATAACCTGTATTTTATCACCTACCTTAACTTTCTTTATCAGTTCTTCAAGAGGATCATACTCTATTTGTTTTATTCCAAGATAAATTCTTGCCCGATTCACGTTAGCCCTTATTACTTTTGCTTCTATTTTATCACCTACATTATACTTCTTTATCTCATCTGAACCATTTTTAGACCAACTAAAATCTTTCACATATATTGTCCCTTCTACGTTCTCATCTATTTCAGAATCACCGAAAGCAACAGATACATATGAGCCGGTATTATTCTTCACTTCACCAGAAACAATAGAACCAGGAGGATATTTATTGATAAATACTTGCCAAGGGTTGTCTACACACCTTTTCATGCTTAAACTCATCCTACTCTTAGCAATGTCAATACTGAGAATTTTTACATATACTTCTTGTCCCCTTGTTACGAGACTACTAACTGGTAAATTACTCTTAACCCAAGTTATTTCTGACGAGTGCACTAAACCTTCAATTCCAGGTCTAAGCTCAACAAATAATCCATAATCTTCTATGCTTGTTACATAACCCTTATGCACACTATCAACTGGATATTTTGACTCTGCATCTTGCCAAGGGCTATCTTCTAGCTGCTTCACACCCAAGGAAATTTTAGCATTTTCCTTATCTATTTTTATAATTTTAACTTTTATAGTCTGACCACAAGTAAAAACTGCAGACGGATGACTTACCCTACTCCAAGAGATATCTGTAATATGTAACAATCCATCTATAACTCCCACTACATCTGATTCATGAATACCGACAAATACACCGTAATGAGTGATACTTTTTATTTTCCCTTCTATTATATCGCCTTCATTTAAAGATTCTAAAAATTTAATTTTTTCACCAGCGTGCAATTTTTCTAACACCAGCTTTCTTGATACTACAATATTGCCCTGCTTCTTATCCATTTTAAGCACGATGAACTTTTGTTCAGTTTCAATAAGGTGCTTCGCATCTTTTACTTGCTTCAAATCCACATGACTCAGCGGTAAAAAAGCGCTTATTCCGTCACCAAGATCAACAATAAAGCCACATTTAATTGAGCGTTTAATAACTCCGCTTACTTCAGCCCTTGTAACTGTATCTTCTTCCAACTTATTCCATTTTTCGTCCCTAATTGCTTTTTCACGACTAAGAACAACATTACCATGATAATCTTCAATTCTTTCCACATAAACTCTGATTTTCGAGCCAATAATGACCTCATCATTACAACCGAGTTCCTTGATCAGAATTCTCCCGTCAGATTTTAAACCAATATCAACCACAACGTCGTTAGGGTTTATTCTTGTAATTACACCTTCTACCACATCTCCTTCTTTAATTTTGTTAACAAAAGAATCTTCAAACAAGGTATTATCTTGATCCTCAAATTGGCCTTGACATATCTCTTCTATAAATTTGTTTGATGATAGCTTTCTGATAGTAACCGGTAGATTTACGACTGGATTATTATTATTCATACCTTTAACTTAAACTTTATTAGAACTCATATATTATATAATATTAACAATTATTGACAAGTAATTTTTCATTAACTCATTTCGAGAATTGTTTAAGCTATATAAAATATAGTGAGAAAATTATATATGTATCAAGAATATGCTATTTAAGAATAGCAAGTGGATTAGATCGTTCTCCAGAAGGTCCAGGCTAAAACCTGATGTTGATGAAATATTGGAAAAATATTCTATTCAAAACAGCAAGGAATCTATAGAGAAAATTGTAAATTCACAAAAAAGAATATGGGTAGAAATAGGCTTTGGCAACGGTGAAAATATGCTTTACCAGGTGCTCAATGAACCTGATCTATTATTTATAGGATGTGAGCCCTACTTAAAGGGGGTTTCTCGCTTGCTAACAAACATAGAAATACAGAACATAAAAAATATTTTAATGTGGACAGAAGATGCAAGAGAATTGATTGCAAATTTTCCTGATAACAGTGTTGAAAGATTCTTTATTCTCTTTCCAGATCCATGGCCAAAAAGAAGTCACAATAAAAGACGATTAATTAATACGGAATTTTTAAATTTATTAGCAAAAAAAATACTTATAACAGGGGAAATATTCATTGCAACCGATCATCAGGACTATGCAGAGTGGATAGCATCACATATAAAGCAGTGTAACTCTTTAATCTATAGGGAAGACGATTTCACAAGTTATACTCTTACAAAATACCACAGAAGAGCGCTCAAAGATCAGCGTAAAGTGAGGTTCTTTAAAGTAAGTGTTATTAATAATTTGCAGACTATGGATCAATAGAGTTTTTGCATATCTCTTTTACGTTAACTATAGATTAAAAATAATAAAAAAAGAGGGAGAAATAGAGTAAATTCCTTTAACTACTTCTCCTTATGAAGGAATAGACTTCTTGCATAACCCAAACTAAGTAGAAAAAAGGTATCATCCAAGTAGCCCCTTTCTCGTCATGCCGCCGCGGCGCTAACACGTAGCGGGATGATGAGGCTTATCGTCATGCCACCGCGAACCGTCATACTGTCACGGTATCTCTTAGCCGCTAACAAGTAGCGGGATGACGGTTGTCAGGTTAGCTGTTATCCCAGTTTTTGACACTGGGATGACAACGAAGGGCTACTTGGATGACAGGGAAGGATGCTGGAATGAAGGTTTTTCAAATTGTCGATAAACCTAAATCTATAATAACTATTTGCCTTTTTTCTAGGTTATGCAAGAAGTCTACTGAATAACAGTAAGATTTTTCAATCCTGTTCCACAGCAAATTTTAGTGCCATGTGAGTAGTTATGGTGCTGTTAACAATCAAAATAACAAAAACTAAGATGGTGATTAGTAGTGTATAAATATTCAAGGATAAATTTTCAAATTGAGTTAGCATTTTAAAATACACAAAGGTTGGCATTATCATTGGCAAAACAAGAATTTGCGATACTCCTGATGCTAAGTTGTTTCGACCAATCATCAATGCATTTCCAGTAGCTGAAATATTAATGATTATCAGCGTATTAAATAATAAAGACACTCCAACTGCTATTGAGTGTTCAATACTATTGCCTAGAATTGCAAAGCTGAATATGGAAGAAATTACTGAAATCGGTAACCCAAATAATAACCAGTGAGCGAAAATTTTATAAGCAACTATAAGCCTAGAAGAGAGTGGCTGTACAAAGATTTGCTCTAATATTCCATCATGATAATCAGATGTAAACAAATTATTTGTAGAAATCTGCAAAACAAATGTAGCACATATCCATGTTAATGTTAACATAACTTCTTGTTTATTGTTGTTTTTAAGTGTAAATGAAGATAAACTTAACATTATGATAAAAATACATACTATATAGGTAAAGTTCTTATCATCTATTACTAATTTTTTTACTGAATCGATCATACTAGGCTTTTAAATGTTTATTATAAATTATAGTGTTTACTTTGAGGTAGTATAATTTTTTGTTCATAAATTATATAGGTTTTATTATTTTTTTGATAATGCAATTATGGAAAAGTTACCAAAAATAAAGTCACCAGAAGATTACACTCCTTCAGAAGATGAAGAATATATGAGCGTAAAACAACTGGAATACTTCAGCTTAAAGTTACAATCAATACTCGCTGAGTTAGAGAAACAAGAACTAGAAGATAATAGTATTGATACATACTATTCTGATGAAGATAGTGGAAACGAGGAATTAATCAAGCGTCGAAAAGATAGAAAAGAAAAAATTAAGGAGGCGTTAGAAAAAATAAAATTAGGCACTTATGGTTACTGCGATGGAACAGGAGAAGAAATAGGAGTCGAAAGACTTAAAGCTAATCCGCTTGCTATATATTGTATTGAAGAGCAAGAGAGAGTAGAAAAAGAAAAGAACGTGTACAACATTAACGATTAATTTACACATAAGTGGTGAGCCCATTGGACTTCAAGAGGAGCAAGAGGCGCTGAAGTATGTTATGCTATAAAGAAAGTGGAAAATTGGACATTCTCAACTTGACTCCTGCAGATTAAAAATTAAGTTGTATCCGTTCAGGCAATGGCGTCAACTTAAGGAAAAATGTCAGAGATTGTGTATAAAATTTCTCTCCAAATTTTTTATCATTAAATTATCCAAAGAGTGCAAGGGACAGCACTTTTGTTTCTATTTTATTGCAACAAAAAAGTTTAAAATGTGTCTTTTTTAGGTGAGGCATGCAAAAAGGAAAAGATCTTATCTTACAAATTAAAAATGCAATATACTCGAAAACTTTTCAGAAAATCCATTGTGTTGAGTTTTACACGAACAAGAAAACTTCCTTTTTCGACAGTATTTTCTATGATTTTAAAGTTAGTTAAAAAAAGTTTGGGAATAGAATGTGAACTTATGGAGCCATTGACATGTACCCTCAAAGCAAGCTTTTTCTAAAGCAAGGTATAAGATTTGCCATACAGGCTTTCAAGAATTTAAGCATCCAAACAGCCTATCAGGATGAACCTGAGTTGGAGAGGCTATAGACTTATTGCAGCAGATGGTTCTGGTATGAGATTACCCAGCTCTGGGGAAATTGTATCCGAGTTTGAACCAAATGGAACAACAGGCACCATTGGCAATTTGTTTGTTGATTTGTGTACTTCATTGATTTGCAGTGCTCGTCTTGCAGCTTGGAATATAGGTGAACAAACGTTGGCGGCAGAGCAATTACCCGAAGTTATCACTCAAATGCGTTTATTAAATCAAGAGAAATTATTATTTATCTATGATCGTCTTCAGTAAAATTCATTCAGCAGCATTATGATTTGGAAGTAGATTTTATTTTTCGCTTGCAAAAAAGAAATTATAGTAAGCTATGGGAACGCTGGCGAATTAGATTTTGATTTTATATTAGAAAATGAAAAGCTAAAAAATAAAATGAAAGGACAGAAAGTAAGAGTTATAGTGCTGACATTAGCCAACTGAGAAACAGAGTTTTTGACCGAGACTTTGGAGCAAAGCTTATGTGTTAAGGTGGCACATAGAGGAAACGACTCAAAGTAGGAGCAGAGTTAGAGAATTTTTCTGGAGAGGCTGTATTACAAGAATTTTGGGCAAACTTGGTCATGTGCAATATATTATCGCTTCATATATGTGATGCACAAGGGCCTTGGAACCCAGATCAAATTACTGAGTATCGTTTAAATTTTTCAGTTTTATTTAGTGTAATGAGACAGAAACTCTATCAGGTACTTATTGCGCCAAAAAACTTTCAAGCCCTTTTTAAGTATACGCGCTAAAGTTATAGCCTTTCTTATAATAGTCCGAATGCGATAAGATATGTGTTTATGGCTATAGCAGGCCAGTAGCATATTACGGTCTGTTCGGATTATTGTAAAAAGAGCTATAAAATCCGACCGGGACAGCCGCAATAAAGTAGATAAGCCTAAACGCCATCATGTCTTTAGGAGAGTTTGCTAATGAAAGTTCTTAAGTTGACGTCATTGGCTGAACGGATACGGAATGACACCATCCTTTTTTCTGGATTCCAGACTGGAATGACACCTCTGGACACTTCCGTCGTAAAGGAACCAGTGTCAGCTACTCGGATGACACCTTTTTTCTACTTAGTTTGGGTTATGCAAGAAGTCTAATGAAGTGAAAATAAATTTATTTACCAAAATAGAGTTGCCTTGGTCTACAGATCTTAGTTTCTTTATCATTTATCATTTCATACCACTGAGTAACCCAACCAGTGGTTCTTGCAAGTGCAAAAATAGGTGTGAACATATTTGAGGGAATATCGATAGCATTCATTATTATACCTGAGTAAAAATCAACATTTGGATATAACTTACGCACAATAAAATATTCATCCTTTAAAGCTATTTCTTCAAGTTTTTTTGCAATTTTAAGCAGTTCATTATTTTGTTCTAGTTTACTTAGAACCTCATGGCAAGCGCCTTTCAATATACGCGCGCGCGGATCATAATTTTTATAAACACGATGTCCAAATCCCATCAATTTAAATGGATCTTTATCATCTTTAGCTTTTTCGATGAATTTATCTATATCTCCACTTTGCTCTATCTCTTTTAGCATATTTATAACTGCCTCATTAGCTCCACCATGTGCTGGTCCCCAAAGTGTAGCAACTCCTGCAGAGAGGCTTGCAAACAGATTAGAACCAGCCGATCCCACCAATCTGACAGCCGCCGTAGAAGCATTCTGTTCATGATCAGCATGGAGAGTAAATATTTTATCCAGAGCTTTTGCAAAAAGGGCGCTTTTATCATTATCAACAGCATCGCCAAATATCATCTTCAAGAAATTTTCACTGTAACTTAATTCATTGTTAGCATTTATGAATTCCTGATTGTTGATATGCCTATAAATCATTGCAATAATTGTGGAAACTTGCGCTATTGCAGAAATTCCAAAATCTAGGTCTTCACCATTGACATTGTTGCCATGCTTTTCATGGTAAGATGCTGACAAACTTGCAAAACATGCAATTAAAATCGACATAGGGTGAGCAGTCTTTGGAAATGCTTTGATTACATTTGTAACTTGCTCTGATACTTTGGATAATTTTTGTATTTTGAGAAGAAATTTTTTGTGTTGCTCTGAACTGGGTAATTCACCATAGAGCAATAAATAAATCACAGCAGTAAAATTATTATTCTCTGCCAAATCAGCTATATTATGTCCCCTATATTTAAGAACTCCTTCATCTCCATCAATGAATGTAATTGTAGAAGAGCATGAAGCTGTAGAAACAAACCCTGGATCGTAAGTGAATAATCCTGTCATCTTATATAAATCCTTGATATTTAACACATCAGGACCTGTTGTTCCGCTTAATACAGGTAGCTCGATTTTTAATCCATTACTTAGTTCTAATAGCACTTTTTTATCCATCACTTAAGCTACTTAAATTTTATACAGAATATACAAACTGAGGAGTATATATTAATACAGTTAACTTTACATTAACCGTATTAAGCGGTCATCAATGCTTTTACTTTTGCATTTAAGCGACTTATTTTACGCGCAGCAGTATTCCTATGAATAACACCTTTATTCACACACTTGTGTAAATTAGATTCAGCATTCCGAAATGCCAGAACAACATTTTCTTTGTCGCCAGACTTGATTATATCAACCAATTTTCTAATAGAGGTGCGAGTTTTACTTTTCCGCATCTTATTTATTAAAGTGCGCTTTGCTATTACCTTTATCATTTTTTTAGCACTCTTATGATTTGCCATATATTAATACCTAAAATACTGTACTTTTCTTTTAATTATAAAGTTTTTTTGTTAATTTGCAATATCAGTTTTTCCTATGGTTAATCTACTGCTTCTCTCTTCAATAATTTTTTCTAAACTTTGCAAGAATTCATTTTTGTTTAACCCAGGATATATTGGGGGCAATATTTCTATTACTGCCTTTCCGGGATTCTTTCTCAGAGAAAGTATGCTTTTTGGCCAAAACAAACCAGTGTTTAAAGCAACCGGTAACACAGGAACAGATAATACGCTATATAAAGCAGCAATACCTGGTTGATATTTTATATTTTGGTTTATAGTTGTTCTTGTACCTTCAGGAAATATTATTATGCTTCTATTTTCTTTTATACGCATTTTTGCTAGTTTGATTATATGGCGTATAGAACTGATACCATCTGAACGGTTAATAAAAATCATTTTCAGCGCTATAAGATGCAAACCAATGAATGGAATCCATTTCAATTCACGTTTTAAAATAAAAACCGCTTTTCTAAATAGTAGTATAAAAATAAATGTTTCAAATGGAGATTGGTGTTTAGATGCAATGATAAAAGGTTGCTTAGGGATGTTTTCCATTCCCCTCACTTCATATTTAATGCCACATAATAAACGCAGCATGAATAATACAACTCTCACCGAACAGACGAGGAAAATGGTTATTACACACTCAGAAAAGAAAATTACAGGGAGAGTAATGAAAGTATAGAATACCTCCCATAATATAAGAAAGAAATTAAACAATAAACTTGAAATCACAAACTCACATAAATTTATTTAAATTTAACTTTATTACAAATTAAAAACAATAAATTTAATTATTGATCATCTGAATAATAGGATGCGAATCAGCTAATTTGTCCTTTAACTTTTCGTTAGCAATATGAGTATATATTTGTGTTGTAGAAAGGTTAGTATGGCCAAGAACTTTCTGTATCAACACAATATTTGCTCCGCTATTTAGTAGATGGGTAGCAAAAGAATGCCTAATCACGTGTGGAGAGATCTTATTTTCATCAATATTGCATTTTCTTGCCAACTCCTTCATTAATTGACCGACCCTCTGCCTTGTAATTGGTTTATTAGGTTTATCACCTGGGAATAGCCAATCGGATTCCTTTTCTTTAGAGATCAGATTATCACGAACTGATAAATAATTTCTAAGGCTCTGCAATGCTTGTTCATTAAAAAGAATTTGCCTCTCTCTACCACTTTTTCCTTTTATTATTATATAGCATTCTTTGTTATTACTGTTTATTAAATGTGACACTTCACATAATTTCATACTAATTAGTTCAGAAACACGCATTCCAGAAGAGTAAAGGATATCTAAAATCACACATAGCCTTTTACTGCTTATCTCTTTATTCGATTCGCTTGCTGATTTTCTCACTGTGTCCATTAGCAAAAATATTTCTTCGACACTTAAATACTTAGGCAAAGGACGAGAAACTTTTGGATTCTTTAATTCAGCATCATTAGCCGGCGCTGGATTAAAATCTATTATTCCGTCATTAAATAGACACTTGTAAAAATTTTTCATAGCGGATATTTTTCTTGATATAGAGCTACTTTTATATTTTTTTTGTGTACATAAAGATTTCACATAATCTTTAATATTGGTTTTGTTTACACCAACCAAGGTAGTGCCTCTTTCCAATAAAAATTCTTCAAACTGGTGTAAATCCGAACGATAACTTTCCAGAGTATTTTGTGCAGCGGACCTCTCTGAAGCTAAAGCATCTATGTAATATGTTATGTAAAGATTTTCTTTTTTATTTTGCGACTGTTTATTTTTCATTATCAGTTCCTATATTTATTTCTTTGGCTATAATTTGATTAGAAGTGTTCCCTGTGTTTCTTATGAGAAAATATGAGACAAATAAAGCATTTATCAATAGAGCGAACATCACAAACTTTTGCTTTAACCTTTTTCTTAAATTTAATCTTACTCTTATCATAGTTAAATTATAACGTTAAATCTATAAAAAACACCTTATAAAGTGAGCTCTACTATAAATATAGAATACTTCTTAGCTGTATCTATCTATATTTATTATAACATAACATTGATTATAATTCTAACATGGACAGATAGAGATTCCAATTACGTTAGTGTTATGGGTGTTAATAAATTTTTAATATACACCTTTACAAAAGAAGAAATCAAATGGCATCTTTTTTTAATAAAGTGCTAATAAAAGGAACGGTCACATTTGACCCTATAGATTCATTATCTATCTTTTCTATAATTTTATCAATGCTATAGAAAGAACGTTCTATTCTTGCTAAAATATAATTAATCACTTTTAAATCAATTTTTAACTGTTTATCTGAAAATCGTTTTATTAGCATAATTCTTAATAATTCCTCGCTTGCAGGCAAAATTTTTACGCTGATAGTTGATAATATTCGAGAACTTAAATCTCTTAGTTTGAAGTTAAGCTTTTTTGGTGAAATTGAAGAAGTGATTAGCAGCCTCTTGTCGTTTTCTTTCATGTAATTGTAACAATGTAATAACATTGCTTCATCTTTAATGTTTTGTACGTCTTCTAAAATAAAAGCATCGCTATACCTAATCTCGCTTACGAAGTTATTCACATTGATAAAGATTGCATCGTTTATTGATTGCCAAATATGAGCAAGATGAGTTTTACCGGAGCTTTTAGGTCCAAAAAGAATCAGACATTTCCAAGATAAATCATTAACTACCGAATTATATACGTGCTTATTTTCATCTAAGATGATGTAATTTTGCCGGCTATAATCAGCTTGATTGTTGTTAAATAAATTTAATTGCACGTTGAACCTCTTACGTAACCTCTTTCTGGTAGTAATTTTTGCGCAGAAATTTACTTACGCTCCTCAAATGTGTCAGGTATTCTGGGCTCATTTCTCCTCTTACCATAAATTGATTATGCAAAAGGTCTGTTAGCCGTTTTTATAAAGCTCACTTTTAAAATATTTATTGATTGCATATTCTACTGATACATTGAACATTGCTATTATTGGAATAAAAAGTAATATACCTGTAAATCCAAAATATGAAGCGCATATAGTAATTCCCAGAATAATTACAGTTGGATGTATATGAACTTTTTTTCCTATTAATAAAGGAACTAATATATTTGAATCTATTAATTGTCCAACACCAAATAATAGCAAAACAGCAGCACTTTCAAACCATCCACTAAATTGAGTGATAGCGCTCAAAAACCCAATAATGGTATATAATAATGGCCCTACGTAAGGTATGAACGTTAACATTCCTGATAAAATTCCAATAACAATAGAGTGTTCCAATCCAATTATGCTCAGACTCACAGAGTAAAAGACCATCATGACAATACATACATTTACCTGCCCCTTTAGATAATTAGATATAATGAAATCCACTTTGGAAAAATAATCTGCAATTTTTCCTCTGTAAGGAATAGGGATTAATTTACTAGCTTTTTCTATAATTAAAGGCCAATCACGTAATATATAGAAAAACACTACAGGAGTAATCACCATTAATGATACCGTGTTAAAGCTTGAACTTAACACTTGGATTATAAAGTTACTAGCAATATCAAGAGCATTCATGAAATAAGATACATAGTTGCTGTAATTTTCTGCTAGATTTTTAGATAAATGATCAAATAAGCTATCCTCGATTTTCATATTAAGAAATTCTAATACAGAGGGGATTACTTTAAACTTTAATGAAGGCACTTTACTCACTAAGAAATTTAATATTGAAGTAATTTGAACATATATAATAGGTAAAACAAATGTTATGACTAGTATAAAAGCTATTAATAAAATAAGTATTATAAAAATTACAGAACATGAACGTGGTATTCTATACTTTTCAAACTTGACTACTAGCGGATTAAACAAATATGCAATAATAATAGATATTAAACATGGAAAAATCATAGGACGCATCAGGAATAACATCCCTATTATAAAAAGCAGTATGAAACAAATAGTTATATGACGTTTTTGCATGTGTTTAGCATAGCTAATTTACTGAAAAATATGCAATTTATTTTTCCTATGTTGAAAGTATTTTACGATTTGTAATACTATCATTTTTTACTAAAATTTAGTTGTTTAATCCGCAGGCAAAGATAGATTTTGAGCTCTCTAAATATCTCTTTTGCTATTATAATTATGCTAGTTAATAGGGGAAGTAACTTTTATATGATGTCAGAAATTTTATTTTTCGGAAAGAATCTTGGATAGAGAGGAAAGCTTCTACAAAAAGAAATATGTGCGCTAAGAAATACAAAATAGCAGCATTAATAGTTGCAGCGGGAGTAGGCAGTAGATGCAATTCTACGATTCCTAAGCAATATATAAAACTGGCAGGTAAATCTGTTTTATTTCATACAATTAAAAGATTTCTGGCTAACCAATATATAGATTACATAAGAATAGCAATTAATAGAGACCATGAAAGTTTCTATGAGAAAGCTATATCACTAATTACAGACACTAAATTACTAAGCCCTGTATACGGAGGAGAAAACAGGCAAAGTTCAGTTAAACTAGGGCTTGAAAGCTTACAAAAAGTTAACCCAGATTTTGTAGTTATACACGATGCTTGTAGGCCTTTTGTGTCAGATGTTCTGATAGATAACTTGGTTGAATCTATGATTAATGATCAATATACAGGAGTAGTTCCAGCAATAGAAGTTGAAGACACTATGTCATTGGTGAGTAATAGTTTTATTGAATCTACGATTTCAAGAGGAAAGCTCAGAGCCATACAAACCCCTCAAATTTTTAATTTCAAAGAATTATTATCATGCCATCAATCAGTCAAAGAATTTACTGACGATTCATCACTAATGGTAGAGCACAAAAAACATGTTGCGATTATTAAAGGTGAGAAAAGCAATTTTAAGTTAACCACAAAAGAGGATATCAATATGGCAAAGCTTCTTTTTGAAGAGCCAAAATTTCGTGTCGGAGCCGGTTATGATATACATAAGTTCATTAAAGTTCAAAATGGTGCTGAAAGCTTTATAAAAATTTGCGGTGTGAAAATTGAACACAACATGGCAATAGAAGCGCACTCTGATGGTGATGTTGCAATACATGCAATCGTTGATGCAATACTCGGAGCACTGGGATGTGGCGACATAGGAGAGCACTTTCCTCCTAGTTCCTCTGAATGGAAAGATTGCAATTCATCTCACTTTCTTGACTTTGCTGCTAAAAAAGCAAAAGAAAAAGGGTACAGCGTGTCTAATTTAGATATTACTATAGTTTGTGAAGAGCCTAAAATATCGCCTTACAAAGTAGAAATGAAGAAATTCATATCAAAAGCATTAGAAATTGATGATGAATTTGTAAATATCAAAGCAACCACTGCAGAGAAATTAGGTTATATTGGAAGAAATGAAGGAATAGCAGTGCATGCTTCTGTGTTATTGCATACAAACTTTTATTGGAAATAGAAACGAAAAAACTTACTTGACACCCTTCCTGGCGGAGATTATTCTCATATCACAATGTTCGTACAGTTGTGGCGGTATGACGTAGAAAAACTGTTAACTTAAATCTATATTGACATGTCCCATTTTACGCTTATCTCTAACCTCTTTTTTCCCATATATGGTTAAACTAGCTTTTTCGTTGCTCAAATACTTATGAGAATCATATATATCATTACCTATTATATTTTTTGTCATACAAGGAAAGCGTAATACTACTTCCTGCATAGGTAGCCCGCATATTATCCTAACTAGCTGTTCAAATTGACTAACGTTACATGCATCCAAGCTCCAGTGGCAAGAATTGTGAGGTCTGGGAGCTAGTTCATTAACTAACAATTCGTTATCTTTAGTAACAAAAAATTCAATAGCCAGAATTCCTATTACATCAAGCGCATTTGCTATTTTCTTTGCAGCTCGTTGTACCTCTTGAGTTAATTTGCTATCTATTTTAGCTGGCACTGTTGAAGTATCAAGTATTCCATCAACGTGGTAATTTTCTGCTATAGGAAAAAAAGCTACTTTACAGTTTTTATCTCTTGCAACGACTATTGAAACCTCTTTCAGTAAATCAACACTTGCTTCAAGAATGTACTCTGTATTCCAATCAAAGGAAGCAAATTGCTTCACTTCAGAATCATTCTCAAGCACATATTGTCCTTTTCCATCGTAACCCATTTCTGTTGTTTTCAGCCTTATTGGATAGCCAAAAGCTCTACTGCTTTTCAGTAGCTCATTATAATTTTGTATACTCTTATAGTTAGCAGTTTTTATACCCAAGTTTTTAATAAAATCCTTTTCTCTCAGTCTGTTCTGCGAAATGTGTAACGCTTTTTTACCCGGATAAAAATTTACATCGATATCAATTGCACTACATGGAATATTTTCAGACTCAATAGTAACTAAATCCACACTCTGTGCAAAAGATTCAAGAGCTTTCTTATCAGAGAAATCTGCTATTGTGAAATCATCAGCAACAGAGCAAGCCGGATCGTCTTTAGCACTGGCAAAAACATGTGTTTTTTGTCCAAGTTTTGTTGCAGCGATAGCAGTCATTTTACCTAATTGTCCACCACCTATTATTCCTATTACTTTTTTGCTCAGCGCATCTGGTTCATTCATACTATAAATTGATATTTCCTAATTAAAGTATACTTGAAAAATCTATGAAAAAAGTATATAATTAGAATGTTATCTTTTTATCATGAATATTCTATAATGATTCTAGAATACACATTGACTACCAACTTTGTTGAAGTTACAGTTTTACCAATTTACATTGAAGAGCAATCCATTCCTTATGAAAATTGCTATGTATGGATGTATAACGTTAAGATAAAAAACAAAAGCCAATCAACTATTCAATTGTTAAGTCGTCATTGGCAAATAATAGATTATAAGGGCAAAGTAAATGAAATTGCCGGAGTTGGTGTTATCGGAGAACAGCCTGTGATAAAATCTGGAGAGGTATTTAAATACACAAGTGGAACCTACTTAAATGTACCGTCAGGAATAATGCAGGGTAAGTATGAATTTCTGAATGAAGAAAGCATAAAAGTTTTTGAAGTTATGATACCACCCTTTTCTTTGGATAGTCCATACATCAAAACTAGACCCCATTAACTGTCAAAATAGTTTATTTGTAACCAGACTGCATTCTGTGATTTTTAGCAAAGCACGATCTTTCATTTGAGCTTTCTTCAAAAATATGGTTGAATAATTGTTAATAATAGTGTATAATTATTAATATTTTCAAGCATTTTTGCCATGGCTCTTTCAAAATTTCTCGATCCTCGCAATGATTTGTGTTTCAAAAAAATCTTTGGAACGGAAAAAAATAAGAATATCCTGATCCACTTTTTGAACGATATTTTAGGGTTTACTGAGATAAATGCAATACAAGAAGTTGAGTTTCTTAGCACTATTATGGATCCCGAAGTTGCCTCTGATAAACAAAGTATTGTTGATGTTCTCTGCAAGGATTCTCACGGGAATAGATATATAGCAGAAATGCAGCTCGCTAGAGACAAGGGCTTCGAAAAACGCGCTCAATTATATGCCGCTAAAGCCTACTCAAGACAATTAGATAAATCTGGCAACTACATTGATTTAAAGAAAGTCTTCTTTATTGCTATATCAAATTGTAACTTACTTCCTGAAGAAGTTGATTATATTTCTACTCACAATATACGTGATATAAAAACTAACGGCCATTACTTAAAAGATTTTCAGTTTGTCTTTATTGAGTTGCCTAAATTCGCAAAAAATAAAGTAGAGCAGTTAGAAAGTATAGTAGAAAGGTGGTGTTTCTTTTTTAAATACGCAGAAGAAACAACAGAAGAGGACTTAAAAGAGATAGCAGAAAAAGCGCCAATAATAAAGCTAGCATATGATGAATTAGACAAGTTTCGTTGGAACGAAAAAGATTTAGTAGCTTACGAAGAAAGGATAATGGATCTACGGAAAGAAGAAGCCATTCTTGAATACAGACTTGATCTTGCTACTGAAAAAGGCAAAAAAATTGGTAAAGAGGAAGGGAAAATTGAAGTCGCAAAAGCAATGCTGGCTAATAATGTTGATGTCAACACTATTGTCAAGTTTACTGGCCTTTCTATTAGTGAGATTGAAGAATTAAGTGGAAATCTGTGAACGGTTACGTTTATTTTTTATCCTTATCATCAAGTGTAAATAAGGTTATTGTAGAGATTAAGCCTATTATAACTATTATTAACGAAAATGGGGCAGCTTCTCTATAGCGCTCATCGCTTACAAGTTCATATATTCTAGTTGATATAGTTTCAAAATTAAATGGTCTTATAATAAGTGTTGCTGTGAGCTCTTTGATAGTATCCATAAATACGAGCAAAAATCCCGATAATATACTCTTCTTGATGAGAGGGATATGAACATTCAAACATGTGGAAATAGGTCCATGACCCATAGTATATGCAGTCCACTCAATTTCATTTGGTGTTTTTTTGAGCCCTGATTCTACCGCCTTGAAAGATATAGCAAAAAAACGAAATAAATATGAGTAAACTAATGCGCCAATAGTTCCTACCAAGCTAATTTCCACAATATATTGAGTAATGAAAGAAGATATTCTGCTTAAAAATATTATTATGCTAATTGCGATAATTGCATTTGGAATTGTGTAGCCTAAAGAAATGAGACGTGCTACATTATTGATTACCTTACTTTTACGCGCCGTATATCCAATCATTATTGCAATGCTAATTGAGATTAATGCGGTAATAAATGATAAACTAACGCTATTTGCTATTATATTATAGAACCTTGCTTCGTATATGAAAAACCCCTTCTCTATGCTCCAATATATGAGTGGAATCATTGGCAAAATAAACCCTATCAATATTGGTAATGCACACATAACATAAGTGCAAATTAACGGTATAGCACCACTTACACCCCGTTTGTTGTGATAATCTGCATTAGTGTTGATTGAAGAGTAAGATATTCCTTTTTTTTGTAGTTTTTTTTCGATAGCTATTAGTGTTGCAACGAAAATCAATTCTGCAACTGCTAAAACAGTAGTTGAATATTTATCATGCAGTAAAAACCAGGTGCGATATATTCCTGTCGTAAAAGTATCGATAGCAAGAAACTGTGGTGTGCCGAAATCTGTAATTACCTCCATTAGCACCAAGGACAACCCAGCTATAATTGATGGACGTATGGAAGGTATGATGACAGAAAACAGGCTCTTCAATGAGGAGAACCCAAGTGTTGACGCAATAGTGACTGAGTTACTAACATTCTTTAGACTTGAGCGGACTAGCATATAAACGTATGGATATAAACTAAATCCCATTACTAATATTCCACCACCTAGGGATTTTATTTCAGGAAACCAATAGTCACCTTTGCCCCACTCTAAAATGTCTCTTAATGAGCTCTGCACCGGACCTGAAAATTCTAGTGTATTCACATAGACGAACGCTACTATATATCCAGGAATCGATATCGGAAAGAACAAAGCAATCTCAAAAATTTTACTTCCAGGAAATGAAAAAAATGTGGTGAGCCATGCTGGAATCACTCCAAATATGAAGGATATCCCCCCCACTCCTATCATCAAAATTAGCGTACTCAGTATATATTCAGGGAAAAGTGTGCTGATTACCCATCCAGAATTTGCTGATTCTGTAAATAGAATCGATATTAACGATAGTATAGGACAGACGAATAATATACTTACTGAAAATAAGAATATATTTTTAAATACTCTCAAAAACATTAATTTGGATCTATATTTGATATTAAAATGTTATATGTAAAAACTAAAGATATCCAGTAATTAACAGCCGTACTATTGAATATCTTTATAATTTTGTATATCATGTTTTTAGTTGATAAGTGAATAATCATGAGCTTCGTCATTGCAACTTTCTATCACTTTGTAGAACTCTCTAATTATTATGACATGAAAGACGAAATAAAAACTGCATGCGACAACATTGAATTAAAGGGTACTATACTCCTTGCAGAAGAGGGTATTAATGCAACCGTATCTGGTGAAAGAAACGCGATTGATAAAATATTCGATTTTCTACGTTCTGATTATAGGCTAAGGGACCTTACATGGAAAGAGAGTGCAGCAGAATATCAACCATTTAGCAAGATGAAGGTAAAATTAAAAAGAGAGATTGTGAATCTTGGTGTAGGCAATCTTGATATTTCCCTTAAGGGTAAATATGTTGATCCAGAGCATTGGGATGATTTTACTTCTCAACCTGACGTTTTAGTAATAGATACACGAAATGAGTATGAAGTGAAATTAGGCAAGTTTAAAAATGCAATCAATCCACATACTCAGCGTTTTCGCGATTTTCCTGAGTGGGCAAAGTCTTTCTCTGAGAGTAAAGACCTGAAAGTAGCTATGTACTGCACTGGTGGGATTAGATGCGAAAAATCAACAGCGTACATGAAAAATCTTGGATTTAGTGATGTTTACCATCTTAAAGGCGGCATTCTTTCTTACCTTGAAAAAACTTATAATAAAAATGGTAATTGGGAAGGTGAGTGTTTTGTTTTTGATGATAGAATTGCTGTTGATAACTCACTTACTCCAAGCAACACAATAAAATGCATACTCTGCTCAAATCAAGTTTCAACTGATAAACTGAAATCAGTTCCACGTGGCCAGGTGGTTTGTTTCAACTGTAAACTTTAGCATTAGAAAAAAGCTCCTGTACTAGAATTTAACACGGATCTTCAACAACTCCTTCGTGGTTGCATATTGTTTAATTCAGTGCTTTCAAGATATGTACTGTTCGGTAGAAGCTGTAGCTTTACTCCTCTCGTTTGAGTTTTATTACTACAACTCCCCCTAAAGAACCGTGCTTGCAGATTTCCCGCACACGGCTCATCAATATTAGTTTTCACAGTCGTCCCTCTTATGCATATAAAGAAAAATGTATTTTTGGCTTTGGTAATGGATTTACTTCTACGTAGTGTACAAACTGTTCCCAGGTCATACTCTTTTTCTGACTACGCCGATTTATCCATTTAAATGCTAGCTTTCTTACTGATGTGTAAAATTGTTTCAAACACCAATAATTTCCGCTAATACCAAAGTAGTTATAGTGTCCTGTTAATTTAGCCTTCAGTACTTGCCACCAATCTTTAAGTCGAATACTTCCGCGGACTATTTTCAACCACTCCTTGATTTCTTTTAGTTTTCTGGCTAGATTTAACTTAGAGGTTTTATGTCCCATCATTAATCTACCACGACGACTTTTTGCACCATAGTGCGTAAACCCCAGAAAATTGAAACTTTCCGTCCTTCGTTTCTCTCTTATCGCTCGTTGCCACTCCCTCTTGCCAAACTTTACTACTCTGGTCTTGTTTTCAGATACTTCCAACCCAAATTTATTTAGCCTTTGTTTCAGTAATTCCAGAAATTCTTCCGCGTCTACCTTACTTTCGCAACAAACCACAAAATCATCGCAAAACCTTATTTGTTGTATATATCCTCTGGATCTTGATTTCAATTTCTTTTCTATCCATAAATCCAACACATAATGTAAGTATATATTTGCTAATACAGGACTTACTATACCGCCTTGTGGTGTACCTTGTTTTGTTGCTTCATAATTTCCAGCTTCGACTATCCCTGCCTTGAGAAACCGCTTTACTAACCACAGCAAATTTGGGTCAGTTATTCGTTCCCTTAGACACCTCATTAGCCATTTATGCTGTATATTATCGTAGAACTTCTTGATATCCACTTCTACAATGTAGTTTATTGGCTTGTACTTAACTGCTTTATCTAGTGCATTTACCGCTTGATGACAGTTTCTTCCAGGTCGAAATCCATATGAGCTGTCCAGAAAGTTTGCCTCGTAAATATTTTCTAATATCTTCTTCAGCATAATCTGTACTAATTTATCCTCGGTCGATGGTATTCCGAGTCCGCGTTTCTCTTTACTTCCAGCTTTCGGTATATATACCCTCTTTACTGGTTGTGGTTGATATTGCTTCCTCTTCATACTTTCTACTAGCACTTCGAGTTTCTCATTCAGATTTTCTCCGTATGATTCCACTGTTATCTGGTCTACTCCACAAGCCTTGTTACGCTTCAGTTCTTTATAACATCTCGCAAGATTCTCTGTATTTATCAGATGGACTAACGATGTGAATTTTAGTCGCTTATCTTGCTTTGCTCTTACTGCTATCTGGTTTAGTTTATATCGCATGTTATTCCTACCTCCGTTGTATTGGCATAGCAATCCCTATTCCAGTTACTATATTGCTGATCGCTTCCCCTTGTACGTGGCTTTCCCACATTCTGAGTACTATCAATCAGTCCGACTTCCCCTGCATCTTCCGCTAGTTCTTGCCTTTGTTGACTTGTTCCAACGTACCTTAATAGGAATGCATGGGATCTCCCAAGTTCACTTGAAGTCCATTTCAATACATGGCACGGTCTCAGATCCCGATAGAGTGAGTGATAACTTGCCTTTACGTTATCCTTCATGCTGTCTTCCATGGCCATGAACATGTCGACCTCTATGTCTTCAGGTATTTCGGGACTCCACTCCTTCACTTCCGTTGTGCCCTGCATTGTCCATCCCACTAGCTCTATTACACTCGTTACCTCATGCAACATAGTGGTCTGTTCCAAACTTTTGGCTAGACTTTGTTTGTGTTGGATTTTCACCAACTGTTCTCCAAGCACTTCTTGGCGCACCTTGGCAATCACTTCACCAGCGGCAAAGTGATACCATGCTGATTCATATATTTTCCTTTCATATCATCATATGATTTCTCGCATTCACTTTCGCCGCTTAAAAATACGAATTGGCATGCGCCTTCATTAGCGTAAATTTTCGCAGGAAGTGGAGTGGTGTTTGAGAATTCGAGTGTGACATGACCTTCCCATCCAGGTTCTAAGGGAGTAACGTTTACTATAATTCCACACCTTGCGTAAGTTGATTTACCAACACAAATGACCAGTACATTCCTTGGTATACGAAAATATTCCACTGTACTTACAAGCACAAAGCTATTTGGTGGAATTATGCATACGTCTGTTTCCTTATCTATGAAACTATTCTCAGAAAAATTTTTAGGGTCCACGATAGCTGAATTAACATTAGTAAAAATTTTAAATTTATTATCCACTCTTGCATCGTAACCATAAGATGATAGTCCGAAAGATATAACACCTTTGCTGCTTTTGTGGTTCACAAAAGGTTCTATCATTCCAAAATTTTCAGCTTTTTCTCTTATCCATTTATCTGGCATAACTGCCATAATTGCCCCTTAAAGTTGTGTAATACTTACAATAATATAAAATAAAATTTAAATGTAAACTGTAGCTTTTGTCATGCAATTAAAGCTTTTCAGTTTGATTTTTTGTTACAATAATTAGATTTATGTTCTTAACTAAAAATAATGCTTAGAAACTTTCTCCTGATTTTTGTATTCGTATTATTCATGCCGCTGTCAAATGCTGATGCCAGGAAATACATCAGAATTGTTGGGTCTTCAACTGTTTTTCCTTTTATCTCATTTATAGCCGAGGAGTTCAATCGTGTATTCTCCTTTAAGACTCCAGTTGTGGAATCGATAGGAAGTGGATCAGGATTCAAAATGTTTTGCTCAGGAATAGGGGAAGACACTCCAGACATCACCACTTCATCTCGCCCTATGAAGGGAGTAGAAAGAGAACTATGTAAAAGAAATAAAATTAATGAAGTGATAGAGATCATCATTGGCTATGATGGAATTGTCATTGCAAATTCAAATCAAAGCCATAGATTTGATTTCACAAAGAAGGACTTATTTGAAACTTTATCTGTATATTCTCAAGAAAATGATAAATTAGTAAAAAATAATAAGAAGTTTTGGTCTGATGTAAATCAAGCCTTACCAAAAACAGAAATTGAAATTTATGGTCCACATCAAAATACAGGCACATACGAAACTTTGGTTAATTCTATTATGCTTGATCAATATTCATGTATGAACTCGAAAATTTTTAAAGAGAATTATAAAGATCAGGAAGAAAGAAAGAAAGCATGTGGTAATATAAGGGATGATGGAAGGTATATAGAAGTTGGAATTAATGAAAATATAATAATACAAAAATTGAAAAGTAACAATAACGCCTTAGGGATATTTAGTTTCAGCTTTTTAATGAGGAATCAAGATAAAATACAAGGGAGCACAATTGCAGGAATTGAGCCAACTTACGAAAATATATCATCGGGAAAATATATATTAGCAAGACCTCTATACCTTTACATAAAGAGGGAACACTTGGATACTGTTGATGGATTAAGAGAATTCGTAAAAGAAATTATAGATTCAATCGGTATTGAAGGTGGGTACCTATCTAGGCTTGGTCTAATTCCACTTTCAAGTGAAGATATAAAGAAAGCTTCAGCAAAAGTTTATGATATAACGTGACGGCAACACTTCTTTTATATTCTTTGTTCTAGCGTAGTCAGACCCAGCACGGCGCGCTTGGATGACATTATTAACGTTATGCTTTTTGTTGTTTTTTCTACACTTGGATCTTCTAAAACCTTAGCAATACCAGCACCCATTAATATAACTGCTGCCAAAACTGTTAAAGCCAGTGCAACTACAGGATACGCTAGCATATAGGCTGCAACAGCACCAGCTACGCATAGTCCAGTAACGCCTAGAGCGATCTTCCCTTTGTGTTCACTCCAGAAGTTTGTATCGTTTTTTTCTGGGGTTTTGTTGTCTGCAGTTGGTGCAGAGTTTACGGTGTTTTGATCTAGATCAGTGTCATCTATAAAGTTAAGATCATCATTCTCAGACGGATCCTGATTGATTTCTTGTGAAAATCGAGTCGCATACTCTTTATCCCATGCTATCTGATCATCAGTCTTGGCATTATCTAGTTCATTTTTACTAAGTTTTTCCTCAAATTCTTGAATCAAATCTTGAAAGCATTGCTCACCTACTCCAGGTATTTTAGCAAAACGTTTTTGTGCACATGTAAGTTTATCCATTACATAGTTATTTTCATTGGGCTCGAACCCAAGGAGCCCTGGAGAAGCAGCATCAAACATTAATTTAAAGCTTTCTTTTATCTTTTCCACATCTTCTTGGTTCAATTCTCTATCATAGTTAACCAGCAGAGGATAAACTAAAAGGGCATCTACGCTTCCATCATCCCAATATACACATCGCTCTAAAACCCTTGCTGCATCTGCACCACAATTCTCTAATACTGCTTTAACTCGATTAACATCAAGGTCTTCTATTGCTTCTTGTAAGTTGGAATCAAGACCCATTACCCTCTTGTGCTCTTCCATTTCTTGAATAACTTCTCCAAGAACAAATCCGTTATTAGAATCGTTGGTCCTTCCTTGCCCTTGCAGGTCTCTAAGCATATTTATTGTGCTAACACTACCACCTTCTGCTGAATCGTATTCTGCACTACACAAAAAATCACGAGTTCTTTGATCAGCTTTCTGCCAAATTAGTTCAATGATCTCTATAGCTTTCTCTTGATCTTGAATGTTATAAGAGTCAATAGCAACCCTTAAAACGGTATTTCTGAGTTCATTAGAAATCCACTCAAGTCTCAAAATTTTTTGTATATTACTATCTTCACTATCTTTGAACATGTTCTGGACTTCTAGAAGATTGCCACACAAGATTGCTTGTATTAATGAGTTTTGAATGTTTGTTTGTATATCAGTTAATTCAACCATATCTTACCTCTAATAAAAATTTAATTATCACACATATTTACAAGTAAATCAAGTATATTGTTAATAACTGTTAATAAAGGCCAACAAAATGCTTGACGTTAGAGTAGCTTTTATGGCTTTGTATAGCGAGGAAGTAATTCTATGAAAAATCATCAACGTTTACAAAATTTGCGTTCAATTGTATTTATTGTGGGAATATTCCTATTGCTGTTTAGATTAGCAATGCTTATTCCTGCTATTACTAATAAATGTCTCAGCTACAAATGGAAAAATTTCCTCGCTGGATTCATAATTACCTGCACATCTGGCGCAATTTTTATTTTACTCGGTAAATTAAGTAGATTGCATGGAATGCCAGCAATTTTTGCGATTACTAGTTGCACCTGGATTGCCTTGTCTCTGTTTGCAGCTATTCCTTTCTATTTTGATAATCTGAGCTATGTTGATGCATTGTTTGAAACGATATCTGGCATCACAACCACAGGAGCAACTATATTTAATGATATTGAAAAACAATCTCCAGGAATACTGCTATGGAGAGCAATGCTACATGGCATGGGGGGTTTTGGTGTAATCACTTTAGGAATTGCAGTTTTTCCTATGTTTAAGGTTCTCAGCCTAAATAATTTACTTTATTCTGAGTATTCAGATGCTACCAAAAGGAAGTTGCCGAATACGCGAAGCGTAGTGATTCATGTTACGGCAATATATTATGGCTTAATTTTGTTATGTATATTTTCCTATTATCTAGCTGGTATGCCACTGTTTGATGCAATATGCCACGGAATGTCCTCTGTATCAACTGGTGGATTTGCTAACTATAATGATTCTATAGGGCACTATAATAACCCTATGTTAGAAGTCATAACGATCATTTTTATGATTTTGGGTTCTCTGCCTTTTCTTAGCTATTTAAAAATCATAAGACGGTTAGACATTTGCCATGATGAACAGGTCTCTTACTTTGTTAAGATAGCTATTGTTTCATCTTTATTTGCTTGTTTTTGGTTGTATAAAAATGTTGATTTAGGAGTGTCATTATCATTTAGATGCAGCACATTTACCATCACCTCTTTAATTACGTCAACTGGTTATGCAATCTGTAATCATATAGATTGGAGTTTCATTTCAGTCTTAGCTTTTTTTCTAACCTTTGTTGGTGGATGTAGTGGTTCTTCAAGTGGTGGAATCAAAATCTTTCGTTTGATCATTTTTCTAAGGTCTATAGAAAATCACTTTCGCCTTTTATTAAACCCAGGCGCAGGTAATAAAGTAAAATTCAATGGAAAAACCCTGGAGAATGATGAAGTTCATTCTGTCTTTATATTTTTTGCAATTTTCATGTTAACGTTTACCATTTCATCAGTAGTGATGTCTTATTTAAGCAATGCAGACTTTATAACTAGCATCAGTTCAGTCTCTGCAACGCTTACAAACTCTGGCCCGGGATTTAGTAATTTAATAGGCCCTTCGGGTAATTATTCCTCTTTCAGTAATGAAGTAAAATTATTTCTATCGTTTTTAATGCTGCTTGGCAGACTTGAAATATTGCCAATCTATTTTTGTATAGGCAATTTATTCTTATTTAATAGAAAGAAATAGTTGGTGAAGTTGTGAAATTTGATATTATAGCTAAACTGACTTACGACAATTTGAAAAACCGTCATTCCGCTACTCGTTAGCGGAATCTATACCGCGAATAAATCCACAGATGTACGAACATTGTGATTTGGGCACACCAGGAAGAATGTCATCCAAGTAGCCCCTTTCTCGTCATCCCGCTACTTGTTAGCGGGATCTATGCTAAGAGATACCGCGAATGAATCGCGGCATGACGGTTCGCGGCGGTATAGCTATAGATATAGCATTTCTCATAATAGTCCGAACAGGTCATAGGAAGGCAGAATCAACAGCACGACGAAAGGATTCGAATAGAGGAATGTTTTTCCTGGCTCTGTTTTTTATAGCAAACCAATGATGCTCAATTTTGTTGAAATCTGGAGAATAAGGCGGCAGATACAAAATTTCTGCACCAACCCCTTTAGCAAGCTCGATAATCTTATCAGACTTATGAAAAGTAGCATTGTCAAGAATGACAGTCTGTCCAGGTTCCAAGATCGGTGTCAAAAATTGCTCAAACCATCCATTAAAAACATCCATATTACAGTGGCCTTCAAAGGTTAACGGAACAACTATCTTTCTTCCACTTAAGGCTGCAACCATACTGATTCGTTGAGTTTTCTTTCCAGATTTTAAGGCATAAAACCGCTGTCCTTTCTGGCAATATCCGTAGGGGTAGTCTTCGGTGTTATCAATGCCAGACTCATCTATATACACTAAGTTTTTAGGTTCTTTTGTCGCTATAATTTTCAAAAATTCAGCACGTTTTTCTTCGTTTCTTTCCTTGTATCCATATGTCTTTTTTTGCGCGTAAATTCAATTTTTTTAAGGGCTCGATAGATCGTTTGGATACTAACGTTGTTCCAAAGTTTAGCCATTTCCGATAGAGTCTTTCCTCCGTGTTCTCTGGCAAATTTGGCAAAGGTATCCCAGTCGGTAATTTTGTGATTGTAACCCCCATTTCCAAGTTTTTTTGATTGAAAGTCTCCTGTTTCTTTTCTTCTTTGCTGCCACTCCCATAAAGTAGTTCGTCCAATCTTAAATCTTGCTGCCACTGTTTCTCTGCTTTCTCCTTCGTCTAGCGCTTCCATTGCTTTTTTTCTTAAATCATAACTATATGCTGCTGGCATTCAACCTCCTTATCATCATCTACCCTTATCCTATCACATCCGGACTTTTATGGAAAGAGCTATATTATTAGCTATTTAATAAAAAGATCGTAGCTAAACCAAGAAATATAAAAGCTGAGAGAATATCAGTTGTTGCCGATGTTAGGATTGAAGAAGAAACGGCAGGGTCAGACTTTAAACGGTGAAGCATTATAGGAATGAAAGTTCCGATGAACGTTGCAATAATTGACATCATAATCATGGAGACCACAAAAATCATCTCCACTTTGAAGTTGTGAAACCTTATTGCTAACACTACTAATGAAATAGTAGATAAGATCACCCCGTTTATAAGACCTATTAAAAATTCTTTCATCAGTATTCTTTTTGCATTTTGCTCAGTTAGATATTTTGTTGCGATTGCCCGGATGGTTAGCGTTACTGTTTGGGATCCTGCATTTCCGCTCATTGATGCAATTATCGGCATGATTATTGGCAGCACTATAAAACTTTTTATTACATCATCGAAAAAGCCAACTACTATGGAACACATTGTTGCAGCTAAGAGGTTAAACAGTAACCAAGGTAGCCTTTTAATTATAGTTTTATGTATAGGGGCATTTATATCGGCTTTAGAAGATACACCGCTTATTTTGAGTACATCCTCTTCTGTTTCTTGTTGAACAACTTTTATCACATCTTCAATTAAGATCACACCAATAATTTTACCATTCTTATTTACTACCGGAGCCGATAATAGAGAGTAATCTTTAAATATTCTTGCTACTTCCTCTTGGTCTATTCCAGTTTTAATGATTTTTATGTCATGATCCATTATCTCTTTTATTATTGTGTCTCCTGAGTGAGATATTACCTTATTTAAATTAACACTGCCTATAGGCTCTAATTTTGAGTTGATAATGAATATCTGGTGAAATTTTTCTGGTATTTTTTTATAGTTGCACACAAATTCTGTCAGTTGATTTATTGTCCAATAATATGGAGCTATAACCATATCTTTATGTATTAACCTTCCTGCACTTTCTTCTGGATATGATAGCAACTCCTCTACCGATTTCTGAGTTTTGCTGGGCAAATAGTAAAGTATATTTTCTACAGACTTTCTATCTAAATCTTTCACTATGGTTACTATATCTTCTACATCAAGGAGCATTAGTAACTTTGCTGTATTTTCTATTCCCAATGTTTCTATGATCTCTATTTGTAAATCTGGCACTACATGCACTAGGGCATCACTTAACAAATGTTGATCGAGGATATTAACTAATTTCTCCCTGTGATCACTGATCGAAGTAGATAAAAAATAAGCTAACTGAACACTGTCTATCGTTTTTACAATATTACGAACATTCTCTAGCTCCTCGTTATCAAGTGACTCTATTAAGTCATCAATAGCCTTTTTGTCTAAACCATAATGGGAACTTATTTCAATATTCATTACTTTACCTTGTTTTTTAATAAATATACGCGCTTGATTTCCTTAAACATTAAAGTATAATGAAATTATTTAAATTAACTATCATATGGTTAAATTTCTATTTTGTTTACTGTTATTGTTATTGATAGTAAATATATTAAAATCTAAAGTATAATGAAAACTTATCCAGAAATTCTTGAACACTTTCAAAGCTTAAATAAAAGTATTTCTCTTATCAGGAGGTGTCTTTGACATAGAAAAATTAAAGTTGCGTCTTGAAGAGCTTGACTCCCAAGCGTCGAATGATGACCTATGGCAAGATAACCAAAAAGCACAAGAAGTTTTAAAAGAACGTTCTAAAATTAAGAATGACGTAGAGTCGTTTTTAAAGCTGGAAAGCGATTACAACGATGCCATCAGCTTAATGAAGTCTGCTATTGATGAAAATGATGAAGAATTTTTCTCTGAAGTTGAAAATGAATTAGCTAAGCTAGAGAAATTAATCAAGTATAAAGAAACAGAGTCCTTATTTACTGGTGAAGCAGATAATAATAACTGCTTTTTAGAAATCCACTCAGGAGCTGGCGGAACCGAGAGCAATGATTGGGCTGAAATGCTGATGCGCATGTATATAAGGTGGGCAGAAATTTATCACAACTTTAAAGTTGAAGTTGTAGAAAAATTAGAAGGAGAGTCAGTTGGTATAAAGTCTGCAATGATAAAAATCGTTGGAGAAAAAGCTTATGGGTGGGCAAAAAGTGAAAGTGGAATTCACAGGCTGGTTAGAATATCGCCATTTGATGCAAATGGTAAACGTCATACCAGTTTTGCAAGTGTAGGATTAACTCCAGTGATCGAAGATTCAATTGATATTGCTGTGGATGAAAAGGATCTAAAGATCGACACCTATCGTGCTTCCGGAGCAGGCGGTCAGCATGTGAACAAGACTGAAAGTGCGGTACGCATTACGCATATTCCAACTGGTGTTGTAGTTCAATGCCAAAATGGTCGTTCTCAACACAGAAATAAAGATGAGGCATTGAAATTACTTAAAGGACGTTTATACCAAATTGAACTGGAAAAAAAAGAACAGAAAATGGCTGAAGAATATGGTAAAAAATGCGATATAGGCTGGGGCAATCAGATCAGATCGTACGTTATGCATCCATATCAAATGGTGAAGGATTTAAGAACTGGACATGAAGTGGGCAATATAAATTCTGTTTTTGATGGTAATATAGATTGTTTCATAGTTAGTGTGCTCACTAAGCAAAATTAGGTAGGGTTGACTTTCTTGCCATAATATATGATAATTAAAATATTGTTAAAGTAGGAGTAAAGTTATGGCGATTAAATATGATCAGTGGAAAAGTGACCTTACCCAGAAAAAGTGGAGAGAAAGTTTGGAATGTTTTTTACAAAAAGAATGATGCATCAAATTGTTCTGGAATGCAATAGTTAATAGTGACGTTGTTTGTTATAAAAAATTTCTATGTATTCAAATATTGCAGTTCTAGTGTGTTGAGCAGAGTGTTGTGAAGTATCAATAAGTATTTCTCTTTTCAATGAGCTAAAGAAGCTTTCTGCAACAGAATTGTCGTAACAACAGCCTTTATTACTCATCTATATTCTTTACAGCTAAGAGATATTGATACCCTTGCGCAGTATATTGTGAACCTTGATCACTATGTAATAGTAGATTTTTGGCAGGTTTACGCTTGTTAACGGCCATTAATAAAGAGTCCATAACCAATTGTTTATTTATTGAACTGCTCATTAACTACCATGCGTGAATATAGATCGATTATTGTTGCCAAATATAGCCATCCCTCCTTGGTTTTGATGTAAGTAATCCCATACTTTATTTGGTTGATCAACAATAAAGTTTTGGTCTAATATATTGGGAGCTACAGCTCTATTATCTGTTTGTTGTTTTTTAATTTTAAACTTTCTTTTCAGTATAGCCCTGATGTCATTTTTCTGCATAATACTTTGCACCGTTTTCAAATTGCAACTTTTACCCAAAGCCTTCAATTCAGCATGAATTTTAGGAGCTCCATATCTACATTTAGAAACTTGATATATTTTTTGAATAGCTTCGAGTAGCTCTTTATTTGCTGATTCTCTACTGCTTATTTTTCTTGTGGTCCACTTATAGTAGCCACTAGCAGAAAATCCTACATAATTCCTGTACTTTATAGCAGTTATTGCTTTTTTTCTTAAATCATAACTATATGCTGCTGGCATTCAACCTCCTTATCATCATCTACCCTTATCCTATCACATCCGGACTTTTATGGAAAGAGCTCTAAGAGGTTGTCCGGAAACAAGTAAAAGGCTATAATATCTGAAATTTTAGTACGGGGTAAAGATGAGAAAAAAGTATCCAACAGATCTAAGCGAAAGGGAATGGGCAAGAATAGAAAAACACTTCAGAGTATCATACAAGAAAGGAGGAAGGCCGCCAAAGTATAGCAAAAGAGAAATATTAGAAGCAATTTTCTATGTATTGCGTACAGGGTGTCAATGGCGGTATTTACCAAATGATTTTCCGCTATGGAAGACTGTGTATGAGCAGTTCAGGCAATGGAAGAAGCAGGGAATTTTTGAGAAAATGAATTATGAAATTACAAAATATAGTAGAAGAAAAATAGGAAGGAATGAGCAGCCGAGTGCCTGTATAGTAGATAGTCAATCTGTAAAGACTACAGAAAAGGGGGGATCAAAGGCTATGATGGAAGTAAAAAAGTAAAGGGTAGAAAAAGGCATATAATTACAGACACTCAGGGTTTTATACTAGGTTGTTACGTAGGCGCTGCTAACGAAAATGATAGAGATGGTATTAAAATAGCATTAAACAATATGAGAACAAAATATACTAAAGTTAAAAAAATGTGGGCTGACATGGGATACCAAGGAAGAAATTTAAAGAATCACATAAAGGAAGAATATGACATAGATATTGAAATTGTTAAAAGGCCTACATGTAGATTTTGGGTGCACAAAGATACGCCACCTGAGCTACTACCAACAAGAGAACAAGGGTTTAAAGTACAGCCAAGAAGATGGGTTGTAGAAAGGACTTTTGCTTGGGTTAATAGGAATAGAAGGCTATCGAAGGAGTATGATTTACTCACAACATCCACTGAGAATTTCATATACCTAGCTATGAGTAGGGTTATGTTAAAGAGGGAATATGCTTGAATTTACTTGTTTCCGGACAACCTCTAATATGCTCTTTTATAAAAAAATATTTTACTCTTTTTGACTGGCCAGGGCTTTTTTTTAAATGTCTCTTTCCCTTGTTACTCTTGCTTTGTAAATCAAACCTCTCTTTGTCGTAAGGAGCCATGTTACCTCTACCTGGAAATGCATTTGCCGCTGACTTTTTTTCGTTATATTTCTTCATCCATTTTCCTAATACACTATCCCTTATTCCTAGATCTCTTGCTACTTTTGCAACTGGTTGACCTACCTTTCTTTGTTCATTTGCCAGCTTAACAGCTTCCAATTTGAATTCTGCCGTATATTCTCTTGCCATTTCTAATCCTCCAAAATTTTATTTTACCCGAAAAAACTCCTTTCTTTCTCTCCACTTTTTCTGGGTAAGGTCAGAAATTTAATGATCCAGGATATACTCCTTTGTTAAGGGAGATTGAGCATTTTCGAATATTTCTTGAGTGCTTCCAGACTCAACAATTCTGCCATTATGAAAGAAAATTACACTATCAGATAACTTTTTAGCTTGCTTCATTGAATGAGTCACCATAATTATAGTAAATCTTAATTTCAGCTCTTGTATAAGATTTTCGATTGCATTGGTTGCCATTGGATCAAGAGCAGAGCACGGTTCATCCATTAATAAAATAGTTGGCTTCACTGCAATTGCGCGAGCGATGCATAGCCTCTGTTGTTGGCCACCGGATAAATTGAGTGCGCTATCTTGCAATCTGTCCTTCAATTCTTCCCATAAACCAACCTTGGTTAAACTATTTTCCACCATCTCATTCAATTTTTGCTTATCCTTCGCCATACCATGCAATTTTGGCCCACAAGCAACATTATCATATATTGATTTTGGAAAAGGATTTGGCTTTTGAAATACCATACCAACTTTTGCTCTAAGTAGTACAACATCCATATCGCGTGAATATATATCACCCAGCCCATCGATATCTAATTCACCAACAGTTTTGCAACCTGGTACATAGTCATTCATACGATTAAAACAACGCAAAAATGTTGATTTACCGCACCCGGATGGTCCGATAAAAGTAGTAACTTTTCTTTTATAAATATTCAAATTTATATCGAATAAAACTTGCTTAGAGCCGTACCAGAGATTTAAATCTTTAACAGAGGCACGTGTATTGCTCATATCACATCCTGCATTGAATAGAGCCCCGGAATTTCTCTTTTATTTTCGTATAGCCATACTGCTGCTTGAACAGCTCCTCTAGCAAATGTTGTGCGATCAATTGCTTTGTGGTTTAGTTCTATCCGTTCATCAGAATTAACAAACATCACGCTGTGATCTCCTATTACTCCACCTCCACGAGATACCGCAAAACCTATTCCCCCCTTTTTTCTTATGTTTGAACCACTATGTAAATATTGATTGGACTGAAAATCCACTTTTGAAGCGTTAGCAATTGTTTTGCCAAGTTCTATAGCTGTTCCAGATGGTGAATCCTTTTTTAAGTTATGATGCATTTCCCAAATCTCAACGTCATATTCATTACCTAAAAGCTCAGCAGCTTTTTTTACCAATTTCAGCAACACATTAACCCCAACACTCATATTTGCTGACCATAATATTGGAACTTCAGCAGCATATTCTTTCAAATCGACACCTTCTATTCCAGTTGTGCCACTAACCAGCGGTGTTTTAAATTTTACAGCTGCTTTAAGGCAGTCTAACATACATTCTTTAGTTGTAAAATCTATTACAACGTCAGATGACTCAAATATGCCACTAATAGAACTTGTAACTTTAATTCCTAGATTGGCTATAATTGGTCCAATATCTGAATCTATGTACTTACTACCTGAACGGGCAACAGCACCTGCTATTTCCACTTTGGTATTTGTAATTAATTCATTGAGTATTTTTTTGCCCATTCTGCCTAAGCAGCCTATTACTCCAACTCTGATTTTCATAAAGCTTTTTACGTTTATTAAGAATGTTAGGCCTTTTTTTAAGCTCTGTCACTTCTGATCTATATTCTATAGCTGTACGAACACTGCAATTTCAGATCCCAGTGCCTTGACCACAACTATTGCAATATGGTACATAGTGAACGATGTCATTCCAGTCTGGAATCTAGCCTTTCTGCAATCTCATCGAAAACGTTGTAACCACTTTCTATGCTAGTTTGCTTGCTTACAAGCAAACTTTTCTGGATCCCAGTGTCTGGGCACTGGGATGACAGGAGAAGGCACTGGGATGACAAGAATAGGGCACTGGGATCTAGTGGGCTCAAACTACAATGTTTGTACAGCTGTGATCTATATTCTATAGCTGAATAATTTAACAATTCAAAATGAATACATATCCTATTGAGCTCTATGTTACATACCAGGTTGCTTTGCCTTTTCCATGCTGAGTGATGTGATTACTCTTTACGAGATTAGATACGTGCTTCTTTAAGGTATTGCAGTTTGCTTTAGTAATATTTTCCAAATCCTTAATTGTAAGACGTCCATGTTTGCTGAGTAGTGCTAATACTTTAGCAGAAAGTGGTGGTAAATAGAGATTTAACACTTTTTCATGTGACACCTTTTGTTCAAGATAAAATTTTTGCTTTTGTAGTGACCTTAAAAAGAACATAAGCCATGGATTAAAATCATTGCTGCTCGTCTTCAAGGATTGTTGAGTACGACGCAAAGCTAAGTAGTAACTCTCCTTATTACTTTCAATTATACTTTCAAGGGAACTGTAAGGTACATAGATATACCCTAACTTTAGTAACAAGAAAGTTGTGAGAATGCGTGATAATCTGCCATTTCCATCCTGGAAGGGATGAATAGCTAAAAAAGTAACTATAAAAATGCCAATAATTAATAGAGAGTGTAACGATTTCACCTCTAATTGCTGGCTAGTCCAATAAATAAGTTCTTGCATTTGTGTTGCTGTCTCAAATGGAGAGGCTGTTTCAAAAACTATGCCCAAGCTTTTTCCAGATTCATCAAACGCTTCAACATGATTGGGGAATTTTTTATATTCTCCCATGTGCCTTTGATCTTTATATGAAAATTGTAAAAGCCAGATGTGAAACTGTTTTATAGTGTTTTCTGTAAATGGCATCTTGTTAAAGTTTTGAAATACTTCTTCACACACATACGCATATCCGGCTATTTCTCGTTCATCTAGAGAACGAAATGAGCGTGTATCAAGTTTGGATAGTAATTGCTCAACTTCACGGTCTGATAATCTTGCCCCTTCAATACGAGTAGAAGAACCAATACTTTCAATTGTTGCAATTTTCTTGAGCATTTGTAAACGTTCTGGAGCTAAATTACCAAACAATTGCCATGCTCCTTTAAATTCATCAATTTCAGCAACTAATTTTAACATTTCAGGTGTTATTACAATTTTTGAAATGTCAAACATATCTGTATTTTTATCTAGTTATATTCAATTATATTCGAAAATGTCCTATTAGCAAAGAATACTTGTGAGACACACACTAAAGAATGAATTTTGGTAGGCATAAAAGCAGCTATTTTATGTTAAAATACAACATTTTGATGAAATTATAAGAAAGGCTGGATCCGAGTAGTCAGCTACCCGTCAGTGCATGTTGAAAAATCATTTTATGATCTAAATCAGTTTTTTTACAGGTAACTTCTAAGCTTATCAATTTTTCCAAGATCTTCTTAAGTTCTGAAAGTTGCAAACTTTTCAAATGAGATTTAAAACTCTGCAATTGTTTAAAAAACAATGGAGGGCTTAGCTGATCAATCGCAGCCTGCTCACTCATTCCACCTTGCACTGACAGCAAAACGGTTTCAAGGCGTAGGAAATAATTTGATATAATGCGAATTAGCGCTATCGGTGAAAAATTTTCTTGCGATATCAATGCATCAGAAATTCTAATGAAGCGCAACATATCTTTACTTGCTATGGCAGAACACAAATCATCAAGTGTAGCATAGTCGTTGCCGGAAGTTGAAAAGCATAATTCTATATCAGTAAGTTTTAGGTCTTTTCTCTCCCCTAAGTACAAAACTAACTTTTCAAGTTCTGAACATATAGGCAGCTTGCTATGATTAAAGTAAGATTGCAAATGGTAGATTATCTCATTTGTGCATTTTATATCATTTTGTTTTAAGTAACTTGATATAATGTCATAAAGATTGCTGTTGCTGTCCTTATAGCAAGCAATCACACCAAAAATTTTTGAACTCTCCATATAACTTTTAGTCGCAGAATTATATGGAAGATCACTTGCTACCATCATTACATAATGACCACTTGCGTTATAATCCAATACATTTTTTAACTCCTTGGATATACCTCCACTCACATTTATCAGCTTAATTAATTTTTTGCTGGTAAACATCGAAACGTTTGCCAATTCAGAAAACAGTAAACTGGGTGACTTATTCACTATTGCAAAATCCATCACCTGAACTGAATACTCACCCAAATTAGCAATTATTTCTTGTACATAAAAATCAACCCTACTGTTATCACTTCCATGAATTAACACACCACGTAAAGCATCAGGTTTCTCTAGGAACTTTTTAACTTTGGATGGTGTGACCCTCATGCTATCTATATGATATCATTCTCATTTGACTGTACATGAGTATCCAAAGACTCTGAGTCTCCTTGTGCAATATTATGCACATCACCTGCTACATCATCTGACTCTTCTGTTTTTCCTGTAATATAATTATAAAATTTTTTCACAGGTTGAGATATATATTTGGAAAAAAATCCTTCTTCGCTCATATTGCTTACTCCATAAAATTAACAACTTATCATTAGCATATAAATAATAGTATAGCAAAAACTATTTTGTGCTAAGATAGTGATGTTTTATAATGAGTATATTACAAAATTATTAACATTCGAGATCAAAATTAAGCCAACCTGCTTAATACTAGCCTTATAAAATAAGCGATAATTAAATATACCGCTGCAACAAGTATAATTGCAGGTCCAGTTAACAAATCAAAACTTGCAGATAACATGAGACCTGATATCCCAGAGATCACAGAAAAAACTGTTGCAACAATAATCATCTGCATCGGAGTTTTCGAAATGAGCCTTGCAGATGCTGCTGGTATTAGCAAAAATGCAGCAATAAGTAATATTCCTATTAATTGGGCAGCAATTGCTATAAATATAGCAAGAGTGATTAAAAATTCTAGTCTAACAAAATTAACATTAATCTTCTCAACTACTGCTAAATCTTGATTAATTGAAATCATTAACCAATAACGCCATCTAAATATTAATATCAAAGTAACTATTAGAGAGGTTAAAAAAATCGATATTATATCACTTTGATCGAGCGTTAATATATCACCAAACAGTGAGCTAATAATACTATTATTGCCAGATGGAAGAAAAGACATAAGTATTAAACTCGATGATAAAACTACATTGGTAACAATGTTCAATATCGTATCAGCAGAATATAATCTGTTAAAATTAAGAGAAAGTAGTATAGCAAATGTAATTGCAATAAGCATTATGCTAAGCGATGGGCTAATCTTAAAAATTAAAGCAAGTGCAACACCGAGCAATGAAGAATGGGACAAACTATCACCAAGATAAGATAACCTTTGCCATATCATAAACGATCCTAAAGCGCCTGTTACTAGGCTAATTACAACTACTGCAACTAGACTATTGATGAAAAAGTCCTGGGTAAGCATGCTATATGGCTATTAGATAACTGACAACAAATCTATCTTCGGATATTAAAACGTTATGGGTTCTGCATGCAGAACCTGTTGTCATAAATTCAAAATTTAAACCTTTTTGTTCCATAAGATAGGACTTCACTGAAGAACTTAGTATATTGCGTGTTTTACCAGTACCTATTAACAAAATTTCTATTTCCTCTGTTAAAAAAGATTCAAAATACTCCTTGCTGTTTATATCACTTTCTTTCAATTTTATCACCTTTTCAGGAAAAATTATAATTGAGCCATAATATTCTTGATTGTTTACCAAAAATTTTCCTTCCCTGTAACCATTTATAAGATTTTTATTCTCGGAAATTAAGGGAGTTACATCCATAAGTCAAACTATTAATTGAGTGTCACATACCCACCATTCTGGTTGCTTTTTTCCGATATTAACTGCAGCAGCTTTTGCATTTTCCTCACTATCGAATATTCCAAAACATGATACACCACTGCCTGACATGCGAGAAAGTATAGAGCCTTCTTGTGACTCAAGTGTTGATATCACATCCTTAATTTCAGGTACAAAGCTTATTGCTATTTCTTGAAGATCGTTTCTCGTCTCTTTAAGAAGCTTCAACAAATCCTTTTCAGCGTCATCGCTCCATTTAATTGGCTCAGAAAATTTTCCTTCATGTTTGGAAAATACCTCTGGTGTACTCAAAAACCTTTTTTTCGGTTTCACAAGCACCACATTTGTAGGTAAAGAGAATTTTTTAATGTGGCATAATTCTTCGCCAATACCTCTAACAAAAACTGGCTTGCTATCTACGCTTGCGGGAACATCAGCACCAACGTTTAAGGCTATTTCATTTAAAATCGTCCTATCAATCTCCCACAGCTTCCCTAGCGTACGTACCACAGCTCCAGCATCTGAGGATCCGCTACCAAGTCCTGCAGCAATTGGTATGTTTTTTACAACCTTTACAGTGACTTTAGTGCGTACAGGAGCATGCCTAAGCAGCAGATTAACCGCTTTCATTACAGTGTTATATTGGTTATTTATTTTAGACTCGGAGTTTATAAATTCAACTGTAGAGTTATCGTATCTAAAATCCTTCTCACCTACTTTTATTTCCAAAAAATTAGAGAGATTAGCAAAGACAAATAAACCTTCAATCAAGTGATACCCTGTTTCTTTTTTGTCTACAACATGCAAAAAAAGATTGATTTTTGCAGGCGCCTTTACACAAAAACTTTTCATTATATATCTTCACTAACACTATTTTTACATTATATGTATAATGCTATTCTAGTCAACTTTTATAAGGTTCTCGCACTTCTGATGAGATCAAATGCCATAAATCCTAATTTCTCTGTGTGGGTAAATGCGTCCGCTGGTACAGGCAAAACAAAAATCTTAATAGACAGAGTATTGAGACTTTTATTAGAAAACAAAAGAAATATTCTTTGCTTAACATTCACCAATGCTGCAGCAAACGAAATGGAGAATCGCATTCACAGCATACTCAGTAAGTGGGCAATATGTTCAGATAGTGTGTTGGCAGCAGATCTAGAACAACTAGATTTCTTTTCGATGTCATTCCAGCGCGTGACGCTGGAATCCAGTAAAAAAAAAGAATGGATCCCAGTGTCAAGCACTGGGATGACAGGGGGTGGTGCATCGCATAACCATGATTTAAGCAAAAAACCAGCGGTAAACCCTTCGGTGTCATCCCAGTGCTTGACACTGGGATCCAGAAAAAATAAAGATTATTTAACAAGAGCAAGAAGGCTTTTCTCTGAACTGGAAAATCTTGGTCTAACTATACAAACCATACACGCTTTCTGTTACAAATTAATTTCCAGCTTTCCCATAGAAGCTGGCATCGCCCCAAATTGCACGCTGAGCGAATGCAAAGAATTACATCCCATCATATTCAATAAAGTGCTTCATAACGAAACTGTGCAGGATGATATCAATCTTATTGCAACTGAAATTGATGAAAATAAATTACGCGATTTGCTTTATACTTTATGTGTAAAAAGATCAGCGTCAGCAAATGATTCGAAATATATCAAAGATAAATTGAGCGCCCCAGGTGAAATTCATGACTTACAGAGCGAAACAATTGAGCACGTGGAAAGACTAGCCGAGATATTAAGTGAAGGCAGTAAAAGAGATCAGAGTTATAGTGAAATACTTTATTCTACTGTCATCCCAGCTGGGATCCAGAAGAAAAGAACCAGCGTCACGCGCTGGAATGACACTAAAGTAGAAAACCTAGCCAAGGTCTTTTTAAAATCAGAATCGCACGAAAAAAAGAGCATATCATCCATTGCAACAAAAAGTATTTTGGAGAAATTCAAAGATGCAGAGCAAATAATAGAGAGCGTTCAGAATGTAGTATTTACCCATATAAGAGACATGAACTCTTATCAAATATTCAAGAGAACCAGTAGCTTACTTGGTATATTTAAAGTATATGTTGATCTATACAGTAGCGAAAAATCAAAAAATGCACTGCTTGATTACAATGATATAATTGACTTAGCAACAAATCTTCTCAGCAATCCAAACTATAAAGATTGGATATTGTTTAACTTGGATCAAAAAATAGATCACATCCTTGTTGACGAGGCACAAGACAATAGCATCAGTCAGTGGAAAATTATAACAAATCTCTGCGATGAATTTTTTGCCGGTAATGATGAAAAGCGAACCTTATTTGTAGTTGGTGACGTAAAACAATCCATATACAGATTTCAAGGAGCAAATCCCCATCTATTCAACTACATGCAACAATACTTTCATACGAAAACTGGTGGCAGAGATTGGGTATCATGCCAACTTGAAAAGTCATTTCGTTCAACTCCAGAAGTTTTGATGCTTGTAGATAGAATATTTAACAACTTCCGCGCAGAAATATCTTTTGTTGATAATGAAATAAAACATGTTCCACATAGAGAAAATGATCAAGGATATATTGAAATTTGGCCAGCGTTACCAAAGTGTAAAGAGGAAGAACAGCAAGCTTTACAAATTCCTCTGATATGTAAGGAAGGTTATACAATAGCAGATCGATTACTTGCTCAGGCAATAGCCCACAAAATTCACAATTGGTTAAACGAAGGGCGGATTTTAGTTGCTAAAGATCGCCATATAGAACCAAGAGACATTATGGTTCTGGTACGACAACGAAACGTATTGGTTGATTACATAATAAGCGAACTTAAAAAAGCAAACGTGCCAGTTGTAGGCCGAGATTATTTTAGAATTATGGACTATATAGCCGTGCAGGACTTAATAGCTTTGGCCGAATTTTTACTCCTCCAGGCAAATGATCTAGCTCTTGCAAATGCTTTAAAATCACCGTTATTCAATTTTACCGAGGATGATTTATTTAACATTGCATATGATCGTAAAGAGCATTCACTATGGGAAAGAATTCAGGATTATTCTGTGGTTATCTACAGTGAATTAAACTATCTCATTAACTTATCTCGCACAGAGTCTCCTCTTGCACTATTTACACATATATTGCGTACAGGTAAGAAGAAATTTGCTGCAAGGCTAGGTCTTGAGTGCTTTGAGGTTCTAGACGAATTTATGAACCTCGTGTTGCAATTTGAAAACCCATCTCTTCAAGCGTTTGTTCAGTGGATCAAGGAGAATAACCCGGAGATTAAGAATGATATGCAATCAGAACGCAATGCTGTGCGAATAATGACAATTCATAAATCAAAAGGTCTGCAAGCTCCCATAGTATTTTTGGTTGATACAAACACAGTGCCAAGAAACAGTGAAAGCATTATCTTTGATGGAACAGAAGTGCCATTTTGGTGTGGAAAAAACAACAACGCTTATTGCGATCAAGTAAAAAGAGAGAAAAAACTAGAGGATTATAATGAATATTTGCGTTTATTATACGTAGCACTCACACGTGCTGAAGATGAGTTATACATCTTAAGTAAAGAGCCAGTGCAAAAGGGCTCTTGGTATGATCTAATCACTAAGTACGGAGAACCATATGAAAAGAAACAAAGGGATTTACGGCTAATATTTAAAGAAAAAGTTGAAGTATTATGCGTGAATGCAAACTACCCTTACATTTATAAAAAACGTGATTACTTTGACGTTCCGGTCATTTCCCTTCCACCAAACCTATCAATGTCATTCCAGTGCTTGACACTGGAATCCAGTAAAAAAGAAGGAGAACAAGTGTCAGCTCACTCTTCGGTATCATTTCAGCACTCTCTTTCGTCATTCCAGCGCGTGACGCTGGAACCTGGAGAAAAAAAGGCCTGGATTCCAGTGTCAAGCACTGGGATGACAAATAGGGGTATTAGAATGACAGACAGGGGTATTGGAATGACAGATGAGAGTGCTGGAATGACAACAAGGAGCATTGGGATGACAGATGGTTATGCAAGAGGCCTGATTATTCACAGCATATTGCAGTATATGCCCAAGATAGAAAAAGAAAGGAGAAAAAATTGGGTCAGAAAATACCTTGATAACATCAGCGAAGATAAGGATGAAATTTACAGTAAAATATTAGCCTTTAATGAAAAATATGGCTATTTGTTTGACTTGGAAGGCAAATCAGAGATTACACTGAGTGGAACAATTGATGGCAAGTCAGTATTAGTACGACTAGATAGGCTATGCATAACGCAAGATAAAGCAATCATAATTGACTACAAGTCACACCGTAACGTTTCTGTTTCCTCATTAAATGAAATAAAAAAGCAAATGTTGACCTATAAAACCTTAGTACAAGAAATATATCCAAACAAGCAAGTAGAGTGCGTGGTTATTTGGGTGAAAGATTTAACCATTCAATCTGACTTTTAACGAAACTTGATTGCAAGCATCGAACAGACGAAATCTGTCAAATCAGAAAGAAACACACAAATTTAAGTTTTTAGTAGTTTTCAAGTATAGTTGTACAGGGAGCGCCTTTGCAGTTATGACCGACATTTTCAATGGTGCCTAAGTGCCCGTATGCAAGCATGGTTTTGGAAGGAACGGTCAAATCATTGATGGAGTCATTTAGACTACCTCGGTTAGGAGATTGTACTATCAACCGTTCCAAGCTGAAGCGTTTCCCTATTACAAATTATATGTAGGAGTTACCATGAAAAAAGCAAAAAGTAAATTAGAAATAGTGAATCCTAATGCAGCAGGAATAGACATTGGTTCAGCTGTACACTATGTGTGTGTACCTGAAGGAAGAGATGAACAACGCGTTCAGAAATTTGGCTGCTTTACTGAAGACCTTCATAACTTAGCACAGTGGTTGAAAAAGTGTAAAGTTACAACAGTAGCTATGGAATCAACAGGAGTATATTGGATTCCTTTATTTCAAATACTTAAGTCATACAAATTCGAGGTAAGATTGGTAAATGCACGGCATGTAAAGAATGTACCTGGTAGGAAGTCTGACGTTCAAGATTGCCAATGGCTCCAACAACTGCATAGCTACGGACTGCTTCATGGATCGTTTAGGCCAGATAATCAGATGTGTGTATTGCGCAGTTACGTGCGGCAACGCAAAAATCTCACTGAAAGTGCATCTACACATATTCTGCGTATGCAGAAGGCATTAATTCAAATGAATATACAATTACACAAGGTTATTAGTCATATTACTGGGATAACTGGTATGAAAATCATTGAAGCTATAATTGAAGGCGAAAGAGATTCTGAAAAATTGGCAGAATTCAGGGACGTGCGAATGAAAAATGATCAGTCTACTATTGCAAAAGCGTTAGCTGGTGACTATAGAGAGGAACACTTATTCACGCTAAAGCAAGAATTTGAACTATATAATATTTATCAAGAAAAAATAGCAGAATGTGATAGAAATATTGAAGCCTATTATAAAACGTTTGAAACAAAGTCTTGTGAAAGCAAACAGCTAAGTAAGCAAAAGAATAAAAATAGCAAAAGTAAGCCAAGCTTTGCTTTGTATGAGGAACTGCACCGAATAACTGGTATGGATTTCACTAAAATTCCTGGATTTGATGTATTAAGTATACAAACCATAATTTCAGAAGTTGGTATAAACCATAGTAAATGGCCAACAGAAAAGCACTTTTCATCGTGGTTGGGACTCAGTCCTGCTAATAAAGTTACAGGGGAAAAAGTGTTTAACACAAGAACACGTAAAGTCATTAACCGTGCTGCAAATGCTTTGCGAATAGCTGCTCATTCTGTAGGAAATAGTAAAAGTGCGTTGGGTGCATACTACAGAAGATTGAAAAAACGACTAGGAGCACCAAAAGCAATAACAGCTACTGCAAGAAAAATGGCATGCATATTTTATAGTATGCTCAAATACGGACAGGAATATGTAGAAAAAGGAATGGAATACTATGAAACACGCTATAAAGATAGAACTGTAAAAAATTTGATCAAAAAAGCGAGCGAATTTGGCTACATATTAGTTCAACAAGAAGAGTTAGTTGAGTGAGTTTCTTAGGAGTAAATGCTATTTTGGGTGTGGATATTTCAAAAAAGAAATTTGATGTTTGTTAGTGGACAGTAAAAAACGACACAAAGTCTTTCAAAATAATCAAGATGGTTTTGCAAAACTTGTAGTTTGGTGCAATGGCCATGGAGCAAATCTTACTCATTTATGTCTTGAAGCAACTAGTTGGTATGGAGAAGATTTGGCTACTTTTATGCACGATTTAGGACATAATGTCAGTATAGTAAACCCAGAAAGCTTTTGGCAAAAGTGAGCTGCTCAGAAATAAGACAGATAAATCAGATGCAGCTATGATAGCTAGATTTTGTATCGCCAACAAACCTGCTCTTTGGAAGCCCATTGCACCTGAAATGAGGCATTTGAGGGAGCTTTACCGTTGCATGCAATCGCTAAAAGATGATAAGGTGCAACAGACAAATCGCTTGGAAAACAAAAATATGCATTCCAGTTGCAAAGAAGCTATATCTAAAGTAATTTTGGCAATAGAGGAGCAAATTATTGTTCTCGAAAAAGAAATTAATGAGCATATAAATATAGCATTTCTCATAATAGTCCGAACAGGTCATAGGAAGGCAGAATCAACAGCACGACGAAAGGATTCGAATAGAGGAATGTTTTTCCTGGCTCTGTTTTTTATAGCAAACCAATGATGCTCAATTTTGTTGAAATCTGGAGAATAAGGCGGCAGATACAAAATTTCTGCACCAACCCCTTTAGCAAGCTCGATAATCTTATCAGACTTATGAAAAGTAGCATTGTCAAGAATGACAGTCTGTCCAGGTTCCAAGATCGGTGTCAAAAATTGCTCAAACCATCCATTAAAAACATCCATATTACAGTGGCCTTCAAAGGTTAACGGAACAACTATCTTTCTTCCACTTAAGGCTGCAACCATACTGATTCGTTGAGTTTTCTTTCCAGATTTTAAGGCATAAAACCGCTGTCCTTTCTGGCAATATCCGTAGGGGTAGTCTTCGGTGTTATCAATGCCAGACTCATCTATATACACTAAGTTTTTAGGTTCTTTTGTCGCTATAATTTTCAAAAATTCAGCACGTTTTTCTTCGTTTCTTTCCTTGTATCCATATGTCTTTTTTTGCGCGTAAATTCAATTTTTTTAAGGGCTCGATAGATCGTTTGGATACTAACGTTGTTCCAAAGTTTAGCCATTTCCGATAGAGTCTTTCCTCCGTGTTCTCTGGCAAATTTGGCAAAGGTATCCCAGTCGGTAATTTTGTGATTGTAACCCCCATTTCCAAGTTTTTTTGATTGAAAGTCTCCTGTTTCTTTTCTTCTTTGCTGCCACTCCCATAAAGTAGTTCGTCCAATCTTAAATCTTGCTGCCACTGTTTCTCTGCTTTCTCCTTCGTCTAGCGCTTCCATTGCTTTTTTTCTTAAATCATAACTATATGCTGCTGGCATTCAACCTCCTTATCATCATCTACCCTTATCCTATCACATCCGGACTTTTATGGAAAGAGCTCTAAGAGGTTGTCCGGAAACAAGTAAATTCAAGCATATTCCCTCTTTAACATAACCCTACTCATAGCTAGGTATATGAAATTCTCAGTGGATGTTGTGAGTAAATCATACTCCTTCGATAGCCTTCTATTCCTATTAACCCAAGCAAAAGTCCTTTCTACAACCCATCTTCTTGGCTGTACTTTAAACCCTTGTTCTCTTGTTGGTAGTAGCTCAGGTGGCGTATCTTTGTGCACCCAAAATCTACATGGAGGCCTTTTAACAATTTCAATATCTATGTCATATTCTTCCTTTATGTGATTCTTTAAATTTCTTCCTTGGTATCCCATGTCAGCCCACATTTTTTTAACTTTAGTATATTTTGTTCTCATATTGTTTAATGCTATTTTAATACCATCTCTATCATTTTCGTTAGCAGCGCCTACGTAACAACCTAGTATAAAACCCTGAGTGTCTGTAATTATATGCCTTTTTCTACCCTTTACTTTTTTACTTCCATCATAGCCTTTGATCCCCCCTTTTCTGTAGTCTTTACAGATTGACTATCTACTATACAGGCACTCGGCTGCTCATTCCTTCCTATTTTTCTTCTACTATATTTTGTAATTTCATAATTCATTTTCTCAAAAATTCCCTGCTTCTTCCATTGCCTGAACTGCTCATACACAGTCTTCCATAGCGGAAAATCATTTGGTAAATACCGCCATTGACACCCTGTACGCAATACATAGAAAATTGCTTCTAATATTTCTCTTTTGCTATACTTTGGCGGCCTTCCTCCTTTCTTGTATGATACTCTGAAGTGTTTTTCTATTCTTGCCCATTCCCTTTCGCTTAGATCTGTTGGATACTTTTTTCTCATCTTTACCCCGTACTAAAATTTCAGATATTATAGCCTTTTACTTGTTTCCGGACAACCTCTAATTACCGGAATACTTGGTATGTCGATAAAGTTTGCCGAGGTGGTGCTTGCATTTACTTATCGCTCTGAAAATACAACTGGCGGGGCTTTTTATTACATGAAGTACGGGCTTGCAAAAATTGGATTTGCAAAAACTGGTAGATTTCTTGCCTTCACTTATGCGATTATGCTACTTATTGCAATGATTTTGGGCGGTATACCATTTCAAGCAAATCAAATAGCAGCACTATCAAATAACCTCCTAGAATACAACGCATCCATTATTATATCCCTGCTTGTCTTTATTGTAATATTGGGAGGAATAAAGCGCATTGCTTTCGTTTCAACGAGCTTAACACCAATTATGATAGTGCTATATGTGGGTATGTGTATATATTTAATTTATGTAAACGGAAGTAATTTGCTGAATGCTCTATCCATAATATTCCAAGATATCTTCAATAAATCAGCTATAGGAAGCGGAGTATTGAGCGGATTAATAGCCGGAGTGAGAAGATCAGTGTTTGCTAACGAAGCAGGTACCGGAACAGCAGCTATAGCACATTCAGCTGTAAAAGAAGAAGATCCAATTAAAGTTGGGTGCGTTGCAATGATTGCACCACTTATAGACACAATATTAATCTCATTTTTGACTGGTATTGTGATAATTATCACTGGTATGCATAGCACTGATAACGTGGGTGATATTACACTAATTAGTTCGATATTTTCAACAGCTTTGCCCTTGTTCAGCAAGTTAGTTTTTCCGCTAATGATGTTTTCCTTTGCATTTTCCACAATAATAGCTTATTGTTACTACTGTGAAGTTGCTTTGCTGTATTTATTTGGTAGTAAAAAAATACTGATACCGTTCCAAATTCTTATAGTGGTTTCAGTGTATATCAGCTGTATGTCAAAGAATATAGAATTTATATCTTATCTAGGTGACAGTTTGTTTATGTGCCTTATGATTCCAAATGCTGTTGCAATATATCTACTAAGAAGGGAAGTTTTGAATACAATAGATTCTTATTACAATTCTAAAGGGTATTAACATGATTTATAGATTGCTTTGTATGGTGTTATTTTGCCTATTGTTTAATGATGTGTACGCTGCTTCAGGTTTTTACGAAAGTTATGACGCTGTGTTGAATGGAATAAATAACTTCATGAATGAAGTACTGTTTTTCAAGATCCTTTACGTGCCATTTATAATCCTTCTACTAGTTTTTGGTTATGTGTTTCTAACATTACGTTTTGGATTTCTCAACATAAGAATGTTTAAGCATGCGTTTGCTATTTTATGTGGAAAATATGACACGAATCACCATGATGGTCATATTACGCATTTTCAGGCATTTATGACTGCACTTTCAAGCACAGTAGGCCTTGGAACTGTTGCTGGAGTCGCAATTGCAGTTTCAATGGGTGGACCAGGAGCGGTGCCTTGGATGATGATTACAGGTTTTTTTGGTATGTCAGCAAAATTTGCTGAGGTAACGTTGGCGTTTAGACATAGAACAGAAGATCAGGACCAATTGTTTAGTGGTCCCTTTCAGTATATAAGGAATGGTCTGGAGGAATTTGGATTTAAAAAACTTGGTATTGTGCTGGCTGCCATGTATGCAGTATTCTTTGTATTATCAGGTCTTGGTGGAAGTGTAGCGTTTCAAACCAACCAAATGGTTTCAATATTATCTGGCTATTCAAGTTGGGTAGATGGTCACTCTTGGTTTCTTTCTTCCATAATTTCTGCGCTGCTTGCTCTAGTGATTATTGGCGGAATTAAAAGGATAGCTAGAGTATCTTCTGCACTAGTGCCTATTATGTCACTTATATATATCTTTAGTTGTATTATTATTATTGCATTTAATATTCATAACCTTGGTTATACGTTGAAAATATTATTTTCCACTATGATAGATTTCAATGCTGTTGGCGGAGGGATGGTAGGAGCATTTGTTGCTGGAATTCAAAGGGCAATCTTTGCCAGCGAAGCAGGTGTTGGTTCTGCTTCAATTACTCATGCAACAACTAAAGATGAAGAACCAGTAAGAACTGGACTAGTCGCTATGATAGAACCATGCTTTGACACAATGTTAATTTGCTGTTTAACAGGAATAACAATAGTAATAACAGGTGCATACCAAACAGGTGTTGGTGAGGGAATATTAATTACTCACAAAGCATTTGAGACAGTTTCTCCATGGTTTCCTATCCTTCTAACAGTAGCTGCTCCTTTGTTTGCATTTTCTTCAGTAATTTCGTTTGTATATTGTTGTGAAATGGGGTGGCTATATTTATTCGGTGCAAAAAGTATAGCGATATACCGCATAGCGGTAATAATTGTGGCGTTTTTCTCTGGTCTTTCTAAAGATATAATGGCTATTGCCAATATCGGTGGAACTTTATTCTCTTGTTTAGCTCTCATCAACATGACAGCGCTTATACTGTTTAGTAATCAGATTAACGATGAAGTTCAGTGCTACCTAAAAAGGCTGAGGAATAATAAAATTAATTAGGTTCTTGGTATAATGGAAAAGCATGTAGTCCTTATACTGTCCTACATACTCGGTTCAATACCGTTTAGCTTAATCATTACAAGAATAAAAGGGATAAACTTAAGAGAAGTAGGTTCAGGAAACATTGGTGCTACAAACGTTGCAAGGACGGGAAATAAATTTCTTGCTGCTTTGGCATTATTTCTGGATTCCTTTAAGGGATTTATTGCCGTTTATATAGCACAACAATTTTGTGATAATAACGATTTTTATATATATGTATCTGCAATTTTAGCAGTTTTAGGACACATGTTTCCTATTTGGCTAAAATTCAGTGGAGGAAAGGGCGTTGCAACCACTCTAGGGATACTGATAGCATTTAACATCGATATTACTTTAGTATTCGTAATAATTTGGATAATAGTCTTTCTTGCCTTTAGATACTCTTCCCTTGCTTCACTCAGTGCTACTTCAACGGCTGTAGCATGGTCCTTTTTTTTTCAGAGGAATTTGTTCGTAACATTACTAATTATAGGAGCACTGGTCTTCCTAAAACACCACAGAAATATTGTGAATCTTCTGCAAGGTAAAGAGTATAAATTTTATAGATAATGTACTGCCAAATTATTGACACTTAAACTACGAGACAAATTGCTTGACGGTATGATTTTGTCCTCTTTGTTTAAGTCTATGATTTTTGCTTTTGTTATATTCTCTACTTCTTGAGGTGTTAAAAGACCATCTTCAATGAATTCCTTTTTTGTTTCTCTTATTTTTTCATAAAGTTGAGTAACGTGATCTTTATTTCCTTCATATACACTTTCAATTTCTAACTCTAGCTTATGTGAAGCTCCTTTTTTTAACATTTCATCCATTGCTGCTTTTGTTACTTTTAACCTTTCTTGCAAAATTTTCTTTATTTTTTCCTTATCATTTTCGTTATTTTTACTGAGTTCTACATATACCCTATAACATCTTTTTTCTCTTGGGAGCATTCTTAACCCATCTAACATGCTAATTATCTGACCTTCAATAGTCTTCTCAGCCTTTAATTTAAATTCTGCTACTTCTTCTTCTATTATCTTATTAGCTATTCTCTTAGCTCCATCCAAAGATGAATCCTTGAGAGAAAAATCTGTCTTGAGTAGATCTCGATTTAATAGCCCTAAGAATACTTTTTCTTTAACGTTTTTTAATAAATGTTCTTGATTATCTAAACTATTTTCCTTCAGCTTATTTCTTATATGGTCAAGAAGAAAATCTTCTAGCATATTTAATTCCATAAAACCAATGCTTTTCATTAACGTCAGCACAATTTGTTCACTATATTGAGAAGTAATACTCAATAATTTTCTCATTAAAGGAATACTTACTTCTGAAATAAAATCATCAACTATTTTTTGACTTTCATTGTCACCAGGATTGTTCTGAACCTTATACCAAGCATTAAAAATTTCTTTATTGTTTTTCTTGTTTTTTAACCTGTCTAACATGAACTTACGTGCTTCATTTTGTGCTTCTGGAAGTAATATTTGCCTTGGAGGAGTAAATCTAATTTCTGGATCAGGATGAATACCTTCTAATGTACTTAACATCCTATAAACAATACCGGTAAAGCAGGTGTTAGGAATACGCTCTTGTCTAGAGAAAGTTTGGCTATCAAGCAAATTTGTAATTAACGCGTCTTTTTTATTTTTTACAGCTTCTCTCTCTCCATCATTGCAGGCTCTCAGAACTAGAAGTAAAATCTGCCCACCTGTGAAACCAGAGCTATGCTTTTGATCATCTTTGCAAAAGTCATTTAAAAATGCAATTACTCTTCCTTTATCTTCATCACTAAATTGACGATAATTAAGTTTATATAAATCATTTATATATTCAATAAATTGCTTAAATTCTCTATCATTAATAACGTCTTCGGATACTTCTTCACCATACTTATGTCTTAATTCGTGAACGTTATTATTGATACCATCATTTAATTGATGAGGAAGCAAATGTTCGAGCTTAACATCAAAACTATTAACCATACCACGTAAATTCTCTTTTATACCTTCCAAAAAGAAATTTATAGAAGCTTTAAGCAGCGTAAATGGGTTAAAATCTTTTGGCCTTAGTTCACTCTGCAATAAAATTAATAGCATTGTAAGTGGTATAGTTCCCAGTAACGAAATAAGCAAGAAAGTGGTAGTGAAAGTTAGATATGTTATGAAAGCAGAAAACAAGAGGAAGGCTGCTACCTTGATTGTATTGTTCTTAAAAAATATTTCCCAATATTCCCTTTTGCTCATTTTTTGCTGTTTTGCCGTTTTTATTTCTTTGTAGATATAAAGAGTTTTAATTTCAGACCTGAAGAATATAGTACCAAGAGAAAAAAGAACATTAACGGGATTAGTGATAATGCTTAAAGAAACAAAAGTTGCAAAATAACTAACAAAATTTAGCTTGCTAGATTCCTTTGAAGGAAATTGTATTTGAGAAATGCCTATCATAGCCTACCTTTGACATCATTACACTCTAGTAATAGCATAATAATTTAAAACGTCAATGTTTAAGTATTTTATTATCCGCACACTCATCGTATTCGATCTCGACTGTAGAGTGGGCTATCTCGAACCTATTTAGTAGTATTTTTTTTATCTCATACAAAATATCAGTGTGTTGTGCATCTTGCTTTACTTTGGCATGCATGGTAATTATAAAATAATTATCAGACAGTGACCATGCATGTATGTGGTGCACATCTATCACTTCAGGTAATTCTGATGTGATCTTACTTTTTATTTCCTCAGTAGATATCCCTTCAGGTGTACCTTCAAGAAGTATGTGGCAAGAATTCTTTAGAATTTTGTAGCCACTATTCAAAATGATTACACTGACAAATACCGATAAAATCGGATCCACCATTTGCCATCCAGTAAACATGATAATTATGGATGCAAGTATAGCAGCTACAGAACCTAAAATATCTCCTATAACGTGTAGTACAGCACTTTTTATGTTTATATTGCTCTCGCATTTACTATGTAATATAAAAAAGACTATTATGTTAGAGACAAGACCGAGTGTAGCAATTATTAACATTACTTTCCACTCAACATTGACTGGAAAAATAAACCTCTTTATTGATTCAATTATAATAATTACTGCAATGAAGAATAAAGTTAAACCATTAACAAATGCTGCAATTATCTGCAACCGATGATATCCGTATGATCTCTGCAAATCGGATTTCTTAGCTGAAAACCTATGTGCTACCCAGCTTAAAACTAAGGCAAAGAGGTCAGTAAGCATATGCCCTGCATCTGACAATAGAGCAAGCGAATGTGAAATTATTCCACCTACTATTTCCATAAACATTGTTATCGCAACTATTATTATGGAATAGATTAAGCGCTTGGACTGCGCTGCTGAGTGTTTGCCGTTGTGCACTGCTGTCATATAAAATCTTCTCATAAACAAAAACGTGGGTAACACTGGGTTCGAACCAGCGACCGCTTGCACGTCAAGCAAGTGCTCTACCAACTGAGCTAATTACCCATCGTGGTTTTAGTATAGTGCTTTGGTGGAATGAAAGTCAATAAACCACTTTGCTTTTGTCCTTGTCCAATGTGATTCCGGAATATAGCTGTATAGAATTTCAGCCATATTCTAAATTTTACATATTAAGTTAACTATCTATACTTTATTTATTAAGATATAAATTATATTAATACAGGGATTTACGTTTTTTTTAGGGAAATTACTTTATGCTTGATATTGAAAGATCAGCAAATTAGAGGTTAAAATTATGACAATTAGTCAACAAGTAAATAAAAATATAACTAAAGCAGAATATTTCAACAATAACGGCAAAGGGTTTAATTCGCCACATGTTATAGAAGTTGAAGATTTAAATATTAAAGTAGAGGTTTATTCTCACAATTTAAGAGCAAGTAAAGTTGCTAACATTGAAAGTGAGATAAGAGAAACAGCTACTAATTTTAAAAACGCATTCGAGTTAGAACGCGGCAGTTCAGAACAAACATTTAAAATTTACATGTTTGATGACAAGGATGATTACACTCACCTTGGTGGAAGCGAGGGTTTCGGCTCTTACCTTGGAGACGAAGGTGGTAAATGTTACTACAAAGGGAAAGCTGACGTTTTTGCTGAAATGTACGTCTACCAGCAAGGTGGCATTCATAACCTTCAGCATGAATTTGCACATGGTTTAACTTACTTGGCTACAGGAGGCAAATCTTTACCTACAGTATTAATGGAAGGAATTGCAGACTACTTTGAGCATCATTCAGATCATAAATTCAATTCTCAAGGATCAAGTATCGACAAAACTGAAGCTGCAAATTTGGATTTAGATAAAATTTTAAGTTTAGAATACTCAAAGGACAGCGAAGCAAATAGCCTAGTTTATAAAACAGGTCATGCGTTGATAATGTACTTACAGGAAAAAGATCCTAGTTTATTAAGAGACTACCTAGATGCTTTACGTCAAGGTAACTCAGATGAGTCAAAAAGTTTCTTGAAAGACATAAAAGGACACGATACTGACTTCAAAAGTTGGCTTGCTGAGAATGATACAGAAACTGCAATGGAACATCTCAACGCTTTGCAAGTTACAAAAGGAGATTTCATAGCAATTGGTCAAGAAATAGTGGGTGGAGAAATTAAAAACGTATCCTACTATAAAGCAAATATAGAAAAAATGGATGGAGAAAACGTTGGAAGTTTTTCTCCTGTAGAACACGTTGCATTTTATGATGTTGCTCGTGCTATAAATAGGGCAACAAATGATACACTTGATATATCAAAGGAATATCATTTCCTCAAGGTAGTAAAAACTTCCGATGGACAGGATAAACTAACTTACTCTGACCAACAAGGTAATGAATATCGAAACAGTCAAGAGTATAAAAATCAGGCTTTAAGGATATTATCAAAATATGATACAGAAATTAAGAATCAGGTAGATGAATTTGATAATTTGAATAAAGAACGTGGTGAAATGTATCAAAAATATCATAAAGGAGAGATTACTATTGAAGAGTTACGTAATGAGGAAAATACAAAATACAGACCAGCATTTTTAAAGTTTGATCAACTAAAAAACAAAGCTGTTGATAAGATTGAAAATAATTCCCAAGCAGCAAAAATATTAGATGGGCTGGTCAATATCGATCCAAACTTAATCAGAGGTACTCATATTGATCTACAAGAAGGTAAGATTTTTTCTATGCAAGCTCATGGTCAAGGAGATATGGGTGCACTGTCTATATATGACGGAAATACAAAGCTTGGAGAATTATTGAGCGAATCAGGATTTTTTAAGCAAGTTGAAGGCCAAACTAAAGAAACTTTCGTTTTTGAGGATATATTACACAACTTAAATGTTTCATACGAAGGTGGTGCTTACATGGCAGTTACAAAAGAAAACGGTCATTATAAAGCTTCCCTAATAGATGGCAGAACAGTTGAACGTGATGAATACTTTGATGAGGCGCATTTACATGAAAATGAATTGTTGCATCCTAGCACTGGACACATCCAAAAAGATTTAGATTCTCTGCTCCTTAGAGGTACCAAAATTTTGAATCATCAGGATTCAGAACATGCTCAATATTCTAATGAGCAAAAGGCAAATGGAGTAATCGTGGAAAAAGGAAAATTATTGGATAATAAGGGAACAGATAGAACAGACGATGATGTACACGAAGCGGTTGTAAAGCAAGGAGACGAGCGCTTACATGAGTTCAAAAATATGGGCTTTATATTACTGAGAAAGGTGATCTATTTATTCATGACCATGGAGCAAATGTAAGGTTTCAACTACCACAAAGTATTACTCACCTAAAATTAGTGGAAAAAGATGGAGCATATAAGCTTGTTCCGGTGACGAAAGATGGGAATGAACATCCAGTAGGTATGCCAAATATATCAGACGAATATAGATACATAGATCCAATATTTGCACATGAATATGAAAAGAGAGATTATTCCCATAAACATGTAAATGTGGGCCTTATAAACTTAGAGAAATATGGCTCTGGCAAACTTTTTGCTATAAAGCACGACCCAAATGATTACCACATACAAAAAAACTCTAGCGGTGAAATAGTTAGAATAAAAGATCAAACATATTTCACTAAAGTAAAATTGTTTGATGGCGACGAAGAAATTGGTATGTTATCTAATAACTTCCATAACTTCAAAGGGAAAATATTCTTTTCTGCTGACTACAACTACAGTTATAACGATTTCCTAGCATCTGTTTCTCCTCAAGTTGAAATTGAAGATATGGGAAATGGAAGTAAAAAAATAACTTTTGATCAAGGCAGTGGCGATATCGGTGATACTAATAGAGGCTACACGGACTATCAGAGAATATTTACAAAAGAGAAACAAACCGAAAGTCCAAAAGGGCAAGTAAGTGAAACTAAGACAGAAGTTCATAGTACTACTAATGTTGTTGCACAAGCTGCTGAAGAGAAAACTGCATCAAACGACAATAGTGAAATGCAGTCTGATCAGCCACAAATTCCAACAAGGGCAAAAAGGTCAGCTTCAGTGGAGGAGAAAGAGCAAGAACAGGTAGTATTAAAAGACACAATTCTCAAAATAGAAAAGAGCTACGAGCAGGACTCAGAAGGGAAGCATAAGGCAAATGTAACGATAAATTATAATGATGTGAAAGCCTTGTATGATAGAGCGGAAGGAGCAGAAAAGCAATCTGTGTTAGATTTTTGGAACAAACTGCACACATCAGATTATAAGGTTGGTGCTTTGCCGGAAGACAAATACTATTTTGAAAAAGGCAAATTCGTAATCCACGATAGTGGCACAAAGAAGCTTATAGTGTTACCTGAAGATAAGGTGTCCATCAAGATAATGAAGGATGGTGATAGTTATAGTTTAGCTATATCAAGTGGTAATGGCAAAGTAATAAACAGCATTAGTAAAATAGATAATCCAAATTACGAATTGCTGTCAGATTCAAGTCATTTCAATTCAGGGGAGCAAGATAATATTGTATTATCAGATCAACATCACGAATATAATCTTTATCTAGAGAATGGTTTTGTGAAAATGTTCGATTGCGCAAGCGATCACATTTATCACGACCACAACTCGGCCTATATCTAATACCATACGCGTCAAGTTAAGGAAATAAAGGTATGAAAGAGATAGAATAATAAGGTATAAGTTCTCCCAGATATACTTTTAGTGAGAGAACCAATGAATAAAATAACTTGCTTATCAAAAAAGCTCAAAGAATTTTTTAATGAAAAAGCAGAGAAAATCTCAATTACAACAAGGTTTATAAAAAGAAAGAGAAAGCTAAAAGGTTCATCATTCGTAAAAGCCATGGTCTTGGGTAATATAGGAGTTGATAATTGTAGCGTAGAAACAATGTGTCAATTACTAAACGAGGACTCGATAGATATAACAAAACAAGGTTTGGATTTTAGATTTACTGAAGAAGCAGTGGAATTTATGAAAAGGATGTATAATGAATCTGTGGTTCTCTTTAAAAATATCTTGCAAGTTGATTGCAAAATCTTACAGCAATTTAATAGTGTTAAATTATTGGACAGTAGCTATATTACTCTACCTAACAGTATGGAAGAGATGTATAAAGGTTATGGTACTAGCTACAGTGGCTATGAAAGCAATACTAAGTCTGGAATAAAGTTACAATTAGTTTTCGATTACATGAATCAGATAATAGACCAACTTAATTTAACGGAGGGAATAAGATCAGACCAGGGATATAGGAAACATTTAAGTAATATATCAAGCAATGATTTGCTAATATCTGATCTCGGTTATTTTGTGCCAAGTTCTTTTAAACAAATCAATGAAATAGGAGCTTATTTCATAAGTCGTTATAAATCCGATACCAACGTATATGATGTAGAAACAAATCAAAAAATGGAGTTATTAGAATGTTTAGAGGATAAGTTATTTTTAGAAAACGAGGTATTGTTAGGAAAAGAAGCAAAAATTAGAGTAAGAATTATATGTCAGAAACTAACTGAAGAACAGTCTATAGCCAGAAGAAGGAAAGCTAATAGATTAGCAAGATCGCAGGGATATACATCCTCTAAAAGAAATCAAAAATTGTTGAACTGGTCAATATTTATAACTAATGTTCCAGAAAATAAAATTAGTGCTGAGCAAGTATTAACGATTTACAGAGTAAGGTGGCAAATTGAGTTATTATTTAAATTGTATAAAAGCCATATCAGACTTGATAAGCTAAAAGGAAAGCCATGCAGAGTATTATGTGAACTATATGCTAAATTGTGCGCAATTCTTATATTTCACGGCATAGTTGTTTGCACAGAAGTGAAAAAGAATACAGAACTTAGCTTAACAAAGGCATTTATTGAGCTAAAAAGGCGGGTTAGAGAGTTATTTTTAGTATTAACCAAAATTAATAGTTTAAAAGCATTTCTTAAAAAACTCACTATAACTTGGTCGCGATTTTCATTAAAAGACAAACGTAGAAGGGCTAGAGTATCCACTTTAACCTCTCTAAATTTGCTCACAATCTCTTAACTTGACGCGTATGGTCATATGCTCTGTCTGCATATAGTGCTTTTATGGCATGCTGAAAATTATAGCTCTTTTTACAATAATCCGAACAGACCGTAATATGCTACTGGCCTGCTATAGCCATAAACACATATCTTATCGCATTCGGACTATTATAAGAAAGGCTATAACTCCTTTAAGTAAATCGCAAGCTCCATAGTGATCAGACCGTTACTGTATTTTGCAGCTATGGCTTTTTTGCTGTTTATATTCAACATTACATGCAATTTTCTTGTCTGTTCATAGCCACGATATTTTCTGTCAGCGCTATTTTCCTTGCTGTGTGTTGTTATAAATGCTGATGCTTGTGCTATCTATGGCAATTTCGATATCTTCCATATTATTTTTATCAATTCTGCAATCATTGATCTTAATATTAAGTTTTTTTTGAAGCTTGCGAATAGCTGATAACTGCCAAATCTCTTCCTATTTGTTGCAAATATCCTTTTATAAACCCGACTGTTTGTCTTAAGCCAATTCCAAAAAGATTAACGATTATATGCACTAAAATCACAACTTTATCACTATAAATATAGTTGCCGCCCTGCATTTTTGGACTATTTTCATACCAATTTTCGATAGCTTTATCGATGTAACGAAAAATATTTCCTCTTTTTTCTAGAAATTTGTTATATTCATGGCAGTTACTAACTCTCATTTTTTGTGGCATATTTTTCCTTAAGCGGTTAAATGGCTATTTTATAATGAATTTTGTCAGTAGCCACCAGATTTTTTCAGTTGCGATGCAACAGAGCCATCCCAGTGTCAAGCACTGGGATGACAGGAAAAGAGGCTATTTGGATGACATCTTTCTTCTTGGTATAAATTACTTTTATATCTCAATGTTCGTACAGCTATGCAAGTTGCCGCATAGTGGATGAGCTCTAAGAGTATAGTTTTTTACATAATAATATAATATTTCGTTCATAAATTAACGTTTTTAACATGCAGCAAGAACATTTCCGTTGTAATTAAGGTTCTTAAGATGTATATTAATGAATCTTGTTTTCAATAAATAATGAAAGTAATAATTGTCATGATAATGTTATTGTGTAGCAGTTACACAATGGCAAGCGAGCGAATAATTCTAGTGGATAAAAAACTATCTCAAGGATATGTAGCTCCAGTGCTTACAGAAGATAGCGTTATTTTATCAGACAAGCACGGCGCTTTATATTCCTTTGATATTGATAACTCAAAGGCTATGAATTGGAAATCACACCTCTCACATAGGAAAAAAATTGGTAACATGAGCCTATTGCGTCACGGAGGAAATGTTTTCTTTATAGTGGATAACGTTCTACACACAATAGATGCAAAAACCGGCGAGATTCAGTGGGAAAAAGAATTGAGAGCTCCAGTAAGAGGGAAAGCAGCAGTAATAAATAATAAATTGGTAGTATTGACTATTGATAATTATCTGTACGTATTTGATATAAAAGATGGCAGCTCCGTTTGGACTTATCAAAACGGTATCAATGAGGTTCGAGGTTGGTATTCCATATCGCCAGCAATTTCTAACGATAAAATAATAGCGCCATTTTCAAATGGTGAGTTAATAGCTTTTAATGAAGACGGTAAAAAATTGTGGAGCCAAAAATTGGCTACAAACCTTTTGGATACACAGCTCACAGATGTAACTACTACACCAAGAGTGCTTGGCGATACTTTAATAGCTACAAATAATTCTTATATTTATAGCATTGACGTGAAATCAGGAAATATTTTATGGTCAAAGTCACTGCAAGTAAAAAGTGTATCAGACATTGAATCATATTACAGTCCTCTCATTCCTGTAAAGAAACAAAAAGAAGGCGGAAGAATTTTTATAGTTACTAAAGACGATAAAATAATTGGCCTGGATATAAAAAATGGAGAAACAGTCTGGGCATCTGATTTAATAGAAGATACGCAACTATTTGCTCCAATTATGCATGCCCATACACTGTGGGTGACAAGCAATAAAGGTTCAATGTTTGCTTTTCAGGGATCTGAAAGTGCAGGAAAGGTAGTCAAAGTACCTGGTAATGTGTTTCACACTCTAGTGTTTACTCACGATAAAATATATGTAACAACTGAGGGAAAAGGTGTTTATTCTTTAGAAAATAGGTTTGTTCTTTATGATTGATTATGACCTGATTGTTATAGGTGGTGGCCCAGGAGGCTATAAGTGCGCTATCGCTGCTGCAAAACTTGGATTGAAAGTTGCCTGTATAGATAAAAATAGCATTTTTGGTGGTACGTGCTTGCGAGTTGGGTGCATACCCTCCAAAGCATTGCTCCATTCTTCCTATCAGTATGCTCACACGAAAAATGATCTGTCGAAGCTTGGCATAAAAATTAAGGACGCAAGTTTCGACTTAAAAGAAATGCTAGGCTATAAGGACGCCAGAGTTCAGGAACTTGGAAAAGGTATAGAATATCTGTTTAACCTTCACAAAATCACTAAAGTCAATGGGCTTGCTTCTTTTGACCAAGGTAATCTTGAAGTTTCAGTTGAAGGTAAGGTGCTGAAGACAAAAAATATAGTAATTGCAACCGGTTCTGACGTTATTTCTTTGCCAGGAATTAATATCGATGAGAAAAGTATTATTTCATCAACTGGTGCATTATCTTTAACTGAAGTACCAAAAAAACTTGTCGTAATCGGAGCCGGGGCAATAGGGCTTGAAATGTCTTCTGTATGGAGCAGGCTAGGGTCTGAAGTCACTGTAGTAGAATTTTTTGACAGAATCGCTGCAGCAATGGATGGAGAATTAAGTAAGTCTCTACTTTCTAGCCTACAAAAACAAGGAGTAAAATTTTTACTCAGCACTAAAGTTGAGGAGATAAAACAAAATAGTAATTCTTTGAGTGTGGAAGTTTGCTCTGTAAAAGATAATCAAACAAACACTATAGAGGCGGATAAGGTGCTGGTTGCAGTAGGTCGCAAACCATGCACTGAGGGTCTTGAAAAAATAGAGAAAGACAGTCGTGGTTTCGTTCAAGTTAACAACAGATATGAAACTAATGTGAAAGGAATATTTGCTATTGGTGATGTGATCGGTGGAGCAATGCTTGCTCATAAAGCAGAGGAAGAAGGGGTAGCAGTTGCAGAGATAATCGCTGGGCAAGTACCTCACGTTGATTATGGAATCATACCATCTGTCATTTACACTCACCCTGCGGTTTCCGCGATTGGTAAAACAGAAGAGGAACTCAAAAATGCTGGCCGTGAATACAAAGTGGGTAAGTGTCAATTTGCTGCAAACGGCAGAGCAAAAATCACTGATGATGCTGAAGGATTCGTGAAAGTGCTGACTTGTAGCAGAACAGATACAATACTAGGTGTGCATATCATAGGAGCATACGCTGACACGCTAATAAACGAAGCAGCGGTTGCAATGGCATATGGCGCAGCAGCAGAGGATATATACAGAATTTGTCACTCTCATCCTGATATAAATGAAGCCTTTCGAGATGCGTGCATCGATGCTTTCTTTAAAAAGTAATCGTGGACCTTGGTTCAATCATTGAAAAATGGTATGAGTGGCTGAGGTGCAACAGATCTTATTCACCAAACACTTTAGAGTCATACATGAGGGACTTGAAGGATCTTATAAGTTTCCTAAATACTCACATTGGTGGAGAAGTAAATGTCGGCACTTTGGAAAAATTGAGCGTACCTGAGTTAAGAAGTTGGCTTACCTCTCGTTACGCAAGAGGTGTGAATGCAAGATCTAACGCTCGTGCATTGTCAGTAATCAGAAATTTTTTCAAGTACATAAAAAACAACTACAATATAGACAATAAAGCTGTATTTTCCTTATCAAGGCCAATTCAGAGAAGAACTCTGCCCAAAGCATTATCAATACCTAATATAAAAACTTTATTGAAAGAAATGAAACTATCCGACCTGGGCGAACCTTGGGTGATAAAAAGAGAAATTGCAATTATCGTCCTGCTATATGGTACAGGCTTAAGAATCAGTGAAGCGTTGAACCTTAGGGTTAGTGATATTAACAATGAAAGTTTAATAGTAACAGGTAAGGGAGATAAACAAAGGCAGGTATTCATTCTTCCGGTAGTAAAAAAGTGTATACAAGAATATGTAAAAGCCTGTCCTTATCTTGGCACTAATAATGAAACACAATATCTTTTTTTGGGAGTAAGAGGAAAAAAATTGGGAAGAACTTATGTGGCTAATCGTTTGCAGAAAATAAGGAGAATATTAAATCTGCCAGAAATCTTATCTCCACATGCATTTCGTCATAGTTTTGCTACTCATTTGCTTCAGGAAGATATTGATATAAGATCAATACAACAATTGCTTGGTCATTCGAGTCTTGAGACCACTCAAGTTTACACTCACCTCAATTATCAAGATGTTTTTAATATGTATAAAAATTTTCAGCAGAGTTTGGAGAAGAAATCAAAACCTTAACTTCGTTCTAAATCACCAAGCTGAGTGCTTTTAACGTTGCTAAGTGTTGTGTTTGCTTTGTATGAAAAGTAGCATCCAATTGTAAAAAAGGCAAATGCAGTTACAGCAAGTGGAATACATATTTCCAAATTAGGTATTGTTAAACATGCACCAACAGCAAACGCTCCAGACAACACAAAAGAAGCAGAAGCGTAGTTGCTTTGTTCTCTATCAGAAGAAATTGCTTGCGAGGGTTTTTCGTTTTTATTACTCAGACTTTTAGTACGGAGCAGTCTATTTTCTGATGAAAGCCTATCTCTTTCTTCCCTTACTTGTTTCAAATCTCTTTTTAATTGTGAAATTTCAACAGTGTCACTTGCTCTTCCATACACAATTCTATTAAGTCGAGTTACTTCACTATTTAGATCATTGATTTTTGTTTTTTGAGCCGATTTTTCCTGTCTTACTTGCCCTAAATCTCTTTCTAATAGTGAAATTTTGCTAGTTTTATTCGTTAGCTCTTGCTCTGTTTCTGCAAGTTGAGCTTTTGTTCTTTCAAGTTCATCGACAAGCTCTTGTACAAACTCCTCAGAATCTTCTGGTATATTATTCGTATTTGCAGGAAATTTTTCATTTAGATAATTTTTAACGGACTCAGTTGGCTCACTAGCATCTCTCAATGCAGCAGTAACAATTGCACGATTTATGAAGCAATTATCCTTTACCAATTCTTTTACATCATCTAGATCTTTTCTATTAATAGTATCAGTTAATCGCTCTGTAATAGCTTGTTCAATTATTTGCTTCACCCATGAATTTTTCTCTATATCTTGTATTGGCTTTATTTGACTAAAATCTAGCTCTTTATGTTTTAAAAGTTTTGTCAATACTTCTTTGTTATCTGATGTTATTCCTTGTAAACATGATTGAATAATTGAGCTAAGCGGCGTTTCTATTTCTTCACTTTGGCTTCTTTTCCAGCAATTAGGGTTAAACTCTTGATTTAATGGTCTTTTCGCTTGGTAAATGTTTCCGCTAGAAAGAGCACCTAATAAATCTCTTCCTTTTTGTGCTTTTTCAAACTCCAATTTTATTACATCTCTGGAACTTCTTTCAAGACAACCTTCAGGGCTGTTATGTTTACAATTTCTAATATCAGTTTCCACACCTGGGTGCGTGAGCAATATTTTTACCATATCTCTAGCTCCAACTTGGCAAGCAATATGTAAGGCTGTATTTTTTTGTATTAAGGGTGTCCTTACCTCCTCCTTTACACCGTCATAGCTTTCTGTCAAAACCTTGAAACCAATATTTTCTTCATGATATCCTACAAAATGATCAGTAGTAAACCATATAGGTTCATTATCATCTTTCGTTACTATTTCATTACTATCAATGTACTTGAATTTACTAGCGTTTATTGATCTCCGTCCATTTCTTAGTGTAAAGCGCTTGGAACCCGAAAAACCATCACGTACTATTTCTTTTCCAAGGTATTGAAAAACTACATGACCTTGGCTGTCTTTCTTTTGCCTTTCCTCATAAACATATTCCCTACTTTGAGCGTTAATATCGATACTGCTATTTTGTATAAGCAATTTAGCCATTTTTTCTAACATGGGTTGTCTACCATAAGTGACATCACAGGCTCTAGCAATAGACATCAAAGGTGTCATGCCTTCTTCATCAAACGCATTAACATCCGCATCTCCTTCCAAAGCTTGTTTAAAAGCTTCTAGGTTTTCATCATCAATAGCTTTAAATAACTTTTGTGTCGGTGCATCTAGAGTTCTCTGATATCTGTAACCATTAGTATTTGTCCTATTCTCTCCATAAGGCATATTAAACCCATCTAATAATTTACTAACATAATTATGTAAAAGAAAAGGAAAATTGCAAGCAATTTATCTAAAATCCTAGAATTAACTACGACTCCAAAAACTTTTCTGCATCAAGCGCAGCCATGCATCCTGTTCCTGCTGCAACTACTGCCTGACGATATACCTTATCTTGAACATCACCTGCAGCAAACACTCCTGCTTTACTAGTTAAAGTTGTTCCAGGTTTTGTAATTATATAACCCTGCTGATCCATTTCAACAAAGCCTTTAAAAATACCTGTATTTGGTGCATGCCCAATTGCAATGAACACTCCATCCACTTTTAATTCTTGAGCTTCCGTTGATTTAACTATAATACCAGTAACTTTTTTCGGATTTTCTTCTCCAAGAATCTGCTCTACGGTATGGTTCCACATTACTTTTATTTTATCATTTTTAAAGAGCCTATCTTGCATTACTTTTTCCGCTCTCAATTTATCACGCCTGTGTATTAATATCACTTCTTTGGCAAATCGAGTTAAAAATATTGCTTCTTCAACAGCAGTGTTTCCACCACCAATCACGGCTACAACTTTATTCCTAAAAAACGCACCATCACAAGTTGCACAAGCTGAAACTCCGTAACCTTGAAATTCTTTTTCACTCTTGAGACCAAGCCATTTTGCTTGCGCACCGGATGCAATTATAATTGCATCTGAATAGTAGTCATTAGTATTACCAGAAGATCTAAACCTGTACTCATTAGAATCCTCAAGTTGTTCAACGCTTTTTATCTCATCATCTATTATTTTTGCTCCAACCTTTTCTGCATGCAACCTCATTTGCTCCATTAGTTCTGGACCCTGTATTGAAACAAAACCAGGATAGTTTTCAACATCTGTAGTAATTGTAAGCTGACCACCAGGCTGCATTCCCGTTACTATAATTGGCTCTAAGTTTGCACGTGCTGCATATATAGCGGCAGCATAACCCGCTGCCCCAGATCCAATAATAAGAACTTTTGTACTAAATTTATAATTCTTCACTGTATGAGTTTAGATAATCAGCTACTCCTTCATCGCTTGCCTGCATTGCTGGCTTACCTTTTTTCCACCCTGCTGGACACACCTCACCATGCTCTTCATTATGTTTAATTGCATCAACGATTCTAACGAATTCATCGATATTACGCCCTAAAGGCAAATCATTTATCGATTGATGACGTACAATAAATTTATCATCAATAACGAAAGTTGCTCTCAGCGCAATTGAGTCATCATATAAGACCCCATAGTCTCTTGATATAGACTTTTTGATATCAGACACTAAAGTGTAGCTAATCTCTCCAATACCACCATCATTAACTGGAGTGTTTCGCCATTTATAATGTGAAAATTTTGAATCTACACTTATTCCTATCACTTCAACACCACGCTTTGCAAACTCATTTATTCTATTATTGAGCGATATCAATTCAGTTGGGCAAACAAAAGTAAAATCAAGTGGATAGAAAAAAAGGACAGCATACTTATTTTTTATGCGCTTACTCAGACAGAAATCATCAACAATTTCTCCGTCAGAGAGAACAGATGAAGCAGTAAAATCGATAGCAGATTTTGTTACAAGATTCATAATTAACCTATTCTTTTAAAATAACTTCAATTTTACATCTTGATAAACTTATATGCAAGTTTTCTTTGGTTTTAGTCCTATAAAAACTTCCTAAAATAGCTCTTCTTTTTTACCGATAAGATACAATCCAGGTTGGAATACTGAGTTGGTGAGTATAAAATTCTACGTCATGCCACCGCGAACCGTCATACCGCCACGGTATCTCAGCCGCTCACAAGTAGCGGGATGACGGTTGTCGTTTAGCTATAAATGTTAAAAAATTTGCCAAACGAAAAAAAAGGCAAAAGAAGCCCCGTGGTTGGCTAATTACTTACATTATACTTTCAAGTATGGCGTTTTTTATTCTAAACGTTTAATAACCGCGATTCAGCTACTTTTAAACCGCAACTAATCTAAATTATAAACGTTAAGAAATTTACTAAACAGAAAAAAGGCAAAAGAACCCCTAGGGTAGCTAGTTATTCACTATCCATTTTTTAAGTTGGCGTTTTTTTATGTTTTAAATGCTTTATAAGCGCATTTTAGCTTATATTAGGTAAAAACCTAGAACTTTATAAAGACATAAGGTGCACATAGTGCAAAAAATTAAACATGAGACGCCAGATACGTGAGTTTTTTTGTCATTTAATCTGTACAGAGAAGATAAATAAATAGCTTCAGTTTCATGATAAGGGAGTTGGCGGAGTTTGTCAAGTAAGTTTTTCGCTTCTGCGGGCTACTTGAATAACGGCTACAATGTTCATACAGCCATACGCGTCAAGTTAAGGAAATAAAGGTATGAAAGAGATAGAATAATAAGGTATAAGTTCTCCCAGATATACTTTTAGTGAGAGAACCAATGAATAAAATAACTTGCTTATCAAAAAAGCTCAAAGAATTTTTTAATGAAAAAGCAGAGAAAATCTCAATTACAACAAGGTTTATAAAAAGAAAGAGAAAGCTAAAAGGTTCATCATTCGTAAAAGCCATGGTCTTGGGTAATATAGGAGTTGATAATTGTAGCGTAGAAACAATGTGTCAATTACTAAACGAGGACTCGATAGATATAACAAAACAAGGTTTGGATTTTAGATTTACTGAAGAAGCAGTGGAATTTATGAAAAGGATGTATAATGAATCTGTGGTTCTCTTTAAAAATATCTTGCAAGTTGATTGCAAAATCTTACAGCAATTTAATAGTGTTAAATTATTGGACAGTAGCTATATTACTCTACCTAACAGTATGGAAGAGATGTATAAAGGTTATGGTACTAGCTACAGTGGCTATGAAAGCAATACTAAGTCTGGAATAAAGTTACAATTAGTTTTCGATTACATGAATCAGATAATAGACCAACTTAATTTAACGGAGGGAATAAGATCAGACCAGGGATATAGGAAACATTTAAGTAATATATCAAGCAATGATTTGCTAATATCTGATCTCGGTTATTTTGTGCCAAGTTCTTTTAAACAAATCAATGAAATAGGAGCTTATTTCATAAGTCGTTATAAATCCGATACCAACGTATATGATGTAGAAACAAATCAAAAAATGGAGTTATTAGAATGTTTAGAGGATAAGTTATTTTTAGAAAACGAGGTATTGTTAGGAAAAGAAGCAAAAATTAGAGTAAGAATTATATGTCAGAAACTAACTGAAGAACAGTCTATAGCCAGAAGAAGGAAAGCTAATAGATTAGCAAGATCGCAGGGATATACATCCTCTAAAAGAAATCAAAAATTGTTGAACTGGTCAATATTTATAACTAATGTTCCAGAAAATAAAATTAGTGCTGAGCAAGTATTAACGATTTACAGAGTAAGGTGGCAAATTGAGTTATTATTTAAATTGTATAAAAGCCATATCAGACTTGATAAGCTAAAAGGAAAGCCATGCAGAGTATTATGTGAACTATATGCTAAATTGTGCGCAATTCTTATATTTCACGGCATAGTTGTTTGCACAGAAGTGAAAAAGAATACAGAACTTAGCTTAACAAAGGCATTTATTGAGCTAAAAAGGCGGGTTAGAGAGTTATTTTTAGTATTAACCAAAATTAATAGTTTAAAAGCATTTCTTAAAAAACTCACTATAACTTGGTCGCGATTTTCATTAAAAGACAAACGTAGAAGGGCTAGAGTATCCACTTTAACCTCTCTAAATTTGCTCACAATCTCTTAACTTGACGCGTATGGTTCATACAGCTATGTACATAGCTGGAACCCAAAAAAAGAACCAAGTAGCCTTGGCTACTTGGATGACAAAAGGTAATACAAGAAATCTATTGGCTCTCGTATATCTTAGTGAAACTTAACAAGTTTATCTATAGTTTTAGTGATGATTCTTGGAGTATCCGGAGAAACTGCTGAGCTCAGCCTATTTAACCGCTCTATAGCGAACTCGCTATTCTCATTTGCTATGAAATCACATAAAATATTTTCTATATCCTTAGTAACACTTTCATGCTTTCTCAGAGGATGATTATGTGGATACCTACTGATGGTTTTGATACTGGAATACTCAACAAAAGCTTGATCCTTAAAAGCAAGTTGTCTCAATTTCTCTTTGAATTTTCCTTCTTCCTCTTTTGCTAAAAGGCGAGACTTTATCAGTGATTTTATAATCAAATTTATAGCTTGATGTATTTCAGAATGCACTATAACTTTAATGGTATTTTCTTCTACTATACAATCATAAATATTTTTTTCGCTCTGTAACGACTCTATTAATTTCTTGCTACTTTGTGAATTCAATTCCAAATTCTCCTCACTCATAGGAGTTATTATGAAGGTGTTCTTACTCACTCTGATGTTAAATTGTGGAGAGCCTTCAGAAAAGGAAAATGCTACATCCTTAAATTCAAGTGCATGATTGTATGCAGCAAAAAGAGTGTGTGCTATAACACTGCTGGGCACCTTCATTCCATGTTTACTCAGGTGGTTCAATACATTTTCAACCTCATGATATGTAAAGTCTGTATCTTTTAGCAATTCAACAACTTCTATGCCGTTGTGTTGTTTATACTCTATTCTCACTTCTTCTGTAAAAAGTGTTTTAGCTGCTATATGTTTATCAAGCACTGTGAAAATCTTGATGAAATTCTCTAAATCTTGTTTGTTAACTAATTCGATACTAATTAAGTTTCTGCTAATAATTGAAATATTTTTTGTCATTTTTTCCCACTAAAAAAACTCACTGAATGAATTGTATTTTTAATTCATTAAGAATTGTTTAAAGTGAGCATACTAGTTTTCATTTACGTATTACACGACAAAACAAGATAAAAAGTTACATAAAATCATCATGTGGTATAACACACTCTCCACATTCATCATTGCTGTTTGTGTAGGTTGTGACATCAGTGTGATTGTCATTATTATTTAGCATATCATCCAACTTTCCTTCTTTTTCAAGATCCATCAATTTGTCGCTTCCTGCAATGTGGTCTATATAGTTGCCATTTTCATCAGCAATAAAGATCTGTGGAACTGTTCTAACGTTATACTTTGATTTTATGTCGTTAAATAGATCTGAGCTTTTGAGCACATCGATTTCTTCATACTTCACACCTTTTTTATCTAGTAAATCCTTTGCCCTTATGCAGTATGGACAGCCCTTCTTTACATATATCACAACATTTTTCACAATTTATCTCCGTAGCTTACTAAAATATAGTTATTATATATAAGAAACATGTAAAAACATCAAATTGTATGAAAATTATTTATAATTGTGAGCAAGGAATAGAAAATAATATAGCACTAACCTTCGGAAATTTCGATGGCATTCATTTAGGACACGAGTTTGCAATTTCTACTCTAAAGAAGGTAGCACAAGAAAGAGGATTACCCTCTGCAGTTTTAACTTTTGAGCCTCACCCATCAACTGTTTTATTTGGTAGAAACAATTTTAGGTTAATAGACCAAGAACAAAAAAAGGAACTAATCAGCAGCTATGGTATAGATTACTTATATATTATTAATTTTAATAGAGGTTTTTCTGAGGTTAGCTGCGATGACTTTATCAGTGAGATTTTAATAGATAAATATGGCGCTAAACACATAATTGTCGGAGAAAATTGCACTTTTGGTCATAAACGATTGGGTAATATATTAACTCTAGAGAAATATTCTGAAATATATGGATACTCTTTGACTAAATTAGAGCCATTAACAATTGACGGCAAAATTTGCTCTTCTTCTTCAATAAGGGAGTATGTACAAAGGGGCGAAATAGAAATTGCTAATAAATTGCTCGGCAGGCCTTATCAAGTTTCTGGTGTTGTGACAAAAGGTGCATGTAGAGGTAGAGAAATAGGATTTCCAACCATAAATATTCCTATAGAAGATTGCATGATAAAACCTAAGTTTGGCACATATTACGCTAGAGTGACTTTTCCTGATAGTAATCCAAATTGGTTATATGGAGTAGTCAATATTGGTATGAGACCTACTTTTAAGGATCTGAAAAAGCCTATAATAGAAATGCACATATTCGATTTTGATGAAGACGTATATAGTCATAAAGTCAATATACAACTTTTAAAATTCATAAGGTCAGAAAAAAAATTCCATAGTATTGAGGAGTTAACAAAACAGATAAATTATGATATACTTAAAGTTTATAGGTTAAAGGCAAATTTATGAAAAAGTTATGCTTAGTTGTTATATTAATTATAGTATTGATTGACCAAACGAGCAAATTGTACATAAACTCATTGATTGATGAAGGAGAATCAATTGAGATCGCTAGTTTTATAAAACTAGTTGAAGTTTGGAATTCAGGTATTAGTTTTGGAATGTGTAGCGCTTTACCACATGGCGGTTTCTTTTTTTCAGCATTTTCAATACTAATAATTGGTATACTTGCATATTTGATATACAAGTCTGACGATCAGTCAACTTACCTTGGTTTTTCTCTGATGATTGGTGGAGCAATCGGAAACGTAGTTGATAGGATCTATTGGGGAGCTGTATATGATTTCATATATTTTCATATTGATGATTGGTATTGGCCAGCCTTTAATTTAGCAGATTTATCTATAGTTTGTGGAATGTTTACATTGTTATATAAGTGGTATATATACGATATGCTTATTTCTAAACAAAATGAGGAATAAAATAATTGTTTTTATATTAGGTCGAAATAATGCTTCATAAGTTTTTTAGTTTTCTTATACTACCTGTACTTTTTTTTACTTACCCAATTTCTTCGAATGCTTTAAACATAGAGCACAACATAAAATATACTAAACTCAGTAACGGACTAGATGTTTATGTTGTTTCTAATCATCGGATTCCAGCCGTTTTACATGCAGTAATATACAAAGTTGGGGGAATGGATGATCCAATCGGCAAAGCAGGATTGGCTCACTACTTTGAACATTTAATGTTTGAAACTACAGGGAAGTTCACAGATATAGAAGCCACTATGAGTAGCATTGGGGCTCAATTTAACGCATTTACCACTAAAGAATATACCTGTTATTTTGAGTTGATCCCCAAAAAAGATTTACCACTTGCAATGGAAGTTGAAGCAGATAGAATGGGCAGCTTTAATGTTACTCAAGACAAAATAGATAGAGAAAAAAACATCGTATTAGAAGAAAGAAAGATGAGATTTGATAACCAACCTCATAACTTGTTATGGGAAGAAATGGATAGTGCATTTTACCGTACTGGCTATGGTAGGTCTGTTATCGGCTGGGAGAGCGATATCAAAACTTACAATTTGGATGACATAACGAGGTTTCATGATAACTATTATCACTCCGGCAATGCAATATTACTGATTGTGGGTGATGTGGAACTTGATGAAGTAGTGAAATTAGCAGAAGAAAAATATGGCGAAATTAAAGCTAAGCCTGTAATGAGAAATTACCCAAATCAGGATCCAGTGCATAATGCAGGTCTATCGGTGACCTTAGAGAGCACTGAAGTAAAAGAATCAGTTTTATATTTTCGTTATCGTGTTCCCTTATTTGATCACATAAATGAAGCCTCTGCTGCTCATTTAGCGGTTGACATTTTAGGTGGCGGCAAATCCAGCAAACTGTATAAAGATTTGGTTTTAGATAAAGATGTGGCAGTATCAGTGTTTGCTTATTATAATAGCCTAGCTTTTAGTGATGGCTACATTGATATTATGATAATTCCAAAAAGTGGCGCTAATTTAGATATTGTTGAAAGAGAGTTAGATAATGCTATTAATGGCTTCGTATCTAAAGGGGTGACGAGCGAGGAATTACAAAGCTCAAAATATAGGTATAAGGCAGCACAGTTTGATAATCTATCTGACTTAACTCATATAGCGATGTTCTATGTGCCACACCTTGCACTTGGTATTCCACTTGATGAAATAGATATTTCATATAGCAAGATTAATGATGTCAATCTAGAGGATGTAAATAATAAAATCCGTGCTATTTTTTCTGCTAATAAGTTAATTGGTCGTTTATTACCAAAAGGAGATAATAATGAGAATAAGTAAAATTATATTTCTATTTTTTTTCTGTCTAGGCTTTAATTTACAAGCAAGTGGTAACCTAAATATAGAGGAGGTCACTACCCGTAAAGGATTTAAGTTTTTATTTGTAGAAAATCATGATTTGCCAAAAGTTTCACTAAATATATCGTTCAAGGATGCAGGTTATGTGTATGAGAATAAGGAAAAACAGGGGCTTGCTTGGTTTACTTCTCTTGTAATCCAAGAAGGGGCAGGAAAAAATGATGCCAAAGATTTTGCGAAAAAGCTTGAAGATAAAGGGATTAGTTTAAATTTTATTGCTGATTTAGAAGCATTTAGGGTTTCATTAAATACTTTGTCTGACAATCTAGAGGAAGCAATTTCATTACTGAGCGATACTATAATGCGTCCTAAAGTTGACCCTGAAGGGTTGAATAGAGTTTTCGAGAAAGCCAAAGTTGATTTTAATAATCTTGAAAAAAATCCTTATTTTGTTGCTGGAAAAGAATTAGATACGTTATTGTTTAAAAAACATCCTTACTCAAAAAGTGTGTATGGTACTCTTGATACTATAATGAGCATTACTAGAGACGATGTTTTAACATACATAAAGCGTAATTTTGCTAAAGATAACATAGTTATCAGTGTTGCTGGTTGTGCAAAAAAAGAAGAAATTATTACGCTATTAGATAAATATTTATCTAAATTGCCGTCAAAAAGATCAAAAGTTAGAAAAATACCTGTAAAAAATAATTTTGGTTCTGCAGAAAGTAAGAATATTTTTATGGATATACCACAGAGTGTGATACTTTTTGCTCAAAAAGGTATAGCTTATGAAGATCCTAATTATTATAACGCTGGTGTCTTAATTGATGCACTTGGTGGCATGAGGCTGAATTCAATATTAATGACAGAACTGAGGCAAAACTTGGGTATTACTTATGGTGTTTATGCAAGTATTATTTCCAATAAACATGGAAATATTATATCTGGATTTATAAGTACTGATAGTTCTACTGCTGGCAAAGCTATATCAGCAGTAAAAGATACATTTAGCAGAATAAAAAAGCAAGGAATTGACGAACAATTGTTCAAGGATGCAAAAATTGGCTTGGTAAATAATCTTGTCCTTTTCCTGTCCAATAACACAAATACAGCAACGCTGCTAGATAATATGCAGATAAATGATCGTGATGTTAACCGTATAAATAATTATGCGAATATCATTAATGATGTTAAATTAGAGGAAGTAAACGAACTGGCAAGTTCTTTACTGGAACCTGAAAATTTATTTTTTGTTGAAGTTGGAAAAAACGCTCAGGGTCAATAATTAATACTTTCTGCTATTGATCTTACTGCTTCTACATAGCACTTATGCTCCTCAGCTAGAATGCGTTCTGAGAGGCTTTGAATATCATCAGCTGGTAACACTGGTACAACAACTTGAGCAATTATGGCTCCAGCATCAACTTCAGGAGTGACATAATGTACAGTACAACCTGTAATTTTTACACCTGCTTTTAGAGCTTGCTCTTGAGCGTTTAGGCCTTTAAAAGACGGAAGTAAAGAGGGATGAATATTTATCACCTTGTTATGCCATTTACTCAGAAAATCAGCTTTGAGAATTCTCATAAACCCTGCAAGGCAAATTAAATCAACCTTATGTTGAACAAGTATTTCGTGAATTTTACCAGCATCAAGCGGTTTATCTTTAACAATAAACGCTGAGATTCCTGCTTGCTCTGCTGTTTTCAGACCAGCAGCTTCGCTATTATTTGTGATAACACATGCAACTTCTGCGGGAAAATTCTGATCTTGACATGCTTCTATTAAGGCCTGCATATTCGACCCCCTACCTGAAATTAGTATTCCGAGTTTTATCTTTTTCATTATAGCACAGTTAGTTTAGAATTTAGTTAATACTAACAAAACAGCTCAAAAGGAAAACTTATTTTATAGCAAAGAAGGCAGACTAAACTCTTTATATAAGTGGACCTCTAATTTTGGACCTCACTGGACAACACAAAATAACGAATAGCCCCATGTACCCAGCTAAAACTAGCTTTAATGCTTAGATATTGTGCTATTTTTGTATAATATACTACTATAAGTATATATTTTTGTAATCGCGTTATTATTTATTTAACAAAGTATTAGTATAATTTATTACACTGGATTAAATGGAGAAAGTTCAATGAGTAAATTACCGAACAATGCAAAAATAGGTAAATCTCAGGTTACTCAGTGGGAGGTAATAAAAAATTGTGAATATGCTGATAATTGCTTGTCAAAAATAGTAACTTTGTACGTTATTAGAATAACTCAGCTATCAGATTTTTATACGAGTGACGAACCTGAAATTAACACTGTTTTAGCAAGAATAAGCGTGACAAGTGAAAATGTATTTTTAAACAAGGCTACTACTATTGAAGTTATGGAAGGTATTTTTCCGTATAAATTCAACAGCAAGAAGAGAAATAACGTATTAAGGTTAGAAGATTTGTATAATTATTTATGTTCTATTGTTAACAATAGCCTTCCAAAAGAAATGCTTGAAAGTCTTGTAAGGGAATATAAGGATGCTGTTAACTTATTTAAAGCAATTACTTAACTGAACGTAGTATTTTTAAGATTTTATTTTCTATTTCAGAAATGCCGCTTTCAAGATCTTTATCTATCAAATACATGGTAGAGAAATATGTTTTCTGCTTACTTTCAACATTGATAGTTAAAGTTCCGGGAGTGATTGTGACTGAATTGGCAAATAACGCAATGCTTTCATCATTATGCCCTTTGCATTTTCTTAGGATAATGATTGGCTCAAGCTTAGATTTGAGTTGTAGCACCTTTTTTGTTACATAAACACTTGATAAAATGATTTGGTACATTAACCATGGTATATAACTTACTAACTTATAAAACGACAGTCTACTCGTACTATTTAAAATCTGGCTAAGAGCTCTTTCAGCGTTTATCAACCTTCTAAAGATAAACGATGTGAATATAGAGGAAAACACTCCACAAAAAATAAAAAACGGCTCAAAATAACCAGACAATACAGTCCATAGAACAAATAAAATTATAAATGACAGAGAAAAAAACTTGATTTCCTTCCTAAAGTTGAGGTTTTTCATAGTCTGTAATATAACTTAAATGACTCTTTAAGGAAAGATAATAACGAATATTTAGGTTCTTGACTTCTATGTTAAAAGATATAACAACTAAGTTATGTATTTTAAGTGAGGAAGTTATGGAATATGATAAATTTATGGAAATATTAAAAAAAATAAATGACCTTTCAGATTTGAGCAAGGACAATATAGTTGAAAAAATAAAAGCTAAGTTACAAGAAGAAGATCCAGATTTATGTCAAGAGTGGGAAAAGAGTAAACCTGACAATGATAGTGGATCTGGCATAAATTACATATTTACTATATCTCGTGGTCAAAATTCTAAGGAAGTCAAATTGTTACATCTTGCTTCTTATTGGAACTGTGCAAATGTAGCAAAAGCTCTGATTGAAAACGGAGCAGATATTAATGCAGAACATGATAATAAAATTACTCCTTTACATATTGCTGCTCACTATGGCCACGAAGATGTAGTAACCATTCTAACTGGAAAAGGAGCAATTGTTGATGCAAAAAATGGTGATGGATGGACTTCTTTACATTTTGCTGTTGAAAAGAACCACAAAAATGTAGTAAACACTCTAATTGGAAAAGGAGCAAATGTTAATGCAGAAAATGATAAAGGATGGGCTCCTTTACATCTTGCTATTACAAATGGCCACAAAGAGATAGTACAAGTTCTATCAAAAGCAGAAGGAATCAACGTTGATGCAAAAAATAGTGATGGGTGGACTTCTTTACATCTTGCTGCTGAAAATGGCCGCAAAGATATAGTAGAAACTCTAATTGAAAAAGGAGCAGATGTTAATGCGAAAGACCATTATAAATGGACTCCTTTAACATTTGCTCCTCAAAAAGGCCATAAAGCGGTAAAAGAAGCTCTATTAAAGGCACAAGAGAACATCAAAGCTTTGCATTCAGCTGTTAAACATAATAATGAGGAGGAGGTGAAAAACCTATTAAATAAAGGAGTAAACGTTAATGCAAAAGATGATGATGGATGTACTCCTTTACATCTTGCAGCCAGAGAGGGCCATAAAGATGTAGTAGACATTCTAATCAAAAAAGGAGCAAAGGTTAATGCAGAAAATGATGATAGATGTACTGCTTTACATCTTGCTGCTGAAAATGGCAAAATAAAAGTGGTGGAAGTTCTGCTACACACTGAAGCAGACCCTTCATTAAAAGATGTTGATGGAAAAACGCCAAGAGACCTTACTAAATATCAAGGTATAATTCAGCTTTTAGAGGAAGCGGAAAAAAAGCAAACGTTAAAAAATGAGAATAAAAAAACGCCAAAGGATCTTACTGAAAATAAAGATGTAATGCAGCTTCCAGAGAAAAAGGAAGAAAAACAAATTGGAAAAAATGCAATTGTGAAAGAAAAAGAACAATCTGCAAAAAATGCAATTGTAAAAGGTGTTATTGTGTGTTTTGTAACTGCAGTGATAGTTGGTGTTGCACTTGCATTTGCTACTGCCCTATCTGTACCAGCAATAATTGGACTAGCTGCAGGATCTGCGCTCATAGTTGGTGCTGGTCAATATATAATGTCAAAGCCTAAAACTGAAATGAAAGAAGTAAAGGAACTTGTGCCTAGAGAGACAGAAAAAGCACTTACTTGATTTTTGTTATCCTGTTGCTATCAGACTAGCCTGGCACCTTATATTTATTGGGATAACTGTTTTATTATGAATTAAGTCAAAAACTCTGTAATATATTGAAGCTTAAAGATATCTTTAGATATGGAAGTTATTGCAGAAAATAGGAAAGCAAGGTTTGAATATTTCATCTTAGAAGAATTTGAAGCGGGTATGGTCTTATTAAGCAGTGAAGTTAAATCGCTAAGAGAAAGAAAAGTAAATATTTCCGACGCCTACGTTGTTGAAAAGAATAACGAAGTATGGCTGCACAATATGCATATTGCAGAATATAAAGCTGCGAACCGAAAAAATCATAAACCAAAAAGGGAACGTAAATTACTCTTGCATAAAAAGGAGATAAATAAACTAATTGGTCAAATCAAGACTGCTGGGATAACTGTTGTGCCGCTTTCGGTCTATTTTAACGATAAAGGATTTGCAAAAACTAAAATTGCCATTGTAAAAGGAAAAAAACTCTACGATAAGAGAGCAACCATAAAACAGAGAGAGTGGGATCGTGAAAAAAGTAGATTGTCTAAAAATAATTTATAGCAAAATATGTCTTTAAATCCAGTAATTTTCAGCATCGGTCCTGTTTCTATATATTGGTATTCCTTAGCCTACGTTTTGGGTATAGTGTTTGCATATTGGTATTTACATAGGCTAGATGACCAAAAAATATTTACTAAGAATTTTTACGATTCGTTATTAACAGCCACTATTGTAGGTATTATCCTTGGAGGTAGACTTGGCTACGTATTGATATATGATCCAGTTCTTTATATAAGCAACCCTATCGAGATATTGAAGACCTGGGAAGGAGGGATGTCATTTCATGGCGGTGCTATAGGAGTTTTGCTTGCAGTAATAATCTCCTGCAGAAGACATAACATTCCTATATTTTATGCACTGGACCTAGTTTCTTGCGGAGTTCCCATAGGTTTATTTTTAGGTCGCATAGGCAATTTTATAAACGGAGAGTTATTTGGCAGAGTTACAACTATGCCATGGGGTATGGTATTTCCAGAGAGTGGTGATAATTTGCTGCATCATCCAAGCCAGCTTTATGAGGCACTTTTTGAAGGACTGCTACTTTTTGCAGTTGCAAATTCACTGTTTTTCTTAACTAGAATAAGACTGTATCACGGTGCGTTAACTGGTATTGCAGTTATGTGGTATGGAATAGCACGTTTTTTCGTTGAGTTTTTTCGCGAACCAGACTATCAAATTGGCTATTTGTGGCTTGATTTAACTATGGGGCAGTTGCTTTCTATACCTATGGTTTTGCTAGGAATGCTTGTATATCTAGGCGCATTAAATTTAAAATTTAATACGAAATCTGTCACATAGAGAAAAGGTGAGTTCAATAGAAAAATGTAGCCAGAAGCCCCACATTATGCACAATTGTACGAATTTTCTGCGTTGCAGTAGAATGAATCGGTGGGCTTTGTTGCATCGCTAGCTATGATGGATTAAAGATAAAAAAGGTGGAGAATATCAGTAGCTTATTATTCTGGTATTTATAACAAGAACGGTCAGTGAATACCTAAATTTGAGTAAAAGAAATTTCACTACCACTCACTAATCTGGCTAAAATTCAAGAATTTCAATGCTTTAGCTATTTTCAATAGAATTAAATTTATTAATATAAATAACAAATTACTATTCTTAAATTTGATCAGATTGATTGCAAAAAAACAAGATTTTCAATAAGTTGCTTATAATCCTAATTATATAGCTCTTTCCATAAAAGTCCGGATGTGATAGGATAAGGGTAGATGATGATAAGGAGGTTGAATGCCAGCAGCATATAGTTATGATTTAAGAAAAAAAGCAATGGAAGCGCTAGACGAAGGAGAAAGCAGAGAAACAGTGGCAGCAAGATTTAAGATTGGACGAACTACTTTATGGGAGTGGCAGCAAAGAAGAAAAGAAACAGGAGACTTTCAATCAAAAAAACTTGGAAATGGGGGTTACAATCACAAAATTACCGACTGGGATACCTTTGCCAAATTTGCCAGAGAACACGGAGGAAAGACTCTATCGGAAATGGCTAAACTTTGGAACAACGTTAGTATCCAAACGATCTATCGAGCCCTTAAAAAAATTGAATTTACGCGCAAAAAAAGACATATGGATACAAGGAAAGAAACGAAGAAAAACGTGCTGAATTTTTGAAAATTATAGCGACAAAAGAACCTAAAAACTTAGTGTATATAGATGAGTCTGGCATTGATAACACCGAAGACTACCCCTACGGATATTGCCAGAAAGGACAGCGGTTTTATGCCTTAAAATCTGGAAAGAAAACTCAACGAATCAGTATGGTTGCAGCCTTAAGTGGAAGAAAGATAGTTGTTCCGTTAACCTTTGAAGGCCACTGTAATATGGATGTTTTTAATGGATGGTTTGAGCAATTTTTGACACCGATCTTGGAACCTGGACAGACTGTCATTCTTGACAATGCTACTTTTCATAAGTCTGATAAGATTATCGAGCTTGCTAAAGGGGTTGGTGCAGAAATTTTGTATCTGCCGCCTTATTCTCCAGATTTCAACAAAATTGAGCATCATTGGTTTGCTATAAAAAACAGAGCCAGGAAAAACATTCCTCTATTCGAATCCTTTCGTCGTGCTGTTGATTCTGCCTTCCTATGACCTGTTCGGACTATTATGAGAAATGCTATAGTTCGCATTCTGTTACCAGTGGTAAAAATTTCTTCATCGCTACTTGAAGATGATAGCCTTCTATAACCCAAATCAGTTAGTTCTAATACAGGAGCAGCATTACGACCCTTAACATATCTATATGCTATGAATCCTATAATTCCAACAATACCTATTGCTCCAACCAAAGATCCCCCTATCATTCCTGCCTTATTAGACCCTATAGCAAGTTGAGTAGGTTGTGGTGAAGAAGTAGACTGAGGAAGTAAAGTCGTGGTGAATATAGGAGTTGTTGACTCTTTTGTTCTAGTACTTGGTATACTAAATACTGTTTGTGTAGTTTTCTCTGAGCTTGTTGTTGGCGCAGTTGGTTCCACTGTTACTGTGCTTGTTTGAGTCGTTGACTCTGTTGAAGGTTTATTCGTTGTAGAAGTAGGTGCAACGGCTTCTGTTGTTGGCTTCACTGTTACTGTACTTGTTTGAGTCGTTGACTCTGTTGAAGGTTTACTCATCGTAGAAGTCGACGCACCAGTCGCTGCTGTAGGTTTTACAGTACTTGTCTCAGTCCCTGAAGTTACTATCGGCGCACTAGTTGACGTTGTAGCAACCGTGGTCGCTTGTGAAGTAGTAGTTGTTTTTGCTACTGTCGTTGACTCCGTTGAAGGTTTACTTATTGTAGAAGTAGGTGCAACGGCTTCCGTTGTCAATTTAGTAGTCTTCACAGCGTCGGTTTCTGCTGTGCTAGTAATTGCAGCAGTCGGCGTTTTCTTAGAAGTCACAACCGTTTCTGCAACAGTTATAGGAGCCACGGTACTACTAGAAATAATATCTGGCGTTAATCGACCGTTAATGATATTAACAAAATCACTGAGAGTTTTGATGCTATTTGCCGGTATTATTGTTGCTTCAGAAGATTTTCCAGAGCCGTTTTGATTAAAAGTTACAATATTTTCTCCACTTACCGCAGTTACGATAAAACCACCCTGACCGTTGCCTTTAATATATAATTGCTCTATAGGATCTGTAAATTGATAGATAGGAAAATCTGACACTGATCCATTTTTAAGTAGAGTTGCTATATGTAACCTCTGCTCATTAGCTGATTGGTCATTTTCAAGAAAAGCAACTAGATCATTTCCTTCCGTTTGTTCAACATACTGCAAAAAGCTTATTTCATGTTCTCTAGAAAGAGATAGTGCTTTATTATCTATTTGACCTTTTCGATTACCAAGTAAAAAGCCATTAACTCCATCCTTCAGACCCTGAATCACTTTAGCCATATCAAATTTAAAAATACGTGTTTTTCTCACCTCTTGATTTTCCTTAGTAATCCTTTTGCTCACTTGCGAATAAAGCATCGTGTTTCCATTTAATGCCAATTGCCCCTGATTATCAAAATTGAACAATTTTCTTTCTGTAACACCTTTTTCTCCAGTCAATACCTTAAATTTTCCGCTCTCGCTTGACTTTAAGTACCAAGAAACTAAAGTTTGATCCTTTAAGTTATGGGCGATTACAATTACGTCACCATTACCAACTTTCACTGCTCTTGGTTGAAAGTAACTATTGCCCACATTTGCAAGACTATTATTATCAATATTCTTTTGTAATTTTCTTTTATCTAAATGTTCAACTGAAGGAGTATTAACTGATTGTTTAATTCCGTAAGTGTTAAAAGATAAGCCTTTAACGCATTTTTCTCCTTCTTCGCTAATTCCTTCTTCAGGAAAGATAACTCCAACTTTATCTATTTCAGCTGAATCTTCTATTAATGTGAGAGATAATTGATCTTTGAATTCATTTGCTACGCTGATATTTGTACCACATTCGTATGTTTTTGATTGATATAATGGACTAATAAGTAATTTTACTTTACTGCTCCCATTACCATTATCTTGATAGCTGAGTCCGTAAGCAACTCCATTCCCCTCAATTAATTCTACGTTTGTTGGATTAAAACCTATCGCTTCTTTAATTTCCGGTGTATTTGAGTTGATCCCGAGCAATCTTCTTAATATAGACATAATTTTATTTAAAATATTAATAAAATGCTATTATGATTACTCCTGTGTGTTAATGTCAATGAAAATTTTAACTAAAATTAAAAAATTAATATAATATTTTATACTAAAAGGTAAATATAAGCTTGAAGAGGGCTAAGAAGCTTTATGCTATTTCTCAAAAAACCAACAATTGCAATCATTGGTTCTACAGGTATAATCTGTTAAAGTTTACACGAGTCTCATGAATGATAGAAAAAGAAGAGCAGTTTAGTTTTACATCAGAAAACCTCAAGAAAGCGGGAAAGTTTATAGAGATGTATCCCAAAGGTAGAGAAGGTAGTGCTGTTATGCCTTTACTATATCTGGTTCAAGAGCAATGCGGATGGGTTTCTGAATCTGCTATGCGTTATGTTGCTGATATGCTGCATATTCCACATATTCGTGTATATGAAGTGGCAAATTTTTACACCATGTATAATTTAAAACCAGTAGGCAAATATCTAATACAAATTTGTAGAACAACTCCTTGCTGGTTGTGCAATAGTGAAGAAGTTTTAAATACCTTTAAAAAAAAACTTGGAATCAATATCGGTGAGACTACTAAAGATAATTTGTTCACTTTAAAAGAAGTTGAATGCCTAGGTGCATGCGTTAATGCTCCCGTTGTGCAGATCAATAATGACTTCTATGAAAATCTTACTCCTGAGAAAGTAGAAAACATCATAACAGAACTTTCAGGCAAATAGATGAAAGAAGAATTTTCATTCAAGAGAATCAAGCAATCAGGTTCTGCAAGAGTTGGAACAATTAAAACTCCAAATGGAAGCGTAGAAACCCCCGCTTTTATATTCTGCGCAACAAAAGCTGCAATTAAAGCTGCAGATATTGAAAGAATAAGTGAAGCTGGTACCCAAATCATACTTTCCAACACCTATCACCTAATGCTTCAACCAGGAGAGAATACTGTTGCAAAACTTGGTGGTTTGCGCAAGATGATAGGATGGAATGGGCCAATGCTAACTGACTCAGGTGGATATCAGATATTTAGCTTAGGCCACGGATCAGTTTCGGAAGAGATAAAAGGAATAAGAAAAAAACAAAAAACTTTGATCAAAATTAATGAGGATGGGGCAATTTTTCGTTCTTACATTAATGGTAAAATTTATTGCTTAACTCCTGAAAAATCTGTACAAATTCAACAGAAATTAGGTGCAGATTTAATCCTAGTTTTAGATGAATGCACTCCATTTCACGTAAGCAAAGAATACACAGCAAAATCAATGCTCATGAGCCACAGATGGGCTGAACGTTCTTTAAATGAATTTGAAAAAAACAATAATGGCAAGCAGGCACTGTATGGAATTAGTCAAGGCGGAGTGTATCAAGATTTACGTAGAGAAAGTTGTGATTTTATCAACGATTTGCCATTTTTTGGTCAAGCAATAGGTGGATCACTTGGTCAAAGTAAAGAGCAGATGCATGATGTAGTTTCTTTCACTATGGACCACCTGAAAAAAGACAGGCCTACTCATTTGCTTGGTATTGGTGGAATTGTGGACATCTTTCGCGGAGTAGAGCTTGGAATTGACACGTTTGATTGCGTGCATCCAACCCGCTTAGCAAGGCATGGTGGCGCACTTGTTAAAGTAAAAAACAGAAATTCTATTTCTTCAAAGTGCAAAGAGCATATTAGAGGTTGTCCGGAAACAAGTAAAAGGCTATAATATCTGAAATTTTAGTACGGGGTAAAGATGAGAAAAAAGTATCCAACAGATCTAAGCGAAAGGGAATGGGCAAGAATAGAAAAACACTTCAGAGTATCATACAAGAAAGGAGGAAGGCCGCCAAAGTATAGCAAAAGAGAAATATTAGAAGCAATTTTCTATGTATTGCGTACAGGGTGTCAATGGCGGTATTTACCAAATGATTTTCCGCTATGGAAGACTGTGTATGAGCAGTTCAGGCAATGGAAGAAGCAGGGAATTTTTGAGAAAATGAATTATGAAATTACAAAATATAGTAGAAGAAAAATAGGAAGGAATGAGCAGCCGAGTGCCTGTATAGTAGATAGTCAATCTGTAAAGACTACAGAAAAGGGGGGATCAAAGGCTATGATGGAAGTAAAAAAGTAAAGGGTAGAAAAAGGCATATAATTACAGACACTCAGGGTTTTATACTAGGTTGTTACGTAGGCGCTGCTAACGAAAATGATAGAGATGGTATTAAAATAGCATTAAACAATATGAGAACAAAATATACTAAAGTTAAAAAAATGTGGGCTGACATGGGATACCAAGGAAGAAATTTAAAGAATCACATAAAGGAAGAATATGACATAGATATTGAAATTGTTAAAAGGCCTACATGTAGATTTTGGGTGCACAAAGATACGCCACCTGAGCTACTACCAACAAGAGAACAAGGGTTTAAAGTACAGCCAAGAAGATGGGTTGTAGAAAGGACTTTTGCTTGGGTTAATAGGAATAGAAGGCTATCGAAGGAGTATGATTTACTCACAACATCCACTGAGAATTTCATATACCTAGCTATGAGTAGGGTTATGTTAAAGAGGGAATATGCTTGAATTTACTTGTTTCCGGACAACCTCTAAGTTGGCAATTTACCTTAAGTTAGCGCGTGACACTGGAATGACACCCTTGGTGGCAGACAGCTAAAGGAAAATATCAACTAGGTTTATAATCTATCACTACCGTGTTTGCAATTTTGTCGTGAAAAGTCTGTTTGCGTTGATCAAATACTGCAAACAAAAATAAAATTAGCACAATTAAAAGATATAGAAAAGTATAACCATGATAATGCAGATGAAGCAAAAAGCGAAAAATAATCCAGATGCTTCCCTTAGAAATACATCTTATTGTTGCTTGCATAAGGGTAACATTTGTAAATGTATTAGCATCTTTAATATGCATACCACACAATAGTTTTCCTGGGGTACCACCAAGTTTTGTTACCATTAATATTTTGGATATTGTTAGTACTAATGTTGCGACCACTGTAGAAACTATAAATGGTATTTCTGTTGCTAGTTGTGCAAGTTCCTGAAAAGAGTCTTTATCTTTATCTTTATCTTTATCTTGTAATGATACGATGAATACACCATAGATAAAACCGAAGATAAAATGAGGGGAAAATATGATGAGGTCAAGTATTTCTGCTACAATACGCCTTGTAAATCCTACATAATTTACTTTAACATTTATTTCAGTATTCATAACCCCACCTATATTTCATAATATCATCATATGATATAAAAATACGTTATTAAATAACCGTAAATATACTAACTTGGGTAATATTAGCTACTTGTGCCACTCTATTATTTAAATTAATATTAAATCATTTATAACTAGGGAAGTTATGTCAACACTAATCACAGTTGCATATGGCGACGGTATCGGACCAGAAATCATGGAAGCGGTGCTGTCGATATTGCGCGAAGCAGAAGCGGAAATCTCAATAGATATTATTGAAATAGGGGAGCGTGTTTACAGTAAAGAATGGTCTCACGGAATTTCTCCAAGTGGTTGGGAATCAATTGAAAGGACAAAAATATTATTAAAATCTCCGACAACAACTCCTCAAGGTAAAGGGCACAAAAGCTTAAACGTTGCACTCAGAAAAAATCTAGGGTTGTATGCAAATATCAGACCATGCATTTCATATCATCCTGTTATAGAAAATAAATTCGATAAGTTTGATATCGTAGTGATACGTGAAAATGAAGAGGACGTTTACACCGGAATAGAGCATAGGCTCACTGGTGACTCTTACCAATGCACTAAAATTATTACTAGATCTGGCTCAGAGAAGATATGCAGGTACGCTTTTGAATATGCAAAAAAACACAACAGAAAAAAAGTAACTTGCCTGACTAAAGATAACATCATGAAAATGACTGACGGAACTTTCCATGCCGCGTTTGATCGCATTGCAAAGGAATACCCAGATATAAAGGCAGAACATTATATAGTTGATATTGGAATGGCGCGTGTTGCAACAGAACCGGAGAATTTTGATGTTATAGTAACCGAGAACTTATATGGCGACATATTATCAGATATAGTCGCACAAACCTCTGGATCTGTGGGGCTTGCCGGAAGTAGCAACATCGGGAATGAATACGCAATGTTTGAAGCAGTGCACGGTTCTGCCCCTGATATTGCAGGAAAAAACATAGCCAATCCTTCTGGTCTTTTAAATGCTGCAGTGCATATGCTAATTTACATAGGTCAAGTGGGTACTGCAAAACTAATCTACGATGCATGGCTCAAGACTTTGGAGGATGGAATACACACTGCCGATTTATATAAGGAGAAAAGAAGTAAACAGAAAGTTGGTACAAAAGAATTTGCAGAAGCTGTTATAGACAATCTAGGAAAAAAACCGAAAACATTATCTGAGCTTATAATTGGCAGTGATCCAAATAGTAAAGTGGATAAAATACAGGATAATTATGAACAGGATTATAAGATTAAAAAACTAGTGGGTAGCGATATAACGCTTGCCTGGAGTAAGCCGGCTGACTTTGACCAAATAGTGAAGTTGTTTGAAACAAGTAATCCGCAGATTATAGCAATATATTCAAAAGGCCTTGCGATTTGGCCAGGAAGTTCAAAGTCTTCAAGTGACCAAATAACCTGCAGGTTCATTGCAAATAATGAAATTACAAATAGTGATGTGAATAACTTGCTAATCAAATTTGAGGAACATAATTTTGATGTGGTGAGAATGGATAAGTTGTATTTGTATGATGGGAAAGAGGGTTTCTTCTCTTAGTGGTTGCTTGATATTTTTATGCTTGTGTGAAACATTAAATATATTATACTAATAGTATCGTGTATTTATGTGAGGTGTAGTAATGAGTAAACATTTTAAGTTAACTGGTCAGGAGTTTTATGATAATAATGATCTGTTTAACGTACTAGAGATAAAAGCTGAACAAATTGTAGGTAAGGATTATCAAGCTCTTAGCAAGTTTCTGAAAAAACAATATAATAAATTGATACTTGTAAACCATCCTGACAAAGGTGGAGACAAAAATAGATTTGATCAGATTTATAAAGCTTATCAAGAGCTAAAAAAGTACATTGAACCTTTAGAGTCAGGAAATCCTTGTGTTAAAGTCAGTGTTGGTGCTGAAAGTAATGGACGTTTAACAGCACGTGAATTTCATTATAGAAAGAAGCTGTTCGATACACTAGGGATTGGTGAAGAAGCTATAGGTAAAGATTTTGATGAATTGACTTCTATATTAAAAAAGAATGATAGTGCGTTTGAAGAGGATGTGGAATACTGTTTTTCAGGAGATATTTATGGCAGTTTTTTTAGGCCGTCAGACCCTGGCGAGCTTAATAAACGCTTATCAAAACCTAGTATACGGCTATTTTTTTATATTTCTCCTCTAAAGGAAAAAAAGAACCTAGTAGATGAGGATAAAAAAGAATTAGCGTTAAGATTTATAGAACGTAAAAATGCCTTACTATTTATTCGGACTCTTAGTGTTCTACCCTTAGACCTGTTACCTACAGTTACTATAGGTTGCTATTTTTCATGGTGGATCATAGCATTTAACATCGCTATTAGTAGAGCCTTTGGTTTATTAGTGAATTATTATATGGAAAAGTATAAAAATTCAGAAATTTCCACTGATGAATTCATAAGTAAAATGAACTATATCGAGCTAGGCAGTAAGCTTCTTATCGACTATCCTTTAGCTGCTTTTTCTGTTTATCTACTTACAACAAATTTCATTGCTAATAGATTAACTGTTGGTGGAACCATACTTGGTTCACTATTGTTATTGGCAGTATTAATTGAAATGTTAGCTCCTGTTTTCTCAAAAGGCTGTGAAATATATGCTGAAAAGCACACAAAAGATTTACTAGAAGAGGATCCAAGAGATAGGGTACAAAAGGAAACTGACCTGTTAGGATGGTATGATCCACGAAAACTGTTAATGCCAATTGTTATGCCTCTTATTAAAAAGTGTTTTGCGGAAGTGGCAAGCGAATTTGCTGAGAGGAATTTTGATGAGGTAAAAACTGATATGTCTGATGTTAATGCTGAAGGACTATCTAAGCCTAAAGGAATTGAATTTGCACAGCAACCAGTGTAGTATAAGCTTTTAGCTCTATGCATGGACTCAAAAAAAGTAGAACTGATATTTGAAAAATTCAAGCAATCAAATCCTGCACCAAAAATAGAGCTGAATTATACCAATGATTTTACGTTATTAGTTGCGATAGTTCTATCAGCGCGAACAACTGATATAAGCGTTAATAAAATTACAAAGGAGCTATTTAGTATCACTGATACGCCAGAAAAAATGCTGAGTTTTGGGCAGAGTGAGCTAAGAAAATGCATAAGCAGTATTGGTTTATATAATTCCAAAGCAAAAAACATAATCGGGCTCAGCAAAATATTGATTGAGAGGTACAATAGCAAAGTGCCTACTGATTTCGATGATTTGGTGTCTTTGCCGGGAGTGGGAAGAAAGAGCGCTAATGTGTTCTTAAATTCGGGGCTTGGCATTCCAACATTGGCAGTTGATACTCACGTTTTTAGAGTGAGCAATAGAATCGGGCTTGTGAAAGAAAAAGATGTGTTTAAAACAGAACAATCTCTTTTAAATGTGGTTCCCAAAAAATACCTGCTTTATGCTCATCATTGGCTAGTTTTGCATGGTAGATATGTTTGCAAAGCACAGAAACCTTCGTGTGAAACGTGCATAATTCATGATTTATGTGAATTTGAGTGCAAAAGGTATAAAGTCTAGTATTTCTTCTTTTGTCATCCAAGTAGCTATAGAAACGAAAAAACTTACTTGACACATTTTGCTGGAATGACACCAGTTGTTATTCAGACAACAGTTATGAAAGAGATCTGATTACATCTAAGCTAACAATGGACCACTAGATATATTACTAACTACGTTGACCTGATTCAATATTTTATTAGTGGGATTGAAATAATTTTCTATAAATTCCTTATATATAGCTGTTAACTTGTGTATATCGTTTACTGATACGCATTCGTTTATCTGATGTGCAGTTTTGTTGATTATACCAAATTCAATCACTGGACAAACATCTTTGATAAACACAGCGTCAGATGTGCCACCACTTGTGCTCAGCACAGCATCAATACTGGTAACTTTATTTATCGCATCAAGCATAATATCAGTATTTCTATCGGGAGTAGAGAGGAAAACGTCCCTGCTGCTATGCACAGAAAGTTTATAATCGTTAGTTACACTGGAGCATATTTCATCAATCAGCTTATATAAGCCACCCGGTGTTTGTTCATTGTTATATCGAATGTTAAAACGTGTAGTTGCTGAACCAGGTATTAGATTGCTAGTATTATTTCCAACATCGATAGTAGTAACTTCGCAATGTGAAGGCTGAAAATATTTATTACCATGATCAAAAGTAGTATTTTTTACCTTACTCAATATCGATATTACCTTATATATTGGATTATCTGCTAGGTCTGGATAGGCAACGTGCCCTTGTTTTCCATGGCAAATTAATTCAAATGTTACAGAACCTCTTCTGCCTATTTTTATGGTATCACCTAATTTCTCACTACTGGTTGGTTCGCCAACCACACAAAAATCTATCTTTTTCTGCTTATTTTTCATCCATTCCAAAACTGCCTTTGTTCCATATTCTTCCATGCTTTCTTCAGCACTGGTAATCAATGCACTTATCGAACCATTAAATTGAAACTTCTCTGCAATCAAATTTACCATAGCAGCAATAAACGCAGCTACTCCGCTTTTCATATCAGCCGCCCCTCTTCCATATAATATGCCATCTCTCACTTCTGGATTAAATGGACCAAATGCCCAATCTTTTAACTGACCCGGTGGTACAACATCAACATGCCCAGCAAAGCACAAATTTGGTACTCCATTTATATATTTCGCATAAAGATTTTTAACTTTATCACCAAATTCTAAAATCTCACAATCAAAGCCACTCTTCTTGAAGATTGTTGCTATATACTCTATTGCCCCGCCGTCCCTTGGTGTTATACTCTCAAAAGAGATCAATTTCTTAGTTAGCTCTACAGGGTCAATTTTCATGTCAATCTTAAAATACTTATATTGCTATATTGTAAACACATACTGTAATTGCTATTGAATGATGGAGAGACATACTCCATTATTTTAGCACGAAGTAACAAGTTCAATAGAATTAGTTCTTCAAAAATAATTTAAACTTTTACAGTAGGAGCAGCCTCATGAAATATTATAGTGGATTAGATGTCTCACTCAAGGAAACTTTTATCAGTATCATTGATGAGAAAGGAAAAATTGTTAAAGAAGAAGTTATTGTAAGTGAAAGCAGTACAATAGCGGAGTATTTGCTTAGTCAAAGCAAAAAATATGAAGCAATAGGGATAGAAAGTGGACAACTATCAATATCAATGTGCAAAGAATTGAGGAGATTTGGATTGCCAGTAACTTGTGTAGATGCAAGGCATATGGCAGCAGCATTGTCTGCAAGAATCAATAAGAATGATAAAAATGATGCAAGAGGTATAGCACAAATGATGAGAGTTGGGCTATTTAAAGAGGTATTAGTAAAGTCAGATGAAGCTTGTCAGATTAAAATAATGCTTGGAAGCAGAAGACAATTAACACGTAGCAGAGGGAAAATTGAGGGAACAATAAGAGGATTATTAAAAATATACGGGATAAAAATTGATCAGCGTGCCAGATCTACAAGTTTCGTTTTAAAAGTGCAAGAAATAATTAATGAGCTAGATGAAATTAGCAAGAACTCAATTGAAGTATTAGTACATAGCTTAGAAACAATAGAAGAATCGATAAGAAAACTTGACAAAATGCTCTCAGAGCAAGGTAAAAAAGATGAGGATTGTAAATTATTAACTACTGTTCCAGGAGTTGGTATTATAGTAGCAATGACATACAAAGCTGCGATAGATGATGCATATAGGTTTGAAACATCTTATGCAGTTGGAGCCTATATGGGATTGAGCCCAAGACAGTACGCTTCTGGAGAGATTGATCGGCATGGAAGTATATCAAAAATGGGACCAGTAGAATGTAGGAATGTGTTGTACGAAGCAGCACAAGTCTTACTGGTAAAATGTAAAAGGAAATTTAAATTGAGAAGCTGGGGATTGAGGCTTGCAAAAAAGAAGGGTATGAAGAAAGCAATTGTTGCCGTAGCGCGGAAGTTGTCTGTAATTATGCATAGGATATTGGTTAGTAAAACAGAATTTTGTTATCAATAAATGCAAAAAGTAGATAATTTGATGTAAAGTAAAGATAGCAATGCCGATGGAAGGGATAAGCAAGATCCTAGGTTGAAGCATAGACTTCGTAAGACACATGTTGCCGTCCACTTCCGCCTAACAAGTATAGTGCGGCTTGGCTAAAATACAAATTAGCCATATCAGACCGCGGAGAGAACCATGGAAGCATGCTATTTTAACTTATATTAAGACTATGGAGGGAAAGAATGATACCTTAGTTTTTATAAGCTTAATGAATATGTGGATAAATACTTTAAATGTGTGTGGCGTATTTATCCACATATTCATTGGCTGCATAATTTAAAAGGGATTAATTAGAAATTTAGTGCTGGTGTTTTTATTGCCAATAAAACCCCTTTTGATTGAATAAGATAATACGATAGTAAATAAAAGGTTGTATTAGAGCTGAATTTTACATCAAAAAATATTTTTCATGATACAAAAAATTATTATTGACTTTCATGCAATTAGAGAACTCTATGCACTATTTAAAACAAATATTACATCAAGCCGAACAAACTTTTCTAAGGGAAGTAATAACAGATTACCACCTTGCTGATGATATCTATGAAATATGCACACGACACGGAAATGACATCTTTCTAGTTGCAGATGAAAATACAGCAAAACTTTTAAACAAAAACGTATTTAATAAAATTTCTCATTTAATTATTCCAGCCACACCTGTCATTCCAGTGTCACGCGCTGGAATGACACCAGGTAGAGAAATGACACCAAGCAGAGCTGCCTCTCTTGAAACCGTAAATCTAGTGAGAAACAAAGTAAAAGACAGTGACTTAATAGTTGCATTTGGTAGCGGCACCGTTAACGATATCTGCAAATATGCAAGCTACCTCGAGAAAAAAGATTATATATCGTTCCCAACAGCCGCTTCCATGAATGGATATACATCCGCAAATGCTTCAATATTAGTAAATGGATATAAAAAATCGTTCAAAGCACATCTTCCAAGAGCAATATATATAGATATAGACATACTTGCCAATGCACCACTGCGTCTCACATTAAGCGGATTTGCAGATTTCATTTGTCGTTCAACAGTTCAGGCTGACTGGCTACTATCTCATTTGTTGCTTAGCACAGAATACAATGAATTACCTTTTACACTTGTTCATGATTTGGAGCAAATTTTGCTAAGAGAATATACGGCGCTTACTAAAAGAAGTAGAAAAGTGGTCCTATTACTTATGGAAGTTCTACTAATTTCAGGACTTGGAATGGTGATGTCAAAAGGCAGCTATTCTGCAAGCCAAGGAGAGCATATGATAGCTCACGCAATGGAAATGGTAACAAAAGATTATTCCTCACTACATGGTGAAAAAATTGCTGTCACAACGATTACTATGGCTAATTTACAGGAAAAGATATTATCAATACAAAACCCAATAATCAAACCGACCACTTTAGATGTAAAACATATAACTCAGTGCTTTGATAATATTGAATTTGTAAGAACTTTTGAACAGAAGCAAATTCTGCAGCAAAAAATCCAAGAGATTATTCGCAAAGAATGGCATAATATTTCCAGTTTAATTAAGCAAAATTTACTACCTGCAAAACACCTGCAAAAAATATTTGAAGATCTATCAATTCCACACTTACCAGAGCACCTCAATTGGAATAAAGAACAATATTGTAAAGTGGTCGATCTTGCGTTTGCAACAAGAGATAGATTCACCTTTCTTGACTTAGCTAACTGCATAGAAGAAAGTTAAGTTTTGTAGTAAAATTCTGTCATTTAAAGAGATCATAGGCCAAAAACTAAACCTTTTCACAATCTCCTATATCCATTGTCTCCTCACCTGAGTGGATACACAACTCACTCCAAGTAGCTGACACTGAGTCACACTATTCCACTCAGTGCACTTAGAGCGCTGCTTTTGCTAAACATAGTCTAGTTCGAGTGGCTGAGGAGGGACTCGAACCCCCGACCAAGAGATTATGATCCTCCTGCTCTACCAACTGAGCTACTCAGCCTAATTAAAAACCTTATTATACACATGATCTATATGTTTCGTATAATACTTCAAATCAAACAAAGATTCAAGTTTTTCCGAGTTAATAACCTTAAGTAAGGGTTTATCTTGTTTCAATTCGGCCAGAAAATCACTGTTGTTTTGTTTCACTTTCATTGCATTGCTCTGAACAATTTTATACGCCTCTTCCCTCGCCAAACCACTATTTACTAACTCAAGCAATACACGCTGTGAGAAAACTAAACCTTTTGAAGAATTTAAGTTCTTTTCAATGTTTTCCTTATTGATCACCAATTTATCTATCAAATCTGTTAATCGCACTAAAGCAAAATCCATTGTTATACAAGCATCAGGAGCAATGCATCTTTCCACAGACGAGTGTGATATATCACGTTCGTGCCACAATGCAACATTTTCTAACGCAGGAAAAACATAACTGCGTATTAAACGTGAGAGTCCAGTCAGATTTTCACTTAAAATAGGATTACATTTGTGTGGCATAGCAGAACTCCCCTTTTGCCCAGTGGAAAAATGCTCAGAAATTTCGCCGATTTCAGTTCTTTGCAAATGACGAATTTCAATTGCAATATTTTCTATTGAGCTTGCAATCACTCCCAAAACTGAAAAGAACATGGCATGTCTATCACGAGGAATGACTTGAGATGATATGGTTTCAGGTATGAGTCCCATTTCTTTCGCTACATACTCTTCAACAAACGGATCAACATTTGCAAAATTACCTACTGCACCTGATATTTTACAAATAGAGATCTCTTTTTGTGCGCTAATTAATCTCTGATAATTGCGTTTAAATTCAGCATAAAATCTAGCAAATTTTAATCCAAGAGTTGTTGGTTCTGCATGCATTCCATGACTGCGTCCAACACAAACAATATCTTTATAGTCATCAGCTTTTTTTTTCAATACTGCAAGTATATTTTTTAGATTCTCGAGTAAAATATCACATGACTCTTTCAACTGCACCGCAAGGCATGTATCCAAAACATCAGAACTTGTCATTCCATAGTGGAGATAACGAACATCAACTCCCGCTTTTTCAGCAACATATGTCAGAAAAGCTATAACATCATGTTTTACAATGGATTCAATTTCGTTGATACATTCAACATCAAATTCAATAGCACCAGAGAGGTTCTCAGCAATATTATTCGGAATCACTCCTAACTTTGCTTGAGCTTCACACGCTAATTTTTCTATTTTAAGCCATATATTAAATTTATTATTTTCCTCCCAAATGGAAGACATTTCTTTTCTGCTATAGCGGGGAATCATTTTTGATTTATTCCAATAATGGTGTCATTCCAGTGCGTGACACTGGAATCCAGATATAAAAGTATTTGCAAATTATTCAATGGACAACGGATTCTAGAAGCATAAAATAATGTCCATGATGAAATAAACTGGATCCCAGTGTCACGCACTGGGATGACATGAGGGAAGCACTGGGATGACACCAGCTTAGCCATGGCAGACATTTCTTTACGACTATAACAAGGGATCATCTTTGATCAGCTATCATCACCATCAGTAGCTTCTTTATTCGCATCTTGCTCTGCCTCTTGTTGCTCAGACTTCTGATTTTGCAATTTTACTTGCCTTAGCTCATTTGCATCTGTTTCGGATTTCACGACGTATATAGTAATTGGTACTACTACTTCACTATGTAATTCTACGTTTACTTGGTATTCACCCAAGTTTTTGATGCTTACTCCACCAAAAGATAAACTACGGTGATCTATCACATGTCCTTCTTGTAGTAAAATTTTCGCAATTTCACGTGTTGTTACAGAACCAAAAATTTTACCATCCTCTGAAGCTTGCTTTATCAATACCACAAACTTATCATGTAGTGACAATGCAAGCTCTTTTGCTACATTTAATCTTTTTATATTCTCTTCTTCCAGTAATAAACGTTGCTCCTCTAGCTTTGTTAAATTTTCCTTGGTAGCTTTCACCGCTTTTCTTTGTGGAAAAAGAAAATTACGTGCATAACCTGGTTTAACTTTGACAACTTCACCAAGCTTACCTAAAGTCCTTATATTTTCCTTTAAAATTATCAACATAAATTACCTAAACTTTTTTAGTACAGTAAGGAATAAGAGCTAAAAAACGTGCCCTTATGATCGCTAAGCGTAACTTCCTTTGTTTTTTTGCACATACGCCTGTTAATCTTCTAGGTAATATCCTACCATAGTCAGAGGTAAACTTGGATAATAAATCTATATTCTTATAATCTATGTCTTCATCTTTAGACGCAGCAAGAGGGCAAACTTTAGAACGCCTAAAGCCAGTCCTATTATTTACAGATACGTAAGAATTATTAAAACTATTTCGTCTTTTCATCATTATGCGCTTTGCTCCTCAATTTGTTTATTCATCATATGAGATTTACCTTCAAAAATTTTATCAACCTGCACAGGAAAGTGGCGAATAACGTTCTCATTAAGTTTCATTCTACGCATAAATTCATCCAGAATGCTTGCAGTAGAACTTATGCACATTATACAATAATGACCGCTCTTCATTTTATTTTTGTGATATGCAAAATCCAAAAGACCCCAATGTTCATACTTGATTAATCCTGATGCTTCAATGTTTTTCAAAAGCATTTCCAACGCTTTGCTCGATTGAGTTGGACCGTTTATTCTAAAATCTTTCAAAATATCTTGAAAAATCTTTATTAGATGTTCTGAAATATTTCTCTTCAAAGCATTTACTGCGTTATGGATAAACGCACTTTTAGTACTGCCTCCTAGAAATTTTGTAAAATCTTGCGTTATTCCTAAATCTTTTAGGTCATCTTTCAACTCTTTATCGATTTTTGACTTCACTTCTTTCAAATTTGAAAGATCTTCTTCCAACTCAACCCATAAAATTTTTGTAAGATCTTCCAAGAAATCAGAGTAAGCAACTAGACCTTCTTTAATGTTTTCAGCACGCACTTCTAACTCTTGTGTTGTAAGCTTGTCATTTCCTTTTTTCAGAATATCCCTGATTTGCTGGAACATAACATCTGCTTTAATATTTTTCAATGAAACAGCTAGCTCTTGGACCATCTCCTCTACTTCTTGCTGTAATAATCCTTGTTGTGTTATAAAAGTAAATTCATAAAGATTCACTATATCTTCCTTTAATACCGATTAAATATTTCATTATATAAAGCTTTTTTATATAAGCAAGTTATTTGTGTTAATTTCTACGCCTTTAATCCAGCTTAAGTTAGATATTTCATAAATAACTTGAGGAGCAATTGAGTATGCACCTGGTAATAAGATGCTCACTTTATGTTTTTCGAGAAGAAGTTTTAGCATTATTTTGGTTCTGCCTTCATCTTTCAATATTGTGTTTAATTCCATAGCGGCTTTTTGCGAATCCGTGCACTCAGTGGTGAGAACTAATTCTTTTATTGTAGAAGTGACTCTTTTTGTAAACTCAGATATATCCTTGCCTGCTAATCTTGTTGTATTTTCCGAAGCTTCAAGATCAATTATCACAAACGTTCCTGGTGAAAATAAATCTCTTTTTTCTTCTATTATTTCATTATTATAGAATGCTATTTCAGAAACGTTATGGGGATCAGAAAGTGTGAGTATAACAAACCTTCCACGCTCTGAAGTTCTCATACGTGCATTTAATATTACCCCAGCAGTTTTTGCTGTTCTATTTTCTCCGATAAACCCAATATTTAACTTTTCCAGAAGAGTTCTAAATTTTTCAAGCGGATGATTAGTTAAATAAAATCCTAGTGAAAATAACTCATGTTCTAATTTTTCCTCTTCATCAAAATCTTCCACATTCTCAAGTTTCGGTTTGAGGACATCAAGACTACCAAACAAAGCAGCTTGACTTGATTCTCTATCCTGTTTGTTTTTATTTGCAAAGTAAATCAGCATGTCCATTGACTCATATAGCTGCTTTCTGTTCTTATGCACGCTATCGAATGCTCCGGATTTAATCAGGCTTTCTAGCGCTCTCTTATTTATTATATGACCTGAATTTTGAATGAATTCCCATATGTCCTTACAAGCGCTTGAACGTACGTTCACTATTCCTTCCGCTATAGAAAAACCAACATTCCTCAAGGCAGCAATACCATAACGTATGCGTTCATCCTCTATTGAGAATTCAGCTTGAGACTTGTTTATATCAGGTGAAAGAACGGTAACGCCACTAAACTTTGCTGCATGATAAAATAAATTCAGTTTATCTCTATCATCAATATTCAGATTCATTAGTGCTGTAAAAAATTCTAATGGATAATTAGCTTTAAGGTAAGCCGTTTGATAAGATATAACCGCATATGCTGCAGCATGAGATTTATTGAACCCATAACCAGCAAATTTTGCAACAAGGTCAAAGATATAACTTGCCCTGTCATAATCAACGCCATTTTTTGTTGCCCCTTGGACAAAAAGTTCACGTTGTTTATCCATCTCTTCCTTGATTTTCTTACCCATGGCACGTCTCAGCAAATCTGCTTCCGCTAAGCTATACCCGGAAAGAATACGCGCTATTTCCATCACTTGTTCTTGGTAAATTATTACCCCAAATGTCTCTTTTAATACTTCCTCAAGTAACGGATGAATATAATCTGGCTTCTCAAGTCCATGCTTTCTTGCAACATAAGTTGGAATGTTATCCATAGGTCCTGGACGATAAAGGGAGATTAAAGCGATGATGTCCTCAATGCAGTCCGGTTTTAGTTTAATTAAAGCTTCTCTCATTCCCGAACTTTCAAGCTGGAACACTCCAATTGAATCACCGCTTGAGAGCATCTCATAGGTTTTTTGATCATTCAAAGAAACTGAAGAAATATCAATCTTTTTTCCATCACGATTAATTAAACGACATACATGATCTATTAGCGTTAGCGTACCAAGTCCAAGAAAATCAAATTTTATTAGCCCAGCTTTCTCCACATATTTCATGCTGTATTGAGTGATTGGCAAAGCTGAATTTGGATCATAATACACAGGAACAAAATTTTCCAACTTTTGATCACATATTACAATTCCAGCAGCATGGGTTGAAACGTGACGATATATTCCTTCAAGCTTAAGAGATATATCAAGAAGCTTTGCAATTACCTCATCACTATCCCGCTCTTTCTGCAGGTTTTGATCAAACTCTATCGCTTGTGATAAAGTTACAGGATTTACTGGATTAAATGGAACCATTTTAGATATTTTATCCACTTGAGAGTAAGGCATTTGCAATACTCTACCAACATCACGCAATACTGCCCTTGCCTGCAATTTACCAAAAGTGATTATTTGAGCAACATAACCGTACTTTTTCTGAACATAATCAATAACCAGGTCCCTTTTCTCTTGGCAGAAATCGATATCAAAGTCAGGCATCGATACACGATCAGGATTCAAAAATCTTTCAAATATTAGGCCAAACTTTATTGGATCAAGGTCTGTAATCTGCAAGCCCCAAGCAACAATTGATCCAGCACCAGAGCCTCTTCCTGGACCAACTGGAATGCCATTTGCTTTGCTCCAACGAATAAAATCAGAAACTATCAAAAAGTAGCCAGCGTAGTTCATCGAAGTTATCACACTCAGTTCGTAATTCAGCCGATCGTAGTATTGTTTAAGGTCTATGTCTGTCTCATTCGCAATGCGGAATTCTAATCCTGCAACTGCCTGCTCCCTCAGTTCTTCATTCTCAGTTTTATTTTCTCTACAAGGAAATTTAGGCAAAATAGGCTGCCTGCTTCTTGGCATGTAAGAGCACCGCTTAGCTATCACTAAAGTGTTATGAATTGCTTCGGGAATGTCGCTGAACAGCTCCTCCATTTCTGCCACAGATTTGAAGTAATGCTCGGTAGTTAACTTCTTTCTGTTATTCTCCAGGGCATAACTCCCCTCCGATATACACGTTAATATATCATAAGCCTCATAGTCAGACCTATTTGGAAAAAATACATCGTTCGTTGCAACTAGTGGTATATTGCGCTGATAAGCAAAGTCTATCAAAGCTTCTTCAAGCTCTAGCTCTTTATTCAACCCATGACGCTGCAATTCAACATATAAATGACCATTGAATGCTGAAAGCAGTTTTTCAACCGTTTCTTTATCTTGCCCCAACAATAGTTGAGCCAAACATCCACCGGTTAAAGCGATCAGACCCGTACTTAAATTCAATAGCTCATCAAAATCAACGTAAGGAATATCGCTGTTATTCTTGCGCTTTCTAAAAGACTCACTCACCAAAGTGACTAAATTAGTGTACCCTTGCTCATTTTTTGCAAGCAATAATATAGGTAAATTTTGTTCTGAATGTTTAACTATAATATTGCATCCTATTATTAGCTGTATTCCCCTACTTGCCGCATATTCTGCAAATTCAAGTGAGCCAAACAAGTTACCTGAATCAGTAATTGCAACCGCTGGCATTTTATTTCGCAAACAAAGGCCGATCAGCTCCTCAATTTTAACCGAGCTTTCAAGCAGTGAATAAACACTATGAACACGCAAGTGTATGAACATAAAAAACTTTAGATCAACAAAAAAGGATAACATTAATTTACTCATGAGAACATAATTTTCATGAGAACAAAAGCCTATAAAATTCTAAAATTAAAATACAAAAACTTACTTGACAAACTCCGCCAGCTCCCTTATCATGATAGTGGAGCTATTGTATTTGCTTTCGCCAATCTGCAGATTAAAAGGTAAGGATTACTTAATGTATCGTCGTCTTATGTTCAATTTTTTGCAGTATATAGATACTGTATGTCTTTACAAAACTTCATCTACATCTAGATTTTTATCTAAATAAGCTGAACGCGCTTATAAAGCGTTACAAGACATCAAAAAATGCCAATACTCGACAGAGATAGTAAAAGACTAGCTAACTCGGGGATTCTTTGTCTTTTTTTCTGCTTAGTAAATTTCTTAAACATTTGCAGCGTAAGTTAGTTGCAATTAAAAGCGGCTGAATCTCGCTTGTCAAGCGTTTAAAACATAAAAAACGCCAATATTTTAAAGCGGATAATAACCACGGGGCTTCTTTTGCCTTTTTTTTATTTGGTAAATTTCTTAACGTTTGTAGCTAAAAGAGCCCAAGAGAGGTCAGTGCTCCTTTTTTTGTCATCCCAGTGCCCAGACACTGGGATCCAGGAATTTTATTAAGTTGGTGAGCATAAAAATAGCTGTTTTAGTTAAAATACAATGTTTTAATGATTATGGAAAGGCTGGATCCCAGTGTCTGGGCACTGGGATGACAAGAAAGAGGCTACTTGGATGACACCCTGACAATCGTCATCCCGCTGCTTGTTAGCGGCTAAGGGATACCGCGAATGAATCGCGGTATGACGTAGGGATTGCATTAGCTATAATTCTTTAGTTTTCACTTTTCTTTTAACCTTGCAATGATATTTTCTTTGCCGATAAAAATTAATAGTTTAGCGAGCTCTGGTCCTGTTTCTGTTCCTGTTAAAGCTGAACGCAACTGCGTAAATAGGTTTTTTGCCTTTATATCCACTGTTTGTCGAATAGTTTTGACCCATTCTGACAACGTGTTTTCATTACAATCACCTTGGGGCAATGCATTGAACGCAATTTTTATAAGCTCCTTATCAAGAATCACAGGCTCTATATCAGATTTGCATATTTTCCACCACTTGGCCACCTCAGAAAACCTTTCTATATTGTTCCTTATAAAATACCAAAACTCTGAGGAGTCCACTCCAATTTGATTTAAACGGTCTTGCACCATTTCAAATGGCATTTGTTGCAGAACTTTGCTATTTAGCTTATATATTTCACTCAAGCTGAATTGTACAGATGCTGAGCTAAATTTTTTAATATTAAATGAATCAATCAAAGATTGCATACAGGCGCAAGCTTCAATTGGATTGGATGTTCCGAGCTTCACTAAATAACTAACTAGTGCCATCGGTTCAATTTCATCTTCTTTTATAGATTTGATATCCAGCCCGCCTTTCCGTTTCGATATCTTGCTATCATCAAAATGTAGCAGAGAAAGGTGAGCAAACATAGGAATTTTCGCTTTTAATGCTTTAATCATTTGGATTTGCACTGCGGTATTAGTTACATGATCTTCCCCACGTACAACATGGGTTACATTAAAGTCAACATCATCGATAGCAGAAGGTAACATGTATGTGTACATTCCATCTTCTCTTTTTACCACAGGATCGCTGATGTGACTTGTTGCAATATTTATTTCACCTTTAACTTCATCATTCCATTTAACAACTTCATTTCTATCCAACTTAAATCTAAAATGTGGTCTTCTTCCTTCTTGCTCATAACTAATTTTCTCTTGCTCAGTTAGAAGTAACGCGCTTCTGTCATATACAGGGGGAAGTCCTTGTTTTAACTGCAATTTTCGTTTAATGTCTAACTCTTCTCTTGTTTCATAGCATGCATAAATATGCCCTTCTTTTATTAACTGCAAAAACACCTCATTGTAACGCTCAAAGCGCTCTGATTGCTTGAAACTTGCATCCCAATTGATACCAATCCATTTCAAATCTTGTATGATATCATTTATATATTTGACATCTGAACGCTGAAGGTCAGTATCATCAAAACGGAGTAAAAATTTTCCATTTTGATTGCGTGTGTACATCCAACAAACCAAGGCAGTTCGTACGTTTCCTACGTGGAGGTAGCCAGTTGGGCTTGGAGCGAATCTTGTTAGCATTTAAACAGCAATATTGTTTACTCTAATTTATTTTAATTTTATATAAATATATGGCTAAAGCAAGTGAGATCTGCTAATACAATTGAGCGAGAGAAGAATAAGTATGGCTATAGCATTGTGGCACCTTTGATATTTGATGGATTAAGACCATATGATAAATTCAAGAAAATTCACAGCTTGACGACAAAGGCTAATGTAGCATTATATTGGTATCATGACTAACTTAGAAAAGATGAGAGAAAAACTGCAAGATCAAATAAATTATCATAATGTTTTGTATCACCAAAAAAATAAGCCAGAAATAAGTGATGCTGAATATGATGAACTGAAGAAAAAGTTAGCTGAAATAGAGCCAGAAATTTATGCAACACAAGATAGTGTTGGTGCTCCACCTGATGAGAAGTTTTCTAAGGTGGAACATCAAGAACCTATGCTTTCCCTTGAGAATGCTTATGATGAACAAGGTGTAGAGAAATTTTTGTCTAAAATAAAGAGGTTTTTAATTGAGGACAAAATAGAGATATTATGTGAACCAAAAATTGATGGGTTGTCGTTTTCTGCAATTTATGAGGATGGAAGATTTGTTAAAGCTGCAACTCGAGGTGATGGTTTTGTAGGGGAAGATGTCACTCACAATGTTGCAACAATAAAAGGCTTTCCTAAGTTTTTGCAAGGTGTGCAAGGAAGACTAGAAGTAAGAGGTGAAATATACATCAGTAACAGCGACTTTTTAAAGTTAAATGAAAACGATGAATTTGCCAATCCTCGAAATGCAGCCGCTGGTTCTCTAAAGCAATTGGATGCAAACATTACAGCAAGCAGACCTCTTAGATATTTTGCTTATTCTTTGATTAGTGGAGCAGAGAAAAGTCAAAGTGAGGTACTAAATAAGCTTGAGGCACTTGGTTTTTGCGTAAATGAGCATCAGTCCTTAACGAGTAGTTTAGATGGAATGCTGAAGTTCTATAATGAAGTCTATAACTGTCGCTATAACTTGGATTATGATATTGATGGAATAGTCTATAAAGTAAATGATTTGGTACTACAAAATCGTCTAGGGAATACTCACAAAGCACCGCGCTCAGCACTTGCATACAAGTTTTCTGCGGTTTATGCAAAAACAAAGTTAAACAAGATATTTATACAGGTGGGCAGAACAGGGGTTTTAACTCCAGTTGCAGATTTAGTGCCAGTCAATGTTGGTGGGGTGCTAGTTAGTAGAGCAAGTCTGCATAACCAAGATGAGATAAAACGTAAAGACATAAGAGAGGGAGATATTGTAACAATCAAAAGGGCAGGGGATGTAATTCCCCAGATCGTTGAAGTAAGCAGAGATTCTCGTCTTCCAAATACACCTGAATTTGTGTTTCCTGAAGTATGCCCTGAATGTGGTAGTAAAGTACGTCAGGTTGAGGGAGAGGCTGCAGTAAGATGTCCTGAGGAATTTGCCTGTAAAGCTCAAATAATAGAAAAACTAAAGCATTTTGTATCGAAAGATGCATTTGACATTGTTGGCCTTGGTGATAAGCAGATAGAGTTTTTTTACGACCTTGGTCTGATAAAACAAATTCCCGATATTTTTACTTTAGAAGAAAGATTGGATGAATTTAATCTGGAAGAACAGTCTGGTTGGGGCAAGAAATCAATAGCTCATTTATTAAATGCTATACAAAGCAGAAGGGTAATAACTCTAGATAGGTTTATATTTTCTTTAGGTATTAGATTTATTGGCCAAGTTGCAGCAGAATTGCTTGCAGATTATTATGTTTCTTATGATAATTGGTATAATTCGATGATTGAACTGTCATCAGATAATACTGAGCTAGTAGGTATAGACGGCATAGGAAAAAAAGTAGCTGAATCTTTGGAATCATTTTTTTCTAAGGAACATAACATCAAAATGTTAAATGATCTTACTGCTTGTCTTCAAATTCTTCCTGTGAGCTCCAACTCTAGTAACTCTGTTTTAAATAATAAAATTATAGTGTTTACTGGTAAGCTACTTGCTATGAGTAGAGGAGAGGCAAAAGTAAGAGCCAAAACTCTAGGAGCAAAGGTCAGCTCACATCTTTCTGCTAAAACTGACTACCTAATTGCAGGAGAAAAACCAGGATCCAAATATAAAAAGGCAGTGGAATTAGGTGTAGAAATTTTAGATGAAGACCAGTGGCATAAAGTGATAAGTTTGGGAGTGTTCAAATGAAACTTGGATTGTATATTAAATCAAAGTTGCAAGACTATTTAGAGAGTAGCCAATTCTTTCCATCCAAGAATCATTTTATTGACTTGCCTCAATTTTTCAACAGAAGGCAAGTCTTCTGTGCTGAGTGGTAGGCGGACAGTTTGATGTTCTATGAGCCCAATATCATGCAAAAGTGCTTTAGTGGGTATTGGGTTGCTGGCAATAAATAACGCTTCGCAAGCCTGTTGCCAGATATCTGCCTGAGGGTTCCTGCCATTGAGGCACTTCTTAACATATTCATGTGCTACATATGGCCAAACATTGGAAGCAACGGAAACCAGGCCAGCCGCACCATAGGCGGCCATATCGGATATCATATTATCATCTCCGCAAAAGACCTCAATATTTGGTGCAACTTTCTTATACTGAGTTAAAGTATCAACAGTGCCACTTGAATCTTTGATAGCCCAAAATTTTTCGTGACTGGATAAGTTGCGTACAGTTTCAGCGTGAAGACTCACTCCTGCTCTCGATGGAATATTGTAAAACATAGCCGGCACATGTGCTTTTTCAAGTAGCTTTTCAAACCATAAAGTCTGCCCCATAATTCCGGGCTTTGCATAAATGGGAGTTGTCATTAGATAGCCATGAATAGGCATACCCTTGCAAAAATCAAGCCATTCAAGAGTCTGATATAGATTCACTCCTGGTACGCCAATTATAATTTTCGTATTTAATTTTAGCTTACATACGAATTCAACTAATGTACGCTTTTCAGAATCAGTAAGCGATAGGCTCTCACCTGTGCTACCCAGCAACACTACGCCATTTTCAGCTTTAACTTGCATTGTCAGTAAACGCTGCAAACTGCTATAATCTATGCTATCCCCATTGCAATTAAAAGGAGTAACACAAGCAGTCCATAAAAATGTAGATTTCAATTTAAATTGTTAAAATGGTATTTCATCGTCGAGTAGTTCATCTTTTATATCGTTGTCAAAACTTTCGTGTTTATCTTTTTGTTCTGTTTCACCTTGTTTGTATTCACTTGGCTTGTAATCAGAATTTGGCGCACTATTTCGTGAATCCAAGAGAGTAAGAGCGCTATTAAAATTATATAGAACCACCTCTGTTGTGTATCTTTCACCACCGTTTTGGTCAGTCCATTTTCTAGTTCTCAAAGAACCTTCAACATAAACTTTACTGCCTTTGCGTGCAAAATCTTTGACGATTTTTACTAATCCTTCACTAAAAATTACGATATTATGCCACTCTGTCTTTTCAGAGCGCATACCGGAAAGTTTGTCAGTCCAACTTTCAGACGTGGCTATTGAAAAACTTGCCATTTCTTTTCCATTTTGTGTAGTCCTAATTTCAGGATCTTTTCCTAAATTACCAACTAGTATGACTTTGTTTATGGTACCACCAGACATAATTATGCTCTAAATAAATCCTTTTATTATCTTATGTGAAAATACTATTGTCAAATTTAATTAAAAGTGCGCTTGGAGGGATTCGAACCCACGGCCTTTGCCTCCGGAGGGCAACGCTCTATCCAACTGAGCTACAAGCGCATATATATTTAAGTTATTTAATAGATAAGCCATCCAAGTCAAATTTTTGTTTTGGATAAAGCGTAAACATAATACTCCCATATCCAAAATATACATTTTGAGAATCATTCGCATGCTTTTTTATTGCTTTTTGATCTACGGTCCATACAAAAGTTACATAATTTTCAGTGACTGAGTGCACTTTTAAATCCTTAGTATTTATAAACAGTTTTCCATTTACCCATATTTTCCATGTATCGGGAGAAAGATATAAGATTGAGTCTAAACTCACTACCTTACAGTTGAAATTATCTGATACCTCCTCTTTTACAGCTCTTGAAGATCTTAAATTGAACTTTTCCATTTCATTGACCATTCTATTAACTGGCTCTTCATCAAAAAAAATGCTTTTTACGTTACTATATTGTGACAAAACGTCAAAGTCACTTTCCACTGCTTCTCTTATTATATCGTCCCGATCTGTATAGCTTAGTTTTTGATTGTTGATAAAGAAACACTCTTTTGCACGCAAATTTGCTATATCAATAAAATCGTCGATTTCTTGATTGCCAACTTTAAGAATACTTTCAAAATATCTTTTTTCTATCATCATTCCATACTGAGAATGATGACAAACCATTTCATCATTACCTTGTTTTTCTATATATACGCATAAATTTCCACTATTTAATCCTAATATTTTATGCTCAATAAAATCTTCATTGCCAATATATTGTCGGCAAGAATACTCCTTACAAATTTCTATGCTTTCTATGATATCTTCACAACTGCAATATGCATTAACATTGGAAATGAGTAGCGTAAAAATAAAAAACAGCTTTATGTTCATTACCTTATCTACTTAATATAGTATACCAATCAAAGACTATATTAGCTCTCACTATCTCTATCATATTACCATTCAAAATCTGATTCATAGTTGCAGCATCAATATTTCTCTGCTTATTTAAAATAAGAGATTTGATCATAACATAACCGGGCAGATTTGGAATAGACTGTAGAAATAAAAAAATATGCTTATCGCTGATTGAGCTTAAATTTAGGACCACTTCACTTTTTATTACTTTTGTGCGTTCACTTTTGTTGTGGAGCTCAACTTCTTCGGGTATAGAAATTGATATTTCAGGTTCTAATATATAGTGCTTTTTATATAACTTGCTAAGCTCGAAATTTAAATTTGCAATGTATCTGCTACTATGTAAATTTGAAGAAGAAATTTTTTTCCATAAATCTAGGTTTTTATTTAGAACAACTTCCTTTTTTTGAATTCCAGTAATCTGTAAATTAATAGAACGTATTTTATCAATCGCAATTTGGTTTTTATTATAAATCTTTTCGTTATAGATAACAACATATGTTAATAACCCTATTAATCCAACAGATAATAACAAATACGATATAAACTGAATTGTAGCTTTTCTTTTTAATTGAGAGATAGTCATTAATCTACATTGCCTCTCCTATTTCAACATCAATAGATAGATTTTGCTCTTTAGCAGCAGGTAAGCTAGAAATATTAATGTCATAGGTACGAAAATTATCGTTTAAATTTTTTCGTAGTTTCTCGTATTGATGAGAAATATTTTTACCGGATTGAAAATTAAACTTTAAAGTTGTGGTAATATAACTTTTTGCCTCATGATAATTCCATTCAAATGATCGAAGCTCTATACCTGGTATTTTTAACTTTTCTACATACTTAACTTGTGTAAGAGGAGAGTATTCTATTTTTGATAAAATATTATTGATATTAATAAAATCATAAATTTCATCTATTTTTTTTACATTATAGCTTTGGCTAAGTTTTGTTAATTGGTTATTTAAGGTGTTCTGCTTTGCTGATAAATTATCAGCGACATTGAAATTTGAATACAAATTTAGCAAACAAAGGGTGTTTGTTATAACTAAAACCAGGGCGAAGTATAGAAAAATTCGAGGAGAGTTTAAATAAAGGTAATTGAATAGATAAAATTCTTTAGTTTCCTTTGTATTAAAAATAGCTGCTAATTTATTCTTAAAGCTATGAAACAAAATTATGGTATCGCAAAAGTTATCTTTTTCACTTATAGCTAGTTCTGCTCCTAATAGTTTGCCTAACTCATATGGAGTTAATATGTTCACACTGTTCTCTGAAAAATTTATGACTGATAAACTAGCTTTGATATCTTCTGACACTATGATACAAAGGTCGATAGGGTTATTTTTTTCAAACCCAAACTTAGTTAAGGATCGAATAGTATCTTGCACTTCCTGATATATTCCACCAGCGATAATTCCTGGTAAATTATCATTAGTAAATGATGTTAAGCGCGTAAATACCATTTTATTCTCTTTAAGAACCACTTGTCTATAGCCTCCCGTTTTAGTTGCAGCAACTATAATTTTCCAATTATTAGGATCTTTATGTAGAATCTTTTTTGTTATATTACTTATTTCTATAGGAAACATTAATATTCCCTTAAAGTTGGAGCCTATCTCAATAAACACATTCAACCAATATTCTACTAAATGCTTTGCTTTTGATGAAACAAGAAGATAGCACCAGTTTTGATTGAATTTGTTTGGCTTCTCAACCAAAAAAACTGAACTTATGTCATTATTACGAGAAAAATGCTCCATCTTTGTTTTTGCTGATAGATAGGCACTAATCTTGTTTGCCCTTGTAATAAACTGTAGCGAGTAATTTTGATCTGCATGATTAAGCACCAGGTATAAAGGTGCTTTTTTATCTGACGAAAGACATGAAATTAAATCGGAAACTGCTTTATCGTTTTTGCCCTTAACAAAATACCTTTTATTTAAAGTATTATTTTTAAAATATAGTAACATTATGCCTTCTTCTCCAATAGAAAGCATAAACTTACTTTTGGATTTTGAACTAAACATATTAACAAAGCATATACTTATCTAGAATTAAAAAGGCAATTTATTGAAATTCATTAAACGTTAGAGGGAAATATTGTTATAAATTTTCGCAGCAACATTATTTATATTATAATTTTTTTATAAAATTACCACTAATATTAAGTTATTTAGATAACAAATTAAGAAAATTCATTAAGACGAATTTGTTGTTTTTCAAATTGTAGGTAAACCTAAGCCACTTTAGCTATATCTGCCGATTGACTTTAATTAATAAGAGTTATTAATCTATTTACTATTCTTGTAATATTATTTCTAATGGTAAAGAAATATATATTTTTCTGGAACAGTTGTTATTTCAGATACAGAATTTATTGTAAGTAAACTAACCATTTGCTGAAGAGCGCTCATCTTCTGTGGTACTTGATGATGGAACAACTAATTTGCTCAAAATCTCATCTTTTGGTCCCATAGCGTAAATGATACCATCTGACATGAGGATCACCTTATCAACTACGGACAATAACGGTAGCTTGTGAGTGATGATAACAGTAGTAGTATTTTGTTTTCTTGCAATGCCAATTGCATTAATTAAGCATGCCTCTCCATTGCTATCTAAGTTAGCGTTTGGTTCATCAAGTACTAAAAGTTTTGTGTGACCATAAAAAGCTCTGGCAAGTCCAAGAAGCTGTTTTTGGCCGCCAGAGAGCGTTACTCCTCCAGGACCTCCTATTGTTGTATCATATCCATTTGGTAAGCTTAGTATTAGTTCATGTATTCCTGCAATTTTTGCTGCTTTGATTATTTCTTCAGGATTTGGATCTGGCCTCATGCGAGCAATATTAGCTTTGACACTAGTGTTAAATAACTCAATATCCTGAGGTAAGTAGCCAACATAATTACCAAAATTTTCTCGATTCCAAGTATATACATCAGCGCCATCTAGTCTGACTACACCAGATATTGGCTTCCATACACCAACAGTTAATTTTGCGATAGTGGATTTACCAGAAGCACTTGCACCAATAACACCAACTACATCTCCAGGATCTATAATGAATGATATTCCTTTTACTGTCGGCTTATTGCTTCCATAAGGAGTAAAAAATACTCTATCAAATTCCAATTTTCCTTCAGGTTCTGGTAGAGCCATCGTTTGCTCTCTTTTTGGCGATGTTAATATAAGTCTTTGTAGCCTTCCATATGACATTCTAGCCTGATTTAAAAACTTCCAAGTATGAACCGCAGCGTCAAATGGTGCTAATACTCTACCCATTAAAATTGAAGCAGCGATGATGCTACCGGCAGTCTTATGAGCTGTGATTGCAAGTAATGCACCTGTTCCAATTACTGATATTTGCAGAGTTGAGCGCAAAAACTTAGTGATTCCAGTAATTACATTAGAGCGATTTTGTGCTTTAATTTGCATTGCTCGATTCTGATCATTTCGTTTACACCAATCAGAGACTATGAATTCTGACATGCCCATAGCTTCAACCACTTCTGCATTTCTTGTTGCAACATCTATAGCATTGATATTCCGTATAGTTTCTTCGTTGGTTTCTTGTAATATTCGTTTAGTGGCAAGTTCATTCCATATTGCCATAGAGACTAATATAATAATTCCAGTAATAGCTATAAACCCCGTGGAGGTATGTATCATGAAAATCACAACAAGGTAAATTAACGACCATGGAGTATCAAACAGTGAGAATATACCATTTCCTGTAATGAAATTTTTTATCACTCCGAGATCTCGTATTGCTTCACCACTTGAAGTTGAGCTCTGCACTGACGTTAGCCTGATTGACCTTACTATCAGATCTGGTGTTGCAGTTTTATCGATCCAATCACCTATTTTTGCCATGGCTAAATATCGACAAGTTTCAAGCATTGCAGAACATGCAAATGCAGATAAAGTGATAATTGTCAGCATAGTTAGTGTTGATACACTTTCGCTCGATATCACCCGATCAAGCACTTGAGAGGTATAAAGTGGTAGGAATAACATTAATAAATTGATTCCCGCACTAAACCAAAAGATAAACCAAAATGCACTTTTGCATTTTTCTAGGCAAACATATAGAGTACTTTGCTTCAATTCTTTTTTTATTGATGGCGTAATTTCCACAATCTTCCTCTTAATTTGATTACATGCACCATATACAATTTTTATTACAAAAATATTAATAACGGTAGTTAGCTTACTTTAAGTGAGTAAAATATTAATATATGTGAATAGGAAATATAAACAATGGTAAAAAGAAGTATAGTTAATATTTCCTTCATTGCCTATAGCGAAGCTACGTCATACCGCGATTCATTCCATAGCTGTACGAACATTCATTTTTGAAGGTAAACTGCACAGCAAATGGTGTCATGAAAGTAGCTGACACTGGGATGGCTTTGTTGCATCGCTACTTATGAAAGGCGAACTATAGCATTTCTCATAATAGTCCGAACAGGTCATAGGAAGGCAGAATCAACAGCACGACGAAAGGATTCGAATAGAGGAATGTTTTTCCTGGCTCTGTTTTTTATAGCAAACCAATGATGCTCAATTTTGTTGAAATCTGGAGAATAAGGCGGCAGATACAAAATTTCTGCACCAACCCCTTTAGCAAGCTCGATAATCTTATCAGACTTATGAAAAGTAGCATTGTCAAGAATGACAGTCTGTCCAGGTTCCAAGATCGGTGTCAAAAATTGCTCAAACCATCCATTAAAAACATCCATATTACAGTGGCCTTCAAAGGTTAACGGAACAACTATCTTTCTTCCACTTAAGGCTGCAACCATACTGATTCGTTGAGTTTTCTTTCCAGATTTTAAGGCATAAAACCGCTGTCCTTTCTGGCAATATCCGTAGGGGTAGTCTTCGGTGTTATCAATGCCAGACTCATCTATATACACTAAGTTTTTAGGTTCTTTTGTCGCTATAATTTTCAAAAATTCAGCACGTTTTTCTTCGTTTCTTTCCTTGTATCCATATGTCTTTTTTTGCGCGTAAATTCAATTTTTTTAAGGGCTCGATAGATCGTTTGGATACTAACGTTGTTCCAAAGTTTAGCCATTTCCGATAGAGTCTTTCCTCCGTGTTCTCTGGCAAATTTGGCAAAGGTATCCCAGTCGGTAATTTTGTGATTGTAACCCCCATTTCCAAGTTTTTTTGATTGAAAGTCTCCTGTTTCTTTTCTTCTTTGCTGCCACTCCCATAAAGTAGTTCGTCCAATCTTAAATCTTGCTGCCACTGTTTCTCTGCTTTCTCCTTCGTCTAGCGCTTCCATTGCTTTTTTTCTTAAATCATAACTATATGCTGCTGGCATTCAACCTCCTTATCATCATCTACCCTTATCCTATCACATCCGGACTTTTATGGAAAGAGCTATATATATCAATCTGAAACAGTGCTAAATAGTATATCAGTAGAAAGTAGTAGTCGATCAAGAAGTAGCTCATCGTCTTCAAGCGGTGGACCAGGCTCTTGACTAACTGAAGCGGAGTCTAAAAGTGAAAAAAGCTTATCTTGGGATAGTGATGATGTGCCGGAATATCACCTTTAGCTATTTGTCTAAATGTTTTTAATATGTAGACTGTTAGGAAATTGTCTTTTGCTTTTGTGATTTTCATGTTAAAGTATAATTCCTAGGTGAAATAAGTAGCTGCTGTTGTGTGATAAACATAGCAGAGGAAAGTCCGGGCTCCAAGGAAAAATAGTGACGGGTAATGCCCGCCGGAGGTAACTCCAGTTATAGGGCTACAGAAAATTACCGCCTAAAATATTTTTAGGTAAGGGTGAAAAGGTGTGGTAAGAGCACACCATGGCAATGGCAACATTGGTAGTCGAGTAACCAACACTAGGAGCAAGATTAAATAGAAGTAGATTTTATGTTTTCCTCATATCTACTCGGGTAAATCGCATGCGGTAAATGGTAACATTTACTCCAGATAAATAGCTACATAAACAGAACTCGGCTTATATTTCACCTAGGCGTTCACATGATACGTGCGATATAAGCCATGCTATATTTAAATGTGTAGGCATTTCATGCGTTGTCCTTCACTTGTTCTGCTTGATAGCCATCACTACTTTCGCCTACATTAACATTAGAATATTCATCATCATCAATATACTCTTTCAGAACATAGCCTCTGCCCCAAACGGTTTCTATGTGGCTTTTTCCATCATTTGCACTTTCAAGTTTCTTACGTAATTTGCACATAAAAACATCAACTATCTTGTTATCTGAAGGTTCATCTAAGCCATTGTAAAGATGATTTAAGAACATTTCTTTTGTTAATACTGTTCCTTTACGCAGTGCTAGCAATTCTATCATAGAATACTCTTTATTAGTAAGGTGAACCGTTTTACCTTTCACCTCAACAATCCTGTGATCAAAATTGATATTTATATTACCAATCTTTATCACCGATTCAGGATGGCCTTTAGTACGACGCACTATGGCCTTAATTCGAGCTAATAACTCACTTTTATGAAATGGTTTGGTTAAGTAATCATCGGCACCATACCCGAGTCCTTTAGCTTTGTGATTGACAGCGGATATACATGAAAGTATTAAGACAGGAACTTTGATTTTTGCACTTCTTAGTCTTAGCAATATATCATATCCGTCAATATCACCAGGCAAGTGTATATCTAAAATAACTAGGTCATAGTAATCTCCGTTTGAGGAAACCATATTATTGTTATAATCTTGTGCAGAAGTAACAACGTCACAGAAATGTCCATCAGAAGTTAAGGCGTTAACCACAGTCTTTGCACTTACTTGATCATCTTCAATTAATAATATACGCATATTTTACACCCCATAAATAATTTATAATTTTAGTAATATATATAACTAAGGAAAGTAATAAATCAAATTTTTATTAACAAATGATCAAAATTACACTTATTAATTAATAGTAAATATATTGTTCCAAAGTTATATAAATAGATCTAAAATATAATAGACATACCATGATAGTAATAATATTTTTAGTAAATATTGAATTAAAGTTACTATTATTAAAAGAATACTTCGGTTAATAAATATTTAACTATTCTATATGTCTGTGTTATATTTTTAATTTACTTATCCTACTATTTTAAAGTATAAGTAATATTTTCAGGAATATTGTGTGGCAATATCAATTTTAGGTGCTGGTGCATGGGGTACAGCAATCGCAATTTCATTAGGTAGTAAGAAAGATGTGATTTTGTGGACTCGCAATGAAACTACATTTGAATCAATCAACGGGAAAAGAGAAAGTGACAAGCTACCCGGTTGTCGAATTTCTGATAATGTGTCAGTAAAATTGGCTATTGAAGACACAATTAATGCTTCAGTAACAATCCTCGCTGTTCCCACTCAGTCTCTGAGGAAGGTATGTCAGCAATTGCATAATTGTAATCTGAAAAAAGATGTAGCAATAATTTTAGCTTGTAAGGGAATAGAAAAGTCTACATTAAAATTACCTAGTGAAATAGTAAATGAAATTTTACCTAACAATCCTATTGCTATTTTTTCAGGTCCTAGCTTTGCTGTAGAAGTTGCAAGAAAATTACCCTATTCAATGGTTCTTGCATGCCAAAATAACACATTAGGTTCAAAGCTAGTATCAGAGCTGCAACAAGAAAATGTTAAATTGGAGTTTAGTAACGACATTATAGGAGTACAGATTTGTGCAGCGTTAAAGAACGTTTTTGCTATAGCGTGTGGGATTGTTCTAGGTAGTAAACTTGGGTTTAATGCTCATGCAGCATTGATTACGAAAAGTATGAGCGAAATTAAGGCTTTATACTCAGCAAAAATTGGTGACGGTAGTGTGGATATAAATACACTACTTGGGCCAGCATGTCTGGGTGACCTAATTATGACATGCACATCCTTGAATTCAAGAAACTTATCTTTTGGGTTTAAAATAGGTAATAGTGACAATGGCTTTAATGTTCAGCAGATTTTGTCAGAAGGCAAGTCAGTGATTGAAGGTTTTAGCACTGCTGAGTCCATATTTAATTTAGCAGGAAAGCTAAAGATAAAAATGCCTATATGTGAAGCGGTCTATAGATTATTGTATGAAAGCGCCTCTATAGAGGATACTATTTCTGTTCTTATAAGTTAATTTTGTATTTGGATATATTGTGAAATTTTTATATAAATTAATATCAACGTGGTGGCTGTCTGGAACAGTAAAAAAAATGCCAGGTACTGTGGGTAGTTTGGCTTCTTTTCCGCTTGTTCCTGTAATCCTGAGCAACAAAATTTTAGGTGCAGCAATTATTTCTTTTTTATTCTTAATTGGATTATGGTCTACAGGTAATTATATAAAACATTACAAGACTTCATGTGATCCAAAAGAGGTAGTAATTGACGAAGTGGTTGGTCAATTGCTGACGATACTTTTAGTTTCGATATTGTTAAGCCAAGAGATGAATTGTTCTTCATTGTTGTTGTGCTTTTTTTCTTTTAGGTTTTTTGATATAATAAAAACGTGGCCTATAAATTTAATCGATAAAAATACCAAAGGTCCTTTAGGTATTATGCTAGATGACGTTATAGCTGCAATTTTAGCCTGTGTTCTTATAGGAGCCTTTTATTGTTTATTGTTGGTGTATGCAGGATAAAAAAATTTATTATTCAAGCTTAATTGTTCAAAATCTAAAGGATTATATACTGTACACAGCGAATTTATCTGAGTGGGAAGTACACGATGAATTTGATAACATCATATTTACAATAAATGGTACCAGGGAGTCATTATTTAATTTTGTGTTCTGTGGAGATCAATGTACCGAGCTTTCTATACAAAAAACTCTAGATTATCTCAGAACAAGAGATATAGAAGCAACATGGGTAATAAATTCACATATGAAAATAAGAGATATTTTAGAAAAGTGTGAAATAAAACACGTTAGCACACCGAAAAAAGCTTTACTTAATATGAAAAATTACTTTTTACCTGCTGATGTTATTCCAAACTTGAGGTTAAATGCTGTGAATGGTAGCAACCTCTTAGAACAGTTAGATCTACACACTTCTAAAATTTTTTATCATGGCGTTGGAATTGTCAGCACATTTTTTCGCGGATTATCAAATTATGATGATAAGAACTCAAGATTAAGATTTTTTCTTGTAACACTAAATAATGAAATTATTGGGACATGCGGTCTTTATGTTCAAGATAGCGTAGCTGGTTTTTATAGTGATGGAGTTTTACCAATTTACAGGAATCGTGGAATAGGTACCCAAATGGTTTTAGAAAGAATAAAGATAGCTAAACAGCTTGAATGCAAATATATAGTAGCACATTGTATGAAATCTTCTGTGAACCTTTATAAGAGATTGGGCTTTCAAATGTTAGGCAATCTTTACTTATATACCTCTTCAGCATAATTCTGAGCGGTTACAAATTTTTACATTTGTTTTAAAAGTGCTATGTTTTTTTTGTATGAAGTGGTTTTAATATTGATTCTAATATTATTCTTTCTCTCTTATTCTAAATTAAAAATTAGTAATAAGATTAAGAACTTACAGCATCAAAATGTTATCATAAATAATTTAATTGATACTGTGAATGATGGGTTTTATATTTGGGATGCAAAAAAACGTATAGAAAAGTTCTCTCCCAATTTACTAATTTTGCTTAATACTGTTTTTTACTCATTTAATGAGTTTGTGAATTTTTTTGAGCAATCAGAAAGCTTAATCAAAAATTTTGTTGAGGCAAAGGAAATAAATAAATCTTTTACTCTAGATTTAAAGTCAAAAGACAGTGAGGTTTATTGCATATGTTACGGTAGAAGCATAATAGATGATTCTAACAATGTGATAGGTGTGCTGTTATGGATAAGGAATGTCTCAGACTGTAAGATAAAGGCTAACGGACTTGAGTTAGAAAATAGTAAGCTTACACAGGAAGTGGAGAGCTATAAAAACGTTTTCAACTCTTTACCATTTCCAATACTAAGATATAACAAGAGTAGAAAGGTGGAATTTTATAACTTGTTTTATGATAAATATGTAGATGGTTCTAAGAAATTTGCTATTACCGGTAGCGCTCATAGCACAAAACCAGGAAGACATGTCATAACTTATAAGAACGAACCTAAGGTTTTCGATTTTGTTAAAATTCCAATACAAGGTTCTGGTAGCATAGTAATGTATGGGAAAGATGTTAGTGATGCAGAGAAATTATATACTGAATTAAACAGTTATTTAGCTACACAGAAAAATTTGCTTGAGAGGTTACCGGTTGCTATAGTAATATATAGTAAGAATCAAAAGCTAAAATTTTATAATAATGCTTTTATAAAAACCTTTCAATTTGACCCAAAATTTTTGGCATCTTACCCAACTTATCACGAAGTTATGCTTTACCTCTTCGAATCTAAAAAGCTTTTAGAAAAAGAGGATTTTCAAACTATTAGTAACCAAAGACATGAGTTGTTCAAAAAATTATTTGAATCGTACGATGATACGATGCACTTCACAAACGGAAAAGCGTTCAGGGTATTAACAATACCCTACGCTTCGGAAGGTTTGCTGTTCTCTTACGAAGAATGCAAAAGATAATACTTAAACTCCTTCTCTCTCTACCATGAGCTGTTTTACTTTCGCTATTGCTCTTGCTGGATTAAGTCCTTTAGGACAAGTTTTTGTGCAATTCATTATTGTATGACAACGATACAACTTGAATGGGTCGTTTAAAACATCAAGTCTTTCACCTGTCTTATTATCACGGCTGTCAGCAATCCATCTGTAAGCTTGTAATAGTATTGCTGGTCCTAAAAATTTATCACTATTCCACCAGTAGCTTGGGCAACCAGTCGAACAGCAAGCACATAATATACAGTCGGACAAGCCATCTAATTTTTTTCTATCTTCAGAAGATTGAGAGTATTCTTTATTTGGTAGGGCAGGCTTATCTGCTTGTAACCAAGGTTTAATTGATTTGTATTGCTCATAAAATTGGCTCAAATCCGAGACTAGGTCCTTTATTACATACATGTGAGGTAATGGATATATTTTTACGTCACCTTTTATATCATGTATAGATCTAGTACATGCAAGAGTATTGGTTCCGTCAATATTCATGGCACAAGATCCACATATGCCTTCTCTACAAGAACGTCTGAAAGTTAAAGTCGAATCTATTTCATCCTTTATTTTTATTAATGCATCAAGTACCATAGGGCCACAACTATCCATATCAATAAAAAATGTGTCTATTCTAGGGTTTTTCTCGTCATCAGCAGACCAACGGTAAATTTGAAATCTTCTGATGTTTTTTGCTCTAGCAGGAATAGGATAAATTTTGCCCTTTTGATTAATTTTAGAATTCTTTGGCAAAGAAAACTGAACCATATCACTTACCTTTTATTGTTTATAGCTAAAACCCTTTGTAGATAACATATTTTATTATCATCTACTATATTTTTATTAAATTCCTTTTAAATCGCACACATATTGTAGCCAAGCGAAGCTAAAATCTCTCTTTCTAGATTTTTCATTATAATTTCTTCATCTTTTTTTTGGTGATCATAACCAAGTAAATGCAGTAATCCATGCACTAACATGTGTGCAATGTGAGCAAGAATGGGTATATAATACTCATGCGATTCTCTTTTTATTGTGTCTATTGAAATTGCTATGTCTCCTAAATCGCACTCATTAGACAATTGTTCATACGGAAATGATAGTACGTTAGTTGGCTTATCCATTTCTCTAAATTTTAAATTAAGTTGATGTAGCAAGTCATCATCAGCCAGAGCTATTGATATATTTGGTTTATAGTGGTCTATTTTTAATTCTTTTAGAGAAGCATTGATGACACCTAATACAAAATTTTTAGGATTTTCTATAATGCTGCACCATTTCTTGTCAAGAATATTTACTTCTAACATGAGTGACACATCAGTAAGGGTGTCATGCAAATAGCTGACACTGGAATCCAAAAAAGAAGAGTTATAGACCCTTGTGTCATGTACACAACTGTACGAATATTGTACACTAGAAGGATGTCATCCCAGTGTCTAGGCACTGGGATCCAGGAATTTTGATTAGACATCAAGTTAGTGAATATAAAAGTAGCTAATCTTATATTAAAACACAACGGCTTTAATGTGGTTGCATTAAGGCTGGATTCCAGTGTCAAGCACTGGAATGACACCTTTGTGTTTGATGCAAAATCGGCTATAACGTTTAATGCACTGCCTTCGAGACAAATATTCATACAGCTGTGCGTTGTGTGCTGAGATGACATCATTTAGGAACTGAAATGACAGGTATTACACATCACTCATCCTTATTATTTCATTCCATTCAATTTCCGAAACTGGGGCAATTGATAAACGTGGTTGTTTTAATATAGTCATATTTTTCAAAAGTGGGTTTTGTTTTATATTATTTAACGTTACTTGGTTATTTAAAGGTTTCAAAAACTTTACATTCACTAATCCGAACTTGGGATCATTAACATGATAATACTCTTTAAATACTTCAACGATTCCAAGTATTGCTTTCTCTTTACCTGTATGATAAAAAAACGCAAGATCGCTTGCTTTCATAATTTTCATGTAATTTTGAGCTTGATAATTGCGCACACCATCCCACTCAACTACCTGCTCCTTTTCCATTTTTTGCCATGAGTATTCACTTGGCTCTGACTTAAGTAGCCAAAATTGCATTATTTTTTTCTTCTTAAGTAAGCTGGTATATCATAGATATTGCTGCCCCACTTAGCTCCTTCGCTTACCTGTTCAGCTGGTTTTGTTTCCAGTGTTTTGTCTTGTGTACTTTCACTTTGACTATATGGCCACTTAAATTTCTCTTTCTCTGAGTCTTCGCTCTGACTTATAGGTGAAGTTTCTGATTTATTATTGCGACCATCAATGCCAGTTGCAAGAACAGAAACTCTAACTCTTCCCTCCATCGCTTGATCAAAAGTAGCACCAAATATTATATTTGCATTTTCATCTACTTCTTCACGCACTCTATTGGCTGCAGCATCAACTTCAAACAGAGTCATATCTCCGCCACCAGTAATGTTAATTAATATTCCTTGCGCACCTTTCATTGATACATTATCAAGCAATGGATTAGATATTGCAGCCTCTGCAGCACTAATTGCTCTATCTTCTCCTTCTGCCTCTCCGGTGCCGATCATCGCTTTGCCCATCTCGCTCATTACTGTTTCTATATCAGCGAAGTCAAGATTGATAAGCCCTGGCATGACCATCAAGTCAGTTACTCCTCTGATGCCAATGTGCAGAACATTATCAGCAAGTTTAAATGCATCAGAAAATGTAGTTTTTTCATTTGCAATTCTAAATAAATTCTGATTTGGAATGACAATAAGTGTATCCACGTATTTTTGCAGTTCTTCAAGTCCAAGCTCTGCAATGCGCATACGGCGCACACCTTCAAAACCGAACGGTTTAGTTACAACTCCAACAGTCAATATCTTTTTTTCTTTTGGCGCTCTATCCTTAACTGCGGCTCTTGCTTCTCTGGCTGCTTTTGCAATTACCGGTGCTGCACCGGTTCCAGTACCACCGCCCATTCCTGCTGTGATGAAAAGCATATGACTATCTTTTATATGCTCCATAATCTCATCAATTGACTCTTCTGCTGCACCTTTGCCAACATCAGGCAAAGCACCAGCACCAAGCCCCTTAGTTAAATTAATGCCAAGCTGAATTTTTTTATCACATAACGACTTTTCTAGTGCTTGAGCATCGGTATTTGCGACAACAAAATTCACTCCTTGCAAATTAGATTGGATCATGTTATTCACAGCATTTCCACCAGCACCACCCACTCCCACAACGGTAATCCTTGGGTGCAATATAGGTAACTCCGGCAGACTAAGATCAATAGACATTTAAATTACTCAAATTTAGCGAATTCACTTGATAATAAGTTACCGCTTTTTTAATAATATGCAAATACTTTTCACTTCTATAGGCGTAAACAGTAAACGGGATTTACTTATTCTTAACATTTATACTAATAAGTGCCGTTAATTATAATAACTAGATTCTTAGATGACATCACTTAACCGATGCAAAAAATAGAAAACGTTTATAAAAAGGGACAGAAACCTATCCCTTTTTATTTTGTTAAAGATCATTAGCTCCCTTATCTTTCTCTTCCCCTTTCAATGCTTCAACCGCAACATCTTTTAATTTTGAGGCAATTTGATATGTTCCATAAAGAACAGCAGCTGCAGCAATTGCCATTATGGCACCCGCAACTATCTGACCAGCAACACCTGTTCCGATAAATCCAGGTAATGAAGCAGCTATTGCTTGATTTGTTCCAACAAAGTAACTGGCAGTCTTAGCAAGAAACCCAGAAGCTTCTGCTGCACTAACAAAGCCTGCTTTCATATGCATTGCTGTAAAGACAACACTTGCAACTGCAAGCGGAAATAATGCTGTTCTCCCTTTATTATGCATAGCGTACTGACCAGCTCCACCAGCAGCACCAGGAATTCCCCAGTATTTTTCAGCTCGTATATATCCTTCTGAAATAGCATGAAAAATGCCATCCCCTTTTCTATACTCATAATTTGTTAATGCCATAACTCTACTCCTTAAATAGAATGCTAAAATTTCATTAAGGAAGCATATAGTAAAAAAAATTGCCTGTCAAGTAAACTAATTTTTTAATATACCTTTATTCTGTAATTGAGCGCTTCAGCAATGTGTGCTCTTTTTACTTCTTCACTTTTTGCAAGATCTGCAATAGTTCTTGCAACTTTTAATACGCGTGTGTAGCCTCGATTGGAAATGTAATTTTCTTTCAGTACGTATTTTAGCAATTCTAACCCTGCCTGATCTGGTTCAGTAAATTTATTAAATGCTTCACCGCTTACTTCTGAATTGCAACGAATATTTAATTCACTATAGCGCTCAGTTTGAACTTTTCTTGCTGCTATCACTCTTTCTCTTATGATTTTAGTACTTTCTCCCTCCACAGAGATTTCAGGAGAGAGTATGCTAACGTTTGGCATTTCAATGCATATGTCTATTCTATCAAGCAATGGGCCTGATATTTTGTTTTTGTAATCTGTGCCGCACTTTGGAGCTTTGTTGCACGATCTGCTTGCATCACCTAAATAACCGCACCTGCAAGGGTTCATTGCAGCAATCAGTTGAAAATTTGCAGGGTAGGTTATGTGAGCATTTGCCCTTGCAACGGTAACTTTTCTATCTTCAAGTGGTTGGCGCAGAGAATCAAGCACAAGTCTTGGAAATTCTGGCAACTCATCAAGGAATAACACGCCATTGTGAGCCATGGTAATTTCTCCAGGTTTTGCATTCTTTCCTCCCCCTATCATCGCTGGCATAGAGCATGAATGATGAGGTTCACGAAAGGGACGAGTTACTTTGAATATTTCATTACCAGTTTTTGTTATGCTGCCAACATCAATCATCTCCTGTTCGGTTAAATCAGGCAGCAATCCTATAAAGCGCTTAGCAAGCATTGATTTTCCAGTACCAGGAGGGCCAACAAGAAGCATATTATGCCCACCTGCTGCTGCAATTTCAGCTGCTCTTTTTGCAACAACTTGGCCTTTGATATCCTTCATATCGGGAACCAATCTTTTTTCTTTGGGTGCATCACTATAATTAAAAATTACTGGCTGAATTAATTGCTCACCCTTAAAGTGTCTGATAATATCAGTTAATTTCTCTATAGCCAGAATTGAAACATTCTTCACCCATACAGCTTCTACACCATTTCCTCTCGGGCAAATTACTCCTTTATTGTCCTTTTTTGCATTAATTGCTGTTGGCAGCACACCTGAAACTGGAATAACTCTGCTATCAAGAGCCAGTTCACCCATGATTATATAAGACTGAACTTTTTCAACTGGTATCACATTCATTACAACAAGTAGTCCAATAGCAATAGCCAAGTCATAATGACTGCCTTCTTTCAGCAAATCCGCAGGGGAGAGATTAACTGTAATTCTTTTTGGAGGTAGTAGTAGATTGATTGAATTTAACGCTGCTCTGATGCGCTCTCTGGATTCTGCAACAGTTTTATCCGGCAAGCCAACAATATTAAAAGCTGGAATACCATTTGCCATATGAATTTGTGCATTGACATTTACTGTGCTAATTCCCTGAAGCGCAACGGTATTTATATTTGCAATCATAATATATTATATAAAATTGTTAATACAATATATTAAAGAAGCGATGAAGTAAAGGCTACAGCAATTAAAGATGGCTTAACTTAGCAAAAAAGTGTAGTATTCTATCACTTTGCTGATTACAAATGTTTATAAGGATAATCACTTTTTCCTTACTATATTCAAGTACGGCTTTTTGTAGTGATTGTAATTTTAATTTACCATACTGTGGGCTCAGTTGTAATCTAGATCTATCATATAGAAATTTAAGTAATATAAAAAAATTATTGAATAACGACGATAAGTTTGTTGCGCTTACGTTTGATGATGGACCGTCTAACAATAGAGTAAACGATATTATTAATGTTCTGGAAAGCTATGAAGCAAAAGCAACATTTTTTGTGCTTGGTGAACGTATAAATGAAAAAACGTCTGAAATAGTAAAGAAAGTTCATGAATCAGGTCATGAGTTAGGCAATCACTCTTGGTCGCATAGGAAGTTGACATCACTTTCAAGTGAGGAACAATTGCAAGAATTGGAAAAGACAAATACAGCAATTAAAAATGCAATAAAACAAGATGTAAAATGGTTTCGTCCGCCATATGGATGTTATGACGATAATCTGATTGAAAATACTGATCAATTAAATATGTATTCAATATTATGGACAGTTGATTCGCTAGATTGGCAAGGTGATAAGCCAGAAACTTTAGTTGAAAGAGTTTTAAGTAATGTACATAATGGAGCAGTTATACTGTTTCATGATCACAATAACAGGTCAAACACAATTGAAGCTTTACCTCATATTATTAAAATACTAAAAAAATCAGGTTATAAGTTTGTGACCTTAAGTGAGTGGGAAAAAAGGGTTTGTAATACGGTAAAAGCCAGAAGTGTAACAATAAAAGAGGGGAAAAAAGTGTGTTTTGAAGGAATGTTATGTGGACAAAAAACAAAGTCTTTAACCGCAGAGCATTCATATTAGGTGGTATTCAGCTTACCATTTCCGCGGTTTTTAGTTGCAGGTTATATAATTTACAAATACGAAACAGACAAAAGTACGAAGCACTATCTAATAGTAATAGAATAAGAGTTGCTACTATTATGCCTAAGCGGGGCAAAATTTTAGATAGGAATAGCATTGAACTTGCGGTAAACAAAATTTCGTATGTTGTTTTGTTTGATGGTTCTGGTAAGGAAGTTGATTTGCAGACATTATCAGAAGTAGAGTCTAAAATAGCAAAATCGTCAGAAAAAATAACTGCTCTTTATAAACGTTATTACCCGTTTGGTTCAATGTGTTCTCATGTAATCGGATATACAAAAAGACAGCAAGGCATAAGCGAAGTAGGAATCAGCGGTATTGAATATACATATGATCATATATTGAAAGGCAAGTCAGGAAAATCTGAGCAGGAAATAAATTCTAAAAAACGCGTCATAAAAGAATTATCAAGCATACCACAACAAGACGGACAAGATGTACAACTGACAATTGATATTAATCTGCAAGAGAAAACCGCAGAGGTATTTAAAGATCACCAAGGCTCCGCAGTGGTAATTGATGTAAATAATGGAGAAATTTTAGCATTATATAATTCACCTTCTTACGATAATAATCTTTTTGCTAGCAGGCTATCAAATGAGACTTGGGAAAACTTGAATGCTCCTTCATTACCGCTTGTGAATCGTGCGTTATCATATCAAATTCCACCTGGTTCAATATTTAAAGTAATAGTTGCGCTTGCGGGTTTAAAAGACGGGATAATAACACCAGAAGAGAAATTCTCGTGCAAGGGCTATATGAAAATAGGTGAGCGGAAATTTCGTTGTCTGAAAAGCAAAGTCCATGGGTATGTATCTTTAAATGAGGCAATGGCATTATCATGCAACACTTACTTTTATAATATAGGGAAAAAAATAAGTGTAGACTCTCTAGTAGAAATGGCCAGAAAATTTGGTATTGGAAGTGGGCCACTGATTGGAACGTTTAAAGAAGAAGCTCCAGGGTTGTTGCCAGATAGAGATTGGCGTACACGAAAGCTATATTCGCAGTGGTATTTAGGTGACACTATCAACTTAGTTATAGGACAAGGGTATATGCTTACAACACCACTACAGCTTGCAGTTCTTGCAGCGAGGATTGCAACAGGAAAAGAGGTAATTCCCCGCATTAAGATGAATGAAACGATACAAGATTTTCCCGATATTGATGTGGATTGTGAGCATCTTAGCATAGTTCGAAAAGCTATGTTTGATGTGGTGAATTCTAAAACTGGAACCTATAAGAAAGGGCTAAGCGGTATACAAATTGCCGGTAAAACCGGTACACCAGAGATAAACTCTAAGGGCGAAAGTCATAAGTTATTTATCGCCTATGGCCCTTACCATAACCCGCGCTATGCAATCTCTGTGTTTATAGAACACGGCAAAGCCCCACGCCAAGATGTTGCTATAGCTAATGAAATATTTCAGTATATGCTTGAAACTATGAGTATTAAACTTCTCCTAAGAAACTCACTCAACTAACTCTTCTTGTTGAACTAATATGTAGCCAAATTCGCTCGCTTTTTTGATCAAATTTTTTACAGTTCTATCTTTATAGCGTGTTTCATAGTATTCCATTCCTTTTTCTACATATTCCTGTCCGTATTTGAGCATACTATAAAATATGCATGCCATTTTTCTTGCAGTAGCTGTTATTGCTTTTGGTGCTCCTAGTCGTTTTTTCAATCTTCTGTAGTATGCACCCAACGCACTTTTACTATTTCCTACAGAATGAGCAGCTATTCGCAAAGCATTTGCAGCACGGTTAATGACTTTACGTGTTCTTGTGTTAAACACTTTTTCCCCTGTAACTTTATTAGCAGGACTGAGTCCCAACCACGATGAAAAGTGCTTTTCTGTTGGCCATTTACTATGGTTTATACCAACTTCTGAAATTATGGTTTGTATACTTAATACATCAAATCCAGGAATTTTAGTGAAATCCATACCAGTTATTCGGTGCAGTTCCTCATACAAAGCAAAGCTTGGCTTACTTTTGCTATTTTTATTCTTTTGCTTACTTAGCTGTTTGCTTTCACAAGACTTTGTTTCAAACGTTTTATAATAGGCTTCAATATTTCTATCACATTCTGCTATTTTTTCTTGATAAATATTATATAGTTCAAATTCTTGCTTTAGCGTGAATAAGTGTTCCTCTCTATAGTCACCAGCTAACGCTTTTGCAATAGTAGACTGATCATTTTTCATTCGCACGTCCCTGAATTCTGCCAATTTTTCAGAATCTCTTTCGCCTTCAATTATAGCTTCAATGATTTTCATACCAGTTATCCCAGTAATATGACTAATAACCTTGTGTAATTGTATATTCATTTGAATTAATGCCTTCTGCATACGCAGAATATGTGTAGATGCACTTTCAGTGAGATTTTTGCGTTGCCGCACGTAACTGCGCAATACACACATCTGATTATCTGGCCTAAACGATCCATGAAGCAGTCCGTAGCTATGCAGTTGTTGGAGCCATTGGCAATCTTGAACGTCAGACTTCCTACCAGGTACATTCTTTACATGCCGTGCATTTACCAATCTTACCTCGAATTTGTATGACTTAAGTATTTGAAATAAAGGAATCCAATATACTCCTGTTGATTCCATAGCTACTGTTGTAACTTTACACTTTTTCAACCACTGTGCTAAGTTATGAAGGTCTTCAGTAAAGCAGCCAAATTTCTGAACGCGTTGTTCATCTCTTCCTTCAGGTACACACACATAGTGTACAGCTGAACCAATGTCTATTCCTGCTGCATTAGGATTCACTATTTCTAATTTACTTTTTGCTTTTTTCATGGTAACTCCTACATATAATTTGTAATAGGGAAACGCTTCAGCTTGGAACGGTTGATAGTACAATCTCCTAACCGAGGTAGTCTAAATGACTCCATCAATGATTTGACCGTTCCTTCCAAAACCATGCTTGCATACGGGCACTTAGGCACCATTGAAAATGTCGGTCATAACTGCAAAGGCGCTCCCTGTACAACTATACTTGAAAACTACTAAAAACTTAAATTTGTGTGTTTCTTTCTGATTTGACAGATTTCGTCTGTTCGATGCTTACTTAACATACTGCCATCTATACCTAGATCTTTTGCTATTTTTGTACTTGCTTGACCTGTTTCTTTAACCAGCTTAACAGCTTCTAATTTGAATTCTGCTGTATATTCTCTTCTATTTGTCATATTTTGAAAAAACGTTTTATTTTACTCCAAAAACGTTTTAACTTTCTCTCTACTTTTTCTGGACTACTCCGAATCGGTTGACAAATTGGACGTTTGATAAGCATAATTTGGAGCTTCTTGTGTAATGACTATATCATGAGCGTGACTCTCTCTTAATCCTGATGCAGTAATAGTAACAAATTTACAATTTTTTTTCATCTCTTCTATATTCCTATTACCAGTATACCCCATTGCAGCTTGCAATCCGCCAATCAATTGATGGATTACTCCTGAAGCTGGACCTTTGAATGGAACTCTTCCTTCCACTCCTTGTGGAACTAATTTGAGTTTTGAATCTTTATCTTGAAAATAACGGCTAGCTGAACCTCGTTTCATTGCACTAATAGATCCCATTCCTCGATAGCCTTTATATGCTCTGCTCTTATACATAATAATCTCACCTGGGCTTTCGTCAGTGCCAGCAAAAATCGAACCAATCATCACAGAGTCAGCACCAGCTGCAATAGCTTTTGCAACATCTCCTGAGTATTTTACCCCACCATCAGCAATTAGTCTGACGTTTCTTGCTCTACACGCCTCTGCAACATTCTTGATTGCAGAGAATTGTGGCACACCAACACCTGTAACTATTCTGGTTGTACAGATTGATCCTGGTCCTATTCCAACCTTCACTGCATCAACACCCGCATCAATCAACGCTTCAGCAGCCTCCTTTGTTGCAATGTTTCCGCCAATTAATTGCGTATTAGGATACATCTTTTTTATTTCCCTAATGGTATTGATAACGTTTTCGGAATGACCGTGAGCAGTATCCACAACAACTACATCAACTTCTTCTCCGATCAAAGCTTCACATCTGTCTATACCATCTTTTTTACCAGTGCCAATTGCAGCGGCAACTCTGAGACGCCCTTTACTGTCTTTACATGAATTTGGGTATCTATTGTATTTTTCAATGTCTTTAACCGTAATTAAACCTATACAACAAGAATTTTCATCTACAACCAAAAGCTTTTCTATTCTATTTTCATGCAACAATTTCATTGCTGAGGCACTATTCACTCCCTGCTCCCGCACTGTCACTAACTTATCTTTTGTCATCACTTCGGAAACTTTTACATTCATGTTCTGGTCTTCAATAAATCTCACATCTCGGTTAGTTAAAATTCCAACTAACTTGCGTTGATCGACTACAGGAATGCCAGAATAATTGTGCTCTCTCATTAATGAAATTGCTTCCGCAACTGTTTTATCCGGTGAAATCGTAATTGGGTTATACACGATCCAACTTTCATATTTTTTCACCCTTCTTACTTCTAAAACTTGTTCATCTATTGATAAATTCTTATGTATGCAACCTATCCCTCCATGTTGGGCAATAGCTATTGCAAAGCCCGATTCAGTAACAGTATCCATTGCAGAGGATATGAGAGGGATATTTAGTTCTATACTATTTGTTAAATAAGTTTTTGTATCTGCATCGCAAGGCAATATATTAGAATAGGCTGGCAAAAGAAGTATATCGTCAAACGAATAACAAGCTTCCATTTTTTTCATAGGCTTTATTTAAAGCTTATACGCCAATTAATTAAATTGCAATAGGCAAAATTAGCTAGGAGCCTTTAATTGTATAGCTCTAACTGTTTTTAGGAGATAGAAAAGCTATATAGTTGCTAATACATTTTATTGCAAAATAAGCATTCTACATTATTTGCCAGCAAACAAAACTGCTCAATAGTTAAGTTTTCTGGACGCTGGTTTCCGCTCAATTTAGCGTTTTCAAGGACAGTTTCAGCGTGGTTCGTTATATTTTGCAAGCTATTTCTCAGCATCTTTCTTCTTTGAGCAAAAACAGCACGTGTTAATTTTATTAAGGTTTCCAAGTTTACTACAAACTTTGGGGTAGGCAAAGGATTTACTGTAATTACTGAAGAATGTATTTTTGGTCTTGGAAAAAACTCTTTAGGTTCAATATCAAATTCCTTTTTTATATCGCATAGTAATTGGCTTAGCACTGATAAGGAACCATAATCTTTAGAATTGGGTCTTGCCGTAATGCGATCTGCTACCTCTTTTTGAAACATTAATGTCAAGTTCGTAAAAAATTTTATATTATTTAACCACTTTAAAAATAACACTACCGAGATATTGTAAGGCAAGTTAGCAATAACTTTAACTGGGCGCTCTATCAGCTCTTCTTCTGTAACATGCAGTGCATCCGCTTCTATAATTCTATACTTTCCTTGATGCTCATTTAGCAGTTGGTCATGGTGTTTTACTAAATCTCTATCTTTTTCTATAGAAAGTAGAGACTTTGGATTATGCACCAATATTTCTCTTGTTAATGCACCATATCCAGGACCAATTTCAATGACATTAAAATTTTCCAGACTATCAGCTAAAGCGACGATTTTTTTTGTTATCTCACTCGATAAAATAAAATTTTGCCCTAGACTCTTTTTTGGCTTCAGTAAAAATTTTTTCATATTATTTTCATTATACAGTATTTTAAAAATTAGTTGACGAAAATTCATTGATAATTGTATATTATTAATGTGTTTAACGCCGGCTTAGCTCAATTGGTAGAGCAACTGACTTGTAATCAGTAGGTTGTCAGTTCAAGTCCGACAGCCGGCACTCTCGCCCATATAAGTAAAGTTGATGTCCTTTTTAATAGTAGCAAATTGGAAAATGAATGGAATGCGTTCTTCATTTGTTGACTTTATAGGCAAACTTAACAACAAGAGCAACGAAATTACCTCTAAGCTAGTGATTTGCCCTCCTTTTACATCATTTCCAAGCAGTATAGAGTTGAACAATAATATTAATATAGGAGCACAGAATTGCCATCATAAAAAGTTCGGTTCTTACACAGGTGAAATTAGTGCAGAAATGTTAAAAGAACTAGGGTGTACTTACGTAATACTTGGGCATTCTGAAAGGGCTAATGAAAAAGATAGTGAAATAAAACTTAAGTCGGAAATAGCAATAGAATCAGGCTTACACCCAATTATCTGTGTGGGTGAAAATTCAGAAGATTATAAGAATGAAAAAACAAAAGAAGTAATAGAATATCAATGCAAAAACCGTTTGCCAACACACGGTGAATATACCGTAGCATATGAGCCAATATGGGCAATAGGCACAGGTCATGTGCCAAATAATGATGCAATTGCTAAGGTGATAGAGGTAATAAAATTGTGTACTAGTAAAAAACACATTATATATGGTGGTTCAGTCAGTTCAGAAAATATAGAAAATTTGCTCAGTATCTCAAATTTATCAGGAGTTTTAATTGGCAGTGCAAGCTTAGATTTCGATCACTTTTATAAAATTATACAACAAGTTGAAAAAAAGTTTTCTCTTATCAATTCTAAAATCAGCAACTAAGAATCCTATAACAAATGGCATCATTTCAGTGTCAAGCATATGTCTGTACGAGCATCTAGTATAGCTAAAGTAATCTAGAAAATTAACGATATTTTATTCCCCGGTGAACGCTCTATTTTGTTTTCCAACTCTAGTTCTAAAAGAGCCATTAGAGCTATGTTGGTAGAAAGTCCGCTTGCTAGTATAAGTTCATCTATGTCAACAGGTACAGAGTTAATATGATCAACTATAACAGATTTTGCCTGTTGTAATTTTTCTTGTTTTTGGTTAACAAAATGGTGCTCAACATCAAATAGGTTTTTTTGCTGCGGAGGTAAACTAAACCTAATACTCTCTATTATGTCATCAGCGGATTCGATAAGCTTAGCACCGTTTTTAATTAAATAATTACTACCACTACAGCGTGAATCTAAAGGGAAACCAGAAACTGCAAACACCTCTCTCCCTTGATTTAAAGCAAAATCTGCTGTTATTAGAGAGCCAGAACGTTTTGATGCTTCAATCACTGCAACACCCAGCGATAGACCAGATATAATTCGATTCCTCTGAGGAAAATATTGAGGCTTTGGTTTAGTAGCAAATGGAAGCTCAGTAATTACTAACCCACCGTTCCCAGTGATTTTTTTGTATAGATCAAAATTCTCTTTTGGATACACCACATCAATTCCGCTTGCTGTAACAGCAATAGTGGGATGATTTTTGTATATTACACTGTTTGCTGCAGTATCGATTCCTTTTGCAAGTCCAGAAACGATAACAAAACCAGCTTCGCTTAAATCAAGTGCCAACTTATTGGCAAAATTTCTTCCATTCATTGAAGAGTTACGCCCACCGATTATTGCAATTATCTCACGGCTTAATAATGATATATCACCAAGTGCAGTTATTACAGGAGGACAATTAGAGATATTTCTTAAAAGATCAGGGTAATCTGGGTCACATGCGGGTATAATTTTAGCTCCAATTCTTTCTGCATTATTGATTTCTTCTCGTGCATCTTGAATGCCATACACCTTATTATTAGCCACCCTATTGAGATATTTCAACACCTCATCTAGCGATCCATGTGTTCTTAGTATACTAAAAAACTTTATTGGTCCTATAGTTCTAGCCAAGCTTAACCATACTTCTAATTCTTTGTTGTTCAATTTATTTATCTTCATAAAAGACTTGAATTTCTTATCAATTTAGTGTACCCAAGATAATACAAATATACAGTGTTTTATGACGCATTTTGTTACAGATAAATGCATAAAATGTAAATATACGGACTGTGTGGAAGTATGTCCCGTTGACTGCTTCTATGAAGGTAAAAACATGCTCGTGATTAACCCAGATGAATGTATTGATTGCGGAGTGTGCATACCTGAGTGTCCAGTAGATGCAATTGTAACTGATGATTCCATAAAAGATATTTTAGAACTAGATGAAGAGTTGCTGAGCAGCGAACAAAAAACTTTCAAGTTATTTTACGATATAAATGTAGAATACTCACAAAAGTGGCCAAATATCACAGCTAAAAAACAACCTCTCTATACTGCAGAAGAGTATAAGGAAAAAAAGGATAAAACAGCTTATTTTGACGAAAATTTAGAATAATGCTACTGAAGGAAAAAGAAAATTTCTCTTGTATCTCACAATTATTGTTTTGCATTGCTGAAAGTGGCTGTATTGTTTATGTCCTTGATAGCATAACTAGTTTACTTGAGAATACAAATAGTAATACAGCAATTTTACTGCTATTTAACTGTTAATAGGTACATTAGACGGATCATATGGGGTATAAAATGGATATTAAAGTAAAATATGCGGGAATAACTAAGCGTGCTGCAGCTTATATAGTTGACCAAATTATATTCCTAGTCTGTTATTCATTATTTTATTTATTAATTTTATTCATATTATCAGGAGAGCCCCTTGCCGATGTTTTTAATTATGTCTTTCCTGATATTGACACTAATAGTGACCTTATATCAGAGCGATATGAAATATTAGAAGATTTAGATATATTATTGAAAGCCCAGAACAGATAAAATCTGTAAAACCAAAAAGAAACTCCCTCTTTACTTTATGTTCTTTGGGTATAGTGTTATGAAGAAGCGCTTCTGCAGCTATAACCGAAACAATCAATGGTGCTATAAATGCCCGTTTGAAAGCATGGTTTTGGGGGAAATGGTAAAACCATTGATGGAGTTCTTTTTGGGCTACCTCGTTTAGAAGATTGTATAACCTAACCGTCCCAAGCTGAAGTGCTTCTTATCATAATAATATAGGAGGGATTTTATATGGCAGAAGCAAAAAGTAAATTAAAAACAATAAACCTTGATGCAGCAGGGATTGATATTGGCTCGACTGTACATTATGTATGTGTACCTGAAGGAAGAGATGAACAACGTATCCAAAAATTTGGGTGCTTTACAGTAGATCTACACAACTTAGCAAAGTGGTTAAAAAAGTGTCAGGTTAGAACTGTAGCCATGGAGTCAACTGGAGTATATTGGATTCCCTTATTTCAAATATTAGAATCACATAAATTTGAAGTAAAATTAGTAAATGCGCGACATGTCAAAAATGTGCCTGGTAGAAAGTCTGATGTTCAAGATTGTCAATGGCTGCAACAATTGCACAGCTATGGACTGCTTCAAGGATCATTTAGACCGGATAATCAAATGTGTGTACTGCGTAGTTACGTTAGACAACGTGCTAATCTAATTGAAAATGCAGCTAAACATACTCAACGTATGCAAAAAGCGCTAATTCAAATGAATATTCAATTACACAAGGTTATTAGTCATATTACTGGGATAACTGGTATGAAAATCATTGAAGCTATAATTGAAGGCGAAAGAGATCCTGAGAAATTGGCTAAATTCAGGGATGCACGAATAAAAAATGATCAGTCTACTATAGCAAAAGCGTTAGCTGGTGATTATAGAGAGGAACACTTGTTTGTGCTAAAACAAGAATATGCAGCATATACTTTTTTTCAAGAGCAAATAACGGGATGTGATAAAAGTATAGAAAATTACTATAAAACATTTGAAACAAAGTCGAATGAGAACAGGGCATTGAATAAGACACGAAAGAGAAAACAGAAGAATAGTCCAGATTTTGCCGTAGATGAAGATTTATATCGAATAACGGGGATGGATTTTACTAGAGTTCCAGGACTTGATGTATTAAGTATACAGGCTATCATTTCAGAAACAGGTATAAATCACAATAAATGGAGGACAGAAAAGCATTTTTCTTCCTGGCTCGGATTAAGTCCTGCTAATAAAATTACAGGAGGGAAAATTATTGGAACAAGAACTCGTAAAGTTGTTAATCGTGCTGCAACTGCCTTGCGACTTGCTGCTCATTGTGTATCAAGAAGCAACACTGCACTTGGTGCATACTGCAGGAGGTTAAAGAAGCGACTAGGGATACCAAAAGCGATCACTGCTACAGCAAGGAAATTAGCATGTATTTTTTATAATATGCTAAAATATGGACAAGAATATGTAGAAAAAGGAATGAACTATTATGAAACACTCTACAAAGAGAGAGTAGTCAAAAATTTGACTAAAAAAGCAAAGGAATTTGGTTATATACTAATGAAAGAGGAGCCGATAGATGAAGAAGGTTCTTAGGAGTTTCTTAGAAGATTTAGTATATATAGCATTGGAAGTATTAATGATAACAAGACTTGGGTGGACTCCAGGAAAGTTGCTACTTGGTATATACATAAAAGATGCAAACACACTTAAAAACGCTGCTTTAATGCAAGTAGTGATGAGAAGCACTCTCAAGGCACTTTTGTGGGTACCCACCTACATTTCTGAGTGGTTTTTTATTTTACCAATATTGGTTCTAATGTTTGCAATATTTGATAAGCGCAAGCAGCTTTTCTACGACAAAATTACAAAAACAGTAGTAATGGATTATAGGTCTGAAGCATGCTACCCAAAATTAAACTATGTATATGTGGGAATAACTAGGGTGTGTTAGCGCATATTATTGACAGTCTTATTATTAAGGGAATTCCTTTATTCTGTTTGATTCTTGTAAGAGTGGTTTTTCACATTGCTAGACCTAAATTATTAATTATACGTATTTGCTTATCTTTTTTGCTATCGATAGTATTCGGAGTATTCATGATAAGAAGATTTGGTGGTACTCCAGGACAATTGTTATGCGGTATTAATATCAAAGATGCAAATACACTTGAAAATGTTACTCTAGTGCAAGCAATAGTTAGGCATATTTCATTTGAAGTTATTTGCTTCCCCATATTCATCACGAGAAGGAAATTTTTTGATAAGTATACCTCTGAATGGTGGTTTGATCCTTTATTAGGCTTAATCTTTATGACCACAATACTAATTTTCATATGTGCAATATTTGACCAACGCAAGCAGTTTCTTCATGATAAAATTGCAAAGACAGTGGCAGTAGATTATAAACCTCCAAGCTAACTTTCCCTTCTGTTTACAAGGTTCATATATGTAGTTATAATTAATAAGGTTCTTCTAAGAGTGCCCATGGTTCCAACTATAGCAATTTTAAGTGGTGGATTTTCTTGTGAGAGAGAAATATCACTTATGAGTGGAAGAGCAGTAAAGAAGGCACTTGATAGCCTTTCATATAATGCAATAGAAATAGATGTTGACAGCAACATTGCTGAAAAGCTTAAAAAAATTAATCCGGGCCTTGCTTTTATCGCTCTGCATGGACCTTATGGTGAAGATGGCTGCATTCAAGGTTTATTGGAAATCTTAGGTATAAAATATACACACTCAGGAGTTATGGCTTCTGCTGTTGCTATGAACAAGGCAATGTCAAAGCATATATTTTGGTCCCTTAGTATTGATACTCCAAAAGGTTATGTAATTAGCCGAGAAGATCTACTAAAAAATAATATTAAAATTGATTATCCGTACGTCTTAAAACCAATTAATGAAGGCTCTAGCATCGGAGTACATATTGTTTCCTCACATGAGGATTATTTAAAACTGAAATTTGATGTCATTCCAGCGCGTGACCAGGAAAAAAAAACAGTATCTGGCTACTTGGATGACAAGGAAGGAGCTACTTCTATGACAAGAGATTTGATGATCGTAGAAGAATACATACCGAGCATAGAGTTACATACTGCTGTATTGCTGGATGAAGCAATTGGCACTATGGAAATACGACCAAAAAATAAATTCTATGATTATGAAGCAAAGTATACAGATGGATTTGCAGAACATATATTTCCTGCTGAAATTCCTGACAATATATATAAAATGACCTTGGAACACGCACTGAAAGTTCATCAATTTTTAGGATGCAAAACTATTTCCCGCTCAGACTTTCGTTATAATCCCAAGAATAACACTTTAAAAATGCTTGAGATTAATACACATCCTGGCTTTACTGAGTTATCGTTAGTGCCAGAAATTGCAAAATTGGCAAAAGGAATCAATTTTAATGAATTAGTTAAAATTATTATTGAAGATAGTTTGCAGCACAAAAATATTAGGGATTTAAGTCATGTTGAGCAGTATTACTAGAAGCCAAAGGAGTTTTTTGCGTAAGTGTGCCTTGGTTATTATCACAGCACTTTTTCTTACGCTAATACTTTACAGCTCACTTGATAAAATAATAAATCGATTTAATTACTACTTTACTTGGTATAATGACTGCCTATCTAGTTTATTACTCAGTAGTGGATTTTCAATCGACGAAGTAGTCGTGAGCGGCAATAAATTTACAAACAAAAAGGATATTCTAAGTTTGACAGATAGAACGCAACCTATCCTGTATATATCACTTTCAAAACTTGCCGGTAACATACAATCCGTAAGCAGGTGGATAAAACACGTAAGAGTTCACAGAATTTTGCCCAATACTCTACGCATTAATATAGATGAGCATAAACCGTTTGCTCTCTGGAAAGATAATAACAAAACCTCGGTAATTGATTTCGAAGGCAAAGTGATCGTAGATGACTATCCAGTAGATGATCTTGTTGTAATTACAGGACAAAACTCGTTATCAAACCTAGAATTTGTTAGAGATGTGTTAGAGAGTAAAACTCAATTAAGTGACCACATTTCTTCTTTTGCTTATATAGGGAATAGAAGATGGAATATCATACTTGATAACGATTCCACAGTAAAACTGCCTGAAGATAACCCTTATAGTGCATGGGAATATTTAAACCACTTGCAAAATACAACTGATTTTACTTTCAGCGATTGGAGTATTATTGATATGCGTATTACTGATAAAATTTTTGTGAAGAGGTGATCTGCTGTAATCCAAGTAGCCCCTTTTCCTGTCATCCCAGTGCCCAGACACTGGAATCCCGCCGCGAACCGTCATACCGCGATTCATTCGCGGTATCTCTTAACATAGATCCCTTATTTAACCGCCATACCTTAACATAGATCCCGCTAACACGTAGCGGGATGACGGTTGTCGTTTAGTTATAAATATTTAAGAAATTTACCAAATGAAAAAAAAGGCAAAAGAAGCCCCGATTAATATCTATTTAAAAACATTGGCGTTTTTTTATATTTTAAACGTCTAATAACCGCGACTCAGCTGCTTTTTAATGCAACTAACCTTTAGTCATAAATATTTAAGAAATTTACTAAGCAGAAAAAAAGACAAAAGATATCCCGTGTTAGCTAGTTGTCACTCTCTAATCCTGCAAATTGGCGTTCTATACTGTCTTAAACGCTTTATAAGCGCGTTTCAGCTTATATAGGTAAAAACCTAGAAATGTTGTGAAGACATAAGGTGCTCATAGTGCAAAAAATTAAAAATAAGACGCCAATTACGTAATACTGTTGTCGTTTAATCTGCACAGATTGAAGATAAATGAATACCCCCAGTACCATGATAAGGGGGCTGGCGAAGGGTGTCAAGGAATTTTTATGTAAGAGATCTATTGAAATGCCCCTGTAAAATTATACTATTAATTAGTACACTATAAATTTAAAATTATAGATATGTTAAGCAGATTGATAATTTTGCTATTAGTTTTTATACTTCCTTTTTCTTCATACTCATACCAGTTTAGAACCAAAGCAAAGCAAGCAATAGTCTTAGATTTAGCTTCAGACTCGTTCATTTTTGACCATAATTCCGATGAAAAAATGGCCCCATCTTCAATGAGCAAGCTAATGACTTTATATATAGCCTTCGATTATCTAAAAGCTGGAATAATACACATGGAGGATAAATTTCGAGTAAGTAGAAAAGCGTGGGAAAGGAGAGGCTCTTCTATGTTTTTGAAAGAAGGTCAATCCGTTACGGTGAGGGAATTACTTGAAGGAATTACAATAGTCTCAGGCAATGATGCCTGCATAACACTAGCCGAGGGCATTGCAGGATCAGAAGAGAATTTTGTGGCTGAAATGAATGAAGTTGCACAAAATTTGAATCTGAATGACAGTCATTTTGTCAACTCAAGCGGGTGGCCAGATGAAGATCATTTTATGAACGCAAAAGACTTGGTAATGCTGGCAAAAAGGATTTTCACCGATTTTCCTGAATATTATGATTTATTTTCCGAACAATATTTGACATATAATGAAATTGTACAAAAGAATAAAAATCTTCTACTTTTTCACGATATTGGGGTTGATGGCTTAAAAACCGGTTATACAAATGCTGGTGGTTACGGCATTGTAGCATCTGCAAAACGAAATGATAGGAGAATTTTTGCTGTCGTAAATGGTTTAAACACTGAGAAAGAGCGAATAGAAGAAGCAAAAAGATTGATACAATACTCCTTAAATCATTTTAACACTAAGAAAATATTCGTTAAAGACAGCGTAGTTGAGGAAGTAAATGTTCTCTATGGAAAAGATAGAAAAGTGCCTGTCACAGTTGCAAACGATGTTACCATAACTTACAACCGCAAATTGCATGACCAAATTAAGGTGCGTATTGAATATAAAGATATGATACCTGCACCAATTAAAAAAGGTCAAGAAGTGGGCAAAGTTTTTGTAGAAATACCAGGTATTGAGCAACAAACTACACCACTTTATGCAGCAAATGACGTACAAGAATTGAATTTCGTAGAAAAGTTTTTTAGGATGTTGTTTTAAGTTTGATATTAAAGCAATTCCGAAAGAGAGATCTATTGCACTTTAGTGTAGTTTTAACTAACAATTTCTGTTACAATACAAGATTGAAATGTTACGAAAATGTGCTGGTTATATTTGTTGCTGTCTAGTATTCTAGAGATACTGTGGGCTGTAACGCTAAAGTTTAGTAACAGTTTTACTAAAGTTGTGCCTTCGATTGCAACATTGGTAATTATGATCATTAGCATTTACTTTTTATCTCTTGCAGCATGCTTTCTACCTATTAGAGTATGCTATGCAGTTTCCTCTGGAATACGCACAATTGGAATAACTATAATTGGTGCAACCACTTTCACAGAGAATATTAATTTATCTCAAGTTTTATGTATCGTTTTAATTGTAATAGGAACTATAGGGCTAAAGCTCTCTATTTAAACCTAAAAATTTATGCATGAATTGGATATATTTACTCTTATCGTCACTAATTGAAGTGTTCTGGGTCATAACACTTAAGCATAGTTATGGATTTACTCATCTCGTACCATCAATAATTAGCATATTCTCCATGGCTCTTAGTACATATTTACTTTCGCTTGCTACACGTTCTATACCTATCGGAGTATGCTATGCAATTTGGACTGGAGTGGGCGCTATAGGAGCTTCGATACTTGGAGTTTACCTATTTGATGAACCAGTTAATTTATTCGAAGTAATATGCTTTATTTTAGTTACATTCGGGATTATAGGATTAAAATTGTTTGATACTGCAAAACAAACTGTTAATAAAATGGAATAAAAGATCCCACTGGGATGAAAGAAGCAGATACTCCATATTGTCATGCAAATTGGAATCCAGACTTTTTTCTATATAGCATGGTGAAGACGGGAAACCGTAACCGTTCACACAATGGCGTCAACTTAAGGAAAAATGTCAGAGATTGTGTATAAAATTTCTCTCCAAATTTTTTATCATTAAATTATCCAAAGAGTGCAAGGGACAGCACTTTTGTTTCTATTTTATTGCAACAAAAAAGTTTAAAATGTGTCTTTTTTAGGTGAGGCATGCAAAAAGGAAAAGATCTTATCTTACAAATTAAAAATGCAATATACTCGAAAACTTTTCAGAAAATCCATTGTGTTGAGTTTTACACGAACAAGAAAACTTCCTTTTTCGACAGTATTTTCTATGATTTTAAAGTTAGTTAAAAAAAGTTTGGGAATAGAATGTGAACTTATGGAGCCATTGACATGTACCCTCAAAGCAAGCTTTTTCTAAAGCAAGGTATAAGATTTGCCATACAGGCTTTCAAGAATTTAAGCATCCAAACAGCCTATCAGGATGAACCTGAGTTGGAGAGGCTATAGACTTATTGCAGCAGATGGTTCTGGTATGAGATTACCCAGCTCTGGGGAAATTGTATCCGAGTTTGAACCAAATGGAACAACAGGCACCATTGGCAATTTGTTTGTTGATTTGTGTACTTCATTGATTTGCAGTGCTCGTCTTGCAGCTTGGAATATAGGTGAACAAACGTTGGCGGCAGAGCAATTACCCGAAGTTATCACTCAAATGCGTTTATTAAATCAAGAGAAATTATTATTTATCTATGATCGTCTTCAGTAAAATTCATTCAGCAGCATTATGATTTGGAAGTAGATTTTATTTTTCGCTTGCAAAAAAGAAATTATAGTAAGCTATGGGAACGCTGGCGAATTAGATTTTGATTTTATATTAGAAAATGAAAAGCTAAAAAATAAAATGAAAGGACAGAAAGTAAGAGTTATAGTGCTGACATTAGCCAACTGAGAAACAGAGTTTTTGACCGAGACTTTGGAGCAAAGCTTATGTGTTAAGGTGGCACATAGAGGAAACGACTCAAAGTAGGAGCAGAGTTAGAGAATTTTTCTGGAGAGGCTGTATTACAAGAATTTTGGGCAAACTTGGTCATGTGCAATATATTATCGCTTCATATATGTGATGCACAAGGGCCTTGGAACCCAGATCAAATTACTGAGTATCGTTTAAATTTTTCAGTTTTATTTAGTGTAATGAGACAGAAACTCTATCAGGTACTTATTGCGCCAAAAAACTTTCAAGCCCTTTTTAAGTATAGCATTTCTCATAATAGTCCGAACAGGTCATAGGAAGGCAGAATCAACAGCACGACGAAAGGATTCGAATAGAGGAATGTTTTTCCTGGCTCTGTTTTTTATAGCAAACCAATGATGCTCAATTTTGTTGAAATCTGGAGAATAAGGCGGCAGATACAAAATTTCTGCACCAACCCCTTTAGCAAGCTCGATAATCTTATCAGACTTATGAAAAGTAGCATTGTCAAGAATGACAGTCTGTCCAGGTTCCAAGATCGGTGTCAAAAATTGCTCAAACCATCCATTAAAAACATCCATATTACAGTGGCCTTCAAAGGTTAACGGAACAACTATCTTTCTTCCACTTAAGGCTGCAACCATACTGATTCGTTGAGTTTTCTTTCCAGATTTTAAGGCATAAAACCGCTGTCCTTTCTGGCAATATCCGTAGGGGTAGTCTTCGGTGTTATCAATGCCAGACTCATCTATATACACTAAGTTTTTAGGTTCTTTTGTCGCTATAATTTTCAAAAATTCAGCACGTTTTTCTTCGTTTCTTTCCTTGTATCCATATGTCTTTTTTTGCGCGTAAATTCAATTTTTTTAAGGGCTCGATAGATCGTTTGGATACTAACGTTGTTCCAAAGTTTAGCCATTTCCGATAGAGTCTTTCCTCCGTGTTCTCTGGCAAATTTGGCAAAGGTATCCCAGTCGGTAATTTTGTGATTGTAACCCCCATTTCCAAGTTTTTTTGATTGAAAGTCTCCTGTTTCTTTTCTTCTTTGCTGCCACTCCCATAAAGTAGTTCGTCCAATCTTAAATCTTGCTGCCACTGTTTCTCTGCTTTCTCCTTCGTCTAGCGCTTCCATTGCTTTTTTTCTTAAATCATAACTATATGCTGCTGGCATTCAACCTCCTTATCATCATCTACCCTTATCCTATCACATCCGGACTTTTATGGAAAGAGCTATACTATATAAAAAAATATTTTACTCTTTTTGACTGGCCAGGGCTTTTTTTAAAATGTCTCTTTCCCTTGTTACTCTTGTTTTGTAAATCAAACCTCTCTTTGTCGTAAGGAGCCATGTTACCTCTACCTGGAAATGCATCTGCTGCCGACTTTTTTTCGTTGTGTTTCTTTATCCATTTTCCTAATAAACCACCCTTTATTCCTAAATCCTTTGCTATTTTTGTAATTGTTTGACCTGCCTTTCTTTGTTCATTTGCCAGCTTAACAGCTTCCAATTTGAATTCTGCCGTATATTCTCTTGCCATTTCTAATCCTCCAAAATTTTATTTTACCCGAAAAAACTCCTTTCTTTCTCTCCACTTTTTCTGGGTAAGGTCAGTTTACTGGCCTCTCCATGAGCGAGATTGAAAAATTAAGTGGAAATCTGTGAACGGTTACCTTGGATGACAGAAAAGAGTGTTGGAAGGAGGCAATATTAAAAACTTAATTTCAGTCCAGCCAAGAACACATAACCAGAGTTGTTATTTTCTATTTTAGGCTCTTTTGTACTAAACTTTACAATATCGAAATAGTATGAAGTACCTAAAAAAAGAGAATTTTCAAGGCTTAAAGCATATGATGTTAACTCGTTTGTACCTTCGCCTGCAATATCCCTACCACTACTAAAATATGTTAAGCTTGATTTGTAAGAATCAGAATGGTAAGCGATACCTGCATTCATATAATACGTATTATTTATTTCAGGATTACGCTTCTCACCAGATTTACCACCATTACCATACGAAAAAATGCAATCAAGATCGAACAATTTTAGCTTCAAACCAAAATTCCAGTGTAGTAATTGATTGCGGCATTCATAATTTTTAGAAGTCCCATCTGAGCAATCAGTTAAATTTTCTCTTGCAAATTCACCAGTTAAGGCAGTAGTAAAACCTATATCATCTGACAAGCTGTTTTTATAGGAAAGGCCAGCAGCAATTAAATTGCTGTACTGTAAGTTATTTTTTCCTGGAACATAACTGAATCCGAGTTGAAAGTTATAGATTTCAGGGGAGATGTAGTTAATTGATGATTGTTTTAACCCTAGTTCGAGTTCATTATAATCGCTATAAATATTGGGCTTGACCCAGAACACCTTGTCTTGATCATATCCAGGGTCACCATCTTTTTTATGATCACCGTGCAAATTTGCATAGTTTGTCCAATGACCATTTACTCCTCCAGCAGCTGCATAAATTTTTGAAGTGTTAATTAACATGCTCTGACCAACTAAACTTCTTTTACCATATTCAATTGATCCAAGTTCCTGGTTTTTTATGATAAAATACCATTCCTCCATGTCTAACTTTTCTATGTCTAACGCTTTTAGGTTTGCAATACCAGAAACCCCTGCCTTAACATTAACCCCCATTTGAGTATTTGGATAAACTTGCTGTAAATAAAGAAAGCGCAAGTATGAATAACTTGAAGTTTTATCCTTAGGCTTAGCATTGAAAGAATCTCTGTTGAAGGCGTAGCCGAATCTCAAATCTATTTTTCCGTCTAGTTCTGCATAAAATATTTCCTTATCCAAAATTGTTTTAGAGCTAGCACTATTCTGCAAAAACAATGATGAAAGCAGTGCTACCAGGTAGTACTTTAACTTCATAAATAAACTTAAATCTTTATAAAAATTTAAGTTTAAACTCAATATAAATAAAAAACAACTTTTCAGAAGGCACCGCTGGTAGATTTTGCTGCCTGTTTTTGAGCTATATTCCCATAAATTATTGATACACTTGGTAATTTTTGCATTAATAACTGCTTATTAATGGCAGAATGTATACGATTAATTATTTTAGATGTACTTTTTACATCGCAGTTAATCAAAACAAAAAGCACTTTATTCTCATCAATATACCCTAGAAAATCATCACTACGGCAATTTTTATAAAAATGTTCTATGACAACTTTCAGTGCATCATTTGTCTCGCTACAGCTACTATTTAAGCCAATTATTCCTATAGCTGCATTAATTTGATGTTGAAAGGCGAAATTCAATATAACGTATAACTCTAGAATAGTGGACTCATTGCCCGGTATATCGAATAAGTCATGGTTTTTATATTTTTTACCCATTAGATATTCATCTCTAAAGATTCCTAATTTATGGGACAAACTGATATCACGTATTAACAGCTCATAATTTATTTTATTACTGGCAAATTGTGCAGTGCGGAAAACTTTTACTTTTGTCCTGATATCTTCTCCTTTAGCATCAGTTAAGGAAAAATCTATCACTTTAGGTAATATATCAAGTAAATCGTGCCCATTTTCGGTATACTCTAAATAATTCTTCATGTCGTCAGCTGCTCTTGCACTTAAAATATTGATTAACGGCTTATTAAGTAAATTCCCTTCCTCGTATTTTAACAAATTCCTTGCGGCTTGATTGAGCCCTAAAATTAACACGTTTTTTTTCTTATTATCCTGACAAACAGATACCACAGCATCATCTTTTCTTCTTGCAGTTATGAAATCATCCATACTTTCATTCTATACAGCGTATTTATAAGTATAATAAGATTATATTAAGATTTACTTACTTATTGATATGCTTAATTAGGTATAGACAAAATGTCATACGGGATGGCTTTGTTGTAGAAGAATCAAGATTACTGTTTATAGACTTCAAGTTACTGCAAAAAATATTTTAAAACATAGTGATATCTTGACTTTACCTAGTTAATATTCCAAATTATAAAAAAACAGATAGTTCTATGACGACAAGTCTATTACAAGGCAAAAAGGGATTAATAACCGGAATAATAAATAAGAGATCAATAGCATACGGTATAGCAAAAACTCTCTCAGAGCACGGAGCAGAACTTGCAATCACCTACCAGAATGAAATAATAAAAGAAAAACTATCACCAATAGCAGATGAACTAAATGTGGAGCTAATATTACACTGCGACGTTTCAAATGAAAAAATCATAGATAACGCTTTCGAAATAATAGAGAAAAAATGGGGTACTCTTGACTTTTTGGTGCATGCAATAGCATTCTCCGATAAAAATGAGTTAGATGGTAAATATGTCAATACTTCACTGGATAACTTCCTCAATGCAATGCATATATCGTGCTATTCTTTTACTGCTTTAGCGCAAAGGGCTGAAAAAATGATGTCAAATGGTGGTAGTTTACTTACTTTATCTTATTATGGCGCTGAAAAAGTTATGCCAAATTATAACGTTATGGGTTTATGTAAAGCGGCACTTGAAGCAAGTGTAAAATATATAGCATGTGATCTCGGGCCACAAAATATCAGAGTAAATGCAATTTCCGCTGGTCCAATCAGAACTTTAGCATCTTCTGGAATAAGCGATTTTCACTCCATATCAGAATGGAATAGAAATAATTCTCCGCTCAGACGCAATGTTACAATAGAGGATGTTGGCAAGGCAGCGTTATACTTATTAAGCGACTTAAGTAGTGGCACTACTGGAGAAATTTTGCACGTTGATTCAGGATATAACGTTGTGGGAATGAAGGTAGTTGACTAACAAAGCACTAGTTCCTTCGGGTTCATACACAACTCTATCAGGAGTTTTGTGACTGTGATTGCAGAAAACATCGAACATAAAATTCCTATTGATAGAGTGACAGAAAAGCCTCTTATTGCTCCACTGCCAATAATGAACATTATTCCTGCAGCAATTAATGTAGTGATATTTGAATCCAGTATTGTCTTTATAGCGTTTTTAAACCCTTCTTCAATAGCACGTTCCACTCTCTTGCCAGATTTGATTTCCTCACGAATTCGCTCAAATATTAAAACATTTGCATCCACCGCCATACCAACAGTAAGTGCAATACCGGCAATTCCAGGTAAAGTTAGAGTTGCTTCAAGCAGAGTGAGAATTGATAATATAAGAACTACATTAGAAAAAAGTGCAACAGAGGCCAATACACCTAATTTGCCGTAAGTGATGATTATAAATAAAGCCACGGCTATAATAGAGATTGTTGCTGCCATTTCCCCTGCCTTTATTGATTCTTCTCCAAGACTTGGGCCAATGTTTTTTTCTTCAATTATTTTAAGTGGTGCTGGCAGTGCTCCAGATTTTAAAAGTATTGCAAGTTCGCTTGCTTGTTTTTCAGTGAAATTACCGCTAATTTCTCCCTCTCCATTTAAAATTGGCTCACGTATTGTAGGTACTGTTAAGACTGTGTTATCCAGAACAATTGCAAAAGGTTTTCCCACATTTTCTTTAGTGATTTTTGCGAATCTTTTACTCGCTATGCTGTCAAATTTAAAATGCACTGTTGGTTTACCTAAGTGACCAAATCTAACTGATGCGTTAACCAGCGAATCACCACCTATTTCAGTTTTGCGGAATATTGGATAAGAATTACCTAAAGAATCCTTGAGCATGACAGTGGTTTCATGGTCTATATCCTGCGCCTTGGCTATGTTAGTGTTTGCCAAATGAAAAGCTAGCTTAGCAGTTTTGCCAAGCAGAGATTTTATCTGCTTGGTATCTTCTACTCCAGGCACCTGCACTAATATTTTATTCTGCCCTTGTTTTTGAACGCTGACTTCCTTTGTGCCAAGTTTGTCCAAACGGCGCTGGACATTGTTTATTGATTCTGCAGCTACTTCACTGATCAAAGAATTTTTATAATGGGGTTTATACGAAATGAGAATCGAAGAATCTTTTCTATTTAGCTCTAAATTTGGATTTATCGCATTAATCAACACAGATGCTTTTTTATAATCATCAATATTATTTAAAGTTATAACGCTATTTTGTACGTTAGATTCAATATTTTTTGTTAGCAATGTCTCTTTTATTTCGTTAGCTAGCATGCTTAGCTTTTCCTTAAAATAGAAGTCTAAGTCTATGTTTAAAAGCAAAGATGCCCCTCCTTTCAGGTCAAGGCCTAAGTTTATTCTTTTTTTCGAAATAAAAAGCTTATTATCAAAGAAATTTGGCAGTGTTATGTATAAAGCAAATAAACAGATGCATAATACTGAAAAAGATTTGACTATAAGTCTGTTGTACATAAGTTGTAGGTTTAAAATTGTAATAATTGATTGTAAGTTAAAAATAGATTTTTGTAAAATTCTCTATTTGACCTTACCCAGAAAAAGCAGAGAGAAAGTTAAGACGTTTTTATCATGAGAATAAATTGTGCAGGAATGCAATAGTTAATAGTAGAATGTCTACGTTATTTGTTATAAAAGATTTCTATGTATTCAAATATGGCAGTTCTGGTTTGTTGAGCGAGAAGTATCAATAAGCAGCTCCCTTTTAAGTGAACTTTTCTGCAACAGAGTTATCGTAACAACAGCCCTTATGGCTCATGCTGGAAATGATGTTTTTTGTATTCAATAGAAATTGGTAATTTTGAGAGGTATACTGTGGTGCGCCAAGAAGTGCTTGGAGAACAGTTGGTGAAAATCCAACACAAACAAAGTCTAGCCAAAAGTTTGGAACAGACCACTATGTTGCATGAGGTAACGAGTGTAATAGAGCTAGTGGGATGGACAATGCAGGGCACAACGGAAGTGAAGGAGTGGAGTCCCGAAATACCTGAAGACATAGAGGTCGACATGTTCATGGCCATGGAAGACAGCATGAAGGATAACGTAAAGGCAAGTTATCACTCACTCTATCGGGATCTGAGACCGTGCCATGTATTGAAATGGACTTCAAGTGAACTTGGGAGATCCCATGCATTCCTATTAAGGTACGTTGGAACAAGTCAACAAAGGCAAGAACTAGCGGAAGATGCAGGGGAAGTCGGACTGATTGATAGTACTCAGAATGTGGGAAAGCCACGTACAAGGGGAAGCGATCAGCAATATAGTAACTGGAATAGGGATTGCTATGCCAATACAACGGAGGTAGGAATAACATGCGATATAAACTAAACCAGATAGCAGTAAGAGCAAAGCAAGATAAGCGACTAAAATTCACATCGTTAGTCCATCTGATAAATACAGAGAATCTTGCGAGATGTTATAAAGAACTGAAGCGTAACAAGGCTTGTGGAGTAGACCAGATAACAGTGGAATCATACGGAGAAAATCTGAATGAGAAACTCGAAGTGCTAGTAGAAAGTATGAAGAGGAAGCAATATCAACCACAACCAGTAAAGAGGGTATATATACCGAAAGCTGGAAGTAAAGAGAAACGCGGACTCGGAATACCATCGACCGAGGATAAATTAGTACAGATTATGCTGAAGAAGATATTAGAAAATATTTACGAGGCAAACTTTCTGGACAGCTCATATGGATTTCGACCTGGAAGAAACTGTCATCAAGCGGTAAATGCACTAGATAAAGCAGTTAAGTACAAGCCAATAAACTACATTGTAGAAGTGGATATCAAGAAGTTCTACGATAATATACAGCATAAATGGCTAATGAGGTGTCTAAGGGAACGAATAACTGACCCAAATTTGCTGTGGTTAGTAAAGCGGTTTCTCAAGGCAGGGATAGTCGAAGCTGGAAATTATGAAGCAACAAAACAAGGTACACCACAAGGCGGTATAGTAAGTCCTGTATTAGCAAATATATACTTACATTATGTGTTGGATTTATGGATAGAAAAGAAATTTAAATCAAGATCCAGAGGATATATACAACAAATAAGGTTTTGCGATGATTTTGTGGTTTGTTGCGAAAGTAAGGTAGACGCGGAAGAATTTCTGGAATTACTGAAACAAAGGCTAAATAAATTTGGGTTGGAAGTATCTGAAAACAAGACCAGAGTAGTAAAGTTTGGCAAGAGGGAGTGGCAACGAGCGATAAGAGAGAAACGAAGGACGGAAAGTTTCAATTTTCTGGGGTTTACGCACTATGGTGCAAAAAGTCGTCGTGGTAGATTAATGATGGGACATAAAACCTCTAAGTTAAATCTAGCCAGAAAACTAAAAGAAATCAAGGAGTGGTTGAAAATAGTCCGCGGAAGTATTCGACTTAAAGATTGGTGGCAAGTACTGAAGGCTAAATTAACAGGACACTATAATTACTTTGGTATTAGCGGAAATTATTGGTGTTTGAAACAATTTTACACATCAGTAAGAAAGCTAGCATTTAGAGGTTGTCCGGAAACTAGTAAATTCAAGCATATTCCCTCTTTAACATAACCCTACTCATAGCTAGGTATATGAAATTCTCAGTGGATGTTGTGAGTAAATCATACTCCTTCGATAGCCTTCTATTCCTATTAACCCAAGCAAAAGTCCTTTCTACAACCCATCTTCTTGGCTGTACTTTAAACCCTTGTTCTCTTGTTGGTAGTAGCTCAGGTGGCGTATCTTTGTGCACCCAAAATCTACATGTAGGCCTTTTAACAATTTCAATATCTATGTCATATTCTTCCTTTATGTGATTCTTTAAATTTCTTCCTTGGTATCCCATGTCAGCCCACATTTTTTTAACTTTAGTATATTTTGTTCTCATATTGTTTAATGCTATTTTAATACCATCTCTATCATTTTCGTTAGCAGCGCCTACGTAACAACCTAGTATAAAACCCTGAGTGTCTGTAATTATATGCCTTTTTCTACCCTTTACTTTTTTACTTCCATCATAGCCTTTGATCCCCCCTTTTCTGTAGTCTTTACAGATTGACTATCTACTATACAGGCACTCGGCTGCTCATTCCTTCCTATTTTTCTTCTACTATATTTTGTAATTTCATAATTCATTTTCTCAAAAATTCCCTGCTTCTTCCATTGCCTGAACTGCTCATACACAGTCTTCCATAGCGGAAAATCATTTGGTAAATACCGCCATTGACACCCTGTACGCAATACATAGAAAATTGCTTCTAATATTTCTCTTTTGCTATACTTTGGCGGCCTTCCTCCTTTCTTGTATGATACTCTGAAGTGTTTTTCTATTCTTGCCCATTCCCTTTCGCTTAGATCTGTCGGATACTTTTTTCTCATCTTTACCCCGTACTAAAATTTCAGATATTATAGCCTTTTACTTGTTTCCGGACAACCTCTTAGAGCTCTTTCTATAAAAGTCCGGATGTGATAGGATAAGGGTAGATGATGATAAGGAGGTTGAATGCCAGCAGCATATAGTTATGATTTAAGAAAAAAAGCAATGGAAGCGCTAGACGAAGGAGAAAGCAGAGAAACAGTGGCAGCAAGATTTAAGATTGGACGAACTACTTTATGGGAGTGGCAGCAAAGAAGAAAAGAAACAGGAGACTTTCAATCAAAAAAACTTGGAAATGGGGGTTACAATCACAAAATTACCGACTGGGATACCTTTGCCAAATTTGCCAGAGAACACGGAGGAAAGACTCTATCGGAAATGGCTAAACTTTGGAACAACGTTAGTATCCAAACGATCTATCGAGCCCTTAAAAAAATTGAATTTACGCGCAAAAAAAGACATATGGATACAAGGAAAGAAACGAAGAAAAACGTGCTGAATTTTTGAAAATTATAGCGACAAAAGAACCTAAAAACTTAGTGTATATAGATGAGTCTGGCATTGATAACACCGAAGACTACCCCTACGGATATTGCCAGAAAGGACAGCGGTTTTATGCCTTAAAATCTGGAAAGAAAACTCAACGAATCAGTATGGTTGCAGCCTTAAGTGGAAGAAAGATAGTTGTTCCGTTAACCTTTGAAGGCCACTGTAATATGGATGTTTTTAATGGATGGTTTGAGCAATTTTTAACACCGATCTTGGAACCTGGACAGACTGACCTTACCCAGAAAAAGTGGAGAGAAAGAAAGGAGTTTTTCGGGTAAAATAAAATTTTGGAGGATTAGAAATGGTAAGAGAATATACGGCAGAATTCAAATTGGAAGCTGTTAAGCTGGCAAATGAACAAAGAAAGGTAGGTCAACCAGTTGCAAAAGTAGCAAGAGATCTAGGAATAAGGGATAGTGTATTAGGAAAATGGATGAAGAAATATAACGAAAAAAAGTCAGCGGCAAATGCATTTCCAGGTAGAGGTAACATGGCTCCTTACGACAAAGAGAGGTTTGATTTACAAAGCAAGAGTAACAAGGGAAAGAGACATTTAAAAAAAAGCCCTGGCCAGTCAAAAAGAGTAAAATATTTTTTCATAAAAGAGCATAGTAAACACTATAAAGTGCAGGAATTATGTAGGGTTTTCTGCTAGTGGCTACTATAAGTGGACTACAAGGAAAATAAGCAGTAGAGAATCAGCAAATAAAGAGTTATTAGCAGATATTCAAAAAATATATCAAGCTTCTAAATGTAGATATGGAGCTCCTAAAATTCATGCTGAATTAAAGGCTTTGGGTAAAAGTTGCAACTTAAAAACAGTGCAAAGTATTATGCAGAAAAATGGTATTCAGGCTATATTGAGAAGAAAATTTAAAATTAAGAAACAACAAACGGACAGTAGCTCCCAATATATTAGACCAAAACTTTATTGTCGATCAACCAAATAAAGTATGGGATTACTTATATAAAAACCAAAGAAGGATGGCTATATTTGGCAACAATAATCGATCTATATTCACGCATGGTAGTTAATGAGCAGTTCAATAAATAAACAATTGGTTATGGACTCTTTATTAATGGCCGTTAACAAGCGTAAACCTGCCAAAAATCTACTATTACATAGTGATCAAGGTTCACAATATACTTCGCAAGGTTATCAATATCTCTTATCCATAAAAAACATAGATGAGTTATAAAGGTTGTTGTTACGACAATTCTGTTGTGGAAAGCTTCTTCAGTTCTCTAAAAAGGGAGTTACCAATAGACACCTCTCGGCACTCTAAACAGCATATCAAAACTGCTATATTTGAATATATAGAAATTTTTTATAACAAACAACGTCACTATTAACTATTGCATTCCTGAGCATTTTGATTCATCATTCTCTTTGTGAAAAACATTCCAAACTTTCTCTCCACTTTTTCTGGGTAAGGTCAGTCAGCTACTTGGATGACAGGGGAGGGAGGTGCTACCCTGACAATCGTCATCCCGCTACGTGTTAGCGGGATCTAGAGATACCGCGAATGAATCGCGGTATGACGGTCTGCAGCGGTATGACGTAGGGCTGCACTAGCTATATCATGCATTTTATTAACCGACACTATAAACAACATCCTTACAATTATGAGATTGAACCACAACTTGCTCAAGCGTTAAGCTGCTGCGTTTAGCGTCTTTACCGTGGTTTTCCCCAAGAACATTTGTTCTTTCGTGTTTTATTTCTTCAATGAATTTCTTGTTAACGCTTTCAGGGTCAATCTTTTCCTGCGAATATATAAGATTAGTGCAATTTGTTTTTCTATAATAATGTATGCCAAAACCCACAATGAGTAATGCAAGTATACCAGAACCTATAAGTAATGATAATCCTATGTTATTAGTCAAAGGGTTTTGGTAAAATTTTTGTACACCATTAACACCATGTGTTGCAAGTAGCCCTAGAGGAAACGCTATATTTGCAGCAACTACACCAGTAAATAATGCAGTAAATATTGGTCTGTCGTTAATTACTGATTTTATTTTATTAGTTCTAGTAATTACTTTTTCGTCAATGTTAGTGAAGCCTTGTTTAGCTTCCCAAGCATTAAGTACAAAATTTGAATGAGTGCCATTGCTATATTCCAGTCTTACAAATTTTATAGCTTTATCTTTTGGCTGGTGCTCCAACACCTCAGCTAAAATTTTATCCGCATCTTTTTTTTGAATGGAATGTTCTTCAGTATCTATAAATTGCCTTGTTGCAAAAAATATTGGACCAATTGCAAGCAATGCAGCAAGTGCGATAACTGGTATAGTGATATATTTTGGGCTGTTTGTAAAAAATGCAATAAATTTTGCTTTATCTTGTAAATATAATAAAGCTGCAGATATACTGAGTATAATAGCACTTGCACCAAAAATTATAAAACCCTTCTGCTGCATGGCATACTTTGCTCTTGGCAAGAATCTGTTTGTTTTTTTATTTTTTAAAATTGCATCGTCATTTATGTTAAATTTACTATTTGTAAGCAAAGACTTTTTAGAGCCATCTGCTGCGCTTGTGTATGATGGTAGTGAGCCAGTTGGAGGTATACTTGAGCTGTTAGTTCTTTGTAAATCTTCTAATATTTCACTATTCCAAGGTGGACTAAATACTGTCTCTTGAGAAGGTGATCTGCTTAGAGTGGGATTTTGTGGCACGTCAACATGAGTTTCTTCACCTTTTGTTTCTTCTAGGGAAGGAGGTGATACTTGAGTCTCAAGAGTTAACGGATCTCTTGAATTAGCATTGCTGTTTTTTTTCTCTTTAAATTCTTCCTCTAACAAAGCTTCTAAAGCTGTATTTTCATCATTTTTTTTCGGAGTACTTGTCCTAAGTGCTGGTATTGGTAAAATTCCTGGTGTTATCTCGCCATCTTCACTTATTGATGTGGAAGAAATTAATGTTACTGTTTGTTCTTCATTTACTGGTCCAGGCATATTCACTCCAAAATTAATTACTATGCTGCATTGATTACGCTATAGTTATTAAGATATAGTAAATACCAATTTACGGATAATTATTAGTATAGAAATTGTCTATCAAAGATTCTTTCATTCAGAGGGTAATCTTTGTCAAAAAGCAAAGTGATTGTGTTCTCATGGTCTTTTTGTATTTTTATCTGTGATATATCATGAAATTCTTTGTAATCTGATACTACAAGTGCTGGACGGTTTTTTGTGTCGTTAATGTCAATTTGTACGATTGTATCGTTTGATATTAACGCTCCATTCCAATGCCTTGGGTAATAGCTATTGATAGAGGTTAATGCAAGTAAATTTGAATTTAGCGGCAAGATTGGGCCACCGGCAGAGAAGTTATATGCAGTGCTACCTGTGGGAGTAGATAATATTACTCCGTCCCCTCTAAATTTTTCTACTTTTAGCTTATCATTAATAGTGATATTCATTTCTACTATTTGGTTTGCTTTTCTAAAAACATATACCTCGTTTACCGCTATGTAGTGATACCTCTTGCCACTTGTGTCTGTTGCTTCCATTTTTAGCAAAGTTAACTGAGTTGAAGTTGCATGTTCTATATGATCAATTAAATCTTCACTGCGGCTAAAGCATTTATTCATCAAAAACCCAACATTGCCGGTATTTACCCCATACACATGCATGTTTTTATTTTCTATAACGTAATTATGCAAGGTACGCAGCATAAAGCCATCACCGCCAACAACTATCAATAGATCGATTTCGGACTTATTTTCTTCTGTTATATTGATAAAATTAAGTTTCTTTAATAGTTTAGATACTTCCTGCGATTTTGGTGATGGAGAAGCAACATAGCCTATATTTTTGTATTTATGCATGCTTCAGTAAACTCTCTAAAACTTAAAGAGGAGGAAAATTAGAAAATGCTTCCATATTTATCGTTAAACTTAGCTAATTTGCTAGTTTTACTTGCTAACCCGCTTGTCAAACTTCCAGTCCATGCAGGGTGAGTAAGAGGATCTCTATCAAGTTTTACCCTATCTCCCTCCTTTCCATAAGTGGAACGAGTTTCAAACTCTTGACCGTCTGTCATAACTATAATAATTTTATGATAATTCATTGTTGTTTATAAACTTTTAGTCAGTTAACATTCTAGTGAACTTAATTCACTAAGTCAATCATTATTCTAAAATATTGACAAAAAATAAATAAAATCTTATACTTAATAAGGAATAAGTAATAATTATCATGATTTTCGCTTTCCCTGGTCAGGGCTCTCAGTTTGTAGGAATGGGAAAGAGCTTATATAGTGAGTTTTCCGTTGCAAGACAAGTATTTAATGAAGTAGATAGCATATTGGATAGAAAGCTGTCTCATTTAATCTTCAACGGTCCTATTGAAGAATTAACCATTACAGAAAACGCTCAGCCAGCTATAATGGCAGTATCAATTGCAATGCTACGTGTTATGGAGCATGTGTTTGGCAAATCTCTTTTCACTGATCACAATGTTAAATATGTTTGTGGGCATTCAGTTGGCGAATATACAGCGCTGTGTGCTGCAGGAGCGTTAACGCTTGAGTCTGCAATCAAGCTGCTGAAAGTTCGCAGCGAAGCAATGCATGAAGCTTCACTGAAATGTAAAGGCGGAATGGTTGCGTTGCTTGGAGCAGAGATAAATGAAGTGGAAGATATATTGAAATCAGTTCAAATTGACGGAATTTGTGAAATTGCAAACGATAACGGTGGCGGACAAGTGGTTATAAGTGGCACTAGAGAAGCTCTTGAAATGTTACCCGATTTATTCAAAAACTCGAGTGTGAGGAAACTAATTAAATTACAGGTTAGTGGGCCTTTTCATTCATCTCTTATGAAACCTGCTGATGAAAAAGTTTTGGAGTTTTTGAAGGGTATTAAAATAACCCGTCCTATAGTTCCTTTGATATCAAATGTTACAGCTAAAGAGGAGAGTGATCCCAAAGTTATAAAAACTTTACTCGCCAAGCAAGTTGTAAGCAGAGTGAAATGGAGAGAAATGGTTTTGTATATGTCAAGCCGTGGCATTAACAAATTTGTTGAAATTGGCCCTAATAAAGTTTTATCTAATTTGGTCAAAAGAATTGACCAATCTATCAGTACAAAAAATATAGATAGTATTGGTGATATTGACAGCTTCTTTAATGAATCATTAGTACTAACAGCGAAAAATTTAAAAGTTGGATTAAGTTAAAACACATCTATTTGATGTCATTCCGGTGCATAACGCTGCCTAGCTGGAATGACAGAGGGTAATGCAAGAAATCAACGAACTGCCTGTCATTTCGTTTGGTTTTTTAATTCCAAGTAGCTGTAAAATAGTAGGGGCAATGTCAGATAACCTTCCGTCTCTTAGTTTTAGATTATCGCAAGACACAATAAATGGCACTTTATTTAGAGTGTGTGCTGTATGAGGTGTATTATTTTCTTCATCGAACATACATTCCACGTTACCATGGTCTGCAGTAACAATTAATGCGGTGTTGCTTGACTTTTTAACAGCATTCAGCACTTTCGCAAGACAATCATCTACAGCTAGCACAGCTTTCTCGGCTGCTTTTATATTACCTGTATGCCCTACCATATCAGGATTAGCGTAATTTACAACTATCAGTGCGAATTCTTGGGAGTGAATTTTTTCTACAAGCTTTTCTGTGAGCTCGAAGGCTGACATTTCGGGCTGCAAATCGTAAGTTTGAACTTTTGGTGAGGGAATGAGTATTCTTTCTTCACCAGAGAAAGGTTCTTCTTTTCCACAATTGAAAAAGAAAGTCACATGAGCGTATTTCTCGGTTTCGGCGATACGTAATTGTCGTAATTTATTGTCTTCTATTGTTTGTCCTAGAGTATCAGCGAAAGAAGTAGGAGGAAAAATATAAGGAATTTTGAGATCTTCTTTATACTTCATCATACTTAAAATTGAAGAGAATTTTGCTACCTTAGCGTAATCTGTTTTGCCAAGCAAAATACTTGCTAATTGTATCATTCGATCAGCACGAAAGTTAGCCAACAGCACTCCATCTTCTGGTTTTATACCTTGATAATCACCTATTACTGCGGGCCTGATAAACTCATCAGTTATGTTATTTTGATAGTTATTCTCAATCAACGATACTGCATTATCATGACAAGGTGCCTTTGCAAATGCGATAGCCTCATAAGCTTCGATTGTTCTCTTCCACCTGTTGTCACGGTCCATAGCATAGTAACGCCCAGAAACAGTAGCAATGCTTGTGTCATTTCCCTTTATACTCTTTGTAAATTCTTGAATGCATTTTTTTCCTGAATTTGGCAATGTGTCTCTGCCATCTAAAAATGCATGTATCACCACTTTTATTCCATGCTGTGATATTTTATTTGCTAAAGTTGAAATATGCTTTTGATGCGAATGAACACCGCCATCTGACACTAATCCCATTATATGGCATACTCCGTTCTTACTTTTTAGATTACTAATAAAACTTTGTAGATTTGCATTGTTTTCTATTGTTCCAATCTCTTGATTAATGCGCTGAAGGCTTTGCATTACTACTCTACCACTGCCAATATTCATATGGCCAACTTCTGAATTACCTATTTGACCACCAGGTAACCCCACATCAGCTCCACAGGCGGATAAACTGCATTTTGGATAATTAGAGCTAATATATTGCCAACAGGGTGGATTTGCGTTGCTGATAGCGTTGTATTTATTATTCTCTATTCCATTTCCCCAGCCATCTAGTATACATAAAACCACTGATTTAATGTTCATATAAAATCAACACTAGAATTTCACAGAGAAACGCTCCCCGGGCCGGATTCGAACCAGCGACCAATTGGTTAACAGCCAACTGCTCTACCACTGAGCTACCGAGGAATAAACCGTTTTTAATTTACCATGTTGAACGTTGGTTGTAAACGTTTTTTGTGTAGACTTTAAGTCCAACTGGTCACAGAAACGAAAAAACTTCCTTGACAAACTCCGCCAGCCCCCTTATCATGAAACTGAAGCTATTTATTTATCTTCGCAATCTGTGCAGGTTAATGACAAAAAACTTAGGGTATTTGGCGTCTCATGTTTAATTTTTCGCACTACGTGCATCGCATGTCTTTAAAAATTTTTAGGTTTTTACCTATATAAGCCGAAACGCGCTTACAAAGCGTTTAAGACAGCAAAAAACGTCAAATTGACAAGGGAGAATTTGAATGCTAGCTACTACGGGGTTTCTTTGCCTTTTTTCCTGCTTAGTAAATTTCTTAAACACTTGCGGTGTAGGTTAGTTGCAAGTTAAAAGCAGCTAAATCGCTCTTAATCAAGCGTTTTAGAATAAAAAAACGCCGATATTTTAGTACATGGTAAATAGCCAACCACCACGGGGTTTCTTTTGCCTTTTTTTTCATTTGGTAAATTTCTTAATGTTTATGGCTAAAGATTGCACGAATGTTGCAATTACAAAAGCGTTTCTACTAGGAGGGTGTCATCCCAGTGTCAGCTACTCGGATGACATTACAGGGGGCACTGGGATGACATCATAGTGGCGCTGGAATGACATCATAGGGGGCTACTTGGCTGACAACCGTCATCCCGCTACGTGTTAGCGCGATCTCTTGTTAGCGCCGCGGCGGTATATTTGTCATCCCGCTAGCGGGATCTATGTTGAGAGATACCGCGAATGAATCGCGGTATGACGGTTTGTGGCGGTATGACGATAAGACACAAAGCCTAATGGAAAAAACTGCGAACGCCAGTGAAAAACATAGCAATTTTATTTTCATTTGCAGCTTTTATCACATCTTGATCTTTTAGCGAGCCACCGGGCTGAATTATAGCTGTAATTCCATGTTTTGCGCTTTCTACTATGCTATCTGGGAATGGAAAAAATGCATCTGAAGCAAGCACTGCACCTTTACATTTTTCACCTGCTTTTTTCACTGCAATGTTCACACTATCTATTCTGCTTGTTTGCCCTGCACCGATGCCAATAGCACAACCATCTTTTGCTATAACTATTGCGTTGGATTTCACATGCTTACATATTTTCCAGGCAAAAATAAGATCTTTTTTTTCTTTGTCTGTTGCAGTGCATTCTGTTACTTGTTCTGCTTTTATTGTGTGGTCATTATTTTCTTGCACCAAAAACCCACCAACAACATTTTTAGTTTGGTATTTCACATTTTGTTGAAAAGATTTATGAATAATCACTCTTAAATTTTTCTTTCTTTGTAAAATTTTTAGTGCCTCATTGTTTACCGATGGTGCTATCACTACTTCCAAAAATATCTCGTTTAATTTTTCTGCTAGCTTTAAATCTATCTCCCGGTTTAAGGCAACTATACCACCAAAACTGCTTACTTCATCGCACGATAGAGCTTTTTCATATGCCCCCAAAGCATTATTACCAATAGCAGCGCCACATGGGTTATTATGCTTGATTATCACTGCTGCAGGTTCTTCGAATTCAGAAGTTATGTTAAGTGCGGATTCTATATCTACTATATTATTATAACTCAGCTCTTTTCCATGTAGTTTTTCCAACGGATATTCTGTAAATTGATTACTATAAAATGCAGCTTTTTGATGGGGATTTTCACCATACCTGAGTTCTTGTACTTTATGCCCGTATAGAGCAAAAAACTCTGGTAACTCATTATTTTTACTCTGGGATAAAAACCAACTGTGAATATTAGAATCGTAGTGTGCAGTGAGAGCAAATGCTTTGGTTGCTAAGTGTTTTCTATATTCCAATGTTGTTTTATTGTTATTTTCTATCATCTCAGCTTTCAGTGCTTCATAGTCTTGAATGCTAGAAATAACTGAAGTAAAATGAAAATTTTTTGCTGCAGCTCTAATTAACGCCACTCCGCCGATATCAATTTGTTCTATAATTTGCTCTTCATTTGAGCCGCTACTTACTGTCTCCCAAAATGGGTATAGGTTAGTTATAAGCAGGTCTATTGGCTCAATACCTAGATCTTGCACTTCCTTTTTATGCTTTTCTCGATCATAAAGTATTCCTCCATGAATTTTAGGGTGTAAAGTTTTCACTCTACCACCCAGTATCTCTGGAAATTGTGTGTAATCTGAGACCTCTTGTGTTTTTATTCCTGCACTAGATAGCACTTTATAAGTATTGCCCGTTGAAAGAATTTCTATTTGTTGCTGCGTTAAAAACGATGCAAGATCAATTATATTCGTTTTATCGTATACTGATATTAAAGCTCTTTTTATTTTCATTTTTATATGGAAAGTTTTTTAAGATTATATCTAAGAAAAGGAAATTTAGCTATTACATTTCTACACTAATTTAAAGCAGTCTATTCTATAAATTTTTTTACCATGCTTGATTTCAAGCCACGAATAAAATCTTCAATACTGCAAGGATTTCTCCCTTCCATTTGTACAACTTTAGGAATTAAAGTGCCACCTTTTAAACTTATGTGCATATTATCGTTAACAATCTTACCTTGTTCTGAAGCGAGAGCTTCAAAGTCAGTATCAAGTATCCTGATACGTTTATTTTCTATCTTAATGAATGCTTTTGGGTAAAACGCTTTAACCTTTCTATAAGCAACTTCACAGGCATCACTTGCATAAATTTTATAGTCTTCCACTTTGTCAGCGTAACATGCATTGTTATCGTTCTGTTTTAAGGGAAGCTGTTTTTCAATTTCGTTTAGCACTTTCAGCAGTAAATCACTGCCTAGCTTAGATAATTTATCATGCAATGTCTTGTAATTATCGTTCTTTTCGATAAGAAATTTTTCCTGTTTTAAAATAGGGCCGGAATCTAATCCTTCATCCAATTGCATAATGCTAACCCCGGTTTCTTGATCTCCTGCTAAAATTGTGTGCTGTATCGGGGCTGCACCACGCCACCTTGGTAGTAATGAAGGATGAATATTAATACAACCATATTTTGGAATATTCAAAATTTCTCTTGGAAGTATCAACCCATACGCGGCTACAACTGCAACGTCTGGTTTGAAATTTCTAAATTTTTCTTGCTCTGCCGAAAACTTTAGAGAGATAGGAGTACATACCTCTATGTTACTTTCTTTAGCGATAACATGTACTGGAGATTTCGTTGGCTTCTGTCCACGCCCCGAAGGTTTTGGAGCCTTGGTGTATACTGCCACCACTTCGCTCTTTGATTTCAGTAACAAGCTCAGAGAATTAACAGCAAATCCTGGTGATCCCATGAAAATAATTCTCATGGTGTTTTTGCTTTAAGAATTCTCCGCTAATTTACCACTTACAGTTTCTACTAATTTGGCAAAATCATCCTTATAATTAACTGCCATCTCAGCAAGAATTTTTCTATTTAAATCAATGCCGGCAAGTGTAAGACCATGCATAAACCTACCATAAGTAAGCCCATGCTCTCTTGCTGCTGCATTAATACGTATTATCCATAAGCTACGGAAATCACGTTTACGGGTTCTTCTGTCTCTATAAGCATATTGCAGTGCTTTTTCAACTCTTTGTAATGCAATTCTATAACAACTTTTTGCGCGCCCTCTATAACCCTTTGCCAGTTTCAATATTTTTTTATGACGAGCGTGAGTAGTGACTCCACGTTTTACCCGAGCCATTTTATTTTACCTCCATTTTGTTAAATACCGTAAGGCATATGAAGCTTAACTATACGCGAGTCAGATTTACCAAGAATCGTTGTACCGCGCTGATTACGAATATTAGATTTACTTCTCTTTACCATGCCATGCCTTTTGCCTGACTGAGTAGAAATAACTTTACCCTTAGCTGTAAGGTGAAAGCGCTTTTTCACAGAAGATTTGGTTTTTAATTTTATTTTCTTCATATTCCAAATAAATTTACAAGCACTACTATTGAGTTCTTTAATAGTAATTAAGCATTAGTATAAATAATTTTATTAAAGAATCAAATTAAAATTGTATATTAAAGGAGTTTAAAAGTAATTACGCCCAATATGTGTGTTATACCTTCTTTATTCCCAAGTGGCAACAATACTTGCCTCATTTTAACACTTTCACTTGCTTCCTCTTCGTTGATTGGACATTTACTCTCTATTACAGTATCAAGTTTATCAATAACTGCATCTATTTTATATAGTCGCAAAAATGGTGCATCAATTGCATACTTATTATCAATACGCGTCTTGTTCTCAAAACCATAGAATTCAACAGCCTTTTCTCCTGCATTTTCACAAATATAACCTTGATCCTTGACTTCAATGACAAAACAATGCTGCCATGATTCCATTATTTCTGCAGTGTCTATTTCATGCCTTTCTGGCCAATCTCTGTCTGATCCTTTTATGTCATTCCAGTGTTGAGTCACCACATTTGCTATTCTTTTTTCTTTGCCTACATAAATTTCCATTCCAATTTCCACATATAAAACACAGATATGAGGTAAATTTATCGTGAATATATTGATTTTTTCTTACCACAAGGTGCATGTCACTAGAAGTTCTGAGATCTAGAGAGTGGTATTGATTTTATTTCCATTGCAGCTTATTATTCATGAATAATCTCAATAAAAACGATGAAGCTAAACGAAATCAGAGAAAGATTTATAAAATTTTTCGTAAGTAATGACCACGAGCAGGTTTCTTCTTCTCCTTTGATTCCAGAGCATGACCCAACGCTCATGTTCACAAATGCTGGTATGGTGCAGTTTAAAAATATTTTTACTGGTGCTCAAAAAACTGAAATGAAGCGTGCTGTTTCAAGTCAAAAGTGCCTAAGAGCAGGCGGTAAACACAACGATCTTGAAAATGTTGGCTATACAACTCGGCATCACACATTTTTTGAAATGCTCGGAAATTTTAGCTTCGGTGATTATTTTAAAGAAACCGCGATAGAATTTGCGTGGGAATTTATCACTAAGGAGTTATCTCTTGATAAAAACAGACTATCCATAACCGTCTACCATACTGATGATGAGGCGTACGAGATTTGGCGTAAGATAAGTGGCTTTTCAAGTGATAAAATCATAAGAATTGCAACGGATGATAACTTTTGGAGTATGGGAAGCACTGGTCCGTGCGGCCCATGTTCTGAAATTTTTTATGACCATGGGAGTCCTAATTTACAAGAGGGCGATAGAATTGTTGAAATCTGGAATCTGGTATTCATGGAATTTAATAAAGATGAAGAAGGTAATTTACATAAATTGCCAAAAAAATGTATCGATACTGGAATGGGCCTTGAGAGAATAGCTGCTGTAATGCAAAATGTCCATGATAACTATGATATTGATTTATTTTCTGCTTTGATAAGTAAATCACAGGAGTACTGTGGAAGAACGGAAAATAAAATAGTGCATAAGATCGTAGCAGATCATCTTCGCGCGGCTGCATTTCTCATCGCAGAAGGAGTGCTTCCTGGAAATGAGGGCAGGAATTACGTATTACGCAGATTAATTAGGAGAGCCGCGCGTTATATTCACCTGCTTGGATATAATGATTCCCTACTCCATCGTATTTTTCCAGTGTTGATAGATAGCACGAGTTCGGCTTATATGGGGGATATTTATCCTGAATTGATCAGAGCCAAAAGCTTAATAGAAACGACGTTAAAATCAGAGGAAGAAAACTTTAAAGACACTTTGATGAAAGGTATCAATCTCCTGGAGAAATTCACTGCAGATTTAAAACCAGGCGATACTTTGCCTGGAGAATCAGCGTTTAAGCTATATGACACCTACGGATTTCCTTTGGATATTACACTCGATATTTTAAAAGAGAAAAAAATAAATTTTGACCAGAAGGGTTTTGATGATGCAATGGGAGAACAAAAAGAGAGAGCACGTGCTAAATGGGCTGGATCTGGTGAAAAATCTGTTGAGCAAGTATGGTTTGATTTGATCAATAAATTTGGCAAAACAAAATTTGTTGGTTATGAGTCCAATGAAGTAAGTGATGCGAAAATACTAGCTATAGTTTCCTCTAAAAATGAAGTAATTGATTCTGCAAAGGAGGTAGAAAAGATAACCATTATACTTGATAAAACACCTTTTTATGGCGAGTCAGGTGGACAGGTGGGAGATGCTGGAAGTTTCATTGTCATCCCAACTGGGCCAGCGTCACGCGCTGGAATGACACAAGACCTAGGTGTAATCACAGTGGAAAATACCAATAAGGTTAATGACCTATATTTGCACAGATGCATAGTTAAGTTCGGTTCAATTTGTAAAGTTAACACAGTTGCAGCAAGCATTGACAAGGAAAGAAGGCAAACCTTAAGAAGAAATCATTCAGCTACACATCTTCTGCACTTTACACTCAGAAAAATTCTAGGTGATCATGTCACTCAAAAAGGTTCCCTAGTTGCACCGGATAAGTTACGATTTGACTTTAGTCATAACACTCAAGTTACTCAGGATCAGCTATTCTTAGTAGAAGATATGGTAAACTCTCTAATCAGAGAAAACCTTTCTACGTCTACAAAAATTCAGAGCATGAATCAGGCAATAGACGAAGGAGCTATGGCGTTATTCGGCGAAAAATATAGCGATCAAGTAAGAGTAGTGAAGATTGGAGATTCAAGGGAACTGTGTGGTGGCACACACGTTGAACATACTGGAGAAATTGGTTTGTTTAAGATAGTAACAGAGAGTTCTGTTGCTTTTGGAGTGAGGAGAATTGAAGCTTTAACTGGTCAGGAAGCAATCAATTATGTACGTGATAATGAAATTAACTTAAAAAAAGTTGCAGAATTCGTAAAAGCGCCAGTGAGTGAAATAACAAGCAGATTAAGTATTTTAAGTCAAGAACACAAAAAATCCGAAACCAAAATAAAAAACCTATATAAAAAGCTTGTGAGTGCAGAGAATATAAAAAGCACCGAAATAAATGGAATAAATTTTATAAGCCACACTTTCACTGATATTCCAGCAAATGTAATAAGAGAGTTTGTTTTGCAGCAACAAAAACCAAAAACGGTAATAGCTTTTACGGCAACAGAAAAAGATAAAACAGTCTTGATTATTAAAGTAAGTAAAGACTTAATCAATAAGATTAGCGCAAAAGAACTAATATCCATAGCAGTTAAAAAGAACTGTGGTGGGAATGCTGAACTTGCACAAACAGGCTGTGATAGCAATAAAATAGATGATGCCATTACAGCCATTTATAGCAAAATAACAGCTTCTAAGCACTCTACGTCATACCACCACGAACCGTCATACCGCCGCGGCGCTAACAAGCAGCGGGATACTTAACCATCGTCTACACCGTCATACCGCGATTCATTCGCGGTATCTCTTAGCCGCTAACAAGAGATCCCGCTAACAAGCAGCGGGATGACGAAGTATAGCTCTTTCCATAAAAGTCCGGATGTGATAGGATAAGGGTAGATGATGATAAGGAGGTTGAATGCCAGCAGCATATAGTTATGATTTAAGAAAAAAAGCAATGGAAGCGCTAGACGAAGGAGAAAGCAGAGAAACAGTGGCAGCAAGATTTAAGATTGGACGAACTACTTTATGGGAGTGGCAGCAAAGAAGAAAAGAAACAGGAGACTTTCAATCAAAAAAACTTGGAAATGGGGGTTACAATCACAAAATTACCGACTGGGATACCTTTGCCAAATTTGCCAGAGAACACGGAGGAAAGACTCTATCGGAAATGGCTAAACTTTGGAACAACGTTAGTATCCAAACGATCTATCGAGCCCTTAAAAAAATTGAATTTACGCGCAAAAAAAGACATATGGATACAAGGAAAGAAACGAAGAAAAACGTGCTGAATTTTTGAAAATTATAGCGACAAAAGAACCTAAAAACTTAGTGTATATAGATGAGTCTGGCATTGATAACACCGAAGACTACCCCTACGGATATTGCCAGAAAGGACAGCGGTTTTATGCCTTAAAATCTGGAAAGAAAACTCAACGAATCAGTATGGTTGCAGCCTTAAGTGGAAGAAAGATAGTTGTTCCGTTAACCTTTGAAGGCCACTGTAATATGGATGTTTTTAATGGATGGTTTGAGCAATTTTTGACACCGATCTTGGAACCTGGACAGACTGTCATTCTTGACAATGCTACTTTTCATAAGTCTGATAAGATTATCGAGCTTGCTAAAGGGGTTGGTGCAGAAATTTTGTATCTGCCGCCTTATTCTCCAGATTTCAACAAAATTGAGCATCATTGGTTTGCTATAAAAAACAGAGCCAGGAAAAACATTCCTCTATTCGAATCCTTTCGTCGTGCTGTTGATTCTGCCTTCCTATGACCTGTTCGGACTATTATGAGAAATGCTATATGAGGTTGTCCGGAAACAAGTAAATTCAAGCATATTCCCTCTTTAACATAACCCTACTCATAGCTAGGTATATGAAATTCTCAGTGGATGTTGTGAGTAAATCATACTCCTTCGATAGCCTTCTATTCCTATTAACCCAAGCAAAAGTCCTTTCTACAACCCATCTTCTTGGCTGTACTTTAAACCCTTGTTCTCTTGTTGGTAGTAGCTCAGGTGGCGTATCTTTGTGCACCCAAAATCTACATGTAGGCCTTTTAACAATTTCAATATCTATGTCATATTCTTCCTTTATGTGATTCTTTAAATTTCTTCCTTGGTATCCCATGTCAGCCCACATTTTTTTAACTTTAGTATATTTTGTTCTCATATTGTTTAATGCTATTTTAATACCATCTCTATCATTTTCGTTAGCAGCGCCTACGTAACAACCTAGTATAAAACCCTGAGTGTCTGTAATTATATGCCTTTTTCTACCCTTTACTTTTTTACTTCCATCATAGCCTTTGATCCCCCCTTTTCTGTAGTCTTTACAGATTGACTATCTACTATACAGGCACTCGGCTGCTCATTCCTTCCTATTTTTCTTCTACTATATTTTGTAATTTCATAATTCATTTTCTCAAAAATTCCCTGCTTCTTCCATTGCCTGAACTGCTCATACACAGTCTTCCATAGCGGAAAATCATTTGGTAAATACCGCCATTGACACCCTGTACGCAATACATAGAAAATTGCTTCTAATATTTCTCTTTTGCTATACTTTGGCGGCCTTCCTCCTTTCTTGTATGATACTCTGAAGTGTTTTTCTATTCTTGCCCATTCCCTTTCGCTTAGATCTGTTGGATACTTTTTTCTCATCTTTACCCCGTACTAAAATTTCAGATATTATAGCCTTTTACTTGTTTCCGGACAACCTCTAAACGCTTAATAACCGCGATTTAATTGCTTTTAAGCCGCAACTAATCTAAATTATAAACATTAAGAAATTTACTAAACAGAAAAAAAGGCAAAAGAAACCCTAGGGTAGCTAGTTATTCACTATCCATTTTTTAAATCGGCGTTTTTTGATGTTTTAAATAGCGCATTTCAGCTTATATTAGGTAAAAACCTAGAAATTTTATAAAGACATAAGGTGCACATAGTGCAAAAAATTAAACATGAGACGCCAAATACGTTGAGTTTTTTTGTCATTTAATCTGTACAGAGAAGATAAATAAATAGCTTCAGTTTCATGATAAGGGGGCTGGCGAAGGGTGTCAAGTAAGTTTTTTCGTTTCTATTTCCAATAAAAGTTTGTTACATGGTTATGCAAGAAGTCTATTTAATAGCGCTTTCTATGAGAGAAATCGTATTATCCATTCCATAAAGCTTTATGAAAGATCCCATTCTTGGACCGGTTTTTTGGCCAAGTAACGTTTCATATAATAGCTGAAACCAGTCACGTAAGTTAGTGTAATCATATTTTTTTCCAATAGAAAATACCTGAGATTGAATTTCTTCAGCAGTAGCAGTTATAGATAGAGAATGTAAAGTGTCCTTCAAATCTAGTAACGCTTCTTTCTCTTTTTCATTTGGAGTTTTATATGATTTTGTTGGCTTGATAAAATCGTGATAATACTTTACTGCAAAGTCTGAAAGTCTATCAAGCATTTTATTATTTTCTGGTGTAACGTTTGGTGCATAAGAGGATATAAAACCCCATAGGATCTCTTTGTTTTCAGCATTACAAGCTGCTGCTAGGTTTAAAAGTAGTGAGAAATTTATGCCTGAAGTTTCTATACTGGGAACATTGCCCTGGTGAATGTGCCAAGCAGGATTATTTATATCCTTTTCTTTGTTCTCATGATAACGCTTTACAAATTCTAAATATTCATCAGTTGATTTTGGTATCACATCAAAATATAAACGTTTAGCTTTTTTAGGACTCTGAAAAATGTACAATGCTAAGCTCTCTGTTGGTGCGTAAGTTAGCCACTCTTCAATTGAAATGCCATTTCCTTTTGATTTTGATATTTTCTTTCCTTCTTTATCAAGGAAAAGCTCGTAGCAAAACAGAAGTGGTGGCTTTTCTCCAAGTATTTCACATATTTGACTTGAAAGCACAGCAGATGGAGTTAAATCTTTTCCGTGAGCTTCGTAATTTACTCCAAATGCGGCCCACCTCATTCCCCAATCAGGTTTCCATTGCAGTTTACATTTTCCTTTTGTCACTGGAACTTCTATTTTTTCCCCGTTTGGGTCTTCATATGTGATTGTTCCTTTCTCTGTATTTGTTTCAATTACTGGAACTTGTAAAACTTGAGAAGTTTTTGGGCATATTGGCAAGAATGGACTATAAGTCTGCTGTCTTTCTTCCCGAAATGATGGAAGCATTACGTCCATCACTTTATCATAATTTTTCAGTAAGAGTAAAAGTTTTTCATCGTAAACGCCAGATTTATAACACTCTGTTGCACTCCTGAACTCGTATTCAAATTCAAACATATCAAGAAATTTACACAACAATGAATTCATATGATGACCATAACTCTGATGAGTGCCAAATGGATCAGGTATCATAGTCAATGGTTTATTTAAGTGCTCTCTTAGCATCTCTTGATTTGGCACATTATCTGGTATTTTTCGCAAACCATCCATATCATCTGAAACTGCAATGATTTTGGTTTTTATACCAGGAGCTATTTTTTTTAATGCATTTACAATAACTGTAGTGCGGAAAACCTCTCCAAAGGTTCCTATGTGGGGTAAACCAGAGGGTCCATAACCAGTTTCAAATATTATTTCTTTTTTATTAGGAAACTCTTGCAATATTTTTTCTGCTTCTTGAAATGGCCAATTTGTCATTATCGGGATTAAATAATGTATCTTAACTTAAAGTGCTACTAGTTTCAATGGATTTTTAATATAATGATATAGTATTAGTGTTAGAGCTATTATTAGAAGGTTAAAGATATGTCCACAGGTAGTATACAAACAGATCAATTATTTAAAGGTCTTACAAGACCTGCAATGCTCTTTGGTGTGAGTTATATGTTTGCAATATTAAACGTCCTGATTTGCATGCTAATTTTCATTAATTCAAATGATTTAAGAGTGATTCTCTTAATGTTACCAGGTATACATGGACTTGGTTATATAGCTTCTGCAAAAGAACCGTTGTTTATTGAATTATTTATGGTAAAATTGGGAAAGTGCTCGAAATGTTTAAATCGTTTTTACCATGGAGCCAATTCTTATGATATTGCTTAACGTTGTGTGATGCTGAGGTTTAGGGCTATTCAATCAAAGAATAAATCTACTCTGAACAGGGAAGTTCACGCTGCTGAATTTATTCCTTATTCTTGCTATTGGAATAGCACAACCTTGATGACAAAAGAAAATTGGTTGGTTAAGGTTATAAAATTAAGTGGTTTTGCATTTGAAACTGCCGATGACGAGGATTTAGTCATACAGAACAACATCAGGAATCAGATGCTAAGAAGCATTTCATCTCCGGCATTTAGTTTGTATTTTCATACTATCAGACGTAAGAAAAATATTTTTTCTGATGAATTTGCAAGTCAAGGTTTGCCGAATTTTTTCGCTAATCACGTAAATCTAAAATGGAGAGAAAAACACGCAACAAGGCAATCATTTATTAATGACCTATACATTACGATTATCCGTAGAGCGGACACAAAAGGAGTAGAATTTTTGTCACATCTACTAAAAAAATTCGGACATGTAACTTCAAAACATGCTTGGGAAAGTGATATACGTACCACGTATGAAGATTTAGAGGAAACGACAAATCGTGTAGTGACAAGCCTTAGAAATTATTCGCCTAAAATTCTTGGAGTAAAAGAAACTCCAGATGGTTTGTTCTGCGAAATAATGGAGTTTCTATCTAGAATCGTAAATTGTGGCTTCGTTACAAATACGCTTTTTCCGCTAAGAACTGAAATATCAAGATACTTACCAGTACATAGGTTATTCTTTGGCCGTAAGATGATACAGGTTGTGACTCATAATGAGAGTAAATATGCTGGAATAATTAGTATCAAAGAATATGGAAATCATACTTCTGCAGGAATGCTTGATTCGTTTTTACAACTTCCTTACGAGTTTATAATTACGCAATCTTTTCAATTTATAAACAGGCAAATGGCGATTGGAAAAATGCAGATACAGCAAAATCGAATGATACAGTCTGCAGATAAAGCTATTTCTCAAATAGCAGAAATTTCTCAAGCGCTTGATGACGCAATGAGTGGTAAGATTGCGTTTGGTCAACATCACCTGACTATTTTATGTATAGAAAAAAGTCCTAAATCATTGGATAACGCTCTGTCGTTGGTAGAATCAGAGCTTTCTAATTGCGGTGTTTACCCTATACGTGAGAGAGTTAACCTTGAACCAGCATTTTGGGCGCAAATTCCTGGTAATTTCGATTATATAGTGAGAAAAGCTACAATAAGTAGTCTTAATTTGGCTGGATTTGCATCTCAACATAATTATCCTACTGGTAATAAATTCAATAACCACTGGGGAGATGCCGTTACAGTTTTTGACACGACATCTGGTACTCCATTTTTTTTCAACTTTCATATAAGGGATGTTGGACACACTATGATAATTGGCCCAACTGGTGCTGGTAAAACTGTTTTAATGAATTTCCTGTGTGCCCAAGCGATGAAGTTTTCTCCAAGGATATTCTTTTTTGATAAAGATCGCGGTGCAGAGATTTTCTTAAGAGCACTTAGTGGTATCTATACTGTAATAGAACCAAGAACTAAAACAAATTTTAATCCTTTACAACTTGATGATACCTCTGATAATAGAACATTTTTAATGGAGTGGATAAAGTCTTTAATTTCGGTATATAATGATAAATTTACTTCAGAAGATATTGCACGAATTAATGATGCAATTGAAGGAAATTTTAAATTAAGAAAAGAAGACAGATTCTTGAGAAACCTCGTACCGTTTTTAGGGCTTGCAGGTCCTGATACTCTAGCTGGGGCAATATCTATGTGGCATGATAATGGTTCTCATGCTGCAATATTTGACAATAAAGAAGATTTGCTAGATTTTTCACGAGCAAGAGTATTTGGTTTTGAGATGGCTAGCTTGCTCAAAGATCCTGTTGCTCTTGGACCGGTCTTGATTTATTTATTTCATAGGATTAGTATATCTCTTGATGGCACTCCATCTATTATCGTTCTTGATGAGGCATGGGCGTTAATAGATAATCCAGTTTTTGCACCCAAGATAAAAGACTGGTTGAAGGTACTGAGAAAACTAAATGCTTTTGTGATTTTTGCTACTCAGAGTGTTGAGGATGCAAGTAAAAGTACTATTAGCGATACGCTTGTACAACAAACAGCGACACAGATTTTTTTACCAAATCTGAAAGCTACTAGTGTCTATCGGGATGTTTTTATGTTAACTGAACGTGAATATATATTAATTAAGCACACAGATCCGAGTACTAGATTCTTTTTGGTGAAACAAGGAGTCAATGCTGTAGTAGCTAGAATAGACTTAAAAGGCCTGGATGATATAATCAACGTATTATCCGGACGTGCAGAAAGTGTTCTATTGTTACACGATATATTAAATGAAGTTGGGGACAACCCAAAAGTATGGTTGCCTATATTTTATCAGAAGGTAAAAAATGTTTAAGACTAAGCTGTCATTGCTATTAATTGCGATATTTTTACTAAATATAGACTTTTTACTCTCATATCCAGTGCTTGCAGATGGAGTAAGTGGTACTGACAAGACAGAATTTGTTAGCAGATTTAATTCCACTGGCAGTTTTAGTCGTGCCTCTAATCCTGATTGTGGAGCGTTTAAAACAGCTGCAGCACTTGCTGGAATAGCGATTGCTGTTGGCGCAATATTTACTGGCATTGTTTTGATCGTTTCTTCTGCTGGTTTGTTTACCGCTCTTGTTATTGTTGGAATGATAGCTGCAATTGTTGGAGTCTGGAAAGCGATAGGAGGGCTTGTTGTTTGTGAACATAGTTTTGTTAAACACCCAGTTGCACGTGATCATGATGGAAAATACAAAAATTTTAAATTAGAAGACACAGGTTATAGTGGCTGCACCAATGAAAATTACCAAACAGAAGAGGAATATTTTTCTTGTTTGCAAAATAAAGCTCGGGAAGACGTGAACAAAAAAGATTATGACGGGAAAAGAGCAGAAAAAGAAGCCTTAAATTCTAACGTTCAGGAGAGTACAGAGAGTTATTACTGGCCAAAAAACGGTGTGCAATACAGTGAATATATAGAAGTATGTCATCGAAATCCTTTGACATTTGGTCATATTTTTAGTGATGTAGACTTTGATGTAAGAGAGAAAGATACTGGATATGAAGGTGGGTCATGGTCCCCGAAGGTTGATGGTGAGCTGGAATGTAAAGTTCTCAAAGCAGGACAGAGCGAACCCATACATGGAGCTACATTCAAAGCAGTAAGAAAAATGGGCAGATTATGTGTGGAGTTAGCAAGTGTGAAAATGCTTGGTATCGAAATGACTCCTTGGCCGCAAGGGGTTGATATGGGGTGCACGGAATTGCCACCTGACCCGATTGCTCCTATGTGTGAAAAATCTGTGATGATATTCAAAAATAAAGATGGCACAGGGAAAGAAGAAGTTTCTATTGGTAATGATAATGACTATAAAATTAATATAAGAAATAAGGAAAGAGAAGGAAAAATTTTTGTAGGTTACGACAATAAAGGCTGTTTTAGCTCGTATGTCTCTGAAGCTTGTTATAACCAGGCAGGGAGTAAATCATTAGCTCCTATTCCCGTAACTTCTATGATAGTACAATGCATTAAGGAATCGTTAGATAATTTAGTTGCAGGTATTGATTCAAGTGGCAGCCCACTTAAAGATAAAGATGGACATAACAAGGGCAGTTTCTTATCTGTAGCACAGAAAAGGCTGAAGAACACTGTAACTGCTGTTTTGGTTCTAGCTTTAGTATTGTTCTCTATAAAAGCCATGTCTGGTGGAGTTCAGAGGCCTCAAGAAATGTACATGTTGATCATAAAATTCGCTTTAGTGATTTACTTCACAACAGGCAGTACCATGTCTCATTACTATGGAGAATTGACTCGTCTCTCAAATGGCTTGTCAGAAATAGTGCTAAAAGCATCATCTGAAAGTAAAGGCATATGTAATTATAAAGCTAATGATTATAAATATAGTACAGGAAATTATAGCTATCTTGCACCTTGGGATAGGCTTGATTGTAGAATTTTGTTTTATTTAGGTGCCCCTTTAGATGGAATTGGTGGCAAAATTGGTACTGGAGGTGTTGCAACATTAGCAGTCTTGCTTGGTGCTGCTCCTGTCTTATTAGTTGCAGGTTCGGTAATCGGTATTATTTTTGCTGGTGGACAAATTTTAGTAGCTCTTGTCTGTATATTTATGGCCGTTCTGATGATGATGGTTATTTTGTGGCTGTGCTATGTATTTATTTTATCTCTAGTTGCTTTAAGTGTAATCATCATTTTATCACCTTTGTTCATTCCTATGGTTTTATTCCAATACACCAAAGGATATTTTGAAGGCTGGGTGAAAGAGTTGATTACCTATAGCTTATACCCGGTTATCCTTTTTGCGTTTTTGTCCTTTATGTTCATAGCATGTGATAAAATCTATTTTAAAAATTTAAATTTTGAATTGGACGAGTCATATAAAAATGAACAACCGGACAAGTCATATGAAAAGAAACAAGCAGAAATCTCATATAGTAAGAAAAAACAGTGGTTTAAATTGAAAGATGGGGAATGTGATAAAAATGAAACTACTCTTGCATGTATGATGCAAAATTATAGCTTTAAAAAGAGCAGCATACTTGGTCTATTCGACTTTACATACATGGAGTTTGGCAGCTCTCTCATCGGAGAATTATTAAAATTGTGTTTAGTATTATTCCTCTTTTACCACTTTTTAAACATTCTTCCTGGCATGGCTGCCGAACTTGCTGGTAACCATAGAGCAGCACTCGGTTCTGGTAGTACACCTGGACAAATGGTGGGCAAAGCTTTATCTGCTGCCAAAGCTGCTGCTGGAGGTGTTGGTCAAGCTGCTGCTGCGGCTGTCAAGAAGGCAAGAGGTATTGGTGGAGGAGGTGGAGATAGTGGTAAAGGTTCCAGCGAAAAGATTAACTAAGGTGGCGGTGATGCTAGTTAAGGTAAGTAACAGATGCTTAAACGTTTAAGTAACCAAAACTTGGGTAAGCTATGCATAAGTTTTGTGGTGCTTTTTTTATTGTCTGGATGCGGGGAGGATCACTGTATTAAGCCAGAAAATTTATCAGGTTTGCGTGAAAAACTAGATATAGTGTCAACAGAGCAGAAGTGGGTTGATTCCGGTGTTAATATCTCAGATAGAATAAGAGTAACAGAGATTGGTATAGTGCCTAGTAAGGTTAATTTTTGCCCTAAGCAGTATGAAGATTTTGCAATTGGGCCTGGGAAAAATAGCGTTACATTACCATTTGCACTTAAGAAAGGCGATACGATAAGCTTTAGTGTTATTGGAAGTAAAGTGTGTAAAGATAAAGAGAGTGAGACAAAAATCAGGTATTTGAAAATCGACGAAAAGTGTAGCGAGCAAGAAACGGAACATTTTGCACATGTTTTAAATCGAGAAGGATGTCAGGATGGAATATGTCCTAATAAATATATAATAGGCGATGCGCAATGGTTGAATGGAAAAGAGTATTGGAGTTCAGACCCATCAAAATTAGTTGAAGGGAATAGTAAAGAAGAGATTGAAAAGATTGTCAAATCTATAAAACAAGAAGGAGGAAATATAGACTGTAGCGGGCTTTCAAGTGATCAGAAAAACAAAACAGATACGCGCATTTTGAATTTACTCTGCGGACGTATATGTAAATTTCCTTCCGGCAGCGGAAACAAAGGTTGCACGTATATTGAATATAATAATATAGAAATTGAGCTATTCAATGCTTTAAATTCTAGTGGTGAATCTGTTATTGCTGAAATTATTAGTAACGTATTAAAGGGAAAACAGGTAAAAACTGACATTACACTATTACGTGCTCACATGGATGATGAGGATTTTGAGCACATTCCAGGAGGTGGTTTATGCACTAACTATGATCATAAAGTGAAGGGCAATCATCACCAAGGTGAGAATTTAACTTTCACCCTTGGTACTGGAGGCAAAGGTGGTTTCAACATAAGAGTAACGAAGAACCACAGTCTGGAGAATAGCTTGTATATAAGCGTCTCTGACAAACTTCCTGAGCATCAGCCTGGTGAAAACCAAGCGGATATATCTGTAGATATCAGCAAAGTTCATGACATCCAATATATGGAAAACTCGAAAGGAAAATTAAAAGACAAAACAGGCACCATATATTACGGAATAAGAGACCATGGCTGCGATTACAAAAATGAAGGTCAGTTTAGCATTAACCTAACAACTAAAGAGCCACCTACAAGAACTTTTAGTGCAATATATAATTTCTTTGATGAAAAAGTGAAAACTGCATTTTTCGGCTCTAATTATAAAGACCCTAACGCAATTCACTCTGATACTAGTCCTGTAAAGTCTCTTTACGAAAGTTTTATAAAATCAAGCAGAACAAATACCATTAGATCTACTATAATATCACTATTAGTACTATATATAATCTTATATACTCTTTATTACTTTTTTGGATTAACTCATATTTCTATATATGAGTTTTTAATTATATGCGTAAAGATAGGAATCATCGCCCAGCTATTGCAGGATAATAGCTGGGACTTTTTTTATAACAACGCATTCTCTATATTTATTAACACTCCAAAACAACTAATAGAAATAGCAAATTTTAGAGGCACTACTTCAAATGTTTTTGAGTTTCTTGATTTGCCGCTCAATAGGTTCTTGTCATCGCATTCAGTATTGTTAATAGTATCTCTTATATTTTCTGGCCCTTTGGGCATTGTATCTTTTTGCTTGGTGATTTGGGGTTTAATCACAGTGAGCTTATCTATTTTTAATGCCTTATTTTCTTTTATTACATCTATAGCAATAGTTGCGTTATTACTTTCTTTAGCACCTATTTTTATTATTTGTCTTTTATTTGCGTATACTAGGCAGATGTTTCAAAACTGGGTTAAAAATTTAGCAAGATTAGCAATTCATCCAGTGGTCCTTTTAATTTTTATATCACTGATAAGTCAGGTTATGGATTATATTGTGTATTCAGTATTTGATTTTGAGGTCTGCTCTACATGTATACTTAATATTAACCTAAAGATTTTTAACCCTTGTATTTTTTATGGTTATGCTTCCAAATATACACCTAATATTACCGCTATGATGGCTTTTGTTATTTTGGGACACGCTATGAAAGCTTTAGTTGAAGCTTCTTCGGCAATATCTGACTCGTTGTTTGGTGCTTATGTAGCAAGCGAACCTGGAAGACAGTATCAACAAAGCTTAATGGGAACAGTAGGGTTAGATGAACAAAGCGTTCAAAGAAGAGAAAGAGGAGATGCCTCTCAACAGTCGGGTACGTCAAGACCTCAAATACCACAAGGGACTCAAAGGTCAACGCCTCAGATACCACAACCAGGAAGACAGCAATGATAAGTAAAAGATCACTATTATTGATACTGTGTCTTGCAATCACTGGTTGTAATATGGATTGTGTCGAGCCTGGGTTGCAGAGCAAAAACACCAGCGTTAATGTGGATGTTCCAGTTCGTAAAGCCGATAAAATTCATTGGGTTGATTCTGGTCAGGTAATTAGTCAGGGTGAGAAAATCAAATTCACCCTCGATGGATCAGTAAATTTTTGCCCTTTTAAAGAAGACAAAAATCCAAGGAAAGTACTTGTGCCAGCTAGCTTTTGTGCTGATGGCTCAGAACCAAATTATAGTAAGGCTGCGGATATTAATAGTGTACCTAACAATTATGGTGTTAATGAAAGTAAAAACGAACTATGTGGTGGCAAAGGATTTGGCAGCAATAGACGTTATGTGGACACTGGAATTAAAGTAAATCCTGGTGACAAGTTAAGCTTCAGCTTAGTTCCCAGAAAAATAACAATTGATTACGACAATCCAGAAGGGAAAGGCATCAATTTTGATGACAATTGTTATAAAGCTGTAGAAAATGATCGTAAGGAAACTGTATATAAGAAAGCTACAGTGAGTGAAGTACATCAGGGGGGAGAGTTTTTTTGTGATGGTAAAGATGGTACAAAAAATAAAATACAATTTTTACCTCTTGATAAAACAAAAGCAAAGGAAAGCAAAGTGCTAGTTGGCAATGGGTATACCCCATATGATAATAAGGTGCATTTTAATAAAGGTTATATTCAAGACAACGAACCATGGGTATATGGTTCACTACTTGATTTACGCCGCGCTAAAATAGGATTGAACGAGTTATGTGATGGAAAAAACTGTAGTCTTGATGAGAGAAAAAAGTACTCCTCCTATGAGCTTAACTGTTACCATCAAAATATATGCTATACTGAGAAGGGTATATGGAACTATGGTTTAGGTCAAGCAGGAGAACGGAACTGTGTCTCCTCTATAAGGTATAAGAAGTACGATAAAGGAAATAAATGTGATATGTATTCTTATCTAGAAAAAATGGAAGGGAATGTTAAAGCAGGTAGTTTTACTGAAGATGATAAATCTTGGGCTGAGGCTCTTGTTGCAAAAATTGGTGATCCTGATGATAAAAATACCGCTAAAGGTATTCAATGTCTTCCAAAGAAAGAGGGTGCAAAAGGGGATAATATGTGTTCGCAAATTGGCGATAACAATAAATTCGAGGATTTTTCTCTGGAATTGAACAATGATTATCCAGTAAATGACGAGGTAACGCCCGGTAGTAGTGTGATGCTCGCTATCGCAGATTATGGTCATTATTACTATAATAGAGGAGGGTACCATGTTAAAGTGACTAGATCATGTGAATATATTAATGGCGAAAAATTATATGTATATTTAGGTGATGAGCCACCTAAAGATTTGCATGGTGTGGGAACTAATGATTTTAAAGTGGTAGGAGTGAGAGAAAGAGTAAACGGAAAAGATGAGTACACCATATTAGATGTAATAAGCGGAGAACACTTTCAGAACGAAGAATCTAAGAAGATATATTTCGGCATCAATGTAAGCAACGTAGAGAGAGATGACATTACAGATAAAAATGGCAAATATTATGAAAATAATAAGTACACAGTAACTTTATTTGTTAAAAGAAAAATTAATGATTTTATTTCATCGAATGTAAACGGGGTATTTAAACTTATAAAAGAAGAAGTAATTGGGGACAGCGTTAAAGATTCATACAAAGGATATGCAAGAGGTCTTCTTCAAGGGGTAAGAGCTTTGCTTACTCTATACGTTATATTTACTGTCGTTGGCTATATGCTTGGAACAATACAGCTAAGTAAATTTGATTTCATTGTAAGAATGTTCAAGATAGCATTTATAGCTTTTGCCTTTAGCGATAGAAGCTGGGAACTTTTTGGTACAACTTTATCCAGACTTTTTATAGATGGTAGCACTTATTTAGTTGATAGTTTTTCTGGCTATGTAGGAGAAGGGGAGAGAAAATTTGCATTCTTAGACTTGACAGCAGGAGTATTATTCACAGCAGAAACTTGGCTAAAGTTTTTATCGTTGATGCTTTCTGGTCCTTTTGGCGTTATTGCATTTTTGGCAATACTCTGCGCTACTTATGCGTTTTTAAAATGCATTATTAGTGCTACATTGAAATATGTAATATCTACTGTTCTAGTAGCGTTTTTACTGTCATTAACACCTTTATTTATCGTATTTATTCTATTTCAAAAGACTAAACCCTTGTTTGATAATTGGATAAAAACGTTGGCTCATGTTTCATTAGAACCAGTCATTTTATTTTCATTTTTATCTCTTTTAAATCAGTTGATGTATTCAGTTTTATATAACCTCACAAATTTTTCTGCATGCTATCAATGTTTAATTAGCGTAAATTTCTTATCGTATGATCTGTGCTTGATGAAATCAATACTGCCTCTTGGATACAGTCCTGGCACTAGCGTTGATGTTGTACTCAGTACCGGAGAAAGGGCTGGTGGACACTTTGCAGCATTACCTATAGACCTAATCCAGGCGTTTATATACCTCATTATTGCCGGTGCAATGGAAGCTTTTGTTTCTATATCGGAAACTATGGTACAAACACTATTTAGCTCTGGTTATGGAGTTACTGGCGGTGTTGGTACAGTTGCTAAGAGCGCATCGCAAGCTATGCTGTCAACCGTTGGCCTTGATGATAAGACCCAAAGTATGATACAGAGTATCAAGCAGAAAATGAGTAAAGATCGGGGAAAAATTGAGGCTAAATTACCTAACACGCCAAAGCAACCAGACAAAAAAGAAGATTCTAAAGGAAGTTCTGATAAAACAACGAGTGATAGACCTAAAACATTAAAACAATCAGATCAGCAAAAAAATTCTGATGAAACAATAAGAAGTGATCCTAGTGCTAAAGCTAAAAACAAGGAAGAAAATGGAGAGGAGTAAGATATAAATGATATTATGGAGTAACTAATTAAAAAGATATTTTAAGTAAAGTTTTAGAAATTTATTCTGTATTTGGAAAAAGTTTAGATATGCAATCACGTTTAGGCAAATGTTGGTTTAGGGTATTACTTCTTGCAGCTTATGTGCTGATCACAGGTTGTAGTAAAAACGATATGCCTTTTCCAAGGTGCATATCTGCTGACTATTTTGGTCCTAAACCTATTGCAGTAAGCGCTCATTTTTCAAGCGATCATGATGCTTTTATTCCAGAAGGTGAAGATGAAAGCGTTATTGATCCTGAAACTGGCGAAATTAATTATGGTTTTCACCATAACCAAGTGGTGAAGTGGGAGGATACCGGACTCGAAACCAATGGAGATAGTTTAAAAGTGCGAGTTAATGGTGCATGGACATCTTGGAGTAATAATAACAAGAAGGAATCTAAAAAAGGCAGTTATACCTTACAAAGCTTGGAGCAGTTAAAATATGCAACTAAATTTGAAGGCAAGTCAGGTGATAATAGTCTACCTGACTTTCACTTAGTTTGTAATGATTACAAACCTAGTGCGCCACAGAAAATTTCAAGTAAGTCTGGTACAAGTTGCACTGTAAAGTGCAAGTGCATTAATGAAGATGATAGCGCAAATACAGTATCACGTGGTGCTCCATGTTGGTTTACCAACGGTCATGGTGCTTATCTTTTATTTAGAAGATCTACCATAGATGCTGATGGTAAAAAAGTATTTATAGATCCAGATCCTAATGAAAGTCTGAAATCTATGCGCAATCCTTCATCTCCTACTGTGCATCTAGGTTACAACTCCGTAGCAGAAAATGGGAGCGGTCTTTTTACTTTAGACAGAAATAACACTAAATTAAAGGACGAAAATTGTGATGCATTGGAGTTAAAAAAGGGATGGAAAATATATGTAAAAATATTAGATAGATATTACTTAGATAATGTAGGTGGCTACTCTTTTGAGTTCTTAAGTGGAGTGCACCAGCCAAGTAGTTTTGGGTTTTTTGATTACATTTATCACTATCTAAAATGTGTATTATTGATTAACAAAAATTGTGAAAAGCATTTTAACAGTAACGATCCTGCAGCTGCACAAGCTATGTTCGAAAATATAGCTGAAAAAAGTACGAGCTTTCACAATTTTGTTCTTTCCTTGCTTGTTCTATTTGTAATGATTTCATCGCTTCTTTATCTTTTTGGCATGATACAAGAGACTAAGCATGATATGCTCATCAGAATGATGAAAATCACTCTAGTAATAGTGCTTATATCTCCTGGAAGTTTTAGATTTTTCTATGATCATTTTCTTGTTTTATTCGTTAAAGGTCTTGAACAATTGATAAGTATAATTACTAACTTTGCTCCCAACATGAACACCGGAAGTATTGCTCAAGGAGATGAAGCTAAGTTGTTTAGCTTCATGGAGGACATGTTCAATAAGTTTTTTGCTTATTCTGTTTGGAAAAAGTTTGCAGCGTTTTTGCATTACCAAATGTGGGCAAGCCTTCTTATGATACCGGCAATTTTCATAGGGATTGTGCTATACTTCTTGCTGTGCTTATATGCTTACATAATATTTCTCTCTGGTTTTATGGGTATAGCTTTTCTTATAGCCATTATGCCACTGTTTCTAATTTCTATTTTATTTTCACCGCTGAAAAGTCTATTTGAAGGTTGGATAAAATTCTGCATCAGCTTTTGTTTACAGTCGATTATGATATTTGCTCTCTTGTCATTACTGGCTTCCATTATAATGAATACCTTTTATAGGCAGTTAGGTTTTACTGTATGCTACAATAAATGGTTTGAGGTAAGGTTATGTGCTCCAAAATGGGTGTTTGGTGGTTTTTGTATCGTTGATAAGCAGTACTTTGGTTGGACCCCAGGGCAAATTTTCGTACCTTACACTCTTGGAGAAGCTTCTCCGCTGAACGTAGATAAGAACATAGAAGGTATAGAAAAGATAAGCAGAGAAGGTGGTACAATAAAATTTACTGGCGGTGCTGGGTATATCCCTCTTCCACCGGATTACATTGAAAAAGGGTTTCGTTATATAGATTATCCTTTCTTTAACCCAATTCCTGGTACTAAAGAGAATCCAGCAGACCATTATATTGCAGAAAGTGATATGGTAGTAGATAATAGCTGTAGTGTAAAAGATTTAGTGCGTTTAACAAATAGTTTATCCCATGCATCAGAGAGGGCTGACATTATATTACTGATCAACAATATAGAGAAAAGGATAGGTGATGTTAGTGAAATAATAAAACGCTACTGTCAAGATATAAATAAATGCAATAGTTATAGGGAAATAATTAATGAAATAAGATCTTTAGTGCGGAGTGCGGTAGAAAAACAAGGTTGTAGAATACTGAAACTTCATGATTTATATAAGGATCCCAACAGTGAATACTGTCAGAAATGTAAAGATTGTGAGGATTGCAAAAATTATCAAGAAAATAGCGATTACCAAAGGGTGCAAGACATACAGAGAGGTTATTTAATCAATGCAGGGGAAATCTTTATACTATTCTTGCTTTCATTTTTAATGTTCTCCTTACGCACGTTCGTACAGCAAATGGGCTCAAGTATCGCTGGTGGTGGATTCAGCGTTTACAATATATCTAGTATGTATCAGGCATCGCCTTTGACTGGCATAATGGAAGGATTCAAACAGCAGTGGCAAAATTTTGCTGGTAGAGGACTTGAGTCTTTAGGCAGTTGGGCTACTCATTTACCGGATAGATTAGCCGGAGGTGCAGCTAATCTGCTGGGGAGAGTACCAAGAGTTGGAGGAGTGCTGAAATACGCTATTGATGTGCCACGTAAATTTGTAGGTGCTACTATTGAAGCAACAAAATTTGCAACATCACCTAAAAATGACGTTGATAAACTTGAGGAAAAGATCTACAGGGCATTTGGAGTTGATAAGGAAGATATTACACACAGAAGGATCGGTAAATATTTAGATTATTATAAAGGATACGTAGGATCACATTTGGGCTATACAATAGAAGATGCTATGAAGTTTACTTGGGAGCATGGCCTTGATTCTATAGGAGTTAGCCGCCGTACAGGAGAAAAAGATGGTTATCCAAATAACTTACTTTTTAGAGCAAAATCGCATAGGCAAGATTTCTTGAATAAGCTTCATGATGACACCATAGGCCGTAAGAGAGAACCAGAAAAAGACAATCCTGATCAATCAAATAAGGTAGAACGAGAGTTAGGCACGGAACTAGTAAGAGATAACCATGATCAGCCACTAGAAGAAGGCGACCCTCTTCGACTACGAGGGGGAGGTCAACCAGATAAGGTAGTACGAGAACTAAGCACAGAACAAGAAGACAAGCCTAATCAACTACAGCATGATCAGCCAACAGAAGAAGATAAGCCTGATCAATCAAATGAAGTGACACGAAATTTAGGCACGGAACCAAAAGGTTCAGATGAAATTGATGATTTTGGATCTGCTTTTGAAGGTATGGAAAAACGTGCTGAAAGAGCTAGAAGAAAAGAAGAAAGAGATCGAAAAGACGAAGTTTATAATCTTAAGCCTTTATTTAAAGAACCAAAAAATCCAGAAGAGTACGTTAAGGCACTTTTTGAAATGAATACCCAGGAAGCTATAAAAAAACGTGCTGAAAGAGAGGAAAAAAGAAATCGAGAAGACAGTAAAAGGAAATTACCGGAACCAATGAGGAAACCAGATGCAAAAGGAGATGAGAAGAGGATTGAAGATGAAGACTAATAAAAATTTCAAAGGCCTTGATTATTATAAATTGCAGCAAGACAAAGATGGCAACATAAAGTTAAATGACTACGACGACATTTTAAATGCGCGTAGGGCAAGGGTAGACTTGTTGCGGGATAACACATCACTTGACAAGGATGTCAATTTTGCTAAATTGAATAAAGCTTTGAGTGAGAAATTTGTAGATAATCATGGTTTATTGTCTGAATTTGATAAGGAAGACAAAGAGATTGTACAAGAAAGGATTAAGGTGTTTAGTATTTTAGAAAGTCTTGAAGACCTTAAAAGCGTGAAAAGTGAAGATCTGTTAGAGGTTAGCTTACTGCTGTCAGATCTTAGCTTCATAGAGAGAAATGTTGTACTAAATACCGATCAGAATTCTGATCTAGCAGGATTTAAAAACCTATTTATTGAAAAAAAAGCATCTGGTGAAGAGTATAGTGAAGAAGAATGCAGAGGCTTTCTTGATAATATAGATAAAATCAATACTATAATTAAGTTAGAGTTAGAAAGCAGAATTGAAGGGCTAAATCATGATGAAAAAAATGATCATGATGATTTACAAGATGAGATTGGTCAAGCAATTAATGCAGCAGGCAAATCAGAAAAAGATAACTGATGAGTCTTGTGTTTGTGTTTTTCTTACAAGCGACTCGATAGCTTCTCTCTATTAAACTGCTAAAGCCATATTGACATTAATCATATAGTATAAATAATTAATTATTTTGGAGCTTATTTAATATGCTACGCATCATTGCAGGCAAATATCGCGGAAGAAAAATAACTACAGGTAAGCATTTAGCTGCACGGCCAACTATGAGTATTGTCCGAGAAGCAATATTTAATATGCTTTCCTCAAGAAAACCTATTTATAACTTGAATGTACTTGATTTATTCTGTGGTAGTGGTTCTTTTTCATTTGAAGCGCTTTCTCGCGGCGCTAAACATGCATTTATGGTAGATTCAGATTATTACAATTTGCAATTGCCTAAAAAAACAGCAAAAGATTTTGGAATTACGGACAATGTTACGCTAATTTGCTGCAGTGCTAACTGCTTACCACAACCTATTTCAAAATGTGACATAGTTTTTATAGACCCACCTTACAATAGCAATCTAGTTGAATCAACGTTGAATGGACTAGCTCACTCAGGCTGGTTAAGTGATGATGCATTGATAATTCTAGAGATTAGGAAAAACGAAGATTTTGAGTGCAATAAAAACTTCAGTATAATCTTGGAACGCACCTACGGTATAGCGAGAATAATTTTTCTTTCTCTATTAACTTGAACTTGCATATACTTTTCATTGATGAGTTCCAGTTCTATTTTCGTCAAGTTTCCGGAGAAATTACTTATTCTGTACTGCCCTAGATCAAAATTTTTATTAAATTCAGAGTCTATTAAATATTCATGTGCTTCTTCAATAAATTTATTTTCTTTTTCTTCGTAACTGGTGTATTTTGTTGTACCATTATTATCCTCACGATAAACTAAATGTTCTTTATGATCAGCATGAATATTTTTATTTTCACAAACCTTTTCAGGATCGTGCTCAAGTATAGCTCTTTCCATAAAAGTCCGGATGTGATAGGATAAGGGTAGATGATGATAAGGAGGTTGAATGCCAGCAGCATATAGTTATGATTTAAGAAAAAAAGCAATGGAAGCGCTAGACGAAGGAGAAAGCAGAGAAACAGTGGCAGCAAGATTTAAGATTGGACGAACTACTTTATGGGAGTGGCAGCAAAGAAGAAAAGAAACAGGAGACTTTCAATCAAAAAAACTTGGAAATGGGGGTTACAATCACAAAATTACCGACTGGGATACCTTTGCCAAATTTGCCAGAGAACACGGAGGAAAGACTCTATCGGAAATGGCTAAACTTTGGAACAACGTTAGTATCCAAACGATCTATCGAGCCCTTAAAAAAATTGAATTTACGCGCAAAAAAAGACATATGGATACAAGGAAAGAAACGAAGAAAAACGTGCTGAATTTTTGAAAATTATAGCGACAAAAGAACCTAAAAACTTAGTGTATATAGATGAGTCTGGCATTGATAACACCGAAGACTACCCCTACGGATATTGCCAGAAAGGACAGCGGTTTTATGCCTTAAAATCTGGAAAGAAAACTCAACGAATCAGTATGGTTGCAGCCTTAAGTGGAAGAAAGATAGTTGTTCCGTTAACCTTTGAAGGCCACTGTAATATGGATGTTTTTAATGGATGGTTTGAGCAATTTTTGACACCGATCTTGGAACCTGGACAGACTGTCATTCTTGACAATGCTACTTTTCATAAGTCTGATAAGATTATCGAGCTTGCTAAAGGGGTTGGTGCAGAAATTTTGTATCTGCCGCCTTATTCTCCAGATTTCAACAAAATTGAGCATCATTGGTTTGCTATAAAAAACAGAGCCAGGAAAAACATTCCTCTATTCGAATCCTTTCGTCGTGCTGTTGATTCTGCCTTCCTATGACCTGTTCGGACTATTATGAGAAATGCTATACCTTCAAAAATGAATGTTCGTACAGTTATGGAAGACACATTGGAATGACACTATTTGCTGTCTTCAAAAATAAACATTCGTAAAGTTGTGCTTTTAATATGGGTTATCAGTTTAAAAATGTTGCTAATCAGCATATATGAATGTAATATTAATTAACATTCATAAACGAAGCAATACCATGGAAAATAGTTATAATGCCGATGCAATAAAAATCTTAAGGGGTCTTGATGCTGTAAGGAAACGTCCAGGTATGTACATTGGTGACACTGACGATGGATCTGGCTTGCACCACATGGTATATGAGGTTGTTGATAACGCAATAGATGAATCTTTAGCTGGATATTGTGATCAAATTGAAGTTAGCATAAATAAAGATGGTTCAGTATCTGTAACTGATAATGGTCGTGGCATTCCAACTGACATTCATGAAGAAGAAGGAATGTCAGCAGCAGAGGTAATAATGACTCAACTCCATGCTGGTGGTAAATTTGACAGCAATACCTATAAAGTTTCTGGGGGATTACATGGTGTTGGAATCTCAGTTGTGAATGCATTATCAAGCTGGTTGGAATTAATTATTTGGCGCAATAAGAAAGAACACTTTATGCGTTTTGAAGATGGTGAGTCTATTGAACCTTTAAAGGTAGTCAACGAAAATACAAACAAAAGAGGAACTAAAGTCACGTTCATGCCATCAACAGAGACTTTTAATGGCATTAATTTCAGTTACTCAACGCTTGAAAGTCGTATAAGAGAACTAGCATTTTTAAATTCAAATATCGACATTACTTTACGTGATCTGCGCAATGAACCATATACAGAATCTCATTTCAATCAGAGCAATCAATCTAAAGACAATTTTGGTACAGCAAATTTTGTGCAGTATTTAGATAAGAATAAGACACATGTAACTAAAATTGCCAGTATGAAAGGAGATGCAGAAGATCTTGGCATCAGCTTGGAAATATCGATGGAATGGAATGATTCCTACTATGAGAATATGTTGTGTTTCACTAATAATATACGGCAACAAGATGGTGGTACGCATTTGGCAGGATTTAGATCTGCACTAACTAGATGTATCAATACCTATGCAACTAATGAAGGGTTTTTAAAGAAAGCAAAAGTAAATTTAACTGGAGAGGACGTTAGAGAAGGTTTAACTTGTGTTTTATCTCTTAAGATGCCTGATCCTAAGTTTTCTTCACAAACAAAAGATAAACTAGTTAGTTCTGAAGCACGTGCAGTTGTAGAAAGTATAGTTTCTGATAAATTGAGCACAATCCTTGAAACTGATCCCAAATTGGCAGCAAGCATAGTAGAAAGAGCAATCAGGTCAGCAAAAGGAAGAGAAGCTGCAAGAAAAGCGCGCGAGCTAGTTAAAAGCAAAAACAGTATTGATATTGCAACTCTGCCAGGAAAGCTTGCTGATTGTCAGGAAAAAGCTCCTGAGTTATCGGAATTATTTATAGTAGAGGGTAATTCAGCAGGTGGTACTGCAAAGCAGGGGCGTAATCGTAAAACACAAGCAGTGCTTGCCTTAAGAGGAAAAATTCTAAACGTAGAACGTGTAAGTTTAGATCGTATTTTTTCATCTGCAGAAATAGGCTCTTTAATTACTGCAATTGGTGCTGGAATAGGGAGTGAACACTTCGATATTGAAAAAGCTAGATATCATAAAATTATCATCATGACAGATGCAGATGTTGATGGTTCACATATAAGAACTTTGATTCTAACTTTCTTTTTTAGACATATGCGTGAAGTTATTGAAAAAGGTTACTTATACATAGCACAGCCACCCCTCTATAAAGTTACAAAGAATGCCAAAGACACTTATATTAAAGATGACGAAACTTTTGAAGAGTATATAATAAACTCAGCAGTTAAAAGATTAACACTAAGTGGTACAGCTACAGAATTTAACAACTTGCGCCTTATTTTGAATAAATGCGTTAGCACTTCTAATATTAGCAAAAATTATGATAGAGAAATACCACAAAATCTCTTAGAGTCATTGCTAATTTTAAGTAAAAAGAATGCTCTATCATCGGCTGATGAGATATTAAAGTATTTGAAGTTAATGTACAGCGAATACACTTGGGAAGTGGAAATAAAAGATGAAGAAAAAGAAATTCATATCTCTAAATTGTTTCAAGGATTGGCAGACAAATATATATTTGCACTTAGTATGCTTGAAGGCAAAGATATGCAAAACATATTAAGTTTGCTTGATGGTATAAGTAATTTATTTAATGGTGATTCATTTTTAAAGTCACAAGAAACTGAAATAAGAATCACTTCTCCAAGTACGCTTGCAAAAATAATAATGGACTATGGTAAAAAGGGTTTAACTCTGCAGAGATTTAAAGGTCTTGGTGAAATGAATGCCGATCAGCTATGGGATACTACGTTAAATCCTGAGGCTAGAACTTTATTAAAGGTTGAAATAAAAGATTGTGAAGAAGCTGATTCCATATTTTCAATATTAATGGGTGATATAGTTGAACCACGCCGTGATTTTATTAATAGCAATGCACTTAATGTGCATGATGTTGATATTTGAACTTTTAGCAAAATGTACGAACGTTACGGGTTTAAGCAAAGACTGTGTCATTCAAGTAGCTGACACTGGTTCCTTTATAACGGTGTCATTCCAGTGCTTGACACTGGAATCCAGGTTGCTCACAAGCAAACTAGCATAGAAAGTGGTTACAACGTTTTCGATGAGATTGCAGAAAGGCTGGATTCCAGTGTCAAGCACTGGAATGAAAGCAGTCCTACGTCATGCCGCGATTCATTCGCGGTATCTCTAGATCCCGCTAACAAGCAGCGGGATGACGGTTGTCATGGTGTCATCCCACTACCTTCTCCTGTCATCCCAGTGCCTCCCTCCCCTGTCATCCAAGTAGCTTGACACTTGTATCTTTATGATGTGAGGCATTAGAGCTAAAATACCTCACAGGGAGGGTGAAGCTGATGCAACGCTAATGCCATTAAGGCCGAATCCCAGATTTTGCTTCCCTCCCATAGAGTTATAGCTCTTCTCATAATAATCCCAATAAGGTAAGAATGGATTTATGGTAGAGGGGTTTGTATGCCAGCAGCGTATAGTTACGACTTAAGGAAAAAAGCAATGGAAGCAATGGAAGCATTGGATGAAGGAGAAAGTAGAGCAACTGTTGCCAAGTGACCTTACCCAGAAAAAGTGGAGAGAAAGAAAGGAGTTTTTTCGGGTAAAATAAAATTTTGGAGGATTAGAAATGGCAAGAGAATATACGGCAGAATTCAAATTGGAAGCTGTTAAGCTGGCAAATGAACAAAGAAAGGCAGGTCAAACAATTACAAAAATAGCAAAGGATTTAGGAATAAAGGGTGGTTTATTAGGAAAATGGATAAAGAAACACAACGAAAAAAAGTCGGCAGCAGATGCATTTCCAGGTAGAGGTAACATGGCTCCTTACGACAAAGAGAGGTTTGATTTACAAAACAAGAGTAACAAGGGAAAGAGACATTTTAAAAAAAGCCCTGGCCAGTCAAAAAGAGTAAAATATTTTTTTATATAGTATAGCTCTTTCCATAAAAGTCCGGATGTGATAGGATAAGGGTAGATGATGATAAGGAGGTTGAATGCCAGCAGCATATAGTTATTTACTTCAAATAGTATATAAGGTTATTTGTGAAAGAGACAAGCAACTGTGAAACATTAAAAATAGAGCTTTATCTGATAAGCAGTTTTGAAATTATTTTAACTTTTTTTTAGAAAATCCCGGAAAAAGTGGTAAGAAATCCGGTATATATTAGTATAGGGCATTGAGTGTAGATGTGCTTCAAACACAAAAGCTTAAATTCGGCAAACAAGAAAAGATTGAAGAAAGCAAAAGAAATTTAGGTTTTTGGTAAGTTACGTAATTGAGAAGAAACAGCTTTATATTTTTTTAGATGAGGCAAAAACTTTGTTTTAAAGCTAGATGTAACTTTAGGGTACTAAAAATACTACCATTACCAAAGAACGCATATAATGCCCCTTAGAACTCGAATAAATGGCATTCTTAGCAATTCTATTGCTGTATAGTAAACTCACAAGTGAGTTTAGCACGTTTTTTACGCTTTGCAAAGAAAAATTAAAAAAGTGAACAGTTTTTGTAAAATCGGTGAATATATATAATAGCAAGTCCTAACTAAGGTAGGTAGCATAAGATTCTTGTCATTGGCCAACAAAAACCCATTCATAGCGTATTTTGAAGGAACCAAATGATATTTAGTGCTACTTGCAGTTTTAAATTATAGCAAATGTCAATCTTAACACTAGACCTCGGCAAACAAACAGGCTGGGCAATTCTGACAGATGGAGTAATTCAAAGTGGGAGTGAAAACTTTCATGGTAGCCGTTTCAGCGGAGGTGGAATGCACTTCTTAAATTTTCGTAGGTGGCTCAATGAGATGAGGGAAAGATTTTCAGATATTGAAGCAGTGTATTTTGAAGAAGTGAGAAGACATTTAGGTACTGACGCTGCACATTGTTATGGTGGTTTTTTTGCCATTTTAACTGCTTGGTGTGAAGAGCATCATATACCATACAAAGGTGTTCCGGTGAAGACGATAAAACGTTTCATAGCAGGCAAAGGCAATGCAAGTAAGGGTGAAGTTATTGAAGCTGTAAAGGGAAAAGGGTTTATTCCTCAAGATGATAATGAGGGGGATGCTTTGGTGCGCCAAGAAGTGCTTGGAGAACAGTTGGTGAAAATCCAACACAAACAAAGTCTAGCCAAAAGTTTGGAACAGACCACTATGTTGCATGAGGTAACGAGTGTAATAGAGCTAGTGGGATGGACAATGCAGGGCACAACGGAAGTGAAGGAGTGGAGTCCCGAAATACCTGAAGACATAGAGGTCGACATGTTCATGGCCATGGAAGACAGCATGAAGGATAACGTAAAGGCAAGTTATCACTCACTCTATCGGGATCTGAGACCGTGCCATGTATTGAAATGGACTTCAAGTGAACTTGGGAGATCCCATGCATTCCTATTAAGGTACGTTGGAACAAGTCAACAAAGGCAAGAACTAGCGGAAGATGCAGGGGAAGTCGGACTGATTGATAGTACTCAGAATGTGGGAAAGCCACGTACAAGGGGAAGCGATCAGCAATATAGTAACTGGAATAGGGATTGCTATGCCAATACAACGGAGGTAGGAATAACATGCGATATAAACTAAACCAGATAGCAGTAAGAGCAAAGCAAGATAAGCGACTAAAATTCACATCGTTAGTCCATCTGATAAATACAGAGAATCTTGCGAGATGTTATAAAGAACTGAAGCGTAACAAGGCTTGTGGAGTAGATCAGATAACAGTGGAATCATACGGAGAAAATCTGAATGAGAAACTCGAAGTGCTAGTAGAAAGTATGAAGAGGAAGCAATATCAACCACAACCAGTAAAGAGGGTATATATACCGAAAGCTGGAAGTAAAGAGAAACGCGGACTCGGAATACCATCGACCGAGGATAAATTAGTACAGATTATGCTGAAGAAGATATTAGAAAATATTTACGAGGCAAACTTTCTGGACAGCTCATATGGATTTCGACCTGGAAGAAACTGTCATCAAGCGGTAAATGCACTAGATAAAGCAGTTAAGTACAAGCCAATAAACTACATTGTAGAAGTGGATATCAAGAAGTTCTACGATAATATACAGCATAAATGGCTAATGAGGTGTCTAAGGGAACGAATAACTGACCCAAATTTGCTGTGGTTAGTAAAGCGGTTTCTCAAGGCAGGGATAGTCGAAGCTGGAAATTATGAAGCAACAAAACAAGGTACACCACAAGGCGGTATAGTAAGTCCTGTATTAGCAAATATATACTTACATTATGTGTTGGATTTATGGATAGAAAAGAAATTTAAATCAAGATCCAGAGGATATATACAACAAATAAGGTTTTGCGATGATTTTGTGGTTTGTTGCGAAAGTAAGGTAGACGCGGAAGAATTTCTGGAATTACTGAAACAAAGGCTAAATAAATTTGGGTTGGAAGTATCTGAAAACAAGACCAGAGTAGTAAAGTTTGGCAAGAGGGAGTGGCAACGAGCGATAAGAGAGAAACGAAGGACGGAAAGTTTCAATTTTCTGGGGTTTACGCACTATGGTGCAAAAAGTCGTCGTGGTAGATTAATGATGGGACATAAAACCTCTAAGTTAAATCTAGCCAGAAAACTAAAAGAAATCAAGGAGTGGTTGAAAATAGTCCGCGGAAGTATTCGACTTAAAGATTGGTGGCAAGTACTGAAGGCTAAATTAACAGGACACTATAACTACTTTGGTATTAGCGGAAATTATTGGTGTTTGAAACAATTTTACACATCAGTAAGAAAGCTAGCATTTAAATGGATAAATCGGCGTAGTCAGAAAAAGAGTATGACCTGGGAACAGTTTGTACACTACGTAGAAGTAAATCCATTACCAAAGCCAAAAATACATTTTTCTTTATATGCATAAGAGGGACGACTGTGAAAACTAATATTGATGAGCCGTGTGCGGGAAATCTGCAAGCACGGTTCTTTAGGGGGAGTTGTAGTAATAAAACTCAAACGAGAGGAGTAAAGCTACAGCTTCTACCGAACACTAAAGAATTATCAAATGAAGCACCAATAATACTAACGTGGGTGCCAAGAGTACGTGGTGCATCTTTGCCAGATGGTAAGAATAGTGCTCTTAATTACTTGGATATAATAAAAAACCATAAGTTAAAAAATAAGGAGGAGAGGGACATATATTTGGTTATAAATGGCCCGGGATTTGAGCAGAATCAGATAGATGATTTAAAACGTGAACTGAAAGAAATTCAAGGAGTACACGTTGTAGACTTACACCAGTATGACTGGAGCGAAATAGATCAAAGGTGGAAGATAGATGGCAAGGATATCAGTATTAAGGATTTCTTTAAAAATATGTATGATATGACAGATGAACAAAGAACATATTTTGCTATTGAAATAGATACCTTTAGGTTAATTGCTCTTGCTCTTTCAGAAAAAATGACAGGACAGAAAGGTGCAATATATATAGACTTTGATGCTTTGAATAATATAAAAGACCATATAGGAAAAGATATAACGATTCCTAAAGGAATATTGTTAGGATCATTCCGCATATTTACTATGGTAACCCAAAACAATGATCTCATTGCGATAAGTAATCCAAGTGTAGCAATTAATATTTTATATGAGTATAAAGATAAATTATTAAGCCAAAAAGAAATTTATAATAAGGCTGTAAAATATGTGCAAGATGAAAAAGCAAAAAGTGTTGTTGTTTCAACACCTGTGTTTAGCACCTGGAAAGAACTAGGATGCACAGATGGAATAGAAAGGCTTCAGAGACAATTTATAAATCACGAAAAAATATGTAATGAGAAGCTTGAAATTTTAAGCAATGGTGGAATAGAAGCTCTATATAATTCGAATATAGTGGATGAAGCAGGTTTAAATCCAGCCCTGCTTCATACTATAAATATGGCCCGTAGTAACCCAGTTAATGGAGAAAAAAACCAATGGGAGCTAGTTGCTTTTGGAAAGAACAATGGTAACTATGCTGAGACAGTGTCTGGAGACCTATCTTGGACAAGAGGAGAAGATTTATACCATAAACAGATAGACAACAAGCTGGAAAGAGCAAAAGTGGAACATAGCCTTGGTGAACCACTAAAGGTAGTAAGTGAGGCAAATGTATCTTCTGTTGAAGACTTAAAGCTTAAAGTGAATAATCAAAGATAAGGTATTGAAATTCGTGCTTTTTATGATTTTAGTTTAAGATTTCAGTGTCCGCTACTCGAATGACATCGTTTACTATGTAACATTGTACTTATACTAATGAAAAAAATACATTATAATCAAGTATATTTAATCCAGTAAATCATTAAGTGAAAACAGCTCTTTCGCAAAATATCATCTCTCTTATTATGATATTGTCTGTAGCAATTGTCGATATGGCAACTGACCTATACTCAGTTGCACTACCAAGCATTGCCAATTATTTTAAAGTAGAAGGCAGTGTAGTGCAGCTTACAATTAGCTTAAATCTAGTTGGATTTGCGGTATCTGGCTTAATTTATGGTCCATTATCGGACCATTATGGTAGGCGTCCAATGATGCTGATTGGTATGACAATTTTTACTTTGGCAAGTGTCATGTGTTATATAGCCGACAGTATTGCGCTCTTGATACTAATTCGCTTCATACAAGGAACAGGGGCTGGTGTTGCAGGTGTTGTTGGGTATGCAGCAATAAGGGATATGTACTCGGGTAGTGAATACTCGAGAGTCATTTCAAAATTAAATATGGTTGTGGCACTCTCACCTGGAATAGCTCCAGTGGTGGGCAGTTATATAATTTCACATGGGTATAGTTGGAAATTTTTGTTTTTTATTATATCACTTGCAGCAATTGCTATACTTATTTTTATCTACTTTAAGTTACAAGAAACACTCACTGTAAATAAAAATGAAACCAGTATAACTAACATAACTACTAATATCTGCAAGCAATATATATCAATATTTAGAAATTATCGTTTCCTTGGGTTTTCAGCCATTCATGGATTAACTTTCATGTGGCTTTGGGCATACATTGCTAACTACCCGTTCATATTTGAATCGATGGGCATTGAAGTACAGTATTTTGGCTACCTCATATCGATCATAGTCATATTTTACATAATTGGAACTTTAATTAATAGAAGGTATGTACCAAAAGTAGGGGTTAGCAAAATGCTAATAATAGGTTTGGTGTTACCGATAATATCCGATAGTTTATTGGTATATTTTTATTTCGCGGACAAGTTGAATATATTAATTCTTCAAGTCGCCTGGATTCCAGCCAATATCGGACTTGCATTAATAATAAGCAATAACGTAACTTCTGCTTTAGAAACGATCAAAGGTATAGGGCTTGGTAGTGCAGTTCTCTCATTCTGCAATATGATGTTTGGGGCTATTGGAATATATATAGTAGGAAAATTTTTTCGCTATGGTATTTTACCAAATTTACTATTAACAATAGCATGCTCTACAATTGCAATTCTTATGTACAGCCAGCTCAAATATACTGAAAAACACAGGGAATAACCATTATTTGCGTGATCCAGAGCTCATGGGTTATTAATGACTTTATCATGATAATATAATTTTACAGGGGGTGAGAGCTCATAGATTATTAACGGCTTTATCATAACAATATAGTTTTACAAAGAGGTGTAGGATGAGTAGTTCACAAAGTAGAGATAATTTTTTTAAGGCTGTTGAAAGAGGTGATATTGATGCAGTAAACCGTCTAATAAGTGAAGGAGCAGATGTTAAGGTAGAAAATGATAAAGGAGAGACTCCTTTACATATTGCTGCTGTATGGGGCCATAAAGAGGTAGTAGAAGCTCTATTGGACAAAGGGGCAAATGTTAATGCAGAAGATGAAGAAGAAAACACTCCCTTAGTTTTAACTACTGACGAAGAAATAAAAACTCTATTACAAAGCACAGCTAAATTACTTGAGGTTGCTAAAAGCGGTAATATTCAGGAAGTAAACAGTCTAATAAGTGAAGGAGCAAAGGTTAATGTAAAAGATCAAGATAACAAGACTCCTTTACATTGGGCTGCTAAAAATGGCCATAAAGAGGTAGTAGACGCTCTACTGAAAGTAAATGGAATCAATGTTAATGCAACAGATTGGTCGCAAAAGACTCCTTTACATTTGGCTGCTGTAGAGAGCCATAAAGAGGTAGTAGAAGCCCTACTGAAAGTAAATGGGATCAATGTTAATGCAACAGATTGGTTGCAAGAAACTCCTTTACATTTAGCTGCTGTAAAGAACCATAAAGAGGTAGTAGAAGCCCTATTGGGAAAAGATGGAATCAATGTTAATTTACCAAATAACAAGAAAGATACTCCTTTACATTCTGTTCTTAAAAAGGACAACATAGATATAAATGTATTGAACGCTCTACTGGGAGCAGAAGGAATCAACGTTAATGCACAAGATGAATATGGCGAAACTCCTTTACATTTGGTTCTTAAAAAGGGCAATATAGACATAAATGTATTGAACGCTCTACTGGGAGCAAAAGAAATCGATGTTAATGCACAAGATGGAGATAGGGCTCCTTTACATTTGGCTGCTGAAAAGGGCCATAAAGATGTAGTAGACGCCCTACTGCAAGTAAAAGGGATCAATGTTAATGCAACAGATTGGTCGCAAAAGACTCCTTTACATTTGGCTGCTGTATGGGGCCATAAAGAGGTAGTAGAAGCCCTACTGCAAGTAAAAGGGATCGATGTTAATGCAACAGATCAAGATGGAAAGACTCCTTTACACTTTGCTGCTGAAAGTGGTTATCAGCAGGCGGTGCAAGCTCTATTGGATAAAGGGGCAGATGTTAATATAAAAGATAAAAATGAAAAAACTCCCTTAAATTTAGCTAAGGCAGAAGAAATAAAAACTCTATTGCAAAACGCAGAAAAAACTGATGATGTTAATCCAGTATTGCAAAATGATGAAGAAGAAAGCCAAGTTCCACAAAATGCTGCTTTATTTGAGGCTGTTGAAAGAGGTGATATTGATGGATTAAAGCGTCTAATAAGTGAAGGAGCAGATGTTAATGCTTTAGATGGAAACAGATTTACTCCTTTACGGCATGCTATTGCCAAAGGAAACAAAGATATGGTCTCGCTTTTAATTGATAGCAAAGCAGATGTTAATGTACAGTCTGAAACTGGACGCGCTCTTTTACATGTTGCTGTTGACGAAGCCAACAAAACGCAACCACTCGATACAAGCATAATAGAAGCTCTATTAAAAGTAGAAGGAATCAACGTTAATGCAGTAGATAAAGATGGAAAGACTCCTTTACATGAAGCTGCTAAAAGTTACAATCAGCAAATAGTAACAGTTCTATTAGAAGCAAAAGGAATTTATGTTACTCCACTAGATAATACTCGCAGCACTCCTTTAAATCTTGCCTCTCAACAAGGCAGGCAACATATAGTAAAAATTCTAGAAGAAACGCAAAAGGACATCGAAGCTTTGTATTCAGCCGTTAAAAGTGATAATTATGAGGAAGTTCAAAGTCTATTAAGTAAAAAAGTAAACGTTAATTCAATAGACAACGATGGAAAAACTCTTTTACATTTTGCTGCTAGAAAGGGCAATGTAGAAATAGTAAGAGCTCTAATACAAACAGGGGCAGATGTTAATATAGCAGATAAAGATGGAAGGGTTCCTTTATTTGAAGCTGCTTTCTATGGTCATAAAGATGCAACTGAAGTTTTATTAAATAATGGAGCAAAGGTTGATACAGTAATGGAATCACTTCTTCAGAGTATGATGGAATATAATTACAATAGTAGCCATAAAGATATAGTTAAAGCTTTATTAAACAAGGGAGCAAATGCTGATGCAGTAGATTCATATGGACATACTCTTTTGCATTGGGCTGCTAGAGAAGGTTATACGGATATAGCAGAACTTTTATTAGAAAAAGGAGCGAATGTTAATATACAAGATAACGATCTATGGACTCCTTTACATTTTGCTACAAAAAATAAAGTGTTTATGGGTTATGCAGATCGTCCAGCAAACGCCTCTGCGGAAACAGTAAAATTCTTAATAAAAAAAGGAGCAGATGTTAATATAGAAAATGAAGATGGAAATACTCCTTTCAAATTAGCCACTGATGAAGGAATAAAAACTCTATTGCAACCAGCAGAAAAATCTGATGATGGTTCAGCGGGTGGATCATCGACAGATAGTGAAGGGGGTCAAGAGGAAGAAAAACGAGTAGGTGATGATACTGAACTACAATCAGATAATAGCAAAGAAGGGGAAAAAACCAGCACCACCAGTGCAGAACAAGGAACTGGTGTAAGCAACGGTAGTCAACCTACTGGATCTACACAAAATAAGGGAGGACAAACCAGCACCACCAGTGCAGAACAAGGAACTGATGTACAAGACAACGATGTAGGTCCTGTTGCTTCCACAGAACCTGCACAAACAGAAGAACAGCCGAGCTCTTTTTTTGGTAGTTTGTTTAGTATACTTATGAAGCCTTTTTCATTAATTGCATCATTTTTTGGTGGTTTTTTTTCATGGTTGTTTGGGTCTGACGAAGAAAAGTCTGACACACAACCTTATGATGATTCTTCTTCACCTGGGGTCGATCAATCAGTTGAACAAAATAATGGTGATCATAATGACCAGAGCAATGTGATTTGATAGTGATCTTCTACCGGAAAAGGTGTCATTCCAGTGCGTGACACTTGTATCTTTATGATGTGAGGCATTAGAGCTAAAATACCTCACAGGGAGGGTGAAGCTGATGCGACACTAATGCCATTAAGCCAGATTTTGCTTCCCTCCCATAGAGTTAAAGACTGAACAGTATCTTTTGGAATTATATCCCGTATTACAAGGTTAGTCTAAACTCTCAGTTTATTTATAGTCTTGGAGGCAATTTTATGCAAGCATCGAACAGACGAAATCTGTCAAATCAGAAAGAAACACACAAATTTAAGTTTTTAGTAGTTTTCAAGTATAGTTGTACAGGGAGCGCCTTTGCAGTTATGACCGACATTTTCAATGGTGCCTAAGTGCCCGTATGCAAGCATGGTTTTGGAAGGAACGGTCAAATCATTGATGGAGTCATTTAGACTACCTCGGTTAGGAGATTGTACTATCAACCGTTCCAAGCTGAAGCGTTTCCCTATTACAAATTATATGTAGGAGTTACCATGAAAAAAGCAAAAAGTAAATTAGAAATAGTGAATCCTAATGCAGCAGGAATAGACATTGGTTCAGCTGTACACTATGTGTGTGTACCTGAAGGAAGAGATGAACAACGCGTTCAGAAATTTGGCTGCTTTACTGAAGACCTTCATAACTTAGCACAGTGGTTGAAAAAGTGTAAAGTTACAACAGTAGCTATGGAATCAACAGGAGTATATTGGATTCCTTTATTTCAAATACTTAAGTCATACAAATTCGAGGTAAGATTGGTAAATGCACGGCATGTAAAGAATGTACCTGGTAGGAAGTCTGACGTTCAAGATTGCCAATGGCTCCAACAACTGCATAGCTACGGACTGCTTCATGGATCGTTTAGGCCAGATAATCAGATGTGTGTATTGCGCAGTTACGTGCGGCAACGCAAAAATCTCACTGAAAGTGCATCTACACATATTCTGCGTATGCAGAAGGCATTAATTCAAATGAATATACAATTACACAAGGTTATTAGTCATATTACTGGGATAACTGGTATGAAAATCATTGAAGCTATAATTGAAGGCGAAAGAGATTCTGAAAAATTGGCAGAATTCAGGGACGTGCGAATGAAAAATGATCAGTCTACTATTGCAAAAGCGTTAGCTGGTGACTATAGAGAGGAACACTTATTCACGCTAAAGCAAGAATTTGAACTATATAATATTTATCAAGAAAAAATAGCAGAATGTGATAGAAATATTGAAGCCTATTATAAAACGTTTGAAACAAAGTCTTGTGAAAGCAAACAGCTAAGTAAGCAAAAGAATAAAAATAGCAAAAGTAAGCCAAGCTTTGCTTTGTATGAGGAACTGCACCGAATAACTGGTATGGATTTCACTAAAATTCCTGGATTTGATGTATTAAGTATACAAACCATAATTTCAGAAGTTGGTATAAACCATAGTAAATGGCCAACAGAAAAGCACTTTTCATCGTGGTTGGGACTCAGTCCTGCTAATAAAGTTACAGGGGAAAAAGTGTTTAACACAAGAACACGTAAAGTCATTAACCGTGCTGCAAATGCTTTGCGAATAGCTGCTCATTCTGTAGGAAATAGTAAAAGTGCGTTGGGTGCATACTACAGAAGATTGAAAAAACGACTAGGAGCACCAAAAGCAATAACAGCTACTGCAAGAAAAATGGCATGCATATTTTATAGTATGCTCAAATACGGACAGGAATATGTAGAAAAAGGAATGGAATACTATGAAACACGCTATAAAGATAGAACTGTAAAAAATTTGATCAAAAAAGCGAGCGAATTTGGCTACATATTAGTTCAACAAGAAGAGTTAGTTGAGTGAGTTTCTTAGGAGTAAATGCTATTTTGGGTGTGGATATTTCAAAAAAGAAATTTGATGTTTGTTAGTGGACAGTAAAAAACGACACAAAGTCTTTCAAAATAATCAAGATGGTTTTGCAAAACTTGTAGTTTGGTGCAATGGCCATGGAGCAAATCTTACTCATTTATGTCTTGAAGCAACTAGTTGGTATGGAGAAGATTTGGCTACTTTTATGCACGATTTAGGACATAATGTCAGTATAGTAAACCCAGAAAGCTTTTGGCAAAAGTGAGCTGCTCAGAAATAAGACAGATAAATCAGATGCAGCTATGATAGCTAGATTTTGTATCGCCAACAAACCTGCTCTTTGGAAGCCCATTGCACCTGAAATGAGGCATTTGAGGGAGCTTTACCGTTGCATGCAATCGCTAAAAGATGATAAGGTGCAACAGACAAATCGCTTGGAAAACAAAAATATGCATTCCAGTTGCAAAGAAGCTATATCTAAAGTAATTTTGGCAATAGAGGAGCAAATTATTGTTCTCGAAAAAGAAATTAATGAGCATATAAATAACTATCCACATCTAAAAAATATGGTGGAAAACCTTAAGACTATAAAAGGTATAGGATATCTTACTGCTGTTGCTGTTGTCGCAGAAATGCCATCAGTTGATAACTTTGACAATGCTAAACAATTTACAGCTTTTGCTGGTCTAAATCCAGGACATTATCAATCGGGATCGTCAGTAAGTAAGAGAAGTTGCATATGCAAAATAGGATCTGAGCGTATTCGAAAAGCTCTTTATATGCCAGCTATAGTAGTCAAAAACCATAATAATCATTTTCAAAAGTTTTGTCAGCGTCTAGCAAGTAAAGGCAAATGTCCAAAAGTCATAGTTCTTGCGTTAATGCGAAAATTAATGCATGTCTTTTTTGGTATTCTTAAAAATAATCAACCATTTAGAGGTTGTCCGGAAACAAGTAAATTCAAGCATATTCCCTCTTTAACATAACCCTACTCATAGCTAGGTATATGAAATTCTCAGTGGATGTTGTGAGTAAATCATACTCCTTCGATAGCCTTCTATTCCTATTAACCCAAGCAAAAGTCCTTTCTACAACCCATCTTCTTGGCTGTACTTTAAACCCTTGTTCTCTTGTTGGTAGTAGCTCAGGTGGCGTATCTTTGTGCACCCAAAATCTACATGGAGGCCTTTTAACAATTTCAATATCTATGTCATATTCTTCCTTTATGTGATTCTTTAAATTTCTTCCTTGGTATCCCATGTCAGCCCACATTTTTTTAACTTTAGTATATTTTGTTCTCATATTGTTTAATGCTATTTTAATACCATCTCTATCATTTTCGTTAGCAGCGCCTACGTAACAACCTAGTATAAAACCCTGAGTGTCTGTAATTATATGCCTTTTTCTACCCTTTACTTTTTTACTTCCATCATAGCCTTTGATCCCCCCTTTTCTGTAGTCTTTACAGATTGACTATCTACTATACAGGCACTCGGCTGCTCATTCCTTCCTATTTTTCTTCTACTATATTTTGTAATTTCATAATTCATTTTCTCAAAAATTCCCTGCTTCTTCCATTGCCTGAACTGCTCATACACAGTCTTCCATAGCGGAAAATCATTTGGTAAATACCGCCATTGACACCCTGTACGCAATACATAGAAAATTGCTTCTAATATTTCTCTTTTGCTATACTTTGGCGGCCTTCCTCCTTTCTTGTATGATACTCTGAAGTGTTTTTCTATTCTTGCCCATTCCCTTTCGCTTAGATCTGTTGGATACTTTTTTCTCATCTTTACCCCGTACTAAAATTTCAGATATTATAGCCTTTTACTTGTTTCCGGACAACCTCTTAGAGCTCTTTCCATAAAAGTCCGGATGTGATAGGATAAGGGTAGATGATGATAAGGAGGTTGAATGCCAGCAGCATATAGTTATGATTTAAGAAAAAAAGCAATGGAAGCGCTAGACGAAGGAGAAAGCAGAGAAACAGTGGCAGCAAGATTTAAGATTGGACGAACTACTTTATGGGAGTGGCAGCAAAGAAGAAAAGAAACAGGAGACTTTCAATCAAAAAAACTTGGAAATGGGGGTTACAATCACAAAATTACCGACTGGGATACCTTTGCCAAATTTGCCAGAGAACACGGAGGAAAGACTCTATCGGAAATGGCTAAACTTTGGAACAACGTTAGTATCCAAACGATCTATCGAGCCCTTAAAAAAATTGAATTTACGCGCAAAAAAAGACATATGGATACAAGGAAAGAAACGAAGAAAAACGTGCTGAATTTTTGAAAATTATAGCGACAAAAGAACCTAAAAACTTAGTGTATATAGATGAGTCTGGCATTGATAACACCGAAGACTACCCCTACGGATATTGCCAGAAAGGACAGCGGTTTTATGCCTTAAAATCTGGAAAGAAAACTCAACGAATCAGTATGGTTGCAGCCTTAAGTGGAAGAAAGATAGTTGTTCCGTTAACCTTTGAAGGCCACTGTAATATGGATGTTTTTAATGGATGGTTTGAGCAATTTTTGACACCGATCTTGGAACCTGGACAGACTGTCATTCTTGACCATACGCGTCAAGTTAAGGAAATAAAGGTATGAAAGAGATAGAATAATAAGGTATAAGTTCTCCCAGATATACTTTTAGTGAGAGAACCAATGAATAAAATAACTTGCTTATCAAAAAAGCTCAAAGAATTTTTTAATGAAAAAGCAGAGAAAATCTCAATTACAACAAGGTTTATAAAAAGAAAGAGAAAGCTAAAAGGTTCATCATTCGTAAAAGCCATGGTCTTGGGTAATATAGGAGTTGATAATTGTAGCGTAGAAACAATGTGTCAATTACTAAACGAGGACTCGATAGATATAACAAAACAAGGTTTGGATTTTAGATTTACTGAAGAAGCAGTGGAATTTATGAAAAGGATGTATAATGAATCTGTGGTTCTCTTTAAAAATATCTTGCAAGTTGATTGCAAAATCTTACAGCAATTTAATAGTGTTAAATTATTGGACAGTAGCTATATTACTCTACCTAACAGTATGGAAGAGATGTATAAAGGTTATGGTACTAGCTACAGTGGCTATGAAAGCAATACTAAGTCTGGAATAAAGTTACAATTAGTTTTCGATTACATGAATCAGATAATAGACCAACTTAATTTAACGGAGGGAATAAGATCAGACCAGGGATATAGGAAACATTTAAGTAATATATCAAGCAATGATTTGCTAATATCTGATCTCGGTTATTTTGTGCCAAGTTCTTTTAAACAAATCAATGAAATAGGAGCTTATTTCATAAGTCGTTATAAATCCGATACCAACGTATATGATGTAGAAACAAATCAAAAAATGGAGTTATTAGAATGTTTAGAGGATAAGTTATTTTTAGAAAACGAGGTATTGTTAGGAAAAGAAGCAAAAATTAGAGTAAGAATTATATGTCAGAAACTAACTGAAGAACAGTCTATAGCCAGAAGAAGGAAAGCTAATAGATTAGCAAGATCGCAGGGATATACATCCTCTAAAAGAAATCAAAAATTGTTGAACTGGTCAATATTTATAACTAATGTTCCAGAAAATAAAATTAGTGCTGAGCAAGTATTAACGATTTACAGAGTAAGGTGGCAAATTGAGTTATTATTTAAATTGTATAAAAGCCATATCAGACTTGATAAGCTAAAAGGAAAGCCATGCAGAGTATTATGTGAACTATATGCTAAATTGTGCGCAATTCTTATATTTCACGGCATAGTTGTTTGCACAGAAGTGAAAAAGAATACAGAACTTAGCTTAACAAAGGCATTTATTGAGCTAAAAAGGCGGGTTAGAGAGTTATTTTTAGTATTAACCAAAATTAATAGTTTAAAAGCATTTCTTAAAAAACTCACTATAACTTGGTCGCGATTTTCATTAAAAGACAAACGTAGAAGGGCTAGAGTATCCACTTTAACCTCTCTAAATTTGCTCACAATCTCTTAACTTGACGCGTATGATTTCTATCACATTCTGCTATTTTTTCTTGATAAATATTATATAGTTCAAATTCTTGCTTTAGCGTGAATAAGTGTTCCTCTCTATAGTCACCAGCTAACGCTTTTGCAATAGTAGACTGATCATTTTTCATTCGCACGTCCCTGAATTCTGCCAATTTTTCAGAATCTCTTTCGCCTTCAATTATAGCTTCAATGATTTTCATACCAGTTATCCCAGTAATATGACTAATAACCTTGTGTAATTGTATATTCATTTGAATTAATGCCTTCTGCATACGCAGAATATGTGTAGATGCACTTTCAGTGAGATTTTTGCGTTGCCGCACGTAACTGCGCAATACACACATCTGATTATCTGGCCTAAACGATCCATGAAGCAGTCCGTAGCTATGCAGTTGTTGGAGCCATTGGCAATCTTGAACGTCAGACTTCCTACCAGGTACATTCTTTACATGCCGTGCATTTACCAATCTTACCTCGAATTTGTATGACTTAAGTATTTGAAATAAAGGAATCCAATATACTCCTGTTGATTCCATAGCTACTGTTGTAACTTTACACTTTTTCAACCACTGTGCTAAGTTATGAAGGTCTTCAGTAAAGCAGCCAAATTTCTGAACGCGTTGTTCATCTCTTCCTTCAGGTACACACACATAGTGTACAGCTGAACCAATGTCTATTCCTGCTGCATTAGGATTCACTATTTCTAATTTACTTTTTGCTTTTTTCATGGTAACTCCTACATATAATTTGTAATAGGGAAACGCTTCAGCTTGGAACGGTTGATAGTACAATCTCCTAACCGAGGTAGTCTAAATGACTCCATCAATGATTTGACCGTTCCTTCCAAAACCATGCTTGCATACGGGCACTTAGGCACCATTGAAAATGTCGGTCATAACTGCAAAGGCGCTCCCTGTACAACTATACTTGAAAACTACTAAAAACTTAAATTTGTGTGTTTCTTTCTGATTTGACAGATTTCGTCTGTTCGATGCTTGCATATCACTGATGATGTTGTATCACTTTCATCAACAAAAACGGTGTTGGTGGTGCCACCACTAGTATTAGCATTTGCATCAAACGCAAAGGAGAGAATTAACGCCACAAGTAGAAGAAAATTTTTCATTACGCCTCCTATAATTTCTGTTTCATGTTTGATTATCTATCGCTTTGATTAAATTTAAGTAAATGGTGAGGGTTCTAGTAAATTTGTCATCCTATCAGTTTATAAAAATTCCCGGATCTCAGTGTTATTCACTTGGACAACATTTATACAATTGTGGAACAATGGTGCTCCTTTAAGAAGCACCGTTTAGCTAATGCTTTTCTAAATCTGCAGCGCCTATTTTTTACACGCTCCTGTACTTGTATCCCAGTTGGTACCATCAGGGCAAGCAGTTGCACCATTTTTACAAATCACACCGCCTGGTACTATTTTTGAAACAACTACAGGTGCACCAAAAAACACAGCAGTAAATGCACCGAGTGCAAAAAGCGCTGGCCACGGCATTCTGCCAAATATTGCAAGCAATGCTGCACCAATTATTACTATTGTGATCATCGGTCCACCTATGCCGTGAGTATAGCCTACTATTTTGCATATTGTGTTTGACGTTGCGTCATCAGTAACACTGCTAGCAAAAACATTATCAAATGCAAAGGAGAGAATTAAAGCCACAAGTAGAAGAAATTTTTTCATTACGCCTCCATAATTTCTATTTAACGCTGGATTATTCTTCACTTTGATTAAATTTAAGTAAACGGTGAGGATTTTTTTGCTTAAAAATATATTTGATTTCATTTAGAATACTTTTCTTGGTTCGTTTATATTACAGTGCTACAGAAATTTTACAGCATCGTTTATTGCCTTTATCGTGCTTTGATTGACACAATTTATAATGATGGAGTGGAGCACGCAGGGTATTTGTCATTTTTAATCCTGTTATCGATATTTCCTTTTCTCATCGTTTTAATGGCTGTGGCGTCAACATTTGCAAATTTTTTAGACCAGTACAACATTGGCTGGGTATTTATCATTGATAACATGCCACAGGATATTTTATCATCTTTGATGCCGCGTATTAGGGAGATAATATCAGGCCCGCCGCAAAGCTTACTAACTTTAGCAATTGTAGGTGCTGTTTGGACCGCTTCATCGACAATTGAAGGGCTTAGAACAATACTCAATAAGGCCTATAAAGTTCCGGTTTCGCCGCCTTATATATTAAGAAGAGTACTAAGTATATTACAATTTTTAGTAATCACGCTTATTATAACTCTAACTATAGTGTTCTCTACATTAGTGCCAATGCTAATTGATTTTTCCTATCAGGGACTAAGTTACACTAAATACCTACTCATTGAATTTGTACTTTTCACAGTAGTCTCTTGGCTATATTTTATGTTGCCAAACATAAAACAAAATTTATCAGACGTATTTCCTGGATCTTGTGTAGCTGTTATTCTTTGGACGATTTCTGCTTCAGCTTTTAAGCAATACTTAAAAGCTTCCTTTGACCAACTGGATTTGATATATGGAAGTTTAGGTGGTGTGGTAGTGTCATTACTATTTTTTTATATGCTAAGTTTGATTTTTATATATGGAGCAAAATTCAATTTTCAGCTAAAATATTTCAATGGATCTCGCTAAGGAGAAAGAAATGAGTAAGTTAGAAGGTAAAGTAGCTTTAATCACCGGAGCTTCAGGTGAAATAGGCTCTGCTGTTGCAAAAAGGTTTATAAGAGAAGGTGCATGTGTGATTCTGATTTCAAGATCTCTTGATAATCTCAAGCCACTATATAATGAAATTGAAGAGCTTGAAGAATTTAAAGAAGGCTCTGTGAAACTAATTCAGCTTGATCTTTTAGACTTTGAGAATGTAAAGATACTGACAAACATGATAGAAAGCCTGAAATTATCAGAATCTGGAGCACTTGATATATTAGTTGCGTGTGCTGGAATTTTAGGCAAACTGAACCCCATTCATGACTGTGAGATTGAAGAGCTACAGAACGTAATGAATACAAATTTTACTGCCAATTGGTACTTACTAAAAAACTTAGATCCAATGCTAAAAAAGTCTAATGCTGGAAGAGCGATATTCATGACCTCAGAAGTGACACTTTCTCCTTCCTCTTATCCATATTGGATGCCGTATGCTGCAAGTAAAGTTGCACTAGAAATAATGGTGCAGATATATGCATCTGAGACAAAACATACAAAATTATGTGTAAATGCTGTATATCCAGAAGGACCTGTGGGTAGTGAGCAGGCATTTCCTGGATCTGAATTGGTGTCACCTGATAAACTAACAGATAAATTTGTGGAATTAGCTTCTGAAGACTGCAGCATATCAGGAAAAATCTTACCGCTCAGCAAATCTCCCGAATAAATTACCATAGTATCTGCAAAGATACCGTTAAGCCCACAACTGTATGAACATTGTGATTTGAGAGTAATCTCCACTAGGAAGGATGTCATCCCAGTGCCTCTATGGTGTCATTCCAGTGCTTGACACTGGAATCTAGTCTTTATTATGCAGCCACTTATTTAGAGGTTGTCCGGAAACAAGTAAATTCAAGCATATTCCCTCTTTAACATAACCCTACTCATAGCTAGGTATATGAAATTCTCAGTGGATGTTGTGAGTAAATCATACTCCTTCGATAGCCTTCTATTCCTATTAACCCAAGCAAAAGTCCTTTCTACAACCCATCTTCTTGGCTGTACTTTAAACCCTTGTTCTCTTGTTGGTAGTAGCTCAGGTGGCGTATCTTTGTGCACCCAAAATCTACATGGAGGCCTTTTAACAATTTCAATATCTATGTCATATTCTTCCTTTATGTGATTCTTTAAATTTCTTCCTTGGTATCCCATGTCAGCCCACATTTTTTTAACTTTAGTATATTTTGTTCTCATATTGTTTAATGCTATTTTAATACCATCTCTATCATTTTCGTTAGCAGCGCCTACGTAACAACCTAGTATAAAACCCTGAGTGTCTGTAATTATATGCCTTTTTCTACCCTTTACTTTTTTACTTCCATCATAGCCTTTGATCCCCCCTTTTCTGTAGTCTTTACAGATTGACTATCTACTATACAGGCACTCGGCTGCTCATTCCTTCCTATTTTTCTTCTACTATATTTTGTAATTTCATAATTCATTTTCTCAAAAATTCCCTGCTTCTTCCATTGCCTGAACTGCTCATACACAGTCTTCCATAGCGGAAAATCATTTGGTAAATACCGCCATTGACACCCTGTACGCAATACATAGAAAATTGCTTCTAATATTTCTCTTTTGCTATACTTTGGCGGCCTTCCTCCTTTCTTGTATGATACTCTGAAGTGTTTTTCTATTCTTGCCCATTCCCTTTCGCTTAGATCTGTTGGATACTTTTTTCTCATCTTTACCCCGTACTAAAATTTCAGATATTATAGCCTTTTACTTGTTTCCGGACAACCTCTTAGAGCTCTTTCCATAAAAGTCCGGATGTGATAGGATAAGGGTAGATGATGATAAGGAGGTTGAATGCCAGCAGCATATAGTTATGATTTAAGAAAAAAAGCAATGGAAGCGCTAGACGAAGGAGAAAGCAGAGAAACAGTGGCAGCAAGATTTAAGATTGGACGAACTACTTTATGGGAGTGGCAGCAAAGAAGAAAAGAAACAGGAGACTTTCAATCAAAAAAACTTGGAAATGGGGGTTACAATCACAAAATTACCGACTGGGATACCTTTGCCAAATTTGCCAGAGAACACGGAGGAAAGACTCTATCGGAAATGGCTAAACTTTGGAACAACGTTAGTATCCAAACGATCTATCGAGCCCTTAAAAAAATTGAATTTACGCGCAAAAAAAGACATATGGATACAAGGAAAGAAACGAAGAAAAACGTGCTGAATTTTTGAAAATTATAGCGACAAAAGAACCTAAAAACTTAGTGTATATAGATGAGTCTGGCATTGATAACACCGAAGACTACCCCTACGGATATTGCCAGAAAGGACAGCGGTTTTATGCCTTAAAATCTGGAAAGAAAACTCAACGAATCAGTATGGTTGCAGCCTTAAGTGGAAGAAAGATAGTTGTTCCGTTAACCTTTGAAGGCCACTGTAATATGGATGTTTTTAATGGATGGTTTGAGCAATTTTTGACACCGATCTTGGAACCTGGACAGACTGTCATTCTTGACAATGCTACTTTTCATAAGTCTGATAAGATTATCGAGCTTGCTAAAGGGGTTGGTGCAGAAATTTTGTATCTGCCGCCTTATTCTCCAGATTTCAACAAAATTGAGCATCATTGGTTTGCTATAAAAAACAGAGCCAGGAAAAACATTCCTCTATTCGAATCCTTTCGTCGTGCTGTTGATTCTGCCTTCCTATGACCTGTTCGGACTATTATGAGAAATGCTATATATTTTGGTAAATCCAAATTATTTTAGCTATAAGAGCGTTTTACTTTTTGCTCAGCATATCCATCATAACTGGCTTACTTTTAGTGATTCATGGAGTTAAAAAAGTCAGCATTGCTCTTTGTTAAAAGTAGTTTGTCACGTAAAAATTCCATTGCTTCAACGGGTCCCATAGGATTGAGTATCCTACGCACCACCCATATTTTATTTAGTATAGCCTTATCAACTAATAGCTCTTCCTTCCTTGTTCCGGATTTTGTAATATCAATAGCTGGAAATATACGTTTATCAGAAAGTTTTCTATCAAGTATGATCTCAGCATTTCCTGTACCTTTAAACTCTTCAAAAATAACTTCATCCATTTTTGAACCAGTCTCTATAAGAGCTGTGGCGATTATAGTTAAAGAACCCCCATTCTCAATATTACGAGCTGCTCCAAAAAAGCGTTTTGGTCTCTGCAGTGCGTTTGAATCTACACCACCAGTTAGAACTTTCCCAGACGAAGGAATAACCGCATTATAAGCACGTGCAAGTCTAGTAATATTGTCAAGTAGAATTACCACATCTTTTTTATGCTCAACCATTCTTTTAGCTTTTTCTATTACTATTTCAGCAAGCTGTACGTGACGGTAAGCAGGCTCATCGAACGTAGAACTTACTACCTCACCTTTTACAGAACGTATCATATCTGTTACTTCTTCAGGTCTTTCATCTATAAGTAACACTATTAATTCTACTTCAGGGTGATTTATAGCTATAGAGTTAGCCATTTGCTGAAGCAATACAGTTTTTCCTGTGCGAGGTGGAGCAACTACTAACGCTCTTTGCCCTTTTCCAAGAGGAGCTACTATATCTATAGCACGCATGCTTAAGCCTTTTTTATCATCACCATTATTACACTCAAGTACTATGCTTTCCTCAGGATAAAGAGGAAGCAAATTATCAAAATGGACGTACTTTCTTAATTCACTTACTTCAGTAGAGTTTATACTTTGAACCTTAGTTAAAGTAAAATATCTCTCTTTATCACCAGGTGGCCTTATTTCTCCATATGCCATATCTCCTGTACGTAAATTAAACTTCTTTATTTGCCCGTTAGAAATATAAACATCATCGGTACTTGGGGCATAATTTGCACTTGCTGAACGTAAGAAACCAAAACCATCAGGCAATATTTCCACTATTCCACTCCCTGTGGTTATGCCTCCTTCTTCACTCATTTTTTTCATTAAGCTGAATATTATTTCCTGCTTTAGCATTCTACCATTGCTTTTACCGTTAGTTGAAATTTTTCTTTCTTCAGCTAACTCTAACAATTCTTCTGCTGTTTTCTCTTTTAATTCGCTCAGATCTAATGTTTTTCTGTTTTTCTCAGTACCTTCATTGACCATCTGTTTTACTGTATCGTTATTGTAAATTTGCTCACTTTTTTCAGGTTGAGCTGTAACCTTTCCTTTTGCCAAAACATCTTCATTGATTGTTGTCATAATCCTCCAAAAATTTTAATTGATGCTTACTAACCTAAAATGTGACTATAAGATGATAAATTAGGCTGAGTTAGTTTCAGTGCGTATTAAGCTTAATTATCATTAAACCCCGTACTTTACTTACATTATACTAATAAACACTAGCAAGTCAAGTTAATTTAATGTTAACAAAGCACAAAAATTTGAGGATTTTCAATAGCTATTCTTTATATTTTTTTAACCTTTCTTGCTTCTCCTCTTCTACTTTTGCTTTTTCCACTTCTGCTTCTAAATTTTCTTGACTACATAAGCCGAGTAGTACAGGATCTTGGGGTTTTATATTTTGCATGTTATGATGAGATCCATCTCTTACCTGCTCAACTGTGTAATTTGTTGTACTAATTAATTTAGCTATAACGTTATTGTCCAAGATAGGAAATTTTTTTACTAAATAATAAATCGCATCAGGTTTATCTCTACGTCTTGCCGTAGAGGCAAAGCCAAGAATGCTACCAATCGCTTTACTCCTTTTTTTTATATTTTTTATAATCAAATTTGGTACACGATTTGGATTTTTTTTGCAATCATCGATTTCTTTTTCAGTAATTATTCCAGAAATAATAGGGTTATATTTTTCTACTTCTATTTCCTCATCAGCTATGTCTTGTACTTCTTCAAGGGCCAATCTGCAACATTGTGCTATTTGATTAAAAGTTAAACCAGTGTTGTCTACTAACCAAGCAGCTATTTGCACTAGAAACTGTTTATTTCTATCGTTATTGCCCTTAGAAGATTCCATTGACATCAAAAAAGCATCTCCCATTTAAAGTATCCCTTACTGTTATACAGAGCTAAAATATAAACTATTAAAACTAAAAAAGCATTAATTTTGTCATTCAATAACTTTTTGTTTGTCACTTCCCACCTCTTAAGTTAATTAAATGCGCTTACCTTTAAGCATATTTCAAACAAAATATTTCCCCTTCCTAAGGTATAGTATAACTCAGTTAAACATATGTTCCTATTTAAGATTAGAGAGTTAAATTTTAAGTTAATATATTGTAATATTATATATATTAGCTAATAAAGCAACAGGTTTACAAGCATTAAATTATCACTATTCTATAATTAATCATTAATTAACTGGGTTTAAAATGAATGTTAAAAATTTTTTCACTAAAGTAACCGTTGTCCTTTTAGCTTGCTTGTTAATCTTCATGGGAATTGGCAACCTTTTATCAGGTGATGATGAAAAAGAAGAGGTAGCTAGGGTTGGAAAAGAAGTTATAACGTCAGATGAGTATAAATCACTATATCAAAATTATGAAAAGCAAATTTCTGGATCTGATGCGAGTAGAGAACAAGTAAAAAAGCTGAAATATGATTTGCTTAACGCACTTATAGAGCAAAAACTATTGTTTAACCTAACTAGTGAGCTGGGGTTGACAGTTGGAGAAGAATCTATAAAAAACCATATTAAAAACACCAAATACTTTCAAAATGATAAAGGTGAATTTGACAAAAATAAATTCTATGAAACGCTAAATGACCTGCATATGACAGAGAAAGAGTATATAGCAAAGCTAGAGAAAGTCCTGCCTGCAATGATGTTCATGACTTCATTATTTAAAGATAATTATCCAGTAACTTTTGGCGAGAAAATTGATGAGCAGATATACAAAAGTCGCTACCAAACTAGAGTAGTTGATATTGTTAAAATAACTGAAGATGCAGTTACAAACATTCCTGAACCAGATGATCAAGCCTTACTTGATTTGTACGAAAGAAATAAATCCCATTTTTATTATCCTGAGTATCGAACTGCGCAATATATTTCCCTAGGCCAAAAGTATTTTGAAGATCAAATCAAGATCTCAGATGAAGAAGTTGATGGTATAATAGAACAACAAGAACTTAAAAATCAAAGAGATATATTCAATGCAATATTTTCTACCAAAGAAGAAGCTGAGACAGCAAGAAGAGCATTTGAGGAGGGTAAAACAAGCTTTGAACAGATAGTAGAAGAGTTTGGCAAAGCAAAACTTGAGGAAACTAGAGTAAATAATATAACTAAGGATTTTTTACCAGAAGACGTGAGAGAGAAGGTATTTGCTCTTAAAGTAGGTGAAGTAAGTGAAGTTTTAGCAAGCAGTTTTGGTTGGCACATAGTAAAAGTGGAAAGTGCGCATCAAATCTCTGATGAAGACTTAGTTGATTTAAAAAAAGACATAAAGTCAGTTCTAACTAACCAAAAGTCTTTTGAAAGAGTCAATGATTTCATAAACCAAGTGAACTATAAGATATACAATGGTTCAGAAATTGAAGAAATATTGAGTGAATATAATTTACCTATACAAACTATTGGTCCAGTAGATGCGAGTGGAAAAGATCAAAGCGGTAATAACGTAGGAGATTCTGGTGATTTGATTTCTTTCATTTTTTCGCGAGAAAAGGATCAGAAAGGTTATTTTAAGGGCGTTGGGGACACCGTTGTTAGTGTAAAAATCGTCGATATCTTTCCACCCAAATTGCAAAGTTTTGAAGAAGGCAAGGCATTAGCGGTAGAGCTTTGGCGTAGTGAGTTTATAAAAGAAAGAATGTTTAAATTCGGGCAAGAGGTTGCAGTTCAACTAAGAGAAAAAACAGATTTGGAAGAAATTCAAGGTGTGGAATTAGTTAAAGGTCAGCAGATGCACCGCAATAAAGTGGATCAACAAAACTACCCCTTTTCTTTTGTAGAAGAGATTTTCAATATGAAAACAACTGGTTCAGTGACAGATCCTATTCAATACAATAATGAAATTATAATAGGTGTTCTAAAAGAAATGCATTCATCAAATGGCAAATTAAACACGCTTGACACCGGAAAACGTGTGATGATATCGCTAAAAGAGCAATTAATTAGCTATCTGGAATCAAAGTATAAAGTCGAAGTTAATCACGCTATACTTGATGATATATAATCAAAAATCTTATAAGCTGCTTCAAACGCATCCAGTGCCCAGACACACAACTGTACGAACATTGCGATTTGAGAGCAATCTTCACTAGAAAGGATGTCATCCCAGTGCCCAGACACTGGGATCCAGGAATTTTATTAAGTTGGTAAGCATAAAAGTAGCCGTTTTATGTTAAAATACAACGTTTTAATGATTAAAAAAAGCCGGATTCCAGTGTCAAGCACTGGAATGACACCATTTGCTGTGCAATTTACCTTCAAAAATGAATGTTCGTATAGCTGTGCGCCCGGCACTGCCCTACATTATTGGTAATTATATTATAAGGTGCAAAAGTTGTATAATTCATTTGACTTAAAACGGCTCATTGTATAAAATTGTGGCTAATATATGAATAAAGGTTAACATGGCAGTTAAAATAAGGTTGGCGAGGTTTGGCGCAAAGAAACGCCCTTTTTATAGGATAGTTGTAGCTGATTCACGAGCACCAAGAGATGGGCGTTTTATTGAGAAAATAGGACAATATGATCCAATGTTACCAAAAGACAATAAAAATCGTGTTGTGGTGAAAGCTGATAGATTAAAACATTGGCTAAGTGTAGGCGCGCAGGCAACTGAAAGAGTACTGTGGTTTATCAAAAAAGGCATAGTAACTTTAGAAACAGAACCAAAGAAAACAGAAAAGAAGAAAGTAGAGAACGAGAAAGCACAAGGGCAAGAGGCATAAGTCTCTTAAAATGCTAAATACTGATTTAACAAACAGCGATAAATTAGACGATATTGTATCTTCTGATTTGTCAGCTATGAATGACTTTGTCTTCAAAAATGTCAATGATGAAGATGCTAAGCTTGCTACTGATATTATATCTCATCTTGTTAGGTCAGGTGGAAAAAAAATAAGGCCTAAACTAGTTTTTATTATATGTAAAATGCTAAACTATTCTGGGGAGAATAGGATCAACGTTGCTGCATCGGTAGAGTTTATACACAATGCTACTTTACTTCATGATGATGTGCTCGATGAAAGTGAGGCACGCCATGGAGTTAAAACAGCGAATAAGATTTGGGGAAATAAATCAAGCATTTTAGTTGGTGATCTATTGTTGACTCTAGCATTTAGATGGCTTATAGAGTGTGGAAATTTAAATATTCTCTCTATTTTATCTAAAGCATCGCATTTACTTGTGAAGGGTGAAATAAAGCAGATGACAGCACGCTTTGACCCCCACACAGTCAGGGAAAATTATTTTGATATCATTGGAGAAAAGACAGCATCTTTATTTTCTGCATGCTGTGAAGCTGCATCAACAGTATCTGGTGCAACAAATGACGAAACAGAGAGGCTAAAGAATTTTGGTTTTAATTTTGGTATGGCATTTCAAATAGTTGATGATATGCTCGATTATACTGCTAATCAAGGCACTTCTGGAAAGCAAGTCGGAAAAGACTTTTTCGAAGGTAAAGTCACCTTACCTGCTATTATAGCATACGAAAAGGGCAGTCCAGCAGAGCAAAAATTCTGGGAAAAATGCTTTTCTTCAGCTAGACACAATTTTGACCAAGCATTACACTATATTAATCACCATAATGCCATTCAGCTTTCTATGGAAAAAGCTAGACACTACATTAATATGGCACAAAATGATATTAGTACTTTTTCTGATTCTTTTTATAAAACTACTTTAATTAACTTTTTAAATGCGAGCATAGAAAGACGAATGTAGCTGGCGCTTGATATTTTCAGATTAATTGTTATATATTTATTAGATTCTTAAGGGTAATGATATGTCAGATAGCAGTAAGGAGAAAAAGAAGAAGTTTGCTGATATGGTAAGTAGGCAGAAAGGTGACGATCAACAAAGTGATAACCATAAGCAAACTGATGATTTAAATGAAGATCTCAATACATTAAAAGAACGTGCAGTTCAGCTTGAAGATCATTTACGCCGTGCTGTTGCAGATAATGAAAACGTCAAACGTATAATGCAAAAGCAAATTAGCGATGCAAGTGACTACGCAGTCACAAAACTTGCACGTGATATGATCGACTCGTGCGACAATTTAAAAAGAGTAATGGAAATTTTGAAAGACGGTGATCCTGTTCATGAGGGGATTAAAGTAGCTTATCAAAAAATTATAAATGATCTAAAAAAACATGGAATAGAGGAAGTAGATCCACTTGGTGAGCTTTTTGATAGTAATTTACACCAAGCTGTTGTGGAAAGAGAAGACAATGAAAAAAAGCCTGGCACCATTGTAGAAGTACCACAAACTGGTTATACTATCAAAAATAGGTTGCTCCGTCCTGCAATGGTTATTCTTTCTAAGAAATCTGCTGATTGTGGAAGCGATTAGCATGAGGTAAATGTATAATGACAAGTATTGTCTTTTCAGGTATCCAGCCAAGTGGCGTACTACATTTAGGTAATTATCTTGGTGCAATCAAACAGTGGATAGACTTACAGGATAAATACAAATCTCTTTTTTGTATTGTCGACCTACACGCAATCACAGCAAATAAGCTTCCCGCAAGTGAATTAAAAAGTAATATTTTCAAAACAGCAGCAGCTTATATTGCATGCGGAATAGATACAGAAAAGTCCATTATTTTTAGTCAGTCCACAGTTAGTGGTCATGCAGAACTGGGCTGGCTGCTTGGATGCTATACACCAATTGGTTGGCTTAATCGCATGACTCAATTTAAAGATAAAGCTGGCAGCGATAAACAAAAAGCCTCTCTTGGATTATATAGTTATCCAGTACTTATGGCTGCAGATATATTGTTGTATCAAACTAAATACGTTCCTGTTGGTGATGATCAAAAACAGCATTTGGAGCTTGCACGTGATATTGCATCAGCTTTTAACAATCATTATAAGCTGGATTATTTCATCGTACCTGAAATCTTAACTTTGGATTGCACATCAAGGATAATGAGCTTAAGGGATGGCACAAGCAAGATGAGTAAATCTGATCCTTCAGAACATTCGTGCATTAACCTTGATGATACGGATGACTTAATTGTCAAAAAAATAGAAAAAGCAAAAACAGATTCAATTCTAGGCTTTGCTACTTTAAAGTGCCGACCAGAAATAAGCAATTTGATAAACATTTATTCAGTGCTTAGTAATGTAAATGCGGAAAAAGTATGTGAAGAAGTGAACAAACATGACATGAAGCACTTCAAAAAAGAGTTAGCTGATTTAATTATCAGTGTTATATCACCCATACGTGAGAAAATGAATGATCTTTTAAAAGACCAATTCCATTTACATGAAATATTAAAAAAAGGCACAAAGAAAGCAGCAGAAATTGCAACCCATAATATAAAAGAAATCAAGGATATTATTGGATTTGCTCAATATCTGTAAGGTTCCAAAGTGTGATGGTGCGAACCGTCATACCGCCGCGGTATCTCAGCCGCTAACACGTAGCGGGATGACGGTTTTTCAAATTGTCGGTAAATCTAAGTCAGTTTAGCTATAGGCAGCAATTTTCTGTATTTATTTTAAGTTGAAGAAAGCTCAAATGAAAAATCGTGTTTTGCTAAAAATCACAGAATGCAGTCTGGTTACAAAATTCTCTAATGGTCTTAAATAAAACTTCCAGTGAATGATTGTCAGACATATTGTGCTCTGCTGATTTTATTAAGTGTACTTCAACATCGGTTGACTTAATTTTTTCAGCTAAATTCAATGAAGTTTGATAAGGAACATCTTTATCATTAATGCTATGCAGCAAGCGCACAGGACAGTTTATATCTATTGTCTTTTTGTTTAAAAGAAGGTTCTTTCTGCCATCTTCGATCAAATTTTTAGTTATTTTGTATGTACAATGCTCTGAAGTAAAATCTATTACACCTTTAGAATCTAGTTCTTCTTTTTGCTTGCCTGACAATTGCTTGAATATCAAATCTTCAGTAAAATCGGGAGCAGACGATATACCAATTAGTGCTGCAATTTTTTCTGGAAATTGAAGGGCAGTGAGCAACATCAGCCATCCTCCCATACTTGAACCTATAATTATTTGTTTATCGCTAGTTAATTCACTCATTACTTTAGCACAATTTTTTTGCCAATCACTTATCGTGTAATCAATAAAATTACCACTTGAATGACCGTGACCAAAATAATCAAATAGCACAAGTGCTACGTCATTTTCTTGGCAAAATTTGTAAATAGCAGTTGCTTTAGTTCCATCCATATTAGATGCAAATCCACCGAAAAAAACTACAGAAGCTTTCTTCCCTTGTAGCTTTCGATATGCTATGTGACCATTATTTCCATCAAACAATTTACAATAATTCATACTACTTTGGCAAAGCAACCGGACTATCGCTCATCGAACACAAATAGCTGACTAGATCTGCAATCTCTTGTGGATTGGAAATACCTGCAAATGCCATACGTGTACCTTTTATATAGGCTTTTGGGTTCTTTAAAAAGGCAAATAACTCCTCATATCCCCATTTTTCACCTTTTTCAAGCAATGCTTTTGAGTAATTGAATGAGTTGCCAAGATGGGCCTTTTTATTTCCAACTACGTTCCATAAGTTTGGTCCTACTTTATTCATTCCACCTTTCTCAAAACTATGGCAAGCTATACATTTTTTCGCTGCTGATTTACCTTTCTCAAAGTTAGCATTCTGCATGAGCGCTCCAATATCGAGCGCCACTTGCTCGATTTTTTGCTGAGATTCATTGCTGCCAGCAGCTACTATCGTTTGGTGTTCAATCTTATATTCCTCCGGACTGTAAAGCATATCAACTACATTACTGACTATCATAATGATTAGCCCAGAAAGTAAAATCGATGCTGCAATCTTATTAAGCTCCATAGTTAATTTTTATTAAGTAATGTTACTTAAATTATGCAAATATTTTCGCAAACAGCAAACAATTACCTTGAAGCTCGCTAAAGATGAGAGTCTCTATAGCTGACCCAAGAAAGGTTTTCCTACGTCCATACCGCCGCGAACCGTCATACCGCGATTCATTCGCGGTATCTCAGCCGCTAACAAGAGATCCCGCTAACAAGTAGCGGGATGACGAGGTTCACTGCCATTAAGTTAAGGAAAGAATGGTTAAAAACTGAACTAAAAAGTCAGAAATAATTAAGGATTTATGACAAATACTGAAACAGAATAGAGTAAACTTTAAAGCAGATAAACTCTGAAGTGTAAATTATAGCTCTTTCCATAAAAGTCCGGATGTGATAGGATAAGGGTAGATGATGATAAGGAGGTTGAATGCCAGCAGCATATAGTTATGATTTAAGAAAAAAAGCAATGGAAGCGCTAGACGAAGGAGAAAGCAGAGAAACAGTGGCAGCAAGATTTAAGATTGGACGAACTACTTTATGGGAGTGGCAGCAAAGAAGAAAAGAAACAGGAGACTTTCAATCAAAAAAACTTGGAAATGGGGGTTACAATCACAAAATTACCGACTGGGATACCTTTGCCAAATTTGCCAGAGAGCACGGAGGAAAGACTCTATCGGAAATGGCTAAACTTTGGAACAACGTTAGTATCCAAACGATCTATCGAGCCCTTAAAAAAATTGAATTTACGCGCAAAAAAAGACATATGGATACAAGGAAAGAAACGAAGAAAAACGTGCTGAATTTTTGAAAATTATAGCGACAAAAGAACCTAAAAACTTAGTGTATATAGATGAGTCTGGCATTGATAACACCGAAGACTACCCCTACGGATATTGCCAGAAAGGACAGCGGTTTTATGCCTTAAAATCTGGAAAGAAAACTCAACGAATCAGTATGGTTGCAGCCTTAAGTGGAAGAAAGATAGTTGTTCCGTTAACCTTTGAAGGCCACTGTAATATGGATGTTTTTAATGGATGGTTTGAGCAATTTTTGACACCGATCTTGGAACCTGGACAGACTGTCATTCTTGACAATGCTACTTTTCATAAGTCTGATAAGATTATCGAGCTTGCTAAAGGGGTTGGTGCAGAAATTTTGTATCTGCCGCCTTATTCTCCAGATTTCAACAAAATTGAGCATCATTGGTTTGCTATAAAAAACAGAGCCAGGAAAAACATTCCTCTATTCGAATCCTTTCGTCGTGCTGTTGATTCTGCCTTCCTATGACCTGTTCGGACTATTATGAGAAATGCTATACTTAAGAAATAGTTTGTTTAGAAGTCATTTTACAGGAGCTATGGCAATAAGCTACCCAGTTATTATCAGAAGATATGAATACTACCTCTAGTCAAAATATGTGTTTTCTAACCCTTTTTTGGTAATTGAACGAACGAAGATAAGGTACCTTATGACGATCAACTTTCCTTCCCTTTCTTACCGCCAAAGTGTTCATCAAAAATAGCTTTGATAATTGATCCATAATGCAGTCAGTATCTGATTCCGTAGCAAAAATGTCGAAAGCCAAGTTTTTGATCGCGTTAAATGAGACAGATTTGTTAATGCTCCTCTTAAGCTTATCATCGGTTAAGTCCATATTCAACGCTTCTTCTACATCTTCTGTCATAACACTTTCTAGGTTGCTAATAAAGATAGCTGACCAAAAATCCTGTTTAACAGACTCAACACTTTTTCCTGTAAAATTTTCTAGACTTAGTCTTCCTTTGAGTTTTGCAAAAAATGTCTCAACTCCCCAGCGTAAAAAATATAACTCCTTAAATCCTCCAGTTTGAAACTTTTGTTCATCCATTAATGATGTAGCTAACACTTCAATTTCACCAGATGGCAGTACCACTTTGAAGCGTTATTCCACTATTTTCTTGTTTTATCTTACGCTGAGCACATATGGTAACCTCAACACTAGATGGGCTTTTTTCTTCAAACATAGCATTCACTTCATTAAAAGATGATCTGGGACATCGAATGACATAAGCAATTTTTCTTTTTGTAAGGCTAGAAAGAAATTTATAAGATAAATATACAAATCAGTAAGTCATTAGTATTTACAACTTTAAGCATTTCATCTGCTAAGTTAGAGGTTGTCCGGAAACAAGTAAATTCAAGCATATTCCCTCTTTAACATAACCCTACTCATAGCTAGGTATATGAAATTCTCAGTGGATGTTGTGAGTAAATCATACTCCTTCGATAGCCTTCTATTCCTATTAACCCAAGCAAAAGTCCTTTCTACAACCCATCTTCTTGGCTGTACTTTAAACCCTTGTTCTCTTGTTGGTAGTAGCTCAGGTGGCGTATCTTTGTGCACCCAAAATCTACATGTAGGCCTTTTAACAATTTCAATATCTATGTCATATTCTTCCTTTATGTGATTCTTTAAATTTCTTCCTTGGTATCCCATGTCAGCCCACATTTTTTTAACTTTAGTATATTTTGTTCTCATATTGTTTAATGCTATTTTAATACCATCTCTATCATTTTCGTTAGCAGCGCCTACGTAACAACCTAGTATAAAACCCTGAGTGTCTGTAATTATATGCCTTTTTCTACCCTTTACTTTTTTACTTCCATCATAGCCTTTGATCCCCCCTTTTCTGTAGTCTTTACAGATTGACTATCTACTATACAGGCACTCGGCTGCTCATTCCTTCCTATTTTTCTTCTACTATATTTTGTAATTTCATAATTCATTTTCTCAAAAATTCCCTGCTTCTTCCATTGCCTGAACTGCTCATACACAGTCTTCCATAGCGGAAAATCATTTGGTAAATACCGCCATTGACACCCTGTACGCAATACATAGAAAATTGCTTCTAATATTTCTCTTTTGCTATACTTTGGCGGCCTTCCTCCTTTCTTGTATGATACTCTGAAGTGTTTTTCTATTCTTGCCCATTCCCTTTCGCTTAGATCTGTTGGATACTTTTTTCTCATCTTTACCCCGTACTAAAATTTCAGATATTATAGCCTTTTACTTGTTTCCGGACAACCTCTTATAGCATTTCTCATAATAGTCCGAACAGGTCATAGGAAGGCAGAATCAACAGCACGACGAAAGGATTCGAATAGAGGAATGTTTTTCCTGGCTCTGTTTTTTATAGCAAACCAATGATGCTCAATTTTGTTGAAATCTGGAGAATAAGGCGGCAGATACAAAATTTCTGCACCAACCCCTTTAGCAAGCTCGATAATCTTATCAGACTTATGAAAAGTAGCATTGTCAAGAATGACAGTCTGTCCAGGTTCCAAGATCGGTGTCAAAAATTGCTCAAACCATCCATTAAAAACATCCATATTACAGTGGCCTTCAAAGGTTAACGGAACAACTATCTTTCTTCCACTTAAGGCTGCAACCATACTGATTCGTTGAGTTTTCTTTCCAGATTTTAAGGCATAAAACCGCTGTCCTTTCTGGCAATATCCGTAGGGGTAGTCTTCGGTGTTATCAATGCCAGACTCATCTATATACACTAAGTTTTTAGGTTCTTTTGTCGCTATAATTTTCAAAAATTCAGCACGTTTTTCTTCGTTTCTTTCCTTGTATCCATATGTCTTTTTTTGCGCGTAAATTCAATTTTTTTAAGGGCTCGATAGATCGTTTGGATACTAACGTTGTTCCAAAGTTTAGCCATTTCCGATAGAGTCTTTCCTCCGTGCTCTCTGGCAAATTTGGCAAAGGTATCCCAGTCGGTAATTTTGTGATTGTAACCCCCATTTCCAAGTTTTTTTGATTGAAAGTCTCCTGTTTCTTTTCTTCTTTGCTGCCACTCCCATAAAGTAGTTCGTCCAATCTTAAATCTTGCTGCCACTGTTTCTCTGCTTTCTCCTTCGTCTAGCGCTTCCATTGCTTTTTTTCTTAAATCATAACTATATGCTGCTGGCATTCAACCTCCTTATCATCATCTACCCTTATCCTATCACATCCGGACTTTTATGGAAAGAGCTATACTATATAAAAAAATATTTTACTCTTTTTGACTGGCCAGGGCTTTTTTTTAAATGTCTCTTTCCCTTGTTACTCTTGCTTTGTAAATCAAACCTCTCTTTGTCGTAAGGAGTCATGTTACCTCTACCTGGAAATGCATTTGCCGCTGACTTTTTTTCGTTATATTTCTTCATCCATTTTCCTAATACACTATCCCTTATTCCTAGATCTCTTGCTACTTTTGCAACTGGTTGACCTACCTTTCTTTGTTCATTTGCCAGCTTAACAGCTTCCAATTTGAATTCTGCCGTATATTCTCTTACCATTTCTAATCCTCCAAAATTTTATTTTACCCGAAAAAACTCCTTTCTTTCTCTCCACTTTTTCTGGGTAAGGTCATGCAGCTTTTGGGTAATTTAATGGTAAAAATTTTAGAGAGAAATTTTATACACAATCTCTGACATTTTTCCTTAAGTTGACGCCATTGTCTGTTCAGCTAAGCGGTGTGAGAGACAATATAGCTAAACTGACTTAGATTTACCGACAATTTGAAAAACCGTCATCCCGCTACGTGTTAGCGCCGCGGCGGTATGACGTAGGGAGATCTCTACTGCTATTCCACGTCAAGAACAACCATAAGTTCATTAGGGTTCACATAACCTAAAGCATTTTTTGCTTGCTCATCAAGCAGATCTAAATCTAAGCTTTTTTCATATAAGCCAAATACTTTGTTGTCCAACTTTTCCTTTTCAGAAGAGACATCCTTTAGCAAAAGTTTATTGTACTCGATTTCTTTTTTTAAGTCTATTAGCGTCAATAAGCCGCGTTTACCTGTAATTGTGCTAATGCTGAAATATAATGTAAGAGAAGAAATGAGTAAGGCTGCGCTTAAACACAGCAATTTTTGCTTCTTTTTAGGTATAAGCACCGTACTTTCACATATAAAAAATATATAACATGAAAAGGTGAACAAAAAGCTAAGAACCTTGACGCGCTTTACACCTTGGCTTTACCTTATTTATAATGTAAATCTTACCACCCCTTTTCACAACTTTACAATTTTTATCTCTGTTACGATGAGATTTTAGCGACCCTTTGACTTTCATATCTATAGTAAGAATTAAATTACTTTACATTATAATCACTTATCAAGAGTTAGTCAATTGATAACATTTTATTAAAATATTGTATAATTGTTGCTGATACTTCTTCGATCGACTTTTGCGTGACATCGATAATTGGCCAGTTATTCTGTTTAAAGAGCTCCTCTGCTTCTTTAATTTCCTTTTCTACTTTCTCAGGGTTAGCATATATATTATTATCTTCGTTGTTAATTGAAGTAAGTCTATTTTTGCGTATTTCTATTAGCCTACTTACGTCTATTGTTACCCCTATCGTTAGTTTATTTTTTAATTTTGCCAAGTCAACATAAAAGGGTACTCCACTAACAAAAGGAATATTTGCAACTTTATAGCCTCGGTAAGCTAAATACGTACTGGTGGGAGATTTTGATGTACGTGAAACTCCAACCAAAATTATATCTGCTTTATCAATATCTTGAATATTTTGTCCATCATCATGATTAATAGTGTAGTTTATTGCCTCAATGCGCTGAAAATATTCGTTATTTATCTCAGTATGCAAGTCAAGCTTTTCGTCTTTTTCAATTTCAAGATAGGACGAAATTTCTCTAATAATATGTGATAATATTGCTCTATAGGGAATTTTCAACTTTATACAGTTATCTTTTAAATATTTTCTTAGCTCATCATCAGTAATAGTGCATATAACAAAATTATGCTCATCACTTTTCCTATTAATTTCCTCCAGAATTTTGTCAATCTGCTCCTCTTTTTTCACAAAAGACCAAACATATTCGATCGTTTCTATAGAACGAAAGTGTTTCAGAGCTGATTTTGCAACTGATATAACAGTTTCACCACTTGAATCTGATACTAAGTGTAGATTAAGCTTTTTAATGGTCATGTTTTATATAGTGTTATACTAAAAATAATGGCTAGCAATCTGCTACTGAAATTATGCTAATTTGTTGACCTACGTAAATATAGAAAAACTATCCTGTTGATAAAACTCAAACTAATTGGTAAATTCTTAACACAATTATTCTCAAAACGAATGTTTTTATTAAAGCCTACAAATTTCTCTTATTTTTCTAAGAAAGCTCTACCTTGGCTTGGGGTTATTTGTTTCGCATGTTTTTTAATTGGAATGTCTTTGGCGTTATTCTTCTCTCCAGAAGATTATAAACAAGGAGAAATTGTACGAATCATGTACATTCATGTGCCTTCTGCATGGCTTGCTCTTGGAATATATGGATTAATTGCATCACTCAGTTTCATTTCATTGGTATGGAACAATAGCATTGCTAGTGTCTTGGCACATGCTGCTGCTCCTGCAGGGACAATCTTTTCGGCAATATGCTTAATCACAGGCAGCATCTGGGGAAAAGGAACCTGGGGCACTTGGTGGGTATGGGATGCAAGGCTTACTTCAATGCTGATTTTACTTTTCCTATATGTTGGCTACCTTTCATTGTGGAGCGCTTTTGATAATGAAGCGAGGGCAGAAAAATCAGCAGCAGTATTTGCCATCTTTAGTGCTATAAATATTCCTATAGTAAAATTTTCCGTGAATTTATGGTCCACTCTCCATCAGCCAGCAAGCATTTTGAGAAAAGGTGGAATAGCAATAGAAAGTTCCCTGCTGTTGCCACTGGTTGCAATGTTTATGTTTTGTGCCACATTTTTTTTAGTAGTGTGGATACTGTATTCACTTTACTTAATTAATTTATATAAGATAAAGAGAGAAATCAGTATGCGGTATTAGGCCGAGAGATGAAAATAGAACACACCACATCACCAAGTAGCAAAGACATTGAATTCCTACTCAAAAAGATTAATGAAGAAACCGTTGATAAAGGTACGTGTAACCCATTTGCTTTTTTTATTCGCGATGATACTGAACAAATTATTGCAGGTTGTAGCGGTTTTGTTATCTATGGTTCAATTTACACTGACTTGCTTTGGGTACATTCTGATTATAGAAGAAAAGGTATGGGAAAGCAGCTAATGGAAGAAGTTCATGATTATGGTCGTGAGATGCACTGTAAAATAGCAACCGTTGCAACCATGAATTTTCAAAAAGCGAAAGTATTTTATGAAAAGCTTGGGTATAAGTGTGATCTTGTACGTCCAGGGTATGTTAACATGTATATTTTTGAAGAAAGTGTTGTGAGATGCACTGTAAAATAGCAACCGTTGTAACCATGAACTCTAAAATATTTAAAGAGCCTACTAATATCTTTAAGGTAAATGTTCATGTGATTCCGCAGAATAATTCTGTTTTTTGATTCTATCTGTCCATTTATCATTTTCTATATCTTGTTTGTTGGTTGCTTTTTTTTCTTGCTCAACAATTGCCTTATCTATCTCCTTATGAATTGCATCAATTGCATTAATCGCACCTCCTTTTTTGTATACTTCGCTTTTCCCTTCAATAATTAGAGGTTGTCCGGAAACAAGTAAATTCAAGCATATTCCCTCTTTAACATAACCCTACTCATAGCTAGGTATATGAAATTCTCAGTGGATGTTGTGAGTAAATCATACTCCTTCGATAGCCTTCTATTCCTATTAACCCAAGCAAAAGTCCTTTCTACAACCCATCTTCTTGGCTGTACTTTAAACCCTTGTTCTCTTGTTGGTAGTAGCTCAGGTGGCGTATCTTTGTGCACCCAAAATCTACATGTAGGCCTTTTAACAATTTCAATATCTATGTCATATTCTTCCTTTATGTGATTCTTTAAATTTCTTCCTTGGTATCCCATGTCAGCCCACATTTTTTTAACTTTAGTATATTTTGTTCTCATATTGTTTAATGCTATTTTAATACCATCTCTATCATTTTCGTTAGCAGCGCCTACGTAACAACCTAGTATAAAACCCTGAGTGTCTGTAATTATATGCCTTTTTCTACCCTTTACTTTTTTACTTCCATCATAGCCTTTGATCCCCCCTTTTCTGTAGTCTTTACAGATTGACTATCTACTATACAGGCACTCGGCTGCTCATTCCTTCCTATTTTTCTTCTACTATATTTTGTAATTTCATAATTCATTTTCTCAAAAATTCCCTGCTTCTTCCATTGCCTGAACTGCTCATACACAGTCTTCCATAGCGGAAAATCATTTGGTAAATACCGCCATTGACACCCTGTACGCAATACATAGAAAATTGCTTCTAATATTTCTCTTTTGCTATACTTTGGCGGCCTTCCTCCTTTCTTGTATGATACTCTGAAGTGTTTTTCTATTCTTGCCCATTCCCTTTCGCTTAGATCTGTTGGATACTTTTTTCTCATCTTTACCCCGTACTAAAATTTCAGATATTATAGCCTTTTACTTGTTTCCGGACAACCTCTAAATCAAGTGTTCTTGGTTTTGTCTTCTTTCTGCAAGATTCCAGATCTGCTACAATAATCTCAAACTTTTCTCGACTTATGTCACTTGGTTATAAACTTCGCATATCCTACTTTATATACTTTATCCTCTCACTTTATCTCTTTTTTGAGATTACGTACAGGCTCTAAGATACAAAGACGTTTTCAGAAATCTTTAAGCTTAATAACATCCTCTCTCTTTGGACTAGTTGAAATTAGATGAATTGGTACACCTATTAATTTTTCTAACCTGTCTATATATTTTATTAAATTGATAGGCAATGTTTCAATCGACCTTTTACCTTGAGTGTTTTCTTTCCAGCCAGGAAACTCTTCATATATTGGCTCTAATTCCCCTTGTATTGAATGCGATGCGGGTAAATAATCATACATTTTTCCGCTATACTTGTAACCAGTGCATATTTTAATTGTATCAAAAGAATTAAGCACATCTAATTTGGTTAATACAATGCTTGAAACTCCAGAGAGTTGTACGGCCTGGCGCACTAAAACTGCATCGAACCATCCGCAACGCCTTCTTCTATTGCTCACTGTTCCAAGTTCCTTACCTATAGTAAACAAGCTATCTCCTACTTCATTTTTCTGCTCAGTAGGAAATGGGCCATTGCCCACTCTTGTTGTATAAGCTTTTACCACACCAATAATGTAAGCATTGGAGGATAACCCTGAGCCTGTTATTGCTTGCGATGCTACAGTATTACTTGAAGTAACAAAAGGGTAAGTTCCGTGGTCGATATCTAAAAATGCGCCTTGGGCACCTTCAAATATTATTTTCTTACCTTCTTTCATCAAGTCATTTAATATCTTCCACACAGGTTTTTTATATGAAAGAATTTTTTCTGAAATCTCTTGAATTTCCTTTAATATTTCTTCTTTTTTAACCACCTGGTAGTTAAGGCCTTTCCTGATAGCATTGTGGTAATTCAAAAGAGTATCCACTCTTTTATTGAGCTCATCTGCGTTTTCTAAGTCACAAAGGCGTATAGCTCTCCTTCCAACTTTATCTTCATAACATGGCCCTATCCCTTTGTTTGTTGTACCAATTTTGTGATTTCCATTTAAATCTTCAAATAGCTTTTCCTTGTCCTTATGTATGCTAAGTATTAATGGACAGCTCTCGGATACCATCAAGTTGTTATAGTTTACGTCTACTCCTTTAACTTTCAATGACTCTATTTCTGAGATTAGAGCGTGTGGATCAAGAGCAACGCCATTTCCTATGATAGATATTTTGCCTGGCCTCAAAACAGCAGAGGGCAGTAAATTTAATTTATAAACCTCATCATCTACTACTATAGTGTGCCCTGCATTATTTCCTCCCTGAAATCTCACAACTACATCTGCATTCTCAGAAAGATAATCTACTATTTTACCCTTGCCTTCGTCACCCCATTGCAGACCAACAATTACAATGTTATTCATCATTATTTTCTAGATTAATACATAAATATTAATGCAGTACGCTACAAATGGAAAGAGAAATCTACGCCTTTCCTACACCTCTTAAATAAAGAAATATACTGTCGATTTTCTTAATATATTACCAAATTATTCATCATTATATGATATAACTTACAGCATATTTGCAGTAAGGTGTTATTTATGAAAGAGACAAAAGGAAAAAATAATAAGAGTCCAGTAGTTAGATTAAAGGCCACAGCTAAAGAGTTCAATTTTAGTAAATTAAGAGCAGATCAAGATAATAAATTAGCGAATTCCGGTGAAACAATGTTCTTAGATTTTCAAAGGATGAATTTTATTATTAACGGAAAAGAAATAGATAAAAATCTTATTATTGCATTTAAGGAAGGAGCTAAGCACCGCAGAAGCGAACTTTTTAATAGTGATGATATATATAATGACGAAATATTTAACAAAAAAGGAACAAGAGAAATAGATACGGATCGTGGCAAAGCTTTTGTTGCTTCAGTACTCGAAGATATTGAGAAAGAGCTTGTAAGTGACGCATTGGGTGAGCTGTGGAAAAATCACTGCGAAGATCCCAAAACTACTGATCATCAAAAAACTGATTCATATAAGAAAGAATTTGAAGAATTTTACAATGCTGGCCAAAGGTATATCCATCTATTACCAACAGAGAAAGATGAAAACAAGGATTACCGTTCCTTTGCAAAAGAAGTTTTCAAAAAAATGTTCAGATACGCTGGGGCAGAAGTTCCAAGTGATGCTATTTTAGAAGAGCTAGTTACCAATTGTAATCAAGCAGGGTATGAGGCTGCTCCATTTATACAAACCCAACTTGCACTTGGACAGTCGTTCATAGTAGAAAATCCTAAAAAAGTAATAAACATTGATTGTGCTAACCAAAATAATGTGAGAATTAGATCTGATATGAGGCTACCAATACTCTCTGTTAAAAATCAAGTTATGCATGGCGATAAGATATGTAATCTGTCTAGTTCATTGGAATTTACAATTGAATCTCACAATGGTGAAGACTTTGTAACATACAGAGATGGTAAATTGTCACTTACTATTCCTAAAGAGTTAAAAAATTATAAAGATAATGGCAAGAGCTTGTTTGACATTATTAAAGAATATTTTCAGAAATTCTGTGCAAAATTAGGATTTAAACCTGAGACAAAAATACAAATAGAGCATGGCTTCGGTGCTCAAAGTATAGCTCTTTCCATAAAAGTCCGGATGTGATAGGATAAGGGTAGATGATGATAAGGAGGTTGAATGCCAGCAGCATATAGTTATGATTTAAGAAAAAAAGCAATGGAAGCGCTAGACGAAGGAGAAAGCAGAGAAACAGTGGCAGCAAGATTTAAGATTGGACGAACTACTTTATGGGAGTGGCAGCAAAGAAGAAAAGAAACAGGAGACTTTCAATCAAAAAAACTTGGAAATGGGGGTTACAATCACAAAATTACCGACTGGGATACCTTTGCCAAATTTGCCAGAGAACACGGAGGAAAGACTCTATCGGAAATGGCTAAACTTTGGAACAACGTTAGTATCCAAACGATCTATCGAGCCCTTAAAAAAATTGAATTTACGCGCAAAAAAAGACATATGGATACAAGGAAAGAAACGAAGAAAAACGTGCTGAATTTTTGAAAATTATAGCGACAAAAGAACCTAAAAACTTAGTGTATATAGATGAGTCTGGCATTGATAACACCGAAGACTACCCCTACGGATATTGCCAGAAAGGACAGCGGTTTTATGCCTTAAAATCTGGAAAGAAAACTCAACGAATCAGTATGGTTGCAGCCTTAAGTGGAAGAAAGATAGTTGTTCCGTTAACCTTTGAAGGCCACTGTAATATGGATGTTTTTAATGGATGGTTTGAGCAATTTTTGACACCGATCTTGGAACCTGGACAGACTGTCATTCTTGACAATGCTACTTTTCATAAGTCTGATAAGATTATCGAGCTTGCTAAAGGGGTTGGTGCAGAAATTTTGTATCTGCCGCCTTATTCTCCAGATTTCAACAAAATTGAGCATCATTGGTTTGCTATAAAAAACAGAGCCAGGAAAAACATTCCTCTATTCGAATCCTTTCGTCGTGCTGTTGATTCTGCCTTCCTATGACCTGTTCGGACTATTATGAGAAATGCTATAACTCTTATTACAACAAACCTCTATGGTCTCTTGTGAACCCAAAAATAATCGCTGTTTTGTAGAGTGCAAATTTATATAGAAGTTAGATTTATGTAAGTTAGAGGTTGTCCGGAAACAAGTAAATTCAAGCATATTCCCTCTTTAACATAACCCTACTCATAGCTAGGTATATGAAATTCTCAGTGGATGTTGTGAGTAAATCATACTCCTTCGATAGCCTTCTATTCCTATTAACCCAAGCAAAAGTCCTTTCTACAACCCATCTTCTTGGCTGTACTTTAAACCCTTGTTCTCTTGTTGGTAGTAGCTCAGGTGGCGTATCTTTGTGCACCCAAAATCTACATGTAGGCCTTTTAACAATTTCAATATCTATGTCATATTCTTCCTTTATGTGATTCTTTAAATTTCTTCCTTGGTATCCCATGTCAGCCCACATTTTTTTAACTTTAGTATATTTTGTTCTCATATTGTTTAATGCTATTTTAATACCATCTCTATCATTTTCGTTAGCAGCGCCTACGTAACAACCTAGTATAAAACCCTGAGTGTCTGTAATTATATGCCTTTTTCTACCCTTTACTTTTTTACTTCCATCATAGCCTTTGATCCCCCCTTTTCTGTAGTCTTTACAGATTGACTATCTACTATACAGGCACTCGGCTGCTCATTCCTTCCTATTTTTCTTCTACTATATTTTGTAATTTCATAATTCATTTTCTCAAAAATTCCCTGCTTCTTCCATTGCCTGAACTGCTCATACACAGTCTTCCATAGCGGAAAATCATTTGGTAAATACCGCCATTGACACCCTGTACGCAATACATAGAAAATTGCTTCTAATATTTCTCTTTTGCTATACTTTGGCGGCCTTCCTCCTTTCTTGTATGATACTCTGAAGTGTTTTTCTATTCTTGCCCATTCCCTTTCGCTTAGATCTGTTGGATACTTTTTTCTCATCTTTACCCCGTACTAAAATTTCAGATATTATAGCCTTTTACTTGTTTCCGGACAACCTCTAAATTGAAGGAAGCTCAAATGAAAGATCATGTTTTGCTAAAAATCACAGAATGCAGTCTAACAGTGAACGGTTACGCTTTTGATCAAAAATGTTGTATAGTACACAATCAATTTTTCTGGATCCAAGTAGTCAAGGCACTGCCTTTGTGTTTGAGGCAAAATCGGCTATAACACTTAACATACTGCCTTTGCAAACAAATGTTCGTACAGTTATGTGTCAGCTACTTGCATGACGCCATTGCCTGAACGGGTACCAATGATTACCTATCAATCTCACCAAAAACTATATCGAGTGAGCCAATAATTGCTGCAACGTCAGCAAGCATGTGTCCTTTTGCCATAAAGTCTAAGGCTTGTAAATGCGCAAAGCCAGGTGCTCTTATTCGGCACCTATAAGGTCTATTGGTACCATCTGAAACTATATACACTCCAAACTCACCTTTTGGTGCCTCAACAACTGCGTAAGCCTCACCTTCTGGTACATGATATCCTTCTGAATAGAGCTTAAAATGGTGAATCAGAGCTTCCATAGATTTTTTCATCTCTGCTCTTGACGGTGGAGAAATTTTTCTATCTTCAGTTTTTATTTGCCCTTCAGGCATTTTCTCTATGCACTGCTTCACCAAACTGATAGATTGCCTAATCTCTGCCATTCTAACTAGATAACGGTCATAACAGTCGCCATTTTGGCCGATCGGTATATCAAAATCTAGTTGATCATATATCTCATATGGCTGGCTTTTTCGCAAATCCCAAGCAAGCCCAGCAGCGCGCAACATTGGGCCACTAAAGCCCCAATCAAGTGCCTGTTTAATTGATATTTCACTAATTCCTACAGTGCGTTGCTTCCATATCCTATTTTCTGTTAAAAGTTCATCAACATCGTCTATATATTTTGGAAATTGCTCTATAAACTTTGCAATATCCTCAATCAAATCTTCTGGAACATCTGCTGCAATTCCACCTGGCCTGATGTAAGCTGCGTGAAACCTTGCACCTGAAGCTCTTTCGTAAAATTCCAGTATTTTTTCTCTTTCTTCAAAGAGCCATAAAAGAGGGGTCATTGCTCCAACATCAAGTGCTTGAGAAGAAACGTTCAGTAAATGATTTAGTATTCTCGTCAGTTCACAAAACAAGACACGTAAATACTTTGCCCTAATTGGCACTTCACATTGCAACAATTTCTCCACACAAAGTGAATATGCATGCTCTTGTGACATTGGTGATACGTAATCAAGGCGATCAAAATAAGGCAAAGCTTGAAGATACGTTTTATGTTCTATTAATTTTTCAGTACCGCGGTGCAAAAGCCCAATATGGGGATCTGCCCTCTCGATCACTTCACCATCCATCTCTAAAACAAGACGCAACACTCCATGTGCAGCTGGGTGCTGAGGTCCAAAATTTAACATCATTGTCTTTAGATCGGGCATGTCCAGTAGTTTAAGATATTAAAATTGTATAGGCTAAAGTGCGCTCAAAGTCAATAAACTTCTTGCATAGGCTACAACTATCATTCAATAGAAACAAAAACTTTTACAATGGCTAATAAGTGTTGGTAAAACCAAGTCACTTTAGCTATAGAATGACAAAAAAGGTTTGCATTAGCCAAATTTTTAGTTGAAGTAGCATAAGAGGTTAAAGGAAAAGCTTTGTGTTAATGGATTCATTTCAGGTATAGTATAGATAATACCACAATACTTATAAAATGGATCATGTTGTTAATGCGTATAATAGACTTGACACTCCTATAGTCAGGGGAGAAGGGGCATATCTTTTTGATAAAGATGGTAAAAAATATTTAGATTTTGCTGCAGGTATTTCTACAACTTCTTTAGGGCATTGTCATCCATACATTACAGATAAGCTGAAAGAGCAATTGAGCTCACTATGGCACTGCTCTAACATTTTTACTATTCCCGAGCAAGAAAGGCTTGCTGACCGTTTAACAACCCTTACTTTTGCAGATAAAGTTTTTTTCTGCTCAAGTGGGCTTGAAGCAACAGAAGCTGCAATTAAGTTTATTCGTCGTTACTTTTATTCAAAAGGGCAAGCAAAACGTAATCGTATCGTTACAATTGAAGGAGGCTTTCATGGCCGCAGTATTGCTGCAATTTCTGCTGGAGGCAATGAAAAATCACGCGAAGGTTTTGCTCCGCTCCTTTCTGGTTTTGATAAAGTTCCAAGAAATGACATTAAAGCATTAGAAGAAAAAATCAATAATGAAACATCTGCTGTGTTTTTAGAGCCCATACAAAGCGAAGGTGGAGTATATCCACTAGACGTAAAATATCTTCAAAAAGTAAGGGAAATAACAAAAGCTCAAGGGATAATTTTGTGCTTTGATGAAGTGCAATGCGGATATGGACGCATCGGTTCTTTATTTTATTATCAAAATGTCGGCATTGAACCTGATATGCTAACCTGTGCAAAAGCTATGGGTAACGGTTTTCCTCTAGCTGCATGTTTAGTAAAAGATTACATAGCAGAAGCAATTACTCCAGGAACTCATGGATCAACCTATGGTGGCAATCCACTTGCCATGACTGTTGGTAATGCAGTACTCGATATAATGCTAAAAGAAGGCTTTTTTGATCATGTTAAAAGAATTAGTAAATCTTTAAAAGAAAAGCTGTTATCTTTAGCTAAAGAATTTCCTGAGATGATTTCAGAAGTTCGTGGAGAAGGGTTACTAATGGGAATAGAACTAGCAACTCCTGTAGCTGATAAAATTATCAGTCGATCTCTTGATAAAGGTTTAATAATAACTAGGGTTTTAAACAACAAAGTAGTAAGGATAACCCCACCACTTATCATTGAGGATGAGCATGTGAACGCAGCGTGTAATATGCTTTATGATTTGTTTTTTAAGATTAAAGGTATATAAAATTCGGCAATATAAATTCAGGCTTGCAAATGCCTCTCATAACATGTAAAATTAATTTTATTTTTTATCACAATAACATCGTACTTTAATGGATTGGTTATTGGTCTTAGTATCATCAGCAATTTTTGTTTTGTTAGTTTTATCGTTTTTGTTCTCAGGAGCAGAAATAGGCTTAACCTCAATTAGCCGTTCTCGAGTTAATAAGCTAAAGCTAGACGGTAACAAAAAAGCCAGGGTAATAGATCGCTTATTAAATAGGAAAGAATTGACAATAGGAACGGTATTGCTCGGCAATACAATTATTAATATTACTTGCTCTGCTTTATTTACAGCAATATTTATCAATCTTTTTGGAAATGAGGGCATTCTCCTATCAACAATTATAATGACATTTTGTATTTTATTGTTCTGCGAAGTTCTACCAAAAACTTATGCTATTCAAAATCCTGAAAAATTTGCATCATTTTCTGCTTATTTTGTATTGTTTTTTGTAAAGATTTTTTCTCCATTGACACTAGGTATTCAATTTATTGTTAACCTCATCCTAAAATTATGTGGGCTGCATAAAGATAAGGAAGTGATATCTGCAGCGGATGCAATGCGTAATATGATTACTCTTCACCGCAGTGAAGGAACTATGTTGCAACAGGATTTAGATATGCTAAGCAGCATACTTGATTTGGCTGAGACAGAGATATCACAAATTATGACCCATAGAAGAAACCTATTTTCTCTTGATATAGATCGGAATAAAGAAGAGTTAATAAGAGAGATTTTAACCAGCAGTCACAGTAGAGTACCTTTATGGCAGAAGGAACCAGATAACATTGTAGGTGTAATTCACGTGAAAGCTCTAATAAATGCTTTGCGTGAAAAGAATAATAAAGCGGAAGAAGTTGACATTACCCAAGTTATGTCAAGGCCTTGGTTCATACCAGAAAGTACACCGCTCAGCGTGCAACTTCACAACTTCCGTAAGAACAGGAAACACCTTGCATTTGTTATTGATGAGTATGGAGCACTGCAGGGAATTGTAACTCTTGAGGATATACTGGAAGAAATAGTTGGAGAAATTTCGGATGAACATGATTTGATTACGGAGAATTTTATAAAGAAAATATCTGATAATATGTATCACATAGAAGGAAAATCTACTATTAGGGACATTAACAGGCAGTTATACTGGAATCTCCCTGATGAAGAAGCTACAACTCTAGCAGGTATGATTGTGAATGAAATAGAGCGCATTCCTGACGAAGGCGAGGAGTTTTCCATGTATGGTTTTCGCTTTAAGATTTTAAAAAAAGATAAAAATATTATTACTGTTGTTGAAGTGCAAGTAAAAACTGGTAATATTAGTGGCAGCAATTAATTAGTGGAGTTTCATGGAAGATACAGTAAAAATAACGGCTGAAGAGTTGAAGGGTTACATAGAGAGAATCGAAAAACTTGAACAAGAAAAGAGGGATGTGCAAGATCACATTCGTGATGTATATGCAAAAGCCGCAGATGAAGGTTGGGATATAAAAGTGATGAAACAAATTATTAGGCTCAGGAAGATGGATGATGATGACAGAGAGGAACAAGAAATATTGCTTGATACCTATAAACGTGCATTGGGAATGAGCTACGAAGAAGAGTTAAGTGAATAGCAGAATTGTAATTGGAATAAGTGGAGCATCTGGTTCTATTTACGGTGTGCGTATTTTAGAAGCGTTGCAAGACGTCGATTATGAAACTCATTTAGTGATAAGTCGTGCTGGGAAAATAACTTTAGCTCACGAGATTAAAGAAAAACTTGAAGATATTACATCACTTGCAGATTTTTACTATTCTGAAGAAAAGATTGGAGAAAAAATAGCAAGCGGCTCATTTAAAACCTCAGGGATGATTGTAGCACCATGCTCTATGAAGACAATATCTGAAATCGCATCAGGTGTTACTTCCAATCTATTGACAAGGGCTGCAGATGTAACGCTAAAAGAAAGAAGAAAGTTAGTTCTTATGGTGCGAGAGTCACCACTGCATCTTGGGCATTTACAAAATATGTTAAAATTAACGGAGATGGGAGCAATTATTGCTCCACCAGTGCCTGCTTTTTATATTAAACCGAAATCGTTGGATGATATTATTAATCATTCTGTTGGCAAAGTATTGGATTTATTTGATATCAAATTACCCGACTTTAAGGAGTGGCAAGGAAGTGACAATTATTATTGATGGTAAAAAAATAGCAAACGACCTATGTGAGAGGCTATCACAAAAAATTGATATTTTAAAGAGAGAGTATAACATTTTTCCTTGCCTGAAAGTAATTCTCATGGGTAGCAATCCAGCAAGTCAGGTTTATGTTCGCAACAAACAGAAAAAAGCAGAATCAATAGGCATAAGTTCTGAGACCATTGTTTTGCCTGATAATATTTCAGAAGATGAATTAATTGAAAAAATCAATGAATTAAATGAAGATCCATCTGTGCATGGCATTTTAGTGCAATTGCCTTTACCAAATCACATTAGTGCAAGCAGAGTAATTAATGCAGTGAGTATTGAAAAAGATGTAGATGGCTTCCATGATGAGAACGTTGGCAAATTAGTTAAAGGTGAAAAAAACTGCCTTATACCTTGCACTCCTAAAGGTTCTTTGCATTTAATTAAATCAATTGAAGAGAACCTTTCCGGTAAAAACGCAGTGGTGATTGGTAGGTCAAATATCGTGGGTAAACCAATGTTTCACCTGCTATTGCAAGAAAACTGCACTGTTACCATCTTGCATTCACAAAGCAGGGATTTAGCTGAATATTGCTCTAAAGCGGATATAGTAGTTGCAGCAGTCGGAAAGCCAAATTTTGTTCAAGCAGACTGGATAAAGAAAGGTGCAATAGTGATCGATGTTGGCATAAATAGCGTTAACGTAGGAGAGCTCGTAGGTGATGTTGACTTCGAGGGAATAAAGGGGAAAGCCAAAGCTATGACCCCAGTACCCGGGGGCGTTGGCCCAATGACAATTGCATTTCTAATGATGAACACTGTTATTGCTGCTTGCTTGCAGAAGGGAGTTGATGCTTCTAATTTCATTAGTTGAGGTATGAAGAGGAAAGCTATATGAAGATAGAATGTACCATATCACAATTAATAAAAAATTGAGATTTTTGAAATTCCTCAGTAGTCAAATTTATTAAATATTTATGATCATCATCTATTCTTTTTTCTCTACAAGTATAGCTAAAGTGGCTTAGGTTTACCTACAATTTGAAAAACAACAAATTCGTCATTCCGCTACTCGTTAGCGGAATCTATGCTGAGATACCGCGGCGGTATGACGTAGGGAAACCTTTCTTGGGTTAGCTATAGTTAGTGGAATTGCAAAGTTTCTAGGCATAAAAAGCTTTGAACCTAATATATGAGCCAAACTTGATTTTCCAACCGTAGATACACCTGTAATAAAAATAATAGTCTTCATTTTGTGAATTTAGAGGTTGTCCGGAAACAAGTAAATTCAAGCATATTCCCTCTTTAACATAACCCTACTCATAGCTAGGTATATGAAATTCTCAGTGGATGTTGTGAGTAAATCATACTCCTTCGATAGCCTTCTATTCCTATTAACCCAAGCAAAAGTCCTTTCTACAACCCATCTTCTTGGCTGTACTTTAAACCCTTGTTCTCTTGTTGGTAGTAGCTCAGGTGGCGTATCTTTGTGCACCCAAAATCTACATGGAGGCCTTTTAACAATTTCAATATCTATGTCATATTCTTCCTTTATGTGATTCTTTAAATTTCTTCCTTGGTATCCCATGTCAGCCCACATTTTTTTAACTTTAGTATATTTTGTTCTCATATTGTTTAATGCTATTTTAATACCATCTCTATCATTTTCGTTAGCAGCGCCTACGTAACAACCTAGTATAAAACCCTGAGTGTCTGTAATTATATGCCTTTTTCTACCCTTTACTTTTTTACTTCCATCATAGCCTTTGATCCCCCCTTTTCTGTAGTCTTTACAGATTGACTATCTACTATACAGGCACTCGGCTGCTCATTCCTTCCTATTTTTCTTCTACTATATTTTGTAATTTCATAATTCATTTTCTCAAAAATTCCCTGCTTCTTCCATTGCCTGAACTGCTCATACACAGTCTTCCATAGCGGAAAATCATTTGGTAAATACCGCCATTGACACCCTGTACGCAATACATAGAAAATTGCTTCTAATATTTCTCTTTTGCTATACTTTGGCGGCCTTCCTCCTTTCTTGTATGATACTCTGAAGTGTTTTTCTATTCTTGCCCATTCCCTTTCGCTTAGATCTGTTGGATACTTTTTTCTCATCTTTACCCCGTACTAAAATTTCAGATATTATAGCCTTTTACTTGTTTCCGGACAACCTCATATAGCATTTCTCATAATAGTCCGAACAGGTCATAGGAAGGCAGAATCAACAGCACGACGAAAGGATTCGAATAGAGGAATGTTTTTCCTGGCTCTGTTTTTTATAGCAAACCAATGATGCTCAATTTTGTTGAAATCTGGAGAATAAGGCGGCAGATACAAAATTTCTGCACCAACCCCTTTAGCAAGCTCGATAATCTTATCAGACTTATGAAAAGTAGCATTGTCAAGAATGACAGTCTGTCCAGGTTCCAAGATCGGTGTCAAAAATTGCTCAAACCATCCATTAAAAACATCCATATTACAGTGGCCTTCAAAGGTTAACGGAACAACTATCTTTCTTCCACTTAAGGCTGCAACCATACTGATTCGTTGAGTTTTCTTTCCAGATTTTAAGGCATAAAACCGCTGTCCTTTCTGGCAATATCCGTAGGGGTAGTCTTCGGTGTTATCAATGCCAGACTCATCTATATACACTAAGTTTTTAGGTTCTTTTGTCGCTATAATTTTCAAAAATTCAGCACGTTTTTCTTCGTTTCTTTCCTTGTATCCATATGTCTTTTTTTGCGCGTAAATTCAATTTTTTTAAGGGCTCGATAGATCGTTTGGATACTAACGTTGTTCCAAAGTTTAGCCATTTCCGATAGAGTCTTTCCTCCGTGTTCTCTGGCAAATTTGGCAAAGGTATCCCAGTCGGTAATTTTGTGATTGTAACCCCCATTTCCAAGTTTTTTTGATTGAAAGTCTCCTGTTTCTTTTCTTCTTTGCTGCCACTCCCATAAAGTAGTTCGTCCAATCTTAAATCTTGCTGCCACTGTTTCTCTGCTTTCTCCTTCGTCTAGCGCTTCCATTGCTTTTTTTCTTAAATCATAACTATATGCTGCTGGCATTCAACCTCCTTATCATCATCTACCCTTATCCTATCACATCCGGACTTTTATGGAAAGAGCTATATAATGAAATAAAGAAACTTGTAAGACTTTGATCTTACAGATTATAAACTTGTCATAAAGTTTAATAGTGTCTGTTACTGCTTTTAGGTGTGAGGCTAGAGGGTTATTAGCAGTAACAGACACTATTAAACTTATTATAGAACTTACTTAAAGTAAATACTTAATTTAAAATATTATAATATTTTTACTTACAATAGATTTATGTAAATGCTTTTTTCCTCAATTAGTATTGTACTATTATACTTGTTGAATGCTAAAAAATTATTAACCATCACTAATCTCTATTTGCATAGTAAGTTTATATATACTATTATACAGTATATCACTTAGTTTTATAGCAAACAAACAAAAGATATGGTGAAGTTATTTGCACTATTGATAATATTTTACTCAAATATATCTGTTGCCTCTGCTCCTACTTCCTGGCAATTTGGATTTCCTGCTCCTGCAACTGAAGTAATGGAGGCTGTAGTTAGGTCACATTCGTTTGTGATGCTTGTGATGGTTACAATAATGCTTTTTGTGTGGGCGCTGCTTGCTTATATAGCGTTTCGCTTTCGTAAAAGCAAAGTAACAAACATAAGTAAAACTACCCATAGTGTTCCTTTAGAAATTATTTGGTTTGTTATACCAACTATCATTGTTGGAATATTAGCCTTTGAAAACGCTAAATTACTGAAGCTACAGGAAGAAATACCGAAAGCTGATATAACACTGAAAGTTATTGGCCATCAATGGTATTGGAGTTACCAATATCCAGAATATCAAGGTGTGTCATTTGATAGTTATATTAAGGGAAAAGAAGACTTTATCGAAGGAGATTTAAAGCTATTCTCTGTTGATAACAACATCGTTTTACCCATTAATACTAATGTTCGTTTACAAGTTACAGCAGGAGATGTGATACACAGCTGGGGAGTACCGGCTTTTGGTGTAAAAATTGATGCGATACCAGGTAGGCTGAATGAGGCGTGGTTTAATATCAAAAAGCCTGGTGTTTATTATGGGCAGTGCTACGAATTGTGTGGTCAAGGCCATGGATTTATGCCAATTGTTGTTGAAGCAGTAAGCAAAGAAGATTTTAATAAGTGGATTGAAAATAGAAAATTAGTGAGTTAAATTTGGAGTATAGATATGAGTGACGTACCAAAGGGCATAAAGCGTTGGTTGTTTTCCACCAATCATAAAGATATAGGGACACTGTACATTATTTTTTCCATATTAGCTGGAATTATTGGTGGATTATTATCGGTGATTATTCGCACTCAGCTAATGCACATTAATATACTTAACAATAACTATCAATTATATAACGTAATGGTTACAGGGCATGCGTTGATAATGGTGTTTTTTATGATAATGCCAGCCCTCATGGGAGGATTTGGTAACTGGTTTGTACCTCTCATGATTGGCGCACCAGATATGGCATTTCCTCGTATGAATAATTTGAGTTTCTGGTTATTAGTGTCATCTTTTATTTTGCTCATTCTCTCAGTGTTTATTGGTGAAGGTCCAGGTACAGGTTGGACTTTATATCCACCTTTATCACAGGTAATGTCCCATCCAAGTGCAGGAGTTGACATTGCTATACTTGCACTTCATGTTGCTGGTATGTCGTCAATTGTTGGGGCGATCAACTTTATAGTTACTATATTTAACATGCGCACAAAAGGCATGTCATTAACTAAGATGCCACTGTTTGTTTGGTCTGTCTTGTTAACAGCATTTATGTTGATTGTTGCCTTACCAGTGCTTGCCGGTGCTATAACTATGCTTCTTACTGATCGCAATATTGGTACTTCCTTTTTTGATCCTGCCGGTGGCGGCGATCCTGTGTTATTTCAACATCTATTTTGGTTTTTTGGTCATCCAGAAGTTTACGTAATTATTTTTCCTGCATTTGGCATCATAAGTCAGATTGTATCAACTTTTTCTCACAGACCTGTATTTGGTTACATAGGGATGGTTTATGCAATGATAGGTATAGCAGTATTTGGCTTTATGGTTTGGGCTCACCATATGTTCACTGTTGGGCTTAGTGCTGACGCTGCTGCATTTTTTAGCACTACCACAATTTTTATCGGTGTTATAACTGGTGTAAAAGTCTTTAGCTGGATTGCAACTATGTGGGGTGGAGCAATTGAGTTTAAGACCCCTATGCTATTTGCACTAGGTTTTATTTTCATGTTTGTTGGCGGTGGCATAACGGGAATAATTCTTTCTCATGGTGGAATAGATAAACTCCTGCACGACACCTATTATGTTGTTGCTCACTTCCATTATGTCATGTCACTTGCTGCATTATTTGGAGCTTTTGCTGGCTTTTATTATTGGATTGGTAAAATGTCGGGTAAACAATATAATGAGCGCTTAGGTCAAATCCACTTTTGGCTTACTTTTATTAGCACCAATATCACTTTTTTACCTCAACATTTCTTAGGATTAGCTGGTATGCCAAGGCGTATACCTGATTATCCTGATGCGTTTATCCCTTGGAATTATATATCCTCAATTGGTTCGTATATGTCCTTTGTTTCAGTTATGTTTTTTGTGTTTATAGTTATACATCTTTTTAAATGGGGCAAGAAAGCTGGAGATAATCCTTGGGGAGGTGACACCTTGGAATGGACGGTATCTTCACCACCGCCTTTTCATACTTTCGAAAAACCACCAGTGGTAAAATAGAATGTACACAAGTGTTTTGCTAAATGTTGAATCAACAATACTGGATTTTTGGCGTTTGCTGAAGCCAAGGATAATGTATCTTGTGGTATTTACTGCAGTTGCTGGTATGGTTACTGCACCAGGTAGTATGCACCCTTTTCTAGCACTAATATCTCTTATATGTGTTGCTCTTGGCTCAGGATCTGCAGGTGCTATAAATATGTGGTATGACAGAGACATAGATCTGCTCATGGAAAGGACAAAAAACCGCCCTATACCCTCAGGTAGAGTTTCTGCAGAAAGTGCGCTTGAATTTGGTATAACTCTTGGAATATTGTCAGTATTTATCATGGCAATAGCAGTAAACTATATTTCTGCTGCTTTGCTTGCTGTTAGCATATTATTTTACGTTTTCATATATACAATTTGGCTAAAAAGGCGTACTCCGCAGAATATCGTTATCGGTGGTGCAGCAGGTGCTTTCCCTCCAATGATTGGCTGGGCAGCTGTGACTAATTCTGTAAATTGGGAAAGTTTCATTTTATTTTTAGTAATTTTTATGTGGACTCCACCACACTTTTGGGCCCTATCTTTAAATAAGTCTGAAGACTATGCAAAGGCATCGATTCCAATGTTCAATATTGTTTATGGTCCGGAAAAAACAAGAAAATATATATTAATTTATAGTGTCTTGCTGGTGCTAACTAGCTTGCTTCCAGCTCTATTCTTGAAAAAGGCTTTACTTTATCTAAGCATGGCAATTTTTGCAGGTTGCATCTTTATTTGGTACGCTATATCAATTCTCAGATTCAAGAACCACAACTCACAGAAACAAATGTTTTCTTACTCAATTTCTTATCTATTTTCCCTATTCGCCAGTATTATTTTTTGTTCTATTGATTTATTTTAGTTATGAAAGAACGGCAGAAACATAAAAACTATTTTTTCCTTTTCCTTTTGGTAATGCTCGTTGTCACACTTTTTTTTGTTTCTATAATAAAATTTAAAGGTGCAGCTTAAACTACCTTTAGAAATTGTGCTTTCATAAAAGCAACTATATACTTTGTTAACCGATATAAACAAAGATGAGTAAAAAAGAAGTGACAATATATACGGATGGGGCGTGTTCTGGTAATCCTGGAGCGGGAGGATGGGCAGCTATCATATTATTTCAAGATTACAGAAAAGACATTTATGGTAGAGAAGAAAATACCACAAACAATAAAATGGAGTTAACAGCGGTGATCAATGGGCTGAAAGTATTGAAATTTTCTTGTAATATTAATTTATATACGGATAGTCTTTATGTTAAGCATGGCATAACAGAATGGATAAATAAGTGGAAAATGAATGGCTGGAAAACAAGTAATAAAAAATCAGTAAAAAATATGGAATTGTGGAAAGAGCTAGACAACGTTGCTTCACAACACGAAATTGATTGGAAGTGGGTTAAAGCACACAGTGGCGATAAGTATAATGAGGAGGCTGATAGTTTAGCAAGAAAAGCAATAATCGATGCTTAAAAAAATTACTATATTATTTTCCGTAGCTTTATTATTCATATTGTGCTTCTTTATTTTTTTTAAGCCTTTAGAAATCAATATTAATTATATTGATTTTTATGTTAAACATAAAATATCAAAAATATTTGTTGGCTCAAGCGTTAATATGGAGAATACCTCAGTTGTTTGGCAGAAAGATGGCAAAGATCCGTATTTAGTCATTACGGATTTGGCAATAGCAAACCCTAATTTTACTATAAAAGTTCCTGAGCTTTTTGTACATTTTAAGTTAAGTTCCTTATTTAAAGCTAGCACAAATCTCTCTCAGGTTTCAGCTGATAATGTGCATGTATGTATCAAGAGAGAAGAAACTAATGTTAATCCGCAAAACTCATTAGACCTTTTGGATAATCATTATTTAAGTAGTAACCGCCTTCCTTCGGTGTCATTCCAGCGCGTGACGCTGGAATCTAGAAAAAAAGAAACAAGTAGTCAAGCTACTTGGATGACAAGGACGAGTGCTGGGATGACAGGAAAAAAAGATACTGGGATGACAGGGAAGAATTTCAAGATGACAGAAAGTAGTGCAAAAAATCTATTAAAAACAATAAGGGAATTTTTTTTTGACTTAAATGCGGATTCAAAAATTGAATTTACTAACATCGCTATTGATAAAAGCACAGAAGATGAATTTTTTATTGATAAATTATATATAGGGAAGGGGGAAGATTTTAATGTTTTAGATATTCATGTGAATACAAAAGATGGAAAGGGATTTTTGGATGATTTATCAATTACGATAAAAAATCGCAACAATTTGCTAAATGTGTACGGGACATTTTATGATCTAAAATTGGGACTATTGAGCAAGTTTTCTACATTAGTTAAAAGCTACAATTTGGACAAAAATATAGGATTCAAAGGAAGCTTCTCAGTGAAAATTAATAAAAAGGATGAAATTGTAGATGGAAATATATACGTATTAAATACAGAAAATTATTTGAACAAAAATTTGGCCTTAACTAATGTAAATATAAATTTAACATATAGTAATGGAATTATTAGTGTAAAAAACTTCCATTTTAAGTTAAATGACACGTATCTCTCTTTAATAGGCAAAATGAACTTTGGTACAAGTCATGCTTTACTTAGAATTAATATTAGTAAGTTTGCTGCAAAGGATTTATGTACTTATATACCAGATAGTGTAGTAAATAGTAAATTTAAAAGCTGGTATTGTGATAATATTGATGGGGATGTTTTAAATACCATTGTAAGTTTCAATGGCAAAATTAACAATTTGGTTGATGACGATCTGTCAGACATTGTAATTGTTGCTGATATAGGAAACGGTAGCGTAAAATTTGATGAAGATTTTGAGCAAGTAAAGGAATTAAAGGGTGATTTGATCATCAAGAATAACGATCTTGAAATTACTGTAAATAGCGCTAAGTTTCAGAATTTCACTGTTAATGGTGGTGATATTGAAATGAAATCTCTAAATAAGGAAGATTCAGTTCTAACCATTAATGGCAAAGCTGTAAGTGATGCGTATGGTTTATATGAGCCTATAAGATTTAAGCTGGATGATGTGGTGAAGGTTGAAAGGGATAAAGTAAGTGGAATGGCAAAATCCGTATTTAATTTTCGCATTTTTAATCTAAATGCTGATGACAAAAAAGTAGACTTCTCAGCAAATTTTCATTCTGAAATTGACAATTTGGCCGTCTATAATGCAAGTCTTGGTAAATATGATATTAAGCTTAGTTTTGGCAGTGACTTTATAGATTTAAATGGTAGTGGTATGGTGAATAACACACAGCTATTATTTGACCTGAAAAGTAGCAATAGGAATGAAAGTTTCGCCTGGAATTTGACCGGAGATTTACCCGCTCAAATACTTAATTTTGATGAAAATATAGGTGGCTATGTCAATACAAATATAGAATCGGTGATAAATCAAGATAAGACGGGGCATGTTAATGGTAATATGGATTTATCAGAGCTTGAATCACGTTCAAGTTATTTAGGATGGAAAAATCGTTTTGAAGATCACAATAAAATTTTGTTTTCTACAAGGTTAAAAGGAGCAGGTGAATTGTTAATAGACAAATTAGATGTTGTAGGAAATGACCTAGATATAAAACTCAGCGGAAGAGTAGAAAATGGAAATTTATATTTAAATTCTAGTAGTTTTAAATTGCCTGATAATGATTTTAGTATAGAAATTGAATCAGGTAAGGAAAAAAATGCCATAACTATTTATGGTGAGGAAATTAACTTAAGTGATATTTTAGGCTTGCTTGGCAAAAACAGTAATGGATTAAACAAAGATATAGAGATTAGTATGAATGTTGACAATGTAATCATGAAAGAAGGCATCGTTATCAAAAATGCTAAGCTGAATGTAACCTGTACTAAAGGTAATTGCGATGGAAGTCAATTTACAGGACAGTTTCTAGAAGATAGCAGCAACATACTAGCGGAATACAGTGGAATAGGGCTCGAAATATATGCGGATAATGCAGGTATACTTTCGCGTTCCTTAGGCATTAGTAAATCAATTAAAAACGGCAAATTGTCTTTTTATATCTCTCCTCAGAGAGAAAGTGGAGAACATTATGGTACGTTATCCATTAGCAATTTCTACATCAAAGATGCTCCACTACTTACTACTTTATTGTCGATGTCTTCATTGCCTGGTATCGTAAATGCCATAAAGAACGAAGGTGTATACTTTTATAAATGTAATGCACCTTTCTCATACAAAGATGGCACTATTGAAATTGAAGAATCTTGGCTTGAAGGGGCAGAGTTAGGTATTAGCACTGGTGGTAAGCTCGATATTAAAGATTATAAATTCCAGGTTGCAGGACAAGTAATACCAGCATATTCAATTAATAAATCTTTGTTAAAAATTCCTATAATTGGAAAACTTCTTACTGGTGGGAAAAGTAGGGGAATCGTTTCAATAGACTATAAAGCAAGTGGTGATGACAAAAACAATAACGTATCTGTTGATCTTATCTCTTCGCTAACTCCAAACCTATTAAAGAGGTTATTGGGAGTGTTTGATCGCATTATGACAAAAACTAACGAAAGTGGCTTAAAAGGTGGTGTGAAAAAGAAATTTGGTTCGATATGACCAAAAGGGAAGTTATTTAACAAAATTATGGACAAAAATGCAAGAATTTCAGAATGATCTACCTGGTTTTTTATTTAGTTGTTTAAGTAATACCACTCCCTTTAACCTCTCTATATTTGCTGAACAACTAAAAAGGGTAGGGGGGTGGTTGTAAATTGTATAGCATTTCTCATAATAGTCCGAACAGGTCATAGGAAGGCAGAATCAACAGCACGACGAAAGGATTCGAATAGAGGAATGTTTTTCCTGGCTCTGTTTTTTATAGCAAACCAATGATGCTCAATTTTGTTGAAATCTGGAGAATAAGGCGGCAGATACAAAATTTCTGCACCAACCCCTTTAGCAAGCTCGATAATCTTATCAGACTTATGAAAAGTAGCATTGTCAAGAATGACAGTCTGTCCAGGTTCCAAGATCGGTGTCAAAAATTGCTCAAACCATCCATTAAAAACATCCATATTACAGTGGCCTTCAAAGGTTAACGGAACAACTATCTTTCTTCCACTTAAGGCTGCAACCATACTGATTCGTTGAGTTTTCTTTCCAGATTTTAAGGCATAAAACCGCTGTCCTTTCTGGCAATATCCGTAGGGGTAGTCTTCGGTGTTATCAATGCCAGACTCATCTATATACACTAAGTTTTTAGGTTCTTTTGTCGCTATAATTTTCAAAAATTCAGCACGTTTTTCTTCGTTTCTTTCCTTGTATCCATATGTCTTTTTTTGCGCGTAAATTCAATTTTTTTAAGGGCTCGATAGATCGTTTGGATACTAACGTTGTTCCAAAGTTTAGCCATTTCCGATAGAGTCTTTCCTCCGTGCTCTCTGGCAAATTTGGCAAAGGTATCCCAGTCGGTAATTTTGTGATTGTAACCCCCATTTCCAAGTTTTTTTGATTGAAAGTCTCCTGTTTCTTTTCTTCTTTGCTGCCACTCCCATAAAGTAGTTCGTCCAATCTTAAATCTTGCTGCCACTGTTTCTCTGCTTTCTCCTTCGTCTAGCGCTTCCATTGCTTTTTTTCTTAAATCATAACTATATGCTGCTGGCATTCAACCTCCTTATCATCATCTACCCTTATCCTATCACATCCGGACTTTTATGGAAAGAGCTATATCTGTTCAGCAGAGTGGCAAAATAAGGTAGACGAGAAAAGACAACTATAGGAACAAATGGGTGTCATGCCAGTGCGTGACACTGGTTTCCATCCAAAAGGGTGTCATTCCAGTGTCAGCTACTTTCATGACATCGTTTACTATGTGCCATATTGTAATGTTCGTACAGTTGTGGAATGAATCGCGGTATGACGTGTTGCTTGGGTCAGCTATAGTATAAATATACTAGGGGTTATAGTTTTCTTATGCTGCCTTTTTGTTATTAGACAACCACAATATAAAGGAGTGAAACGGATGCAAACAGTAGTGCATTTCTGCACCAAACGTATTACCTTTAACGAATAGTAAAATGTGAGATTTTTTGGAACTACCGTGGAGCAATTACTCCACGGTTTCATTCTACTTAGAATCCACCCATGCCACTCATTTCTCCTGCACCCATAGGAGATGAAGCATTTTCTTTGCTTGGTACATCAACTATCATAGATTCAGTAGTAATCAGTACACTCGCAACAGATATCGCTGTTTCAAAAGCAATGCGCACCACTTTTGCTGGATCAATCACACCAGCTGTAAATGCATTAGCGTAATTCATAGCCTCAACGTTATATATAAGCTCTTTATCATTCTGCTTAATCAAATAGTCAATTATAACAGCAGATTCAAGACCAGCATTTTTAACTAACCTTCTAATTGGAGCACTGAGAACTTTCTTGATAATGTTTATGCCTATTTGTTCCTCGTCACTTGCACCTTTTAATTTGTCGAGAACAGATGAAGCATAAAGAAGCGCAACCCCACCACCTGGAACTATACCTTCTTCAATTGCAGCTCTTGTTGCATGCAGCGCATCTTCGACTCTATCTCTACGTTCTTTAACTTCCACTTCAGTTGCTCCACCAACTTTGAGCACAGCAACGCCACCTGATAATTTCGCTAAACGTTCTCTTAGCTTTTCTTTATCATAATCAGAAGTTGAAGTTTCAATTTGAGATTTAATCTGCTCGATTCTAGCTTTCACACTGTCAGAATCGCTATTTTCGCTGACAACTGTGGTATTATCTTTAGTAATTTTAACATTTTTAGCCGTACCAAGATCATCAAGCGTGAGATCTTCCATCTTGATTCCAAGTTCATCTTTTATGACGTACTTAGCACCAGTTAAAGTTGCTATGTCTTCGAGCATCTCCTTTCTTCTGTCACCAAAACCTGGAGCTTTTACTGCAGCAACTTTTAAACCACCACGCAATTTATTGATAACTAAAGTGCTTAATGCTTCACCTTCGATATCCTCTGCAATAATAACCAAAGGTTTACCAGATTTAACAATAGCTTCAAGAATAGGAAGTAAAGGTTGAATAATATTTAATTTTTTCTCTGTAATTAATAGATAAGGATTATCAAGCTCCACGATCATTTTTTCATTATTTGTAATAAAATACGGAGAGAGATAACCGCGATCAAATTGCATGCCAGTAGTCAGCTCAACTTCTAACTCTTTTGAACCTTTACTCTCTTCAACAGTTATTACACCCTCTTTTCCAACTTTTTTCACGGAATCAGCGATACTGTTACCTATATCCTTATCACCATTTGCAGAGATTATTGCAACTTGTGCCACTTCGTCTATTTTCTCTAGAGAAATTGTACGAGACATTGACGCAATTTCCTTTAATATTACATCTTTTGCCTTCTGTATTCCGTTTTTAATACCAACACGATCGTTTCCAGCAGCAATTGACTTTGAAGCTTCCATTATCATGTTGCTAGTTAGTATTGAGCACGTTGTTGTACCATCACCAACTTTATCGTTACATTGAGAACAACTTTGTGCAAAGATGCTTGCTATCGCAGCGTTTAATGGTTTTTCAGGCTTGATACCCTTCATCACCTTATAACCATCTTTTGTAATTTCTGGTGCTCCATAGGGCTTATTAATCCCTACTGTTTTTCCTCTAGGTCCTGCAGTTATTGCTACCGTTGAATCCACTATTGCTGCAACTTCACGAAAGGCTTCTTGCAACTGCTCACCTGATACTACTACATTAGTCATTTTTATCACCTCTTGTTAATAAAAAATTTAGAAAACTATAATAAAATCATTTACAATGCGCTTTGTTTCAGTTTAGTAAAATAAAGACTGCTACTTAATGACAGCAAGTATATCGGACTCTTTCATCACGATAAGCTTCTCATTATTATGTTCTATTTCTGTACCAGCCCATTGGCGATAGAACACTTTATCACCAGCTTTCACAGTTAAAGTTACGCGTTCGCCACTTGAATTGCGTGAACCTTCACCAATTGCTATAACTTCACCTTTAGTAGGTTTCTTTTCAGCACTTGATGGAAGCACAATTCCACCTTGCTTTTCTTCGCTAATAGGCTTGATCAGCACGCTATCATCTAATACATTTAAACTTATACTTGACATTTGTTTTTCCTCATCAACAAATTAACTTATAAGTTTATATATATATACTCGTAAGTTAGATTTCAAGGGCTGGAGCTTGTAAAATATGCACGCCATTATAAAATATGCACGCCAAAAGCAGTTTCTAAAAGAGCCTAATGTTATATAATAAAATTTAGATTTATTTATAGAGATTTCATGAGTTATATACCATTTTTAAGTCGTGGTGTGATAGTGCTATATGGGCCTGACACTAGAGATTTTCTGCAGGGTATTATAACCAATGATATTAATAAGTTGGATAGCCAAAAAGCCATTTACTCTTTATTGCTTAGCCCTCAGGGAAAATATCTATATGATTTTTTTCTTATTGAATATGGTAAATACACCCTCTTGGAGTGCGAAAACATGCACTTGCAGCAAATAATCGAGAAACTGGATTTGCTTAAAACTTATTTGAAAGTGAAAATTAAAGACGTTAGCGCACTATATAAGGTTGGAGTTTTGTTTAATACTAAGTTGGCGGAGTGTAGTAGTGAATCACAAGTTATTTTTCAAGATCCAAGGCACAAGCTGCTAGGAATGAGGATCATACATAAAGATGAAATAAAAGAGCCGGTTGGGGATTTTACTCAGTATGAAAAAGTCAGAATTCAAAATCTCGTTCCAGATGGAGCGAAAGATATGGTGCAGAATTCATCGTTTCCGCTGCAATTTTTAATCGATAAAGTAAACGGTATAAGCTTTAATAAGGGGTGTTATATAGGTCAGGAAGTTGTAAATCGAATGAGCAGACAAGAAATATTCAGAAGAAAACTTTACCTTGTTGAGGGGGATAACGCACTTCCAGATATTGGCACTAAAGTGACAAATGAAAACAATGAGGAAATAGGGGAACTGCGCTCTAGTGTAGACAACGTTGGATTTGCATTGCTTAATACTGGAAAGAGCCATGCAAATTTATATGCAGATGGAGTTAGGTGCGTTAAGACTTTGAAGTCTTAAGGTAGCGCATATAGAAACGAAAAACTTGCTTGACACCCTTTGCCAGCGCCCTTATCATAACAGTGAAGCTATTTCATTTAACTTCGCAATCTGTGCAGATTAAAACGACAAGGACTCCTGATATAATGTTGAACATTTTTTTTCTGCATTTCCTGGAATGTTCAAAAAAGCATACGCGTCAAGTTAAGGAAATAAAGGTATGAAAGAGATAGAATAATAAGGTATAAGTTCTCCCAGATATACTTTTAGTGAGAGAACCAATGAATAAAATAACTTGCTTATCAAAAAAGCTCAAAGAATTTTTTAATGAAAAAGCAGAGAAAATCTCAATTACAACAAGGTTTATAAAAAGAAAGAGAAAGCTAAAAGGTTCATCATTCGTAAAAGCCATGGTCTTGGGTAATATAGGAGTTGATAATTGTAGCGTAGAAACAATGTGTCAATTACTAAACGAGGACTCGATAGATATAACAAAACAAGGTTTGGATTTTAGATTTACTGAAGAAGCAGTGGAATTTATGAAAAGGATGTATAATGAATCTGTGGTTCTCTTTAAAAATATCTTGCAAGTTGATTGCAAAATCTTACAGCAATTTAATAGTGTTAAATTATTGGACAGTAGCTATATTACTCTACCTAACAGTATGGAAGAGATGTATAAAGGTTATGGTACTAGCTACAGTGGCTATGAAAGCAATACTAAGTCTGGAATAAAGTTACAATTAGTTTTCGATTACATGAATCAGATAATAGACCAACTTAATTTAACGGAGGGAATAAGATCAGACCAGGGATATAGGAAACATTTAAGTAATATATCAAGCAATGATTTGCTAATATCTGATCTCGGTTATTTTGTGCCAAGTTCTTTTAAACAAATCAATGAAATAGGAGCTTATTTCATAAGTCGTTATAAATCCGATACCAACGTATATGATGTAGAAACAAATCAAAAAATGGAGTTATTAGAATGTTTAGAGGATAAGTTATTTTTAGAAAACGAGGTATTGTTAGGAAAAGAAGCAAAAATTAGAGTAAGAATTATATGTCAGAAACTAACTGAAGAACAGTCTATAGCCAGAAGAAGGAAAGCTAATAGATTAGCAAGATCGCAGGGATATACATCCTCTAAAAGAAATCAAAAATTGTTGAACTGGTCAATATTTATAACTAATGTTCCAGAAAATAAAATTAGTGCTGAGCAAGTATTAACGATTTACAGAGTAAGGTGGCAAATTGAGTTATTATTTAAATTGTATAAAAGCCATATCAGACTTGATAAGCTAAAAGGAAAGCCATGCAGAGTATTATGTGAACTATATGCTAAATTGTGCGCAATTCTTATATTTCACGGCATAGTTGTTTGCACAGAAGTGAAAAAGAATACAGAACTTAGCTTAACAAAGGCATTTATTGAGCTAAAAAGGCGGGTTAGAGAGTTATTTTTAGTATTAACCAAAATTAATAGTTTAAAAGCATTTCTTAAAAAACTCACTATAACTTGGTCGCGATTTTCATTAAAAGACAAACGTAGAAGGGCTAGAGTATCCACTTTAACCTCTCTAAATTTGCTCACAATCTCTTAACTTGACGCGTATGGTTCAAAAAAGTGTGTCAAACCGAAAAAAAAGTAATAAATTGATATAAAAAAATGGAGGTTTGACAATGAGTCAGAAAGTAGTAAACAGAACTACCGGTTTGGTAGATTACAAAGAACTGGAAGCAAATATACTGTCATCAATAAGGGAAGGCAGACCATTAACAGGAAGGGATGGAGCATTTACACCATTTATAAAAAAGCTGCTGGAGGCAAGTTTGGAAGGTGAAATAGAAAATCACTTATTAGCTGAAAGTGAAGAGAATAATCGAAGAAATGGGAGAAATGGAAAGACTTTACGGACAAGTGCACACTCACTTCTTCTTGATTTTTTGGTTTATCTTGTCTACCTATTTTGTCACTCTGCTGAACAGATACACTCAACTGATGGTTAATACATCTTCTATCAAAAATTGTACAAATTCATTGCCATTCCAGTAATTCACAGAGATTTTACCCAAAACGGCTTTAACATTACCCTGCATGATAGCAGAGCCAAGGTGAGTATTTGCAGAGCGAAATGCAATAGCTCTCACCATAACATTATCATCAGCGATGAAACATTTTATATGGTCAACTCCTATAACTTCAGGCTTTCTTATCTTTGCTCCTTGGATAATAAACCTTGGTTCAGGATTCCCAACTCCAAATGGTCCCAAGCGTTGCAATTGATTCCATAAAGACAAATTTATTGCTTTAGCAGTTACTATACTATCAGCTTTTAAAGTTTTCTCATTTATAGAATTTGAAAATCTTTCAGTAAAAAAATCATGCAAATCATTTATTTTGTCTTCTTTAATTGAAAATCCTGCCGCCATACTATGGCCACCACCTTCAATAATCAAATTTATAAACTTTGCGGAAAGGACTGCAGCACCGATATCAACTCCCAAAATTGATCTACAGCTTGCTTTTCCTATTCCATTATTCAAAGATATCACTACTGTTGGCAAGTGAAACTGCTCCTTTAGCCTTGATGCAATTATACCAATTATTCCCTGGTGCCAGTTGCCGCTTATCATTATAAAATTCGCACCTGATTGGTTAGACTCTTCCGCTTGTGCTGTAGCTTCCAAGAGAGCCTCATTTTCTAACACTTTTCTCCTAAGAAACTCACTCAACTAACTCTTCTTGTTGAACTAATATGTAGCCAAATTCGCTCGCTTTTTTGATCAAATTTTTTACAGTTCTATCTTTATAGCGTGTTTCATAGTATTCCATTCCTTTTTCTACATATTCCTGTCCGTATTTGAGCATACTATAAAATATGCATGCCATTTTTCTTGCAGTAGCTGTTATTGCTCTTGGTGCTCCTAGTCGTTTTTTCAATCTTCTGTAGTATGCACCCAACGCACTTTTACTATTTCCTACAGAATGAGCAGCTATTCGCAAAGCATTTGCAGCACGGTTAATGACTTGCATATCACTTTGTACTGTTTTAATTTTTGCCTAAAGCTTTTAATTCAGCGTGAATTTTAGGGGCTCCATATCTGCATTTAGAATGCTTGATGTATTTTTTGAATATCTGCTAGAAGCCCTTCTTTTGCTAATTCTTTACTGCTTTTTTCCTTAGCAACCCATACCACCAGTACAAAACCCTACATAGTTCCTGTGTTTTATAGCAATTTCTATATAAAAGAATACTTTACTCTTTTTCTTTGCCCAGGGCTTTTTTTAAGATGTCTCTTTCTCTTATTAGCTCTTTTTTTAGATCAAATCTTTCTTTGTCATAAGGAGCCTTTGCCTGGAAATGCGTATGCTCCAGACATTTTTCCATCATATTTTCTTACTTAACATACTGCCATCTATACCTAGATCTTTTGCTATTTTTGTACTTGCTTGACCTGTTTCTTTAACCAGCTTAACAGCTTCTAATTTGAATTCTGCTGTATATTCTCTTCTATTTGTCATATTTTGAAAAAACGTTTTATTTTACTCCAAAAACGTTTTAACTTTCTCTCTACTTTTTCTGGGTAAGGTCACTTACAACTTACTTTTAATTAGTCTAACCCATGCGTGCCAATCCCTCTCACCAAGATTGCTTTCAAAAGATAGGAGATCCTTTACAGCTTTTGAGCAAATTTCTTCACTTGGAATTGATAACTCCTTATTCATTGCTAACGTTAAACATTGAGTTTTGCACGCTTGTTCTAAATGATACGTGTAAAACATTGCTTCTTGTATAGTCCGACCACACGTTATAGATCCATGATTACGCATTAACATGACAAAATTTTCTTTCAGATCAGCTATTAACCTCTTTCCTTCTGTATCGCTAAGTGCTAGGGAATTATAATTATGGTAAGAGATTTTATTGTAAAAGTGCAGTGCCCATTGACTTATAGGAAGCAGCCCATCTTTGAGAGAAGAAACCGCTACAATAGAAGGTGTATGCAAGTGAAAAATTGCTTGAATATCTTTCCTTGCTTGATAAACAAAACCATGAATTATATAGCCAGTTCTATTATATTGATATTCTTTGCCTTCAACTACATCTCCATCAAATGATACTTTCATTAACGAACGTTCATCTACTTCATCAAAACGCATACCAAACGGATAAATATAAAACGACTTTTGATCTTCAGAACGCACTGAAAGGTGAGTATATGTATGATCATCGAACTTAAGGTAGGACAAAATCTGATAGGCATAGACTAGATCCCTTTTTACTCTGCTCTTTGTTAACAACACAATCCTCTGTTAGAATCTTCTGAAGGTTTATACGCGAAAAGAGACTTGTAGTAAACTAATAAGTCTATGCCACTCTGTCTTGCTTTCTGAATACCAAACACTTTTGTGTTGTAGCTTGCTTAAAAATAGTTATCGTTATTATAGAGTTTATATACAGAATTTATGTTTTTAAATTACATAATATCTTAACTACAAAAATAATTTTCTATATAATATTTCATATGTTTTAAAGCTTCATTTTTATGTTATTATAAATGTAAGTTTCAAGATTGAAAATAATATGGTAAATATTAACACAAAAAAACAGCCAGCAGGATTTTTCATATATCTCTCTGGTCTTTCGGGAAGTGGTAAACTTTCCACAGCAATAGAATTATCTAATATGATAGACGCATTAATTGTAAATAGCAAGTTCTATAACAATGTTCAAGCTTGCTCTATATACGATGGTGTCTTTGAACGTGATCCAATACCTAAAGAAGTTCAAGATAGAATATATGGCATTATGCAAATTATGCTTCAGGTAATAGAAAATTATCCGATTCACTCAAAAAATTACATATTTATTGATGAGTTGATGGAAAATAATGACCAGAACATGAGGATGTATGATTCAATAGTAAGGCTTAGTAAAAAAATGGGCACAGAAATCCTTCCTGTAGTACTCAGGTGCGATCTACTGACATTACAAAAGCGTATTGCATTAAAAAGGCAAAGAAAAAATAGGAGGGTGATTAATGTAAATAACGTTATAGAGAAATTGAGGACTAACGATTCATTTATACCACCGAGTGCCATAGAGATAGAAAATTCAAATATGAGTATAAAAGAAGTAGCTCAAGAGATAGTAAACCAGATGCACAAGCTTAGCCAAATTGCGTGTATGCAAAAGAATAATCTATAGCAATTTCATATACTGAGGCTCATTTAAATATAGAGCTTCAACTTCGTTTAATTTTTGCTTGTTCTTCAGTCTATAATGAACTAATAGTCCTGCATGGCTAGCATTTAAATTACAATCCATATGTGTACTGCTTGTAGCGTGACCAGGGTCACATGCTGCAGTTGGACCAGACAGCGGCAATAAATTGAAATCAAATAACTGCGTATAAAACCCTTGAGCATTTTTGATTATAGCTCTGATATTTTTTTTGCTATTTTTACAAAGCAAAGATATTGCATAGGCTTGAACTTCCAGCGCACTAACTCCATATAACGGCTTATTTGTAGCAAGATTTATACCTTGTGCTGCTGATATACCAACTCTAATTCCAGTGAAACTTCCTGGTCCAACTACTACCGCTAAATGATCTATTTTATCATAATTATAGTTGTGCTTATCAAACAAAGTATTCAGAATTTGAAAAAATGATTCTGCATGATTGTTGCTGGCGGAATTGTGCTCTACAAAACAGTTACCATCATAATCAACTATTGCTATTGAACTACCAATACCTACAGTATCAATCGCTAAAATAGACATTACTTAAGCTTATCATAGAGTTTTGTAAACATTATAGCAAAGGCACCATTACCCATAACGTTTGCTGAAGTGATTATTGGATCAAACACTATATACAGTGCTGTGATTAACGAAAGCATTTCTGGAGAAAATTTGAGGTATTTCTCAAGAATAGGTAGCATTACCATAATTCCTCCTGCCGGAACTGCCACGATAGCAAACTTAAATAACAAAAAATAGAGAAGGAAAGTTACATAGTCTGTTGTGCACAATGAATAACCGGAGGCAATTATCATTGATAATATTATAATAAAAAAGCAATCACCTACTAAATGAAAGCTAGCAGTTATTGGCACAACAGACGATGCTATGTCAGGTTGCTTTACATTTTTTTTGCTTCCTTCAAGAGTAAGCGGCATAGTTGCATTACTAGACATTGTGCTCATTGCAGTAATAAATGCCGGTATCATATTGCCTATACTAGCTATCCAGCTTGTGATCTTGAATGAATTTGCTGCTCCATATAAGAGGAAAACATAAAGGTAGGTTGCAGATGCTATAATAATGAAAATTATTGAGTAATCCTTAAATATTATAGATAAAACTTGATCATGCTGCATTTTTAAAGCAAGCCCAAGTACAAATATTGGAATAATCGGCGTCAAAAACGTCTTCAAAATAAAGAGAGTTAAATCTAACATTTTGTTCGAAAGCTCTCTGCTTTTTTTGGGTAGCAGTGTGGACACTACTATGCTGGACACAAATCCACAAGCAAGGGCATAAAAATTAGAAAGCAATGCAGGCAGTCTAAACGACCATAAGGGAACAATTGTTTCTTCATACGTTATATCTTGTATTGAATAAGTGTTTTGTATGATAAAATGCCCAACAGAATAAGCTATTAAACTTGAAGCCAGATTCGATAAGAAGGTCATTATAATAAGTAACAATATGAACTTTATAGCTGACTGCTTAAGATTGTTAACACTGCTAAAGATTAACGCAAAAATAATAAAAGGCATTATAAATAGCAAAACCTCTTTTATACTAAGGCTCGTTGAGTACAAGAAGGTTTTTACTTCCATTGGAACTAAATGACCAAAGAATGCAGCTGAAGTGATGACCGTGAGTAAGATTAATAGTTGTAGCACGTTCTTATATACCAATGTCCTATGGACATATATATGGTAAGTTAGTTGTTAAGTAAAGCAAAACTGTCTAAACTGCACAGCAAATGGTGTAATGAAAGTGGAATGACAAAAAAGAGTGAAATTAGCATTCACTTATTATTCGTGTCATTTTCAGTAAAAGCTTCTTCCCACGTGCCTTGAGTTGCTGCGCGGCTATACTCTGTTACTCTATTTTCAAAGAAATTCGTATGTTCAACGCCATTTAGTATTTCATCAAGCCACGGAATAGGATTATCATTGACATCATATATGGACTCAAGACCTAATTGCATTAACCGTCTGTTTGCTACGTAGCGTATGTAATTGCGCACTTCTTCTACGGATAGTTCTTCAACGTCTCCGAAATCAAAAGCAAGCTTTATGAATTCATCCTCAAGTTCAACGATGGTGCGACATGCAGAATATAATTCCTCTTTAAACTCGTCGTCCCAAATTTCATTATTCTCTTTAATAAATGTATTAAACAACATGATAATTGAATTGGTGTGCAAAGTTTCATCACGGGCTGACCAGGCAATTATTTGTCCCATGCCTTTCATTTTTCCAAAGCGTTGAAAATTGAGCAAAATTGCAAATGATGCGAATAACTGCAACCCCTCGGTAAATGCACCAAACACCGCTAGAGTTTTAGCTACATGTTTTTTATCGTGTTTTTTGCTTTCCTCGAATTCTAACATGTATTCATACTTCTTTCTCATAGCATCATACTTTAAGAATGCTTGATACTCGCTTTCTGGCATGCCAATTGTGTCTAAAAGATAAGAATAAGCTGCAATGTGTATAGTTTCCATATTGGAAAAGCTTGCAAGCATCATGCATATTTCCGTTGGCTTAAATATATTTGAATAATGCCTCATGTAGCAGTTATTTACTTCAATGTCTGCCTGAGTAAAAAATCTAAAGATCTGGGTTAGTAGATTTTTTTCTACACTTGAAAGTTTAGTTTTCCAATCCTTTACGTCATCAGCAAGCGGAACTTCCTCAGGTATCCAATGGATTCTTTGTTGCTGCAGCCACGCATCATACGCCCAAGGGTAATTAAAAGGTTTGTATATTGGATCTGCTTCTAACAATGACATAAGACACCTATTATTTTCTAAAGTAAATATTATATTAAGTGATATTGAGAATCAGTCAATTTAACTTTTTTGAAATTTGACGGCAGATAATTTATTAGTGTATTATAGCTTCAAGTAATTTATCAACAGAAATGCGAGTATTAATATCTTTTATTTTATTATTTACAGTGAGCTGCACTCACACTATTCACAATCACGGAGCTCCTGGCATTAGTGTTGAATTGTGGAGCAAGATAAAAGTAGGTGACGATAAAGAAAAAGTGGTTCACACTTTAGGATCACCAACATTAGTATCAAAGTTCGATGACAATGTTTGGTACTATGTCTCATATAAAATTAAACAAGCCAATTTTTTAGGAAAAAGGAAGTATAGTAGTAAGTCTCTGCAAATTTCATTCGACCAGGACGGTAAAGTTGAAGATACAAAAGAAACTGACATCTTAGAGAGATCTTTGGCTGTTTCTGATTGAAAGTTTGCTCAGATCTTCCTACGTCATACCGCGGTTCATTCCATAACTGTACGAAAATTGCGATTTGGACCTACCAGAAGGGTGTCATGAAAGTAGCTGACACTAGTTCCTTTATGACGGCAGTGCCCAGACTACTTGGATCCAGGAAACTTAATTGCAAGTAATGCATTGGGTTTGGTAAGTATGGGTTTTGCGTTATAGAATGAAGCACTTTTGGTGAATTTGTAAAGAAAACTGGATCCCAGTGGGCTTTGTTGCATCGCTAGCTATGATGGATTAAAGATAAAAAAGATAGGGAATATCAGTAGCTTATTATTCTGGTATTTATAACAAGAACGGTCAATGAATACCTAAATTTGAGTAAAAGAAATTTCACTACCATTTACCAATCCGGCTAAAATTCAAGAATTTCAATGCTTTAGCTATTTTCAATAGAATTAAATTTATTAATATAAATAACAAATTACTATTCTTAAATTTGATCAGATTGATTGCAAAAAAACAAGATTTTCAATAGGTTGCTTATAATCCTAACTATAGTTAGCCTTTCATAAGTAGCGATGCAACAAAGCCATCCCAGTGTCAAGCACTGGGATGACACCATTTGTTGTAAACTCACTTTTACTCTATGGTTATACTACCTTGCTGCTATCCTGAACGGATACAGTGGGCTTATTAAATTATAGAATTACTTTAGCTATAGAATAAAATCTAGTGTTACTTCACGCCAAATGTGGTGGTGCTGAGTAGGCAAGCCGGTCAATGGGCTACATTTATATACTGCACGCATTGCATTATCTGCTATCGACCTGAAAAGTGGATTATTTCGATAGGAATCACTGTCTGCTACATCCGCCATAATTATCTCGCCTTGACTGGATAACAATAAGTTAATTTTTATATTAAAATTTTCTTTGTAAGCTATGCTTTCAGGAATGCTCCAGCATTTTGTGAGCTTTTCTCTTATAGAGTTAATAATTTCTGTTACAACTAATTCATCCTTTTTACTCTCAACGCTTTTTTCGTTTCCTATTTCATTTTTTGCCCCTCTAACATCCCTTCTTAGTTTTTTCTCTACACTTTTTTTTCTTTTTGGAATTGGAATGAATTCTTTACCCTCGTTAATAATGACTTCTTCTTGCATTTCGATAATTTGCCTCGGTTGTGCTACAACAGTGTGCTCAACTATTTCTTTTTTCCTTTGTGGTATAGGAACAGCTAACGTATCATTCGTTTGGGCTTTTGTTGAAGATAACGAAAAAAGCAAAAAACAACATAAAGACAAAAAAAGAATATAATTCGAATAGAAAAAACGCATATGTTAAGCAGCTTGTTTTACTGGTTTAAAGCTAATATTGCACGTAAAGTCAATATATTTTAGTTGATGGACGAGTTTGAAGTCAATAAGGAATCCCTTCAAAGCTGAAGGCAAGCGAAAGATTGTCTTCTCGACAGACAAAGGAATTGTATAATGGATTAAAAGGAACCGTATGACAAAAATTATAGCAAAAGAATATACAGAATTTTTAGAGCAATTGAAGGATCATATTGCAACAAACCGTTATAAAGCAGCACTTGCAGTAAATAGTAAGCTTATTTTGCTTTACCACCATATTGGTACAGAGATCCTAAAACGCCAAAAAGAACATACCTGGGGAGCTAAGGTAATTGATCAATTAAGTAAGGATTTGAGAAGTACATTTCCAGAAATGAAAGGCTTTAGCATGAGAAATCTGAAGTATATGCGTAAGTTTGCCGAAGAATATCCTGATGTTGAATTTGTGCAGGAGCCTCTTGCACAATTAACTTGGTATCACAATATCACTCTTTTGGAAAAAATAGAAAGTCATGAAATAAGATTATTTTATGTAAAAAAAGCTATTGAACATACGTAACATTATGGTTATGCAGATAGAGCTTGGACTACATAAACGTCAAGGGAAATAACTTTAAAGAAAAATTACCATCTCCACAATCCGATCTAGCACATTACACATTAAAAGATCCGTATATTTTTGATTTTTTAAGTATAGGTAAGGATGCTCATGAAAGAGAAGTAGAAAAAGGACTCGTAGGGCATATGGAAAAATTTCTGTTAGAACTCGGTGAAGGATTTGCATTTGTTGGTAGACAATTTCATTTAGATGTTGGTAATAAAGACTTTTATATTGATTTATTATTCTATCATTTAAAGTTACGTTGCTTCGTAGTGATTGAACTAAAAGATAAGGATTTTAAGCAGGAATATGCTGGTAAAATGAATTTTTATCTTTCTGCAGTTGATGATTTACTGAAGCACTCGACAGATCAACCTTCTATAGGGTTAATCTTATGTAAATCTAAAGACGATGTACTTGCTAAATATACACTCCGAGACATGACCAAACCAATAGGTCTTGCAGAATATCAAATCACTGAGAATCTACCAGAAAACATAAAAACAGCTCTGCCAACAATAGAAGAATTAGAAGCTGAATTATCGAAAGTTTCAGATAAGGAAAAGTAATGCTACTAAAATCATTCAAACAATTATTTAGCAAACCAAAAGCTCAGCATGGAGGCTCAGGAAGAAGAGTGGCAGCCAATAACTTACTCTCTCATAGCCTTGAAACTTTGGAAGCAGACAGTGACGGAGTAAGTGATTTTTATGGATTACAAGCTCTAGGTGTACTATCCTATAATATCATACGGTCAATACACTCTAAATGAGATGGAAAGATGAAGGCATCATTATAGCTGCTAAAAAATACGGCGATAAAAACTTAATTCTTTCTCTGTTTACAAAAAGTCATGGAAAGCGCAGGGGATTAACTAAGCTAACAAACAATAGCAATTATAAGTTTCAGATAAGTAATCTATTACATGCAGAATGGAGTGCTAAGTTACCTGAAAATCTAGGTTTTTTTAAGTACGAATTAATCGAATCTCCATTCCATCATTTCTTTCAAGATAGGTTAAAAAGCATTACTATTGTTTCTTTCTCCTCTATTTTAGAAAAAGTGCTTCCAGAAAGTGAACCCTGTGCCATGATGTATGACAATTTTCGATATTTCATCGATGTAATTAAACACAACAATCAGTCTTGGCAAAGCCATTATCTTAACTTAGAGCTTCTGCTTCTTACGCAATTGGGATTCAAGTTAGACTTATCCAAATGCGCTGTAACAGGTGTTAAGGAAAATCTGCAATTTATTTCTCCAAAAACTGGTAGAGCAGTGTCAAAAAAAGTAGGAGATTATTATGCAGATAAACTCCTACCTTTTCCACAAATGTTGCATGATGTATACAATAATACCCTACAAAACAGCTACTCATTCCAAGAATTTCATTTAGGACTGAAAGTCACAGGATATTTTTTAAATAAGTATCTATTTTTGCAGTTAAACGTGAAATTTCCAGAGCTGAGAAACCTCATGTTGTCGCTTTAATCTTAGTTATCATTTTTTTGAAATCATTTCAGAAATCTATAGCTAACCCAAGCAACACGTCATACCGCGATTCATTCGCGGTATCTCAGCATAGATTCCGCTAACGAGTAGTGGAATGACGGTTGTCGGTAAACTTAAGCCACTTTAGCTATAGCCAGTAACCACTCTATTTCTACCACTGTTTTTTGCTTTATATAAATATCTGTCAGCACGTACTATAAATTTTTTAATATCATCAAAGTCAGATCCTTGCATTTCTGCAATTCCAATGCTCACAGTTACATTATGGGTTGTATTTTTATCCGCAAGTACAAAAGGTTCTTTAGCAATAATTTTTCGTATTCTCTCCGCAATAGTATACGCATCTGATACATTGGTATCTGGCATTACAACAACAAACTCCTCACCACCAAACCTAGCTAGTAAATCTGTCACTCTGATATTTTCAGAAATTCTTTTCTGTATTTGCTTTAAAAGTTCATCTCCAGCACTATGCCCAAAACTGTCATTCACTATCTTAAAATAGTCTATATCAAGTATCATAAGAGACAACCTTCTATCCTTTTCCACAGAGTCCTTAACAATGTTTCTTAAGTGTGCATCAAAATATCTTCTATTATAACAGTTAGTTAATGGGTCCTTTATAGACATTTCCGCATTATTAAATAAATTCATTCTCAAGGCATCTTGATATCTTTTGCGTTTTACTTGCGAATTAACCCTTGCTATTAGCTCACCCTCATCCAAAGGTACTGTTAAATAATCATTAGCACCTACATCAAGTGCTTTTACTAAATTGTTTTTATCATAATCCTCAGAAAGAATCAGAATTGGTGTATAACGTGTTTCCACCTTACTACGAAACTCAGAACACAAACGCAAGCCGTCAGTTTTTGAAAATTGCATATCAGAAATGATCAGGTCGTAACCATTCTCAATACCAACCTTCAATGCTTCCATTGGATCACTCAGTATTTTAATTGACCTAAAGCGTTGCTTTAATATATTATATATCTGCTCTGCTTGATGAACATCCTCATCTATAACAAGTATGTTAGCATCAAAAATCTGATTGGAATAATCCATAATACTGTTTCCTGCGACTCCACCAATCTCAGCGTTAGTTTCTCCTCTCAAACGCAATTCATCAATAATCATCTTTAAGCGTGTGAGAGACTTAATTCGTGCAGATAAAGCAGTTTCGTTTATTGGTTTAGTCAGAAAATCATCCGCGCCAGCATTAATACCTTGCACTCTATCATGAGTATCATGCAGCGCAGTTACCATAATTATTGGAATATGGGTTGTCAAGGGATCACTCTTTAGCTCCTTACAAACTTGAAAGCCATTCATCTTTGGCATCATGATATCAAGTAATATAATATCGGGCTGCTGCTTTGCTACTAAATCTATAGCTTCTTCACCATCATGAGCTACGATAACCGTATAGTACTCTGCTTTTAGTCGAGCTTCTAAAAGCTTGACATTAGATAGTACATCATCTACTACCAGAATCTTTGCTGTCATTATCTTTAGATGTATTATCTATATCATAAGTAGGATAAAGCTTACCATTTTTACCAATTATGTAATTTACTTTCTCAGCATTACATTCTTTATATAAGTCTTCAACTCCTGCGTCTTTCAATAACCTCCTAGCTTTTGATTTTATAATCATAAGATACTTATACACATTCCTAATAAGATCAATAAATACAGGCACCTTATTTTTATCAAGAACAATTATGCTCACTAAAGCTACAACTAAAATTTCTGAAAGACCTATATTGAACATTTTCCTATGAAGCAAGTACTTTAATCCTTCTGATTATAAATATTAATTTGCTTAAATCAAGTTTAGAAGCAACCATCTCATCTAAAAAACTATTATAACGTTCTATGTAGTCCTTATCATTACAAGCCCAGGTTTGAACCTTATCTTCAGGGTTATCAGTAGCTTTTATGACTTTAACAGCTAGCTTGTGATGGTAATTGCTTAAATCGTCCAATAAATCATTAACTAAGCTGCGATCCCAATAAGAAGAGCGGCTTTTCATCTTGATGGCAATTGTTCTAATCAGATCGAATCTTAACAGCGACTTTAACTCAAAGTATATTTTACCAGCATCAAGAATGGACAAAGATGTCTGTTCAGCAACAGATATAATGTCCAGTGCATAAGCAAGAACGCATAGATCAGCAACTTTTTTTGCTAGATCTTTATTTATATTAAGTTCTACTAAAGAAGTTGATCCATGGCTATAGATCTTTAATAGGTGTTCATCTAAAACATCAGTTAAGTTCTGGCCTAAAGTTTCAATTGCATCTTTAAATTTTGTAACATCATCCAATTCTACAAAGCTAAGCTTGCCAAGATTTTTCACTAGCCAAAATGATACTCTGCCAATAAATTTCTGCACGTTCCTCACTATTTGTAAGTATGAGTTAACATCAATTTTTCCATCCAATTCATCAATTTTCTGCCACAGGCTGTTTAAATCATACAGGTGGTTAACAACAATATATATGTTAACTGCTTCGTGTACCTTAATTCCAGTATTCTCAACTAAATTATTAATAAATATACAGCCCATTCTATTCACTACATCATTTGCAATGCAAGTAGAGATAATTTCTCTACGAAGTTGGTGTTTTAATATGAAATCCTTAAACTTTGTTACCATCTTTTTAGGAAAATAACCTAGCAAGTAGTCATGAGATATAAGATCTTTTTCAGACAGATCGGAATGTATAATTTCATTTTTTATTGCTGTTCTAGCATAAGACATTAGAACAGAGAGCTGAGGAGAACTGAAACCTTCTGCACCAGTTAACATCCTTGCTATCTCTTCTTCAGTTGGAAGAAATTCTACGCTTCGGTTTAACAGCCCAGATTTTTCTAAACTGAGCAGTAACCTGTGGTGCTGCTCCAATCTCTCTTTAGCTTGCAAACACTCAAGAAGTAATGCTTTTGTTTCAATTTTGTTGTGGTTCTCAAGCACTTTGGATGCAACTTCATCCACCATACTTGCCAGTATTTCATTCCTTTTTTCTAAAGAAATACCCCCTGCTTTCATAGCTGAAACAAATGCAATCTTAATGTTAACTTCAAGGTCCGAACATATCACTCCGGCTGAATTATCAACAAAGTCTGCATTGATATATCCACCTTTTTCAGCATATTCTATTCTTCCAAACTGTGTACAACCAAGATTTCCACCCTCTATAAACATAGAAGCTCTAATATCTTTACCATTCACTCTTAACTCATCGTTTGCTTTGTCACCGACCATGCTATGATTTTCACTCTTTGCCTTAACAAACGTGCCGATTCCTCCATTCCATATGAAGTCCACTTTTGCTTTCAATAGATATCTAATCAAATCACTTGGAGGTAGCATATCTTCTGTTATATCAAAGCACTTTTTTATTTCTTGAGAAATGTTTACTTGCTTACTGCTACGCTCAAATACTCCTCCACCCTTAGAAATCAAATCTTTATTATAATCCATCCAAGTTGAAAATGGTAACTCAAAGAGACGTTTACGCTCTGTGAAACTCTTTTTTGCATCAGGGTTTGGGTCAACAAAAATATGCATATGGTTAAATGCGCCGATTAAATGTATATTTTTTGAAAGCAGCATACCATTTCCAAATAAGTCGCCAGCCATATCCCCAATTCCAATAACAGTTGCATCCTGGTAAATATCCTTATTCATTTTCCAAAAATGCCTCTGTGCTGCAATCCATGCACCTCTGGCTGTAATACCCATTTTTTTGTGATCATAACCTGCTGATCCACCAGATGCAAATGCATCGCCAAGCCAAAAATTGTATTCAGAGGCTATCTGGTTGGCATAATCAGAAAATGAAGCAGTGCCTTTATCTGCTGCAACTACCAAGTATGGATCGTCTTCATCATACCTAATCACATTCTCTGGTGGAATTATTTCACCATCAACCACGTTATCAGTAATATCAAGCATTCCTCTAATAAAACTCTTATAGCACTCAACACTTTTCTCTCTTAAAATATTCTTATCTTTATAAGCTTGCTTTATTACAAATCCACCCTTTGCACCAACAGGGACAATAACCGCATTTTTTGTCATCTGAGCTTTCATGAGCCCCAAAACTTCAGTGCGAAAATCTTCAGTCCTATCCGACCACCTTAAGCCACCACGGGCTAATTTCCCTCCTCTTAGATGTATTCCCTCAAAAAGGTTTGAATAAATATACAATTCGCGATACGGACGAGGATCAGGCAAACCATTTATTTTACTTGAGTCAAATTTTGTAGATAAATATGGTTTATCGTCTTGATAATAACTGGTCCTTAAAATAGCCATTATCAAGTTAAATATCGAGCGCAAAACGTAATCATGTGAAACATTGCTGATCTCTTTTAGAAGTTCCTCAATTTTTTCTCTGACAATGTCCGTAGTTTCTGCTCTATCAATGTCTATGTTAGGATCAAATCTTGCATGAAATAGTTGTATCAAATACTTTACTACTTTTGGATACTCTGAGACTACCTTTTGGATATATTCTGGGTTGTAGTTAAATGACGTCTGCTTTAGGTAAGCACTTAACGCTCTAACCAGAAGCACTTCTTTCCACTTGAGCCCAGCAATAATGATCAAACTATTGAAATAGTCATTTTTAATTTCCTTGCTAAACACTTTCGCAAGTGTTATTTCAAATTGCTCTTTTAGAGTAATGTTGTCTATTAATTCATCGACTCTTGACAACACAAAATGGTGTATCCATATTCCACCGTTAATTTCTATGTAATAGCCATTATGAGATAGAATTTTAGCTCCCAAATTCTTAGTGATCCTTAATATCTTCGATAATTCAAGGCCTCCATTGTTTGGAGTATAAACCTTTAATTGATAATTAAGATTATCACGAGTAAGTCTTAAATCGACCTCGCTAACTCCTTTCTTCCTCACTATCTCCAATTTTTTCATATCGTAATATGCGTCATGAGGTTCGAAACTCTCTTGATAGCTTATTGGAAATGCCTTGCAATAACGGATGAATATATCCTCAACAGTGCTAAAAGTATTGTATAAATTGTCTATAAAACGATCTTCCCACTTTTCTGTAATGTTTCTTAATTTGTTTTCGATACGCAAAACTTCATCATCAAGAACGCTAGCATTTTTGGTCTTTAGCACTACATGCAATTTCATCAAATCATATTCATTGATAATGTGATTGTTATAAATATCTGAACTTCCTGCACTTGTCTCATCCTTCAATATGTCACGTATCTTGAACATTAGCCTAGCGCTAGCATAACGCATCGGTATCAGCACTATGCAACTAATAAAATCCCCGACTCTTCTTAAAAATAATCTGACCCTTGGCCTAATCGCAAGAGACATGATCGAAATGCAAATTTTAAATAATTCGTCTTCATTTGATTGGAATAATTCATCACAAGAGAACACTTGCAAAATAGAAATCAAAGCTTTATTGTTGTGGCCCCCGGTTACAAATCCTGCATTTTTTTCTATAACTTTAACTTTATCTTTTATTATTGGAATAGTTCGAATATCTTGGACCTCCGCTACAGAAGTAAATAGCCCGAAAAAACGCCGTTCCTTTACTACATTACCCTGGTCATCAAATTCTTTTACTCCTATACAATTCATGTATGTACGCCGATGGACTATTGAGATTAGATCTGATCTCAATATGTATAGGGAATCAAGGTTTGCAGAAGGAATCAACGTACTTTGACCTACTCTCATCAGGCCAAGGTCCTTTTTGCCATCACAGACGAGTTTTTCATCTTTACCAGCAATATATTCTTGATAACCTAGAAATACAAAATTATTATTCTTTAACCAAACTAGAAAATCTTTTTGCTCTTGATTTCGGTCTGGTGTCATTCCAGTGCGTGACACTGGAATCCACGTGTCCTTTTCCTGGATCCCAGTATCAAGTACTGGGATGACAGAAAGACTTGCCTCATCAAGTTTCTTAAGCATTAAGTGCCAATCTTTCACAACACAATTAACTGCTTTCAGCGTTTTTTGTAGAGATTCTTTTAATGTATCAACAAAACTGTCACTTATACCTTTGATAATTACATATATAACTGACTCTTTTATTCCATTACTTTCTTCCAAAGGGTAAATCTCATCTATTAGGCCATCTTTTCTTTTAATGTTAATTATGCTGTTGCTGTAATAGCATATGGTTAAATCGTGCGACTTAATAGTTGTAATAACGGAGTCAACCAAAAATGGCATATCATCGTTTGTTATCTTAATCGTGGTAAAATCGCCTTCTATTCCTGGTATATCATCTATATTGCTTACTACTAACTTACTTTCATCTTTCTCTTTTTGAGAAACAAAATTGTAAGCATCGTTTACAATATATAGCAAAAACTTATCATTTGCTTTTAGGTTGCTTTTATAAACAAAACTATAAAAATACTTAATAAATTTTTTAATTTTTTCTTTATCTTGCTGATTTTCTTGATCAGCTAACTTAAATAAAGACTCAGTGTCAACATTATGATCTATACACATTTTTTTTAACAAAAATACACAGTGAACTTAAACCTTTTTAACTAAGATTTCATTATCAAGAGCGTACACTATTAGCTCATCATTTTCTACTACTTCCCCTGATAAAACTAATTTAGCTAAATTATTTTGAATACACTCTTGTATAACCCTTTTTAAGGGCCTTGCTCCATATTCAGGGTCATAGCCAGTTTGTGCTATTAGTTCTTTAGCTTCCTGCGACAAACTTATACTCAGTTTACGCTTAGCAAGTGTTTTTTGTAAATAAGAAAATTGAACATCTATAATTTTATAGATGTCATTTCTGGTTAAACTGTGAAATATAATAATTTCATCCAGTCTGTTTAAAAATTCTGGACGAAATGTTGATTTAATTATCTGCATTACCTCATCTTTTACAGACTCAGCAATCCCCTTTAGCATTATCTCAGCACCAAGATTAGAAGTTAAAATCAGTATGGTATTGCGAAAATCAATCAATTTGCCATGACTATCAGTGAGTCTCCCCTCATCCAAGATTTGCAGCAATAGATTAAATATATCTGGATTTGCCTTTTCTATCTCATCAAATAAGATTACCTGATATGGTCTTCTCCTCACTGCTTCAGTTAATCTGCCACCTTGTTCATAGCCAACATACCCTGGAGGCGCGCCAATTAACTTTGAAACAGAATGTTTTTCCATATATTCTGACATATCAAAACGCAAAAGCGCTGATTGATCGTCAAACAGAAATTCAGCAAGGGCTTTTGCCAATTCTGTTTTTCCAACTCCGGTTGGACCCAAGAATAAGAATGAACCAAAAGGTCGATTAGTATCTTGCACACCAGAGCGAGAGCGCCTAACTGCATTACTTATCGCTTCTATTGCATCTTTCTGCCCTATTACTCTTCTTCCTATTTCATTCTCCATGTTGAGAAGTTTTTCCTTTTCGCTGTGCATCATGTTATCAACTGGAATTCCTGTCCACTTTGAAACAATGTTTGCAATATCATCTCCAGTCACTTCTTTCTTTAAGAAACTATCAGTAACCTTTTCCTGATTTTTTAATTCATTCTCAAGCTGAGGAATCACACCATACATCAGCTCTCCTGCTCTTCCCAAATTCCCACTACGCTGAACTAATTCCAACTCTTTTCTAGCGTTATCTAATTTTTCGGCTGTTTCTTGTATTCTAGCTATTTTATTCTTTTCCATCTGCCATTTGCTGTTCAAGTCAGCAAATTTACTGTTTAGATTTTCGATCTCTTCATTTATCTTTTTTAAACGCTGTTTAGAATTTTCATCACTTTCTTTTTTTAAAGCCTCTGCTTCAATCTTTAGCTGTATAACCTTTCTCTCAAGTTCATCAATAACTTCAGGCTTGCTATCCATTTCAATTCTCACCCTACTTGCTGCTTCATCAATCAAATCAATTGCTTTATCAGGTAAAAACCTATCTGTTATATATCTATTGGACAACGTTGCAGCAGCAATTATTGCACCGTCTGTAATTCTTATACCATGATGCACCTCATATCTTTCCTTCAAACCCCTGAGTATTGAAATGGTATCAGTTTCAGTTGGTTGAGAAATAAACACAGGCTGGAAACGCCTTGCAAGCGCAGGATCTTTTTCTATATGCTGACGATATTCATCTAAAGTTGTGGCTCCTATACAGCGAATTTCTCCACGCGCAAGAGCAGGCTTCAGCAGATTCGAGGCATCCATTGCACCACTTGTTGCTCCTGCTCCAACTAAAGTATGAAGCTCATCTATAAACAAGATAACTTTTCCCTCCGCTTTCGAAAGCTCATTAATAACTGCTTTTAACCTTTCTTCAAATTCTCCTCTAAACTTTGTTCCAGCGATTAATGCACCAAGATCCAAAGCTAAGACCTTTGCATCATGCAAACCAAGTGGTACATCGTTTGCAACAATTCTATTTGCAAGCCCCTCAACTATTGCAGTTTTTCCAACACCAGGTTCACCGATCAGCACTGGATTATTTTTTGTCCGCCTCAGTGATACCTGCATAGTTCTTCTGATCTCTTCATCACGACCAATTACAGGATCAAGCTTTCCTTGCATAGCAAGCTCTGTAACATCTTTTGTATATTTCTTTGCCGCGTTTAATTTTTCCTCACTGTCTGGCGAGTCCGCACTGCTGCCCTTTCTCATTTCTGCAACAACTGAGTTCAGTTTTTGTGGAGTCACACCATTCTCTGCCAGAATTTTGCCTACAGTATCATCTTTTTGTGCAGTGAGGCCCTGCAGTAAACGCTCGACAGCAACAAATGAATCTTTATTTCTCTTTGCAATACCAATTGAATCTTCAAAAACTTTTGCTATTTCTCTTGAAAGTTGAAGGCCACCACTTCCTGGACCTTCAATTACTGGCAACTTTTTTATTGCACTATCCACAGCATCGGAAATACTCTGCACATTTCCACCACAAGCGTTTATCAAATCCTGAACTAAACCTGATTCATCTTCAAGCATCACTTTTAGTAAATGCTCAGGCATAAAAATCTGATGCCCAGCTCCCAACGCTTTCATTTGAGCACTTTGAATTAGACTTTTTGCTTTTTCGGTAAATTTATTTAAGTCCATAACACCAGTTAAATTCGTATTTGCTGATGTATATAACAACTGATTTCATAAATTTAAACCTAAAGTTGTTTATTGTTAGGTATGAAATTTAAAACTTTCTTAAAAAAGGAACTATCATAGTAACCATACAAATATCTTGTATCTCAAGACCTTTGGTTTTTGTTGCTGAAAATGGTTGTATTATTTAAGTTATTAACAATATACAATACTAAGTTAATGTAATTTATTTGGAGATGACAGGAAAATTTATTTTAGAGGTTGTCCGGAAACAAGTAAAAGGCTATAATATCTGAAATTTTAGTACGGGGTAAAGATGAGAAAAAAGTATCCAACAGATCTAAGCGAAAGGGAATGGGCAAGAATAGAAAAACACTTCAGAGTATCATACAAGAAAGGAGGAAGGCCGCCAAAGTATAGCAAAAGAGAAATATTAGAAGCAATTTTCTATGTATTGCGTACAGGGTGTCAATGGCGGTATTTACCAAATGATTTTCCGCTATGGAAGACTGTGTATGAGCAGTTCAGGCAATGGAAGAAGCAGGGAATTTTTGAGAAAATGAATTATGAAATTACAAAATATAGTAGAAGAAAAATAGGAAGGAATGAGCAGCCGAGTGCCTGTATAGTAGATAGTCAATCTGTAAAGACTACAGAAAAGGGGGGATCAAAGGCTATGATGGAAGTAAAAAAGTAAAGGGTAGAAAAAGGCATATAATTACAGACACTCAGGGTTTTATACTAGGTTGTTACGTAGGCGCTGCTAACGAAAATGATAGAGATGGTATTAAAATAGCATTAAACAATATGAGAACAAAATATACTAAAGTTAAAAAAATGTGGGCTGACATGGGATACCAAGGAAGAAATTTAAAGAATCACATAAAGGAAGAATATGACATAGATATTGAAATTGTTAAAAGGCCTCCATGTAGATTTTGGGTGCACAAAGATACGCCACCTGAGCTACTACCAACAAGAGAACAAGGGTTTAAAGTACAGCCAAGAAGATGGGTTGTAGAAAGGACTTTTGCTTGGGTTAATAGGAATAGAAGGCTATCGAAGGAGTATGATTTACTCACAACATCCACTGAGAATTTCATATACCTAGCTATGAGTAGGGTTATGTTAAAGAGGGAATATGCTTGAATTTACTTGTTTCCGGACAACCTCTAACTTACATAAATCTAACTTCTATATAAATTTGCACTCTACAAAACAGCGATTATTTTTGGGTTCACAAGAGACCATAGAGGTTTGTTGTAATAAGAGTTATAGCATTTCTCATAATAGTCCGAACAGGTCATAGGAAGGCAGAATCAACAGCACGACGAAAGGATTCGAATAGAGGAATGTTTTTCCTGGCTCTGTTTTTTATAGCAAACCAATGATGCTCAATTTTGTTGAAATCTGGAGAATAAGGCGGCAGATACAAAATTTCTGCACCAACCCCTTTAGCAAGCTCGATAATCTTATCAGACTTATGAAAAGTAGCATTGTCAAGAATGACAGTCTGTCCAGGTTCCAAGATCGGTGTCAAAAATTGCTCAAACCATCCATTAAAAACATCCATATTACAGTGGCCTTCAAAGGTTAACGGAACAACTATCTTTCTTCCACTTAAGGCTGCAACCATACTGATTCGTTGAGTTTTCTTTCCAGATTTTAAGGCATAAAACCGCTGTCCTTTCTGGCAATATCCGTAGGGGTAGTCTTCGGTGTTATCAATGCCAGACTCATCTATATACACTAAGTTTTTAGGTTCTTTTGTCGCTATAATTTTCAAAAATTCAGCACGTTTTTCTTCGTTTCTTTCCTTGTATCCATATGTCTTTTTTTGCGCGTAAATTCAATTTTTTTAAGGGCTCGATAGATCGTTTGGATACTAACGTTGTTCCAAAGTTTAGCCATTTCCGATAGAGTCTTTCCTCCGTGTTCTCTGGCAAATTTGGCAAAGGTATCCCAGTCGGTAATTTTGTGATTGTAACCCCCATTTCCAAGTTTTTTTGATTGAAAGTCTCCTGTTTCTTTTCTTCTTTGCTGCCACTCCCATAAAGTAGTTCGTCCAATCTTAAATCTTGCTGCCACTGTTTCTCTGCTTTCTCCTTCGTCTAGCGCTTCCATTGCTTTTTTTCTTAAATCATAACTATATGCTGCTGGCATTCAACCTCCTTATCATCATCTACCCTTATCCTATCACATCCGGACTTTTATGGAAAGAGCTATAATTGGAAGCGCCTTTTGCTAGGGTTTAAGGTATGCCACATCCGTTCATTAAATAAGGGAGTACATAAAATCACAGAATAGTCTTAGAAACGCAATTACCGGTCGAAAACGTTTATTTTTAAAATTAGATCTACTTCATCAAAATTAATGCTGTTTATTCGAATACTAAAAATGCAATAGATTCAACTTTTATTGCAGTTTGCCAGCCAAAAAGATCATAAGAAACAAAGTTTTTCCGGTATTGCAGAGCGCGGCAAGAGTACAAAGGTTGGTTTTTCAGCCTTAAGTCACACTTTTCCTTAACTTGGCCGCGTACGGTTTATTGAACACTTTTCGTGATCAAGTTAAGTAGCTGGGGGAGAAAAAGCTGAACGTACCTGTTGCACAGCATTGTCATAATCCTTACTTGTTAATGGCTTCAAATCACCTAGTTTTGATGCTACTTTTTCTATTTCTCTATTTGTACTAGTCGTATTGTTTTTAGGATACTTAAGAGCTCTATTAAATAGTTGAAGATTATCTGCAGCCTCTTGTCCATGCTGAACCTTCTGTATTTGATCTAAAAGATCTATTTCACTAGTATCATCAAATGACTTAAGACTACCACTGATAAATTGAATCTTATTGCACATCATGCCTATATCAAAATCAGAGCCTCTACTGCTATAACTCCATATTGAATTTTTCTTATTATTTGTTCTTTTATATAACTCCGGTGTTGCCAGATTCTTGTCTCTAGGAATAATATCATTTTTATCACTGCAATACAGATCACCCTTTTCAGACATGTTTTGATAGTAACAATAACAGTGTAGAATTTCAAAGCATACTTTATATATACTCTCTTGAATATCCTGTATTTTTTCTATATCTCCACATTTTTTAACTACTTCTCTAAATCGTTCTTCATCATCTATACCTTTCTTAAACTCCAAGATTTTTTTCAATTTTTCACTATTTAGTTCTGTTTTATTAGCATTATCTTCTGGATAAACTGCATTTAAAATAGCAAGTAAGTGCTCTTCTTTAAGCGGTGATATGAAATCATTAAGTAATTTTTGGTAAACTTTAGACTGAAAATAATGAGCTATACTATTTACAGCGTATTGTTCTGCCTTATCTTTATCTATAACATTTTCATAATTACAACTAGTTAACTCTTTTATTAGAGGAGAATTTTGCAATTCTGTAAAAATAGATAGGTCATTAAGAACATTAACATAAAATTTCTCTTTTGTAATTTTTTCCTTCTCTAAATACTGCTTAATTGTAGAGTCACTTGAAATCAGATTAAATATTATACTAGATATATCATTTGAACCAATCTTTTGATCATTCGAAAATAATGACTGTGCGTGATCATATACTTCTTTAGCCCATGAATTTTTCTCATTAATGTACTGAGTTATTTGTTCTTTCTGCTCTTTACTTAGACCAGTAGTTACAACTAATTTATTTAATAAAGTTTTTATAGTCTGGTTTAGTTGGTTCAATTCTTCTTTTCTTTCTTCTTTTACGAATTCATGTAGATTTTCCATTATAAAATCTGTGCTACTTTTAACCTTATCTCCTGTTAAAGAAAGGATTTTCTTCAATGCCAATCCATTGCTAATAATATCTTTATATTTATAATTTTGAATTATATGTGCGTACGTTCTTTCATTTATCAATTCATCTTTTTTTTCGTTATTTTCTAGTTTTTTTACTTCTTGTTTAAACTCTTTGTATGAAGAATGCGTTTTGAACCAGTAGACAATTTTTGTGATAAATTCTAAAATGAAAGTTATCACGTGAGCTGAAGTAGGCAGATGATAATTCTTTTTTATATTATCTCTATAAGAATAAAGTATCTTATATGTATCATTTAGAACATCAATAAAATCGTTTTTTGTCTTTTGATTATCGTGATTATTTTGATTGTATAAATCCTCATACTCATTCCAGATAATTTCAATTAATTTATTTTCTAAATGATTAGAATGAATTTCTCCTGATGGCTCAGTATTTATATCAATATAATCTTGTATTTGTTTTGCAATCTTAGATCCAAGTCTTTTCACTAATTCTTTATGATGTTTCTTATCAGCTTTATTTAGAGCTTTAATGTAGCCATTTCTTGTTAGCTCATTAACATCAAAACTTACTTTTACTCCTGATTTTGTAACAAGATAAAAAATTGGCTGTTTTGCCCAATTTAACCCTCTATTTCTACCAAAAGCCTGTATAATTTCAGCAGGATCGTTAATATTGTCATCTGTTTTGTCTGTGATAAGGCCAACACTACATAAATTTAGATCATTAAATCCAGTAGTCTTTTCGCTAGTAATATAAGAGCCTATAAGCCCCTTCTTACATAGCTTATCAACTACTTTTTCAGTGTATTCTGCAGAACAATAATTAGGTTCATAATAATATTGTTTCGTTGTATCATCTAACGCCTCTATAGTACTTAATTTATGTTTTGTAAGATTCTTCTCTTTATCATGATTATCATCAGATAGTTTAAAGCTTTTTTCTTTTAAGTTAAAAAATGGCTTATTATCCTCAACTTTTGTAGCACTCTTTTGTAAACCATTAACTAAAAAGATAGTTTTATGCTTTTGACAAAATTCTTGTAATGCTAAAAGAGGACTATAGGAGCAGTTATCTGTCCCTAAATATTGGTTATGAATTCTTTTATCAAGTGCCCAATTATCAACAATCATTTTAAAGAATTCATCGTCATCATTCCTGGTTTGTAATAAAGCCTGTAAAACTCTTATTTCTTGAGTTGCTATACTCTCAGCTATATCTTGTGGAATACCTTCACTAATCAGATCTTTTGATATTTGATCCATGTGCTCTTCAGTATCTCCGATATTTTTGGATGATAATTTTGCCTTAACTTCTTTAACTAATGAGTCTAAATCGTGGCGTCTTTTGTAATCTAAAGTAATACTATCATAACCAGTGAGATATGAGATAGTATTTTCAATGATACCATGTAGAACATGAAATTCTTGATATTTTGCAGCATTACTGGAATAATCTACGTTACTTTCTATAAAATTTTCTGCTTTATTTGAATCATACCCATGATAATCAATCAAATAATTACGTAAGCCTGCTTTTCTCAATTCTTGTTTTGATTCTTCATATTTTTTAAATATAGCTTCATCTAACTCTGCTCCATGAGAAGATAAAAGACTTAATCCGAAAAAATCATATACATTTTCACGAGAAACTTTATTTCCGTTTTCGTATGCACTACCAACCTCATTACCATTTAGCATAAGATGAAAATTTACTACTGAGTCATGACTACCGCGTCCGACCAAACCTAGAAACTTTTCCCCTATTGGAAGATGAACATTCCATCTTATGCTTTTTCTAATATCACCTTCATTACCATCTGATACATAAAAAGGATCAGTAGTTTTTCTATAGATTACACATTCCTCAATGCTACCAATGCATTCATGTGCTGAGCTCAATCTTTCTTTCTCGATAATACTAGCAAACCATAGTGCTATCCTTTCTCCAAAATTAAATTTGGATCTCTTCTTAGCTGCCTGGATACGGCTTTTTGCTGTTCTAGTTTTTACAGCAGGTGATTTAGAAATACCCTGCTCTTCTTTTTCTTTAAGAGAAAGATTTATAATACAACCAACTCGTTTAGCAATGACTTCTGAAGGTGTAGCAGTTAAAAATGCGATAGGATTTTTTAAATTTTCAATATTTCTTTTATATAGTTCTATCTCAGTTGCCTTATGTGCTTCATCAACACTAATCCACCATTTATTATTTTTAATGAATATAGTTTCAAACTCACTTGATTTTTCTTTGAATAGAATATCATGAGTAGTGATGATATGTGAATTAGGATCTATATTATCAATTTTACCTTTATCACCTAATTTGACTTTATCAGTGATACTTTTTGGTAATAGCCTACAAAAATCTTCTCTTAGTTGATGTGCTAAAGCATCCTGATGAACTGCACAGACTCCATGATAACCTGCTAAATCTAATACAAAAGTCCATAGTGCTTGTGTAAATGATTTTCCAGATCCTGTTGCCATAGCAATTAATACATCAGGATTTTTTGTATCACCATTTACATAATTTATCATTTGATAAAGGTTGGATATATGTATTGGATAGAGATCAATTTTGTCTGGTCCACCGATAATATGCTCATCTATTTTAGTATTAAAAGCATAATTACCGTTATTATCACAACTAAACGTCAATTCATGTGAACTACATAAATCAAGGAAATCATCGTCATTATACTTATTTTTCGGTTTAAACTCAATGTTTTGAGTCTGAGTTCCTTGACTGCTATCACTTTCATAACCTGAATCTTCACGGTCAGATACTATAGTACCAGTAATCTTTACATCATATTTATCATCAGAGTTTTTTTCTATATGAATTTTGCAATTCTTTTTTCCTATCTTTACTTGCTTAGAAAATTTATCTGCCTTTTCTTCCTTAATTGACTCTGTTACGTATTCATTTAATGATAAGCCCCTCTTGTTATTTATAGTAAAATAACTGTTTTTTTTATCATTAATTATATCTAGCAAAAGGTATCCTAGATATACTTTTTTTCCCGCTTTAACAATATTTTCAATGTCTAGCTTCTGCTTTTCAATACTCATAATAGATTTTATATAATTAACAACATTATTTATGTACAATTATATGCAAATAGTATAAAAAGTCAATTAATACTACAGAATATCCTAATCATTGCTATTCAAGACCGCTTCGATAGAGGAAAAGGCATAAATATATGGTATAAGCTCATACAAACAGGCCGCAATAATAGGGTGTATACATCTAACTGCTATGGTTTTACAGTATTGAAATCAGTCAAAAAATCATCTCGTACATCATAAAAAAATTTCTCTACTTAAGTTTTGTATAACCTGTTGTAAGTAGAAAAAACAGAAAATTTTTGATTTTTTTTGAATACAGCAACATATAAACTTTATAAGTTCTATAGTGCATTTTTTATATTAACTAAATCTCTTAATTGATCGTTGTTAAATTCTGTAATCCAACTCTCGCCACTACTTATAGTTAGGTTTGCTAATTCCTTCTTGCTTTGAATCATCTCATCAATACGCTCTTCAAATGTACCTGTTGAAAGTAGCCTGTACACCATGACATTACGTTCTTGCCCGATACGATAGGCCCGATCTGTTGCTTGTGCTTCCACTGCTGGATTCCACCATAAATCGTAATGTATTACATGGTTTGCTGCTGTTAAATTAAGCCCTGTTCCACCAGCTTTTAAAGATACTATAAGAATATTTGATTGGAATGAATTTTGAAAGTCATCAACCATTTCGTCTCGTGCTTTACGGGACAGTCCTCCATGTAAAAATGGCACTTTTGATTCAAACCTTTCTTCAAGTAGCCTAGCTATAATCTCACCCATTTCAGTGTATTGAGTAAATATCAATGATTTTTCTGCAACTTCACCAATACTAATCAATATTTCCTCAAGCATCTGCATTTTACCGGATTGTTCAATACTCGCACGCTTTTTCTTGCCAAACTGTGATGGATGGTTACAAATTTGCTTTAAAGCATTGATAAGTTTAAAGATTAGTCCCTTACGTTCAATCCCTTCACTTTTTTCTATCTTCTCCATAGTTGTATCAACAACCTTTTGATAAAGCGCTGTTTGCTCTGAAGTGAGGGAACAATAACGATTATTCTCAATTTTATCTGGTAAATCCTGAATAATGCTTTTATCACTCTTAAGCCTACGTAACATAAAAGGGCTAGTGATTTTCATAAACCTTTCTAGACAAATTTTATCTCTTGCTTTTTCAATCGGTGTTGCAAAGCTGCTTTTAAACTGCTTAGGAGTACCAAGATAAGATTTGTTGATAAAGTCAAAAATGCTCCAATACTCAAGTAACCTATTCTCAACAGGAGTACCGCTCATTGCTATTCTATGCGTTGCCTCAATAGCTTTAATTGCCTTGGTTTGTTCGGTATTAGGATTTTTTATATTTTGTGCTTCATCAATCACGAGCAAAAACCAGCGAATTTTATTAAGTTCTTTTTTATCACGACGTGCAAGACCATAAGATGTTAGAGCTACATCATAATCACTTGCCAATTCTCGATTTTGTCCGTGATAGACGAAAAGCTTTAATTCTGGTGCAAAACGTTCCATCTCTCGTTGCCAATTACTTAATATGCTTGTGGGAGCTACTACCAAGACTCTGTCCCGATCCAAAAACCCTATATTTTTGCAATACAGAATAGCTGCTATAACCTGTAATGTTTTACCAAGACCCATATCATCAGCAATTATGCTACCAAACCCGTTTTCTATGTTCTGTATAAGCCAACTAAATCCGCGTTCTTGATATGGGCGTAGTTGTGCTATTAGATTATTTGGTGTAGTAACAGGTGTGTAAGTATTAAGTTTATTAAATAAGCTTGTAAGCTGCTGGTCAAATGCTACTTTAGTTTCATTTACTTCTCCTGTTAGAGCAGCTTGCATAAGCTCTGCTTGACTTAAATAATCAGGCAATTTATCAAGTTTTTTTAATAAAGCTTCTACCTCCTTATCATCCAAAAGCACATACTGATCGACTATTCGCACAAGCCCTCGGGAATCTTTTAGCAATTTTTTAAATTCTGTAACGCTTAATTTTTTATCTCCTATTGCTACTTTCCAATCAAATTTCAATAAATTTTCCAGCGTTAAAAAACTTTCGCGATCTTCTTTTATTTTATCCTTGGCAGACAAACTAAGACTTAATTGTGGTTTGAAGATTTTTTGCAAAGATTTCGGCAAGATAACCGTTATACCTATTGCTCTTAGTACTGGTACAATACCCAGGAATAAAGGTGCAAAATCATCTAAATTAAATGATAACTTGCTATTGCTATCAATCGATCTTTCTAATTCAGGTATGTATTCAGATAAGAGTGCAAGATCAGATAAAATACTAAGCTTTACGTTTTGATTAGAAAATGCTTTTTCCAGCTTTATGAATGACTTCTCATCATCCAGTGATAACTGTACCTCAAGTTCAAATTTTTCATGGTGATCTTTTATCATTAGATAGAATTTGTAAGGCTTATCTGCTAAATAAAGACGTGAAAGCCAGAGATTAATTGCTTGCGGTATTTCCTTGTTGCTAAACTCAGTAAACTTGTATGGTCTTCCAGTAAAGAATAATTCAAAGATGTCCTTATCTCCATACTTATCCAGAGATGCAGGAAAGTTATCTTCTATATACCCTAAAAGGATGAAAGAGATAGCAACATTTACTTGTTCCTCTGGTTCCATAGCGATTTCTTGATATTTAATCAATAGAGGCGGACAAATAGATGATATCTTGCTATGAATTTCCTTAACTGACTCATTAAACAACGCCGGAATCCACCTAATTATAATTTCTCCTCTTTTGTTTTGTAATACTTGTGGTATTAGCGCTGACTTTTCCATCAGCATATGTGCAAACTGTGAAATCATATGCATGAAGCGAAGTTCAGGATTAAGCCTGTGAAGTAACGAATTAGGAATGTCGTTTAAAAATCGCGCTATATCTTTCAATACATTTCTACTTAGCATAAATACATTAGTTGTACCATTGCTCACTTGAGTAAGGTAATGCTGATCATCAATGAATAGTTGAAATGTTTTCCAATTCTCAATATTTCCCCATCTTTTAATAAATAGCTCCTCTTCTGATAGTTCCTTCTTAGAAGCTGGATAGTACACTAACTTTCCTGCAGGATACTTTTGCCAGTGCTTATAAGCTATCTGTAAAATATTATGGAAGTTTTTTTCAAAAAAAAGTGGATTATCTGTTAAAATACTACTGATACAATCAAAAAGGTTAGGAATAGTTGATAAATCAATATCATTTAAAATTGCTTGGTTATGTATTCTAATTTTAGAACATGCCTTAAATATATCATCTATCTTTAAAATGTTTTGAGCATTTTCTAATTTTCCATTCCCAAAATCATCGATAAGTGCTGACAAATTACAATTATGAATATTAAAAATCATGAAGGGGTTTTTATCAATTTCTGCAGCAATAAGATAAATTACAGCAGCAATATGTTTACAAGGCATAGCCCAATCAGGACAGTTGCAATTTGCATTCATCTCTTCCCAATTTGAAGGAAACAATTTAATCCCAAGATCATTAAGCTTATCAAACAAGCTGGTTGGTAATTGCCTATTTATTAATTTAGATAGTATAGAAGGTGAAGTTTCAATAATTTGACGAATGGTCTGTTGTTCTGATGAGCTTAATTCATTGAGTATAATTTTGACTTTATATGGTTGAGGTTTTGAACCACGATATGGGTAAGATCCTGAGCTATGAACTTTAGCTGTAACTATGTGACCATTAATTTTAATACCAAAAGCTCGACCAGTATTAGCACAAGTTCTGCCACGTGGAAGACGGTTATCATAATCAATTCTATTGAAGCACTGAAGCCATTTCTCTCCCCACCATGTTCTTCCATAAATAGCCATTTTATAAAATCGTATATCTCAATATAAATAAATTGAATATTAATCTTATAGATAATTTTTCTAAATATATCAAACCCACCTTAGAGAAAACAACTATAGTGTTTCTTCAGAGCAAGCTACCAATTTTAGAACGAATTAACATCAATTAGAGGTTGTCCGGAAACAAGTAAAAGGCTATAATATCTGAAATTTTAGTACGGGGTAAAGATGAGAAAAAAGTATCCAACAGATCTAAGCGAAAGGGAATGGGCAAGAATAGAAAAACACTTCAGAGTATCATACAAGAAAGGAGGAAGGCCGCCAAAGTATAGCAAAAGAGAAATATTAGAAGCAATTTTCTATGTATTGCGTACAGGGTGTCAATGGCGGTATTTACCAAATGATTTTCCGCTATGGAAGACTGTGTATGAGCAGTTCAGGCAATGGAAGAAGCAGGGAATTTTTGAGAAAATGAATTATGAAATTACAAAATATAGTAGAAGAAAAATAGGAAGGAATGAGCAGCCGAGTGCCTGTATAGTAGATAGTCAATCTGTAAAGACTACAGAAAAGGGGGGATCAAAGGCTATGATGGAAGTAAAAAAGTAAAGGGTAGAAAAAGGCATATAATTACAGACACTCAGGGTTTTATACTAGGTTGTTACGTAGGCGCTGCTAACGAAAATGATAGAGATGGTATTAAAATAGCATTAAACAATATGAGAACAAAATATACTAAAGTTAAAAAAATGTGGGCTGACATGGGATACCAAGGAAGAAATTTAAAGAATCACATAAAGGAAGAATATGACATAGATATTGAAATTGTTAAAAGGCCTACATGTAGATTTTGGGTGCACAAAGATACGCCACCTGAGCTACTACCAACAAGAGAACAAGGGTTTAAAGTACAGCCAAGAAGATGGGTTGTAGAAAGGACTTTTGCTTGGGTTAATAGGAATAGAAGGCTATCGAAGGAGTATGATTTACTCACAACATCCACTGAGAATTTCATATACCTAGCTATGAGTAGGGTTATGTTAAAGAGGGAATATGCTTGAATTTACTTGTTTCCGGACAACCTCTTAGAGCTCTTTCCATAAAAGTCCGGATGTGATAGGATAAGGGTAGATGATGATAAGGAGGTTGAATGCCAGCAGCATATAGTTATGATTTAAGAAAAAAAGCAATGGAAGCGCTAGACGAAGGAGAAAGCAGAGAAACAGTGGCAGCAAGATTTAAGATTGGACGAACTACTTTATGGGAGTGGCAGCAAAGAAGAAAAGAAACAGGAGACTTTCAATCAAAAAAACTTGGAAATGGGGGTTACAATCACAAAATTACCGACTGGGATACCTTTGCCAAATTTGCCAGAGAACACGGAGGAAAGACTCTATCGGAAATGGCTAAACTTTGGAACAACGTTAGTATCCAAACGATCTATCGAGCCCTTAAAAAAATTGAATTTACGCGCAAAAAAAGACATATGGATACAAGGAAAGAAACGAAGAAAAACGTGCTGAATTTTTGAAAATTATAGCGACAAAAGAACCTAAAAACTTAGTGTATATAGATGAGTCTGGCATTGATAACACCGAAGACTACCCCTACGGATATTGCCAGAAAGGACAGCGGTTTTATGCCTTAAAATCTGGAAAGAAAACTCAACGAATCAGTATGGTTGCAGCCTTAAGTGGAAGAAAGATAGTTGTTCCGTTAACCTTTGAAGGCCACTGTAATATGGATGTTTTTAATGGATGGTTTGAGCAATTTTTGACACCGATCTTGGAACCTGGACAGACTGTCATTCTTGACAATGCTACTTTTCATAAGTCTGATAAGATTATCGAGCTTGCTAAAGGGGTTGGTGCAGAAATTTTGTATCTGCCGCCTTATTCTCCAGATTTCAACAAAATTGAGCATCATTGGTTTGCTATAAAAAACAGAGCCAGGAAAAACATTCCTCTATTCGAATCCTTTCGTCGTGCTGTTGATTCTGCCTTCCTATGACCTGTTCGGACTATTATGAGAAATGCTATATATGGCTCACAGTCAAAAAAAGCTCAATGTTAATGTAAGTTTTGACAGTAAATTGGCTCAGTATCTTACAGAAATGGCAGAGACTCAAAATAAAACTATTCCTGAAGTTTTAGTAGATTTAGTGGAAGAAGAGTTCGAAGAAGATGTAGAGCTATCCAAAATAGCTGACGATCGCCTCTCTGAAGGTGAAGAAGAAGTAGAGGATGATGAAAACATCTGGAAATAAAACTTACACTATAAAATTCTTAAAAAATGTTATTGAAAAAGAAATTCCAGCTCTTCCGGCAAAGATTAAATTAATGGTTCAGGAGGCCATAAAGAAACGCCTTACAGTTGATCCTTTTAATCTAGGAAAGCCTTTATGTCATAGCTTTAGAGGGCAATATAGGATAAGGGTTAGCAACTACTGTATAATTTACAGCATAAATCATTCAGAGCGCAGAGTACTTATTACTGCAGTGGGGCATAGAAAAAACATTTACAAACACAGGAGATTACACAATTAAAAATATAAGAAGACAACTTAAACCTTACCGCTGCAACTCGTGCAAGCCTTAGATCGCTTCTGGACTTTCTATCTTCAATATAGAGCCTTTGGAAGAAATGAGTTGATTTTTTTTGTTACAATATGTAATGATCAAAATATTATTCAAAGTAGGGTAAAGTTATGACAATCAGTTTTAGGGAGTATTCAACTGTATTGACTGAAGTTGCGGAACAGACAGATTTAAATGGAAATAACATAATTGAAAGAATAAAAGGGCATTAGCATAGATCCCGCTAACAAGCAGCGGGATGACGGTTGTCAGGGTGTCAGGCTAGTACCTTCTCTTGTCATCCCAGTGCCCAGACACTGGGATCCAGAAAAGTTTGCTTGTTCACAAGCAAACTAGCATGGAAAGTGGTTACAACATTTTCGATGAGATTATATGGAAAACTGTATTCCAGTGTCAAGCACTGGAATACATCAGAGGGGCACTGGAATGACACCCTTTACGGGCTCTTATAGCCTTTCTTATAATAGTCCGAATGCGATAAGATATGTGTTTATGGCTATAGCAGGCCAGTAGCATATTACGGTCTGTTCGGATTATTGTAAAAAGAGCTATAAGAGGTTGTCCGGAAACAAGTAAATTCAAGCATATTCCCTCTTTAACATAACCCTACTCATAGCTAGGTATATGAAATTCTCAGTGGATGTTGTGAGTAAATCATACTCCTTCGATAGCCTTCTATTCCTATTAACCCAAGCAAAAGTCCTTTCTACAACCCATCTTCTTGGCTGTACTTTAAACCCTTGTTCTCTTGTTGGTAGTAGCTCAGGTGGCGTATCTTTGTGCACCCAAAATCTACATGTAGGCCTTTTAACAATTTCAATATCTATGTCATATTCTTCCTTTATGTGATTCTTTAAATTTCTTCCTTGGTATCCCATGTCAGCCCACATTTTTTTAACTTTAGTATATTTTGTTCTCATATTGTTTAATGCTATTTTAATACCATCTCTATCATTTTCGTTAGCAGCGCCTACGTAACAACCTAGTATAAAACCCTGAGTGTCTGTAATTATATGCCTTTTTCTACCCTTTACTTTTTTACTTCCATCATAGCCTTTGATCCCCCCTTTTCTGTAGTCTTTACAGATTGACTATCTACTATACAGGCACTCGGCTGCTCATTCCTTCCTATTTTTCTTCTACTATATTTTGTAATTTCATAATTCATTTTCTCAAAAATTCCCTGCTTCTTCCATTGCCTGAACTGCTCATACACAGTCTTCCATAGCGGAAAATCATTTGGTAAATACCGCCATTGACACCCTGTACGCAATACATAGAAAATTGCTTCTAATATTTCTCTTTTGCTATACTTTGGCGGCCTTCCTCCTTTCTTGTATGATACTCTGAAGTGTTTTTCTATTCTTGCCCATTCCCTTTCGCTTAGATCTGTTGGATACTTTTTTCTCATCTTTACCCCGTACTAAAATTTCAGATATTATAGCCTTTTACTTGTTTCCGGACAACCTCTAAATTGTAACTATAAATGTTTAAGAAATTTACCAAATAAAAAAAAGGCAAAAGAAGCCTCGTGGTGGTTGGCTATTTACCATGTACTAAAATACCGGCGTTTTTTTTATTCTAAAACGCTTGATTAAGAGCGATTTAGCTGCTTTTAACTTGCAACTAACCTACACCGCAAGTGTTTAAGAAATTTACTAAGCAGGAAAAAAGGCAAAGAAACCCCGTAGTAGCTAGCATTCAAATTCTCCCTTGTCAATTTGACGTTTTTTGCTGTCTTAAACGCTTTGTAAGCGCGTTTCGGCTTATATAGATAAAAACCTAAAAATTTTTAAAGACATGCGATGCACGTAGTGCGAAAAATTAAACATGAGACGCCAAATACCCTAAGTTTTTTGTCATTAACCTGCACAGATTGCGAAGATAAATAAATAGCTTCAGTTTCATGATAAGGGGGTTGGCGAAGGGTGTCAAGTAATTCCGTTCCTTATGGGTAAAAAAAGAGAAACTCTAAGTTGCAGCCGCACAATGTTTCTCTTTTCTGCTGTTGATGATTATTTCGCCTATTGTAACTGCCGCTAGAATAAAGCAATAATATACCTGTGTTAATAAAGAAATAGGTGATACAAAAGCTATACTCCCTGCTAGCAATAGTTGGGAACCATAAGGTAAGATACCTTTTGTAGCACAAGCAAAAACATCTAATAAGTATGCGCTGCGATGTGGCGCAATACTGTGTTTTTGTGCAAGCCTTTTTGCAATGCCACCACTTAGTAAAATAGCAATGGTATTATTGGCAACTAAGGTAGTAAACATAGACGCAATTCCTGCTATCACAAATTCAGCTTTAGTTTTTGTGATATTGCTTTCATCGATGAGTTTATGCAACGCTTTTTGACCTTGCTTGTACATTATATGGCTCAATCCACCGATAAATAGAGCAAATATCACTATTTCGTTTACTTTTTTGAAACCGTCATACACGTCATGAGGAAATTGAATGATAGCATAGTCAAAAAAAGTTATTCCTAGCACACCAGCAATAATTATGTTTATAGTTATTGTTACTAAAGTGGCGACTTCAAGCAGCCCCATGATTATTAAAGAAATGTAAGGAATAATTTTTATTATAGAATAATAATCTAAATTTGATATAGAAATAATTTTTGTACTATTTGAGGCAACTGCTAGGTAGATGAGTGTTATAATGCTGGCAATAAGTGCAACTTTAGAGTTCATTTTAAGTTTATCTTTTGCTGAAGCTTCCTGTGAAGAAACAGATGCAATGGTGGTATCAGATATCATCGAAAGGTTATCGCCAAACACGGCACCACCTACTACAGTTGCAGTTCCTATTTCGAGACCAAAAGCTCCACTTTTTGCCAGATTAACAGCTATAGGTACCATCAGCGCAACAACTCCCATAGATGTGCCAATTGCAGTTGAAATAAAAGCAGAAGCCAAAAATACTCCAGGCAGCAGTAATCTTGCTGGAAGGAAATTAAGAATTAAATTAGCAACAGTGTCTGCGCTACCGATTGATTGAGTCACCGCAGAAAATGCTCCAGAAAATAAAAAAATTAAACACATAGTAAGGGTGTTTTTGTCACCCATGCCCTTGATAACAGTATCGATGTTATGCTGAATTTTATTTGTACCACGTGAGACAGCAAAAAATAGTGCTGGTAATAAGCAGATTACTGGTGAAACCTGATGAAGTGGATTATCAGTTCCGATAAAAGAAAAATAAGCACCACTTCCAAGATACAAGATTAAAAAAATAATCAAGGGGACAAAAGCTGTCATTTTACTGTACCTAAACTTATAACTATAACTAATTAAGTGGTTTTAAGCAAGTTTGGTTTTCACTAGTTCTACAGGAAGTCAATAGCAGAGTTTTAAACTTCATATTTAATCTACTAAATAAATAGCACATGTAGCTTATTGCTTGACAATAGGATCTAATTGTTGTCTAGATTCCAGCATCACGCGCACAACTGTACGAACATTTGTTTGCGAAGAAATGTTATAGCTGGTTTTGCTTCAAACACAAAGATATCATCCGAGTAGCTGAATACTTGGATCCAGGAAACTTAATTGCAAGTAATGCATTGGGTTTGGTAAGTATGGGTTTTGCGTTATAGAATGAAGCACTTTTGGTGAATTTGTAAAGAAAACTGGATTCCAGTGGGCTTTGTTGCATCGCTAGCTATGATGGATTAAAGATAAAAAAGATAGGGAATATCAGTAGCTTATTATTCTGGTATTTATAACAAGAACGGTCAATGAATACCTAAATTTGAGTAAAAGAAATTTCACTACCATTTACCAATCCGGCTAAAATTCAAGAATTTCAATGCTTTAGCTATTTTCAATAGAATTAAATTTATTAATATAAATAACAAATTACTATTCTTAAATTTGATCAGATTGATTGCAAAAAAACAAGATTTTCAATAGGTTGCTTATAATCCTAACTATAGTTAGCCTTTCATAAGTAGCGATGCAACAAAGCCATCCCAGTGTCAAGCACTGGGATGACAAAAAAAGGAGCACTGGAATGACACCCTCTTGGGTAGAAATTAACGTTACGCACTGCCCAGTTCATTTAGCTACAAATATTAAGAAATTTACCAAATGAAAAAAAAGGCAAAAGAAGCCCCGTGGTTGGCTAATTACTTACATTATACTTTCAAGTATGGCGTTTTTTTATTCTAAACGCTTAATAACCGCGATTTAGCTGCTTTTTAATGCAACTAACCTTTAGTCATAAATGTTTAAGAAATTTACTAAACAGAAAAAAAGGCAAAAGAAACCCTAGGGTAGCTAATTATTCACTATCCATTTTTTAAGTTGGCGTTTTTTGATGTTTTAAATAGCGTATTTCAGCTTGTATAGGTAAAAACCTAGAAATTTGATAAAGACATAGAGTGCACATAGTGCAAAAAATTAAACATGAGACGCCAGATACGTGAGTTTTTTTGTCATTTAATCTGTACAGAGAAGATAAATAAATAGCTTCAGTTTCATGATAAGGAGGCTGGCGGAGTTTGTCAAGTAAGTTTTTATTTCTAGCGGTTGTTGCCAAAAACTATACAAGAAGTCTATTGAAATTACGTATATCAATCGTTGTAAAATCACACAATTGCTCTGTAGAGCTATGCCCTGTAATAATTACTATACCATTTTGCTCAGAGCGTATTGAGATTAGGTTCAGCACTAATTCACACGTTGCACTATCAAGATTACAAAATGGTTCATCTATCAGCCAAACGCTTGCATTAGAAATCAAGAGGCGAGCAAGTGCAACTCTTCTTCTCCAGCCTGCAGAAAGTTCGCCATATCTAATATTAAGTACAGGCTGCAACTGCAAACAACAAATAGCTGCCACAATCAGTTCTCTAGTATTTCGTATTCCTGCCCAGAATTCTACGTTTTGAGCAACAGTTAAGCTATCTTTACAGGCATTCTTATGGCCTATATAGACCATAGAAGATATATAGGATTTTGGATCATCATATATATCTTTTCCGCAGTGCCTTATATTGCCTGATACCGGCGGTAAAAGTCCAGATAAACTTCTAATTAAGCTGGTTTTACCACTACCATTTGGACCAGTGATTAGAATCTTTGATTTTAGCTCAGCTTTAAAACTGAGATTCTTAAATAGTACCTTATTATTACGAGTGCAGGATAAATTTTCACATTCAAGCATGGATTATCTGCCCTTCCCCTTATGTTTACCTTGAGTTGAAGCCTGAGCTTTTACAAACAGCTCCCAAAATCCTTTCTGTCCGCCTTCTCTATGTATCAATTGTGCAAAACGCTGCATTAAACCATTACCCATCATAACCATCTTTGTCCATTTACCTACCGGTTTTGCTATGTCAACTATTTCTGGATCTTCTTTATAAACTTGCACATCTTTTTGTTTCTCGCGTAGCGTTTCTTGTTGTTTCAGCAACTCTTTTTGCTTATTTTTTTGATATAATTCATTGAATTTTCTGTCTTCTTCCCACTCTTCTTTAAAAACTTTTCTAGGAAATATGATTTTTCTAATGCGATTTTTGTATATTTTTCTCAAAAAGAGAAATACTGCAGCGACAGCAAGTAATGTTACGCTATATAATATGATCTGTGTAAGTGGCATTTCCTGTATCTAATTCATTAAAAATACCCTTGCTATTATACCATAATTATAGAAATTGTGCAATTTTTTTGCGGGTAAAGACAATATAAAAGCAGTACTGCTCTATTTCGAAAATTGCGCAAATATCTGACGAACGGGCTTGTATGTAATAAGGTTTATTTCTATACTTCTTAAAGAATTTAGAAGTAAAACAAATATGAACTGCTGTAAAACTCATACGTGCAATGAACTGAGGAAGAACGACGTAGAAAAGGAAGTTACCCTTTCTGGATGGTTATATCGTAAGCGCGACCATGGTAACCTAATTTTTGTTGATTTAAGGGACTTCTACGGAATCACTCAGCTAGTATTTAATAATGACAAAGACTTTTTTGATGAGATATCAAACTTAAAATTGGAGAGTGTAATTACTGTTACAGGAATAGTTGAAGCTAGGACTGAAGATACGGTAAACAGCTCTATTTCTACCGGAGAAATCGAGGTGATAGTCAACAATTTGCGCGTTGAGTCGGAAGTTGAGTTCCACTTTGATGAAGAAATAGCAAAAGAAGAAAGAAGTATATTGGCAAGCATTACCGGCGAGCAAGAATACCCAGAAAACATGAGATTTAAATATCGATTTCTTGACTTAAGACGTGAAAAAGTCCGCAACAATATTATTTTGCGCTCACAAATTATTGCAGAGCTCCGCAAGCTCATGATAGAGCGAGGATTTTTAGAGATTCAAACTCCAATACTCACTGCTTCCTCTCCTGAAGGAGCACGCGACTACCTAGTGCCAAGCAGGCTAAATCCTGGCAAGTTCTATGCATTGCCACAAGCTCCGCAGATTTTCAAACAGTTGCTCATGGTCTCAGGGTTTGATAAATATTTCCAAATCGCACCGTGTTTTCGTGATGAAGATGCAAGGGCTGACCGCTCTCCTGGGGAATTTTACCAGCTAGACCTTGAAATGTCTTTTGTGACTCAAGAGGACATATTTGACGTTATTGAATCTGCTTTATATAAAGTGTTCGCCAAATTTTCTCGCAAGTCTGTCGATAAAGATTTTCCACGCATTACATACAAAGAGGCAATGCTTAAGTATGGTTCTGACAAGCCAGATTTGCGTAATCCACTATTAATCAGCGATGTTACAGAAATTTTCCGTGATTCAGGGTTCAATATTTTCAAAAGCAATATTGAGCGTGGTATGGTAGTGAGAGCCATCCCTGCACCTAAAACAGCAGAGGAACCACGCAGCTTCTTTGATAAAAAGATAGAACATGCGCAAAAAGAATTCGGTGCTAAGGGTCTCGGATATATAACGTTTGATAAAGATGGAACTGCGAAAGGCCCAATTGCTAAATTTCTTGATGAAAATAGGCTAAACCACATAAGAGAAGCAACAAACATAGAGCCAGGAGATAGTGTATTTTTTGCTTCTGACAAAGAGAATGAGGCGGCAAACATTGCAGGAAAAGTACGCACTCTTTTAGGGTCAGAACTCAGTCTTATAGATGATAATATCTTCAAGTTTTGTTGGATCATTGATTTTCCATATTTTGTATATGACGATAAAAGTAAAAAAATCGATTTCTTTCATAACCCATTTTCTATGCCACACGGTGGTCTGAAAGATTTAGAGGAAAAGAATCCACTCGATATCCTTGCTTACCAGTATGATCTTGTTTGCAATGGAATAGAACTATCAAGTGGGGCAATTCGCAATAACAAACTGGATATCATGTATAAAGCTTTCGCCATTGCAGGCTATAGTAAAGAAGAAGTTGATACAAAATTCGGTGCGCTTGTGCGTGCATTCAGGTTCGGAGTGCCGCCTCATGGTGGAATAGCACCAGGGGTTGACAGAATGGTTATGCTACTTGCCGATGAGCCGAACATTCGTGAAGTAATCTGTTTTCCTATGAATCAGCAAGGTGAAGATGTTCTAATGGGTGCTCCTTCCAAGGTGGAGGATAAGCATTTACGTGAATTATCCTTGAAGGTTATTGAATGAAAAATTTTATAGCAAGGAGCACCGGTTAATGATATATTAGGTTATGTTAAATTGAAAGACCATGAATAATATCCAAAAAGCAATACTATCGGGCATGATCTGTAACATGATTGTGTGGTATGAACTCACTCTTTTTGGAGTATTAACAGATACAATCATCAACGTTTTTTTCCCATCAGAAGATCATTATTTGAGTACACTCAAATTCCTTGGTGTTTTTGCAATTGGTTTTGCGTTTAGACCAATTGGTGCAGTAATTTTTGGTTATATGGGAGATAAGTATGGCAGAAGAAAGACTTTACTTACTTCAGTAATATTAATTTCAATATCATCCACAATTATGGGAATTATACCTGGGTATAAAGAAATAGGGTTGCTTTCACCTGTATTGCTTGTGTTTTGTAGAATAGTGCAAGGAATAACTGCAGGAGGTGAAACAAGCATTAATACAGCATTTACGATAGAGCATTCAAAAGATAAAAAAAATCTAGGTTTCTTAGGAAGTATGAAGCCCTTTAGCGGAGCCCTTGGAACGCTCTTATGCATAACAATGATATTTATCTGCAAAAGAGTTACAGGTGAGAACTATGAAATATGGGGATGGAAGTTGCTTTTTTATTTTTGCTTTTTTTTGGGGACAATAGGTTTTTTAACTAGGTACATATTAAAAGAAAGCTTAGCATATAAAACTAATAAGTACGCTAATAATTTAGCACATTCACCATTGTTAGAACTAGTAAGAAACTATAAAAGACCGCTTATTATTTCAATCAATCTGGGAATTGCTCAGAATGCAATTGTCTACGCAGCAATAATGTTTTATAATATATCAATAAAAGAGCTAGTTATTTTATCTATTAGTGTTAAAGATTTAATGAGGATAGTAATACAGGTTGTATTTGCAGCATCTGCGGTACTTTTTGCAATTTTATCTGATAAAGTTGGAAGAAAACGCGTAATGATTCCTGTACTGATTATGCTATCTCTGATTGGTACATGTGTATTACCATTATTATCTTCCGTTAACCACTATGTCGTAATAATAACTTACTTATTGATTACTATACCAGTAGGTGCATCTTTTGGAATATATGGTTCTGTTATTTGTGAACTGTTTCCAACAAAAGTAAGATGCACTGGCGTAAGCTTAGCAAATAATATATCTGCAGGAATTTTTGGTGGCCTTTCTCCATACATATGCATGTGGCTTATAGAAAAAACCGAAACAAAACTTGCAGCAGGCATTTATCTTACTGCCTGCGCATTAATTAGCCTAATATCTGTGCTTCAAATTAAAGCCAAAGACAGAAAAGTTGATTGGTGAAATCGTTTCAGTCGAAAAATAGCGCTTCAATGGATTTTTCGATGTGTTTAGTGATAGGAGCGGTGATAGTGATTTCTTTATTGTTTGGCAGTTTTAAAGATAAAGAATGCGAATGAAGGTGAATTTTATTTGCTATCCCATCAATAAAAGCTTTTTTACCACCATATTTACCGTCACCAAGAATAGGGCAATTTATATGAGCTAAATGTGCACGTAACTGATGGGTTCTGCCGGTAATTGGTTGTAATTTTAAATAAGCAACATTGTGTTTGGATTTTGCTATAATTGAAAAATGCGTAGTGGCATTCTGAGGTGAATTTTCATCAACGACCACTTTTTCTTGACCTGAAACATATTTTTTCACCAATGGATAGTCTATTGTTCCACTATCCTTGCTCGGTATGCCAGAAGTTAATGCTAAATAAGTTTTTTTTACTCTTCGTCCTTTAAATTCTTCCATAAGGTATCTGGCAACATTAGCGTTGCGTGCGAATATTATCACTCCACTCGTATCTCTATCTAGCCTATGGACAATTTTAAATGTTTCTCCCTCTCTTATTTGGTCAAGCAAATCACTCATGCTAATCTTTACTTTTACGCCACCTTGAACGATGACCCCTGCGGGTTTGTTTATAGCTAGTATATATTCGTCTTCATATAATATGTTCTCTCTTAGTAGATTCACTAACTTTTCATTATATTTGCGATCAGAATTAGCGTTTTCAATATAATTCAAGTGCTTCAGCGTTATAGTTTGCCCAGAATTTACTCTATCACTGGACTTTGCTTTGCAATCATCAACTTTGATTAATCCTTTCCTTAAAGATTTTTCAATTACAGATTGCTTTAGATCAGGAAAGATTCTTCTGATGTACCTATCCAGCCTAACGTTATCGTCTTCTATTAATATGGTTTTTATACTTTGTAGCATTCCATTATTTATAATGAATATCTAGTGAAATGTCAATTATTGGTGTCATTCCAGTGTCAAGCACTGGAATGACACCGAAGGGGCTACTGCCGTCATAAAGGAACCAGTGTCAGCTACTCGGATGACAGGAGAAGGAGACTACTGAGATGACAGCTAGCCTGACAACCGTCATCCCGCTGCTTGTTAGCGGGATCTAGAGATACCGCGAATGAATCGCGGTATGACGGTTCGCGGCGGCATGACGTAGAGCTTGCGTTAGCTATACTTTTATACTCACCAACTCAGCTGGATCCAAGTAGTCAGAGCACTGGGATGACAAAAAAAGGAGGGCACTTGGATGAAGGGAGAAGGAGCTATTTGGATGACATCGTTTACTATACAATGTTTGTACAGTTCTGGATAAAAAAATTAGCTAACAAATTTATAAACATCAGTATACAGCTCATCAACGCTTGGTTCTTTACTATTTTTGGCAAAATCTTCCGACTTTTTTACTAAATCACGTATTTCCTTATCAATTACTTTGCACTCTTCTTCTGAAGCCATTTTATTATCTGTCATGTATTTCTTTAAAGTGCTTATAGGGTCATGATTTTGCTTCATATCTTCAACTTCTTCTTTTAAGCGATAAGTAGCAGGATCTGACATTGAGTGACCGCGATATCGATATGTCTTCATTTCAAGCAGGATAGGCCCTTTTCCGCTGCGTGTGTGTTCCGCTGCTTCGCTTGTAGCCTCATAAACAGAGAAAAAATCCATTCCATCAACTTGTTTTCCAGGAATACCAAAACTTTCTCCTCTTTTATATAACTCTGTTACTAAAGTTGACCTTTGCACGGAGGTTCCCATTGCGTATTCATTATTTTCTATGATGTAAACCACAGGCAACTCCCACAAAGATGCCATATTAAACGATTCATATACTTGTCCTTGATTTGCAGCACCGTCGCCAAAATATGTAAATACCACATTATCTTTTTTCTTATATTTATTAGCAAATGCTATTCCTGTGCCAATTGGAACTTGTGCTCCCACTATTCCATGCCCGCCGAAGAATTTTTTTTCAACGTCAAATACGTGCATCGAACCACCTTTACCTTTCGAGCATCCTGTTTCTTTGCCGGTAAGCTCTGCCATTACAACATTTGGATCAGAATCACATGCGAGCATTAAGCCATGGTCTCTATAACTTGTGATAAAAGCGTCACCTAATTTTGATGCAGCTTGAGTTCCAACTGCAACTGCTTCTTGTCCTATTGATAGGTGACAGAACCCGCCTATTAATCCCATCCCATATAATTGTCCTGCTTTTTCCTCAAATCTGCGTATGAGTAGCATTTTCCTGTAGAATCCAATTATCTGTTCTTTAGTGAAATTTTCTGCTTTCATATCGATTTCTTTTTCATTAAACTAACACAATACCAGGAATTTTAAATTTTTGCTAATGAACTATTACCACTGGCTTGAGGCTTTTCACGTTATCTCTGTTATCATGTGGATGGCAGGTATGCTTTATTTACCCAGGCTTTATGTCTACCATGCAACTGTAAAACCGGGATCGGAAAATGATAGCTTGCTTCAAACAATGGAAAAGAGGCTACTTAGATATATCATAAACCCTGCAATGCTTTTCTCACTTGGTCTTGGAATTACACTAATGGTTATTAGGGAAGCATATCGTGAAGGATGGTTTCATGTAAAAGCATTTGCAATACTTTTGATGTTAATTATTCATATGCTACTTGCAAAATATAGGAAAAATTTTGCAATGGGTTCGAATAAGAAGTCACATATTTATTTTCGCGTTTTAAATGAAGCAGTTACAGTATTGATAATAGTTATAGTTATTATGGTTGTTGTAAAACCTTTTTGACTGACCTTACCCAAAAAAAGCAGAAAGCTCGTATCTGTTCAGATGCATGGCTAATGTACAATACTGAAATAAAAATTCCAGTGCTCCCTTTCTTGTCATCCCAGTGCTTGACACTGGGATGGCTTTGTTGCATCACACTTTATGAGATGGTGATTTATGGTAAATTCATGTAACTATCTCAAATTTAGCCATACCAATATCAGTGAATTTATTAAGCAAATAGCATTTGATTAGCAGTTCTTTTTCTCGATTTATCTCAGATTTATTCCTAAAACTAAATCCGAATATTTGCTTTAATCTTGAGAAAAACCCTTCAATATAAGATCTTTTCCCATAATTTACTTCTTTTTTCCATTCTTTCATGCCATCTTCACCGTATAATTTTATTAACCTAATAGCAGCATTCCTGTCAGACATATAATCTATTTCTGGATGTTCTGCCGCATTGTTTATTGGTGGAATTTTTGTCTTTATATCATATTCGTTACACAACTTATAAAATTTGTGCCTATCACATGCTCTATCTGCATATAGTGCTTTTATGGCATGCTGAAAATCAACTTCTTTTAGCAAATCACAAGCTCCATAGTGATCAGCCGTTACTGTATTTTACAGCTATGGCTTTTTTGTTGTTTATATTCAACATTACGTGCAATTTTCTCGTTTGCTCATAGCCACGATATTTTCTGTCAGTGCTATTTTCCTTGCTGTGACCAGGAGTGTTGTTGTATATACTAATTCCTGTACTGTCTATAGCAATTTCGATATCTTCCATATTATTTTTATCAATTCTGCAATCATTTATCTTAATATTAAGTTTCTTAAACCTTCTTGATGCTTGTGAATAGCTGATAACTGCCAAATCTCTTCCTATTTGTTGCAAATACTCTTTTATAAACCCGACTGTTTGTCTTAAACCAATTCTAAAGAAACTGACGATTATATGCACCAAAATCACAACTTTATCACTATAAATATAGTTGCCGCCCTGCATTTTTGGACAATTCTCGTACCAATTTTCTATGGCGTCATTGATATAACAAAAAATGCTTCCTCTTTCTTGGAGAAATTTGTTATATTGTTCGGTAGAAGCTGTAGCTTTACTCCTCTCGTTTGAGTTTTATTACTACAACTCCCCCTAAAGAACCGTGCTTGCAGATTTCCCGCACACGGCTCATCAATATTAGTTTTCACAGTCGTCCCTCTTATGCATATAAAGAAAAATGTATTTTTGGCTTTGGTAATGGATTTACTTCTACGTAGTGTACAAACTGTTCCCAGGTCATACTCTTTTTCTGACTACGCCGATTTATCCATTTAAATGCTAGCTTTCTTACTGATGTGTAAAATTGTTTCAAACACCAATAATTTCCGCTAATACCAAAGTAGTTATAGTGTCCTGTTAATTTAGCCTTCAGTACTTGCCACCAATCTTTAAGTCGAATACTTCCGCGGACTATTTTCAACCACTCCTTGATTTCTTTTAGTTTTCTGGCTAGATTTAACTTAGAGGTTTTATGTCCCATCATTAATCTACCACGACGACTTTTTGCACCATAGTGCGTAAACCCCAGAAAATTGAAACTTTCCGTCCTTCGTTTCTCTCTTATCGCTCGTTGCCACTCCCTCTTGCCAAACTTTACTACTCTGGTCTTGTTTTCAGATACTTCCAACCCAAATTTATTTAGCCTTTGTTTCAGTAATTCCAGAAATTCTTCCGCGTCTACCTTACTTTCGCAACAAACCACAAAATCATCGCAAAACCTTATTTGTTGTATATATCCTCTGGATCTTGATTTAAATTTCTTTTCTATCCATAAATCCAACACATAATGTAAGTATATATTTGCTAATACAGGACTTACTATACCGCCTTGTGGTGTACCTTGTTTTGTTGCTTCATAATTTCCAGCTTCGACTATCCCTGCCTTGAGAAACCGCTTTACTAACCACAGCAAATTTGGGTCAGTTATTCGTTCCCTTAGACACCTCATTAGCCATTTATGCTGTATATTATCGTAGAACTTCTTGATATCCACTTCTACAATGTAGTTTATTGGCTTGTACTTAACTGCTTTATCTAGTGCATTTACCGCTTGATGACAGTTTCTTCCAGGTCGAAATCCATATGAGCTGTCCAGAAAGTTTGCCTCGTAAATATTTTCTAATATCTTCTTCAGCATAATCTGTACTAATTTATCCTCGGTCGATGGTATTCCGAGTCCGCGTTTCTCTTTACTTCCAGCTTTCGGTATATATACCCTCTTTACTGGTTGTGGTTGATATTGCTTCCTCTTCATACTTTCTACTAGCACTTCGAGTTTCTCATTCAGATTTTCTCCGTATGATTCCACTGTTATCTGGTCTACTCCACAAGCCTTGTTACGCTTCAGTTCTTTATAACATCTCGCAAGATTCTCTGTATTTATCAGATGGACTAACGATGTGAATTTTAGTCGCTTATCTTGCTTTGCTCTTACTGCTATCTGGTTTAGTTTATATCGCATGTTATTCCTACCTCCGTTGTATTGGCATAGCAATCCCTATTCCAGTTACTATATTGCTGATCGCTTCCCCTTGTACGTGGCTTTCCCACATTCTGAGTACTATCAATCAGTCCGACTTCCCCTGCATCTTCCGCTAGTTCTTGCCTTTGTTGACTTGTTCCAACGTACCTTAATAGGAATGCATGGGATCTCCCAGTTCACTTGAAGTCCATTTCAATACATGGCACGGTCTCAGATCCCGATAGAGTGAGTGATAACTTGCCTTTACGTTATCCTTCATGCTGTCTTCCATGGCCATGAACATGTCGACCTCTATGTCTTCAGGTATTTCGGGACTCCACTCCTTCACTTCCGTTGTGCCCTGCATTGTCCATCCCACTAGCTCTATTACACTCGTTACCTCATGCAACATAGTGGTCTGTTCCAAACTTTTGGCTAGACTTTGTTTGTGTTGGATTTTCACCAACTGTTCTCCAAGCACTTCTTGGCGCACCTTGGCGCACCATGACATCGGATCGCACCCTCACTTTTGCTCTATGATTATCTTTATTATCTTGCTTTGTCTACCTTATTCTACCACTCCGCTGAACGGATACGGTTTAAGACATAAGATCCTTTTTCATAGCTATACTACGTTATCCAGCGTCTGGGCACTGGTTTCTTGGTACTTATTCCGCAATAATTTTTTTTTCCTTCAATAAACTTTGCAGTTCGCCTTTTTCGTACATCTCGCGAGTGATGTCGCAACCACCAATAAACTCTTCCTTTATATATAATTGTGGAATTGTTGGCCAATCAGAAAATTTTTTTATAGATTCACGTATTTCATCATTCTCCAACACGTTAATATACTTAAACTTCACGTTCAATTTTTTTAGGATTGACACGACGAGTCCAGAGAATCCGCATTGAGGAAAATCAGAAGTGCCTTTCATATACAATACCACATCATTTTCTGTTATATCTTTTTTTATTTGTTCAAAATTGCTCATAAATTCACCTTATTTTTAAGTATTAGTTTCCAGTTGCAAGGCGTGTATAGACTGACCTTCCAGAGCTTTATATACCATTTTATGCTGTTCTATTTTTGTCTTTCCAAGAAAACACTTGGAGTTTATTTTTAAATGATAATGGTCATCATCTCCAGCAAGATCATGAATCTTTATATCAGCGTCGGGGAACGATTGTTTGATGATCCTCTCTAATTCGTGAATTGCAATAGTCATTGATTTGCTTTAAATTACAATACTTTCATTATAAATCTAAAACGATTGAGCGCAATAAAAAGTTGCTATCATAAAAAATAGAAGCATACTATAATAATGGAATGACAAGTTATGCAGGGAGGCTTTGTGGTGGGCGAAAGATTTAAATTCACATATCTATTGGTTTTGCTAACTTTTTCATTTAGGTGCTTATCTTACGATGATAAAATAAATAACTTAGAGAATGTTTACATCAAAGCTAACTATTTTGGAGCATTCTTCAATGCAATAGGTTCTCTAGAAGGAAAAGAAGATGCAGGTGACAATATAACAGAGGGGGTTTTTAGTTTTAATAAGAAGGAGCGAATTGAAGCTGGATACAGTCCTAAATATGTTCCAGGGTTTGCCGGTAGTGCTGCAATAGGGTATTTATTCAAAAATATGAGAGTTGAGTTTGAAGGCTTATATTCTCAGACTAACTTATATGATGAAGATTATTCAGATAAGAAAAAAGCAAGATATATTGAACTTCGTCGTCACAATGATGCGTCTACTGGAGCGGAATGCAATTCACCTTGGAGAAGTGGAAAGGTTGATATTCACATTCAAGAAAATTGTAGTGTTGAAGCAGAGTTCAGAGCTGCATTTAAGATGAAAAATGAAGGTTTTAATAACTTAGCTGGAATGGTCAATGTATATCGTGATTTTAATATAGCAAAAATGCCATTCACCCCATATGTTGGTATTGGTGCAGGTGTAACTAGGGTTAAATTTCTAGGAAAAACCAGATATGCCTTGGCTTACCAAGCAAAACTTGGTATCAATCACCAACTTACAGCACAAACTCAAGCATTTGCTGGTTTACGCTATTTTGGTATCCTTGATAACCAATTTAAAGATATTGTACCAGGAATAAAGATACTAGCTGGTGAAGGATATATTCCTGCCGGTGGAGGAAGTAAAGTTGATGAAACTGCACGTGTTGAATCAACAACTGCAACCATTACCAATAGGTTTGGCTTATATGGCTTAGAGTTTGGATTGGTTTATCACTTTTAACTTTATCCAATAAATTACATATGTGAAGATAGTAAATTCAGCGTGCTGAGAACATTAGAAAGACGAGATTTTAATTGATTTTCATATTTACTCCAATCTTGTATTGCCTTTCTTGCAACACCTGAATCAACTGCGGCTTTTGCAACAGCAGGAGCTACTATAGAAATTAATCTTGGGTCAAATGGAGTAGGTATTATATATTCACGTCCATAGCCCATTTTACGACCGCCATAGACTGCAGATATCTCACCTGGTACTGGCTCACGGGCAAGCTTTGCTATTGCATCTGCAGCTGCAATTTTCATTTCATCATTTATTGTTGTTGCACGCATATCAAGTGCTCCTCTAAATATATAAGGAAACCCCATGACATTATTAACTTGGTTATTGTAATCTGATCTACCAGTTGCGATTATTGCATCTGGCCTCACAGATTTTGCAAACTCAGGCCTTACTTCTGGATCAGGGTTGGCGAGAGCGAAAATAATCGGGTCTTTGCCCATACTCTTTAACATCTCTTCATTTAACACATCTTTTGCAGATAGTCCGATGAATACATCAGCGCCTTTTATTGTATCAAGTAGAGAACGTTCGGAAGTATCAATTGCATACTTTTCCTTCCACTCATTCATGTCTTCGTTTCTACCTTTGTATATTACTCCTTGCTTATCACACAGCACTATATTTTTAGCACCCATGGACTTTATTATTTCTAAACATGCAACACCGGCTGCTCCAGCACCATTCATAATGATCTTAACGTCCTCTAATTTCTTTCCGACAATATCAAGAGCATTTTCTATGCCAGCTGCAACAACCACCGCAGTTCCATGCTGGTCATCATGGAACACTGGAATATCCATCAGTTCATTCAGGCGTTTCTCTATTATAAAACAATCAGGAGATCTTATATCTTCTAAATTTATTCCTCCCCAACTTGGCCCAAGATACCTTACTGCATTGATAAAATCTTCTATATTTTCTGTATCAACTTCTATATCAACTGCATCAATATCAGCAAAACGCTTAAATAAAACAGCTTTGCCTTCCATGACCGGTTTTGAAGCAAGAGGACCGATATTACCAAGTCCAAGCACTGCAGTGCCATTTGAAATGACAGCAACACAGTTGCTTTTTGCCGTATAATCATAAACAACCTCAGGATTTTTAGCTATTTCAAGACACGGAGCTGCAACGCCAGGGGAATAAGCAAGTGACAAATCATACTGGGTAGATAAAGGTTTTGTTGGCATAATTGAAATTTTACCAGGGTTACCACCTCTACTGTGATACTTAAGTGCTTCTTGTTTTGTGGTACTATCTAAATCATCGTTCATCATTACATCCTTATATTTTAAGCTTGTATTTTTTAAGTATATGGAGTTTTTATAAATGTTCAATTGTAAACTATTAGCTTGTGAACTCTGTTGTACTTCTGTATAAGTTTACCTACTACGTAAAATGGTATTACATGCTTAAGAAGAACTTGCCTAATTTGCTTACGATTTCTCGTGCACTTGCAATACCAGCAATAATATTAAGTTTTTATATAGAAAATAAATATGCAGGCCTGATAACAATATCAATCTTTATATTTGCATGCATTACGGATTTTTTTGATGGTTACCTGGCGCGTGCGTGGAAAGTCCAATCAAAGTTTGGCAAGCTATTTGATCCAATTGCTGACAAATTAATAGTGGTTTCAACGATAATTATGCTAGTTTATAAGCATAAGATAAATGATTTTACAATAGTACCGTCGATTATCATCATCTGTCGGGAGATATTAGTTTCGGGTTTACGGGAGTTTCTGATAGCTACAAATGTTAGTCTACCTGTAAGCAAAGCTGGAAAAATTAAAACATTTCTACAGATGGTTGCTGTAGTAGCGCTAATAATGAACGATTATTATATGATTCAATATACAGGTGCGATTTGTTTATGGGTTGCAGCTATTATAACTGTGTGGTCAGGCTATAATTATATCCTAGCTGGCATCAAACAGATTGGTTAAATCTCCTAGGAAATAGTTAATAGACAAGAGTAGTTAATATCTTAGTGATATTGACTCAGAAAGCAAAAAGGTGTATAATTGTATTAACTTACAACTAATTAGGTTAATATTATGAAAATACCTAGTGGCAAATTTTCTTCTACTAAAAAGGTTCCAGGAAAGAATAAGAAAAAAAGAGATTTTGAACCATTAGAAGAGTTTTTTTGGGATTTTTGGCCAACAGTTGATAAAGAAGTCAAAAGAGAAAGGCTAGAACAAGAACTATTAGCACTAAAAAAAAGAGAGCTATATAGAAAATGTGCATCATTGGTAACAATGGTTCCATTTGCATTATTTATGGCTATTGAACTGGAAAAAATATGTAGCGATCAGGTATTACTTGGCGTGATAAGTGGCGCGCTAAGTCACACTATATTACCTTTCATGGTCCTATCTCTTATTTGTACACTATATTTAATTTACAATAATAGGAAAATAGCACAAAAAGAACGAGAGTTGAAGAATATTGAAAATGGAAAGGAAGTAAAGGAAAAAGAGCACAATATTTCTGATATAGGTCAGTGTTTGATCTATATTGAGGCTATAACAACTGCACTGGTTATTGTAGGTATGATAATGGGTGAAACATCTTCACTTGAAGCAGCAGAGGATGCAATTTTATTTCTTGCCAATGCAATTGCTTTTCTTGCAACTATTGTTTCTTATATTGATAAGCATGAAAAAAATAAGAAAAAGGAAACAGAAAAGTCTGATCTTGATGAGAAATCTAGCAAGAAAACTAGCAATATGTCTGTAGCCGGATTGGCGCTTGCTGGTTCTTCTATATTTTTAATAAGAAGGATAATGTTAATGGCATTAGCATCGTCCTTAAATCCTGCTGTTGGACCTACTTTAGGCTTGATAGGTATTGCAATTTTTATGGCTGTACAGGTCTTAACTATACATTCCTACAGTAAGACGCTGAAAGATCCAAAAGTGGAAGGACGAGGTGAATCAAGAAATGCAGGTAGTTCTGACCGTAGTTATAAAGAAGAAGGACCGGCTGTTGCCTAAGAAATTTATTTATTTAAGTAATATTTAGGTCTATACTTTATTTTGATCGAAAAAAATCTTATGTATAAGACTTTAATCACGTGCTTTATTTTCCTAATTTGCTCCTTTACACAATCGTATGCGGATGATCTTGAAAAAACTGAAACTGAACTATATGAAGAAGCAGTTGAACTTTTTGACCAGAAAAAATATAAACAAGCTATTAGGGCATTTCATAAGATAGAGGATTTGTATCCTTTTTCTTATTGGGCAATGAAAGCGAAATTATTATCTGGGGTTTCTCACTATAATATGGGTAACTATAGCAGTGCTGCAAGTGATATGGATGATTATATATATGTTTATTCAAATGGTGAAGATTTACCATATGTATACTACTTAAGAGTATTATCTTATTACATGCAAATTAATAAAGTGCAACTTGGACAGCAAACTGCATATAAAACTTTAGAGCTAGCCACTGAGTACATTAATCTCTTTCCAGGCAGCGAATATGTAGGCGAGATAAAGGAAAAAGCAAACCTAATCACAGAGCATATATCAACAAAAGAGTATTCTATCGGTAAATTTTACCTGAGGCGTGGTGAATATTTAGCAGCAATTAAGCGTTTCCAGAATATGGCAAGCTATAAGGATTCTAAATATTTTTCTAAGTCTATTAACCATTTAATAGCAGCCCATTCAGCTCTTGGCCTTGACTTAGAAGCTGAGCAGTATGAAAGTATGTTATTAGCAGAAAACCTGCAAGATGCCAAGCCAGAGGCTTGAAAATTTGCTTTAGCTTTTTCTATGCTTTGATATATAATTAGGTTTTTAACTATTTGAATATGGCTGGTCATTCACAATTTTCAAATATAAAACATCGGAAAGGCGCTCAGGATGCAAAGCGCTCTCAAAAATTTACGAAGCTGATCAGAGAAATAGCAGTTGCTGCAAAGCAAGGGCTACCCGATCCCGAACTCAACCCGCGCCTTCGCTTTGCTATATTTGCTGCACGCAAGGAAAATCTACCAAAAGATAAAATAGAAACAGCAATAAAAAATGCAACTGGTAACGTTGCTGGAGAAAATTACGAAGAAATCCAATATGAAGGTCATGGGCCTTCTGGTACTGCACTCATTGTCCATGCCTTGACTAATAACCGCAACCGTACTGCTTCTGAGGTACGTTATATATTTTCTCGCAAGAGTGGAAACTTGGGAGAAACAGGAAGTGTTAGTTACCTTTTTGATCATGTAGGTTTAATTGTCTATAAAGCAGAGGGTGTGAATTTTGATGATTTATTCAGTCATGGAATCGAATTAGAAGTATTGAATGTTGAGGAAAATGACAAAGAAGGATTACACGTTATAACTTGTGAAATAAAAGATTTTGGTAAAGTACGCGATGCCTTTTATGCAAAATTCGGAGAACCAGAACTTGCTCGTCTTTCATGGCAGCCAAAAGATCTGATTGAAATTAGCGATAAAGAGTTAATTGATAAATTATCTGCATTGGTTGAAGAACTAGAAGATAACGACGATGTACAGTATGTGGAAGGTAATTTTACTTTTGTTGATGCTGTTTAAATGATGAAGCTGATTATATTTATACTGTTTTATATTTTACCAATATTTAATATACACGCCCTTAAGACTCCAGATAACAGTAAAGAGACTTTTTTAATATCCAGCACCATAAAATCTTCTTTTTTTGCCACGGGAATTGAGCAAGGGTTGGCGCCAAATACAGTGGTGAAATTGATCAACATATATAAAGATTTTGGTGTTGATTTTAAAAAAGACATTGTGCCAGAGAGTAAATTGGAGGTTCTTTTTGAGAGATTGCCTAATAATCAGAAGACTGAAGAAAAAATTTTATATGCTTCACTGACAATAAACAAGAAAGCTATTAGTTTATATCATTATAAATCGCAAGACGGCAAAGAAAGGTATTTTAATAATGAAGGAATAAGCTTAAAAAATGGCGAAATTTTTGCAAATCCTTTAAATGGAGATTATCGCATATCCTCAAAATTTGGCAATAGAAAGCATCCTGTTCGCGGTAAAATTGCTTTTCACAAAGGAGTGGATTATGCAGCTAAACTTGGCACTCCCATATACGCTGCTGCAGAGGGTGTGGTAGAATATATAGGAAAGAATGGTGGCTATGGAAATTACATCAAAATAAAACACAAAAATGAATATTCAACCTGTTACGCGCATATAAGTAGATTTAGTGGCGATATAAAGTTAGGCTCTAAAGTAAAGCAGGGGCAGGTCATCGCTTATGTTGGTAGCACTGGTGTTGCAACAGGACCCCATTTACATTACGAAGTTATATATAACAGCAAACACATCGATCCGCTTACGATAGCGCATAAAACTGAAGTAAAATTGCCTGATCATGAATTAAGAGAGTTTAAACTATTTGTAAATAAGATAAATAAAACGATCAACAGAGAGGGTTCAAGTGAAAAAGAAGTTTAAAGACAGTATGGATAAGAATACGATAAACGATAGAAATTTGAGTCAAATTCGGGCTTTTCCTGTACTAATAGTGCTAGGATTAATTTTATCGCTGCTTTTTTTGGCATATGACAGCACAATTGCACTTGGAGTTGCTGCCGTTTCAATTTTGACTTTTCTTCAAGGATTTTTTATTAATGACCCTAATGAAGCAAGAGTGATAGAATTTTTTGGTCATTATATTGGAACTTATTTTAAGTCTGGAATATGTGTAACGCTTCCCTTTTCAAGCAAATATATAGTTTCCCTAAAATTTCAGAATATTAACACAGAAAAAATAAAAGTTAATGATGCAAATGGAAGTCCAATAGAGATTTCTGCAGTAATTGTTTGGAGAGTGAGCAGTCCTGCAAAGGCGTATTATAATGTTAACAACTATCACGAATTTGTTTTTGTACAAAGTGACTCAGTAATAAGAGAATTAGCAAGCAATTATCCGTATGATAGCGAAAGCGATGAGGAGTCTTTACGTAAAAATTCTGATAAAATTTCGAGTGAATTGCAGTCAATGTTACAACAAAGATTAGATATTGCAGGAATTGAGATTACAGAAGCAAGAATATCGCATTTGGCGTATTCGTCCGAGATTGCACAAGCAATGTTAAGGCGTCAACAAGCACATGCTATCACTTCGGCAAGAAGGCATATAGTGCAAAATGCAATAGGAATTGTCGAGGAAGTAATAGCTCATTTTGAAAAAAACAAAAGCTTACAATTAGATGGCAAGCAAAAGGTTCAATTGATAAATAATTTGTTGGTTGCCCTAATCTCTGAGCAAGATGCACAACCGACGATTAGTTTAGATAATAATTAGCATAGAAGCCGATTGGGTTTCATAAATGCAAGTCACTATTAATTTCTTGATTAATAGACTAAATGATGTTATAAATTACACGCATTAGGGGTGCTCTAGAAAAGCTGAGAGTACATAAAGTACAACCCTTTGAACCTGATATTGTTAAAGCAAGCGTAGGAAAATGTATGTATATAAATATTGAAGAATGCTTCGGCTTCATTGCGTTAATTGCATCTCTAATTGGATTATCACCTCAAGTATATAAAGCATATATCACTAAAGTTACTCGTGATGTATCGATGTTAATGTTAGTAAACTATCTTATTTGTTCATTGTCTTGGATTGGCTATGGTCTTTACCAGAGCTCAATTTTTGTGGTGCTTAGCAATATTGCTGGATTAGTGATTAGCATAATATCAATTATTCAAAAATGTTACTACGATGCAAAACCTGCACCATGATCATGTGCTGCACTGCAGTACACAACAACAATATCGTTCTATTGTAGTGCTAAATGGAAAAATACCGAGCTCATCGTTTTTTAAACGAGATATACCTATTATTGCTGTAGATGGAGGAGCAAACAAGCTTCTATCAATTGGCGTAAAACCTGATCTTGTAGTAGGAGATTTGGATAGCGTAAATCTGGATTTACGTGCTAATTTGAATACGATATATCTACCTGATCAAGATTATTGCGACTTTTCTAAAGCAATGGCTCACTTAAAAACAGTAAAGTTATTGCCATCAATAGTAACGGGTATTACTGGAGGAGCAATTGATCACATACTACAGAATATTAACATTTTTCTAAGTACGGGCAGTATCTTTTACACACCTTCACCTCCCATGGTAGGTTACACTTTACAAAAAGGTATTACCCATTTTTTTTCTTTGCCAAAAAATACTAAAATATCTTTACTTGGTATACCGAGAGCTCAAATATCAACCAAAGGATTAAAATGGGAACTGCACCTTAGTAATCTTGCTTTTCCGGGAAAAAATTCTTGCTTTAATCGAAGTTTAGGCAATAAGGTATCCGTAGAAGTACACAGTGGTATATGTCTAGCAATGATTTATTTAGAGACAGTAGATGATGCTGCAAGACATCATGTGCGTCAAGTTAAGAAGTAAATAGACTTCTTGCATAACCCAAACTAAGTAGAAAAAAGGTATCATCCAAGTAGCTGACACTGGTTCCTTTATGACGTGTCATTCCAGTTTCAGCTACTTGAATGACAGCAGTCCTACGTCATACCGCCGCGGTATCTCTTAGCCGCTAACAAGCAGCGGGATGACGAATTGCTTAACCGTCATACCTCCACGAACCGTCATACCGCCGCGGTATCTCATCCGCTAACACGTAGTGGGATACTTGATCTTTACAGGGATGACGGTTGTCAGGCTAGCCTGTCATCCCAGTGCCCAGACACTGGGATCCAGGAATTTTATTAAGTTGGTAAGCATAAAAGTGTTATGTAAAATACAACGTTCTTGATGGGATTGCGTGAAAGGCTGGATCCCAGTGTCAGCTATTTGGATGACAAAAAAAGGAGCACTGGCATGACACCTCTCTTGGACTCTTTTAGCCACAAACATTAAGAAATTTACTAAATGAAAAAAAAGGCAAAAGAAGCCCTGAGTTATTATCCGCTTTAAAATATTGGCGTTTTTTATGTTTTAAACGCTTGACAAGCGAGATTCAGCCGCTTTTAATTGCAACTAACCTACGCTGCAAATGTTTAAGAAATTTACTAAGCAGAAAAAAAGACAAAGAATCCCCGAGTTAGCTAGTCTTTTACTATCTCTGTCGAGTATTGGCATTTTTTGATGTCTTGTAACGCTTTATAAGCGCGTTCAGCTTATTTAGATAAAAATCTAGATGTAGATGAAGTTTTGTAAAGACATACAGTATCTATATACTGCAAAAAATTGAACATAAGACGCCGATACATTAAGTAATCCTTACCTTTTAATCTGCAGATTGGCGAAAGCAAATACAATAGCTTCAGTTTCATGATAAGTGGGCTGGCGGAGTTTGTCAAGCAAGTTTTTTCGTTTCTACTGAATGACAGTTGTGGCTTGGGAGGTAGTGCAAGAAGTCTATTGTATTACTGAATTATTAATAATCTAGTAATAGTGCCTGCTATGTAGCTAAAATTTTCCTTTAACTTAAGCTATATGTAGCTAAAATAACTTGGGTTTACCGACGATTTGACAAACGACAAATTCGTCATCCCGCTACTTGTTAGCGGGATCTAGAGATATCGCAGCGGTATGACCCTGACTTGCATTAGCCATGTATAATAAAGGGAATCTATGACAAAAGAATCATTGGTAAAAACTGATATAGTGAAAGTTGAAGACAAAAAGGCGGTAAGAAGCTTTTTTAAAATACTAGGTGGAGTGGCAGATGCTGTAAGATCGTGGATTGGTAACATCAGTCCTGATTTAAGCAACAGTCGCGATATCGATAGTTTAGTCTTGAAGATGAACGAGTGCTTAAATCCAAAGGGAGGGGAGGTTTCAGCACGTAAAAACGCTGTATCTCTTGGTAACTTGTACTTAAGCTTATCAGAGAAAGGTAAAATAAAATTTCTACAAACCCTGGCAGAAAAATTTAATCCGAATAAAGCGGAAATAGATGAGAAAATTAGAGAGTATAAGAAAAACCAAGATCCCGAGTTAAACTATAAATTTGAACAGGATTTAATAAAAATTCTTGAATCACCACGTTCTAAAATATTGAAGCAATTTATTTCTTTACCAGAAGGCCTTAAGTTTATTGTTGATATGCGTTCTGATGTGCTTAAGCTAAAGAACCAATATAGAAGCTTGAATCCACTAGAGAGCGAATTAAAAAATATACTCTATACTTGGGTTGATGTTGATCTACTCGATCTTCGTCAAATCACTTGGGATTCACCTGCATCATTGCTAGAAAAACTTATAAAATATGAAGCTGTGCATAAAATTTCCTCTTGGGGCGACCTAAAAAACAGACTAGATTCTGATCGTCTCTGTTTTGCTTTTTTTCATTACAAGATACCAAACGAACCTCTAATTTTTGTAGAGGTTGCATTGGTGGATAAGATTGCAGATAGCATTCAACACCTTTTAGATGAGTCAGTACCTTCAAATGATCCGAGTAATGCAAGCACTGCTATATTCTATTCAATATCAAACACTCAAGCAGGGTTATCTGGAATCAGCCTTGGTAATTTTTTGATCAAAAGGGTTGTAGAAAAGCTATCACAGGAGTTTAAAAGTATAAAAACATATGCAACTCTTTCTCCAATACCTGGCTTTACGAAATGGCTAAAAAACAATCTAAACCAAGATGTCACTTTATTGGGCAAACTAAATATAAAACAATCTAGTGCAGAAATTTTAGAAAGTGCAGAGCAATTAAAAACTAATGTTGAATGTACAAATGAAACTAAACAATACATGCTTAAACTATGTGCATATTATTTACTAAAAGTGAATAATAGTAATGGAAATACTTATGACCCGGTGGCGCATTTTCATTTAAGCAATGGCGCATCAATAAAACAATTAAACTGGATGGCGGATACTTCTGAAAAGGGTATTAGTCAGTCAGCCGGGATGATGGTAAATTATCTATATGAGTTGCCTAAAATAGATAATAATCATGAAAACTATATGGTTAATAAAGTGATTTCCTGCTCGAAAAAAGTGTCGTCTATGTTGAAGGAGTAAATAGTCTCTTAATAAAGGATTGCCCTCACAACACTTAAAATGTAAAATGGTTCTACTTAAGTAAAATAGCCATAAATGAACAACATAAGAAATTTTGCAATAATAGCGCATATAGACCACGGTAAGTCAACGCTTGCTGACCGTTTAATAGAGGAATGTAACGGCCTTGAAGCAAGAGAAATGACCAATCAAATACTCGATTCAATGGATATAGAACGCGAACGTGGGATTACAATTAAGGCACAGACGGTAAAACTCAATTATACGGCAAACGACGGTAATCAATATTGCCTAAATCTCATGGACACCCCAGGTCACGTTGACTTTTCTTACGAGGTAAGTCGAAGCTTAGCAGCGTGCGAAGGTTCACTTTTAGTGGTAGATAGTAGCCAGGGCGTTGAAGCACAAACCCTTGCAAATGTATATAAAGCTATTGACAACAACCATGAAATAATAGTTGTGCTCAATAAAGTTGATCTTCCTGCTGCAGATCCAGAAGGGGTAAAACTCCAGGTTGAGGAAATAATCGGTATTGATGCAAGTGAGTCAGTTTTAATATCAGCAAAAACTGGACTTGGAATAAAAGATGTACTGGAAGCAATAGTAGCAAAACTTCCAGCTCCTCAAGGTGATGTAAATGCTCCATTGCAAGCAATTTTGGTTGATAGTTGGTATGACACTTACTTAGGAGTAGTAATTTTAGTGCGAGTTAAAAATGGAGTGCTAAAAAAAGGCATGAGAATTGTTATGATGTCTAATAATGCTACATATCAAGTCGACAATATTGGTATTTTCACCCCTAAAAAAGTGATGACGGGTGAACTTTCAGCGGGTGAAGTTGGTTTTATAACTGCTTCAATGAAGGAAGTGGCAGACTGCAAGGTAGGGGACACTATCACTGAGGAAAAGAGACCTTGTAGTGAAGCACTTCCTGGATTTAAAGAAGTGCATCCTGTGGTATTTTGTAGCATTTTCCCTCACAAAACGGATGATTTTAAATATTTAAGGGAAGCTCTAGAAAAGTTACATTTAAATGATGCAAGTTTTACCTTCGAAGCTGAAACTTCAAATGCACTAGGCTATGGATTTCGTTGTGGTTTTTTGGGAATGTTGCATCTTGAAGTTATTCAAGAAAGGCTCGAGAGAGAATTTGATTTAGACCTAACAGCAACTGCGCCAAGTGTTATATATAGGGTTACAACACGAAGTGGTGAAATTTTGAATATTCATAACCCAAGTGATATGCCAGATCCAACAAAAATTGAAATTGTGGAAGAACCGTGGATTACCGCAACCATAATGGTTCCTGATCAATACTTGGGAGAGATTCTATCTCTATGTGAAGAAAGGAGGGGAGAACAGGAGGATTTATCTTACATTGGTAACACAACAACAGCATTGTTAAGATATAAGTTACCACTGTCTGAAGTTGTTTTTGACTTTTATGATCGATTAAAATCAATTTCCAAAGGATATGCAAGCTTAGATTGGGAAATTTCCAGCTATCTGGTAAGCCAAATAGATAAATTAAGCTTTTTAATTAATGGAGAGCCCGTAGATGCACTGGCTTGTATCGTTCACAAAAGTAGGGCAGAAAAAAGAGGGCGTGAAATATGTGCACGCTTGAAGGATTTAATACCACGTCAGCAATACAAAATCGCGATTCAAGCGGCAGTGGGCGGAAAAATCATTGCCAGAGAAACGATTAACCCATACAGAAAAGATGTAACAGCTAAACTCTATGGTGGAGATGTAACGCGAAGAATGAAACTACTTGAAAAGCAAAAGAAGGGTAAAAAAAGGTTACATTCTATAGGGAACGTAAATATTCCACAGAATGCTTTTATTCAAGCCTTGAAGATAAGTGATTGATCTTAAAAGACTTCTTGTATAGTTTTTGGCAACAACCGTTAGAAACGAAAAAACTTACTTGACAAACTCTGCCAGCCCCCTTATCATGAAAGTGAAGCTATTTATTTATCTTCTCTGTACAGATTAAATGACAAAAAAACTCACGTATCTGGCGTCTCATGTTTAATTTTTTGCACTATGTGCACCTTATGTCTTTATCAAACTTCTACCTACATAAGCTGAAACGCGCTTATAAAGCGTTTAAAACATAAAAAAACGCCAACTTAAAAAATGGATAGTGAATAACTAGCTACCCTACGGCTTCTTTTGCCTTTTTTCCTGTTTAGTAAATTTCTTAATGTTTCTAATTTAGATTAGTTGCGGTTTAAAAGCAACTGAATCGCGGTTATTAAGCATTTAGAATAAAAAAACGCCATACTTGAAAGTATAATGTAAGTAATTAGCCAACCACGGGGCTTCTTTTGCCTTTTTTTTCATTTGGTAAATTTCTTAATGTTTATGGCTAAACGACAACCGTCATCCCGCTACTTGTTAGCTGATGAGATACCGCGAATAAATCGCGGTATGACGTAGGACTGCTGTCATCCCAGTGCTTGACACTGGGATCCAGTTGAGCTATTTCAACAAAAATACTGCATTTGAGATGAACGTTTATTCTTACCAGACTTATTTACAAATATAACAATTAAAGTCTGGATTCCAGCGTCAAGCACTGGAATAATATCGTTTACTATGTCTATATTACAATATTTGTGCAGTTGTGTATCAACTACTTTTGTGGCACCGTTTGTTATTCAATCTTTATGCTAGTTTTACTAAAAATTATAGTATTTTAGGTATAATTGCAATATCTAAATTTAAGGTATAGAGATGAACCCTAGGAAAGTTTTTAATATTCTTTTTATAGTATTATTTATTTCTTTTTCTCATGTTGGGAGTGCTGCCGCTGACACTAATACTGATACAACTGCTCAAGTATAGCATTTCTCATAATAGTCCGAACAGGTCATAGGAAGGCAGAATCAACAGCACGACGAAAGGATTCGAATAGAGGAATGTTTTTCCTGGCTCTGTTTTTTATAGCAAACCAATGATGCTCAATTTTGTTGAAATCTGGAGAATAAGGCGGCAGATACAAAATTTCTGCACCAACCCCTTTAGCAAGCTCGATAATCTTATCAGACTTATGAAAAGTAGCATTGTCAAGAATGACAGTCTGTCCAGGTTCCAAGATCGGTGTCAAAAATTGCTCAAACCATCCATTAAAAACATCCATATTACAGTGGCCTTCAAAGGTTAACGGAACAACTATCTTTCTTCCACTTAAGGCTGCAACCATACTGATTCGTTGAGTTTTCTTTCCAGATTTTAAGGCATAAAACCGCTGTCCTTTCTGGCAATATCCGTAGGGGTAGTCTTCGGTGTTATCAATGCCAGACTCATCTATATACACTAAGTTTTTAGGTTCTTTTGTCGCTATAATTTTCAAAAATTCAGCACGTTTTTCTTCGTTTCTTTCCTTGTATCCATATGTCTTTTTTTGCGCGTAAATTCAATTTTTTTAAGGGCTCGATAGATCGTTTGGATACTAACGTTGTTCCAAAGTTTAGCCATTTCCGATAGAGTCTTTCCTCCGTGTTCTCTGGCAAATTTGGCAAAGGTATCCCAGTCGGTAATTTTGTGATTGTAACCCCCATTTCCAAGTTTTTTTGATTGAAAGTCTCCTGTTTCTTTTCTTCTTTGCTGCCACTCCCATAAAGTAGTTCGTCCAATCTTAAATCTTGCTGCCACTGTTTCTCTGCTTTCTCCTTCGTCTAGCGCTTCCATTGCTTTTTTTCTTAAATCATAACTATATGCTGCTGGCATTCAACCTCCTTATCATCATCTACCCTTATCCTATCACATCCGGACTTTTATGGAAAGAGCTCTAAGAGGTTGTCCGGAAACAAGTAAAAGGCTATAATATCTGAAATTTTAGTACGGGGTAAAGATGAGAAAAAAGTATCCAACAGATCTAAGCGAAAGGGAATGGGCAAGAATAGAAAAACACTTCAGAGTATCATACAAGAAAGGAGGAAGGCCGCCAAAGTATAGCAAAAGAGAAATATTAGAAGCAATTTTCTATGTATTGCGTACAGGGTGTCAATGGCGGTATTTACCAAATGATTTTCCGCTATGGAAGACTGTGTATGAGCAGTTCAGGCAATGGAAGAAGCAGGGAATTTTTGAGAAAATGAATTATGAAATTACAAAATATAGTAGAAGAAAAATAGGAAGGAATGAGCAGCCGAGTGCCTGTATAGTAGATAGTCAATCTGTAAAGACTACAGAAAAGGGGGGATCAAAGGCTATGATGGAAGTAAAAAAGTAAAGGGTAGAAAAAGGCATATAATTACAGACACTCAGGGTTTTATACTAGGTTGTTACGTAGGCGCTGCTAACGAAAATGATAGAGATGGTATTAAAATAGCATTAAACAATATGAGAACAAAATATACTAAAGTTAAAAAAATGTGGGCTGACATGGGATACCAAGGAAGAAATTTAAAGAATCACATAAAGGAAGAATATGACATAGATATTGAAATTGTTAAAAGGCCTACATGTAGATTTTGGGTGCACAAAGATACGCCACCTGAGCTACTACCAACAAGAGAACAAGGGTTTAAAGTACAGCCAAGAAGATGGGTTGTAGAAAGGACTTTTGCTTGGGTTAATAGGAATAGAAGGCTATCGAAGGAGTATGATTTACTCACAACATCCACTGAGAATTTCATATACCTAGCTATGAGTAGGGTTATGTTAAAGAGGGAATATGCTTGAATTTACTTGTTTCCGGACAACCTCTAAAATCCGACCGGGACAGCCGCAATAAAGTAGATAAGCCTAAACGCCATCATGTCTTTAGGAGAGTTTGCTAATGAAAGTTCTTAAGTTGACGCCATTGGCTGAACGGATACGATTTATTTCAGTGCATGAGCTGGTCCTTTTCGGATTTTAGCGCTGTGTACATAACTGCACGAACGTCTAGTTTAGGGGTAAGAAAAATTAGGGCCTGCAAATTAATCCAAACACATAAGTGTAGTGTTACCACCAAATGCTGTAGTGTTAACACTTACAACTTTTTCTGTAGAAAAACGCTGTAAATAATGAGGACCACCAGCTTTTGGCCCAGTGCCAGATAGTCCTCTACCACCAAATGGTTGTATCCCAACTGCTGCACCTATCTGGTTACGGTTGATGTAGACATTTCCAACTGATATTTTTTTACTTATAGTGTCAATTTGACTTTGTATACGACTCTGCAAAGAAAACGTAAGCCCATATCCAGTACTATTTATATCACTTATAACTTCATTTAATTGTGACTTGTTAAAACGTATGATATGTAAAATAGGACCAAATACCTCTTGCTTTAATTGCGAAATTTTTTGTATCTCATAAATATATGGAGGAAAGAAATAACCATTATGAGAATTTGTATCCATGGGTACTTTAAATAACAGATTTGAATCTTCATCCTCTGACATTTTTTGCGTATGTTGAGTTAGCATATCGATAGATGCTTTATCAATTATTGGACCAATATCAGTACTAAGTTGTATTGGGTCACCAATCTTGAGTTCTTGCGCTGCACCGCATATCATTTTTATCTGCTTCTCTGCTATGTCCTCTTGAATAAACAGCACTCTAAGCGCAGAACAGCGTTGGCCAGCGCTGCGAAACGCAGAAAGCAAAACATCCGTAGTCACTTGCTCTAAGAGAGCAGAGCTATCAACTATCATAGCATTGAGCCCTCCTGTTTCAGCAATAAGTGGTACGATAGGACCATCCCTATTTGCAAGCATTTTATTGATTATTTGAGCAGTTTGTGTTGAGCCAGTAAAAGCTACTCCGGCAATTCTATTGTCTGGAACTAATATTTTGCCTAAATATCCACCATCCCCAGGAATGAGGTGTAACACATTCTTTGGTATCCCAGCTTCATGTAGTATCTTAACAGCTTCGTAGGCAATAATCGGCGTTTGCTCTGCCGGTTTTGCCAGCACTGCATTACCTGCTGCAAGTGCAGCTGAGACCTGCCCAATGAAGATAGCGAGCGGAAAATTCCACGGTGATATGCATAAGAAAACTCCTCTGCCTTCAAAAAAGATGAAGTTATCTTCACCTGTTGGGCCCGGCAATTTTTTCCAGTCGCTCAGTTCATTTTTTGCTATCATTGCATAACAACGCAGAAAGTCGATTGCCTCTCTTACTTCTGCTATTGCATCGGATAAAATTTTTCCTGCTTCCACAATCAGAATGTAAATTAACTCTTTCATCCTTTCCTCAAGCAAATCTGCAGCTTTTTCAAGGCATTTAGCGCGCTCTTCTGCTGAAACATTCTGCCACTTAGCAAAAGCACTATGTGCTATTTCAAGAGCGTTTAAAGCTTGATCGCTTGTTGCACTTGACACTTCTCCAATTACATTTTCCAAATGTGCAGGATTCACTACTTCGATAAATTCAGCATTATCAAATAGTGCTTTTCCATCAATTATTGGTCCAACTTGCCACTTTTTTTCACTAAAACCCTTTATATCATCTGCAAATTGTGAGACTATCACAGAATCACTAATATCCATCCCCAAGGAATTTTTTCTTTCTGGTCCCAAAATATCTTGTGGTAATGGAATGCCTGGATGAGGTTCATAATTAAAATTTATAGCTTTTTCCAGTGGATCTGAAATTAACTCATCGATTTTAACGTTAGGATCACTTATTTGATTAACAAACGAACTATTAGCTCCATTTTCAAGAAGGCGTCTTATAAGATAAGGCAACAAGTCACTATGTTCCCCAACGGGTGCGTAGACACGACAGCTAACATTTGTTGCAAGCTCTGACATTGCATAATCATATAAGTCTTTTGCCATTCCATGTAAGCGTTGAAATTCAAATCCAGGGTGGTTTTTATCAGCAAGTTCCATGATAGAAGCAAAAGTATAGACGTTATGAGTTCCAAAGCATGGGTAAAAGCTGTTTGGTTTACTCAAAAGTTTCTGTGCGCACACGAGGTAAGATACGTCAGTATAGCTTTTTCTTGTAAATACTGAGTAATCATTTAATCCCAATTCTTGCGTACACTTGATTTCTGAATCCCAATATGCACCTTTTACAAGCCTCACCATAATTTTATGATTTGATCGAATAGCAACATCCTCTACAAAGTCAAGAACAGATAAAGCACGTTTTTGATATGCTTGTACAGCCAAGCCGAGCCCTTCCCACTCAGAAAGTGATTCATCAAGCCGTAATTGTTCAAACAAGATTAAGGAAATTTCAAGCCTTTCTGTTTCTTCTGCGTCTATGCATAGTGAAATGTTGTATTTTTTTGCCTCGCGGCAGAGCTCTAAAACCTTAGTGAATATCTCACCAGCAATTCGGCCAAATTGACTAAATTCATAACGTGGGTGTAAAGCAGAAAGTTTGATTGAAATTCCATGGGATTTAAAACAATCATTTATTTCAGTGGATTCACCTATAGCTTTTATTGAGTGCATGTATGAATTAAAATACTCTTCTGCATCCTCAGTTGTGTGAGCAGCTTCGCCAAGCATATCAAAAGAGTATAAAAACTTACTATTGTCATCTAGTTTTGCGTACCTTAAAGCTTCTTCTATGGTTTCTCCAACAACAAAATGATTACCAAGCATAGACATTGCTTGTTTTACTGCTTTGCGAATGATCGGTTCTCCTAAATTCTTAAGTAACTTAGAAATTGCGTAATAGAACTTCGAATCGCCTTCATTATCTCTCAATATACTGCTACCTATCATCAAGCTCCATGTGGAAGCATTAACAAACAACGAAGAAGAGTGCCCTAAATATTTATTCCATTCCTGATTGGCAATTTTATCTTTGATTAGCTCGTCTATTGTATAATCATCTGGTATTCTAAGTAGTGACTCAGCAAGACACATAAGCGCTATTCCTTCATCATTGGAAAGCGAGTATTGCTGCATAAAGGAATCTACAATACTTAATTTATTGTGTTTGATTTTTTCAATAACTTGTTTTGCTATATTATAAATTCTATTTTTTGAATCAGCCGAAAGCTCTGCTTTTTCTACAAGATAACGTATATAACTCTTTTCATCAGTACGATAAAATCCTTGTAAACGTTTTCTGAGTTCATTAGGTTCTTGTATAGAGCTTATCATATATAATTATCTCCAAAAAATACTCCGACACCATATGTATGGTGAAATTATATCATAACTTTGCGCAGAGCAAATTGCTATTTACAAAGGGATCAGGGCTGGCTAAAAGAAGTCCATGCAATAACTTCACTAAATCAAAAAGATTGTGCAAGTATGTAGCTCAACACTCCACCACACATCAAGTATTTAGTCTCAGTTGCGGTTTGTACACAGCATTTGAGTTGAATTGATTGCCTTGAATTATCCTTTCTTTTGATGATACATTCTAGATTTCCACTCGGCACTATTTCACCTTTTATGCTTATTACCTCACTACCATCAAATATCTTTCTGGTTATTCCATTTTGGAATATAAGTGGAAGAACACCCATACCAACTAAGTTGGACCTATGTATACGCTCAAAGCTTTCTGCAATTACAACTTTAATCCCCAACAATAAAGTACCCTTTGCTGCCCAATCCCTACTTGAACCTGTGCCATACTCCTTTCCTGCCACAATGATGAGAGCTTCCTTGTAGCGCATCGCCGCATCAAAAATTGGCATAGTTTCTTGAGAAGGAATATATTTTGTATATCCACCTTCGGTGCTAACCATTTCATTTTTTATTCTAATGTTAGCAAAAGTCCCACGCATCATTACATTGTGATTACCACGACGAGATCCATATGAATTGAAATCCTGTGGTTCAATTCCAAGCCCTTTTAAATATAGACCGGCAGGACTACTCGAGGCAATATTTCCCGCAGGGGAAATATGATCAGTAGTTATGCTATCGCCAAACATTGCTAATATTTGTGCACCCTTTATATCGATTTTATTATTTTTAGGTGATAAGTTATCAAAATAAGGCGGATTTTGTATGTAAGTGCTGTTTGCATCCCAATTATAGATTTCACTTTTTTCACACTTTATCTTTCGCCAATGTTCATCACCAGAAAAAACATCCTTATACTTTTGTATGAACATCTCACGTGTTACCACACTTTTAACACAATCTTCGATTTCATTGTTTGTTGGCCATATATCTTTGAGATAGACATCATTTCCATTCTTATCTTTGCATATTGAATCTTTTGTCAGATCAATTTGCACAGTACCAGCAAGTGCATATGCAACAACAAGTGGCGGAGATGCCAAGTAATTAGCTTTGACTAACGGATGAATTCTTCCTTCAAAGTTACGATTGCCAGATAAAACTGCAGCAACGGTTAAGTTTTTGTTTTTAATGCCATTTTCTATATCTTTATTAAGTGGACCAGAATTCCCAATGCAAGTTGTGCAACCATATCCAACTAGATTAAAACCCAAAGCATTTAGATCTACCTGCAATCCAGACTTTTCTAAATATTCTGTTACAACTTGTGACCCTGGAGCAAGAGAAGTTTTAACCCAAGGCTTTGATTTTAATCCAAGTTTAATTGCATTACGAGCTACAAGACCTGCAGCAATCATCACACTTGGATTTGAGGTATTAGTGCAGCTTGTTATTGCTGCAATAACTACACTTCCATCTTGGAGTTTATCGCTTTCCTTTGACTCATTAACTGAAAATGATTTAGAAAAAGACTCTGCCACTTGTGAAAGAAAAACCTTATCTTGTGGTCTTTTAGGACCAGCCATTACTGGCTTCACGCTCGATAAATCAAGTTCTAGTGCGTCAAAAAATGCTAACTCATTATTGCCACGCCACAATCCTTGCTCTTTCGCATAAGCCTCAACTAACTTAATCAGCTTTTCTGGTCGCCCTGTTAAATGTAAATAATCGAGTGTTTTCTGATCAATTGGAAAAAACCCACAAGTTGCACCATACTCTGGGGCCATGTTTGCTATAGTGGCTCTATCTGCCAAAGATAAATAATCTAAACCATCACCATAAAATTCTACAAACTTACCAACAACGCCTTTTGTTCTTAGGATATTGGTAACCGTCAGCACTAAATCAGTCGCAGTTACTCCTTCCGGCAATCTGCCAATTAATTTAAATCCAACTACTTCTGGAATCACCATACTAATTGGTTGACCAAGCATCACAGACTCAGCTTCTATGCCTCCAACACCCCAACCAAGAACTGATAATCCGTTAACCATTGTAGTATGGCTGTCAGTACCAACTAAAGTGTCAGGATATATGACTCCATCATTATTACACACAACTTGCGCTAAATATTCAAGATTCACTTGGTGGCAAATCCCTGTGCCAGGCGGCACTACTCTAAAATTTGTAAAGGACGATTCCCCCCACTTTAAAAATTGATATCTCTCCAAATTTCTTTTTACTTCTAGCTCAACATTCTTACTGAATGCGGAAACACTTCCATAACTATCTACTTGAACAGAATGGTCAATCACAAGATCAACCGGTACAGACGGATTTATGTTGCTCGGGTTTCCTCCATTTTTCTTAACATAGCTCCGCATTGAAGCTAGATCAACAACAGCAGGAACCCCTGTAAAATCTTGCATCAACACCCTTGCTGGTTTATAGCTAATTTCGTGATTAGTGTGTTTATTAACGCAGTCTGCTAGCACTCTTATGTCATCCAGCTTTACGTTTACTCCATCTTCATTGCGCAATAAATTTTCAAGCAGAACCTTAAGTGAGCAGGGCAATTTAGTCACATCTATTCCTAAAAATTCACTAACACTACTTAGGCTAAAATAGTTGTATGACTTCCCGTCAATGTTTAAAGTCGTTTTTGCGTTTAAAGAATTATTCATCAAGTTACATCATATTAGTTAAAATTGGAATTACTACCGTTACTTTTTTGTTGTTGACCTTGCTGCTCATACATAGTTTCAAAATCTATAGGATCTAGCATCAGTGGGGGAAATCCACCACTACTTGTAACTCTTGCAATTATTTCTCTTGCAAAAGGGAAAAGAAAAGTAGGTCCGCCAATAAACAAAGCTTGTCTTACCTCTTCCTCACTCAACTCTTTTAAATTTTCTATTGAAAAAATACCACAATATTTCGTCTCACAAATGAAAGCTACGCCATCTTTTATGCCTTCATCTTTTACCGTTGCTTTGACTTCTATATGCAAAGTAATTTCATGGAAAGATTTTTCTTCATTCACTTCTTCTTTGTTTTTCGTCCCTTCTAATTTTGCTGAATTGATATTAACCATTACATTAATATCTGGAGCTTTACTAGAAGAAAGGAATGGCGAATTCGGATTCTCAAATGATAGATCTTTAACATATTGACCGTGAATTCTCATTTTTTGTTGTGGCATTTCTTACGTCTCCTTTAATTAAGTTGAGATATTTAATACTTTCTTATATAATATATTCATTTACAAACGAATAGCAAACCTGATTATAAGTTGATATGAAAAACATATTTTCATTAATAATTAATAATGTTCGGATACTTTATATGCCAAGGAGTTGAGTTACTATGATAGAGCTTGTAATATATGCTTTATTAGCAGCGTTCATTTTTTCACGTTTGTATAATTCTTTAGGAAGATCAGCCAACCTCAACCTAAAAAAGCTAACTAGTGTATTGGATGTAAGCCGAAGTAGAGAAGATGTAGTAGAAAACATTGAGGGTTACATTGATAGCAATGATGAAAATTCAATAAAAGTTACTTATGAACAAATATTAAAAAAAAACAAAGATTTTTCTATTTCCCACTTTATAGAAGGTTCAAGCATAGCTTTTGAATTAATAATAAAATATTTCAATCAAGGAAATTTGTCCCAGTTAGAATCTCTCTTGGATAAAGATTTATATAACAACTTCGCAAAAAAGATTAAACATCGTAAAGAGATGCACGAGTCTATAATTGTTTCTATCGTTTCACAAAAGATTTTAGAAATAAAGCTAATAAAAAATGTAGTGTTTATTGCAGTATATTTCCTTTCAGAGCAAATTAACTTCGTTAAGAACAATGAAGGAGATATCATATCAGGTAGTACATCCACTATTAATAAAGTTGAGGATGTATGGCAATTCAAAAAAAATGTTAATTCATCAGACCCAAGCTGGTTGCTTGTTTCTATTCACTATAAAAAGACAAGTAACGATAAGACAAATGACAAGTAAGATTAGTTTTATTTAGAGTTAACCATGGAAAGCAAGCTACGCGAACTAGTACTTGACACTGAAACGACAGGTCTTGACACTGAATCTGGTCATCGAATTATTGAAATAGGGTGTGTGGAATTAATTAATCGTATTCCAACAGGTAAAGTATTCCATCGGTACCTTAACCCAGAAAGAGATATACCTTATCACTCGTTTAAGATTCACGGTATTAGTGAAGAATTTTTAGAAGATAAACCATTATTTTCAGATGTTGCACTTGAATTTCTTGACTTTATATCTAATGATATTTTGGTAATTCACAACGCTGAATTCGATGTTAAGTTCCTTAACATGGAGTTAAGCAAGCTGAATGCTGGGTTAATTTCCTCAGATAGAGTGCTAGATACATTACCTCTTGCAAGGAAAAAATTCGCAGGATCACCTGCTTCTTTGAATGCATTATGTAAGCGTTTTGATATATCGCTAGAGAATAGAGAATTGCACGGAGCACTAGTTGATGCTCAATTGCTTGCAAAGGTATATGTTGAACTTACAGGAGGGTTACAAACCTTTCTATTTGATAATGAATGCAATCAGGACAGTAACTCCACGTTCGTTCAGCATAAAGTGCGTAATCTAACTCCCAGAGAATATTCACCAAATAGTGAAGAAATTGATGAACATAAGAAACTGTTAGACAAAATTAACAATACACTTTGGAATAAATATATTGAATAGATCAACCAATAAAGATACAATTTAATTTTACTGAGAGCACCCTAATGGTAAGGTTTATAAGATTGTTATCTAATATGCTAGTAGCATTAGCAGTTGTTTTTTTAGGTTATTGTTATTTCACTAAAAAAGGCATATTTGCCCCAGCAGCGATTCACAACGCAGAAGTTAAGATAGGCGGAGATTTTTCTTTAATTAATCAGGACGGACAGATCTTGCGCAGTAGTGATTTTAAAGATAAATACATGATGATTTTCTTTGGGTTTTCCTCATGCAAAAGAATTTGCCCTATGAACCTTGGAATAATTTCAGAAACACTTGCAAAGTTAGATGAGAAAACTAACAACAAGCTACAAACATTCTTCATCACAGTCGATCCTGAGCGCGATAGCACGGAAAGACTTAAAGAATTTCAGCAGCAATTTGACCACAGAATACAAATGTTAACTGGTGAAAGAGAAAAAATAGACGAAGTAATTGCAAAGTATAAAGTATATGCTAGCAAAGTTGGTGGAGAAGAAGAAATCAACCATTCTTCAATAATGTACCTTATTGGCCCTGGAGGAAAATATGTTACACACCTTGCAGATGATTTAAATTCAGACGAAAGTCAATCTGATAAGATTTTGGCTGAGATAAGAAAATACGTAAACTGAATTATAGATTTTTCTGTTAATTAGTCGAGCATGCAACTGCATGAGCATTATGATTTGAGAGCAATCTCCATGGGAAGACACACACAACTGTACGAACGTTGTAGTTTGGGAGCAATTCCCACCAGTGGGGTGTCATCCCAGTGCCCAGACACTGGGATCCAGCTTCTATGCAACTTAATTAAAAACGTTTGTTTTAGCGTAAGACAACTACCTTTAGCTCATCAGCTCAGTTATAAGCAAAATTTCTGGATTCCAGTGGGCTTTGTTGCATCGCTACTTATGAAAGGCTAACTATAGTTAGGATTATAAGTAACCTATTGAAAATCTTGTTTTTTTGCAATCAATCTGATCAAATTTAAGAATAGTAATTTATTATTTACATTAATAAATTTAATTCTATTGAAAATAGCTAAAGCATTGAAATTCTTGAATTTTAGCCGGATTAGTGAGTGGTAGTGAAATTTCTTTTACTCAAATTTAGGTATTCACTGACCGTTCTTGTTATAAATACCAGAATAATAAGCTACTGATATTCTCCATCTTTTTTATCTTTAATCCATCATAGCTAGCGATGCAACAAAGCCATTCCAGTGTCAAGCACTGGAATGACATCATCTGTTGTGCAATTTAGAGGTTGTCCGGAAACAAGTAAATTCAAGCATATTCCCTCTTTAACATAACCCTACTCATAGCTAGGTATATGAAATTCTCAGTGGATGTTGTGAGTAAATCATACTCCTTCGATAGCCTTCTATTCCTATTAACCCAAGCAAAAGTCCTTTCTACAACCCATCTTCTTGGCTGTACTTTAAACCCTTGTTCTCTTGTTGGTAGTAGCTCAGGTGGCGTATCTTTGTGCACCCAAAATCTACATGTAGGCCTTTTAACAATTTCAATATCTATGTCATATTCTTCCTTTATGTGATTCTTTAAATTTCTTCCTTGGTATCCCATGTCAGCCCACATTTTTTTAACTTTAGTATATTTTGTTCTCATATTGTTTAATGCTATTTTAATACCATCTCTATCATTTTCGTTAGCAGCGCCTACGTAACAACCTAGTATAAAACCCTGAGTGTCTGTAATTATATGCCTTTTTCTACCCTTTACTTTTTTACTTCCATCATAGCCTTTGATCCCCCCTTTTCTGTAGTCTTTACAGATTGACTATCTACTATACAGGCACTCGGCTGCTCATTCCTTCCTATTTTTCTTCTACTATATTTTGTAATTTCATAATTCATTTTCTCAAAAATTCCCTGCTTCTTCCATTGCCTGAACTGCTCATACACAGTCTTCCATAGCGGAAAATCATTTGGTAAATACCGCCATTGACACCCTGTACGCAATACATAGAAAATTGCTTCTAATATTTCTCTTTTGCTATACTTTGGCGGCCTTCCTCCTTTCTTGTATGATACTCTGAAGTGTTTTTCTATTCTTGCCCATTCCCTTTCGCTTAGATCTGTTGGATACTTTTTTCTCATCTTTACCCCGTACTAAAATTTCAGATATTATAGCCTTTTACTTGTTTCCGGACAACCTCTTAGAGCTCTTTCCATAAAAGTCCGGATGTGATAGGATAAGGGTAGATGATGATAAGGAGGTTGAATGCCAGCAGCATATAGTTATGATTTAAGAAAAAAAGCAATGGAAGCGCTAGACGAAGGAGAAAGCAGAGAAACAGTGGCAGCAAGATTTAAGATTGGACGAACTACTTTATGGGAGTGGCAGCAAAGAAGAAAAGAAACAGGAGACTTTCAATCAAAAAAACTTGGAAATGGGGGTTACAATCACAAAATTACCGACTGGGATACCTTTGCCAAATTTGCCAGAGAACACGGAGGAAAGACTCTATCGGAAATGGCTAAACTTTGGAACAACGTTAGTATCCAAACGATCTATCGAGCCCTTAAAAAAATTGAATTTACGCGCAAAAAAAGACATATGGATACAAGGAAAGAAACGAAGAAAAACGTGCTGAATTTTTGAAAATTATAGCGACAAAAGAACCTAAAAACTTAGTGTATATAGATGAGTCTGGCATTGATAACACCGAAGACTACCCCTACGGATATTGCCAGAAAGGACAGCGGTTTTATGCCTTAAAATCTGGAAAGAAAACTCAACGAATCAGTATGGTTGCAGCCTTAAGTGGAAGAAAGATAGTTGTTCCGTTAACCTTTGAAGGCCACTGTAATATGGATGTTTTTAATGGATGGTTTGAGCAATTTTTGACACCGATCTTGGAACCTGGACAGACTGTCATTCTTGACAATGCTACTTTTCATAAGTCTGATAAGATTATCGAGCTTGCTAAAGGGGTTGGTGCAGAAATTTTGTATCTGCCGCCTTATTCTCCAGATTTCAACAAAATTGAGCATCATTGGTTTGCTATAAAAAACAGAGCCAGGAAAAACATTCCTCTATTCGAATCCTTTCGTCGTGCTGTTGATTCTGCCTTCCTATGACCTGTTCGGACTATTATGAGAAATGCTATACTTACATCAAAACCAAGGAGGGATGGCTATATTTGGCAGCAATAATTCTCACGTATGGTAGTTAATGAGTAGTGCAATAAATAAACAATTGGTTATGAACTCTTTATTAATGGCCATTAATAGGCGTAAACCTGTTAAAAATCTACTGCTGCACAGTGACCAAGGTTCACAATATACTGCGCAAGGGTATCAATATCTCTTATCCATAAAAAACATAGATGAGTTATAAAGGTTGTTGTTACGACAATTCTGTTGTGGAAAGCTTCTTCAGTTCTCTAAAAAGGGAGTTACCAATAGACACCTCTCGGCACTCTAAACAGCATATCAAAACTGCTATATTTGAATATATAGAAATTTTTTATAACAAACAACGTCACTATTAACTATTGCATTCCTGAGCATTTTGATTCATCATTCTCTTTGTGAAAAACATTCCAAACTTTCTCTCCACTTTTTCTGGGTAAGGTCAGTCAAACCTCCATTTTTTTTATATCAATTTATTACTTTTTTTTCGGTTTGACACACTTTTTTGAACCATACGCGTCAAGTTAAGAGATTGTGAGCAAATTTAGAGAGGTTAAAGTGGATACTCTAGCCCTTCTACGTTTGTCTTTTAATAAAAATCGCGACCAAGTTATAGTGAGTTTTTTAAGAAATGCTTTTAAACTATTAATTTTGGTTAATACTAAAAATAACTCTCTAACCCGTCTTTTTAGCTCAATAAATGCCTTTGTTAAGCTAAGTTCTGTATTCTTTTTCACTTCTGTGCAAACAACTATGCCGTGAAATATAAGAATTGCGCACAATTTAGCATATAGTTCACATAATACTCTGCATGGCTTTCCTTTTAGCTTATCAAGTCTGATATGGCTTTTATACAATTTAAATAATAACTCAATTTGCCACCTTACTCTGTAAATCGTTAATACTTGCTCAGCACTAATTTTATTTTCTGGAACATTAGTTATAAATATTGACCAGTTCAACAATTTTTGATTTCTTTTAGAGGATGTATATCCCTGCGATCTTGCTAATCTATTAGCTTTCCTTCTTCTGGCTATAGACTGTTCTTCAGTTAGTTTCTGACATATAATTCTTACTCTAATTTTTGCTTCTTTTCCTAACAATACCTCGTTTTCTAAAAATAACTTATCCTCTAAACATTCTAATAACTCCATTTTTTGATTTGTTTCTACATCATATACGTTGGTATCGGATTTATAACGACTTATGAAATAAGCTCCTATTTCATTGATTTGTTTAAAAGAACTTGGCACAAAATAACCGAGATCAGATATTAGCAAATCATTGCTTGATATATTACTTAAATGTTTCCTATATCCCTGGTCTGATCTTATTCCCTCCGTTAAATTAAGTTGGTCTATTATCTGATTCATGTAATCGAAAACTAATTGTAACTTTATTCCAGACTTAGTATTGCTTTCATAGCCACTGTAGCTAGTACCATAACCTTTATACATCTCTTCCATACTGTTAGGTAGAGTAATATAGCTACTGTCCAATAATTTAACACTATTAAATTGCTGTAAGATTTTGCAATCAACTTGCAAGATATTTTTAAAGAGAACCACAGATTCATTATACATCCTTTTCATAAATTCCACTGCTTCTTCAGTAAATCTAAAATCCAAACCTTGTTTTGTTATATCTATCGAGTCCTCGTTTAGTAATTGACACATTGTTTCTATGCTGCAATCATCAACTCCTATGTTACCAAAAACCATATCTTTTATGAATGATGAGCCATTAAGTTTTCTCTTTCTTTTTATAAAACCTACTGCAATTGATATTTCGTCTGCTTTTTCATTAAAGAATTCATTGAGGTCTTTTGATAAGCAAGCTATTCTGTCCATTGTAAGTTCTCTCATTCATATATCCAAGAGAATTTATACCTTATTATTTTCCTTCACTCTATCAACTTTACTTACACTTTTCCTTAACTTGACGCGTATGCTTTTTTGAACATTCCCAACGAAAAAAGAAAAACAAGGTTTAATTTTCTTTTTTATTTGCGATTTATCTATTAATTAACCGTGAAAGGTTACGTGTAATGCTTCTTCACATAATTATCAATAATTGCCTTAAATTCTTCAGAGACATTATCACCTTGTAAAGTTTTGAAATATTTGCCGTTTTTATAGACTGCTGAAACAGGTTTTTCTCCATATCCAGGTAAGCTGATTCCCAAATTTGCGTGTTTGCTTTCTCCAGGACCATTTACTATGCATCCCATAACAGCAATGTTCATATGCTCTACACCTGGATTTTTTTTCTTCCACATCGGCATATGAGTTTTTATATAGCCATTCACCTCTTCAGTTAATATACGAAAACGATCGCTACTCGTGCGCCCACAACCAGGACATGAATTAACCTGAGGGTTAAAGTGTCGCAAGCCTATAGACTGCAATATTTCCTGACACACCACCACTTCATTAGTACGCGATTCACCAGGACGTTGAGTCAAAGAAGCCCGTATTGTATCTCCAATGCCATTTTGCAATAAATAAGTAAGCCCTGCTGCGGTATTTACCACACCTTTATTGCCCATACCAGCCTCAGTTAAACCCAAATGCAGCGCATAATTGGAAGATTTTGCAAGTGCCATATAAACTAAAATTAAATCTTGTACTTTGCTAACTTTACATGAAATGATTATTTTGTTTGAATTTAGACCAATTTCTTCAGCTTTTTTTGCACTATCAAGAGCAGACATTACAAGTGCTTTGCGCAGTATAACATCAGAAGGCCTTGAATTACTAAGCGAAGAGTTTTCATCCATCAATTTTTGCAAAAGGTATTTATCAAGACTACCCCAATTTACCCCAATTCTAACCGGAAGATCGTGCATTATTGCATACTCTATAACCCTTTCAAACTTCTCATCACGTTTGTTGCCAAAACCTATATTGCCTGGGTTTATCCTAATTTTACCCAGCATTTTGATGTTGTCTGGATAATCTTGAACTAATTTATCTAGCTCATACTGACCACAGCCTACCAATATTTTACCGTCAAAGCCTTCTTTATTTATCTCTTCTACTATATAAGGTATTGCTCTTGCTACCTCCTCTGAATTCAAAGCAATCCGTACTAACTCTGAACCTGCACGTGCTAGTTCTGTTATCTCTTTTGCATAATGTTTTGCGCTACTTTTTATACTATCAGAATCTATATGCACGCCAAGCGCCATAGATTGTACAACTACAGGATTATTTCCACCTATCTTTACTTTTCCAACTTCTACAACATGAGTTTTGTGCCTGGAAATCTGCGATAATTCATATGTATTATCATTCAATATCAGGTCTTTATCTAGCATATTATTAATGGCCAATATTGTGATACTATTTTACTGTGTCAGCTACACTGCCAAATGAACTTGAACCATTCAAACTATAAGCATCTACGTTATCCAAATTAGCAATAGAATCATGTGAGCACGTTCTTCTTGATGGAGTTTCTTTTATAGTGACATTTATAGGAGAAACTTTCTTTTCTCGTGTTGAAGTAACTTTCTTCTCTTCTTGTTGTTCACTTTCATGCTGCTTATTTTCATACTGGAAAACTGACTCTTGATCTATAAATACAGCACCCCTTAAACGTGCGATATTAATACCATGCTGATTTATCATAGTGCTCTCTTCATCGTCGACTATGCAAGCTTCCATGTCATTTGGCTCATTATCAAGACTAGCAATTTTTTTCTCTTTTAATTTTTTGATTAGATCTTCTTTATTTATAGCTCGATCTTGTAATTTTTTTTTCTTGAGCAATTCCCTACGCTTCTCATACAGTTTATATGACTCAGCAAAATCCTCATCTGTATGAAAGTTTGCACCACCAGGGTTACCAGGAGGTATGTATCTCTTACTGAGCTTAGATTTAGCTTCAGCACTATGCACAGTAAAAAAGCTAGAAACCAAAAACATTAATATAAATAAAATTTTAGAAAAAACCCTAAGCATATGGTGCTATAGTAAATATCGTGTTTTAAAAGATAGCAATTAACAAACTTTAAGTAAACCAGAATCTTTACTAACTTTACAATACAAATATTTTTCTAAAAAGTGATATGTTTGCTATCAAAAAAACCTACGCAGACTAAGAGAAGAGTAAGGTGTTACAAGTTGCGTAACACCTTTTCAAGAAAAGTGTTATGCAGCTATATGTTTGCAACTTTTAAGTTATTCTGTAGTTTTTCAGTACCATCGGTAGTATCTACATTACTAAGTTTTGCGTCTGGCGTATCTTTAGATAAGTCGTTTTTCTTCTCTTTATCAAGCTTAACTCCCTGATAGATACAGAATGCAACAAAACTAGTTATTGCTATTGCGGCAACAGCACTGACTATGATACAAATTGCCATTATTTTTTGTTGATCTGCTACTGCCTCTGCAAGTGTTTCCACTTTTTCTTGCAGGACGTTTAAGTGCTCTTGCATAGCTTGAAACTGCTTAGTACCAATCTTGTCTTCTAATGCACTAAAAACTTTTTCAAACTGCTCAACATCTATCTTTTGAGCTTCTTGCCATTCTTTTAATGCACTAAATACCTCTTCAAACTGTTTAGCATCTATCTTTTGAGCTTCTTGCCATTCTTTTAATGCACCAAAAACTTTTTCAAACTGCTCAGCATCAATTTGTTGACTTTCCTGCAATGCTGTTATATCTGACTCATCAAAGCCAAGTACCCATTTAGTTATACCCATTTTTAACCCCCTAGTTAATTAATATATTATAATTTTACATTCCAAATGTTTAAATTATTATTAAATCAATTGTCATTATGTATTGATCTTTTAATAATTTCGTTTGACTTGCTTTTTGAAAGTGCGAAAACTTAAATTAAGGTACTTACGAAATACATGAAGAAAAATGCTTATTGTATTTTTGTAACCATTCACACTTAATTCTGCAATTCTTTGATCTCACTCATGGAGAGGCCAGTAAACTTAACAATAGTGTTGACATCAACATTATTAGCTAGCATTGCTTTTATGACTTCAATTTTTCCTTTCCGTACACCTTTCTCTTCAGCAAGATCAAGTCTGTATTCAAGGATGGCTTCTTCTTTCTGTAGATCCATCACTCTTTCTTCATAAGCTAGGAGATCTTTTTCACTCCAGTGAAACTTGTCTAATTCATCGTATGCTAGCTTTATTATTGGTGATTCCTCTGCAATTTTCTTTAGATCTTCATCTGTCGTTTCTTCTGCATGCTTAAAAAAGAAGCACCACCTTTCTATTGTGCTTTCTAGTTCCTCCACTCTGCTTTTTGAAAATTTAGGTAATTCTATAAAGACAAATTGAAAATCTTTTAAGTAATGGCCGTTGGTTTTTATATCACGTATATTGTGAGTAGAAATATACTCAACCTCTTCAGGGAATAGCATACCATTGGAAATAACAATGAAGAAAACCTTCTTTAAATTAATGTAATTTTTATCAGCCTGCCTTGAGTAAGCCTTAGCAGCATAGAGTTGTGCGCGCTTTTCAAAGCCCTTGTCGCGAGCGAGCTGCATCTCAATTATATATCTTGACCCACTAGAATCCCTGCAAAGAACATCAACTATACTTTGTCTATCAGAGGCAATTTCAGGGTCCATAATGGTGCTTAAGAATTCTACTTCTTGTATAGTATTGACTTCAGTACATCCTAAAATATCATTTAAAAAATGGATAAGAATATTCTTATTTTTTTCAGTACCAAAGATTTTCTTAAATGTTAAATCTAACTTTGGATCGAGAAATTTTGAAAAAGCCATAATAAGTACAGTTAGGAAACGTTAATAATTATACACTATTATTAACAATTATTCAATCATATTTTTAAGGAAGACAACTTTTAACTTTGTAAAAGATAGCCAAGAAAGTTGCATTTGCAGCAAATTTTAAGATACCCATCTATGGCCTAACTTAACGCGCATGAACGTTCTCAGAAGCCCTGTTATTCCACCAATATCTCTCTCTTTCCTGAATAATTTGGAGCACTGACAATACCTTCTTTTTCCATTCTTTCAACGATGTTTGCAGCTCTGTTATAGCCTATTCTAAGTTGTCGCTGAATGTAACTGGTTGAAACTTTTTGATCTCTTTGAATGATGGCCACTGCTTGGTTGTAAAGGTCGTTTTCTTCATCCTCTGTTTCACCTTCTGATTCCACAGAAGAATTTTCATCTTCCTTGGTAATTTCCTCCATGTAATTTGGCTCACCTTGCATTTTCAGATGATCAACTATATCTTGCACCTCATCATCGCTCACAAATGGGCCGTGAATTCGAATAATCTTACCACCAGAGGCCATATAAAGCATATCACCCATGCCGAGCAATTGTTCAGCCCCTTGTTCGCCAAGTATTGTACGGCTATCTATCTTAGAAGTAACAGCAAAACTGATTCTCGTTGGAAAGTTTGCTTTTATCACACCTGTTATCACATCCACGGATGGACGTTGTGTTGCCATTATGATATGTATTCCTGCAGCTCTGGCCATTTGCGCCAAACGCTGAATAGAGCACTCTATTTCTTTGCCGGCAACAAGCATCAAATCTGCCATTTCATCCACGATCACTACAATATACGGAAATATTTCCATCTTGATTGGTATTTTTTCAAACAAAGGCTTACCTGTTGTTGAGTTAAAGCCAATCTGCACAACGCGCTCCAATTCTATTCCACTATTCATCGCTTCTGTGATTTTTTGATTATAGTTTATAACATTGCGTACATTCAAATACGACATCATGCGATAGCGGTTTTCCATTTCTTTCACGATCCACTTAAGAGCGACTACAGCCTTTTTTGGCTCTGTTACTACTGGCGTTATTAGATGTGGTATTGCATCATATATTGAAAGCTCAAGCATTTTGGGGTCGATCATTATCATCTTGCATTCGTCAGGACTTAATCGATAAACGAGTGAAAGAATCATAGTGTTAATCGCAACTGATTTACCAGACCCTGTGGTTCCAGCAACGAGCAAGTGAGGCATTTTAGTTAGATCTGCAATAACTGGTTTTCCACTTATTTCTTTGCCAAGCGCAATTGGAAGATTTAAGTTTGCATTTTGGTATTCTGGTGATTCAAGCAAATCACGCAGCATTACAATTTCCCGTTCCTTGTTCGGCAACTCTATTCCCATAGCATTTTGCCCACGAATTATTGAAATACGTGCAGAGAGTGCACTCATCGAACGTGCAATGTCATCTGCAAGGCCAATTACTCTTGCAGATTTCGTACCAGCTTGTGGTTCAAGTTTGTATAAAGTCACAACCGGCCCATAGCATACACTGATAATTTTTCCTTGCACGCCAAAATCACTCAGGACTTGTTCCAGCAGAGATAAATTTTTATTGCTCTCCATTTCATTCAGCTGTTTTCTCTGCAAAGACTCCTCTGCTTTGGAAAGTAAATGAATGCTTGGAAATTCGAACTCACTGAAAATTTCTTTGGTGGCTTTTTTCTGTCTTTCTTTTGGTTGTTGTTTAGTAGTGATTTTAGTTTTATGTTTTTCTTCTACTACTAATGGTGCAACTGAATATTCAGCAGTTTTATGTGATCTGAAGAATGGAACATTTACAAATAAGCAAGCTATTTTTTTACATAAGAAGAATAGAGAGTAAATTGTTCTCTTCCAACCAACCAATCCTACAAGACCTATTGATGTTACTATCACAAATACATAAAACGGACAGTGATTAACGAGTACATTCCCTATTATTCCACTGTGTCTGTACCTTGCAATGACGCCTAGCGAAAGTTGTGGTAATATAGCACATATCCCTAAATTGATTAATATTAAACAGAGAATTTTCAGCAGCCTTTTTGCTGGCCTGAAGATCAACAAGTAAACTATGGTTGTAGCTATTGTAACACTAGTTAATCCGAGAAATTGAACCAATATATCAGCTAAATATGAACCTACTATTCCACCTAAATTTGTCACTTCCTCATTTGTAGCCGTGTTTAAGGAAGGATCTTTATAGTTATAGCTAAAAACTGATATATATATATATATTAAAAGGGATAGATATATTGCTGATTTTAGATATTTTTTTAACATCTACCTAAAGTAGTAAGCTACTGTATATTTTACAAAGTGAATTGTTATTAGCAATATCATTATAGATAAATCTAATCCGTTGAACGGTGGTATATATCTTCTAATAATCTTTAGTGGTGGATATGTCAATTGGTTCAAGATGTGCATTATGCTACTGACAGTTTCATTATATATGTTCACCATATTAAGTTTAACCAGCCAGTTTAGGACAACCCAACATATTAGAATGAAGCTATAAAGATCAAGTAACGTATTGAGTAGATATATGATTGGATGCATACATATCTATTACACGAAAGTTATATAAAAGACAAGTATTTAGCCTTTTCAAACTCAAAATGTTGTTTTTGCTGAACCAAAAAAAACTTCATTTTTTGAGCTGCGCAAAGCCACCTAAAGTAGAGAATGGACAAGGAAGGAGGAGTGTATAATATATATTAATGTTGATATTTATTTCTTATAAATATCATCTCTATGTCCTATCTCTGTGATAGTTACTATATGATCTAATTGATTTACTCTGTAAATTACACGATAGTCACCAACTCTTAGCCTTCTACGTCCTTTTAAGTTATGATGCAGTGGTTCACCAAAATTTATTGGGTCAACTGTAAGACGTTCTTTTATAGCCTTTTGAACTCTTAGCCTTATTATCTTTGGAAGGTTTGGTAAATCTTTTTCAACAACACTCTTTAGAGACTTAACCTTGTAACGCTCTAATCCCACTTAATATCTTCAAAATCAACTGTTTCTGCACCTTCAACATCACGCTCATCAGAAATTTTAGATACTAAAAAATCCTCCATTTCAAGCTCAACTGCTTCTCTAAATAGTTTTCCTGCTAATTCTTGAACGGGCTGTTTAGTAAATTCAGATAATTCAGCAAGATGCTTTAAAGTTTCTTCGCTAAGAGCTATGTTAATGCCTGAATTTGCCATATGTTTTACCAAAGTCCACTAATAATTATACAACATTTTTTTTAATTTTTCAATAAAGAAAGGAGTGGTGTATAAAAATATATTTAATGTTTCAGTAGGTCCAATATTGCCTGCTTGTAAATATTGTCCCTGTGTCCTATTGAAACAATAATTACTATACGTTTTACAGTATTTACACGGTAGACAATACGATAATCATCAGCAACTTTTATTCTTCTATGTTCCTTTAATCTCTTGCGTAGCAACACACCGTTACCAATAGGATCAGTCTCAAGATACTCTTTTATTGCATCTTTAATACTTGGCTTTACATCTTCCGGCAAGGAAGGCAAATTTCTTTTAAGAACATGCTTTAGATATTTAATGGTGTATTGCTTATTTCCAGATGTCTTCACTATCCTCTACTTCTTCTGCATCATCAGAATTTAACTCCCTAATAATTTTGGAAAATGCAATATCTTCCGCTTCAAGTTCGATTGCTTCCTTGACTAGCTTTTCTGTTAATTTTTGAACAGACTGCTTGGTGGCTTTAGCTAGTTCAACAAGATGCTGCGAAGTTTCTGGGTTGAAAGTTACACTAACTTTTGAATTTACCATAAGTTTTACCAAAGTCTACTACTATAGCTATTTTACAACATTTTTTTTAATTTTTCAATAAAGAAAGGAAGGAGGGCTGTATAAAAATATATTTAATGTTTATCAAGTAGCCTTCTCATAAATGGTGTCTCTATGTCCTGCTGTAGCAACAAATACCTTATGTTTTGCAATATTTACAGTATAAATAATTCGATAATCACTAACCCTTATTCTTCTATACCCTTTTAGCCTGCCACGTAATGGTTTACCAAATTTAATTGGATCAGTTGTAAGCCGCTCGTTTATCGCTTTTGTAATCCTTGATCTTATTGTTTTTGGAAGATTTAGAAAATCTCTTTCAGTAAAGTTTTTTGAGTAGACAATATCGTATTTCAGTTTATGTCCTCTCCCTTTCAGATAGTACTGTATTCCAGTCTACATCCTCACATTCCTTAATAGTTTTATATAACGCAATATCTTCTACTTCGCACTCGATTCCTTCGATGACTAACCTTTTTGCTAGTTCTTGAACGGATTCCTTGGTGATTTCAGCTAACTTAGTAAGGTTATGTGAAGTTTTTGGGTCAAAAGTTATACTAATTCCTGAATCTGTCATATGTTTTACCAAAGTCTACTAATAATTATACAACATTTTTCTGAATTTTTCAATAAAGGAAGTTGATGATATGTAAGAAAAATTTTGCCACCTGCGTTAATAAATAATTAAAGATTTAGCATATTTATCTACCCTCTATTCTATTACTTAAGTTAGACCACTTTTTTCTATTAATATTTTTTGTTTATAAAGATGAGCAGTTACTCATCACGCAGTTGATCTATGGATATAATACTACCGTTTGATAGTTTTTCAGTACATTTTTCACTTTTGTATTCTTTACCAGAGTCGATACTGATTTTGTCAAATATTAAAACATCTCCTGAAATTTTATCACGAAACTCACTAATAGCAAAAAACGGTATAGTAATTCGCTCTTGTTTTCCTTGAAAACTCAAACTGACGCTAAATTTATCCTCAGAAACTTTTAAATCATAGAATTGATGCTGTAATATAATAAGCATTTGAGTAGGGTATGACTTTTTCAAACGATCTGGCATGGTCACACCATTAAAATATGTGAAAAATAATATTTCTAAGTGAGGGATAAAACCATTACCTGATATAACATCTAAAGTCTTTTTGATAACTTGAAACTTAGCAGAATTAAGCAGTTTTTTGTAATCTGTTTGCTCCATATAACTTTCACATACGTAAATTTTGGGGGAACTTCTGTTACCCGGCGTTCCCTAAACCGTGCTTTAGTAATAAACCGGTTGTGCTAAATTAAGCAGCAACACGATATTCTTCAGCAGCAAAATTATCGTTTGCATTTAAATTATGAACTCTTAGCGGTGGTGTCTAACCGAGCAAAGCTACCATCTTTACTATGCATGTCGATCCTTAATCGCCCCCGTATAATTAAAAAACATGGTGGAGGCGCCGAGTACTGCCCTCGGGTCCAATACACCTATTACAAGGTAATTTTATTGCTATAGTACACAAAATGTACATAGCTATTATATAGCAACATTAAATAAATGTCAAGATATTATGACCTTAAGTTGATTTATTGCTAAAACAAAATTAATATTTCCAGTAAAAAATTCTGTGCTCTTAACCTGACACATATGGCTTTTTGAATACTCCCAATGAAAATATTTATAAATAAATATTTACTCTTCTTTTTTATTGTTTTTAGGTTTTTCTTGATCAACCATTTCTCCACCGATCTCTTTTATTTTTAGTATCAACGACTCTGGTACATACATGTCAATTACTTCTTCTGCTGTCACAAATAAAGCCTGATAAGAGTGTGAATTTATTATCCAATTAGGCAATATGTCTTCTGCTTCTATTTTATACTCTCCCTCTTTTTTGTCATATACTGTGTAGCAATATAAGTGCACAGCAAAAAATAATACATAAGAGAGCAATATTCCTTTAAGCACTCCGAGAAAGATTCCAGTAACTCTATCGATAAACCCCAACCTTATGGGTGATAATATGTACATTAGCCAGTTATTTATTATCATGAATATAAGATTAAGTATAATAAATACAGAGATTGTAGAAAGTATGTTTAGTGTAACTTTAGAATCAAAATATTTACTATAATTTGGAGCGAAAAAATCATAGTGATTAGCTGTCAGAAAGACCGATAAAAATAGAAACATTAGTGCGCATAGCTCTTTTATAAAGCCTCTAGTTACCGAGATTATTACGCATAGAACAACAATGAAGATAATTAGGCTATCGAAAAGCATGTTTTATATCTATATGGTTTTCAAGATATAATAGTTGTAAATAACAAGGTTGTAAAATTAATTGTATTTATGCTGCATCAATTGATCTAAATACCTAGCGATCATGTCAATTTCTAAATTCAAATAATCATTTACTTTGTTGTACTGAAAAGTCGTATTTTCCCATGTATAGGGAGTGATATTTACTGTAAATTCCTGATTAATAACTGAATTCACTGTGAGGGAAACCCCATCTAGTGTAACGGAGCTTTTTTTTGCAACAAATTTAATTAATTCTTGTGGGCACGATAGTTTGATTTCATGAGAATCTAAATTTTGATTAATTGTTAAAAATTTTACTATCCCATCAACATGACCCTGAACCAGGTGGCCATCGATCTTATCGCTTAATCTCATTGCTTGTTCGAGATTTATTTTTTTTCCTATTCTCCACGTATTTAAGTTAGCAACCTTCATAGTTTCTTGAGATGCTTGGACTGTAAATGTATCGCTCATTATATCAACAACAGTTAAACACACACCAGAGCAAGCTATTGAATCTCCTTTATTTATAGAGGATAAATTTTGTGTCTTGATATGGAAAATTTGATCAGAGTTGGAGTGAGTGGTAGTATCAGTTATAGTCCCGATATCCGTGATAATTCCTTTAAACATATGGTGAAAATAAATAATTTTACCATGAAAAATTTTTTACAACAACTTATTTCTATTTTGTTATAGTTAAAGTAATTCTGGTTTACCGACAATTTAAAAAACGACAAATTCGTCATCCCGCTACGTGTTAGCGGGATCTAGAGATACCGCGAATGAATCGCGGTATGACGCAGGAAAACTGAGTCTGCACTAGCTATAGGCGCGAGAAAGGGGATCGTTTTTACTTACTTGCTTAACAGATTCTATAGAATACTCAGAATATATAAAGTAAGCTAAACTCAGAACACATAATGCAGTTATGGCCTGTAAAGGATGGATCCGAAATGTGTACCATGATTATGAATGTGAGTAGCGATGGCATAACTGAAGTACTAAAATTTAATGATGAAGATTTTGTGCTATCGGAGGAGATCTTAGAATTGATAAAGCAAAATGATGAATTATATATTCAAAGTCTCTCCTTATATGATGCTGTACTAGAAAAGGGTAAGGCTGCTGATGTTGTGCCTACTGCTAATAACAATTTTCAAAATGAATCTATAGTGGCCTATCGCAAGGAACCAGAGGGGGAATTAGACCCTAAAGTTGATGCTGACAATAGCCTTCCTCCTTCTATTAATAGCAATGCATCAACTCAAACAGAAGTTGCTTCACAACAAATCGAAACTCAAACGGAAGTCAATTTACAGCACACTGGAACTCAGACAGAAGTTGCTTCACAACAAATGGATGAATTGATTTTAAATAATCGGATGCTGTCCAAAGAAAACGTTGAATTGAAGCAAGAAATGTCAAATTTGAAAAAAGAAGCTGTTGAATTGAAGCGAGAAATAGAAGCAGGGTTGCAAGTGATAAATAAAAAGCACCATGAATTAATACAAGAAAATCAGCGACTACAGGAGAAACTAGAAACAACCCAAGCAGAAGCTAATCAAACAATTGTAAAGTTAGAGAAGCAGAATAGCGATTTACAAGACAGGTTTGAAAAAGAGGAGCAAAAAAACACGTAATTGCAAACTGAACTGGCACAAAAAAATGAAGAATTAGCAGGTGTGTTAAAAGAGCTACAAGGGAAAGCACAAGAACTTAAAGGTGTATATGAAGAAAAAAGAAAGCTAAAGGAAGAGCTGAAAATTGTTAATGCAGGAAAGAAGAATTTGGAAAAAGAGCTAAATCAAGCACGAGAAGATGCGGAACAGATAATGGTTGAACGACGCCAGCAGAAAGAGCGCTTGAAAGATCAGCTAAGAGAATTAGATCAGGAATATAAGGTACAAGTAGAAATTGGGCAAAAGATTAAAGAATCAGATAGGCAGGATAGCAATTTACAAGATACACTTGGAGAAGAGAGACTAAAACTCAACATTGAAGAGCTAGAAAACGAGTACGAGGAATTTCCAGGAGATAAGGTGCTTACACTTGAACTCACTAAAGATGAAGATAAAGTCGAAGAGTTAAGAAACGAGCTAGAGCGTGAGAAAGAAAAGTGTAAACAATTATTAGAAGAAGAAAATGAATGGGGTGATGAATTGGTAGGAATGCTTGATGGACTGGAAGAAAAAATTCGTGCTGATGAACAAAGGAGCTTCAACAATCAATTAACGGGAGAAATTTCTAATGAGTCTGGTAATGCTCCACGACAGAAGAAAAGGTTATCCAAATCTTCAAGCGTTGATAATGAGTCTTATGTTCCACTGAGAGAGAAGACAACATTACTCAGATCTTTAAGCGTTGATAGTGGACTTGATAGCGATGAAGAAAATTGTGATAATGATTTATCTTTCAACATAAGTCCTATAAGTTCTATTGAGAAGGTGGCAGAGAGTAGAAACGTAGGTAGGGTATCATTGTGAAGATGGTTGGGGTTAAGTTGCAACTTAAGTGGGGCGCAAAAGGTCTTTTTTGTTGATAATAATTTAAAATCTATAGTAGACTAAAAAAGATTATTAAATTATAATATAACATATGATAAAAGACGAGAAATCGAAAACAATTTTTGAAGTGGAAGGGGCAGTAACTGCTTTACTACCTGCAGCAGAATTTAGAGTGAAACTGGACAATGAACATGAGATTATCTGTCATGTATCAGGGAAAGTGAGAAGAAGTAAAATACGCATCATTATAGGGGATAGGGTGTTAGTTGAGATGAGCATTTACGATAGGAATGCGAGAAAGGGTAGGATCATTAGAAGGCTTAAAGGTACAAGTGACAGAACGATCTCTAAATAATCTTATTCTTGCTTCATCATCGGAAAGGCGTATAGCTTTACTAAAACAAATAAACATTGAGCCAGGTTTAATTTTGCCAGCAGATATAGATGAAGCCCCTTTAAAAAAGGAACTTCCGAAGGATTACTCAATCCGTATGGCAAAAAGTAAAGCGGAGAAAATACAAAGCTCAAATCCAAATTACTTTGTGCTTGGTGTTGATACAGTTGTTGCTTGTGGTAGAAGGATATTGCTCAAAGCTGAAAACGTTGAGCAAGCAGAAAAATGTATCCGCTTGTTATCAGGAAGAAGGCATAGAGTATACACCAGTGTATGTCTATTAACTCCCGATCAATCTAAACAACATATCAAGACTGTGGTTACAATAGTGAAATTTAAACGTCTCAGTGAACAAGAAATTAAGTATTATTTAGCATCAGAAGAGTGGAAAAATAGGGCGGGGGGATGCAATATACAAGGCCTAGCTGGAGTGTTCGTATTGTTCTTACGCGGCTCCTACTCTTCCGTTATAGGGTTACCATTACATGAAACCTATTGTTTGCTAAGCAATTATTTTAACTTCAATTTATATTGAAATACCTTTGTTAGTATCTTTTTTTTGTTGTGACTCAGCAACCTGTTTAGCCCAATCTAGTGGTCTTTTATTTCTGTTAGCTAATGCAATTCTATTGCGATCATAACCATCAGTGTGTTCTGTTAAAGTATCTCCTCTTTCTTCTTCTATTACTCCAGCTTTCAGTTGTGCTTCATCTTTCTCTAGTAATTTATATAGTTCGCTATTTTTATCTACAGTTGGATTAGTGTCATTATTTTCTCGTTCTGCCACTGTTTTTTCTAACCACTTACGTATAGGGTCATATTGTTTACCTTCTCCTATCTTTTCTAAAATGTTTTCTGAGAATGAATCTTTAGGAATATTTTCTTTAGTAGCCTGTTGTGCCGGTTCTCTTAACCCTTTATCCGGGTTTTCCAATGCTCCTTTTAACTCACTCGTATCTCCGATTTCTTTTGGTTCAATGTTTTCTAAGCTCTTCTTTAACTGTTCAGGATTTACTTGAGATTGTTCATTATTGTCATGAGTTGGAGATGAATAGCCCGAGTCACTTTTATTATTGAGTGCTGTAGCAGAGAGCGGCTGTTCACTTTCTTTCCACTTAGCATCACTAGCATCTTGGTTATCACTGTTATCTGGAGAAGATGAATAAGGAATTATGTCCTTTAATGTCTCTAACGGTGATGGGTTATTTTTTCTACTTCCTGCAATTGATGCTTTTCTATCATCAACATCAATGTGCCGTAAGTTGTTTTTCTTGAAATTTCTGATGTCTTGTAACAGATCGCCTTTGCTATTTCCTTCTTGTTGCTGGGTTTTAGGTTGTTGCTGATCATTAGGTGTTTGCTCACTTCTATCTGGTTTTTGGCTTCCAGGTACAGCATGTCCAAATGTAGGATTGTCATACCGTTCATCTTCTTGCCTATTATCTTGATTGTGGCTTACAGACTTGGTGAAAGTAGAACTATCTGAAGAATCAGAAGTTGCACCTTTTTGCTGATTATTAGGTGTTTGCTCACTTCTATCTGGTTTTTGGCTTCCAGATTTGGCTCCCCCTTGCTCATCGAAAACACCTTTTTTAGGTGGTAGTGAACTAGTTCTAGGTGGAAGTGGCGGAGGAGTTTTTTTGTTCTGAGGATTCTCCTCAAAAAGCGATTGTAGGTTATAAACTTGACCTCCCGAATTTGCTTCTCGTGCTGCTTGTCTAAGCTCACGCTTTTCTTTAGCCTCCTGAGAATTAATTTTATCGTCAAAATCTTTTCCAATTCCGCTATCGTAAGACTGCCTTCTGCTGTTAGATTGTAGTCCAAAATGTGAATGGTGGTCTTCTTTTTTTTGAGTTATATCAGTAGCTTGAACGCTAACACCTCTATTAACATCAATTCTTGTTGTAGTTTCAGATGATAGCTCGTTACTGTCTTTATTATGTTGCATCTCATTCGCTTTTCCTTGTCCTTTCTCCCTGAATTGTATTTCATGCAAGAATAAACCACCTATTTTTACATCTCTGTTTACTTCTAACAGTTCTAGAGAAAAATCATCACCTTTAACAAGGTCTACACCGTTAGCATCAATCTTAATTTTGATCTTACATTCCTTCCCCTCCGCATACCACTTTAAAGTCATTTCATATGAACCATCAGTTACGACATAATGTCTTATTTTTTTCCCTTCTTCCTCGGCAACAAAACCATGCATTCCTCTCTTTCCATCACTATGCAATGTTGAAAATCCCGAGATTTCATTCTTCTCACAAAAATCACTGTTTAAAAATTCGCTGATTTTAAACTCTTTTTTGTTATTTCCCAGCGTAATACTTGCGTGATTACCGTATATTGAAACTCCTGCAACATCATCAACATACTCTTCCAACCTTTCTTTAACTTCACTTTCAAGGTCTTGTCCAGCTTTCTTTGTCTTGTCGCATTTCTGAAGAATAACTCCATATGCTTTATCTTTGTTTTCTTCTTCGTCCCAATTCCAGTTGGCGTGTTTTGTTAAAAACTTTACTGTGTTAAAATCAACTCTAGCATTATAAATTGGGTCGTCTTCCTTTTTTATTTTATCAAATAAAGGAAAAATTTCTTGAATGCGCTCATTATAAATGTGTTCTTGTTGTGTATCGTTAGTGCCCATATATCCCTCACTAATAACCCTCTGCCTTTAGTTCTAGCTAATACTAGCTAATACTAGCTAATACTAGCTAATATAATTATCACAAGCATTGGTTGAATTTTTATTAAGGAAGGTTGTGTTACTAATGTGATGACACAAGCTATTTTATGGTAACATCAAACGATTTAAGTTGTCATTCCAGTCTGGAATCCAGCCTTTCACGAACCCCATCAAAAATGTTGTGTTTTAACATAAGATTAGCTACTTTTATGCTCACTAACTTAGTGCCAATCAAGATTCCTGGATCCCAGTGTCTGGGCACTGGGATGACATCCTTCTTGGCGGAAATCACTCTTATATCACAACAGCTGCATAGCCTAAATTGCTTTAGCTATAGCTCTGTTTTTGCAACTTCAAATATCTGCTACTCATAGTAAACACTTCTGGATCTTGAGAGGTTAGCTTGAGTATAGCGAGTATGTTGATAAACAACAAAGCAGCAATCGAGATATCAGCAACATCCCATAGCAACCGGACTTTACCTATCCCACCAAGCGGAATGATCATGGTAAAAATTACAATCCAGATTTTAGTGTATTTATTATCCATAGACACATAGCTTATTGTCTGTTTTGAGCAAAAAAACCAAGTAAAAATAGTAGTAAAAGCAAAACAAAACATTATGGCCATAATTAAATAGTCAATATAAGGCCAATTCATTGCCTTTCTAAAAGCAAATATGCACATGTTAGTGCTCTCTAAATCAGTGACCCAAGAATCTGTGACAAGCAGTACCATTGTTGTAATAAACACTATAAACGCAACTATAAAAGGCGATATTATCGTAATTAGACTCTGCTCAATAATAAATTTATTATTATTTTTCTTAGGAACAATTGAAGAATGTACGATTCCTTCAAGGCCAAGCCCTATATCTGTTGCAAAAATACCTCGCAAAGTTCCGACTTGAATAATAGTCAACATTTCTAGAATCAAACCTAGAGATAAACCAGAGTTAAAGCTACTGGTTGTAAAAAAACTGCTTGTTATTAGTTTTAGAGAAGGAAGAATATTTTCACTAAATTTAAATAATATGATACCGCAAAGTGTGAGGTAACTTACCGTCATTATCGGTATCATAGCCGATATAAAAATTTTAATTTTTTTTAAGCTGAGAGCTGCAACAACAAAAAATATTATGGCCATTACAATGCCACCAACAACTACAGGCACATCTATCATATTAAGTGGTATTGATAGAGAATTTACCTGAACAAGGTTACCAACTGTTATTGAAACCATCATCATGATAACTAGAAAGACAATTGTGGCCTTCCTAGAGTTAAACGCATCAGTCATGTAGGCTACAGGGCCACCTATAAACCGTTCGTTCTTTTCCTTTCTGGTTTTTATACTTAGATAACAAGTGACATATTTTATCACAGAAGTGATAACAATAATTATTGCCATCCATAAAATAGAGCCCGGTCCTCCGGTTTTTAGAGCAACAGCAGTTCCTGAAATATTTCCTACTCCTAAATTTCCCCCTAAAATTGTAAACAGAGCGGCTATAGAAGAAAATTTATTTTCTCCTTTTTTAGCTCCAAGGAGTGAAAGGGCGTATGGTAATCTAAATACCTGTAGCCATTTTAGTTTAATCGATAGGTAAACACCAGCAACTAGCATGAGTAATATTGTTGGCAGTAATAAAACAAACTTTACTGTATCCATCTGTAAAAGTGAGATTTTTATTTGAGTATACAACAAAAATTGAAAATACCTAACCTATTTTCTATGTATGACTTCGTTTCCGTCATTCTAGAAACCTTTTCTTGTCATCCAAGTAGCGTGACACATAACTGTACGAACATTGTAATATGGTACAATGTTAAGACGATGTCATTCCAGTCTGGAATCCAGCTTTTAATGCAACCCCTCACCAAAAATATTGTGTTTTAACATAAGGTTAGCTACTTTTATACTCACCAACTTAGTGTCCAATCTGGATCCCAGTGGGCTTTATTGCATCGCTAGCTATGATGGATTAAAGATAAAAAAGGTGGAGAATATCAGTAGCTTATTATTCTGGTATTTATAACAAGAACGGTCAGTGAATACCTAAATTTGAGTAAAAGAAATTTCACTACCACTCACTAATCCGGCTAAAATTCAAGAATTTCAATGCTTTAGCTATTTTCAATAGAATTAAATTTATTAATGTAAATAATAAATTACTATTCTTAAATTTGATCAGATTGATTGCAAAAAAACAAGATTTTCAATAGGTTACTTATAATCCTAACTATAGTTAGCCTTTCATAAGTAGCGATGCAACAAAGCCATCCCAGTGTCAAGCACTGGGATGACAAGAAGAGGGCACTGCCCTCTTGGATGGAAGCCAGTGTTAGCTACTTTCATGACACCCTGACAACCGTCATCCCGCTACTTGTTAGCGGGATCTAGAGATACCGTGATGGTATGACGTAGGGGTTGCCGAGAACTTGTCATCCCAGTGCTTGACACTGGGATCCAGTTTTTCGTATAATTTTGTCAAAATCTATTGTGCTAGCAAGTTCACTAGCGTCACGCGCTGGTCTGTTAGACATTTACGTGTAGGGTGAAGAAATTTTGAAAAAGACATACCAAATATGAAAGGCCTATATATTAAAACTTACGGCTGTCAGATGAACGTTTATGACTCCGTTTTAATGGAAAATGTAATTAAACCTTTGGGGTTCAACGTTGTTAGTGATGCAGGGAAAGCCGATTTAGTGATACTGAATACTTGTCACATTAGAGAGAAGGCAGCAGAAAAACTTTACTCAGAGCTTGGGAAGATTCATTCGTTACGAAAAGAAATGACTATAGTGGTGGCTGGGTGTGTAGCGCAAGCAGAGGGAGAAGAAGTGTTCAGAAGGGCTCCTTTTGTTGATATTGTTGTTGGTCCGCAGAGTATCGCTACCTTACCGGAGCTGATAGTCAAAGCAAGCAGAAGTAAAGGTCATGTAATAAACACTGATTTTCCTGAAGTTGCAAAGTTTGATAAATTGCCAGATGAATGCTATGGCAATAGCCAGGGGTCTTCTGCGTTTCTTGCCATACAAGAGGGTTGTGATAAATTTTGTACGTTTTGTGTAGTGCCCTATACTCGTGGAGCTGAGTATTCACGGCCAGTGAATGAAATATTTCGTGAAGCATTGAAATTAGTTGCAAATGGGGCAAATGAGATCAATTTGCTTGGTCAGAACGTCAATGCTTACCATGGGGAGTGCGAAGGGGAAGTGTGGGATTTAGGAAAATTAATTAGTCATATTGCTAAAATTGAAAAGCTAGAGAGGATTCGTTATACAACTTCTCATCCAAGAGATATGCATGAATCTCTCTACTTGGCACATGCGGAAGAGCCAAAGCTCATGCCGTTTGTTCACCTGCCTGTGCAGTCTGGTTCGAATAAAATATTGCACGCGATGAACAGGAAACACACTGCAGAGGAGTATTTGGAAATAATAGACAGATTTCGCAAATTGAAACCTGAAATCGAATTTTCTTCTGATTTTATTGTTGGTTTTCCTGGAGAAACCGAAAAAGATTTTGAAGAAACTATGAAATTAGTAGAAAAAGTTAGATATGCTCAGGCTTATAGTTTTAAATACAGCCCAAGACCAGGCACACCGGGAGCGGAAAGAAAAGATCAAGTACCAGAAGAGGTTAAAACAGAGCGCCTTCTTCGTTTACAGAAATTAATTAGTAAGCAACAACTTGAGTTTAACCAGAGTATGGTAGGTAAAACTATACCTGTTCTATTTAGCGATAAAAAAGGTAAACACCAAAACCAAATTATTGGTAAAAGCCCATATATGCAATCAGTGTGCATTGATGATTCTCAAGATAAATACAGGGACAAAATAGTAAATGTGAAAGTGTTGGAAGCTCGGCAGAGTAGTTTGCTGGGGTGTGCATTTCACTGATTTTAAGCAGCGTTAAATATAAATCTTAAGCAAAGAGTATTGAAAAAATGCAATCATAATCTTTTTCAAAAGTTACAAAGTTTAATTGCTACCTCTGCTGAACGGGTACCTTAAACCTACAAATTTGAGCTTACCTATATCAATTTTTTGTACAAGATGAGTTAGTAACAACTTTATGTATAAAATTGAAGAAGAATAAAAATACAATAACGAGCATTAAATTAAATATTCCCACCTTTAAAAAACCCTCTTTATATATTTCTAAAGATTCTAAATAATTTATTTTACCATTTACTGAAGGAACTGACATAAATTTTGATATTGCAACTCCGGCTAGGTTAGAAAACGCTAATGACAGCATTACTATACCCATCACTACTCCTCTAAGGTTTTTGGGGGCTAGTGTAGTTGCTTGTTCTTGGACTAATGGAGCAATACATAATTCTCCCAGTCCCATAAAGGAGATAGCAATTATTAAATATAAGTATTCTACTTTACCTTCAATGTTAGAGTTTAAACATCCTATGTACAGTGTGAAAAAACACATAGCCATTGTCAGAAGGCCAAGGGTAAACATGGAAGTTGCATATTTTTGCTTAAACTTCATGTATGTTCCAAAAAGAAAGCCAAATATTATAATTGACAAAGGATTTATGGCTTGAGAAACTGAAGCTGGGATTGTTATACCTAATACATTGTTAATAACGTTTCTTTCGGTGAATAAGTTAACCAAAGAGCCAAGCTGCATTTCTAAAGCAAAAAAACACAAGAAAAATACCACAAGAATAGATAATGCCACTAATTTTCGTCTTTGTTCTGCTGATAATTTAGATATTATATAAATAAATATGCCCAGAGCTGTTATTCCAATAAATATGAGCATATTAGTAAAAAATTCACTATGTATAAGCATTTTAGCAATTATTGATGATGACAGAAAGCTTCCTATCAATACTATACCAAAAATTTTAATCCCTAATATGCGCTTATTCATAAGCTCTGGATAAGGAGAAAGGCCGCTATCTCCTAAAAGATTCTGAAATTTGAGAAAAAAGATTAGCCCTATAGACATCCCAATACCAGCTAAACCAAAGCCGTAGTGCCAGCCAAACAAGTGGGCTACATAACCACATGAAATAGAAGCCAATATTGCTCCAATATTCACACCTACGTAAAATAAAGTAAAGCCTCTGCTACGTTCAGGATCGTCTTTGCCATAGCATGAACTAAGTAAGTTAGTTACGTTCCCTTTAAACATACCAGTACCTATGGCTATTAGAGATAAACCTAAATATAATAAACCTGGTTCAAACTTAACCAATGACATGCAAGCATGACCTGCTATCATCACTATCCCTCCAAGCAACACCATGTTGCGGAATCCCATCAACTTATCAGCTAAAAAACCTCCAAGTATTGGTATAGCATAACCTGTTGCAGCAAATAATGAGTAAATAGTAAAGGCCCTCTCATCAGTGAAACCTAAGTGAGAAGTCAAAAATAGGACCAAAAGTGCCCTCATTCCATAGTAAGAGAAACGTTCCCACATTTCAACAAAGCACAACATTTTTAAAAATTGTGGAAACTTATCTGTCTTCTGATCCATAAAATACCCCTAAAGCTTGGGTTAATGTTAAGTAAAACAATAAAAACTGCAAGTAAAACTTAAAAAAAGGTATTGGAAGCTCGGCAGAATAGTTTGTTGTGGTGTGAGCTACGGAAATATTTTTGAATTTGTAATTTTTCAGAAAGCCCTATATTCTTTAGTTTTACATAGCGAACATGAAGTCAAAGCATTATCCTGATACAGTAAGTAGTCCTGATTTTTCATCGTTAGAAAAGGAAATCATAAAATTTTGGCAGGAAAACAAAGTTTTTGAGCGGTCAGTTGAAGAACGTTCCAAGGATAATTGTTTTGTCTTTTACGATGGGCCTCCGTTTGCAAATGGACTTCCGCATTATGGACATTTACTCACTGGTTTCATCAAAGACGCATTTGCAAGATATCAAACTATGCTTCAAAAAAGGGTTGAACGTAGATTTGGCTGGGATTGCCATGGATTGCCGGCTGAGATGGGTGCAGAAAAAGAACTTGGAATATCTGGTAGAACTGAGATAGAGAAGTTTGGTATAGATAAATTTAACGATCATTGCCGTACTTCTGTGATGAAATTTTCATCAGAGTGGGAGAAGTATGTAAATAGGCAAGCAAGGTGGGTAGACTTTCACAATGACTATAAGACTATGGATAAATCATTCATGGAGTCGGTCATGTGGGCATTCAAGCAGCTTTATGATAAGGGTCTGGTGTATGAATCAGTGCGCGTTGTACCATATAGCTGGGCATGCGAAACTCCATTATCTAATTTCGAAACAAGGCTTGATAACGCGTATAGAGAAAAAGTTAGCAAAGCTGTAACTGTTGCATTTGAGCTTTTAGAAAACCCACAGCAATTTAAAAGTGTTAAACGAAAGTGTAAATTACTTGCTTGGACTACAACTCCTTGGACGTTGCCGAGCAACTTGGCTTTAGCAATAGGAAAAGATATTAAGTATTGTGCAGTGTCAGTCCACCCTTTGATGTCATTCCAGCGCGTGACGCTGGAATCTATTTCTGGATCCCAGTGTCTGGGCACTGGGATGACAGGGAGTAGTGAAGGAAGTTCAATGAATGGTGAAATATACATTTTTGCTGAAAGCTACTTAGAGAAATTTATCAGCCACTCTGAACAAAACAATATTCCATATGAAAACTGCAATATAAAACTTAAAGCGAATGATCTTGCAGGTCTTTCTTACAAACCACTGTTTGACTATTTTAAAGACACAAAAAATGCATTTCGCGTTTTTATTGCTGATTATGTGACGGAAGAAGACGGTACTGGCGTTGTGCATACTGCTCCTGGATTTGGTGAGGAAGATTTTTACCTTTGCCAAAGCCATGATATTCCAGTTATTTGTCCAATTGATAACAGTGGAAAATTTACTGCTGAAATTTCAGATTTGGCAGGGGTTCATGTTTTTGATACCAATGATACAGTAATAAAAAAATTAAAAGAGCAAGGGAATTGGTTTAAAACTGAACAATATATTCACAATTATCCACACTGCTGGAGAACTGACACTCCTTTGATCTATCGCACTATGCCTTCTTGGTATGTTGCTGTTACAAAATTCAAAAGCAGAATGGTAGAGCTAAATAAGAGAGTTAATTGGATACCAAACCACATTAGAGATGGTCAATTTGGAAAATGGCTTGAAGGGGCACACGACTGGTCAATTTCACGCAATCGATTCTGGGGTACGCCAATCCCTGTATGGAAATCAGACGATGCGAGATATCCAAGAGTAGATGTATATGGTTCAATAGAAGAACTGGAGAGAGATTTTAATGTTAAAATAGACGATTTGCACGGACCATTTATCGATACTTTAACAAGACCAAATCCTGATGATCCAACAGGAAAATCAGTTATGCGCCGTGTACCTGACGTGTTTGACTGCTGGTTTGAATCTGGCTCGATGCCATTTGCGCAAATCCACTATCCGTTTGAAAATAAGGAGTGGTTTGAATCTGCGGATTTTATCACTGAATACATAGCGCAAACCAGGGGGTGGTTTTATACGCTCTTTGTATTGTCCACTGCTTTGTTTGATAGGGAACCATTTAAGAACTGCATATGCCACGGTGTTGTTTTGGATGTAAAAGGGCAAAAATTGTCCAAACGTTTGAATAACTATGCAGATCCAATGGAGGTTTTTGATAGATACGGTTCTGATGCACTGCGTTTTCTTATGCTTTCTGGATCTATTGTTTGTGGTGGTAATTTGCTACTCGATAAAGAAGGAAACTCAATACGAGATGTTCTGAAAAACGTAATAAAACCTATTTGGAACAGTTATCACTTTTTTACTATGTATGCAAATGCAGATGGAATTAAAGCTGAAGTTTGTAAGGATTATCAAAGTACTATTGATCGCTACATGATTTCCAAATGTTTTGAAGCTATAGAAAGTATCCAAGCTTCTATGAACAGCTATAACTCCCAAGAGGCTTGCAAAATTTTAATGAACTTTTTTGAAGTGCTAAATAATTGGTATATTCGTCGCAGTCGCGAGCGTTTTTGGAAAAGTGATTTGGATCAGGATAAAACTGATGCTTATAATGTTCTATATACGGTTTTTTATTACATACTAAGAGCTGCAGCTCCTTTGTTGCCACTTATAACAGAGAATATATGGCAAGGGCTTAAGTATGAAGAAACATCTGTTCATTTGGCTAATTTTCCACAATTAGAGAAGTTTGATAGTCAGCTCATTGCCAAGATGGATCTAGTGAGAGAGGTGTGCAACTCTGCACTTTCGATCAGAAACACTTTTAATATACGTATCAGACAGCCGCTTGGCAGTATGATCATTTATCATCAGTCTTCCTGTAGTTTTCTTGAAGGTGAACCGCTTTCTGTCATCCCAGAGTTCTCTCCTGTTATCCAAGTAGCTGACACTGGGATCCAGTGTGCTGCAGATTCAAATGAGTACCAGGAGATGATAAAAGATGAGGTAAATGTAAAAAAACTGAAGTTAGTAAACAGACTTGAAGATATTGCATCACTAGAGTTAAAGCTAAATTTCCCACTGCTTGGGAAAAGAATTCCAGACAAAATCAAGAAGCTAGTTCAATATGTCAAGGAGGGAAAATGGAAGCAAGTTGAGAATGAGCAGATATTTCTAGGAGACGAATCAGAGAACTATATTATAGAAAAAGGCGAATATGAACTATTGTTAAAAGCAAACAGTGAATATTCCTCTGTATTTGATAACAATAAAGGGATTGTCATTCTAAATACTGAACTAAATGATGAATTAATTCTAGAAGGGCTCGCGAGAGATATTGTGAGGCTCATTCAAGAAACTAGAAAACAAGCTGATTTTCATATATCAGATAGAATTAGAGTAACAATCAAAACAGAAGATGAGAAAATTAAGGAAGCAATAAATACGTGGAGTGAATATATAAAAGAGCAGACCCTTGCCTTATCTTTGGACATTAATACAGAAATTGGCACTAACTTCTATTCTAAGGAATATCAGGATTTAAGTGTTAGTATTGAGCGTTAAATTTTTAATAAAGTTGCAAGATTGTCAGTATTTATGCTATACTTAAGGTAATTGGATAAGGTTATAATATGAATAAAGCTGTTGCAGATGATTATGAAGAAGTTGTTAACAATAGTGGTGGTTTAGGTAAAGCAGAATCTGTTGTTACTTTGGAGGAGGAAGAAGAGTTTTTTGATGCTATGGAAGCTGTTTCTAATGTAGAAGAAGGGAATAATTTAGGTCTTGCTACTTCAGAAGAGGAAGAAGAATTTTTTGATGCTGTGGAAGAACAAGAGCCGTTAGCTAATTTTAACGTTCCACTCAGTATATTTCATTATAAAGATTATAACTCTGATTTTTTTACTTCCTGGTATAATATATCAAGCGAAATATTTAAGGAAATAAATAGAACTTGCCCAGAAAAGAAAATATTAAATTTAGCTCTGTCAGTTTTAATGCTTCCTTATATTGCTTTTACTGCACTGGGATTAGTCGTATGCAGTAGATTTCAAGCAAACAGCAAGACACAAGACAGTGTAGGGGAAGATAAGACAAAAAAGAGTGAAACTGGCGTGCCAAAAAGATTGGCATATGGTGTTCTTGCTGCAATAGCAATTTTTGTTAATATGGCTGTACTTGTAGCCTTAGTTGTTCCTGCAACAATTGCTTTGGCTACTTTTTATCTTTTAAATAGAGATTTATCTCACTCTTTAGTTACTGCTCTTAAAATAAGTATGGGGCGGTATTCTAATAAGCATCAAAATATTGAGGTGTCTTTTCATGAAAAGGAAGTTACTGGACCAAATATTGCGTGGGATATGGAAATAGAATTTCCACCGCAATTTAAACGATTGCTTAGAGATTTGTATGAAAATGAAAATAACAAGTGGTTTGATGTGACGCGGGATTCAGAGCATAGCATCGTACTGAAATTGTCAACTAACATCAATTTAGAAAATGGTCTTAAGCCCTTACGCAATGAAATCAAGGATGTGCTTGCAACTTCTATTCAGGAATTTGCGAAGACTATGGAAGAACTGATAAAGCTAGAAAAGAAAGAGATTACATATGATAAATTGAAGGAATTATTGAACGAATTCAAGTCGAAAGTGGTAGATAGTATAGGTCCTAATTTGACAAGTCACTTAATACAAAGTGCTTATCAAGTTGCCTTTATACAAGCAATTAAGTTTCAGCGAGATAGACGGGGAGAAGATTTTTCGCTGGAAGATGAGATAAAAAATTCTTTAGTGAGACAGGAATTAGAGAGCCAAGGTAAGGAATTACCAAGTAGAAAAGAGATTATAATAGAAGATTTGAAAAACGCAGGAATGGAAGTAGAAGACTCAAAAGATGATGAATTTTCTGTACATGAGGCGGAATGGAAAAAGCTTATAAAGGAAGGCGAAATAGTTAAAAGGACAGTAATTGATATTTATAAAAATAAGCATCTCCAAGCAACAGAGAAAGCCTTAGGTAATGCGAAAGAAGAAATTGAACGTTTAAGAGGAATAGGTCAAACAAGGTGTAACGATATATATAAGAAATTAAAAGAAATACATGAAAACAGTAGCTTAACAAATGACACCTTAAAAAGGGGGTTAGAAGACCTTTTTAAATTCGAATATGATGATCAAGAGATTGAGCGCAGGCTGATAAAATCAGTAATGAAAAAAGTTCAAGGTAAGTTAAGTCAATCAGATATACCGGATAAGGAGAAGCAAAGCCTAAGGAAGCAGCTTGAAGATTTAGAAAAAAAAGTAAAGGTTCCATCGGATAAGGAAGCTTCAGCTAAAATAAATGACTTTATAGAAAAGATGTATTTAGAAATAAAAAAATATAAAGTGCAAAGGTTACTTCGAGAACAAAAAAAGGGTGTTTTACGTTTATGCAAGAAATTAAGAAAATATGGTGAATCAGGTCTAGCAGAAATAATTGAAGCTTTTCGCGTGCAAGATGAAGGACATTTAGAAAAATCTACATTAGAACAAACACTCAAAGATCAAAATAAGCGTTTACAAGCTGAACAAAATAACAGGGAAAAAGGGCATCCGGGTACAAGATCAATAGAAGTGCTCTTAAAAAGGAATGAAGAAATTCTGAAAGCATTAAAACAGTTAGAATTAGGCAAAAAAGAATTATTGATAAATGAAGAAACAAAAAATGATTATAAAGAAGAACTAACGTCTCGTGAAAAAATAAAATTTGCAGTAATAGAAGATGATTTACTGAAGGTATTCAAGCTTGAAACTTTTGATGAAAAAGAAATCAAGAAGTTATTAGAAAGAGCAGAACTGGAGTACTGTTTAGCAGAAAAACGCATCAAATATCCTGTAATTAAAACAAAAGATAATATCAAACATTTTAGTCAAAATTTATTGTCTCCTTTGATAGACAATTTGACAAAAAATATAATAAATAATATACCAGGAAATAGTGAAGGTTGTATACAGAAAGTTAAGAACTGGAGTAAAGTTATGTTTGGTGCAATAAAGATTGGAGCATCAAATGCTTATAAAGAGACTACAGAGAGAAAAGCGTTAAATGTGGCACATAATACTTATAAAGAAGGAGAGACATTTCTTCAATGTTTTCAGTCAAATTATGAAGGTATTGGAGCCTTTTTAGGTAATTTATTTTCTGATGATGGGGTAACATTTAAAAATGATGTGTGGCCTAAAATAGAAGAGCATTTGCATGGAATGTGGGATAGATTTTTCAGGGATATTGAATTCAATATTGGAAATAAATTGGATGAAGTAAGTGTGACACAGCAACGGCAGGAAACTATGATTGTGACTCAACGATAAGTTCTCAAAGTTCCTCCGGTATTTTCACATACTAAATTAACTATAGCACTTGATTCTTTTTGGATCTCTTTTTCAGTTAAAGTGTGGATTGGAGAGCAAAAAGTAACTGACAACGCTATAGACATCTTATTCGGTTCTATATTATTTCCATGGTATACATCGAATATCAAAACTTCTGTGATGAGCTCTGAGCTTTTTTTTATCACATTGATTATGTTACCTACTTCCACATCCTTATTTACTATAAATGCAAAATCACGTTTTACACTTTGGTATTTATAATCGATAAATTTCTTTCTACTTACAGGTAAATTTTCAATATTTTCTAGTATTACCTCAAAACCTACAACTTTTTGCTTGATATCAAAAAGATCTAATATATTAGGATGCAACTCTCCAAAATAACCTGCTACTTTATTCTTAAAAGAGAGAGTGCCTGACTTTCCTGGGTGGTAATGTTCTTTTTCTGCTTTCTCTATCGTTAAATTATCACAATTAACGTTAAAAAACTCCAAAGCTGCTATGCAATCAGCCTTTGCGTCAAAAACATCTACTTTCCTATCAGTATTATAATGGTTTCGCGGTAAATTATTTCCTGACCTAATTCCACTTAAAACATACTTAGACTGAGCTTCACCATCGTAAATCGGCCCGATTTCGAAGATTGCAAGATCAGATATTCCATGGGCAATATTATCAGCAGTAACTTGCAATAAATTTGGCATAATACTTGGTCTCATTATATTAAAGCTATTGTTAAACGGATTATCGATGATAAATAACTTATTCGAGTAACCAAATTTTTCAGCTGTTGATTCACTCATAAACGACCAGGTTAGCACTTCATGAAACCCTCTGTTTGTCATCAAAATACGCAAATTGTCGTATGTACTATCTACTTCTTCAACATTATTTGGTAGTGGTTCTTCTTTTATTTTGTCATAGCCGTATATCCTTGTTACTTCTTCGATTAGGTCAGCCGGTATTGTCACGTCCGGTCTCCAGCTTGGTACTTGTACATTCCAATTGCCTTCGGTTTTTTTATCAATACTAAACCCTAGTTTCGTTAAGATATCAAGCACCTCATCAGGCGATACAGACACACTTCCAAACTTGTTCACATCCTGATAATCAAAGCTCACCTTGGTGTCAGCACTATCTAAACTGCCAGCAGACACTACGCTTGAGGTTTCTCCACCACATAAGTCCAGAATCATTTTAGCTGCAAGGTTGAGTCCATCAAAAGTAAATCCAGGATCAACTGAACGTGCAAATCTGTAACTAGCGTCTGTGGAGATGCCGAGCTGCCTTGAAGATTTAGTAATAGAGATGGGATCGAACCAAGCAGACTCTAAAAAGATATCAGTAGTTTCAAGAGTACATTCACTGCACTTACCACCTATAATTCCAGCAATTCCATGAATATTTTTATCACCTGCAATAACGCTTATGTCTTTGTTTAATAAGTATTCTTTACCGTTCAAACCAGCAAATTTTTCTCCGTCGTTTGCTTTGCGTACTGTGAGCTCTCCTTCTATTTTTTTTGCATCATACGCGTGCATTGGGCGGCTGAAAGATATCATAATATAGTTCGTGATATCAACTATTGCAGAAATGGAGCGCATTCCTATCGATTCCAGCCTATCTTTTAACCATTTTGGGCTTTCTTGATTTTTTACATTGGCGATGTATATTCCACTAATAAAACTTTCCCCGTCAGTAACTTCAACATCGATTGGTGAATTTATGGAGCTGGTAAGTTGTGGAATGCTTAAAGTCTTTAATGTCCCAATTCCAGTTGCAGCAAGGTCGCGAGCTATTCCATAAATGCCTAAGCAATCTCCACGGTTTGGAGTAACATTTATATCAATTACAGGGTCACAATTGAAAAATTTATCCCCTACTTTATAATCATCGGAAAGCTCGATTATTCCTTCACTTTCCTCTTGAACCAGCGCAAGTTCAGAAGCAGAGCAGAGCATCCCTTCACTTAGCATTCCTCGTATTTTTGTGGACTTAATTGTGAGATCACTTTCTGGCAACGTGCTACCAAGAGATGCAAGTACAGTTTTCATACCTTCTCTAACATTGTTTGCTCCACAGACTATTTGTAGAATTTTACTTCCATCATTTACTTTACATAATTTTAATTTATCAGCATTTGGATGAGGTACGACTTCTAATACCTCTGCAACAATAAACCCAGTCAATCTGGAATTATCGATCACATCTTCTACTTCTAACCCTATGTGAGTTAATTTATCGGTAATTTCTTCTAAACTAGCATTGGTTTCTAAGTGTTCTAATAACCAAGATAATGTGAATTTCATGGACCTAAAAAGAAGTGAAAAAGTTATTGTAATGTAAAATGTAGTGATTTTAAAGCTTATTGTAGTGGAATGAAAAGTGACTTCTGTATCACAAGCAATGATGCAGAAGTTTTTGTAACTTTATATCTTCTTGTAAAGAGAATTTATCTTCTTTATATCACCTTTTAAATCTATCTCCGTAAAGGATTTAAGATTCATATTGTGGGTATCTGCATGGAAGCTATGAATGTAGCCATCTATAGTTAAGTCTCCTATCATATTATGGCTTTCATCTAGTATTTCGCTTCCTATTTGATAATGGCCAGTATATTCGTTAAAGGAACCATCTGTCAATTTGATGTATCCGTTACCAAATTCCTGCTCTAAATTTAAAGGATGATTAGCGTTAATAAAATCTATTTCGTTGTTCGGTAGAAGCTGTAGCTTTACTCCTCTCGTTTGAGTTTTATTACTACAACTCCCCCTAAAGAACCGTGCTTGCAGATTTCCCGCACACGGCTCATCAATATTAGTTTTCACAGTCGTCCCTCTTATGCATATAAAGAAAAATGTATTTTTGGCTTTGGTAATGGATTTACTTCTACGTAGTGTACAAACTGTTCCCAGGTCATACTCTTTTTCTGACTACGCCGATTTATCCATTTAAATGCTAGCTTTCTTACTGATGTGTAAAATTGTTTCAAACACCAATAATTTCCGCTAATACCAAAGTAGTTATAGTGTCCTGTTAATTTAGCCTTCAGTACTTGCCACCAATCTTTAAGTCGAATACTTCCGCGGACTATTTTCAACCACTCCTTGATTTCTTTTAGTTTTCTGGCTAGATTTAACTTAGAGGTTTTATGTCCCATCATTAATCTACCACGACGACTTTTTGCACCATAGTGCGTAAACCCCAGAAAATTGAAACTTTCCGTCCTTCGTTTCTCTCTTATCGCTCGTTGCCACTCCCTCTTGCCAAACTTTACTACTCTGGTCTTGTTTTCAGATACTTCCAACCCAAATTTATTTAGCCTTTGTTTCAGTAATTCCAGAAATTCTTCCGCGTCTACCTTACTTTCGCAACAAACCACAAAATCATCGCAAAACCTTATTTGTTGTATATATCCTCTGGATCTTGATTTAAATTTCTTTTCTATCCATAAATCCAACACATAATGTAAGTATATATTTGCTAATACAGGACTTACTATACCGCCTTGTGGTGTACCTTGTTTTGTTGCTTCATAATTTCCAGCTTCGACTATCCCTGCCTTGAGAAACCGCTTTACTAACCACAGCAAATTTGGGTCAGTTATTCGTTCCCTTAGACACCTCATTAGCCATTTATGCTGTATATTATCGTAGAACTTCTTGATATCCACTTCTACAATGTAGTTTATTGGCTTGTACTTAACTGCTTTATCTAGTGCATTTACCGCTTGATGACAGTTTCTTCCAGGTCGAAATCCATATGAGCTGTCCAGAAAGTTTGCCTCGTAAATATTTTCTAATATCTTCTTCAGCATAATCTGTACTAATTTATCCTCGGTCGATGGTATTCCGAGTCCGCGTTTCTCTTTACTTCCAGCTTTCGGTATATATACCCTCTTTACTGGTTGTGGTTGATATTGCTTCCTCTTCATACTTTCTACTAGCACTTCGAGTTTCTCATTCAGATTTTCTCCGTATGATTCCACTGTTATCTGGTCTACTCCACAAGCCTTGTTACGCTTCAGTTCTTTATAACATCTCGCAAGATTCTCTGTATTTATCAGATGGACTAACGATGTGAATTTTAGTCGCTTATCTTGCTTTGCTCTTACTGCTATCTGGTTTAGTTTATATCGCATGTTATTCCTACCTCCGTTGTATTGGCATAGCAATCCCTATTCCAGTTACTATATTGCTGATCGCTTCCCCTTGTACGTGGCTTTCCCACATTCTGAGTACTATCAATCAGTCCGACTTCCCCTGCATCTTCCGCTAGTTCTTGCCTTTGTTGACTTGTTCCAACGTACCTTAATAGGAATGCATGGGATCTCCCAAGTTCACTTGAAGTCCATTTCAATACATGGCACGGTCTCAGATCCCGATAGAGTGAGTGATAACTTGCCTTTACGTTATCCTTCATGCTGTCTTCCATGGCCATGAACATGTCGACCTCTATGTCTTCAGGTATTTCGGGACTCCACTCCTTCACTTCCGTTGTGCCCTGCATTGTCCATCCCACTAGCTCTATTACACTCGTTACCTCATGCAACATAGTGGTCTGTTCCAAACTTTTGGCTAGACTTTGTTTGTGTTGGATTTTCACCAACTGTTCTCCAAGCACTTCTTGGCGCACCTTGGCGCACCTTGGCAATGCCCGTGCAATAAAGACAAATTTCCTATGGTATTATTGTTCCTATTTTTGTCTTGATGATGCACTTCAATTATGTCCTCTGACCTAAAATATAGCTGACAATAATTACATTTACCCTGTTGCATCTTCAGTAATTTTATCACTCTTAGTGACTTATCTGGTACTCTACGACTGCTCCAATATATCCAGTCTCCATCATATGGAGATTTTGCTCCTCTCACTTTGATATGCCGCTTAATAGCATGGTCTCCATGTTTGATAAGATATTTTCCATTACTTGTCATAAACCTCCAATTATCATTCTTATACCTTTTAAAGTATTTCCTCTTTATCCAGTATTTGCCTTTATTTGTATGTTTACGTACTGCCCATTTCCATAGTTTTCTAAACATAACGCTATCTAGTAACTCGAAGACTTTCCTTGAAATCACTGAAGTATAATATTGACACCATCCTCTAATAAGTGGATTTAGGTTTTTTATAATAGCTTCTTGTGGTGCTCCACACATTTCTTTAAGTTTGTACTTAGCGGTTAATGTATATCGTTTTATAGAGTTGCGGCTCGGTTTTATTAGTAACTTGTATGTTTTCTTACCTTGTTTTACTGTATGCTGTCGTATTGTAAATCCAAGAAAATCAAAGCCTGGTTTTTTTTCCTTTAGAGGATTCAATGAATGAGAAATTTTTGTCTTTGATGACTTTAATTCTAATCCAATGGTTTTTAACCATTCCTTAATTAAAATCTCTGCCTTAAGCACAATTTGCTTACTTTCATGAAATACCACAAAGTCATCGGCATAAGTAATTATGCTGAGTGATCTTTTTGCCTTTTCTCTACATGATCTACCAAGTTTTTCTTTTCTATAGCTTCTTATCTGATCTGCCATTGTTTCTTTTAAATAGCTTTCTAAACCATTTAGAGCGATACAGGCGAGCAATGGAGAAATTGTTCCTCCTTGGATAGTACCACTTTCAGTTGGTTTATATATTCTATTTTCCATAACACCTGCTTTCAACCATCCTCTTAATATTTTCTTTAACGTTGGTGTGGGTTTCAAGTAGTTTATTATGGTTAATATTGTCAAAGCACCCAGATATATCAGCATCTAAGATGAATGCTGTCTTTCGACTCAACGCTTGAAATATTGCTTCAATGGCGTCATGACATGATCTACCAGGTCTAAAACCATAAGTGTTTGGCTCAAATTTTGCCTCCCACTCAGGTTCTAAAGCCATTTTTACAAGTGTTTGTTTTGCTCGACACGATATAGTGGGTATCCCCAATGGGCGTTTCTCATTCTTTCCAGGTTTTGAAATCCAAATGCGTCTTGATGGCTTTGCTTTCTCCCTTATATCTAAGGAGTTTGCCAATTGCAATCTTTCTTTTTGACTAAGGTTAGCTTTTCCATCAATACCTGCAGTTTTTTTCCCTCTGTTGTCCTGAGTTACCCTTCTAACTGCTATCGTTCTTGCACTTGTTGATTTGAGTAATAATCTCTGAAGATTGTGCATCTTTTTGATATCATTACCTTGTGAAGCTCGGTAAATTCGTTTTTGTAGCTTAAACGAAAATTTCTCTAGCTTGCGCCAAGGAATTTCATTCCATTCATACCTAACATTTTGTTGGCTCATAACATATTCACTACTATTTACAACTTTAGAGGTTGTCCGGAAACAAGTAAATTCAAGCATATTCCCTCTTTAACATAACCCTACTCATAGCTAGGTATATGAAATTCTCAGTGGATGTTGTGAGTAAATCATACTCCTTCGATAGCCTTCTATTCCTATTAACCCAAGCAAAAGTCCTTTCTACAACCCATCTTCTTGGCTGTACTTTAAACCCTTGTTCTCTTGTTGGTAGTAGCTCAGGTGGCGTATCTTTGTGCACCCAAAATCTACATGTAGGCCTTTTAACAATTTCAATATCTATGTCATATTCTTCCTTTATGTGATTCTTTAAATTTCTTCCTTGGTATCCCATGTCAGCCCACATTTTTTTAACTTTAGTATATTTTGTTCTCATATTGTTTAATGCTATTTTAATACCATCTCTATCATTTTCGTTAGCAGCGCCTACGTAACAACCTAGTATAAAACCCTGAGTGTCTGTAATTATATGCCTTTTTCTACCCTTTACTTTTTTACTTCCATCATAGCCTTTGATCCCCCCTTTTCTGTAGTCTTTACAGATTGACTATCTACTATACAGGCACTCGGCTGCTCATTCCTTCCTATTTTTCTTCTACTATATTTTGTAATTTCATAATTCATTTTCTCAAAAATTCCCTGCTTCTTCCATTGCCTGAACTGCTCATACACAGTCTTCCATAGCGGAAAATCATTTGGTAAATACCGCCATTGACACCCTGTACGCAATACATAGAAAATTGCTTCTAATATTTCTCTTTTGCTATACTTTGGCGGCCTTCCTCCTTTCTTGTATGATACTCTGAAGTGTTTTTCTATTCTTGCCCATTCCCTTTCGCTTAGATCTGTTGGATACTTTTTTCTCATCTTTACCCCGTACTAAAATTTCAGATATTATAGCCTTTTACTTGTTTCCGGACAACCTCATATAGCATTTCTCATAATAGTCCGAACAGGTCATAGGAAGGCAGAATCAACAGCACGACGAAAGGATTCGAATAGAGGAATGTTTTTCCTGGCTCTGTTTTTTATAGCAAACCAATGATGCTCAATTTTGTTGAAATCTGGAGAATAAGGCGGCAGATACAAAATTTCTGCACCAACCCCTTTAGCAAGCTCGATAATCTTATCAGACTTATGAAAAGTAGCATTGTCAAGAATGACAGTCTGTCCAGGTTCCAAGATCGGTGTCAAAAATTGCTCAAACCATCCATTAAAAACATCCATATTACAGTGGCCTTCAAAGGTTAACGGAACAACTATCTTTCTTCCACTTAAGGCTGCAACCATACTGATTCGTTGAGTTTTCTTTCCAGATTTTAAGGCATAAAACCGCTGTCCTTTCTGGCAATATCCGTAGGGGTAGTCTTCGGTGTTATCAATGCCAGACTCATCTATATACACTAAGTTTTTAGGTTCTTTTGTCGCTATAATTTTCAAAAATTCAGCACGTTTTTCTTCGTTTCTTTCCTTGTATCCATATGTCTTTTTTTGCGCGTAAATTCAATTTTTTTAAGGGCTCGATAGATCGTTTGGATACTAACGTTGTTCCAAAGTTTAGCCATTTCCGATAGAGTCTTTCCTCCGTGTTCTCTGGCAAATTTGGCAAAGGTATCCCAGTCGGTAATTTTGTGATTGTAACCCCCATTTCCAAGTTTTTTTGATTGAAAGTCTCCTGTTTCTTTTCTTCTTTGCTGCCACTCCCATAAAGTAGTTCGTCCAATCTTAAATCTTGCTGCCACTGTTTCTCTGCTTTCTCCTTCGTCTAGCGCTTCCATTGCTTTTTTTCTTAAATCATAACTATATGCTGCTGGCATTCAACCTCCTTATCATCATCTACCCTTATCCTATCACATCCGGACTTTTATGGAAAGAGCTATACCTTCCAAATTACAGTGTCCACGTCTGCATATCCTAGACATTACCCTAGGCATTAGCTTCTTAAACAATCCCTCCACACAGAGACTTGCGGTTGGCTACCTGCTTGTTACTCTTATAAAGATTAACAAGAGCTTCCATGTGGTTACTCCGTTCCATGAAACCATTTCGTGTTGGATTTAGGTTCTTACTTTTTGCCGAGAGATCGGAAACATCTTGATTAAACGTGAGCATTTTAATCATCCATTCTCTGTACCTTTTGGTTTATGCGTATCAACCTTTTTTTTCGCATATTTGCAATGACGACAATTCAAACATAAGTTTCTTTCGTAACCATATCTAACTCTTCTCGAGAGGATTTATTATAAGGTTTAATATTACTCCCTTTTAGTTCATGCTTGCACCCTAGAAAATTGCCAATTTCCTAAAATGTGAACTATGATTTCAACCAGATGTTATGGTGGATGGAATTTAACCATCATGATTTCATGACATCGGATCGCACGCATCACAATTGCAACAAAAAAGTTCTGAAGCAGTGAAAGTTTTGCCGCAACCTTCAACAGATGTCACAGAGAGCACAGCACAAAAGCATCAGGCTCCTGCTGCTCAAAATAGGTAAAGTAGTGAAAGTTCAGTATAAGTTGCTTGCATCTGCAAGTAACTTATACTTTTATGATGAGCAACACAATACTACCAAGAAATTTCTACGAGCGGCCAACTTTGGTTGTAGCCGGGGAGTTACTAGGAAAGATGCTGAAATTTTCTAACTTTAGTGGAATAATAACCGAAGTTGAAGCCTATATAGGAATGAGTGACCCAGCTTGTCATGCAGCTAAGGGTTATACTAACCGAACCTCAGTAATGTTTGGTATGCCGGGGTTTTCATATGTGTACTTTATATATGGGATGTATTACTGTTTAAATATTGTAACAGAAGCAGAAGGGTTCCCAGCAGCAGTGTTAATACGGGGATTAAAGCTCATTGAACCGCTTGAGGCAAATTTAGGTGGGCCAGGAATATTGTGTAAAAGATTAAATATTACAAAAGAACATAACAAACAGGACCTTACTATAAGCCACGAATTTTGTGTTTATGAATCTTACCTCAAACCAGATTATATTTGCACCCCGAGAATCGGAATTAGTAAAGGCCAAGAGAAATTTTGGCGGTTTAAGATTTTCTAAACTTAAGACCTTGCGCAGACTATTTGCCAATCGGATAATCACCAGTGAAACAAGCATCACAATATTGTGGTGTAGCATTGTTACGCTTTTCTGCTTTAACAGCCTGATATAGTCCATCAATACTCAAGAAGGCTAGGCTATCTACTCCTATAACTTCCTTAATTTCCTCTACAGATTTATTTGCAGCAATTAAATCTTTGCACTCTGGCGTATCTATTCCATAAAAACAAGAATGCTTAATTGGTGGGCTTGAAATTTTGAGGTGAATCTCTTTTACTCCTGCATCCTTTAACATAACTATTATATTTGTTAACGTACTACCACGCACTATACTATCATCTATTAAAATTATGTTTTTACCTTTCAAAATGTGCTTATTAGCATTGAATTTTAATTTTATTCTAACTTTACGTACTTCAGCGGTTGGTTGTATAAAAGTTCTTCCTATGTAATGATTACGAATTATTCCCAGTTCCATAGGTAACCCTGAATGCTTTGCATATCCAATAGCTGCAGGTATTCCAGAATCAGGTATTGGTACAACCATATCCATATTGTTTTTTGGTGGGCTCTCTTCTGCAAGTATTCTTCCTATTTCTTTTCTTATATCATATATGGACCTATTCTCCATTATGCTGTCTGGTCTTGAAAAATAAACGTATTCAAAAATACAAAAACTTGATTTTTGCTGTGGGAAAGGAAATGCTGAAGCTAGATTACCATTTCGATCAATGGTGACTAACTCACCTGGTTCTATTTCTCTAACAAACTCTGCATTTACTATATCAAGAGCACAAGTTTCAGATGCAAGAACATAAGAACCGTTTAACTTCCCTAAAACAAGAGGCCTGATTCCAGACGGATCACGTACTCCAATAACTACTTCTTGATTGATTGCCACAAAAGAATAAGCACCTTGTATTTGCTTTAATGCATATATAAAACTCTCTAAGAAGCTATCTTTTTCACCGCTTGCTGTCAGATGCACTACTACTTCTGTATCAATATCTGACTGAAAAACGCACTCTTGTTTAATTAATTGTTCGCGTATTGGAGAAATATTAATTAAATTACCATTATGTGCTATGGCAAAATCCCCAAATTTGCCACTTTTGCCAAGCATGGGCTGCACTCCAAACTTATTACCACTTGTTGAGTATCGAACGTGACCTATTGCACAATCTTCAGGTAAGGATTTCTTTATTTCATCTATATCATCAAATACGCTGCTCACTTGACCTTGAAAGTGATAAGAGTGCAGCTTATCGTTGTTACTGGTTACTACGCCAAAAGACTCTTGACCTCTATGCTGCAAAGCGTGGAGAGCAAGTATAGAGTTAAAAGCAGCACTTTGGTTGCAACTTATGCCAAATACCCCACATTCCTCACGCATTTCATCTAGCATAAAAACTATTAAGTAAAGTTTAATTTTACTTTAGCATAGGTAAAATACAAGCATTTTGTTGTTCATCTGCTTTTATTGCCAGCAATAATCCTATGCATATCAAGCTTGCAGCAGTTGTACTTCCTCCATAGGAAAGAAATGGCAGTGGATCGCCTATCACAGGCAAGAGGCCTATTGACATTCCAATGTTTACAAAAAAATGAGCGCTAAAAAAGGCGAAAATGCCGATAGATACCGACTTAGAAAAATAATTTTTCGACCTATAAGCGATAGAGAAAATTACTCCAAGTAATGAGGTATAAAGCAAAATTAAAGCCATGCTACCTAAAAAGCCCCATTCCTCACTCAGCACTGCAAAAGCAAAATCTGTACGTTTCTCCGGCAAAAATCCAAGTTGAGTTTGACTTCCGTTAACAAAGCCCTTACCAAGCAAACCTCCTGAACCAATAGCTATTTGAGATTGCTGCGCATTATAACCTATTCCAAGTGGATCCACTGATGAATCCAAAAATGACAATATCCTTTGCTTGTGATAAGGACGTAAAAAAGGCCAAATAGCCGGTACTGCAAAAATGCCAAGAGTTCCACATATTACTGAATGAGATCTTTTTATTATTGTTGTGAATATAATTGATATCCCTATAAATAACATTATCATAGCTGTGCCTAAATTAGGTTGCTTTAACACCAAGAACACGGGTAAGAAAATAATTATAAGTGCCTTAAGCAATCTTTTAAATTCCATCATTTTATACATACCCTGCTTATCAAAATAGCGAGCAAGCGCAAGTATTAAGCCTACTTTTGCAAATTCTGATGGTTGCAAACTAATTGATCCAATTCTTATCCACCTTGTTGCACCCATTATGTGTGAGCCAAAAAAATTTACTGCTAATAGTGAAATCGCTGCTGCTATATAAAAAAAGTAGGCGTACTTCAAGTAAAAATCTAGCTCTATGAATGACATAGCTATAGCGAGTAGGAAAAAGAAGGAAAATATGACCAGTTGGTGAATCGCAAATGGCACCCACTTTCCTCCAGCAGAAGAGTATTGAACAACAATGCCAACGCAAAACAGCGCTATCACGTTAATGACTAATAACCAATGAATCTTCTTCAGCCTACCCACAATAAAGACCTTATAACCTTAAAGTATAGTAAAATATGAAACAAAGATAAAAATCAAAAAACCAACTTCTCAACTACTAACCGAATTGGAGTGCTATATATTCCAGTTACTACTGTTAAAGCTGCCATAAACAATAGACAGAAAAGCATAGGAAATGGCACATCATTAATTTTGCCTAGTGTCATTCTAGTGCGTGACGTTGCATCATTTTCAAAATACATTTTCTCTACCATCTTCCACATGTATATTAGTGCAAGAAAAGAACCGGCAGCAAAAGCTATCAGGGAAATCCACGCGCGAGATTCGATAATTGCTTTCATTATATACCACTTGCTTACAAAGCCATTTGTTAAAGGCACACCGATTAATGCTAAACTGAGTAGAGTGAACGCAAGTGCTGTATAAGGCATTGATTTCTTGAGTCCCGATAAATTCTCTATTTTTGTTGTATCAAATTTGTAAGAAATACATCCTGCAGCCATAAATAAAGATGTTTTTATTATGCTGTGGTTTACTATGTGAAGAATTGCTGCAAATACACCTGTTTTTGAGTTAAAACTCAGTGCTAAAATTATATAACCAATTTGGCTAATACTAGAGTGAGCAAACAGTCTTTTTATGTCTTTTGCGGTTATTGCAAATATCGACCCAAATACAATAGCGCAAAGTGCGAGGATAATTATCACATTGTCCAGTAGCGGCTTAAATAAGAAAAAATTTTGATGAAAAACAGTATAAAAGATTCTGATGAAAACATATATCATCACTTTTGTCACTGTGCCTGAAAAGAATATGCTAATGAAACTTGGCGCCTCACTATATGCATTAACCAGCCACCTGCTTAATGGAAACAGTGCCATTTTGATTGAGAGACCAACAAAAATGAACAATGTGCCAAGCTTTATGATGTTGTTATCGTATAATGGAACTATTCTTTCAGCCATGTCAGACATATTGAGCGTTCCAGTCATTGAATACAAGAGCCCGATGCCAAATAAATAAAATGTTGCACCTATTGTTCCACTAATTAGATATTCAAATGCTGCAACCAAGGCTTTTTTATCCCTTCCCATTGAAACTAATACATAAGAAGAAAGAGATGAAATTTCCAAGAAAACGTAAAGGTTAAATATGTCGTTTGTTACTAAAATCCCAAGCAGTCCGCTTAAGCACAGTAGAAATAGAGAGTAAAAACCAGTGATTTTGTTTTTGCTAATCTCTTTTTCGTTAATATAAAAGCTATAAAGCACACTAATCAGCGCTATAAAATTCACTAGGGTTAGAATTAAGGAATTTAACACGTCGATTCTTAACTCTATTCCATACGGAGGAGCCCAATTTCCAAGGTGATAAGTTATAATTTCACCTTTATATGTTTTAATGAGTAGTATTGATGAAATGATAAGAGTGATTGTTGTTGCAATAAAAGAAATAAACCAAGATACCTTGTGTTTCTTGGCAAGAAAGCAAAACATTGATGCAATTATTGGGATAATAACTTGTAAGATTGGTAATTGCATTAAATTGTTGTTAATATATCGTTAAAGTATTAGTATATATAATACTTTTTGTTTTAATACCCTTATGTTATCTAAAATTTGTAATGCAATAAAACGCCTATTACGAAGAGAAGATAAATTTGTAGGAAGAGATGAAAATGGAAATTCTTACTATGAATCAAGTAAAGGAAAAAGGTGGGTTATGTATAGCAGTGTTTCTGAGCCTACAACAGTGCCTCCGGAATGGCATATATGGCTTCACTATACTGATAATGTAGTACCAGTTAATAATAAAAAAAGAAAAGTAAAACATACTCCTAATTTAACGGGTACAAAAGATGCATACTATCCAAACCAAAAAGTGAAAAATTACTATAAAAGCTGGAGTCCTGATAACTAAAGATGCGAAGGTCAAATATACTTGAAATAACCGCTGGATTATTTGTATTAATTTTTACTATTTTTCTGATTTTCTTTGCTATTGATAAGCTATCTTACATAAAGAAAAACTATAAGGATTGCTATAAAATATATGGTCTTTTTGCTAACGCTAACGGTATAGGAGTTGGTGATAGTGTCAAGATCTCTGGTGTAGATGTTGGAAGCATAACTGGTGTATCACTTGACAAAGCTACCTACGTAGCACGAATCGATATGTGTATAAGCAAAGACATAAAATTGCCAATTGATAGTTCAGCTCTGATCACTAGCAGTGGAGTTGTTGGCAGTAAATTTGTTAATATATCACCTGGATCAGATATTAAACTAATCTTGCATGGTGGTAAAATAGAGTATACTCAAGCTGAAGCAAACATGGGTGGAATAATGGACAGAATTCTTGGTATGTTTACGAAGTGAAAATGGCAGGATTCCAAGTGTACCCGTTCAGGTGAAGCCTCCTGTAGTTCTAAAGTATTTAAGGAGTTTGCCTTATTTCTTGCCTTTTCTACCGCTTGCTTTGGGGTTTATAGTATAGAAAGTGCCTTAACAGTTGCAGTGCATGTCTATTAATGATAAAATGAAGATTAATTCATTTTGATATTATGATTGGTTTACTGTTTGCCGTACTATTGTTCCTCTGTGGTAGTGATGCACTTGCAAAACAGGAGCCACGTTCAATAGCTGGAGATAATCACATAAAGGTAATAAATTATAACCCACAGGCTATACATAAGTATACGGGTTTTTATGGTTATCAGTCCAGTATATTGTTTGAACCAGGGGAGATAATACAAAACCTTTCAATGGGTGATTCAACTGGTTGGCAACTTCTTCCTCAAGGTAACAGATTGTTTATTAAGCCCATAGATGATATTGCTGATACTAATGCAACTATAATTACCAATAAAAGAGTTTATTACTTTGAACTTCATGCTGAAGAAGCAACTGGACTAGATGATCCAAGATTAGCATATGAAGTAAGGTTTCTTTATCCACTATTTAGCAGTGATGAGATTTACACAACAAATAACGGTGATATCTTCGAACAAGCTAGTCATACCATTATTCCTGATATCAATGATATTGAAGTTGTAAAGAAGGGATTAAATTTTAATTATTCCATCTCGCACGTCAAAGGTAGTCAGTCAATAATACCAATTAAGGTTTTTGATGACGGAAAATTTACATATCTACAATTCAATAAAATAAACTCTGATTTTCCGGCAGTTTTTATGGTTGATTCTGCAGGATATGAGTCTTTAGTAAATTTCCGTACAGTTGATAACTACCTGATAATCGAAAGGGTAAGTTCAGTGTTTACCTTAAGGAATGGATCGAGTACAGTTTGCCTATTTAATGAAACCATACCTTTCAAAAAAGGGTAAAGGCTATAATGCCCGAGATATGGGTGCAAAATTTTTTCTATGATGTTCTGTAATTCCATAAAGGCCAATAGCGTTAAGGTGCTCTTTTGTCCCATATCCTTTATTTTTATACCAATTATATTCAGGATGCTTATTGTGCAATTCTTGCATAAGCCGATCTCTCGTAACTTTTGCAACGATTGAAGCTGCTGCAATTGATGTACTCAAATTATCACCATTTACTATGGATTTCACTTGCCATTTCACTTCAGGTGGTTGATTACCATCAACTAGCACATAATCTAATTCTAGGTCCAAGTCTATCAACGCACGTTTCATTGAAAGTTTTGTTGCTTGCAAGATATTGTATGAATTTATTTCTTCTACGCTTGCCATTCCTATACCAAATTTTGCAACGGATATTATTTTTTCATATAGGACTTGCCTACATTGAGGAGTCAACTTTTTCGAGTCGTTGATTCCATCAATAATTGTATTTCTATCAATAAACACTACGGCTGCGGATATTACTGGACCAGCTAGCGGACCTCTTCCAACTTCATCCACTCCTGCTATCACTCCTGATAATTTATTTTCTAATGTAAAGTCTGGGTATTTCATAGGTTTTTATAATAAGAAAGTTATAGTAAAAACTGAACAGATAATAGAAATTATCCAAAATTTCATAACGATTGCATTTTCTGACCATCCCTTCTTCTCAAAGTGATGATGTATTGGTGCCATAAGAAAAACTCTTTTTCCTTCTCCATATTTAAACTTTGTATATTTAAAATATGATATCTGAATAATAACAGATAGAGTCTCTATTACAAAGATTATTCCAATAATGGCAAAAAGCATTTCTCTTTTAATTAGGACACTAGTTAACCCTAAAGCCGCACCTACCGACAAGCTACCAACATCACCCATAAATATTTTTGCTGGATGTGTGTTAAACCACAAGAAACTTAGAATAGCTCCTATAAATGCAATGCAGAATAAAGTAATATTCATATCTGCCTGAGTTATATATGCAATTAGCCCCAAAAAAGCAAAGGAAGTGATAACTTGAGTTGCAGCAAGGCCATCCAAACCATCTGTGAGATTCACAGCATTAGAAGAGCCGACAATTACAAACGCAGCAAACGGAACATATAGATAGCCAAAATCTATTATTACTCCTTTAAATAGGGACGTTTTTGTAAAACATTCAGCAGAGTATAGCTTAAGTATAAACACACCAACCAGAGCAACAATAAACTGAACAAGTATTTTGGTTTTTGCACTTAAACCTCGATAGTGATTTGTCTTCAATTTTAAATAATCATCAATAAATCCAAGTAGAGCAAAAAATAGAGTTATCAATATCAGCAGCAAAATTTCTGGTGTTAACTGAGCCGAGAGTAAAATTGGTAATAAAGAAGAAATCAGTATTATTATTCCGCCCATAGGTGGTACATTCTTTTTTGTTATTAAATGACTTTCTGGTCCACATGATCTAATTGGTTGCCCATCTTTGCTTATTTTTTTTAGAAGCTTTATAAAATAGGGAAAAAGAATAAACCCAAAAACAAATGAGGTAAAAAATACTTTTGTAGCTAAGATCATCTGCTTACTTAAATTGACTAAGTGTCATACCACCTATAGCTAATAAAGTCAACTTCTGTCATCCTATAGCCTGACCCACAACTGTACGAACATTGTGATTTGGGCCCATCAGTAGGGTGTCATCCCAGTCTGGAATCCACAACTGTACGAACGTTGTAGTTTGGACCACCAGTGGGGTGTCATCCCAGTGCCCAGACACTGGTTCTATGCAACTTAATTAAAAACGTTTGTTTTAGTGTAAGACAATTACCTTTAGCTTATCAGCTCAGTTATAAGCAAAATTTCTGGATTCCAGACTGGAATGACACCATTTGCTGTGCAATTTACCTTCAAAAATGAATGTTCGTACAGTTGTGAACCTGTGGCAGGTATTACATAAGAGCATTTCCCTCTTCTAAATTAAAACGCACTTTTGCCTCCTTTGCAGTCTATACTTTAGATGTATTTAATTTACAAATACTAATTATTTATTAATAATGGTGATATGTAAATATAGTTATAAAATAATTGTTACACTTGAATTCCTTCCTGGTTTCTGTTGTTATCAGAACATTTAAAACACTTTAAGAAAGCTGCTTAGTTAAATTAACTTAGACAAGTAAATAGCAGTTTTGCAGCCTGTTTTTATGAATGATGATAAAATGTTGTAGCCAAATGCGCTTTCAGCATTGTGCTGAATTGCAATATCTTTGTGCTCTAACTCCTCGTCGCGAAATTTACTTATAGTTTCTCTTAATTCCCCATCTTCTAAATGTGAAACTTGCTCTTTGTAGTGCTCACCGATAACTTCTTCAACTGCAGCAGTGCAAGCCATAGCAGCTTTTTTGCCCATAATGGCAGTTGCAACGCCAAGCGACACTCCTAAAACACGCCAAACAGGCAACAAAACAGTAGGACGAACTTTTTGCTCTTTGATTTTCTCATTAAAATAGTGAAAATGCTTTTTTTCCTGCTCTTCCATTTCAATTATTTCATTGATTATAGAAGATTTCTTAAGAATAAATTTTTGACCAGAATAAATGCAAATAGCTCCATATTCTCCAGCGTGATCTACTCTAATTGCCTGTTGCAAGAACTGATTGTTGCTGTACCTTAAATTATTTAGATTTCTTTCTTTCTCCACAATACACCTTACCTGATACGAACAGAGCTACTATGAGATAAATTAGATTCCATGTTGCTAAGGAAACACCTAGAACGTAATGAGGTCTGTCACAAGATGGAGAGTAATTAGGATTTAGTAGATTATTTCTGAGCTCTTCTATACTAACGTTACCACTTGCTTGCTCTGTACAACCTAAAACATCATGAAATAAGTGGAGTTCAAGACCTATATGATAAAAAGATATTACTGCACCTATGAGGTAGCTGCAAAACATTGCATAGATTAGAATTTTGTTGTCTTTAAGCATGCACGCTACTGCAAGTAATCCGGCGATATAGTAAACTATTCGCTCGTATGTACATAACTTGCATGGCAGCATGTTGAAAAAATATTCTAGCACATATGCAAAAATTAGAGCAGCGGCACTCGACAGCAGAAAGATTGCAGGAATTCTGGAATTATTACACATAACTTTAAGTAAATTATCCCTGAAAGTATAAAGCAGAGTATTCATTTTACATAGGGATTCTTATTTTTTTTCAAAAGCAATCTAACTGGCACACCGTCTGCAAAGAAATTTTTTCTGAGATCGTTAATTAAATAGCGTTTGTAACTTTCATCAACACTTTCAGGTATGTTACATATCAAAGAAAAAGCTGGAGGTTTAGTACCAATTTGAGCGATATACTTCATTTTAACTGCTTTGCCTTTTACAAGAGGGTGAGAATGTTTTCCTACAGCATCTATGAGCCACTTATTCAGTTTTGCAGTGCTGATCTTCTTGTTCAAGGATTCACTCACTTCAAGACACTTATCTATCACATCACCGCAGCGCATGCCTTTTAACGCAGAAATTGTTATAGTTGGCACTTCCAAGAATAACCTGGTTACTTCCTGTTGTTTGACAAATTTTATTAACCTGCTTCTGTCATCCTTACCTATTAAATCCCACTTATTTAAAACAACAATAATCCCTTTCCCTCGCTTAATTGCAGCTTCACCAATTGATAAATCCTGCTGCTCAATACCAACTAGGGAGTCTAGCATTAAAACTACCACATGAGAGCGCTTGATTGATTCCATGCTTTTCTCAACAAATCTTGATTCTAAGCCATCTACAACATTCGCCTTTCTGCGGATTCCGGCAGTGTCAATTAGAGTAATTAACTCTCCATCATGATCATATGTAATATCCACAGAATCACGTGTGGTACCTGGCTCTGAACTTGTTATTAGTCTGTTTTCTGCAAGTAAACCATTTAAAAAAGTTGATTTTCCAACATTCGGACGGCCGATGATCGCGATCCTCAGCCTACTCAGTTCATTGTTAGGTAACTCAGTGTTCTCGTTAAAATTTTCAATAACACCAGCTAATGCATCATAAAGATCAACCATGCCAAGATTATGCTCGGCAGAGATATACACCGGGCCAAGAAAATCAAAAAACTGCAAATAATCAACATTTTCGGATTTATGACTCTCGCATTTATTTGCTATCAGTATCACAGGTTTATTTATTTTTCTCTTCAGCCACTTTGCAAACTCTTTATTTCGCTCATTTTGCACTTTTGCGTCAACAAGAAAGAAAATTATGTTTGAACTGGATAAAGAAAACTCTATTTGCTCAATAACTTGCAGTGAAAAACTAGTTTGGTCGTTCCATCCTCCTGTATCTATAACTTTAAACTCCAAATCGCTAATTCTCCCCATTCCCTCTCGCCTATCCCTTGTCACTCCTGGAATGTTACTCACTACTGCTGCTTTTCTTCCTACTAATCTGTTGAATAGGGTCGATTTTCCAGCATTTGGTAGGCCTACTATGGCGATTTTTAGCATAATTCAAGGGCATGTTCTATATGAAGTAAATTATAACCGAAACTTTTCAATTTAACTATTGACTTCGTAGATTATATAAGCATACTACAGTTAGAATTTTTTTATTTCGTTATGTAAAATATGAGGTAGTTATGCTAGTGTCAGAGCAAATAGAGAGTGTAGATAGAGAAGAATTAAAGCAACAAAATCATATACATAAAGATACAGAGTGTTCGGAAGAGACGACAATATATGGGCATATTAATCAACATATGGAAAAAACATCTCAAATACATTGCATGAAATATATGATGCTCTTATGTCATATAACGAATCGGAACAGTCAATGACGTCAACTTAAGAACTTTCATTAGCAAACTCTCCTAAAGACATGATGGCGTTTAGGCTTATCTACTTTATTGCGGCTGTCCCGGTCGGATTTTAACTTTAGCGCGTATACTTAAAAAGGGCTTGAAAGTTTTTTGGCGCAATAAGTACCTGATAGAGTTTCTGTCTCATTACACTAAATAAAACTGAAAAATTTAAACGATACTCAGTAATTTGATCTGGGTTCCAAGGCCCTTGTGCATCACATATATGAAGCGATAATATATTGCACATGACCAAGTTTGCCCAAAATTCTTGTAATACAGCCTCTCCAGAAAAATTCTCTAACTCTGCTCCTACTTTGAGTCGTTTCCTCTATGTGCCACCTTAACACATAAGCTTTGCTCCAAAGTCTCGGTCAAAAACTCTGTTTCTCAGTTGGCTAATGTCAGCACTATAACTCTTACTTTCTGTCCTTTCATTTTATTTTTTAGCTTTTCATTTTCTAATATAAAATCAAAATCTAATTCGCCAGCGTTCCCATAGCTTACTATAATTTCTTTTTTGCAAGCGAAAAATAAAATCTACTTCCAAATCATAATGCTGCTGAATGAATTTTACTGAAGACGATCATAGATATAGCTCTTTCCATAAAAGTCCGGATGTGATAGGATAAGGGTAGATGATGATAAGGAGGTTGAATGCCAGCAGCATATAGTTATGATTTAAGAAAAAAAGCAATGGAAGCGCTAGACGAAGGAGAAAGCAGAGAAACAGTGGCAGCAAGATTTAAGATTGGACGAACTACTTTATGGGAGTGGCAGCAAAGAAGAAAAGAAACAGGAGACTTTCAATCAAAAAAACTTGGAAATGGGGGTTACAATCACAAAATTACCGACTGGGATACCTTTGCCAAATTTGCCAGAGAACACGGAGGAAAGACTCTATCGGAAATGGCTAAACTTTGGAACAACGTTAGTATCCAAACGATCTATCGAGCCCTTAAAAAAATTGAATTTACGCGCAAAAAAAGACATATGGATACAAGGAAAGAAACGAAGAAAAACGTGCTGAATTTTTGAAAATTATAGCGACAAAAGAACCTAAAAACTTAGTGTATATAGATGAGTCTGGCATTGATAACACCGAAGACTACCCCTACGGATATTGCCAGAAAGGACAGCGGTTTTATGCCTTAAAATCTGGAAAGAAAACTCAACGAATCAGTATGGTTGCAGCCTTAAGTGGAAGAAAGATAGTTGTTCCGTTAACCTTTGAAGGCCACTGTAATATGGATGTTTTTAATGGATGGTTTGAGCAATTTTTGACACCGATCTTGGAACCTGGACAGACTGTCATTCTTGACAATGCTACTTTTCATAAGTCTGATAAGATTATCGAGCTTGCTAAAGGGGTTGGTGCAGAAATTTTGTATCTGCCGCCTTATTCTCCAGATTTCAACAAAATTGAGCATCATTGGTTTGCTATAAAAAACAGAGCCAGGAAAAACATTCCTCTATTCGAATCCTTTCGTCGTGCTGTTGATTCTGCCTTCCTATGACCTGTTCGGACTATTATGAGAAATGCTATATGAGGTTGTCCGGAAACAAGTAAATTCAAGCATATTCCCTCTTTAACATAACCCTACTCATAGCTAGGTATATGAAATTCTCAGTGGATGTTGTGAGTAAATCATACTCCTTCGATAGCCTTCTATTCCTATTAACCCAAGCAAAAGTCCTTTCTACAACCCATCTTCTTGGCTGTACTTTAAACCCTTGTTCTCTTGTTGGTAGTAGCTCAGGTGGCGTATCTTTGTGCACCCAAAATCTACATGGAGGCCTTTTAACAATTTCAATATCTATGTCATATTCTTCCTTTATGTGATTCTTTAAATTTCTTCCTTGGTATCCCATGTCAGCCCACATTTTTTTAACTTTAGTATATTTTGTTCTCATATTGTTTAATGCTATTTTAATACCATCTCTATCATTTTCGTTAGCAGCGCCTACGTAACAACCTAGTATAAAACCCTGAGTGTCTGTAATTATATGCCTTTTTCTACCCTTTACTTTTTTACTTCCATCATAGCCTTTGATCCCCCCTTTTCTGTAGTCTTTACAGATTGACTATCTACTATACAGGCACTCGGCTGCTCATTCCTTCCTATTTTTCTTCTACTATATTTTGTAATTTCATAATTCATTTTCTCAAAAATTCCCTGCTTCTTCCATTGCCTGAACTGCTCATACACAGTCTTCCATAGCGGAAAATCATTTGGTAAATACCGCCATTGACACCCTGTACGCAATACATAGAAAATTGCTTCTAATATTTCTCTTTTGCTATACTTTGGCGGCCTTCCTCCTTTCTTGTATGATACTCTGAAGTGTTTTTCTATTCTTGCCCATTCCCTTTCGCTTAGATCTGTTGGATACTTTTTTCTCATCTTTACCCCGTACTAAAATTTCAGATATTATAGCCTTTTACTTGTTTCCGGACAACCTCTAATATGTAACATTATTGGCTACGTTTGGGGAATAGGCGGACCGCTTATGACCGTAGTGATAATAGGTGCAGCTTTGCTTGCGATATTTGGTAGAATGCCATGGCCAGCTCTTTTTGCACTCGGTATATTTTGTGCTGTATTTTTCGGTGCTAAAACTATCGTCATAAAAGTAATGGGTGGTATAGGCGGCACTGGAAATACTTCTTTGATGGACCAATGCGGAACAGGAGACACAAAAAAGAACTATTTTTTTCTAAAACAGACCTGATGCACGGCTTCAACTATATCTTCCACTTGCGGTAATGCTTTTTTTTCTAGATTTGCAGCGTAAGGTAAGGGGATGTCCTTGCCAGTTACACGTACAACTGGAGCATCAAGGTAGTCAAATCCTTGTTCCATAACAACGGCTGACAGCTCTGCTCCTATTCCTGCAAATGGCCATCCTTCTTCTACACTAACTAACCTATTAGTCTTCTGAATAGAGTTAATAACAGTTTGAGTGTCAAGTGGTCTTAAGGTTCTGAGGTCAATAACTTCAGCTTCTATACCTTCACTCGAAAGTAAATCTGCTGCATTTAAGGCATCCATTAATTTTAATGAAAAAGCAGTGATAGTTACATCCTTTCCTTCCCGTATAACAGCAGCTTTGCCTATCTCAAGTAGATAATCTTTGTTTGATAGCTCAGAGTCAGAAACTTCATGCTCATGTCCATAAGCTATTTCGTTTTCTAGAAATATTACCGGATTAGGGTCACGAATTGCAGCTTTAAGCAGACCTCTGCAATCGGAGGCAAAATAGGGTGCTATTACTTTTAACCCCGGTATATGCGAATACCAAGCTGCAAAGCATTGAGAATGTTGTGCAGCAACTCTTGCTGCAGCGCCATTTGGTCCACGAAATACTATAGGGCATCCAAGTTGTCCGCCTGACATATAATTTGTTTTTGCTGCGGAATTCACAATTTGGTCAATAGCTTGCATAGAAAAATTAAAAGTCATAAACTCGACTATTGGCTTTAATCCAGCAAATGCCGCTCCAACAGCAAGGCCAGCAAATCCATGTTCGGTAATAGGCGTATCAACTACTCTGTTTTCTCCAAACTCTTTCAGTAATCCTTTCGTTACTTTATAAGCACCATCATACTCTGCAACTTCTTCACCCATGATAAGCACATCAGAGTCGTTTTGCATTTCTTCTCTAATTGCTGTGCATAAAGCTTCTCTTACACTTAAGGTTGCCATTTATAAACTTTTATAGACTTTAACTAAAGTAACTATATCAGAATTACTGGGGGTAAGTAAAGTGTACAAATTAAGTTTTACAAACATCATGACCAACTCATTCCAAAAAAAAATCTTCTCACGCTTGCTGTTTTTTGTTGCTGGAAATGGCTGGATTATTTAAGCTTTTAGTAATGTATGTTGTTAAATTAATAGCAATTTATTTGGAAATAACAGAAAAATTTATGAGAGGTTGTCCGGAAACAAGTAAAAGGCTATAATATCTGAAATTTTAGTACGGGGTAAAGATGAGAAAAAAGTATCCAACAGATCTAAGCGAAAGGGAATGGGCAAGAATAGAAAAACACTTCAGAGTATCATACAAGAAAGGAGGAAGGCCGCCAAAGTATAGCAAAAGAGAAATATTAGAAGCAATTTTCTATGTATTGCGTACAGGGTGTCAATGGCGGTATTTACCAAATGATTTTCCGCTATGGAAGACTGTGTATGAGCAGTTCAGGCAATGGAAGAAGCAGGGAATTTTTGAGAAAATGAATTATGAAATTACAAAATATAGTAGAAGAAAAATAGGAAGGAATGAGCAGCCGAGTGCCTGTATAGTAGATAGTCAATCTGTAAAGACTACAGAAAAGGGGGGATCAAAGGCTATGATGGAAGTAAAAAAGTAAAGGGTAGAAAAAGGCATATAATTACAGACACTCAGGGTTTTATACTAGGTTGTTACGTAGGCGCTGCTAACGAAAATGATAGAGATGGTATTAAAATAGCATTAAACAATATGAGAACAAAATATACTAAAGTTAAAAAAATGTGGGCTGACATGGGATACCAAGGAAGAAATTTAAAGAATCACATAAAGGAAGAATATGACATAGATATTGAAATTGTTAAAAGGCCTACATGTAGATTTTGGGTGCACAAAGATACGCCACCTGAGCTACTACCAACAAGAGAACAAGGGTTTAAAGTACAGCCAAGAAGATGGGTTGTAGAAAGGACTTTTGCTTGGGTTAATAGGAATAGAAGGCTATCGAAGGAGTATGATTTACTCACAACATCCACTGAGAATTTCATATACCTAGCTATGAGTAGGGTTATGTTAAAGAGGGAATATGCTTGAATTTACTTGTTTCCGGACAACCTCTAATAATTAATTTATCACTGACGCTGTATACTGAAACAGTGGTTGAGGTAAAAATTATGACTGAAAATACATTAAAATTACAAAAGGAAATAAAACGCCACAACGAGCTATACTATCGGAAAAACAAACCAGAAATCACTGATGCAGAGTACGATGAGTTGGTAAGAAAAGCAGGTATAAAGGTTGTAGGTGCTGCACCTGATGAAAGGTTTTCAGAAGTACAACATGTCGTGCCTATGCTCTCATTGGCTAACGCTTATGACAAAAAAGAAGTTGAAGAATTCCTTAGAAAACTTCTAAATGTACATGAACTGGAAATAGTTTGTGAGCTGAAAATAGACGGTTTAGCTTTCACTGCAATTTATGAAGATGGTGTGCTCATTAAAGCTGCAACGCGCGGTGATGGTTTTGTGGGAGAAGACATCACTCACAATATCTCAACCATAAAGGATTTTCCCCAAGTTTTACCTGACATAAAGGGTAGATTGGAAATCAGAGGGGAAGTCTATATCAGAAATGATGACTTTCTGAAGTTAAATAAGGATAATCAATTTTCAAATCCGCGCAACACAGCATCCGGTTCATTAAGACAACTAAATCCAGAAGTTACTGCTAGCAGACCACTGAAGTACTTTGCTTATTCTTTGATCGGCGGAACAGAAAGGACCCAATCTGAAGTATTGAATAAGCTGAAAAAGCTTGGATTCTGCGTAAATGAGCATCAGTGTTTAGCAAAAAACGTTGACGAAATCCTGGAGTTTTATAATAGAATATATGATAATCGCCATGAATTGGGTTATGATGTTGATGGAGTTGTCTTAAAGGTAAATAATTTAACATTACAAAATCGTCTCGGAAATACCAACAAAGCTCCTAGATGGGCCATAGCTCATAAATTTCCTGCAGCTCAAGGAAAAACCAAGATAAAGAAGATATCAGTACAAGTGGGCAAAACTGGTGTACTCACTCCAGTCGCTGAATTAGTTGAGATAAATATAGGAGGGGTAGTCGTTAGTAGGGTAAATCTGTATAATAAAGATGAAATTGAAAGCAAAGACATCAGAAAGGGCGATATTGTAGTCGTAGCACGAGCAGGCGATGTGATTCCTAAGATTGTGGCAGTAGATAAAAATGCTCGTTCTCCAAATGCACCAAAGTTTGTATTTCCAAATACTTGCCCGGAATGCGGAAGTGAAGTACAGATTGAAGGAGCAGCCATAAGGTGTTCTAATGAATTTACCTGTAAAGCCCAAATAATAGAAAAACTAAAACATTTTGTTTCGAAAGAAGCTTTTGACATTACCGGCTTTGGTGATAAGCAAATAGAGTTCTTTTATGACCTTGGTTTGATAAGGAAAATATCTGACATTTTTGCTCTCGAAGAAAAACTCAAAAATTTCAACTTAAGTAAGCTGAAGGGATGGGATGAAAAATCAATATCTAATTTACTCAAATCCATTAACAGCAGAAGAGTTGTGAGTTTGGATAAATTTATATGTTCTCTAGGGATTCGATACGTCGGACCACACGTAGCAAAATTACTAGCAAAGCATTATCAATCTTATGAAAATTGGCAATCTGCCATGGCTCAATTATCGTCTAGTGTATCTAAAACAAGTAAGATTTCCTTAAATCCTGTTACCAAAGATTCTGCTAACAATGATATCACGATATCGCTAACCGTAAGCGTGGTGAGCGATGGCAAAACTTTCTCTGAGTTAGCTGAAATTAGTGGTATTGGCGAAAAGAAGGCAGAGTCTTTAAGAGATTTCTTTTGCGAGAAAGACAACATCAAAATGGTAAATGACCTTGCTTCTCAACTAAAGATGGAGCCTGTAAGTGCTAATGTTAGTAATTCCCCTCTTAGCGGAAAAATAGTGGTTTTTACTGGCAAGCTGTCAAGGGAGAGAAAGGAGATGCAAGCAGAAGCTGAATCTTTAGGTATAAAAGTTAGCTCTAGTGTATCGGATAAAACGCATTTTGTGATTGCCGGTGAAAAACCTGGGTCGAAATATAAAAAAGCTGTAGAACTGGGCGTTAAAATTTTAACCGAGGAGGAATGGAATAAACTAATCCTTAGAAAAGAATAAGCCCTTCTCGATCAATTCTTGTATCTACTTTTTAAGAATGGCACCTACGAATTTATTTGCTAGGTCCTTTTGGGTATATCCTCACTTTAACCTACAGCTTCTTACTTTTTGTGCTATTTCACACCTTGTAGTACACTTTGTGTTATTGTTAGCTTTTTTTGAAACCATACTTTATTTACAAAAACAACTACACACATTATATCATAAAATTTTACCAAAGTCTATTATTTTTTTCCACGTATCCATAAGCTCTATATGAAATTCTTGCTATGGATGCCTATTTGGTTTCAAGTTCCTCTGCAGTTAAGTCAGTTGCTCGTGAGATAATATTGATAGAAACGCCTAATTTAAGTAGACTTTTTGCAACCTTGATTTTCTCTGCTTTTTTAACCTTTTCTTTGCTAGTCTTCATACCTTCAGATAAGGACCTGACTACCGCATCCAGTGATTCTTGATCCTCATCTTCTCTGTACTTTTTCATTAAACTCAATAGCTTTTTGCTATCCTCATTTTCACATTCTGTTATTTTAGGCAACAGAGCTTTTATTAAACTCAATAGCTTATTCTCTTCTTTACTTTCTCTTGTTTTAGGTAGCAGAACTTTTATATTCACTGATAATGCATCTGCTATTCCATATAATTTATCAAATAGTATGGTAGCGTATCCTCTTTCATATTCGTGTATTTCCTTAAGTGTTACACCAACTTTATCTGCCAAATCTTTTTGAGTATATCTTCTTATTAGTCTCCATTCTCTTATTCTTTGCCCTATTCTGTAGTATATAGAATCAATGCAAATTTCTTGCCCTGTATCATTATATTCGTAAATAGATAAGCCCGTTGCCTGGGAAATTATGTCAACTGAAACTCCTTCTTTAACTAGATTTTTTGCTACCTCTAATCTTGCCTCTTCTTGATTAATTTTTTCACTAATATGAACAAACCTGACTAATGAAGGTACTATTTTGCCTAACTTTTGATCCTCGTATATTTTCGTTAGATATAGTATTTCCTCGTCTTCATTTTCACTTTCCCTTACTACTACTGATTCAGGTAGTAGATCTGTAACACTAACTGATAATGCTTTTGCTATTATATATAATACTTCAGCTGGAATAGCGCTATAGCCATTTTCATAATTGTTTATTTCTTGATATGCTAATCCGATTTTACTTGCCAACTCTGCTTGAGTACACCTTTGCATTAATCTACAATCTTCTATTTTTTGCCCTATTTTGCAGCTTATAGAACCAATATCTCTTACAGAAACAAACATATATACCTCAATTTAAAAAACAAACTTTATTGCTATAATTTTTTCACGAAATGTTTTGCTGCCCATCTAAAACTATATCAACAGATAAACCTACCGCTTGCAAAATAATATCAATAGAAATTTCTCCTTTCACTAAATCTCTTGCAACTTTGATCCTTTCCGCTTTCCTCACTTTCTCCTCGCAAATCCGTATGCCTTCAAACAACGATTTTATTAGTGCATTACGTAGTTCTTGGCTCTCAATTTCTTTGTATTCTTTAATCAAATCAGGTACTACTTTACTACCTTCATCTTCTTCTATTAGTAGATCTGTAATATTAATCGATAACGCTTCTGCCATTTCATATAATTTATCAAGTGGAACAGCAGTCCTTCCTTGTTCATAGTTGCTTATTTCGTGACGTGTTGTACTCATTTTCTCTGCTAAATCCTTTTGAGTGTACTCTCTTACCAGTCTCCATTCTTTTATCTTTTTTCCTACTTGGTAGTAGATAGAACCCTTTTTTTCTTCAGCACATTCATCAACAGAGAGGCCTATTGTTTGTGAAACAACATCAACAGAAATTCCTGCTTTAACCAAACCCTTTGCAATTTTTACTTTCTCTGCTTTTTTACTACTTTTCTCACTCATTTGGACAAATTTTGTTAATAAACAAAACATTCTACGTAACTCCTGATCATTAATCTTTTTATATTTTCTTACTAGATTTAGTATTTCTTCCCCTTCATCTTCAAAGCAGCTTTTTTCCTTTGATGCAGGAATAAGATCCGCAATACTTACTGACAATGCCTCTGCTATAGAGTATAACCTTTCGATCGAAATTCTACGATTCCCTTTTTCATATTGCAGTATTACCCAGTACTTTACACCAATTTTCTCTGCTAAACCCTTTTGAGTATACCCTCGCTCTAACCTCCAACTTTTTACTTTTTGCCCTACTTCATAGTCTAGACTTCTTTCCACAAAAAGAACCATACATATAATATTTTCTACTATAGCTCAATTTTGTTAAGGCTCCAGATATAATGGCAGACTCTGGAACCTTAAAATTGGCTATAGATGAATTAAAGTTCCCTAAAAGTTTCTTTACTATTTTCACGTACTTTATCTACCCATGAAGACAGTTTTTCACCTGAGCTATCAACTTCCTTCATAAGCTGTTTGCTACTCCATATTCCGCATCTCGTAAAGCTTCCACTTTTTACTACTTCTTCAAGTTTTACTCCCCCAAAAAGGCAATCTTTGCCCACTTCTTCTCCTATTTTTTGTAATTCAGCCCACATTTCCTTGTTTGCTACTCTCACTTGTACTTGATCATATTTTTTTACATCATGGTACAATATAATATTTAGCTTACCAACGCTTGTAGGAAATTCTAACACAATAGAGCTGCCATCTGACATATCGATGTAGTGTCTCTCGCCTCCCTTCTCACTTTTAACCTCAACTGCATTATTGCCCATTCTTAAAATGTTACTTCCTATACCTCTGTTTAGACCCGTACCTTCCAGTATTTTGGCAACTTCTACTTTACTATCCTCAGAAAATTCCATATACGATGTTGTATTATCTATCTCAAGATCTACCAAGGCTCCTTCTTGAACAGCACTTTTGCCAGCTTTTCTAAGTTCTTCTAGTTGCTTATCTATCTGTGGCTGAACTTCTGGTTGCAATTCGTTGTAGATTTCGCTTATAAGCTTATTCTGCAGTAGAGTATCATGAAACTCTGCACCACTTAGCATTAGCTTTCGTATTATCTTTTTTCGATTACCCTTATCTAATTTGTGAAAATGTGTGCCCAGTATCATATACTCTGCGAAGCTCCATTCCCCATCATTACATGCATTTAGCCTTGCTCCAGCAGCTAGTACTTGGTCTATAGTTTTGTGTAATTCATTTACGTTCTTTGCCTCTACTACAGCACTTTTAAACCAGCTCAATTCTTTACTTTCGCTTGTACTTGGCTTTATTTTTTTCAAGGCTGAAGCAAATGGATTTTTATCTTCTTGATCACTTACAGGTTTTATGCCATAAACGTAATCAAACCCTTTCCCGAAGTTAATTGGCTTGTCGAGGCCCTTTTGTTGCAGGAAAGGTATGCTTACAGGCTCTAGTCCTTTTACAACAACACCTTCAAGAGCACCAAATATTTTGCTCAATAATTTGCGATTAATATTAGTCTTTTTATTCGGATCTTTACGAACCATTGTATTTTTTTTACTAGCCATATGAACCCCCATATTAAAAATGCCTTTCAAGCGTACAATAGACTTTATTATTATACACTCTATTACTCATTATAAATGATAGTGAGCAGATTTGCAAATACTTTCTGCTCAATCAGTTTAGAAGCTAAAACTGCTCATTCTTTCTTTCTGCTATAGCAATCCGCTTTCTCTAAAACTAAAATAGCCTGCACTTGTGATGATAATGTGATCAAATAATCTCACGCTTACAGTACTACACGCTGCTGCTAAGCTCTTCGTTACTGCTTGATCTTCTTCTGATGGCTCTAAACTTCCTCCAGGATGGTTATGTGACATTATTATTGATGTTGCATTTTTTATTAATGCTTTTCTTGTAATCTCCTTTATGTATACTGGTGCCTTTGCCATTTCACCAATATAGAGTTCTTCTCCGATTAGTTGACGCCTTCTATTTAAATACAGTATTTTTACACATTTCCTCTCTGAGTGTCCTATACTTACGTTTAAATATTCTACTAGCCCTTGTAAGTTATCCATTATTGGCTCACCCTTGAGCTTTTCTCTCAATACCCTTTCTAGCGTTTCCTTAACGCACATAATTATTGCTACTGCAGAATCAGTCACTCCTTCTATAACTTTCAGGTCATCCATTTCTCGACCTAAAATCCTTCCTACTCCTGTATAAGTATTCACCAGATTTTTAGCAATTTCTTGAGCTTGTGGCCTTTCATGTACTGCACTTAGAAACGTTTCCATTATTTCACGATCAAGTAGAGCTTTGCCTTTGCTTTCTAATATTCTGAATTCGATTTCTTCTTTATTCTTATTATTATTCATATAATTTACCTTTCACTAACAACAAACTTTTTTTTAATATTTACTACTGTTTTTTTAGCAGTATTGGCATAAAGCCATAGCTTTTGGGTGAAGTCAAATCAATTTTTCAATCTTTTTTATTTATTTTTTTATGAAGTGGTAAAGATATTAATAGATACGATTTCTTTATTTTAAACTTGTTGAATTTCGCCTAAAGAGATGTCTACCGTTTGTAAAATAATATCGATAGAAATTCCTTCTTTTACTAAATCTTTTGCAATTTTTACTTTTTCTGCTCTTTTCACTTTCTCCTCGCAAATCCGTATGCCTTCAAACAGAGATTTTATTAATGCATTACGTAGTTCTTGGCTTTCAATCTTTTTGTATTCTTTTATTAAATCAGGTAGCTCATCTTCTACTATCTCATCTTCCTCTATGAGCAGATCTGTAATGCTAATTGATAATGTTTCTGCTATTGCATATAATTTTTCCAGTGGAATAGCTACACGCCCTTGCTCATAGTTGCTTATTTCATCACGTGTTGTAGTCATTTTCTCTGCTAAATCCTTTTGAGTACACTCTCTCACTAGCCTCCATTCTTTTATCTTTTTGCCTATTTGGTAGTAGATAGAACCTATTTTTTCTTCAACACATTCATCAGCAGATATGCCAATTATTTTCGAAACAACGTCAACAGAAATTCCCGCTTTAACCAGACCATTTGCAATTTTTATTCTCTCTGTTTTTTTACTATTTTCTTCACCCACTCGGGCAAATTTGGTTAATAAACAAAACATCTTACGTAACTCTTGATCGTTCATTTTTTTATATTTTCTTATTAGATTTAGTATCTCTTCTTCTTCGCTTTCAAAGCAAATTTTTTTATTTGATACAGGAATGAGATCTATGATACCAATCGACAACGCCTCTGCTATAGCGTACAACTTCTCAATCGAAATTTTTCGTGTTCCTTTTTCATATTGTAGTACTACTTGATATGTTACACTGATTTCTTTTGCTAAATCTTTTTGAGTATATCCCTTTGCTAACCTACGATTTCTTACTTTCTCTCCTACTTTGTGGTCTAGTATGCTAGCGGTCATTCTTTTTCGTAACCTGCCATAAAATCTCCTTTAGAAGTTTTAGATAGAAATTTTACTAGCATATTGTTACCTTTGTTGAAAACTAGTATATTATAGCTCTTTCCATAAAAGTCCGGATGTGATAGGATAAGGGTAGATGATGATAAGGAGGTTGAATGCCAGCAGCATATAGTTATGATTTAAGAAAAAAAGCAATGGAAGCGCTAGACGAAGGAGAAAGCAGAGAAACAGTGGCAGCAAGATTTAAGATTGGACGAACTACTTTATGGGAGTGGCAGCAAAGAAGAAAAGAAACAGGAGACTTTCAATCAAAAAAACTTGGAAATGGGGGTTACAATCACAAAATTACCGACTGGGATACCTTTGCCAAATTTGCCAGAGAACACGGAGGAAAGACTCTATCGGAAATGGCTAAACTTTGGAACAACGTTAGTATCCAAACGATCTATCGAGCCCTTAAAAAAATTGAATTTACGCGCAAAAAAAGACATATGGATACAAGGAAAGAAACGAAGAAAAACGTGCTGAATTTTTGAAAATTATAGCGACAAAAGAACCTAAAAACTTAGTGTATATAGATGAGTCTGGCATTGATAACACCGAAGACTACCCCTACGGATATTGCCAGAAAGGACAGCGGTTTTATGCCTTAAAATCTGGAAAGAAAACTCAACGAATCAGTATGGTTGCAGCCTTAAGTGGAAGAAAGATAGTTGTTCCGTTAACCTTTGAAGGCCACTGTAATATGGATGTTTTTAATGGATGGTTTGAGCAATTTTTGACACCGATCTTGGAACCTGGACAGACTGTCATTCTTGACAATGCTACTTTTCATAAGTCTGATAAGATTATCGAGCTTGCTAAAGGGGTTGGTGCAGAAATTTTGTATCTGCCGCCTTATTCTCCAGATTTCAACAAAATTGAGCATCATTGGTTTGCTATAAAAAACAGAGCCAGGAAAAACATTCCTCTATTCGAATCCTTTCGTCGTGCTGTTGATTCTGCCTTCCTATGACCTGTTCGGACTATTATGAGAAATGCTATATGAGGTTGTCCGGAAACAAGTAAAAGGCTATAATATCTGAAATTTTAGTACGGGGTAAAGATGAGAAAAAAGTATCCAACAGATCTAAGCGAAAGGGAATGGGCAAGAATAGAAAAACACTTCAGAGTATCATACAAGAAAGGAGGAAGGCCGCCAAAGTATAGCAAAAGAGAAATATTAGAAGCAATTTTCTATGTATTGCGTACAGGGTGTCAATGGCGGTATTTACCAAATGATTTTCCGCTATGGAAGACTGTGTATGAGCAGTTCAGGCAATGGAAGAAGCAGGGAATTTTTGAGAAAATGAATTATGAAATTACAAAATATAGTAGAAGAAAAATAGGAAGGAATGAGCAGCCGAGTGCCTGTATAGTAGATAGTCAATCTGTAAAGACTACAGAAAAGGGGGGATCAAAGGCTATGATGGAAGTAAAAAAGTAAAGGGTAGAAAAAGGCATATAATTACAGACACTCAGGGTTTTATACTAGGTTGTTACGTAGGCGCTGCTAACGAAAATGATAGAGATGGTATTAAAATAGCATTAAACAATATGAGAACAAAATATACTAAAGTTAAAAAAATGTGGGCTGACATGGGATACCAAGGAAGAAATTTAAAGAATCACATAAAGGAAGAATATGACATAGATATTGAAATTGTTAAAAGGCCTACATGTAGATTTTGGGTGCACAAAGATACGCCACCTGAGCTACTACCAACAAGAGAACAAGGGTTTAAAGTACAGCCAAGAAGATGGGTTGTAGAAAGGACTTTTGCTTGGGTTAATAGGAATAGAAGGCTATCGAAGGAGTATGATTTACTCACAACATCCACTGAGAATTTCATATACCTAGCTATGAGTAGGGTTATGTTAAAGAGGGAATATGCTTGAATTTACTTGTTTCCGGACAACCTCTAAATGCCTATGCTGTGACAAGCTAAAATGGTAAGTTTTAAAAATTCACATCTAAAATAGGTATGTTTGAGATCACCAAACTCGTGATATCCATTTCCTGGGCTTTAAAGGTACTTTACAGAAGGGTTGATAAAAGATGTATAAAAGGATATTTAAGGTGCGTAGTAGCATTCTAGGGCCATCTATGGGAAACATTTTTTTCATCAACACATTCAAAACTTAAAAAATAAACTAAAAATAAAAAACTTGAATATTTCTTCAGAATTGTGTATAATTATTAATGCTTTTTAGGTACTCTTACTATGGCTCTCTCTAAATTTCTCAATCCAAAATTAGACTTAACCTTCAAAAAAGTCTTTGGTACCGAAAAAAATAAGAACATTCTTATTCACTTCCTCAATGATATCTTAGGATTTACCGGGATAGATACTATACAAGAAGTTGAGTTTCTTAGCACCTATATGGATCCTGAAGTCGCCTCTGATAAACAAAGCATCGTTGATGTCCTTTGCAAGGATTCTAGTGGGTTCAGATATGTGATCGAGATGCAGCTCGCTCGTGATAGAGGCTTTGAGAAACGCGCTCAGCTATATGCTGCTAAAGCTTATTCAAGGCAGGTTGGAAAAGGTGGCGAGTACATCGATTTAAAAACAGTATTCTTTATTGCTATTTCCGATAATACGCTATTTCCTGAGGAGGTTGAGTATATTTCCACTCACAATATACGTGATATAAAGACTAACGGACATTACTTAAAAGATTTTCAATTTGTCTTTATTGAGTTGCCTAAATTCGCAAAAAACAAAGTAGAGCAGCTAGAAAGTACAATAGAGCGCTGGTGCTTTTTTTTCAAGTACGCAGAAGATACTACAGATGAAGACCTAAAAGATATTGCAGAAAAATCGCCAATAATAAAGCTAGCATACGATGAGTTAGACAAGTTTCGCTGGAATGAGAAAGATCTGATAGCGTACGAAGAAAGGATAATGGATTTGCGGAAAGAAGAAGGCATCCTCGCTCAAAAACTTGATGATGCTACTGAAAAAGGCATCCTAATTGGACATGAAAAAGGCAGAGCGGAAGGTATTCAAATTGGCGAAGAAAAGGGCGAAAAACAGGCTAAAATAGCAGTGGCTAAAAATTCACTTAAGGCCGGTGTCTCTATAGATGTTATCGCTCAAATTACCGGCCTTCCCCTCAACGAAATTCAAAAATTAAGGAATTAAATTTTACCTTAATCTTGAATCTCTAGCTTGGGTTAAATAACTTTGAACAGAAGTATTATTTAAATAACTTTTAGGCTCTAAGCTTATTTGTTGTTCTTTTACGTCACTCGCTTCTAACCTACTGTTCCTGCTTAATATCTGTTTCATTGATTGATTTAGCACCAAATCTAGCCTGTTGTTAAGTGCATTCATAAACTTGTCAAACTTTTTCGAACTTAGAGGTTGTCCGGAAACAAGTAAAAGGCTATAATATCTGAAATTTTAGTACGGGGTAAAGATGAGAAAAAAGTATCCAACAGATCTAAGCGAAAGGGAATGGGCAAGAATAGAAAAACACTTCAGAGTATCATACAAGAAAGGAGGAAGGCCGCCAAAGTATAGCAAAAGAGAAATATTAGAAGCAATTTTCTATGTATTGCGTACAGGGTGTCAATGGCGGTATTTACCAAATGATTTTCCGCTATGGAAGACTGTGTATGAGCAGTTCAGGCAATGGAAGAAGCAGGGAATTTTTGAGAAAATGAATTATGAAATTACAAAATATAGTAGAAGAAAAATAGGAAGGAATGAGCAGCCGAGTGCCTGTATAGTAGATAGTCAATCTGTAAAGACTACAGAAAAGGGGGGATCAAAGGCTATGATGGAAGTAAAAAAGTAAAGGGTAGAAAAAGGCATATAATTACAGACACTCAGGGTTTTATACTAGGTTGTTACGTAGGCGCTGCTAACGAAAATGATAGAGATGGTATTAAAATAGCATTAAACAATATGAGAACAAAATATACTAAAGTTAAAAAAATGTGGGCTGACATGGGATACCAAGGAAGAAATTTAAAGAATCACATAAAGGAAGAATATGACATAGATATTGAAATTGTTAAAAGGCCTACATGTAGATTTTGGGTGCACAAAGATACGCCACCTGAGCTACTACCAACAAGAGAACAAGGGTTTAAAGTACAGCCAAGAAGATGGGTTGTAGAAAGGACTTTTGCTTGGGTTAATAGGAATAGAAGGCTATCGAAGGAGTATGATTTACTCACAACATCCACTGAGAATTTCATATACCTAGCTATGAGTAGGGTTATGTTAAAGAGGGAATATGCTTGAATTTACTTGTTTCCGGACAACCTCATATAGCATTTCTCATAATAGTCCGAACAGGTCATAGGAAGGCAGAATCAACAGCACGACGAAAGGATTCGAATAGAGGAATGTTTTTCCTGGCTCTGTTTTTTATAGCAAACCAATGATGCTCAATTTTGTTGAAATCTGGAGAATAAGGCGGCAGATACAAAATTTCTGCACCAACCCCTTTAGCAAGCTCGATAATCTTATCAGACTTATGAAAAGTAGCATTGTCAAGAATGACAGTCTGTCCAGGTTCCAAGATCGGTGTCAAAAATTGCTCAAACCATCCATTAAAAACATCCATATTACAGTGGCCTTCAAAGGTTAACGGAACAACTATCTTTCTTCCACTTAAGGCTGCAACCATACTGATTCGTTGAGTTTTCTTTCCAGATTTTAAGGCATAAAACCGCTGTCCTTTCTGGCAATATCCGTAGGGGTAGTCTTCGGTGTTATCAATGCCAGACTCATCTATATACACTAAGTTTTTAGGTTCTTTTGTCGCTATAATTTTCAAAAATTCAGCACGTTTTTCTTCGTTTCTTTCCTTGTATCCATATGTCTTTTTTTGCGCGTAAATTCAATTTTTTTAAGGGCTCGATAGATCGTTTGGATACTAACGTTGTTCCAAAGTTTAGCCATTTCCGATAGAGTCTTTCCTCCGTGTTCTCTGGCAAATTTGGCAAAGGTATCCCAGTCGGTAATTTTGTGATTGTAACCCCCATTTCCAAGTTTTTTTGATTGAAAGTCTCCTGTTTCTTTTCTTCTTTGCTGCCACTCCCATAAAGTAGTTCGTCCAATCTTAAATCTTGCTGCCACTGTTTCTCTGCTTTCTCCTTCGTCTAGCGCTTCCATTGCTTTTTTTCTTAAATCATAACTATATGCTGCTGGCATTCAACCTCCTTATCATCATCTACCCTTATCCTATCACATCCGGACTTTTATGGAAAGAGCTATACCTTCTCGACTAAGAAAATTTTCTACATCAATTTTAACATTTTCGTGATGAACCATGTCAAAATTTAATCCTACACAAATAGCTTCATTAGCTATAGTAATCATTCTTATAGAGTTAGAAAAAGAGCCCTTAACATAATCTTATGCTTGCTTCAATGCTTTTATCACTGTACTTATCTCACCAGTACCTGCTTTAAGCTCAATAATAATAGGAATAGAGCTTAGCGACTTATCAGAACCGCGCACAAGTAAAATAATGTCTGCGTAACCTTTTCCAGCAAATAATTCGAGATAAAGTTTTAGGTGAAAACGATACTTAAAATTTATCAAAAACCCAGCTAAAAACCCATGATGACTTGATTCTTTACCGCTAAATAGAGTTTCTTTTTCATATTTCTTATAGACATTTGTAATATAATTAAACATTCTTCTAGCGTTCTTTTTTACTTCTTCGAAATCTTGATTACTCAATTTTGAAATTAAGCTCTCTAGGTCTTGTTGGTCACGATCTTTTTCTATTTCTGTAAAACCTTTTTGTGAATAATCAGTCTTTTTACTAAAAGCTGGATCAACATTTCCGTACTTTACTTCTTTTCCTGTAATTGTTATTTCATGCTCTTCTTTTTCTAGTTTATCAAACTCTGCTCCCATTTTCCATTTCTGTGCTATTTTTTCTCACTCTCCTTGAGAGAACTTTAGATGCATGTTACCATCAACTTGATCAGACACCGTTATACACTTAAGTCCCTCATTAGTTAATATAGCTATTTTTAAAGTTCTATTATCATCAAAACGAAAATGAAGTTTTTTGATACCAATTTTAGTAGCAAGTTCTGTGTCTAATACAGTAGCAAACATACCAAAAAGAAACTAGGGAAAAAGCCTGGCTTTCCAACTGAATGCAAAAAAGAAGGAGATTGATTGATAAACGATTGGAACCTTTTGTGAAAATCTAGGAACTCGTCTTTTGATTTATTTCTCATTAACAGAAGCTGTACCAACTCAAGCGGCTTGACATTGCTTGGCATATTACTCTCCTATTTGCTATGGCCTAAAGATTTTATATTATATGGGTTATCAGTCGTACTGAGACTTGACTGTGGCAAAGTATCACCAGCTTCACACAAAATTGATTCTTTAGAAGCTTCTTGAGCTAATTTAGAAAATACTTGTTCTCCTAATTGCAATTTTTTACCCCCATGAAATAACTGAATTTTACTTAATACAGAATCTTTAACCTTTATCATCCCTTCACCACTCATTTCTTTTACGTGCTTTAATATCTTCCCTAATATTTCTTCTTTACTTACCCCTTGTGTACTTGGATCCACAATTAAATTTGCTATTGTATATGTAACTGAATAGTCTACAAAAATAGAGGAAATAGATTGCTCCCCGCGGTCTTGAGTTTTTAATTTTATTATACGTTCCCAAACATTCATCATACATTTTTTTGTTTCTTCAGACAGATCTGGATTCTTCAGTACTTGATCTGATAATGAAGATAAAAAAGTTGTGTAACGTTCACATTCAATCTGACTACACAATCGGCTTAATTCCATAAAAGAATCAAAGTAATACTGACCTACTAGCACATTCAACACTGCATAATAAGTATTTTCCTTATAATCTCTATCTAGTAATTTTTTCTTTTGCTCATCATCCATTTTAGACAGGCAAAACTCTATGGTGTCTACTTCTTTGTAACCCTTTACTGCAGATAAAGCTGCTTCAATTAACAAATTATTTTTATCTTGACTAGAAATACTGGAATCATTGTGCAATTTATTATAGAAGAACTCTATACCTTCTTCCCAGTTTTTATTAGAATTTATCTGTATGGATTTTTGCAAACCTTCAACTGATTTATATTCGTTTAGTTTTCCAATCTGCTTATCAATAAGAAAAGACCAGAAAGCTTCTATAGGTCTAGTTTCTTCGATATTTTCCAACAATTCTCTTCTCAGATCATCATCAGATCCATCTTCTTCAAAGGCACTTCTCTTAAATCTCATAAATACTTGTTCAAATAATCCAGGAATCTTATCTTCTAGACAATATTTACATGCTAAGTAATATCTTTTAGAAATGTTTAATGGATTCTCTTTTCCATTTTTATTTTTTTCTTCAGTTAACCTTTCACCAACAATTTCATTTTTTAATCTTACTCCATCCCAACAAGAATTATCAGAGAATATATCAGAAAAAAAAATTAGTTTTTCCTCATCAAAATCTTCAATTAATTGAATATAAACCCTCAACCATCTTTCTACTCTAAGATGTTTTCTTGCTTTAACTTGATTATCGTCGCCTTTAATAGCACCTTTTAATATATCAAGTATTTTATTGTAATTGTGATCCAAACCAGATTCCATACCCGCAACCCCATTTTGTATTTTAATATAAACTTTAGTCTAGTAAATTATCGTTGCCAAGCCAATCTTTTTCTCCAAACCTTACCACTGCACAACAGGAAATTTCTTGAGAGCCAAGTATGATATTTTCATTCTAATAATTAATTGTAAAACACTTTTACTTACGAAAAAATAGACCTTGCTGTAACTAAAGAAATTCCTATTTTAGTGCCACAAAAATTTGAATTATTGACTCTTCCTAAGATTGCAAAAAGGGTCGTATATTTGTGAGAACAAGCCGCGTAAAAATAAGATTATAAAAATAGAAGATTTAAATTATTTTCATAAGCTTAGGCAAAATAGTTCGTATGTAGATGTGGGTGAAATGGGCTAATGTGGTTAGTTTTAGCGTATAATGAAACTACCATATAAAAAAGTTCGTATGTATCGTTTGGTAGTCCAATCCATACCAAAAAAACTTGTTCTCACCGCACTTGGTTTTGAGCGCTGAAAATGGTTGATTTACTTGAGATATTAATAATATAGTTTACTGAATTAATAGTAATTCATTTGAGAATAAAAAGAAAAATTTATGATAATTTTACATTTCAAATCGATATTGTTCTTTTTATAAAAAATATTCCTATACTGCGCAAGGTCAAGTTTTAACCACATCAATTTTTCTTTCAAATTAAATCTTATCTTTTACAATGGGTCTTACGTTTAAATTATTTGATACCCAAAATTAAGGAAGCCATTTTAAACGGCACACAACCTCAGCATCTAAAACTAGCTGATTTGAAGGAAATATCACTCTCATGAGAGGAGCAAATGAAGGTGCTTTACGGACAAGAGTCTTAATAATAGTCTTCTATATTATTGTTAATAAACACCACCATAAAATATCTTACTATTACCCACAAATAAAAACATAGTATTGTATTTACTCAAATAATTTAATTTTATTAACCTGAAAGCTTATTGGATTAAAATTATTAAACTAAGAGTTATAATTTTAGCAACTAAAAGCTGTAAATTGCACCATATAAACAGTTATTTCAAGCAAAAGTTATGCCATTAAGAGCTACGCAACAAACATTTATATTTGTGGGTAATAGTAAGATAAAATATGCAGAAACAACCTAGAAGACCGATTACAACCAATGCGTAAATATAGAGTAAAGAAAACTTCATCCACCTATTAACTTCTACCTACTACCTCTACTATTGCTATGGTTATAAACTCTACTCACTCCATCAATTTTATCTAATGCAGACTGCGGGTTACCCAAATCAATTGATATCACTCTTTCTCCGCCTAATTGTAATGCTCCTCCACCTCCACGCTGTGGGTATTGGAGTCCTAAAAATTGTAATAGTAATGGATCAATTTCATGTTGAATTCCTGGATGATCTTGAATCAGTCTACCCCTAGGAGAAGATAGAGGATCATTTTGGAATAATTGTGAAATATTTCTTCTCCGATTTTTAAAGTGTTGTTCATTTCTTTGAGATTGTCTAGTGTCATTTCCAATGCCTACACTAAGAAGACCACGTATATAACCTATAATACCCTCACCTTTCTCTCCAAAGTTATTATTTCCCTGTAAAGCTTGATCAATAGCTTGGTTAATATCCCTAGCATTTTCGTATACCCATATGCCACAATTATGGCCATCTGTTTGCTGATGAACGGAAACATTATGGACATTACCATCGTTAATATCACATTCTCTTAAAGCTCCTCGAATATTATTGTCAATACGACTATCTGGACCAAGTGAATCAGCATAATACCCATAATAATTTCCATTTTGGTGTACAATAACTAATGTAACCCAATGATGATTACCTACATTAATAATAGCAATTAATCTATCTTTTTCACCCGAATCTACTTTTTGTTTAAAGTTAGCTATGTGACTACTTAATAAGCCCCTACCTGTTGGATCATTTTGATTTCCATCGACTCCTACTGAAGTTATTGTAAAATCATGACGATTATTAGTTGGATTAGATCGATCATCATAGAAAGTATATTGTTGTGCAGCGAAAAACATGTCATGAGTTTGTAGCCAATAACGATCATTTTGATTATCTGTTGCAAAGTCTAGTGCAAGTAGATCATGCACATCTTCTATCTCACGAGCGTTGTTTCTACGAAGGATAGCATTTATTTGTTGTAATATTACTTGTGCTGTAGGAGTACCACCTATCCTTATTGACTTGAATGTTTCTATTACCTGTGCTTTAATACCTTCCAAGTAACTAAACGGAACATGTAGATTGCTGCCTATATTAAGCAAAAAAATCGCATTTTGTCCTGGTGCTTTTTCTTCGTAAAAACGCCTAAAGTTTACACGAGCCTGATCTGATAATAGACCTTCTGGGAAAAGTATAAGATTACCTGCTTCGCGTGCATCTCTATTAAACACAATAGGAAATAAAATCACCTCATTTCTAGAAGTAATAGGTATAAATCCTCTTTGCTTGTTCATAAGTTCTTTTATTCGATCTTTTGCATTATTCTCCTTTTGTGCTACTTCTTCTGCATTATTAGCAAATCCTAATACATATACAATCGGATGAGTATCTGGAGCATTCTCCGTAGATTGTCTTAATAATAAAAGGTCTAATCTCTGTTCTGTAATTCTTGTGAGTATTGCCCTTTCTCCTTCTTCTTCCTGCCCCCTTTTAAAACTATATGTTTGACCAACTTTATACATAGCAAGCACTTTATAAGGATTATCACTAGCATAAAATGTACCATGTAGTATAGAACGGAACTTATTCTCACTATTAACATTTATTGTATCCACAAGCGGCATCAATGCTCCAGAGATCTCTTGAAATAATCCTCTATGCTGAGCTATATTTTTCCAGCCATCATTCACAACTTGATTTAAAGTATTATGTACATTTTCAGTATTGGGCACTTGTACAAGATCACCAGCAAGAAAATTATTTGCATTATTATTTTGGTAATCGTGATATAAACCAAGGTCATTTGGTAGATCAATATCTAGTTCAAGTTGATTATTAAGTGTGCATGAAACTTCCCACACATGAACATTATTTCTATTAACATTAAGAGTCTGTAAATTGATGGCTCCTTGTTGTTGCGCATTGTAAGCTCTAATATGAAGTGTAACTATATCAGAACCTTCAGCATGAAAGACCATAGTTAAACATCTTAAACCCTCATCACCATGTCTAAATATGTACTTTGTTATAGGTGCTTCGTCTTCCTCTTCTAGTTCTAAAGGGTGCCTATCAAAAGCACTACTTCCAAAAGCAAAGCCAGTTATGCAATCAAATATTCTATTATAATTCTCTGCATTTCTTGGTATTTCAGCAGGAAAATGGTGAAGCAAGAAATCTCTAACATTTTCTCTAATGCCTTCATTCTCCAAACACTCAAATAATCTTTGTACTAAAGGAAATCTATCCTGTTGAAGTTCTACTGTATCAACACTAAAAGGATCTAGATTTAAATTAAAATTTAATCCAACACAGACAGTATTTCTTGATTCAGTATGGATAGGTATAAATGAAGAATTGTGTAACCTTCCAGCGTAGCCTATGGCACAGTTTAATGCAACATCTGACGGTGTGTCAAATATAGCAAGATTAATAACAATAGGAATATTTTCTCTTTCTGCTTGGTGACGTACAAGAAATGCAACATGTGAGTTTCTAGGAGATAAATCAAGATCGATGCCTATTGTGTAGCGATGACTAAAATTTGCTAAGAAACCTAATAAAAACCCGTGACTCTCAAATTTTTGACTGCGATTTTCAATATTATATTCCAGTTCCTGCCTGTAATTATGATAGATGCGAGCTATGTATGGGACAATTTCTTCGTACATTCTATCTCTTACATCTTGTCTTCTATCACTCGCTAGCATTTCCATAAAATTATCAATTCCTTGTTGACCCTGTGCTACTTGCGCAAAATTGACCAAGTTACCAAGTTGTCTACGCTGATTTTGACTGAGTTGTCTTCCTGCTATTTCCTTAATTGTTAGTCTGTGATCTTCTAAGAGCAGTCTAATAAGATTGATTTCAGATGCTGAATATTTGGCAAATTTATCCCTACCTTGACGATCTTTTGCACGAATTACCTCGAATACCGTTGCAATTGCCTCTCCCTGACTCTTGCCCTTTCCGTGCGTGCATACTTTGTATTGCTCAAAATCTAGGTCTTCTTCCCTTAAATTTGGATTTTGCCGTCTAATCTCTTGTACTAGAGCATTTCTCTCCCTTGTACTGAACCTCAACCCATCACTATTAGGACGATCAGAAATACTGTAGCATCTGACAACTTGCTGTCCGTCACGATAAACAGCAACTTTTAGGTTTGCCGTATTTCGATTTTCACCATTACGTGGATTAACACCATGGTTATCAAAACAAAAATAGACTCTCTCATTTGCATTTAAGATATTAGCATCATGTGCAGTAGCAAACATACTAAAAAAGAATACAGGAAGGAAACGACCTGTACTTACATGATACAAGAAAGATGGACATTGATCTAAAAAAGATTCAAATCCTTGTCTGAATCCTTCAAGATCTCCATCCACCAAACTCCTAATAAGTCCATCACCATTACTCATACAAAATACCCCTTATTTACTACGACCAGAAACACCAAGAGTTCATAAGTGGATTACTTGTTACCACTAAGCGTAAAGACGCTTTTTTCTTATAAGAAGAAACACCACTTACACTAGGAGTTCCAAGCTCAGACTGCGGACCATCATCAACTGGCAAAGTTGTTTCCTTACTACCATGAGCTTTAGATCGTGACCGTAAATTATTCCAAGGACCATCACCTACAGGACCAAGAGGTAGAGTTGTTTTCTCTAACTCAGAGAATAACTCTTCTGCAAACAGACCGTAATCTACATTTACTCTTTTACCTTCTCTACCACATAATCTAAGGTTTTCTATCATGACTTCTTTAAAAAGTTCAAACTTTTCAGGAAAGCAATCTTTGGCAAATGACATCATATCTAATATTTCTTTTTTCTCTATTTCTTTTTCTTCATCAGTCTTATAAATGTCTTCTCGTCTCCAATTGACTATTAATCCTGCAAGCATACCACTTACATGAACTGTATAATTAGAAGTATTAACGGCAGCCTTCTTGTGTTTATAAAAGTGATCACATTCCCAAATCTTCATAATAAGAGATCTAGCTTGAACACTTGACTCAGAATTTTTCAACATTACATCTGAGAGTGATGAAAGAAGAAGTTCATACTCTCGCTGTGAGAATATTTTGTCTGAATGGTCTCCTCCTGCTGAAACGTCTTTATAGCACCAGCACTTTACCAAATCATGAACTGTATCAAAAAAACATGACTCTATTAATTCAGCAAGAAGAGCATATACTCCCTTATCTTTCTGCAATAATTTCTGTAAAAGAGTATCTTTATCGACTATCTTATTTACACAAAAATCTAAAATAGGAGCATCTTTCTCAACAGATTGAACGCGAGATAGAGCAAGAATAGCTTCTGTGAGCTTCTTTTCTTTATCTTCTTCTTTCAACAGATTATAAAAATACTCTACTCCTTCACTCCACTTAAGTTTTACAGCACTGTCAAAACCTTCTACTGCATCATACTTCTTTAATTCCCCAGATTCTCTATCGATCCAGAAATCAAATACAGGACCTTTCCTCTTTATGCTATCTAGTAACGAGTTTCGTACGTATTTGCCAAATTCAGTTTCAGTTTTACCATCAAATGCACCAGGAGGAAACTTGTTCCTATAAGATTCAAATCTTTTTTGAAAGAGAGGATGAATTTTATCCACTACACAGTAACTACAAGCCATCTCATATTTGCGAAGTGGATTATCTATTCCACCTATTTTTTCTTCAGTAAACCTTTGACCTAAAGCAGCATTATCCAACCTTACACCTGACCAGCAACCTTCATCTTGAAATACATTGTGCAAAAACTTCAACTTATCACCCTTAAAGTATTTTATGTGCTCCATAAAGTTATCTTGAAGGACTCCCACCCATCTCTTGATAGCTGACTTCCTCCCGGCAACAACTGCTGGATCTGGATGTTTAATAGCTTCCTGTAATTTTTTGGACATCGTAGCCCGAAGCTCTTTCTGTGTTGACATTATCCCCCCTATTAAGTATTAACAGTGTCATGTAAAAAAGGCATTATACAGACATTAGAATGGATTGCAATATTAAAATTACCAGAATAGAGGGTTTAATAAAAAAACGTTATGGCTAAAACTTCTTTTCTTGAATTTTCTCAATATAATCAACAGAAAGACCAGTAGTTTGAGTTATAATGTCAATAGAAACTCCTGCTTTAAGTAGATTCTTTGCAACCTCAATTTTCTCTGCTTTTCTGCCTTTTTCATGGCCGATTTGGATGCCTTCTTGTCTACCTTCTTGTCTACCTTTTTGAGTGGCATCATCGAGTTTTTGAGCGAGGACAGCCTGTTCATCACGAATACGCTTTATCTCTTGTTCATAGGCTATAAATTCTTTTTCTGACCAGTTGAACCTATTTAATTCTTCATACGCTCTTTTAATTATTAGATCACTTCCTATTATTCTCTCTAGCTCTTCTTCACTAGTTTCATCTGCATATCTAAAGAAGTAGACCCATTTTTCAACTATACTTGAAAGCTGATCTTCTTTTGTTTTTGGAAATTTAGGCAACTCAATAAATATAAAGTAAAAATCTTTTAGATCACGTTCATTAGTATCTTCATCGCGAATAGTATGCTTTGATTTGTACTCAGACTTATCAGGAAATAAAATACAATCTGCTATAGCAATAAAGATAATTTCCTTAAGGTCCTGGTATTGATCACCTTTATCGGCTTGTCTTGAATAGGCTTTAGCAGCATAGTATTGGGCACGTTTCTCGAAGCCTTTGGTTTTAGCGACCTGCATTTCAATAATCCATTGCACCCCCGTGGAATCTCTACATAATACATCAACAATGCTTTGCTTTTTAGAGGCAATATCAGGGTCTTGAATAGTACTTAAAAACTCTATATCCTTTATTTCATTTTTGCCAGTAAAACCCAGAATATCATTGAGAAAGTGAATGAGGATGTCTTTATTCTTTTCAGTGCCAAAGATACGGCGAAATGCGACATCATTCTTGGGATCCAGAAACTTCGAGAGAGCCATAGGGAATCGACTTAAAAAGCATTAATAATTATACACAATTGTGAAGAAATATTCAACTAAAATGCAAACATAGAAGTTTTTGTATATCTTTGTTTGGTAGTATTAACATGTATAATATTTATGGCAAACATCTCAATAAGGTATCAGATAGCACAAAAAGTAAGGAACTGGAGGTTAAAGCGAGGATATACTCAAAAAGATTTAGCGAAGAAAGTCAGTGTAACGTATCAAGTAGTACTACAATATGAAAAAGGAACACGTAAAATTTCGATTGAAAAGTTGTATGCTATAGCAGAGATATTGTCGATTGGTATTGTAGACCTAATTCCTGTATCAAATGAAAAAATCTGTCTTGAAGATGAGGGAGAAGAAATACTAAATCTAGTAAGAGAATATAAAAAGATTAATGATCAGGAATTACGTAAGATGTTTTGTTTGCTAACCAAATTTGTCCAAGTCAGTGAAAGAAGTAGTAGGAAAGCAGAGAAAGTAAAAATTGCAAAAGGTCTGGTTAAAGCAGGAGTTTCTGTTGATACTGTTTCAAAAACAATTGGTCTATCTGCTGATGAATGTGTTGAAGAAAAAGGAGGTTCTATTTACTGCCAAATAGGAAAGAAGATAAAAGAATGGAGGCTAGTGAGAGAGTATACTCAAAAGGATTTGGCTGAGAAAATGGATACAACACGTGATGAAATAAGCAACTATGAACAAGGACGTGTAGCTATTCCACTGGAAAAATTATATGCAATAGCAGAAACATTATCGATTAATATTACAGATCTGCTAATAGAGGAAGGTAGTAAAGTAGAAAATGAACTACCGAATTTAATTGAAGAATACAAAAAGATTGAAAGTCAAGAACTACGTAATGCATTAATAAGATCTCTATTTGAAGGCATACGGATTTGCGAAGAAAAAGTGAAAAGAGCAGAAAAGATCAAAATTGCAAAAGACTTAGTAAAAAAAGGAATTTCTATCAATATTATTTTAAAAATAATAGGCATCTCTTTAGATGAAATTCGACAAGTTTAAAATAAAAAAATCACCATATATTAATATCTTTACTTATTCATGAAAAAATAAGTAAAAAAGATTGAAAAATTGATTTGACTTCACTCGGAAGCTATGGCTCTATGCCAATGCTGATAAAAAACAGCAGTAAATATCTAAAAAAAGTTTGTTGTTAGTGAAGGGTAAATTATATGAATAAAAGTAAAGAAGAAATCGAATTCAGAATATTAGAAAGCAAAGGCAAGGCATTACTTGATCGTGAAATAATGGAAACATTTTTAAGTGCAGTACATGAAAGGCCACAAGCTCAAGAAATTGCTAAAAATCTGGTGAATACTTATGCAGGAGTAGGAAGGATTTTAGGTAGAGAAATGGATGACCTGAAAGTTATAGAAGGAGTAACTGATTCTGCAGTAGCAATGATTATGTGTGTTAAGGAAACACTAGAAAGAGTACTGAGAGAAAAGCTAAAAAGTGAGCCAATAATGGACTTACAAGGGCTAGTAGAGTACTTAAACGTAAGTATAGGCCACTCAGAAAGGGAATGTGTAAAAATACTGTACTTGAATAAAAGGCGCCAATTAATCGGAGAAGAATCCTATATTGGTGAAATGGAAAAAGCACCAGTATACATAAAGGAAATTACAAGAAAAGCATTAATAAAAGATGCAACATTAGTAATAATGTCACATAACCATCCTGGAGGGAGTTTAGAACCATCAGAAGAAGATCAAGAAGTAACGAAGAGTTTAGCAGCAGCATGTAGTACTGTAAGCGTTAGATTATTTGATCACATTATTATCACAAGTGGAGGCTATTTTAGTTTTAGAGAAAACGGATTGTTATAGCAGAAAGTATTTGCAAATCTACTCATTATAATTTATACTGAGTAATAGAATGTATAAACTAAGATTTATATACTTAAAAAGTATTTTTAATATGGGGGTTATATGACTAGTAAAGACAAGTTATTGAAGAAAATATTTGGTGCTCTTGAAGGCGTTGATATAAAGCAGTCTAAGTTTGTGAGCAAAATTAATAATCAGAAGGAGATAAAACCGGAAGATGCAATGCCTTTCCCTGGTAGAGAAGTTCGCGAAAACAAAATCAACTATGGGAAAGGATTTGACTATATTTATGGCACAAAACCTTTGAGTAATCAAGCAGATTATCCAGAAGGATTAAATCCATTTGCTTCAGCTTTGCAAAAAATAAAGCCAAATACAGAAAAGTTGAGCTGGTTTAAGAGTGCTGTGGTAAGAGCAAAAAATCCAAATGAACTGCACAAGGTTGTAGACGAAGCACTAGCTGCTGGAGCAAGGCTAAATGCATGTAATGATGGCGAATGGAGTTTTGCAGAATATGTAGTATTAGGTACACATTTTCACAAATTAGAAAAAAGTGATCGTAAAAAGCTAATACGAAAATTAATGCTAAGCGGTGCAGAGTTTCATGATACTCTACTACAGAATAAACTGATAGGTGAAATCTATAATGAGCTACAACCAGAAATTCAGCCACAGAGAGATAAGCAACTAGAAGAACTAGAAAAAGCTGGCGAAAGTGCTGTTCAAGAAGGATCCTTAATAGATTTCGAGATAGACAATACAACATCATATATAGAATTTTCTGATGATAGCAAGGTAGAGGTAGCCAAAATACTGAGAGAGTTAGGAAGTAATATTTTAAAAATTGGCAATGATGCAGTTGAGGTTAAAAGTGAGAAGGGAGGTATAAGAAACTATATCGATATGTCAGATGAAAGCTCTATTATATTAGAGTTTCCTACGAGCATTGGTAAGCTAAATGTTATATTGTACCACGATGTAAAAAAATATGATCAAGTACAAGTCAGAGTAGAAAACAAGGAAATGTGGGCTGAGTTACAAAAAAGAGGCGAAGAAATTGGAAAAAATTGCCTTTTTGCTGGAGTAAAACTTAAAGAAGCAGTAGAGAAAGGTAATTTCACTAGGTGCGGCATATGGAGTGAAAAGCAGAAGGAAGTAAGTGAAAAATTGTTTTCATGGGCAGACAAAGTACGTGAAAATAGTAAAGAAACTTGTAGAGCACTTTAATTTAAAGGTTCCAGAGTCTGGCTATTATATCTGGAGCCTTTGAGCTATAGTAGAAAATATTATATATGGTTCTTTGCGTGGAAAGAAGTCTAGACTATGAAGTAGGGCAAAAAGTAAAAAGTTGGAGGTTAGAGCGAGGGTATACTCAGAAGGATTTAGCTGAGAAAATTGGTGTAAAGTATTGGGTAATACTGCAATATGAGAAAGGGAATCGTAGAGTTCCAATTGAAAGGTTATATGCTATAGCTGAGGCACTATCAATCAGTATTACGGATCTCATTCCTGTATCAAATGAAAAAATCTGTTTTGAAGATAAGGGAGAGGAAATATTAGATCTAGTAAGAGAATATAAAAAGATTAATGATCAAGAGTTACGTAAGATATTTTGTTTACTAACCAAGTTTGTTCAAATTAGTGAGAAAAGTGGTAAAAAAGCAGAGAAAATAAAAATTGCAAAGGATCTGGTTAAAGCAGGAGTTTCTGTTGATATTGTTTCACAAGCAATTGGTCTCTCTGCTGATGAATGTGTTGAAGAAAAAATAGGTTCTATCTACTACAAAATAGGGAAAAAGATAAAGGAATGGAGACTGGTAAGAGAGTGCACTCAAAAGGATTTAGCAGAGAAAATGACTACAACACGTGATGAAATAAGTAACTATGAGCAAGGAAGGGTTGCTGTTCCACTTGATAAATTATATGAAATGGCAGAGGCGTTATCGATTAATATCGTGGATCTACTTGAACCAGCAGAAGATGCAGATGAAAGAGTAGGAAATGAATTACCGAATTTAATTGAAGAATACAAAAAGATTGAAAATCAAGAACTACGTAATGCACTAATAAAATCTCTGTTTGAGGGAATACGTATTTGTGAGGAGAAAGTGAGAGAGATAGAAAGGATTAAAGTTGGAAGGGATTTAGTAAAAGGGGGAATTTCTATTGATATTATTTTGCAAATAGTTGGTTTATCTGCTGATCAAATTGGATGAAAATTTATTTCTAAATAAGGTATATATGTTTGTTTCTGTAAGAGATGTTAGTTCTATACACTACAAAATAGGGCAAAAAATAGAAGATTGTAGATTAATGCAAAGGTGTACTCAAGCAGAGTTAGCAAGTAAAATCGGATTAGCATATAAAGAAGTAACCAATTATGAAAATGGGTATATTCCTATTCCGATTGAAGTACTATATGTAATAGCAAGAGTATTGTCAGTTAATGTTGTAGATCTATTACCTAAACCAATAACAGTAAGAGAGTATAAAGATGAAGACGAAGAAATACTCTATCTAACAAAAATATACGAGAATCAAAAGTTAGGCAAAATAGTACCTTCATTAGTCAGGTTTGTTCATATTAGCGAGAAAATCAATCAAGAGGAGGCAAGATTAGAAGTAGCAAAAAATCTAGTTAAAGAAGGAGTTTCAGTTGACATAATTTCCCAAGCAACCGGCTTATCTATTTACGAGTATAATGATACAGAACAAGAAATTTACACTGATTCTATATATTACAGAATAGGGCAAAGAATAAGAGAATGGAGATTGATAAGAAGATATACTCAAAAAGATTTGGCGGATAAAATTGATTTAATGCTCAAGGAAATACACGAATATGAAAAAGGATATACTGCCATCTCATTTGATAAATTATATGAAATAGCAAGAGCATTATCAGTGAATATTAAAGTTCTACTGCCTAAAACAAGAGAAAGCAAAAAGCTATTGAGTTTAATGGATGAGTACAGAGAACAAGAATCATTAGATGCATTAGTCAAATCTCTATCTGAAGATATGAAAAGCGGCAAGGAAAAAGTTAAAAAAGCAGAGAAAATCAAGATTGCAAAAGATCTAGTTAAGGCAGGTGTTGCTAGTGATATTATTGTGCGAGCAAGTGGCCTAACTGCTGATGAGTGTAAAAATTGAATTGTGTTTAAGATATAAGTAAAAATGGTTAATATATTATCTATTCTAAATCCTTATTTAGCTCTGCAGAATTTGACGTATCAAGATATAATATTACAGAATTTTTCTATCACTTTCTGATTGTCCTCTATCATTGCATTTGCCTCTTGCTGAAGAGATTTGATATTTTTTGATGTAATGTTATCCATGTCAGCCGATGCTAGCTTCAATTGCGATTGTATTCTTACGTATCTATTGCCTATTACTTGATTCATCTGATAATTTACGCAGTCCAATCCAGAGGCAAACATCACATTTAGAGGTTGTCCGGAAACAAGTAAATTCAAGCATATTCCCTCTTTAACATAACCCTACTCATAGCTAGGTATATGAAATTCTCAGTGGATGTTGTGAGTAAATCATACTCCTTCGATAGCCTTCTATTCCTATTAACCCAAGCAAAAGTCCTTTCTACAACCCATCTTCTTGGCTGTACTTTAAACCCTTGTTCTCTTGTTGGTAGTAGCTCAGGTGGCGTATCTTTGTGCACCCAAAATCTACATGTAGGCCTTTTAACAATTTCAATATCTATGTCATATTCTTCCTTTATGTGATTCTTTAAATTTCTTCCTTGGTATCCCATGTCAGCCCACATTTTTTTAACTTTAGTATATTTTGTTCTCATATTGTTTAATGCTATTTTAATACCATCTCTATCATTTTCGTTAGCAGCGCCTACGTAACAACCTAGTATAAAACCCTGAGTGTCTGTAATTATATGCCTTTTTCTACCCTTTACTTTTTTACTTCCATCATAGCCTTTGATCCCCCCTTTTCTGTAGTCTTTACAGATTGACTATCTACTATACAGGCACTCGGCTGCTCATTCCTTCCTATTTTTCTTCTACTATATTTTGTAATTTCATAATTCATTTTCTCAAAAATTCCCTGCTTCTTCCATTGCCTGAACTGCTCATACACAGTCTTCCATAGCGGAAAATCATTTGGTAAATACCGCCATTGACACCCTGTACGCAATACATAGAAAATTGCTTCTAATATTTCTCTTTTGCTATACTTTGGCGGCCTTCCTCCTTTCTTGTATGATACTCTGAAGTGTTTTTCTATTCTTGCCCATTCCCTTTCGCTTAGATCTGTTGGATACTTTTTTCTCATCTTTACCCCGTACTAAAATTTCAGATATTATAGCCTTTTACTTGTTTCCGGACAACCTCTAAATGGATAAATCGGCGTAGTCAGAAAAAGAGTATGACCTGGGAACAGTTTGTACACTACGTAGAAGTAAATCCATTACCAAAGCCAAAAATACATTTTTCTTTATATGCATAAGAGGGACGACTGTGAAAACTAATATTGATGAGCCGTGTGCGGGAAATCTGCAAGCACGGTTCTTTAGGGGGAGTTGTAGTAATAAAACTCAAACGAGAGGAGTAAAGCTACAGCTTCTACCGAACACGTTTCTCAAAAATAAGTAAAGCCCGTTCAAGCAACTCTTTTGCTTTTTGAGGGTTGCCTAAAGCATAATAAGCGATACCGAGGTTCGTCAGTGTTTTAGCAGTTTCAAAATGATCAAAGCCATAATGTTTCTCTTGAATTGCTAAGGCTCGTTCAAGTAACTCTTTTGCTTTCTGAGGGCCACCCAAAGCACAATAAGTGATACCGAGGTTTGTCAGTGCTCTAGCAACTTCGAAATGGTCAAAGCCATAATGTTTCTCTTGAATTGCTAAGGCTTGTTCAAGCAGTTCTTTTGCCTTCTTATAATTGCCTAAAGTACTACAAGCAATACCGAGGTTTCCTAATATTATAGCAAATGTAAAGTGATCAGAGCCATAATATTCCTTAAAGGTAGGTAAAGCCTGTTCAAGCAACTCTTTTGCTTTTTGAGGGTTACCTAAAGCCCTATAAGCGGTACCGAGACTTACTAGTGCTCTAGCAACTTCAAAATGATCAGAGCCATAATATTTCTTAAGGATGGGCAGAGCATGTTCGAGCAATTCCTTTTGTTTCTGAGGATTACCCAAAGCACCACAAGAATTGCCGAGGTCTTCTAGTATTATGGCAACTGTAAAATGATCAGAGCCATAATGTTTCTTAAGGATAGGTAAAGCCCGTTCAAGCAATTCCTTTTGTCCTCTAGGATTACCTAAATCAGAGTGTCCATTATCCATCCACATTAACAAATCTACAAGATAATCCTTCTCTATTGTTTGTTTTTTTAAAGGATTTTCTTTTAGCCAGTTATCTATATGTGATAAAAATGCTTCTAAATGTGGTAATAATTGTCGTTTCTTAGCACAGTCTTCTAATTTATCACTGCCATAAGGAAAGCTTTCTCTCAGTAATTCAAAAGTCTTTTCCACAACTTTTTCTTTATCTTGTTTTTCCAACTCTATTCTCGTTACTTGCTGTACTAACCTGTGAATATTGACTGAGCTTTGCTCTTCTCCTGAGCTGATCATTGAATATTGCTTAAGTAGTTGGATAGCATCACCTAACTTTTCTTCATTGCGTTCTACCCCTAAAAACATTTTTGCAGGAATGTTGTCAGAGGCAATATAGGCAATGATATCCAAAATTTCTTTGGCTTGCTGACCATACTCCGTGTTGTCTTTGATTTTATCAATAGTAATTCTCCAGGTTATAAAAGTTGTCTTGGTGTAGCTATTGTCGCTGTCTTTAGGAAACTTAAAATCAAGTAATTTTTCTGCTTCCTCTTTATACCTCTTTAAATAATCACTAATTTCAAACTTCAAGCCTACATTCTTTAATGCTACATCCCTTTCCTTTATGTATGCAACTGCCTGCTGCAGGGCTAAAGGAAAATGCTGTAATGTTTCTGCTAAATTCTTTATTTCATTTTCTTGTGATCCATCCTTTATATCCAGTGCTTTTCTAATGAAGTCTACTGACTCTGGTTCGGTAAATGTACCCAATTTTAATGGTTCTATATCTCCCCATTTTTGATTACGAGAGGTAATCAAAACACTAGGTTTATTATCATCAGATGATAAAAAGTGAGACGGTAAAAATTGACTAATACCAGCATCTTGACCTTCACTTCTATATTCTTCTGCGTTATCAAAAACAAAGAGACTTTTTCTCTTTGCAAAAAAAGCGTATATATCTCTTACAATAGATTCAATATCCCTATCTTCTGTAGGAACGCCTAAAAGACCTTTAGCTAATCTGAGAAAGGACTGCACCATAGTTTCATAGGTTTCGGCATTTATCCATATAATATTGTTATCATAATCTTTATTGTGCTTTTCAATATATTTTCTGACTAACTCAGTCTTACCGATTCCTCCCAAACCACTGATAGAAGCTAGATGCGATATTACTGTGGCTACACCTTGACTTTTTTGTATTAATTTGTGTAGTTCTCGTAATTCTTCTGTCCTTCCAGTGAACGATCCTACTGGATTTCTCACCTCAAATCGAAAGCCTCCTAAGATTTCTTCTTTCATCTTGCGAAAGAATTCTCTTCCGTCTTCATGTGTAAGAAAACGTCTCCCTTTTTCTTTCAACCAATCTAGCATTTTTTCTTGGAAGCGAGCGTAAACATTCTGTCTATCAATATCATTAAATTGCTCGCCTAGCTCACTTTTGATAATATCCGCTAGTTTTATTTCATTGGGCTGATTTACTGCAAATACTAACTTATCAAAAAATTCTTTTATATTGTCTTCCAACCTACCTTCATTCATCATTCGTCCAAATTCACGTTGCCACGTCTGATTTCTTTCCAATTTCCTTTTTGAGTTCTGATCTGGCTTGTTTTGGAGTTTTTTTATCTCCTCTTCTAATTCTTCCATCGCTTCTTCTACAGCACTTTCAAATGCTGGTTGCACTACTGAAATCATGTTATTGTGAATATAAGAGAACTTATATCTAGTGCCACCATCTTTAAAAAAGACATCACTAGTGTCGATTACTTCAACTAAAATTTCTATTTCCTCGTTTGGTCCTAAAGTTTTTACCCTCAACTTCTTCACTGTGTTTCGTGCTGTGCTTTGATCCAGATCAAAATCGATATTAGTACAGATAATAAAATCTTTCAGGTTACCATCTGCAAAATCTTGATTATTTTTGATCTTTAGGTAAGAAACAAAATACTTTGCTAATCCAAACTCACCACTTTTATCTTTTGTAAGTAAGTTCCCTACTCCAATTTTCTTGTTATCTTCATCTTGTGTGTGTTTAGCCTGCAAAAAACGGTATACTTTCTTACTACCTTGGGTACATTCAAATACTAAATCATCGAATTTTCTGGCCTCTTCTATTTCTGTACCTAAGCGAAAAGAGTGCTGATAGAGCACTCCTCGATGCAAAAATAGCATCAATACCTTTAGCTGGTAGATATTACCGTGCATAACTAGTTACCTCATACAGGCTGCTATAAATTTGTTTGATCTAGAATTAAAGATTACCAAACACCTAAAATAATGCAATAGAGTCTTTATGTGTTGATAGAAAGGCCTTCGAGGGTAGGAATTGCCTGGCAAACTCTTAATTCTTGATTTAAAAAAGACTTTCCAAAGACTCCCCAAATCTAATATGTAATTGCTGTAGGCTGCATTTAGTAATATAATCTCATATTAAATAAGACTTTACTTAAGTTTATGCTAGATTCTCCGCTAATTTTGACAGCCATTCTTATATTTTTCATTTTTACGTTGTCATTCTTTTTTATAAGAAAGATATTTGGGTCAACAAATAAGAAGATAATAAAATCCTTTAGGAAAATTGTTCAGCAAATAAATGCATTAGAAACAGAAATGCAGAGCTTATCTGATGAGGAGCTTGCTGGTAAAACTGAAGAATTCAATCGAGAATTGAAAAATGGGAAAACGTTAAATGATCTTCTCGTACCTGCATTTGCAGTTGTGCGTGAAGCCTCTCGAAGATTTCTTAACATGAGGCACTTTGATGTTCAACTGATTGGTGGAATGGTGCTCCACAATGGCATGATATCAGAAATGAAAACAGGAGAGGGAAAGACACTCGTTGCAACTTTAGCAGCATATCTAAATTCCTTAGAAGGGAAAGGCGTACATGTCGTAACTGTTAACGACTATCTTGCAAAACGAGACACAGAGTGGATGAGCAAATTATATAATTCTCTTGGGGTTTCTGTTGCGTTTATTACGAATAACTTGACAGACGAAGAGAGGAAAGAGGCTTACAGTGCAGATATCGTGTATTCCACAAATAACGAGCTTGCCTTTGATTACCTGCGAGACAATATGAAATTTTCTCAAGAAGACATGGTTCAGAGAGGCTTTCACTACGGAATAGTTGATGAAGTGGACTCAATACTCATTGATGAAGCTCGCACTCCGCTTATTATTTCTGGCCCGGGTGAGGAAAACAATCAGATATATAAGCATATCAATAAAATAGTAACCAAATTAGTTGACTCCGATTATGAAGTAGATGAAAAAGGTAGAACGGTATTCTTGACTGAAGATGGTATTTCACGAGTGGAGGAACTACTAAGGTCATACAATCTCATTCCTGAAAATTCCTCGCTCTATGATACTGACAGCATGATAATGACTCATTATATAGACCAAGCATTACGTGCATATAAGCTGTTTACTGCTGATAAAGATTATATAGTAAAGGATGGCAAGGTAGTGATTATTGATGAATTTACTGGGCGTATGATGGAGGGCAGGAGATATTCCGATGGTCTTCATCAGGCACTTGAAGCGAAGGAGAATCTTGAAATTCAGCATGAAAACCAAACTTTAGCATCGGTCACATTTCAGAATTACTTTCGTATGTACAATAAACTTTCCGGAATGACGGGAACAGCAGCAACAGAGGCAGAAGAGTTTCGTGATATATACAGATTAAATGTAGTAAAAATTCCAACCAATGTACCTGTAAAAAGAGTTGATATTGATGATGAAATTTACGGTACAGAAAAGGAAAAATTTAATGCTGTGTTGAAGTTTATAGAAGAATGCTACAAACGCCTTCAACCGGTCCTTGTTGGCACGGTGAGCATCGAAAACTCTGAGAAGCTTTCTGCGCTTTTGCAAAGCCATTCTCTTAAGCATTCAGTATTAAATGCTCGTTATCATGAACAAGAGGCGTACATAATAGCGCAAGCTGGAGTGCCAGGTAGTATCACTATAGCAACTAACATGGCAGGACGTGGAACTGATATTCAGCTTGGTGGAAATGCTGAAATGATTGCAAAGGTGGAGCTAAAGAAGATAAAAAATGCTGATGAAAGAGAAAAAAAATACCAAGAAATAGTTGAAAGAGTAAAAAAAGATAAGGAAATTGCTATAAAAGCTGGTGGTTTATGTGTGGTTGGAACCGAAAGACATGAAAGCAGGAGAATAGATGATCAATTACGCGGCCGTTCTGGTCGTCAGGGGGATCCTGGACTTTCTAAGTTCTTTTTATCGCTCGAAGATGACCTAATGAGAATATTTGGCTCTGATAGAATGAGAAGTTTTTTACAAAAAGTAGGGCTAAAGAATAACGAAGCTATTCATCATCCATGGATCAATAAGGCACTCGAGAAAGCACAAAAGAAAGTTGAAGCTAGAAACTATGACGTGCGGAAATCTCTACTTAAGTTTGATGACGTAATCAACAACCAACGTAAAGTTATTTTTAAGCAGAGAAACAATATCTTAGGCAACGAAATTAATGATTTACTTGAAGTATATAGCGAAGTAAATGAGAGCGTAATAGAAGGTATAGTCCAAAGTGGCTATTATGAGGATTATATTGAAGATATAGTCAAAGAATTCCATACAAGGTATGGAATAACGCTTGATAAAGAAGATTTAGCAAAGTTTTTAAACAAACAAGAAGCTTTGGATTATATAAATGATAAGATACAAGAATTTTTTACTGAGAAAGAAAAATATTTCAACAGTCAGCACACTACAGATTTGTGGAATACGATCGTGAAGCAAATGATGATAATGACACTTGATCATTTATGGAGGGAACACCTTTCAGTTCTAGAGAGCCTAAGACAAAGCATAAGCCTACGTGCCATGGGGCAGAAAGATCCACTGAATGAATTTAAACGCGAAGCTTTCTTGATGTTTGAGTCAATGCTTGAAAAATGGAAGGAACTCACCATTCACCGCCTAGCGCACTTTAAGTTGGCAGATAACCAAGAGATAGGCAATAGGTTACATTCTGCTAGAAATAGCAGACTTCCCAAAGTCTCAAGAAACGACAAGTGCCCTTGTAATTCTGGAAAGAAGTACAAACACTGCCACGGCGCGGTTACTGTGGTGAATTAATAATTATGGTTGTACAGTTTGTTTATTTCCATCAACATTACTGCAGCTAACCTCACTTAGCTTACTGTTTAATGAATGCTCTGATGACTTATATGCAACCCCATAGGAAATTCCACCAACGATCAGTGCAGATGCCACAGTAATTCCAACTATTGCTAGTGCAGGTAATGCAGTAGCATAAATGAGTGCTAATGGAGCAACAATGGCAGCTAATATACCTACAGTAATTCCTGCTGTTATAGCTTTAGGTCTATGAATAAATGATGGATCTGCACCATAATTTAGCAGAAGTTTCGCTACTTTTGGATGTTGATAATTTAGTCTTGGATGTTCACCATGGGTGTAATAAACAGCATAATATAAAGGAGTTCTTCCGTCTTTATCTTGTGCATTAACGTCTGCTCCCTCTTCTAGCAAAACTTCTACTACTTGTGTGTATCCATTCTCAGCAGCATAATGTAAAGGACTTCTTCCATATCTGTCCACTACATTAACATCTGCCTCTTTTTTTATAAGATGTTTTACTACTTCTATATGACCACTATAAGCAGCATAATGCAAAGGAGTCCCTTTATCTTCATTTTGTGCATTAACGTCTGCTCCTTCTTCTAGCAAAACTTCTACTACTTGTGCATGCCCATGCTGAGCAGAATAATGTAAGGAGGTTTTTTCCCATTCATCTTGTACATTAACATTAGCTCCGTTTTTTGTTAAGTATCTTACTACTTTTTCATAGCCATTTTCAGCTGCTATAAGTAATAAATTGCACTTGAGCACTGTAAACGTGTAATTTATATCAAATTCGTTTTTTTTCCACTCATCATATATAAGTTGATTTTCCTGCTGCAGCTTATCTTTAATTCTATCAATTAAATTTTCCTTACTCAGATCTGGACTACTGTTGACTTCTTGTAGTATTAACCTTAATGTCATTTCCTTCTCCAAGATATAAAATTTTATTATGGCATATGGAGTGGATTATGTCAATGAAAAACTAAGAAACTGGTTCTTCTTTTTTTCTATAGCTTTAGGTTTACCTACAATTTGAAAAACAACAAATTCGTCATTCCGCTACTCGTTAGCGCCGCGGCGGTATGATGTAGGGAAACCTTTCTTGGGTTAGCTATAAAGTTAAAATTCGACCAGGGCAGCCGCAATAAGGTAGCAAACGCCATCATGTCTTTAGGAGAGTTTGCTAATGAAGGCTCTTAAGTTGACGCCATTGCCTGAACGGATACGCCAATTTTTATGTTCATTTGTAACCGTCTATTATTTTACACCCCAGTCTTTTTCAAATATTGCTAGCCCTTGGTCAGTAAGTGGGTGATTAATTAATTGTCTAAGTACTTTTGCTGGCACAGTAATTGAATCAGCACCAAGCCTTGCAGCTTCTATTACATGCGCTGGGCTTCTCACTGATGCAACAAGAACTTTAGTATCAAAACCGTAATTAGAATATATAGTACATATATCTTCTATTAGCGATAAGCCATCATAGCTTATATCATCAAGGCGACCAACAAAGGGGGAAATAAAACAAGCACCGACCTTAGCGGCAAGCAGTGCTTGTCCAGGAGAAAAACATAATGTGATGTTAACAGGTATTTTATGCTCTGTCCATAACTTTTTACAAGAAATTAATCCTTCATGTGTAAGAGGTAATTTGATCACAACATTATCAGCAATTTTTGCTAAATTCAGACCTTCTGTGATCATCTCTTCATGGCTATCTGCAACAACTTCAACACTAACAGGCCCTTTTATAATAGAGCATATTTCACGCACTAAATCCTCGTATTTATCTTTACGCCCGGACTTTGCTATTAAAGAAGGATTAGTTGTTATGCCGTCAATGAACTCCTTTAGTCCTTTAATTTCATTTAAATCAACGCTATCAAGAAAAATTTCCATATTAATCTCCTATAAAAAAAATACCCTTGCAAAATCTTGTCATCCTACCGCTTGACTTACAACCGTATGAACTTCCTGCGTTGTAAACATCAAACAGCCGATAACACAACTGTACAAATATTGAGACATAAGAGTAATTTGTACCAAGAAAAAAGATGTCATCCCAGTGCCCAGACCCCTTAGACAATGTACCATCTTTTGATTTTGTCCATTCTGGGCGGGGTTTTCAAGTTCTTTGATCTTAAATACTACATCTACTTTATCAAGATCAATGTTGACTTCTTTTACTAATGTTCTAATAAGACTACGTTTGGCTTGCCAATCTAGGTCCGATTTAACACTAGAATAAAAGCCCTTTATGCTATTTGTAATAAGATTCATTTTCTGCCGTATTCCCTTTTACCTTTTTCTTCTCTCCTTCAATCTCTTTTAAACGTTACTTCATTTTTTTTATTGCCTGCTTAAAGTCTTCCTTACTTATAGTTAGTGCATACTTTGTTGCCGTAAAAACTTCTTGTACCCAAACAATTGTAATAAGTATACACAATCTTTGTCAACTATTTTCGGCACTGGTATATTGACCTTACCCAGAAAAAGTGGAGAGAAAGAAAGGAGTTTTTTCGGGTAAAATAAAATTTTGGAGGATTAGAAATGGCAAGGGAATATACGGCAGAATTCAAATTGGAAGCTGTTAAGCTGGCAAATGAACAAAGAAAGGTAGGTCAACCAGTTGCAAAAGTAGCAAGAGATCTAGGAATAAGGGATAGTGTATTAGGAAAATGGATGAAGAAATATAACGAAAAAAAGTCAGCGGCAAATGCATTTCCAGGTAGAGGTAACATGGCTCCTTACGACAAAGAGAGGTTTGATTTACAAAGCAAGAGTAACAAGGGAAAGAGACATTTAAAAAAAAGCCCTGGCCAGTCAAAAAGAGTAAAATATTTTTTTATATAGTAACTGCTATAAAGTACAGGAATTATGTAGGATTTTCTGCTAGTGGCTACTATAAGTGGACCACAAGAAAAATAAGCAGTAGAGAATCAGCAAATAAAGAGCTACTCGAAGCTATTCAAAAAATATATCAAGTTTCTAAATGTAGATATGGAGCTCCTAAAATTCATGCTGAATTGAAGGCTTTGGGTAAAAGTTGCAACTTAAAAACAGTGCAAAGTATTATGCAGAAAAATGGTATTCAGGCTATATTGAGAAGAAAATTTAAAATTAAAAAACAACAAACAGATAATAGAGCTGTAGCTCCCAATATACTAGATCAAAACTTTATTGTTGATCAACCAAATAAAGTATGGGATTACTTACATCAAAACCAAGGAGGGATGGCTATATTTGGCAGCAATAATTCTCACGTATGGTAGTTAATGAGTAGTGCAATAAATAAACAATTGGTTATGAACTCTTTATTAATGGCCATTAATAGGCGTAAACCTGTTAAAAATCTACTATTACATAGTGATCAAGGTTCACAATATACTTTGCAAGGTTATCAATATCTCTTATCCATAAAAAACATAGATGAATCATAAAGGTTGTTGTTACGACAATTCTGTTGTGGAAAGCTTCTTCAGTTCTCTAAAAAGGGAGTTACCAATAGACACCTCTCGGCACTCTAAACAGCATATCAAAACTGCTATATTTGAATATATAGAAATTTTTTATAACAAACAACGTCACTATTAACTATTGCATTCCAGAACAATTTGATGCATCATTCTTTTTGTAAAAAACATTCCAAACTTTCTCTCCACTTTTTCTGGGTAAGGTCAGATACTATAAACTATAAAAAAATTTCTCCGATAGTTCATATAGCAAGTATAGCTCTTTCCATAAAAGTCCGGATGTGATAGGATAAGGGTAGATGATGATAAGGAGGTTGAATGCCAGCAGCATATAGTTATGATTTAAGAAAAAAAGCAATGGAAGCGCTAGACGAAGGAGAAAGCAGAGAAACAGTGGCAGCAAGATTTAAGATTGGACGAACTACTTTATGGGAGTGGCAGCAAAGAAGAAAAGAAACAGGAGACTTTCAATCAAAAAAACTTGGAAATGGGGGTTACAATCACAAAATTACCGACTGGGATACCTTTGCCAAATTTGCCAGAGAACACGGAGGAAAGACTCTATCGGAAATGGCTAAACTTTGGAACAACGTTAGTATCCAAACGATCTATCGAGCCCTTAAAAAAATTGAATTTACGCGCAAAAAAAGACATATGGATACAAGGAAAGAAACGAAGAAAAACGTGCTGAATTTTTGAAAATTATAGCGACAAAAGAACCTAAAAACTTAGTGTATATAGATGAGTCTGGCATTGATAACACCGAAGACTACCCCTACGGATATTGCCAGAAAGGACAGCGGTTTTATGCCTTAAAATCTGGAAAGAAAACTCAACGAATCAGTATGGTTGCAGCCTTAAGTGGAAGAAAGATAGTTGTTCCGTTAACCTTTGAAGGCCACTGTAATATGGATGTTTTTAATGGATGGTTTGAGCAATTTTTGACACCGATCTTGGAACCTGGACAGACTGTCATTCTTGACAATGCTACTTTTCATAAGTCTGATAAGATTATCGAGCTTGCTAAAGGGGTTGGTGCAGAAATTTTGTATCTGCCGCCTTATTCTCCAGATTTCAACAAAATTGAGCATCATTGGTTTGCTATAAAAAACAGAGCCAGGAAAAACATTCCTCTATTCGAATCCTTTCGTCGTGCTGTTGATTCTGCCTTCCTATGACCTGTTCGGACTATTATGAGAAATGCTATATGAGGTTGTCCGGAAACAAGTAAATTCAAGCATATTCCCTCTTTAACATAACCCTACTCATAGCTAGGTATATGAAATTCTCAGTGGATGTTGTGAGTAAATCATACTCCTTCGATAGCCTTCTATTCCTATTAACCCAAGCAAAAGTCCTTTCTACAACCCATCTTCTTGGCTGTACTTTAAACCCTTGTTCTCTTGTTGGTAGTAGCTCAGGTGGCGTATCTTTGTGCACCCAAAATCTACATGTAGGCCTTTTAACAATTTCAATATCTATGTCATATTCTTCCTTTATGTGATTCTTTAAATTTCTTCCTTGGTATCCCATGTCAGCCCACATTTTTTTAACTTTAGTATATTTTGTTCTCATATTGTTTAATGCTATTTTAATACCATCTCTATCATTTTCGTTAGCAGCGCCTACGTAACAACCTAGTATAAAACCCTGAGTGTCTGTAATTATATGCCTTTTTCTACCCTTTACTTTTTTACTTCCATCATAGCCTTTGATCCCCCCTTTTCTGTAGTCTTTACAGATTGACTATCTACTATACAGGCACTCGGCTGCTCATTCCTTCCTATTTTTCTTCTACTATATTTTGTAATTTCATAATTCATTTTCTCAAAAATTCCCTGCTTCTTCCATTGCCTGAACTGCTCATACACAGTCTTCCATAGCGGAAAATCATTTGGTAAATACCGCCATTGACACCCTGTACGCAATACATAGAAAATTGCTTCTAATATTTCTCTTTTGCTATACTTTGGCGGCCTTCCTCCTTTCTTGTATGATACTCTGAAGTGTTTTTCTATTCTTGCCCATTCCCTTTCGCTTAGATCTGTTGGATACTTTTTTCTCATCTTTACCCCGTACTAAAATTTCAGATATTATAGCCTTTTACTTGTTTCCGGACAACCTCTAAATTTGAGTAAAAGAAATTTCACTACCACTCACTAATCTGGCTAAAATTCAAGAATTTCAATGCTTTAGCTATTTTCAATAGAATTAAATTTATTAATATAAATAACAAATTACTATTCTTAAATTTGATCAGATTGATTGCAAAAAAACAAGATTTTCAATAAGTTGCTTATAATCCTAATTATAGTTAGCCTTTCATAAGTAGCGATGCAACAAAGCCATCCCAGTGTCAAGCACTGGGATGACACCTTTATGTTTGAGGCAAAACCGGCCATAGCATTTAACACACTGCCTTCGCAAAATGTTCGTACAGTTGTTCGTTACGTGCTGGAATGACAAGGTGGAGTGTCTTTAGATGTCATCCAAGTAGCTGACACTGGGATCTAAAAAATTTAATTTATATATAAAGTTTGTTTAAACTATTTTCAAAACAGATAAAATATAATTTTACAATTAGCGTAAATAAAATGAATTATGATGTAATCATTTCAGGTGGTGGGTTACTTGGTCTTATTACTGCCATTGGCCTCAGTTGTGACTCTGTGTCTGTAGCTGTGATTGAAAAAAATAGTCTACCACGTGTAGTAGATGATAATCGAGCATTTGCTATTTCTCAAGGCTCGAAAAAAATATTGGAAAAGTTAGGGATTTGGCAGTTTGTGGAAAGTGAAGCTGAGCCAATACTTGATATATGCATATTAGATGCGGTTACTGTGCATTACAATCATAAAATGGTTAGCGAAGAGCCAATGGGTTATGTTATCAACAATGCTACTATATGGAATGCAATCAACAATAATTTTCTAAATAAACTGAATATATACTCTCCACATTCCTATAAAACAATTGCTTGTGATTCAGGATATGTGGAAGTGATTCTTGATAATAACCAGGAATTAATATCATCGCTACTTATCTGTGCTGAAGGCAAAAACTCTAAATTACCAGAGTTATTTTCTATACCGACAGTGAAATTTGACTATAAACAAAGTAGCATAGTATTTAATGTAAAGCATGAACTGCATCACCAAAACTTAGCTGTGGAGCGTTTTTTCCCTGGCGGTCCATTTGCAATTCTACCGATGAAGGGTGGCTATACTTCTTCGATAGTTTGGACAGAAAAATCTGAAATTTCAAAAATGCTAATGGATCTGTCTGAAGAAGAATTTATTATAGAGCTTAAAAAAAGATTTGGTTCTTATTTAGGAGAGATAAAATTAGAGGGTGAAAGAAAACTTTATCCTTTAAGTTTTGCTTTCGCAAAAAAGTTATATAAGGGTAGAGTTTTGCTTATCGGCGATGCAGCACATTCAATTCATCCAGTTGCAGGTCAAGGGCTTAATCTTGGAATTAGAGATGTAGAAAGTGTTATAAAGCACGTAGTTGCTGCAAAAGCGGCTGGTACTGATGTTGGCAGTAGTTATTTATTAAAGAAAATTTCACGTAACAGATACTTTGATAATTTTACAATGGCGCTTGCAACTGATGGATTAAATAGGATGTTTTCCAACAGAATATTCTGCGCTAAAGCACTAAGAAATCTTGGCTTGATTGCAGTTGAAAATTCAAATTTCCTCAAAAAACGCTTCATTCGGCATGCTATGGGATTTATATAAATCACTATTTTATAGTTAATGCAAGTCAGGTTTCCCACGTCATACCGCCGCGGTATCTTGGCCGCTAACACGTAGCGGGATGACGAATGTATCTGTTTAGCAGTTGTGTTAAAAGTCAATAGAAAAATTGATGTAGCTGTGGATAAGTACTTTTATCTGTATAAACGTGCTTATCCACAGCTATACTGGCTCTTAGATAGAAACAGACAGAGAGTTGTATTCCTCAGTAAAAACCCTGTCATCTCTGACTAAAGAGTTAGCAAGAATAAGCAATTTCCTCATGGCAGCAGTGGAAGCAATTTTATATGGCTTTTTATATTGACTATATAATCTAGTAAAGAAAGGTTTGATATAGGAATTAGGGGGGGGGGAGGGGGGGATGTATGGTCCCAGAGTGTGATGGTATGATAAAATATGAGAAAACAATACCATCAAAGGAGGAATTATGGGACAAATATTACATGGGTGCGCCAAAACAACAGAGACAATTCGTAGAGCAATACAAAATAGTAAAGAGAGCATAGCAAAACTCTCCAGGTACTATAACCTTAATCCAAAAACTATCATTAAATGGAGAAAACGGTCTTTTGCCAAAGACGCTGATATGGGTCCGAAGCATGCAAGATCAACTGTTTTAACTTTAGAAGAGGAGGCTGTAATTGTTGCATTTCGTAAGCATACTCTATTGCCATTAGATGATTGTCTCTACGCTTTGCAAACCTCAATCCCACACTTGACTCGCTCTAGTCTACATCGTTGCTTACAGAGGCACAGCATTAGCAGACTACCAGATGTTGATGGCGAAGTTAAACCAAAAAAGAAATTCAAACAATATCCTATAGGCTATTTCCATATTGATATTGCAGAAGTCAGAACAGAAGAAGGAAAGTTATATTTGTTTGTTGCAATAGATAGAACATCCAAATTTACGTATGTTGAGTTGCATAAAAGTGCTACAAAGCCTATAGCTGCTGAGTTTCTACGTAATTTGATTAAAATTTTACCATATAAAATCCACACTATTTTGACAGATAACAGTGTACAATTTACCAACCAAAAACTCCATAAATACGCTTTTCAACATATATTTGATAGAGCTTGTGAAGAAAATGACATTGAACACCGTCTAACAAAAGTTAGCCATCCTTGGACAAATGGGCAAGTTGAGCGTATGAACAAAACTTTAAAGAATGCCACTGTTAAGAAGTATTACTATCAGTCTCACCAGCAACTCAAAGAGCATCTTTATGACTTTGTTATGGCCTACAATTATGCTAAAAGACTCAAAACTCTTAAGGGTCTTACACCTTTTGAGTTTATATCTTTACAGTGGACAAAATCTCCTGAATTGTTCATACTAAATCCACACCATCACACTCTGGGACCATACACTCCCTGTGTTTCGTAATATTATACAATCAAATTGATAAAAGCTGTATTATCTCCTTGCAGCATTAAGTGTATATTTTTTGCTATTTTTTCCACTAAGGGAGTAACATTATCAAAATTTGAAAATTTTGATAACACATAATCTGCTAAGCTTCTTTGATCTTCAGGTCTACCCACTCCAAATCTCAAGCGCCAATAATCGTTGCCAATAAAACTATCTATGGATTTAAGTCCATTATGTCCAGCAGAGCTACCACCTTTCTTTATTTTTATTCTTCCAAGTTCCAAATCAGCGTCATCGTGTATGACAACAATATTATCTAGCGATAATTTGTAAAAATTTCGTATTTTTGCAACAGGGATGCCTGAATTATTCATAAATGAATAAGGCTTTATTAACATGATTTTATTATCATTAATTATGCCAGAGGTTATTAGATAATCGGCTTTTTTAGAGAACGACTGGAAATTCCAATATTTGCAAATTGTATCAACTACGATGAAGCCGATATTATGATAAGTTAACTCATATTGACCACCAGGGTTACCAAGCCCAACTATCAGGTGCACTATTCCTCTGTTTCTGCTTGAGGTTCTTCAACGTCACTATCGGCAGCAGAAATTGTAACAATGGTAAAATTTTCTTCTTCATGAGCTACAAACTTAACACCTTCTGGTAATTTTACATCATTAATATGTATAGACTGGCCAATCATTTTACCGGATAAATCAACTTCAATAACCTGAGGTATTTTATCAGGAGAGCATTTAACAGCAATAGAACGACACAAAACATTAAGCACTCCACCTAATTTGATTCCTGGAGCTTTACTTTCATTCACAAATGATAGAGGTATGTCTATTTTAATTTCACTGCCTTTATCAACAAACTGAAAATCAACATGTTGCACAGTATCCTTTACTACATGCAATTTGATATCGCGAACAAGAGCATATTCCTTTTTGCCCGAAATATTCAGCTCTATCAAATGTGCAGAAAGAGAGCCTGACTTATATTGCTTTGTGAATTCCTTTGCAGACAATGTCAAATTTACATTATCATGGCCCTTTCCATATATGATTCCAGGGATGTTTCCTTTCTTCCTTAGAGAATGCATCGCTTTTGTTTTTGTTATATCACGTAACTCTGCATTAATTGTTACTATTTCCTGTTGCGTCATCGGTTACTCCTATTCAGCTAATCCTTTTAATATAATTTAATAATAATATAACATAAAAATATTTATTTCAAACTTCATTCTTTCATACTAATTGTTTGTGAAAGGATTTATTTAGATATATATTTAAGCTTATTTAACAAGAACTATGGGCATTGATGATAAAGTAGTTTTTAGGATTTATAAACCAACAAAAACTGCAACACAATCTGGTTTAGGTAATACAAATTTCTGGCACCTGAAAATTGAATCTGGCTCTTACTACATTGAACCTTTAATGGGGTGGGTTGGCTCAAAAGATCCAAAAAAACAGATTGTATTAAAGTTTGATTCTCTTGAAAAAGCAGTATTCTACGCAAAAAAACGCAACGTTAAATACATAATTGAAATGCCAAAAAATGTTAAGAGGCTGCCAAAATCTTACGCAAGCAATTTCATACTAAAGTAAGTTGCACAACAAATGGTGTTATGCAAGTAGCTGACACTGCTCTCCTTTGTCATCCCAGTGCCCAGACACTGGGATCCAGGAATTTTATTAAGTTGGTAAGCATAAAAATAGCTGTTTTACGTTAAAATACAATGTTTTTGATGATTATGGAAAGGCTGGATCCCAGTGTCAAGCACTGGGATGACACCATTTGTTGTAAACTCACTTTTACTCTATGGTTATACTACCTTGCCGCTATCCTGAACGGATACAAAGTAAGTTTTATTGTGATGTGCTCATCTGTAAAAAATAAGACTTAATCTCACTGTTGATCATGGATTTTAAGTTGTGCTAGCACACTGCGGCCATTTAGAGAGTCAAGATTTTTAACCTGGCTAGCCAGTATTAAAGAGTTATTTTTCAGGTATTTCTTTACAAGGCTTGCAAGTCTTTTTGGATTATTCAAATAGCTCCATTCTGCTTGTAAAACTTTTATATCACTTTGTACTAAATTAATTTCACTTTTTATTTTTATTAGCTCTCTATTTAACGACTGAACATGTAATTTTACCTTAAATAGTCCTACAATGCTAAGAAAAAACATAACTATTGAGATGATGCAGAAAGTTCTCACGACAACCTCTGTATAGCTCTTAGTTTTGCTGAGCGTGAACGCGGATTTGCACTTACTTCTTCTATACTTGCTTCGATCACTTTTTTATTTAGAAGAGAGAATGTCTTGCAATCAGTAGCACATAAATCTTTAAAAAAAGTTTTGACTATACGATCTTCTAAGGAATGAAAGGTGACGACAATTAATTTGCCATTCTCACTTAAAATCTCAGATGCAGCTTTAATACCCTTTTCAAGTTCTCCCAGCTCATCGTTTACCCATATTCTGATTGCCTGAAATGTTCTGGTTGCAGGATCAATTTTGCTTTTTCCACGAAATACCACGGAACGTACAATATCCGCAAGCTCAAATGTAGTTTTGATAGTTTTCTTCTTCCGTGCATTTATTATTGCTCTTGCAATTTTGCGAGAATGACGTTCGCCTCCGTAGTTATATATAGTATTTGCGATTTCTTCTTCGCGTAAAGCGTTAACAAACGTTGAAGCGTTTATATAAGAAGAGTTATCCATGCTCATATCGAGTGGACCATCATGTAAAAATGAGAACCCTCTATCTCCGTTATCAAGCTGCATAGATGAAACTCCGATGTCAAAAACTATTCCATCGATACCTTCAATATTGTTGCTATCTAATAAATTTTTAATATTACTAAACTTCTCAATGAATAGTTTTATTCTATCTGGATATCTAACGCTTAAATCATCATAAAACTTAGTTACCGTTTCATCTCTATCAATTGCATATACTTTGCAATCAGCTGACTCCAATATTGCTTTGCTATACCCTCCAGCTCCAAATGTGGCGTCCACGTATATGCCACCATCCTGCGGTGATAGTAGTGATAGCATCTCTTTTAACAAAACTGGAGTGTGTGTCATATCAAAAAATTTAAGTACAGTTGGTGTAGATATCCTACTCTACTCTACTCTTCACATCAATTTTATTTATGTACATAGATTTTCTTGCCAAAATATGGTATCTTATCGGAATATATGAGCAATAATATTAAAATCAAGGTTTAATATTGTTAATATAATATTCACATAACGTTCACATTTTTTTTTATATATAAGATCAAACAGGCTATAGGGAAATTATGCAGCAAATAACAAAAGTAATATTTTCAAGTTTGATTTGTAACACTTTATTGTGGTATGACCACATGCTTTTTGGCCACTTAATAAACATAATAGGTGGTGTGTTTTTTCCATCGGATGATCAACTAACCAGCGTATTGAAGGCTTTTGGAGTGTTTGCAGTGGGTTTCTTAATGAGACCAGTCGGTGCTGCTATATTTGGTCACATTGGTGATAAACATGGCAGAAGAGTTGCCTTATTGCTCTCGATTATATTAATGACTTTATCAACCGTATTAATTGCTTTTGTTCCAGGTTATCAAAGCATTGGAATACTAGCGTCAATGCTGGTAGTGTGTTTAAGATTATTGCAGGGTATATCTCTTGGAGGAGAAGCAGGAAATGCACCATTTTTAATAGAACATGCTCCTAAAAACAAAAAAGGATTTTTTGGCAGCATTGAAGTATTAAGCGCAATTTTTGGTTCAGTATTAAGCTTGATAGCGGTACTCATATGCAAAAAAGTATCTGATTTTGAATCTTGGGGGTGGAGATTACCTTTCATTTTCAGTTTAGCAATGGGATTAATCAGCATATATATGAGATATATACTTGATGAAAGCCCAGAGTATAAAAGACAAAAAATCCGTCTAAATTGCCATTAAAAGAGTTATTAAACAATTACAAAAAGCCTGTTCTAATATCAATAGGTATTGACTTGGTTGAAAATGCGTCTCTCTATATATATTTGGTCTTTTTCAATGTGCTTACGAATAAAATATTAACAGTAAATACTCATTTTAATCATATAGTGGAAATACTGAGTCAAATTGCACTTGGAGGATTGACAATATTGTTTGCAATACTTTCTGATAAGGTAGGAAGAGAAAAAGTTATGAAGTTTGCATTTATAGCTTTTGTAATAGTGAGTTATCCAGTTTTTTCAATGTTATGTAGTGGCAATTAGAGGTTGTCCGGAAACAAGTAAAAGGCTATAATATCTGAAATTTTAGTACGGGGTAAAGATGAGAAAAAAGTATCCAACAGATCTAAGCGAAAGGGAATGGGCAAGAATAGAAAAACACTTCAGAGTATCATACAAGAAAGGAGGAAGGCCGCCAAAGTATAGCAAAAGAGAAATATTAGAAGCAATTTTCTATGTATTGCGTACAGGGTGTCAATGGCGGTATTTACCAAATGATTTTCCGCTATGGAAGACTGTGTATGAGCAGTTCAGGCAATGGAAGAAGCAGGGAATTTTTGAGAAAATGAATTATGAAATTACAAAATATAGTAGAAGAAAAATAGGAAGGAATGAGCAGCCGAGTGCCTGTATAGTAGATAGTCAATCTGTAAAGACTACAGAAAAGGGGGGATCAAAGGCTATGATGGAAGTAAAAAAGTAAAGGGTAGAAAAAGGCATATAATTACAGACACTCAGGGTTTTATACTAGGTTGTTACGTAGGCGCTGCTAACGAAAATGATAGAGATGGTATTAAAATAGCATTAAACAATATGAGAACAAAATATACTAAAGTTAAAAAAATGTGGGCTGACATGGGATACCAAGGAAGAAATTTAAAGAATCACATAAAGGAAGAATATGACATAGATATTGAAATTGTTAAAAGGCCTACATGTAGATTTTGGGTGCACAAAGATACGCCACCTGAGCTACTACCAACAAGAGAACAAGGGTTTAAAGTACAGCCAAGAAGATGGGTTGTAGAAAGGACTTTTGCTTGGGTTAATAGGAATAGAAGGCTATCGAAGGAGTATGATTTACTCACAACATCCACTGAGAATTTCATATACCTAGCTATGAGTAGGGTTATGTTAAAGAGGGAATATGCTTGAATTTACTAGTTTCCGGACAACCTCTTATAGCTCTTTCCATAAAAGTCCGGATGTGATAGGATAAGGGTAGATGATGATAAGGAGGTTGAATGCCAGCAGCATATAGTTATGATTTAAGAAAAAAAGCAATGGAAGCGCTAGACGAAGGAGAAAGCAGAGAAACAGTGGCAGCAAGATTTAAGATTGGACGAACTACTTTATGGGAGTGGCAGCAAAGAAGAAAAGAAACAGGAGACTTTCAATCAAAAAAACTTGGAAATGGGGGTTACAATCACAAAATTACCGACTGGGATACCTTTGCCAAATTTGCCAGAGAACACGGAGGAAAGACTCTATCGGAAATGGCTAAACTTTGGAACAACGTTAGTATCCAAACGATCTATCGAGCCCTTAAAAAAATTGAATTTACGCGCAAAAAAAGACATATGGATACAAGGAAAGAAACGAAGAAAAACGTGCTGAATTTTTGAAAATTATAGCGACAAAAGAACCTAAAAACTTAGTGTATATAGATGAGTCTGGCATTGATAACACCGAAGACTACCCCTACGGATATTGCCAGAAAGGACAGCGGTTTTATGCCTTAAAATCTGGAAAGAAAACTCAACGAATCAGTATGGTTGCAGCCTTAAGTGGAAGAAAGATAGTTGTTCCGTTAACCTTTGAAGGCCACTGTAATATGGATGTTTTTAATGGATGGTTTGAGCAATTTTTGACACCGATCTTGGAACCTGGACAGACTGTCATTCTTGACAATGCTACTTTTCATAAGTCTGATAAGATTATCGAGCTTGCTAAAGGGGTTGGTGCAGAAATTTTGTATCTGCCGCCTTATTCTCCAGATTTCAACAAAATTGAGCATCATTGGTTTGCTATAAAAAACAGAGCCAGGAAAAACATTCCTCTATTCGAATCCTTTCGTCGTGCTGTTGATTCTGCCTTCCTATGACCTGTTCGGACTATTATGAGAAATGCTATACTTGCTGGCACACATTCTTTTTATAATTCCAATAGCTGCATCGCTTGGTCCTGTCAGTGCACTTATGTGCGAATTATTTCCAACAAAGGTTCGGTACAGTGGATTTGGTTTATCAAGAAATATAGCTGCTGGATTTTTTGGCGGCCTTGCACCATTTATATGCACAACAATTATCAAGGTTACAGGACAAGAGACTTCAGCTAGTTTTTACATGATTTTCTGTGCATTAATTGGGCTAGTTGCTATATCGCAAATTAAGGGTGAGCTTTCTTCAAAATCACCCAAAGTAAACCAAGTATAGTTGCAGTATAGCAGAATTTAAAAAAATCTAATTATAAGGCGGGAAGTGCCAATTTTTAGGTGATAATGTGAATATTTCAGCACCATCTTTTGTTACTCCGAGCGTATGTTCAAATTGAGCAGAAAGTGAAAGATCGCGTGTTGTCACTGTCCAATCATCGAGTTTACTGAGCAGAGTCTCATGTTTTCCAGCATTAATCATTGGCTCTATTGTAAAGAACATACCTTCCTTCAAGACGAGATTTTCATCTTGATCATAGAAATGCACTACATTTGGTGGAGCATGAAAGACTTTTCCTATACCATGTCCGCAGTAGCTGCGTACGATAGAATATCCAAAATCTCTAATATATTTCTCTATAGCAAGCCCTATTTCATTTAACTTATTGCCGGGCTTAACTTGTTTGATTGCTTCCATCAATGCATGATAAGTAGCGTCACACAAGCGTTTTGCTTTTATTGATGGCTTGCCAACCCAAAACATGCGACTTGTATCACCATGCCAGCCATTTAAAATCACCGTGACATCAATATTTAAAATATCTCCATCTTTAAGTGGTTTATTATCGGGAACACCATGGCACACAACTGCATTTTTTGAAGTGCAAATCGATTTTGGATACCCCCTATAGTTTAGTGGTGCTGGAATTGCACCTGCATTAATTATAAAATCATGACATAGATCATTTAACTCATTAGTTGTCACCCCTACCTTTACGTACGGTGCAATGAAATCAAGAGTTTCAGCAGCAAGCCTGCCAGCCTTGCGCATAAATTCAAAATCTTCTTGTGAGTGTATAGTTATGTTCATATTTTCCATGTCTTATTGTAATTGGTACGCTTACTCGCAAGTACATAAACATAATAATTTTACATATTATAAAAATAAGCCCTATGGATCCTAGTGTCAAGTCATTTGTATGAAAGGTGGTAAAACAGAAATCTAGACTGTAACTTTTGATTTAACCCAATTATACAATTTACTCATTTTACCATCCTGACCTAAAATACCAGAATTATTTTTATAAAAAGTGTCAACTATTAGCTTTATAGAGCCTATAGCAGCAGAAAATACAGGATTTTTATCATATTCGCCATCAAGACCGCTACAAGACTCAGGGCACCCAATTCGAACTTGCTTATTGAATATATAGCCTGCAATTTCCTTCATGCTTGTGAGTTGACTAGTTCCACCTGTGATCACTACTTTATTAATTGGATCTTTCTGCTCTTGAAATTGCTCTCTTACCATTTCAAGTATTTCTTCAACTCTTGGTCTTATGATGTTAATAAGCTCAGATTTGAATACTTGAGTAGGTTCATCATTTTCGTTGTTTTGCATTGTAATGTACTCATTCTCATCTATTGAAGTTACGATAGTGCTGCCATACAGTATTTTTATATACTCTGCGCGTTCTATGCTTGTGCATAGCCCGTAAGCAATATCTCGAGTGATATGAACACCACCAATTGGAACGCTGCTTGCATACACAAGTTTCCCTCTTTTGAAAATTCCAATTGCAGTGCACCCACCGCCTATATCAACAATAGCAGTCCCGAGCTCTTTTTCATCTTCACTTAGACAGGCAAGACCTGCAGAATATGCAGAAGCAATACAACCTGCCATATTTAATCCACCATTATTGGTAATACAGTTTTCAATATTGGTAAGCGCTGGACGCGAAGCAGTGACAACATTAACATCAGCAGATAGTCTTTTTCCATACAATCCACCAACTTCTTTTATGTCAGTCATGTCATCTAAGTGATATTTCAGTGGTATATTGTGAATGATAACATTTTCTTCAATATATTTCTCAAACGTCTGAAAAACTACACGTTTTATATCCCGGTCAGAAATTTCATGATTAGCTGCAATAATTTCATTATGTACATTAAAAGATGAGATGCCACATCCAGCAATATTCACATATATCTGATCTATAGTTTCCTCTGACACTTGCTCAGCTAAACCTATAGTTGATGAGATGGAGTAATTTGCGTGTTTTACATTAGTTATCGACCCACCGTTTACACCTTCTGCAATCTTATAGCCCGTTCCTGTTACTTTATAGCTGAAGTTGCTATTTATCTTAACGATTAGACAAATAATCTTTGTTGTACCTATGTCTAAAACAGCAAAAACGTTTCTCTTTGGTTTTGCTATTACTGCAGAGTACATTAGTTAACCTTATTACGCAATTTCATTTAAATTGTAGCTTTCTTTAATAATTTATATTTCTATTATAGATATAGCAACATTTTAATATACACTAAATTCTGGACAAAAGGAAAAGCAAAACATAGAATTATAATTTTTATGTCCATATTACCAATTGTAATTGCCCCTGATGAAAGACTAATCACACGTGCCAGTGAAGTAACAGATATAAACGATAAAATTAAAGAATTAGTAAACGACATGTTCGAAACTATGTATGATGCAGAAGGTCTTGGCCTTGCTGCAGTGCAAGTTGGAGTGTTAAAGAGAATTTTTGTTGTGGATGTTCAGCTAGAAACAATTGAAAATGAGCCAGCAGGATATGAATCAATTGGCAAATTTTGCATGATTAATCCAGAAATTACGGAATTATCTGATGAACAAGTGACTCTCAAGGAAGGGTGCCTTTCAATTCCAGAGCAAAGCTATGAAATTAAGCGTCCAAAGTATTTAACTGTGAAATACAGAGACTTAAATAACGAAGAACAGACGCTAAAAGCTAGTGGTTGGCTTGCAAGGTGTATTCAGCATGAATTAGATCACTTAAACGGCATATTATATATTAGACATTTATCTAAATTAAAGTATGATATGGCCATGAAAAAAGCACAAAAGGTTAAAAAGCATTATGAGCAATAAAGACCTAGAATTATTAAAATTTTACCATGAAGTGGGCGTTGATTGCACACTAATGGAGGGTGAAGAGGAAAAAAAGCTGGAGAGCAAAGAGAGTGTACAACCCTCTGTTATCCAAACTGGGACCAAGAAGAAAGATGCAGATATGCGCTGGGATGACACTAAAGATGGAAAAGACATGTTTCCAAGTGACTGGATAATCGAAGCAAGGAAACTTGCAAGCAAATGTAATAGTGTGGATGAACTAAGAAGTGTAGTGAAGTCATTTGAAGGTTGTGAAATAAAAAAAACTGCAACTAATACTGTCTTTTCCGATGGTAATCCAAACGCAAAAGTTATGCTCGTTGGTGAAGCTCCAGGAGCAAATGAAGACCTTAAAGGCATACCATTTTGTGGTGCAAGTGGAATGTTGCTCGATAAAATGTTAAATGCAATCAATCTTGATCGCACCAAAGTTTATATAAGCAATACCGTATTTTGGCGCCCACCTGGCAATAGAAAGCCAACCGACCTAGAGCTTGATATGTGCAGACCATTTGTTGAGAAGCATATTGCACTAGTTTCACCGCAAATTCTAATTTTGGTCGGGGGAATTGCGTGTTATAGCCTTCTTGACAGCACAAAAACTATATCGAATTTGCGTGGTAGATTTCATACGTACACTAACCAATATTTGTCCAATTCAATCACCACAGCCGCTATATTTCATCCAGCTTACCTACTTCGCCAACCGGCACAAAAACGTTTAGCCTGGGAGGATTTGAAGAAGATTAGGGAGTATCTTGATAACACCAATAACTGTACGAATACTTAACACCACTGGTGTCGGAAAGTAGCCCGCAGAAACAAAAAACTTACTTGACAAACTCCGCCAGCCCTCTTATCATGATAGTGAAGCTATTGTATTTGCTTTCGCCAATCTGCAGATTAAAAGGTAAGGATTACTTAATGTATCGGCGTCTTATGTTCAATTTTTTGCAGTATATAGATACTGTATGTCTTTACAAAACTTCATCTACATCTAGATTTTTATCTAAATAAGCTGAACGCGCTTATAAAGCGTTACAAGACATCAAAAAATGCCAATACTCGACAGAGATAGTAAAAGACTAGCTAACTCGGGGATTCTTTGTCTTTTTTTCTGCTTAGTAAATTTCTTAAACATTTGCAGCGTAAGTTAGTTGCAATTAAAAGCGGCTTAATCTCGCTTGTCAAGCGTTTAAAACATAAAAAACGCCAATATTTTAAAGCGGATAATAACCACGGGGCTTCTTTTGCCTTTTTTTTCATTTGGTAAATTTTTTAATATTTATACGGAAGGTAGCGCGTGACGCTGGAACCCCAAAAAAAGGATGATGTCATCCCAGTGCTCCTTTTTTTGTCATCCGAGTAGCTGACACTGTCCTCCTTTGTCATCCAAGTAGCTGACACTGGGATGGCTTTGTTGCATCGCTCTTCGGATAGTAGGTAACGCACAATAAATTTATGAAGCTATCTCAAATTTAGCCATACCAATATCAGTGAACTTATTGAGCAAATAGCATTTAACAAGTAGTTCCTTCTCTCTATTTGTCTCAGATTTATTCCTAAAACTAAACCCGAATGTTTGTTTCAGTCGCGAGAAAAAACTTTCTGTATAAGATCTTTTTCCATAACTCATCTCTTTTTTCCACTTCTTTATACCATCTTCATCATATGACTTTATGAGCTTGACTGCAGAATTTCTTTCAGCCATATAGTCTAACTTTGGATGCTCTGCTGCGTTGTTTTTCGGAGGAATTTTCGTTTTTATACCATATTGATTACACAGCTTATAGAGCTTTTCTCTGTCATATGCCCTATCTGCATATAGTACTTTTATGACATACTGAAAATCGACTTCTTTTAGCAAATCACAAGCTCCATAGTGATCAGCCGTTACTGTATTTTACAGCTATGGCTTTTTTGCTGTTTGTATTCAACATTACATGCAATTTTCTTGTCTGTTCATAGCTGCGATACTTTCTATCTTCGCTATTTTCTTTGCTATGACCAGGAGTGTTGTTGTATATACTAATTCCTGTACTGTCTATAGCAATTTCGATATCTTCCATATTATTTTTATCAATTCTGCAATCATTGATCTTAATATTGAGTTTCTTAAACCTTCTTGATGATTGTGAATAGCTGATAACTTGCAAATTTTTCCCAATTTGCTCAAGGTATCCTGCTATAAACCCAACTGTTTGCCTCAGGCCTATTCTAAATAAACAAGTTACTATGTGCACCAAAATTACAACTTTATCGCTATAAATATTGTTGCCACCTGGTATTTTTGGACCATTCTCGTACCACTTTTCTATGGCTTCGTTGATATAATGAAAAATATTTCCTCTTTTTTCTAGAAATTTGTTATATTCGCTATGGTTACTGACCCTCATTTTTTGTGGCATATTTTTTCTTTCAAGGTTAAATGGCTATTTTATAATGAATTTTGTCAGTAGCCACCAGATTTTTTCAGTTGCTATGCAACAAAGCCCACTGGGATCCAGCATTTCACGCAATCCCATCAAGAACGTTGTATTTTACATAACACTTTTATGCTTACCAACTTAATAAAATTCCTGGATCCCAGTGGGCTTTGTTGCATCGCTACTTATGAAAGGCTAACTATAGTTAGGATTATAAGCAACCTATTGAAAATCTTGTTTTTTTGCAATCAATCTGATCAAATTTAAGAATAGTAATTTGTTATTTATATTAATAAATTTAATTCTATTGAAAATAGCTAAAGCATTGAAATTCTTGAATTTTAGCCGGATTGGTAAATGGTAGTGAAATTTCTTTTACTCAAATTTAGGTATTCATTGACCGTTCTTGTTATAAATACCAGAATAATAAGCTACTGATATTCCCTATCTTTTTTATCTTTAATCCATCATAGCTAGCGATGCAACAAAGCCATCCCAGTGTCAGCTACTCGGATGACAAAAAAAGGAGCACTGGGATGACAGGAGAGGGAGGCTACTTGGATGACATCATAGGGGCACTGGGATGACACCATTCTTTTTCCTGGATCCAAATAGTCAAGGCACTGGAATGACAAAAAAAGGAGGCACTGGAACGACAAAGTGGAGTGTCTGCTTCTGTCATCCTATGATAGCTAAAAAGACCTGGTCACGCGCTGGAATGACACCGAAGGGGCTACTGCCCTCTTGGATGGAGACCAGTGTCAGCTACTTAGATGATACCTTTTTTCTACTTAGTTTAGGTTATGCAGAAGTCTAATACAATTATAGAACAAGCTTAAAAATTCTGGTAAAGTAGTTTTATTTACAAAGAAAGAATATGCTACTTGAAATTGAAAAGCGCAGCATAACAAATGCATTGTGGAAGTTGCAAGAAGCAGATCAAAGGCAAATCTTAACTCTTACACAGAGATTTGAGTTACCAGAAATATTAGTAAGAATATTGGTTACTCGTGGTGTTAACATAGAAAATGCAAGCGACTTCTTATATCCACTAATCAGATCGCTATTACCAGATCCCTTTCACCTTCTTGATATGGATAAAGCTGTTTCTCGTATAATACGAGCAATAAAAAATGATGAAAACCTTGCAATATTTGGTGACTATGATGTTGATGGTGCAACGTCGTCAGCATTGATTAACAGGTACCTGAGAGCAATCGATATACACTCTATAATCTACATTCCAGATCGTGTTGATGAGGGTTATGGATTAAACACAGATGCTTTATTACAACTTAAAAAGAATGGAATTGATTTATGTATTTCCGTTGATTGTGGTACGCTTGCATATCAACCAATAGAAGATGCAAAGGCTTTTGGTCTTGATATTATAGTTGTTGACCATCACCTTGGTACGGAAAAATTACCAAGCGCCGTAGCAGTTGTGAATCCAAACCGCCTTGATGAGAGCTCTCCTTATAATAACCTAGCAGCAGTTGGAGTGTCATTTCTGCTAATTGTTGCTCTTAATAAAAGCCTACGTGAGCAAGGATTTTTTACCAACAAAAAAGAACCAGATTTATTTGATCTGTTGGATTTGGTTGCCCTGGGAACTGTCTGTGATGTTATGCAGATCACAGGCCTCAATAGAGCACTTGTCTCACAAGGATTAAAAGTTATGTCAACAAGAAAAAACGTTGGCTTGCGTGTTTTATTTGATGCTTTGGGAATCCTTGAAAAACCAAGTGTTTCGCGGTTGGGGTTTAGCATTGGACCGTGCATAAATGCTGGAGGAAGAATTGGAGAAGCATTGCTCGGTGCAAGGTTGCTTTCCACCGATGATGAAGAAGAGGCACATTCAATCGCGCTAAAATTAATAGATTTGAATAATGCAAGAAAAGTGTTAGAAAATGAGGCTCTCTTGGAAGCTACAGCACAAGCGGAAGAGTCTAACCAATCAGGTGCGAATTTTATAATGATAAGCGGCAACTGGCACCAGGGAATAATTGGTATAATTGCATCAAGGCTAAAGGAGCAGTTTCACTTGCCAACAGTAGTGATATCTTTGAATAATGGAATAGGAAAAGCAAGCTGTAGATCAATTTTGGGAGTTGATATCGGTGCTGCAGTCCTTTCCGCAAAGTTTATAAATTTGATTATTGAAGGTGGTGGCCATAGTATGGCGGCAGGATTTTCAATTAAAGAAGACAAAATAAATGATTTGCATGATTTTTTTACTGAAAGATTTTCAAATTCTATAAATGAGAAAACTTTAAAAGCTGATAGTATAGTAACTGCTAAAGCAATAAATTTGTCTTTATGGAATCAATTGCAACGCTTGGGACCATTTGGAGTTGGGAATCCTGAACCAAGGTTTATTATCCAAGGAGCAAAGATAAGAAAGCCTGAAGTTATAGGAGTTGACCATATAAAATGTTTCATCGCTGATGATAATGTTATGGTGAGAGCTATTGCATTTCGCTCTGCAAATACTCACCTTGGCTCTGCTATCATGCAGGGTAATGTTAAAGCCGTTTTGGGTAAAATCTCTGTGAATTACTGGAATGGCAATGAATTTGTACAATTTTTGATAGAAGATGTATTAACCATCAGTTGAGTGTATCTGTTCAGCAGAGTGACAAAATAGGTAGACAAGATAAACCAAAAAATCAAGAAGAAGTGAGTGTGCACTTGTCCGTAAAGTCTTTCCATTTCTCCCATTTCTTCGATTATTCTCTTCACTTTCAGCTAATAAGTGATTTTCTATTTCACCTTCCAAACTTGCCTCCAGCAGCTTTTTTATAAATGGTGTAAATGCTCCATCCCTTCCTGTTAATGGTCTGCCTTCCCTTATTGATGACAGTATATTTGCTTCCAGTTCTTTGTAATCTACCAAACCGGTAGTTCTGTTTACTACTTTCTGACTCATTGTCAAACCTCCATTTTTTTATATCAATTTATTACTTTTTTTTCGGTTTGACACACTTTTTTGAACCATACGCGTCAAGTTAAGAGATTGTGAGCAAATTTAGAGAGGTTAAAGTGGATACTCTAGCCCTTCTACGTTTGTCTTTTAATGAAAATCGCGACCAAGTTATAGTGAGTTTTTTAAGAAATGCTTTTAAACTATTAATTTTGGTTAATACTAAAAATAACTCTCTAACCCGCCTTTTTAGCTCAATAAATGCCTTTGTTAAGCTAAGTTCTGTATTCTTTTTCACTTCTGTGCAAACAACTATGCCGTGAAATATAAGAATTGCGCACAATTTAGCATATAGTTCACATAATACTCTGCATGGCTTTCCTTTTAGCTTATCAAGTCTGATATGGCTTTTATACAATTTAAATAATAACTCAATTTGCCACCTTACTCTGTAAATCGTTAATACTTGCTCAGCACTAATTTTATTTTCTGGAACATTAGTTATAAATATTGACCAGTTCAACAATTTTTGATTTCTTTTAGAGGATGTATATCCCTGCGATCTTGCTAATCTATTAGCTTTCCTTCTTCTGGCTATAGACTGTTCTTCAGTTAGTTTCTGACATATAATTCTTACTCTAATTTTTGCTTCTTTTCCTAACAATACCTCGTTTTCTAAAAATAACTTATCCTCTAAACATTCTAATAACTCCATTTTTTGATTTGTTTCTACATCATATACGTTGGTATCGGATTTATAACGACTTATGAAATAAGCTCCTATTTCATTGATTTGTTTAAAAGAACTTGGCACAAAATAACCGAGATCAGATATTAGCAAATCATTGCTTGATATATTACTTAAATGTTTCCTATATCCCTGGTCTGATCTTATTCCCTCCGTTAAATTAAGTTGGTCTATTATCTGATTCATGTAATCGAAAACTAATTGTAACTTTATTCCAGACTTAGTATTGCTTTCATAGCCACTGTAGCTAGTACCATAACCTTTATACATCTCTTCCATACTGTTAGGTAGAGTAATATAGCTACTGTCCAATAATTTAACACTATTAAATTGCTGTAAGATTTTGCAATCAACTTGCAAGATATTTTTAAAGAGAACCACAGATTCATTATACATCCTTTTCATAAATTCCACTGCTTCTTCAGTAAATCTAAAATCCAAACCTTGTTTTGTTATATCTATCGAGTCCTCGTTTAGTAATTGACACATTGTTTCTACGCTACAATTATCAACTCCTATATTACCCAAGACCATGGCTTTTACGAATGATGAACCTTTTAGCTTTCTCTTTCTTTTTATAAACCTTGTTGTAATTGAGATTTTCTCTGCTTTTTCATTAAAAAATTCTTTGAGCTTTTTTGATAAGCAAGTTATTTTATTCATTGGTTCTCTCACTAAAAGTATATCTGGGAGAACTTATACCTTATTATTCTATCTCTTTCATACCTTTATTTCCTTAACTTGACGCGTATGGGTGTACTAACATGGCACGAACATCGACATTTGCACAGAAGTTGGAAAAATAGTCAAGTAATATCTATAATAAGTTAAGTACTTATATTTATATCCTCATATATTATATTAATAATAGGTTAAAATATATGAAATAAAAAGAAAAAGACTTGCTTTCTTATGCTAAAACGGACATGACTTGAATAGCGGCAGGTAAATATAAGAAATTTGTCTGGCGCTAGAAAAGCTAATTTTGTGAGGTATGCAATGGGGTTCAACGAAGAAAAGAGAGAATCTTTTAGTAAGTTTTTTAAAGAAGTATCAAGTAACGGGTTTGAAAACATTAATAAAAGAAACGAAGAAGGAGAGACGATATTACACCAAGCAGTGGAAATCTCTGATTACAAAACAGTAAGGTTATTAATAAATAAGGGAGCAAATGTGAATGCAAGAGATAAAAAGGGTTATGCACCACTGCACTGCGCAGTATTTGCGAGAAGTTTAGAAAATGTAAAAGAGCTGATCAGGGGAGGAGGAGAAGTAAATGCTACTCAATATATCAACGGATGTACGCCACTGCACTCTGCATGTAGGCTAGGGGCAGGAATTGCAATAATAAAAGAGCTAGTAAAAGCAGGAGCTGCAGTTAATCAACTGGATAAATATGGTGCAACACCAATGTACTATATCTGGGAAAGTGAAAGGTATGGCCTATGGGATAATGGAGAGAATGAAAAGGCGAGGAAATTTCTGGGAAAGCAAGGCGGAATAACAAAAAGTAGAGAACTGACGTGCTATGGAATAGAGAGGCTAGTGGGAGAAATAGCAGACATGTTGAATAGGAGTTATTTGCCTGAGTTAAAAATAATAGAGATAGGAGAAATAAGGAAGAAAGATAAGTCACTAATAAAGGAAGAATGTAAAAATTTAGCAAGCAAAATAATGAGCCAAGTGAACGAAATGATAGATGAGGTGGTGGAGGCAGACTTAAGCAAGATGTGGTGAGGAGGGAGCTCAAAAAGATGAGCAAAGAGTTTGGTTGCGAAAATTTCAAAGGGAAAGTGAGGTATGTTATGTCAAGGAAAGAAGCAAGGAATGTTTTTGATAGGTTATTGAAAGCATTATCAGAAAACAGGTTTCAACAAATAAATGAAAAAGACGCAGCAGGTTGCGCAATATTGCACCGAGCAGCACAGGTGTCAGAGCCAGAAGTAATAAAGTTATTAATAGAAAAAGGTGCAGGTACAAACGATAGAAACAATAGAGGCGAGACACCGTTGCACCTAGCAGCGTTTTTAGGAAGAAGAAAAAATGTGAAAGTGCTGATAGAAGGAGGAGCTACAGTAAATGCAAAATCAAACAATAAAGCAGTACCACTACACTTAGCCTGTTTAGCAAGAAGAATAGGAACAATAGAAGAGCTGATAAATGCAGGAGGAGATCTTGATACAGTAGATAAATTTGGATGTAGCCCACTAAACTATGCAAAAATTTACCCGAAAGTGACAAGTTATCTAGAAAAGAAGGGAGTGAATATGAGAGATGTAGAAGTGATGTATGGAGAAGCAAACAAGGCAATAGAGGAGGTAATGGAGAAACGAGACTGAAAAAATGAAGTCACTTAGAAAAGGAGGTATTGTTTAACAGGTTAAATAGATAGACATACATCTTAATATATTATATTAATATTCGAAAAAATGTGTAAATTTAGCAAAAAAAAACTTGCTTTTTATGCCAAGATAGCCCTAAGTGAAAAAGTAGCTAGTAAATAAACAAGATTTGCTAAGCGCTAAAGTGAGCCAAATTGGAGGCACTTTATATTGCATTAATAGCTGAGGAAAGTTATGGTAAAATTTAGTAAAAAAGAAAGAGAAGAGTTTAATAAGGCGTGGAAAGAGGTATTAGATAACTCAATAGAAAATATTAATAAAAAAGACACAAAAGGAAGGACGATATTACATTACGCAGTAGGAATGCCAGATCCAAAAAAAGTGAGGTTATTAATCAAAAAGGGAGCAGATGTAGATGCAGCAGATGCCGGGAAATATAGACCACTGCACTTAGCAGTCATGGGACAACGTGTAGAAAATACAAAAGAGCTGATAAAGGCAGGAGCCGATGTAAACGCAGTGGAACGAAGTAGCAAATTTGCTGCGTTACACCTTGCCTGCATGGTAAGTGAGATAAAAATAGTAGAAGAACTAGTAAAAGCCGGAGCGAATATAGAGCAAAAGGATAAATTTGGCAAAACAGCAATGTATTATACGAGAAAAAATAAAGAGATAATAGAAGTGTTAGAGAACGTAAAAATGGCAAATAAACAGAGGGAGTTCATAGAAAAAATAAAAACCGTATCGGAAAGTACGGCAGCAGGTGTAAAAGAAGAGCTTGTGGATGGGAAAGTGCTATAGCGTTTAAAAATTCAGGTGATTATATGGAAAAAAAAGTAGAAAAAGAGGTAGAATATTTAGAGAAAAAAGCGTTGGAAGAGCTGAGGAAAATATGGAAGAAGGTATTTGAGGAAGAGGCACCTAGACATTCAAAGAAGTATCTAATACCGAGGTTAGCATATAGAATACAGGAGAAAGCGTATGGAGAAATATCAAGAAAAGGGGCAAAAAGACTAGAATATCTAGCAGATCGGTTAGAGAAGGGAAAAAGAATAAGTAGTGATAAACTGCCAGTAGCAGGAACAGAGCTAATATTAGAGAGAGGGGAAGAGACGCATGCGGTAATGGTAACAGATAAGGGTTTAATCTACAGAGAAGAGTTTTATACGTCATTGTCAGCAGTAGCAGGGAAAATAATGGGAATGAGTTACAACGGACCTTTATTGTTTGGAATGCGTGATAAAAGTGGAAGTTGAGAATGTTAAAAGAGGTAAGATGTGCAATATATACGCGAAAATCAAATGAAGACGGTCTAGAGCAAAAGTTCAACAGCTTGGACGCGCAACGAGTAGCATGTGAAAAGTACATAAAAAGCCGAGAAGGCTGGGTAGTATTGGCAAAAAGATACGATGATGGAGGATATTCAGGAAAAAATTTAGAAAGACCAGCGATAAAGGAGTTGTTTGAAGATGTAAAGGCAGGAGAAGTAGATTGTGTAGTAGTATATACATTAGACAGGCTATCAAGGGAAACGAAGGATTGCATAGAAGTAACGTCATTTTTTAGAAGGCACCGGATAAGTTTTGTAGCAGTGACGCAAATATTTGATAACAACACGCCAATGGGAAAATTTGTGCAAACAGTGCTATCAGGGGCAGCACAACTAGAAAGAGAAATGATAGTAGAGAGAGTAAAAAATAAAATAGCAACATCGAAGGAAGAGGGTCTATGGATGGGAGGGAATCCACCACTTGGTTATGATGCAAAAGATAAGGAATTAATAATAAATGAAAAAGAAGCAAAAGTAATAAAGCATATATTTGAGAGGTATATGGAGCTGAAATCAATGGCAGAATTGGCAAGAGAGTTAAACAGAGAAGGATATCGAACGAAAGCAAAATCAGATATCTTTAAAAAGGCCACAGTGAGGAGAATAATAACAAATCCGATATATATGGGAAAAATACGGCATTATGAGAAGCAGTATAAAGGAAAGCATGAGGCAATAATAGAAAAAGAAAAATGGCAAAAAGCGCAAGAATTGATAAAGAATCAGCCGTATCGAGGCAAAAAATATGAAGAGGCGCTACTAAAGGGGATGATAAGATGCAGATGCTGCAAAGTAAACATGACGCTGACATATTCAAAAAAAGAAAATAAAAGGTATCGATATTATGTGTGCAACAATCATTTAAGGGGAAAGGGTTGTGAATCAGGAAACCGAACAATAGTCGCCGGAGAAGTGGAAAAAGAAGTAATGAAGAGAGCGGAATGCTTATATGAGAATTGGGAAAAAGGGGCAAAAAAAGAAAAATGGGAAAATTTAAGTTTCAGAGAACAGAAAGAAGCAGTGAAAAAATTAATAAAGGAAGTAATGGTAAAAGAAGATGGAATAGAGGTGCGTTCTGAATCAGAGGAGACATTTATAGCAATGAATTTGAAGAAGAAAGGAAACAAATGCACAGTAGTGGAACCAGAGGGGAAAACAAACAATGCACTACTGAGAGCAGTGGTGAGAGCTCACCTATGGAAACGGCAGCTAGAAGAAGGAAAATATAGAAGTGTGAAAGAGCTGAGCGTTAAAATTAATATAGGTACAAGACGTATACAACAAATTTTAAGGTTAAATTATTTAGCTCCAAAGATTAAAGAAGACATAGTAAATGGGAGACAACCAAGTAATTTGAGGTTAGCTGATTTAAGAGAAATACCGATGCTTTGGGGTGAGCAATTGAAGAAATTTTACGGCTCAGCATCGTAACGTTTATAAAAACAACAATATGAAAAAACATCGAAAAAAGTATGTGCCAGAAAATTAAAAAAGGTTATTGCAAAAGGAGCTACTACAAAGAGCCACACAAAAAGATGTTGAAATTGATACAGAAGAGCAAATATAGCATTTCTCATAATAGTCCGAACAGGTCATAGGAAGGCAGAATCAACAGCACGACGAAAGGATTCGAATAGAGGAATGTTTTTCCTGGCTCTGTTTTTTATAGCAAACCAATGATGCTCAATTTTGTTGAAATCTGGAGAATAAGGCGGCAGATACAAAATTTCTGCACCAACCCCTTTAGCAAGCTCGATAATCTTATCAGACTTATGAAAAGTAGCATTGTCAAGAATGACAGTCTGTCCAGGTTCCAAGATCGGTGTCAAAAATTGCTCAAACCATCCATTAAAAACATCCATATTACAGTGGCCTTCAAAGGTTAACGGAACAACTATCTTTCTTCCACTTAAGGCTGCAACCATACTGATTCGTTGAGTTTTCTTTCCAGATTTTAAGGCATAAAACCGCTGTCCTTTCTGGCAATATCCGTAGGGGTAGTCTTCGGTGTTATCAATGCCAGACTCATCTATATACACTAAGTTTTTAGGTTCTTTTGTCGCTATAATTTTCAAAAATTCAGCACGTTTTTCTTCGTTTCTTTCCTTGTATCCATATGTCTTTTTTTGCGCGTAAATTCAATTTTTTTAAGGGCTCGATAGATCGTTTGGATACTAACGTTGTTCCAAAGTTTAGCCATTTCCGATAGAGTCTTTCCTCCGTGTTCTCTGGCAAATTTGGCAAAGGTATCCCAGTCGGTAATTTTGTGATTGTAACCCCCATTTCCAAGTTTTTTTGATTGAAAGTCTCCTGTTTCTTTTCTTCTTTGCTGCCACTCCCATAAAGTAGTTCGTCCAATCTTAAATCTTGCTGCCACTGTTTCTCTGCTTTCTCCTTCGTCTAGCGCTTCCATTGCTTTTTTTCTTAAATCATAACTATATGCTGCTGGCATTCAACCTCCTTATCATCATCTACCCTTATCCTATCACATCCGGACTTTTATGGAAAGAGCTCTAAGAGGTTGTCCGGAAACAAGTAAAAGGCTATAATATCTGAAATTTTAGTACGGGGTAAAGATGAGAAAAAAGTATCCAACAGATCTAAGCGAAAGGGAATGGGCAAGAATAGAAAAACACTTCAGAGTATCATACAAGAAAGGAGGAAGGCCGCCAAAGTATAGCAAAAGAGAAATATTAGAAGCAATTTTCTATGTATTGCGTACAGGGTGTCAATGGCGGTATTTACCAAATGATTTTCCGCTATGGAAGACTGTGTATGAGCAGTTCAGGCAATGGAAGAAGCAGGGAATTTTTGAGAAAATGAATTATGAAATTACAAAATATAGTAGAAGAAAAATAGGAAGGAATGAGCAGCCGAGTGCCTGTATAGTAGATAGTCAATCTGTAAAGACTACAGAAAAGGGGGGATCAAAGGCTATGATGGAAGTAAAAAAGTAAAGGGTAGAAAAAGGCATATAATTACAGACACTCAGGGTTTTATACTAGGTTGTTACGTAGGCGCTGCTAACGAAAATGATAGAGATGGTATTAAAATAGCATTAAACAATATGAGAACAAAATATACTAAAGTTAAAAAAATGTGGGCTGACATGGGATACCAAGGAAGAAATTTAAAGAATCACATAAAGGAAGAATATGACATAGATATTGAAATTGTTAAAAGGCCTACATGTAGATTTTGGGTGCACAAAGATACGCCACCTGAGCTACTACCAACAAGAGAACAAGGGTTTAAAGTACAGCCAAGAAGATGGGTTGTAGAAAGGACTTTTGCTTGGGTTAATAGGAATAGAAGGCTATCGAAGGAGTATGATTTACTCACAACATCCACTGAGAATTTCATATACCTAGCTATGAGTAGGGTTATGTTAAAGAGGGAATATGCTTGAATTTACTTGTTTCCGGACAACCTCTAACACCGAAGACTACCCCTACGGATATTGCCAGAAAGGACAGCGGTTTTATGCCTTAAAATCTGGAAAGAAAACTCAACGAATCAGTATGGTTGCAGCCTTAAGTGGAAGAAAGATAGTTGTTCCGTTAACCTTTGAAGGCCACTGTAATATGGATGTTTTTAATGGATGGTTTGAGCAATTTTTGACACCGATCTTGGAACCTGGACAGACTGTCATTCTTGACAATGCTACTTTTCATAAGTCTGATAAGATTATCGAGCTTGCTAAAGGGGTTGGTGCAGAAATTTTGTATCTGCCGCCTTATTCTCCAGATTTCAACAAAATTGAGCATCATTGGTTTGCTATAAAAAACAGAGCCAGGAAAAACATTCCTCTATTCGAATCCTTTCGTCGTGCTGTTGATTCTGCCTTCCTATGACCTGTTCGGACTATTATGAGAAATGCTATATCTATAACGTTTGGACGATTTCTCGAGGTTCGTTCTGATGTACCTTGATTACAAATAAAAATACGTTTGCTTAATTTTTCATCTTCAATTCTATCAGGAATAAGCATTAACTGTCCTATAATAAACCGACTTACGTAATGTATATTATCACTACCTCCATTGCTCCAAACAATTCCATAGTAAAGATACTCTAGCTGTGTTCTTATCACCTCAGCATTCGCTGCTTCAGTGCCAAGTAACTTTTCTATTACAGAATTACCTTCTCGACTAAGAAAATTTTCTACATCAATTTTAACATTTTCGTGATGAACCATGTCAAAATTTAATCCTACACAAATAGCTTCATTAGCTATAGTAATCATTCTTATAGAGTTAGAAAAAGAGCCCTTAACATAATCTTATGCTTGCTTCAATGCTTTTATCACTGTACTTATCTCACCAGTACCTGCTTTAAGCTCAATAATAATAGGAATAGAGCTTAGCGACTTATCAGAACCGCGCACAAGTAAAATAATGTCTGCGTAACCTTTTCCAGCAAATAATTCGAGATAAAGTTTTAGGTGAAAACGATACTTAAAATTTATCAAAAACCCAGCTAAAAACCCATGATGACTTGATTCTTTACCGCTAAATAGAGTTTCTTTTTCATATTTCTTATAGACATTTGTAATATAATTAAACATTCTTCTAGCGTTCTTTTTTACTTCTTCGAAATCTTGATTACTCAATTTTGAAATTAAGCTCTCTAGGTCTTGTTGGTCACGATCTTTTTCTATTTCTGTAAAACCTTTTTGTGAATAATCAGTCTTTTTACTAAAAGCTGGATCAACATTTCCGTACTTTACTTCTTTTCCTGTAATTGTTATTTCATGCTCTTCTTTTTCTAGTTTATCAAACTCTGCTCCCATTTTCCATTTCTGTGCTATTTTTTCTCACTCTCCTTGAGAGAACTTTAGATGCATGTTACCATCAACTTGATCAGACACCGTTATACACTTAAGTCCCTCATTAGTTAATATAGCTATTTTTAAAGTTCTATTATCATCAAAACGAAAATGAAGTTTTTTGATACCAATTTTAGTAGCAAGTTCTGTGTCTAATACAGTAGCAAACATACCAAAAAGAAACTAGGGAAAAAGCCTGGCTTTCCAACTGAATGCAAAAAAGAAGGAGATTGATTGATAAACGATTGGAACCTTTTGTGAAAATCTAGGAACTCGTCTTTTGATTTATTTCTCATTAACAGAAGCTGTACCAACTCAAGCGGCTTGACATTGCTTGGCATATTACTCTCCTATTTGCTATGGCCTAAAGATTTTATATTATATGGGTTATCAGTCGTACTGAGACTTGACTGTGGCAAAGTATCACCAGCTTCACACAAAATTGATTCTTTAGAAGCTTCTTGAGCTAATTTAGAAAATACTTGTTCTCCTAATTGCAATTTTTTACCCCCATGAAATAACTGAATTTTACTTAATACAGAATCTTTAACCTTTATCATCCCTTCACCACTCATTTCTTTTACGTGCTTTAATATCTTCCCTAATATTTCTTCTTTACTTACCCCTTGTGTACTTGGATCCACAATTAAATTTGCTATTGTATATGTAACTGAATAGTCTACAAAAATAGAGGAAATAGATTGCTCCCCGCGGTCTTGAGTTTTTAATTTTATTATACGTTCCCAAACATTCATCATACATTTTTTTGTTTCTTCAGACAGATCTGGATTCTTCAGTACTTGATCTGATAATGAAGATAAAAAAGTTGTGTAACGTTCACATTCAATCTGACTACACAATCGGCTTAATTCCATAAAAGAATCAAAGTAATACTGACCTACTAGCACATTCAACACTGCATAATAAGTATTTTCCTTATAATCTCTATCTAGTAATTTTTTCTTTTGCTCATCATCCATTTTAGACAGGCAAAACTCTATGGTGTCTACTTCTTTGTAACCCTTTACTGCAGATAAAGCTGCTTCAATTAACAAATTATTTTTATCTTGACTAGAAATACTGGAATCATTGTGCAATTTATTATAGAAGAACTCTATACCTTCTTCCCAGTTTTTATTAGAATTTATCTGTATGGATTTTTGCAAACCTTCAACTGATTTATATTCGTTTAGTTTTCCAATCTGCTTATCAATAAGAAAAGACCAGAAAGCTTCTATAGGTCTAGTTTCTTCGATATTTTCCAACAATTCTCTTCTCAGATCATCATCAGATCCATCTTCTTCAAAGGCACTTCTCTTAAATCTCATAAATACTTGTTCAAATAATCCAGGAATCTTATCTTCTAGACAATATTTACATGCTAAGTAATATCTTTTAGAAATGTTTAATGGATTCTCTTTTCCATTTTTATTTTTTTCTTCAGTTAACCTTTCACCAACAATTTCATTTTTTAATCTTACTCCATCCCAACAAGAATTATCAGAGAATATATCAGAAAAAAAAATTAGTTTTTCCTCATCAAAATCTTCAATTAATTGAATATAAACCCTCAACCATCTTTCTACTCTAAGATGTTTTCTTGCTTTAACTTGATTATCGTCGCCTTTAATAGCACCTTTTAATATATCAAGTATTTTATTGTAATTGTGATCCAAACCAGATTCCATACCCGCAACCCCATTTTGTATTTTAATATAAACTTTAGTCTAGTAAATTATCGTTGCCAAGCCAATCTTTTTCTCCAAACCTTACCACTGCACAACAGGAAATTTCTTGAGAGCCAAGTATGATATTTTCATTCTAATAATTAATTGTAAAACACTTTTACTTACGAAAAAATAGACCTTGCTGTAACTAAAGAAATTCCTATTTTAGTGCCACAAAAATTTGAATTATTGACTCTTCCTAAGATTGCAAAAAGGGTCGTATATTTGTGAGAACAAGCCGCGTAAAAATAAGATTATAAAAATAGAAGATTTAAATTATTTTCATAAGCTTAGGCAAAATAGTTCGTATGTAGATGTGGGTGAAATGGGCTAATGTGGTTAGTTTTAGCGTATAATGAAACTACCATATAAAAAAGTTCGTATGTATCGTTTGGTAGTCCAACACATCCCAAAACAAACTCTTCTCACGGCCCTTGGTTTTGAGCGCTGGAAATGGCTGTTTTATTTAAGTTCTTAGTAAAATACATTAATAAATCATTATTACTCCACTTGCAAATGTATAGAATGCAATTCTTTTTATTAATACTTGTATAGAAATATTCCAAACTCCTCTACAACTTTTTCTGACTAAGGCCACTATGTTCTACAATAAATATTTGACATATACAGCGTATCTTACGTTTAAATTATCTGACATCCAAAAATCAAGGAAGGCATTTTTAATGAAACATAATCACACATATGGAACGAACAATTTGAGGTTTTTTATAGTTAAGAGATCGTTATTTATTGGAGTAGTATCAGTCTGGTACTGCATGATCACTCAACATAAAAACGCCGCAAAACTATATAGAATTTATAAACCTACTACCAGTGACATGGTAGGAAAACGAAATTAATATAGTATTCCCTACCACACACTTGTAAAACCTTAATAAAACATTGAAATTTACTACTTACCCTTAGAACTACCTGCAGAATTAACCTGAACTATGTTAAGGGCTTCTGTTATTTTAGTAGATACTCCATCTTTTTCAAGATCTATATCTTCCATTTTTTTTAATTTCTCTTGTTTATCTTTTAACAAATCATTCAGATTCTTGTGCATAGTGTCATCTCTTTCCAAAGACCCTCTTGCCATTACTATTGCACCTGTCAGTACTTCACATTCTTTTATTTTTAATTCTTTATAGCTATCCTCATTTTTGAACTTCTCATTATGAACCGCATCAAGAAGAGTGACAATACTACCAAACTTACCCTCACGAATATACTTCCTAATTAGTGATTTTTCTGCCTCATAAAAAGCAGTTCTTGATGTTTTACCACCTCTTATTTGGTCGTCACCTTTCATTAGGTTATTTTCCACCCATTGTGTAATCAAGTCAGGGTTATTATTATTCACTGCATCACATAAGAAATCTGAGTGTGCTCCTTCAAATGCCACCTGTAAATTACTTTTACGTTTTTTCATATAACCTCCTTTATATATATTTTCCTTAATACCTTTTCCTTTTAAGCGTTGTTCAATATCACTGACACCGCCTTCTCTTGGTAGTTTTTCAATATGAGTCTCATCGATACCACCTTCTTCTGGCGGTCTTTTAGTATCACTTTCCTCTATAATGATACTGCTTGCTTCAGAAAAAGACTGATTTTGTTCTTGATATTTTTCAAGTGTTCGATTTACCCAATCATCATTTAGTACTTCTCCAATTCTTTCGTGAAATGGCGCATTAATATAGTCTTGCTGTACTAAATCTATAAAAGACTTTAGTATCTTTTGCATTCCATTTCCTAATCCTTCTTCCACTGCACTTTCCATAAAACCATCCTTCAAGTACCTGTATGGCACTAGATGAATAATAACATGAGAAACAATTTTACTAGATAGTATTTTTCCTATTAATTTATTAGCCATTCCTGAACGAAATATTGCTTTATCATTATAACCTTTTGCTTCATTTATTTTTAACCTTCTATATTCATCTCCTTCTTGTACTAAATATTCTGCTTCTCTTATACCACCAGCAGAAGGATATACTTTGATAGCATCCCCTGCCTCTCTTCTTGGCGCTAATACTCTTTTTTCCAACGGTTTAAAATCAAATACTTCATACAAATGTTTTGCTACATGATTATAAAGAACATCATTTAGATTATTTTTATTAATCTTCCCATTATAATTACCTAAATCTTGACTATGTGTTCTAATAGTAGAATTACACTTTTCATTATAATCATCCAAATATTTCTTACTTTCTTTTTCATTGATATTATATGAAGTAGTTTTTAGTAAAGAATTTAAAACACTCAACGCACATGCTGTTCTCTTTACTATATATCCTTCATTATTCACAATTCTAATACGAAGATTATAATCTCCGACTATCTCTTGAGTGATTTCGTCATGTAGCAATACACTAAACACCTTTGCTTTAGGTTCTTTTGCATCGTTTTGGCTCTCATATAAACGAATTTCTTCTGATAGAGTATTACCTTCTTCAGGAAAAGCAGCATGTATGTCTTGATTAAACATAGTTAATATTATTCTGGCAACTCCCTCACACATTATTGTAACAGTGTTTATATCTTCTGCAGCTAATCCATCAGTTAGATAATCAATTCCATGGCTTATGTATTTTCTAAGTCTTGCATTAAAATCAGAGCGAGCTTTTTTTATTTCTTCTTCTGTAAAAATTTTTTTGCTATTAATGGCTTCTATAATCTCTTTATCGTATATTAAGTGATATTTTTTACGTTGTCCTTTTTTAGTTTCAGTCGTGAGTTTAAATTCATCATATTTACCAGAAGAAATAACCTCTTTCTCTTTAAGATTATTATACTGTTCTTCTGTCAAACACAAACCTTCTCTGCTCATTACTAGTGGAGTCATAACTTGTTCTACCATGTTTTTCACATATAACTCGTAGTCACCTTCTGCTTTTATTACACTTTCAATAGCACTCTTTACCGAAGAATATGATATAACATGACGCATTTGTTTTGTAGAACTTCCCAATACCTTTGGACGTCCTACTACAGCGATTTTAGTATCATCTTTACTATCAACTATAATATCTACTAGCACATCAGGACTCATCTCTATTCTAAGAAGATTTTCTAAAAACTTATACGCGTAAGCCTTATCATGTCCTTTAGGTATATTTCTTCGGGCAATTGGTGTAGAAGCACGTACAGGAGAAAAAAGACTACGTGAACCAAAGCCCCTGATTGATGCTACAAATTCATTATATGGACATTTCAACTCTCTAGTAAATTCTTGCTTTTCAGAAAATGATTTACAGACTAATTCTCTATCATTCCCCTTCCTTTCTTTTCCTGTGAACATTTTATACTCTTGAAACACAAATGCTCGTTTTTTCCCTTCAGTATCGCTATCAGGTAGTTTGTTTCTTACCAATTCCATCTCTTCTTCACTGAATCTTGAGTCAGGACTGTTTATTCTATAAGAAATAGTATAGCACCTTACAATTTGTTGACCTTCTGAGTCTCTTTTATTAGTTAAAACAGCAAACTTCAAATTTCTTTCTTCAACGCAGTCTTGATTATTGTAACGACCTAAATAAATTACTTCAACGTTCCCAAATATATCAACAAAATGCGAAGATTCGCCAAGGTAACCTTCGATCTTTTTTTCAAGATCATTAAGAGGCTCACCACTTCCTCTGTCGTTTTGTTTTCTCAATATTGGAATAAAATGACCATGGCCTCTATTTATTATGTGTATAGTATTTTCCTCATTATAATCTATGTTGTCCACATTCTTAGAACCTTCTTCACTATTTATGATCTGATTTGTCCATACCTCTTTTCCATCCACAACATGTCTTTCCATAACATACAGTTTTACACCATACTTTCCACAAAGTATTCTACCTTCAACTTCGGAATCACCCCATCTATTGTTATTTAGAATATTTTTTGCATAAGAATCTGGAGTTTTCCTACGCACTACACCATTATTGTCATAACTGTTAGCAATAGCATTTATGAACCATTCTGGTGGGTTATTTTGTGCAAACTCTTTACAATATTCTCGCAGTTCCTCAACAGCAGCGCTCATTCCTAATTGTCCTAGTCCTTGCTTAAACGAATCAAAAAAACAGTTTCCATCTGTAGTTGCTTTTCCTACACGAAAGCCTGGAGGCAAAACTGGCTCATTTACTCCTAAGAAACTCACTCAACTAACTCTTCTTGTTGAACTAATATGTAGCCAAATTCGCTCGCTTTTTTGATCAAATTTTTTACAGTTCTATCTTTATAGCGTGTTTCATAGTATTCCATTCCTTTTTCTACATATTCCTGTCCGTATTTGAGCATACTATAAAATATGCATGCCATTTTTCTTGCAGTAGCTGTTATTGCTTTTGGTGCTCCTAGTCGTTTTTTCAATCTTCTGTAGTATGCACCCAACGCACTTTTACTATTTCCTACAGAATGAGCAGCTATTCGCAAAGCATTTGCAGCACGGTTAATGACTTTACGTGTTCTTGTGTTAAACACTTTTTCCCCTGTAACTTTATTAGCAGGACTGAGTCCCAACCACGATGAAAAGTGCTTTTCTGTTGGCCATTTACTATGGTTTATACCAACTTCTGAAATTATGGTTTGTATACTTAATACATCAAATCCAGGAATTTTAGTGAAATCCATACCAGTTATTCGGTGCAGTTCCTCATACAAAGCAAAGCTTGGCTTACTTTTGCTATTTTTATTCTTTTGCTTACTTAGCTGTTTGCTTTCACAAGACTTTGTTTCAAACGTTTTATAATAGGCTTCAATATTTCTATCACATTCTGCTATTTTTTCTTGATAAATATTATATAGTTCAAATTCTTGCTTTAGCGTGAATAAGTGTTCCTCTCTATAGTCACCAGCTAACGCTTTTGCAATAGTAGACTGATCATTTTTCATTCGCACGTCCCTGAATTCTGCCAATTTTTCAGAATCTCTTTCGCCTTCAATTATAGCTTCAATGATTTTCATACCAGTTATCCCAGTAATATGACTAATAACCTTGTGTAATTGTATATTCATTTGAATTAATGCCTTCTGCATACGCAGAATATGTGTAGATGCACTTTCAGTGAGATTTTTGCGTTGCCGCACGTAACTGCGCAATACACACATCTGATTATCTGGCCTAAACGATCCATGAAGCAGTCCGTAGCTATGCAGTTGTTGGAGCCATTGGCAATCTTGAACGTCAGACTTCCTACCAGGTACATTCTTTACATGCCGTGCATTTACCAATCTTACCTCGAATTTGTATGACTTAAGTATTTGAAATAAAGGAATCCAATATACTCCTGTTGATTCCATAGCTACTGTTGTAACTTTACACTTTTTCAACCACTGTGCTAAGTTATGAAGGTCTTCAGTAAAGCAGCCAAATTTCTGAACGCGTTGTTCATCTCTTCCTTCAGGTACACACACATAGTGTACAGCTGAACCAATGTCTATTCCTGCTGCATTAGGATTCACTATTTCTAATTTACTTTTTGCTTTTTTCATGGTAACTCCTACATATAATTTGTAATAGGGAAACGCTTCAGCTTGGAACGGTTGATAGTACAATCTCCTAACCGAGGTAGTCTAAATGACTCCATCAATGATTTGACCGTTCCTTCCAAAACCATGCTTGCATACGGGCACTTAGGCACCATTGAAAATGTCGGTCATAACTGCAAAGGCGCTCCCTGTACAACTATACTTGAAAACTACTAAAAACTTAAATTTGTGTGTTTCTTTCTGATTTGACAGATTTCGTCTGTTCGATGCTTGCATAACCATATAACAAACTTTTATTGGGAATAGAAACGAAAAAACTTGCTTGACAAGCCTTGCCAGTCCCCTTATCATGAAACTGAAGCTATTGTATTTGCTTTCGCCAATCTGCAGATTAAAAGGTAAGGATTACTTAATGTATCGGCGTCTTATGTTCAATTTTTTGCAGTATATAGATACTGTATGTCTTTACAAAACTTCATCTACATCTAGATTTTTATCTAAATAAGCTGAACGCGCTTATAAAGCGTTACAAGACATCAAAAAATGCCAATACTCGACAGAGATAGTAAAAGACTAGCTAACTCGGGGATTCTTTGTCTTTTTTTCTGCTTAGTAAACTTCTTAAACATTTGCAGCGTAAGTTAGTTGCAATTAAAAGCAGCTTAATCTTGCTTGTCAAGCGTTTAAAACATAAAAAACGCCAATATTTTAAAGCGGATAATAACCACGGGGCTTCTTTTGCCTTTTTTCATTTGGTAAATTTCTTAATATTTATAGCTAAACAACAACCGTCATCCCTAAGTATCCCGCTGCTTGTTAGCGGGATCTAGAGATACCGCGACGTCTCACCTATAGCCTTCAGTGCTCCTTTTTTTGTCATCCCAGCGTCACGCGCTGGTTTCAACATTATATCATGAACTTTCTAAAATTCATTGAGTTATGCTTTCAAACGGTAGTGCCGGGGTGTGAGTATAACGATTATCAGTATATAAAAGTCATAGCAGACAGGCTGGAAGCAGCGAGCGCTGGTGAAGTGAAACGAATAATATTCAATATGCCTCCGCGTTCGATGAAGTCCATATGTGTAAGTGTTGCGTGGCCCGCATGGATACTGGGAAACCAACCAACTGCGAGAATAATAGTTGCAAGTTATTCTCAGCGGCTCAGCGAAAAGCACTCGCTCGACACCAGGTGCGTGATGCAGTCTAGTTGGTATAGAGCGCTATTTCCAGAGATAGAACTATCCAAAGACCAGAATACCAAATATAAATTTCAAACAGTGCAGAGAGGATACAGAATCGCAACATCAGTTGGTGGAACACTAACTGGTGAAGGTGGTGATTTTATCATTGTGGACGATCCGCTCAGTTCTGCTCAAGCTTTGAGTGAAACGCTTAGAAAGCGTGCCACAAACTGGTTTGATCAGACTTTAGTAACCAGGCTGAACGATAGAAAAAAAGGAGTCATCGTTCTTGTAATGCACAGGCTACACCAGGAGGACTTAACTGGACACCTTCTCTCCAAGCCAAAAAACATATGGCATCATATTTGTTTGCCAATGATTTCTGAAAATAAGCAGGTTATTTATTCAATCAAAAAGCCAATACCTCCTGTTCCTATCATCCGAGTAGCTCAGCACTGTGCGACCAGGCGATTATATAATAAACCAGCGTCACCTGTAAGGATATTATATTCAAGAGAAGAAGGTCAGTTGTTATATCCCCTCGATGGAGGAAAAGAAGAAGTTGAGATAATAAAAGCTGAACTTGGGAGTTACGCTTTTGCTGCTCAATATCAACAAAACCCTCTGCCGCTTTCAAGTGGTATAATTAAACCAGAGTGGTTGAAACGCTATAAAAAATTTCCTGATAATCTCTCGCATATAACACAAAGTTGGGATACTGCGGTTTCAACAAGTAACATGAGCAACTTTAGTTCCCTAATTGCATGAAAGTCAATAATAATTTTTTGTATCATGAAAAATATTTTTTGATGTAAAATTCAGCTCTAATACAACCTTTTATTTACTATCGTATTATCTTATTCAATCAAAAGGGGTTTTATTGGCAATAAAAACACCAGCACTAAATTTCTAATTAATCCCTTTTAAATTATGCAGCCAATGAATATGTGGATAAATACGCCACACACATTTAAAGTATTTATCCACATATTCATTAAGCTTATAAAAACTAAGGTATCATTCTTTCCCTCCATAGTCTTAATATAAGTTAAAATAGCATGCTTCCATGGTTCTCTCCGCGGTCTGATATGGCTAATTTGTATTTTAGCCAAGCCGCACTATACTTGTTAGGCGGAAGTGGACGGCAACATGTGTCTTACGAAGTCTATGCTTCAACCTAGGATCTTGCTTATCCCTTCCATCGGCATTGCTATCTTTACTTTACATCAAATTATCTACTTTTTGCATTTATTGATAACAAAATTCTGTTTTACTAACCAATATCCTATGCATAATTACAGACAACTTCCGCGCTACGGCAACAATTGCTTTCTTCATACCCTTCTTTTTTGCAAGCCTCAATCCCCAGCTTCTCAATTTAAATTTCCTTTTACATTTTACCAGTAAGACTTGTGCTGCTTCGTACAACACATTCCTACATTCTACTGGTCCCATTTTTGATATACTTCCATGCCGATCAATCTCTCCAGAAGCGTACTGTCTTGGGCTCAATCCCATATAGGCTCCAACTGCATAAGATGTTTCAAACCTATATGCATCATCTATCGCAGCTTTGTATGTCATTGCTACTATAATACCAACTCCTGGAACAGTAGTTAATAATTTACAATCCTCATCTTTTTTACCTTGCTCTGAGAGCATTTTGTCAAGTTTTCTTATCGATTCTTCTATTGTTTCTAAGCTATGTACTAATACTTCAATTGAGTTCTTGCTAATTTCATCTAGCTCATTAATTATTTCTTGCACTTTTAAAACGAAACTTGTAGATCTGGCACGCTGATCAATTTTTATCCCGTATATTTTTAATAATCCTCTTATTGTTCCCTCAATTTTCCCTCTGCTACGTGTTAATTGTCTTCTGCTTCCAAGCATTATTTTAATCTGACAAGCTTCATCTGACTTTACTAATACCTCTTTAAATAGCCCAACTCTCATCATTTGTGCTATACCTCTTGCATCATTTTTATCATTCTTATTGATTCTTGCAGACAATGCTGCTGCCATATGCCTTGCATCTACACAAGTTACTGGCAATCCAAATCTCCTCAATTCTTTGCACATTGATATTGATAGTTGTCCACTTTCTATCCCTATTGCTTCATATTTTTTGCTTTGACTAAGCAAATACTCCGCTATTGTACTGCTTTCACTTACAATAACTTCTTCTTTAACAATTTTTCCTTTCTCATCAATGATACTGATAAAAGTTTCCTTGAGTGAGACATCTAATCCACTATAATATTTCATGAGGCTGCTCCTACTGTAAAAGTTTAAATTATTTTTGAAGAACTAATTCTATTGAACTTGTTACTTCGTGCTAAAATAATGGAGTATGTCTCTCCATCATTCAATAGCAATTACAGTATGTGTCTGCACCACCTGGGCAAAAATAGATAATAAATTCTATTTACTCGACGTATATCGCGCAAAGCTTGAGTATCCAAAGCTTAAAGAACAGGTTTTGTCACTAGCTGCAAGATGGACGCCACACGCAATTTTAATCGAAGCAAAAACAAGTGGTCAACAATTGGTGCAAGAGCTAAAGACAAACAGTGATTTACCGATTATTGAAATAGTGCCACATGATGACAAGCTCACTCGATTTCATCAAATTGTTCCGATTATAGAGTCTGGCAAGGTTTTTCTGCCACATCAAGCAGTATGGCTGAACGATTTTGAGTATGAGATTTTAATGTTTCCTGAAACTCGACACGATGATCAAGTAGATAGTACCGTGCAATATCTCCAGTGGGTGAGAAACAGTACCTCCAGGGTTGCAGCTATACGAGCATTGTGATTTGAGTCTACCAGTACTGGGATGACAGCTAGGAGACAACCGTCATCCCGCTTCTTGTTAGCGGGATCTAGAGATACCGCGAATGAATCGCGGTATGACGTAGGACTGCTGTTATTCCAGTGTCTGGGCACTGCCGTCTTGGATGGAAAGGCTGGATCCAAGTAGTCAGCTACTCGTATGACATCTTTGTGTTTGAGGCAAAACCAGCTATAACATTTCTTCGCAAACAAATGTTCGTACAGTTGTGGGTCGTGCACAACTCTATTCCTATAGTGAGTAGCTCCCTCCTATCTTATTTATATCATATTTTTAACTTACCCAATAACATAAATTACTTTAGCTATGCTATAGCTAAAGTGGCTTAGGTTTACTTACAATTTGAAAAACAACAAATTCGTCATTCCGCTACTCGTTAGCGCTGCGGCGGTATGATGTAGGGAAACCTTTCTTGGGTTAGCTATATCAATAGCATTGCTTTAAAAAGAGTGCCCATATTTTCAGTCAACCTTAAGAATTCACTAAAGATCCTATTCTTTTGTTTATCACTTGCGCTTTTCATTAAAGCCTGGGTTCTTTCTTTTATGCCAAAAAGATATAAAAATTCCCTTTGAGTTAAAATCTCACAATCTACATGCTTTAATGAATCTCTTAACGCTTGAAAGTTCACAAGTGCGGTAATATCACTATTACCAACATTCTCAAGAAAATTAGCATACTTATGTTGTTTTATCGATTGCAAAGTGCTCTTATATGCGGGGTATACATAACCGTAATCTACAATCAAAGCAGCTCCTTTATTATTATATATCTTCTTCTCAAGTTTTTTTAATATTTCAACCCCAACTGAACATATTTCCACCACTGCACCATTAAAAAATTTTCCATTTGTCATCTGAGTAGCTGACACTGGAATCCATGATTCTTTTTTTCTGGATTCCAGTGTCACGCACTGGCATGACACCAAGAGACTGCCATCATCTTGTTTTGTCACCATATTTTCATACCACCCCTCATCATGATATACAAACTGATCTATCGGAAGAGCGTCAAAGAACTCATTTGCTAAAAAAATGGTTGGTTGTTCTGGTAGGTTGTCAATATTTTTGTGCCAATTAACATCTAAGCTTTTTAATTTTTCCTTTTGTATCTTCCGTAAAGTAGGGCTTATTTCAACTAAGTGGATCAACATCGAATTAAAAAAGCTGCTGTATTTTTTAGTGACTCTTATTATATCGTGAATGAGTGTTCCTTTGCCTGGCCCAAGTTCAACTAGAGAAAATTTTAATGGCTTTCCTAATTTTTCCCATGTATGCATTATCCAAACTGCAATTACTTCACCAAATAATTGGCTGATCTCAGGTGCGGTAGTAAAATCACCATCCTTACCAAGCGGTAATTTACTTGTATAATAGCCGTATTTTTCATGGTACAAAACGGCATTCATGAAATCACTGATGGATATTGATCCTTGACTTTTGTCAATTAATTCGTGTATATAAGTGAGCATGTTATTAATAAATGTTTAACTATAGCGTGCCATAATATAAAATAGTAGAGTATTTATATATATAGTATACACTTAAGTTTGTGAGTAATAGTGCTTCAGTTATGGACGACAAAAACACCGATTATGTTGCCCTTATAGCTCAAGATGATAGTATTGAATACAAATTTGAAGAAGCTGTCAATTTTATAGAAAACAAGGTTATAAATGCTGATGGGCTAACTTTAGCGGAAGTGTTTCAAGTGCTAGTTCAAATGCTAGATGGTGATCTAGCATTGGTAAAAAAAGTACTAGCATATGCTAATATTATGGCAAAGTATGGAATGAAGGTAGCAAAAGAGTCGCAATTAAGCAGAGCTGATGTTCGCCGAGCTTTGGAAGGTAGAGAAAGTGTTGTCAATAGACAAGATTTTATAAAGAAACCACCTCTTCCACCTGCTATAAAATCGACCAAAAAGAAAAGTAGAGGTCTTTAGATGGCTGAATCTATAAAAAAATTTACTGTACAATGTGACTTCAAAGGACAAAGTTCACCTTTTGCAATATACATAGGAAATCCAAAAAGTGATGCTCATCCAATTCATCATCAAGATTCCTGGCTTGTAAAAGAACGTGGAGGGAATATTCCTAATAAAGTAAAAGAAAGTCTACAAAAATTATATAAACTATCTCAAGAAAATGGAGTCTCTTTCTCAGAGTTATGCGCGTATGCCATTACTGTGGTTAGTAACAATGATAAAAAAAGTGACGACAAGCAGTGAGATAGTTTAATCCCTCAATATTTCATTTATAGAGATTTTCGATCTCGTCTTTTCATCCACTTTTTTTACTATGACTGCACAATAGGTTAAAATATTATTTTTAGATGGAATAGACCCTGGTACCACTACAGAATAAGGTGGCACTTCGCCGTAAAATACCTTGCTAGTTTCTCTATCAATAATCTTTGTTGATGCCCCAATAAACACGCCTATGCCAAGGACTGATCCTTCTCTCACTACCACACCCTCGGCCACTTCGCTACGTGCTCCAATAAAGCAATTATCTTCTATAATGACAGGTGAAGCTTGAATAGGCTCAAGAACTCCACCTATTCCCACTCCACCGGAAATATGACAGTTTTTTCCTATTTGCGCACAGCTACCAATCGTTGACCAGGTATCTATCATTGTTCCTGAATCAACATATGCACCAACGTTGATAAAACTTGGCATTAGAACAACATTTGTACCTATATAAGCAGATCGGCGAACAAAACACCCAGGAACTGCTCTAATTTTTAACCGGCGAAATTTCTCCTCATTCCATTCACTAAACTTGTTACCGATCTTATCAAACCAGCAATTAGTATTATCTATTATTTTATTTTCTTCGGTGAGAAAATGTAATAATATTGCCTGCTTTATCCACTTATGTACTACCCATTCTCCACTTGATAGCTTTTCTGCTACTCTAATTTTGCCACTATCAAGGAGCTCAATTACCTCTTTAATTGCTATTCTTGCTGTTTTCTTTAGATTACAGTCATTAAATTTTTCTCTATTTTTCCAAATATCTTTTATCTCACTCTGTGTTTTTTTTAGTTGCAAACCTTCCATTTGTTATATATATATTGATATTAAATTTGTAGCTCTGTATCATTTAAGCTTGTTACTACTTTATACGTAAGTACTATGAAAATACAATGTTATAATTGTACTAAGACTTACTTAGTATCTCCTAAGCAAATTGGTGCGTCTGGAAGAAAGGTAAAATGTACGCACTGCAATCACATATGGCATGAATATCTAGAAGAAGTGTCAAACAAATCGCACTCTGCTAATATACAGGAAAAAAAAGTTAGTGGAAGGAATTTTTTACAAAATCTAGCATTTACCACTCTAGCTTTTGCAACAGCTACAGGGTTATGCATTGTAATTGCTAATGGCATCTTTCCTAGAGAGATGAACAAAGCATACAAAACGATCAGTTCATATAAGGATTCAATAAGCTATAAATTAGGGTACAAAAAAGAACAAACGGAAAGTCCAAATGTAAAAAAACTTGCTGTAAATAAGTTTTATCAAGACTACCTTTTTTTATCTAATTTAAGATCTAGTTAAATAGGCATACCGATATCGGTATCCAGCTTCTCTAGCTACTTAGATGGTGTTTAGGGTGACAGAGTTTAAAAATAAGTTATTTTTTAGTAAAAAAGGCAGCTCATGAGTATTAAAATTGCACCTTCTATACTTTCAGCAGACTTTGCAAAATTAGGAGAAGAAGTAAGAAAAATTAGCGATTTAGGTGTAGATTACATACACATAGACGTTATGGATGGGAATTTCGTTCCAAATATTACAATTGGTTCTAGCGTTGTCTCTGCAATACGTAAATACAGCAATCTTCCTTTTGATGTGCATTTAATGGTCAAATCTCCTAGTAACCACATTGAAAGCTTTATAAATGCTGGTGCTGATATTATCACTGTACATGCAGAAGCAGAGATACATCTTGAGAGGTTGATAAGAAAGATAAAGTCATACAAAAATGTAAACGACGCAAAAAAACCGATTCAAGTTGGAGTTTCAATTGTTCCTTCAACTTCTCCAAGTGTGCTTGAATACATAATACATGAGCTAGATATTGTGCTGATTATGACAGTCAACCCTGGCTTTGGAGGGCAGGAATTCATTCATTCACAGTTGAACAAGATATCTACTATAAAAAAAATGATACAAGAGCGTAACCTTAAAACACAAATTTCAGTAGATGGTGGAATTAACTTTTCTAACGCAGCTGATATAATAAAAGCAGGTGCAGATATTTTAGTTGCGGGATCGGCGATATTCAAGGCTGAAGATATTAAGAAGGCCGTAAACGATCTTAAAAATCTATTGTTGTGACCCTATATAGCTAAAGTGGCTTAGGTTTACCTACAATTTGAAAAACAACAAATTCGTCATTCCGCTACTCGTTAGCGGAATCTATGCTGAGATACCGCGGCGGTATGACGTAGAAAAACCTTTCTTGGGTTGTATCCGTTCAGCTAAGCGGTGTGAGAGATGATAGATAAGAGGTTTTGGAAAGCCCATTTGTTTCCATGTCAAGTATAATGAAATTATCCGTTCAAGTTCCCCACTTCGATTGGGTAAAATATGAATTTTTGCGATAAACGACATAATGCCGTATCTGCTGTTCAGCATGGTTGTTTGTCAGCGGAATGTTTTCTGGGTCATCTAAAAAATTCCACATTATTCTTTCAGATTTCAAAATATTTTTTGCAACTCGAGAAGCTCCAATTGCTTCAGGTAAACGGCTTCAAGTAATACCTTGTACGTTTTCGCAATTTTCTGGCACGTCTGGTAAATCTAAAAACATCTATCTCATTTTTTAGCAAGGCCTTTTTTAGTGCAAATAATTCAGTGGCTACGTTTCTTAAGTAACAGCCCAGAACTTTAACTTCAACTATGTGCTAATCTTTCAAAATCTCTTGATAAATGTGCCCAACAGATTTGCCTGTTCTTATCGGCAAAGTAGTTGTATGCTGCGTACCTGTCGTAAGCTATTGCGATTGCAGAACTTACTATTTTGTAAAACCTTCATTCCTCTTGACTCTGTCAATTTTATAAAACTTGCTGTATTACTGGCAAACATCCAGCACCAACCAAGTTTACCTTTGTTATAATGGCTCGTTTCATCGATATGCAGAACTTCACTTTTACTTACTTCTTGCTCGATTTGCTCATATGCTTCTTGGCATTTTTCTGCAACTCTAGCCTCGCTATTTGACACGCTACCAACACTGATGTCCAGGTTGAAAATATTTTTTATAATATTTGCTACTTCTCTTTTCGAGTTCTTGTAAAATCCGCTCAGCGCCGCAATTGTTGACTTAACTTTTGGACCAAATGTATCCGCAGTAACACCTTCTGGTAGCCTGCTACTTTTTCTTTTTCCACACTTGCAACAGCGGCCATTGGTATTCCACAACATAAGGCTTAATTTCTGGCAAATCAACTTTTTGATGAATGTATGGCTCTTTCGATATCGCAATTTCTCCTCCGCACTCGCAAGAACTCTATTTTCACCACTTCATCTGCTTCCATTTTAGGGCGATACTTTCCTTCATGCCCAATCTGTGCCCCTATTTTCCTGTCACTTTTTTTCTTTTTCTTCTTTAGCTTGTATAACTCTTTTGAGCTCGGTATCGATGAATTTTGTGAATTCAGACCTAGTCTTTCTTTCAATTCAGCATTTTCGATTCTTAGCGCCTTATTCTCAGATCTAAAATTTTCGTTTTCTATCTCTAACCTCTTTATCTCTGCTTTTAGTTGCTCTATCTCTATTTTAAAGCTTTCACAGAGCTTGAGAAGACTAGCTAGTAGATCAGACATATTTACCACACATACTACTTGTGATATTATGTTTTTAGCACTCCTTGTCTACTTTTTATTTTACCGCTCCGCTGAACGGATACCTTTTTTTTACTGTTTGAGTATGTAAGGATTATGACGACCTATCCCAAACCTCAACTATATCCTCACTAAACTCTATTATCTTTGTTTTTTTAAACTGATAACAGTTGTTAATGAATTGAATCCCTAAATCTCCTACAAAAGGAGTGGCATCATTGCCTAAAATTTTACCACTGCGGCATATTATCAACCTGTCGATTAAATTACACTTTAATAGTTCTGTGATTAACACTCCTCCACCTTCAACTAATAATCTTGTTATACCAATTTCTGAAACAAGTTTTAATGCCATGTCCTTTAGGCAAACCTTACCTGCGTTGCTTGAATTAACTACTAAGTAGTTAATGTTTTTTATTTTTTTCTCTACTTCTTTATTTGTGATGACCCAAGTTATTACTTTGTCTGCAGTCTTTGCAATGTTATGCTCTTCCTTTAATCTCCCTTGGCTATCTATAATTAGCCTTATTGGCGATCTACTTCCAAGTCCTGGTAATCTGCAAGTTAAGAGTGGATCATCATTAATAAGAGTATTGCTGCCAATCATAATTGCATCATATTTTGCTCTAAGCTCATGCACCCAATTTCTCGTATTTTCACTTGTTATCCATTTGCTATCGCCTGTAGATGTTGCGATTTTTCCGTCAAGAGTTGTTGCGACTTTGCAAGCTATAAATGGTCTATGTAATTCTTTAGTGGTGAAAAAACCGACATTCAGTTCTTTTGCCTCTTTTTGCATAATACCTTGCTCAACTTCAATTCCTGCTTCTTTCAGAGCTTTCATGCCTCTGCCTGAAACTCTACTATCTGGGTCAATAGTTGCAATTACTACTCTTTTTATGCTAGCTTTTATGATTTTTGCAGTGCAAGGCCCCGTGACTCCGTGATGACAACATGGCTCAAGAGTGATATATATAGTTGCGCCATGAGTTGAATCTTTAGCGTTTTGCAAAGCGACTACCTCCGCATGCGGACGCCCACCAATCCCTGTATATCCCTCACTAACAATTGTACCATCTTTTACAATAACACACCCGACAGCAGGATTTGGTGCAACATTTCCAAGATTTTTTTCTGCAAGCCTTAATGCAATTGACATGAAATGATCATCAGTCATTAGAAAGAAGTCATTTCGTATGAGGTATCAAAAATTCTTCTGTGCTCGTGTATAGCAAATCTATCTGTCATACCTGAGATATAGTCACATATTATTACTGAACGCTGAGATTCACAAGCGAGTTTGCTCCACTCTGTGGGAAGTAATCCTGGGTTTTCATAAAAACATTGAAAGAGTTCCTGTATTATGCGTTTTGCTTTGTTCATCGTTCTACTCAGTTTATAGCTTCTGTATATTTTCTCCATGTTGAATCTTTTCATTTCTTTTGTAGCATTCGCAACTTCTGGTGAAAATGTGACTAGCATTTTATTTAGACTTCTTACGTCTTCTACGCTTTTTATTTTGTGATCTTCAATATTTCTTTCAGTCTGAGAAACAACATCACTTATCATAGTTCCTATAGTTTCACTCAGTGATTCATGTATGAGTTTGCTCTGAGGCAATTCTGAATATCTGCTCCTTATGTCTTTAAACATTTTTTCAATTAAAGGAACATTCAGCAAATCTTCGATGGTTACTAAATTCGCCCTGAGTGCATCATCAAGATCGTGAACACTGTAAGCAATATCATCGGCAATTGAAGCAACTTGCGCTTCAATGCTTGAAAATTCTTCAAGTTTTAGATCATATTTTTTGTTGTATTCTAATAACAGCTGATTACTTGTAGAAGACTCCGCGTTTTGACCAAGCAAGGGACCGTTATGTTTTGCAACTCCTTCAATCACCTCCCAACTTAGATTCATACCATCAAAATCAGCATGTTTTTGTTCAAGATAAGTTAAAATCCTTATAGCTTGAACATTATGATCAAACTCATACTTCTCGTTATCAAGATTCAAATCTTGAACTGATTTCTTTAGAGCATCTTCACCTGCATGACCAAATGGAGGATGACCAAGATCATGTGCGAGCGCTATGCATTCAGTGATATCCTCATTTAAGCCAAGTCTACGCGCAATGGACCTTGCAATTTGTGCAACTTCAAGGCTATGAGTAAGCCGAGTGCGATAGTAGTCGTGCTCATAATTGATAAAAACTTGTGTTTTGTACTCCAATTTTCTAAACGCATTAGAGTGAATGATACGGTCCCTATCACGCTGAAAGCAGCTGCGATTCTCATCTTCTGGCTCTTTGAAGTATCTCCCTTTTGTTTTGCTTGGAAAACATGCATAATTTAATAGAAAATTATTGTTTGACATGTAAAATTTCTACTATAATAAGTTATCAATAATAAACGGTGGTTACTATGTCAACAAATTACAACATCAACTTAACTGATAATGCACTAAAAAAAATCCACTCTCTTGCAGAGCAGGAAGGGGATAAGAGTTCCATTTTACGGGTTGCAGTTTCAGGTGGTGGATGTTCTGGCTTCAAATACAATTTTCTTATGGATCAAATGAATAAAAATCTATCTTTGGATGATGAAGACGATGATTACGATGATGAGTTTGATGACGAAGACGAAGATGATGACTATGACTATGAAGAAAGTGAGGACTATAGAAGCCACTCCAGTTTTAGCGAAAAAGGTAAAGATATAGTAATTAATGATGAAAATGGAAACCCTGTATTAATGGTTGATAATTGTTCAGCAAAATTTTTAAATAACTCAGTTATAGATTATACTGAGGATCTCAGTGGTTCTGGTTTTCAAATAAAGAATGCCTTTGCTAAGTCTCAATGTGGTTGTGGTAACAGTTTTTCGGTTTAATTATTACTAAAACTTAGATGCCTTCTGGATCTTTTAAACATGGGTGGTAATGTAGCACTAGAAATAACTTCTGTAGATAAAAGCTTCAAGGACAATTCTGCTGTTGTAAAGGATATCAACTTAAGTGTTACAAGAGGGCAAGTAGTAGCGCTGATTGGCAATTCAGGTGCAGGGAAAACAACTATATTGCAAATCGCAGGCTTATTGGATAAGCCAACTTCAGGTATAGTTACGATAGATGGAATAAATTGCACACAAGCCAGTAATAAGCATAAAACTCATGTAAGAAGAAATTTTCTTAGTTTTGTTTATCAATTTCACTATTTGTTACAAGAGTTATCGGTGTTGGAAAATATTATGCTTCCTCAACTCATTGCAGGAAAAAGCAAAGCTGAAGCAAAAAAAAATTCGCAAGCAATGTTGGAAAAATTTGGTCTGGAAAACAAAGCAAGTAGCATGGTATCTGAAGTTTCGGGTGGGGAAAGGCAGAGAGTTGCAATTGCAAGAAGCATTGTAAATTCTCCAAAGCTTTTACTTGCAGATGAGCCAACAGGAAACTTAGATCCAACAAATTCTTTTAACGTGTTTTTACTGCTACATTCATACGTAAAGGAAAATAACAGCTCTATGCTTATAGTAACACACAATCATCTCCTTGCAGAAAAGGCAGACTGCATTTTCCAATTGAGAGATCGATCATTAGTGAAGTTGTGAATAGGAAAAATAGCACAATTTCTATGCCTTATACTTATCTAACCAATGATCATTAACAGAGTACAACTCGCATGAAATGCTTTCATTGCTTTTTATACACGGACTTTTTAACTTACGCTGTTTACTTAGGGAACACCCCGATAACATAAACACAGCTAAAACAAAAAATAATAGCTTTTTAAACATAACAAAACCTTTTCATTTATATTACTACACTCATTTCTCTTGTTTGTAAAGATTAGGCATATTCTTTTACCCTTACCTCTTTTTTGACCTTTTGAGAAGAAATAGTTGCACTATTCAAGCGCAGTTTTATATAATTGTCCACGATTTGAGTCACTTCCTCTTCTTTATCCTTTAGAAAGTGATTAGTATCATCTATTATATGGTATTTCATGTGATCACTTCTTACTGAATTTATCAACCTTTTTGCTAATTCTGTTACATCGCTTTCTTCTGAGATTGTATCATTACTGCTTTGTATTATAAGCCCAGAAACTGGACAGGGAGAAAGAAAAGAAAAATCGTACTTAGTTACCGGAAGAGAAAGAGCAATAAAACCCACTATCTCAGGGCGGCGCATTGTTAGCTGCATAGCCACCCATGTTCCAAAAGAAAAACCAGCGATCCAAATTGGAACATTGCTAGGATTATGTTCCTGAAGCCAATCAATGGCTACCGCAGCGTCAGTTAATTCTCCTATACCCTTATCAAAAGTTCCGGTAGATTTTCCCACACCACGAAAGTTAATCTTCAATGCAGAAAAATTGTTATCGATAAAAGACGTATATGTACTATGTACAATTTTACTATCCATATTACCACCATATTGAGGATGATGATGTAAAACCAGCACAACCGGCGCGTTGGCATCTTTGCTTTGGTGGTATTCACCTTCTATCTTTCTTGTTGCATTATTTAAAAAAACTTCAACCATGGTAACTCCTAATAAGAACCCGCTTGACAGGTATTGATGACGTGAGTTATTAATTATGTATTAATTTCGCTGTTTTTGCAATAAATTTTTTATCGTGTTAAAGCTAACGTACATAGTTATGGCTATAGTTGATGGTAAACTTATTTAAGTGACAGATGAGTCCATTCTCTTTAGAAAATAGTGGTTGCGTATATGCTGATTACAATGCAACTGCTCCAATTAGTGAAAATGTAAAAAAAAGTATATTTGAGGTCTTGTCAAAACAAACGCTCAATCCATCATCACTACATAAGAGAGGACAAGAAGCGAGGAAGATTCTTCAGGATGCAAGAGATAACGTACGTGGTGCTATTGGCGTTTCAAGTGATAAAGAAATAGTTTTTACGTCTGGTGCAACTGAAGCGAATAACCTTGTTATGAGAGGAATAGCAGGCTACCTGCATATAATTTCAGCTATAGAGCATCCTTCAATTCTTAATTCTGCATGTAATCCATATATAATACCTGTTAATCAGGAGGGCATTGTTGACTTTTTAGAGCTAGAAAAAATTCTAAGCGAACTTAAAGGAAACAAAGCAATAGTTTCAGTTATGATGGCAAATAACGAAACCGGAGTTATTCAACCTATTGAGGAAATAGCTAAAATAGTACACAAGTTTGGAGCAATTTGCCACACTGACACTGCTCAAAGTGTTGGGAAAATTAAAGTTAATATGGAAGATTTAGGAGTGGATTTACTCACTTTATCCGCCCATAAATTTGGCGGTGTAGCAGGCAGTGGAGTTTTAATATTCAATAAAGAACTTGCGATAGAACCTATTATAATAGGTGGTGGACAAGAGAAGGGATTTCGTGGTGGTACGGAAAATATTGTTGCGATTGCAGGCCTTTCTGCTGCACTGCAAAATATTCCAGACCTTCTATCAAAAATGGATGAAGTAAAGGAGCTACGTGATCAATTAGAGTGTGAATTATTAAATCTTGCCAGTGACATAAGAATCTTCGGTAAAAACTCTAAGAGGCTGCCAAACACAAGTTTTATTTATATGCCAGGAGTAAAGAGTGATGTGCAGCTTATGCATTTTGACTTGAATCATATTGCAGTTAGTAATGGCTCCGCATGTTCTTCTGGAAAAGTTGAGCCTTCCCATGTTTTGCTTGCAATGGGGGCAACAAAAGAGCAAGCAGAGTGTTCAATTAGAATCAGTATAGGTCCAGAAACTAAACCACAAGACATAAAAAAAATAGTGGATTGTTGGTATAATATCTACAAGCAGAACTCCTTGGTATAGATAATACGTGATATCATGCAGGGAGCTATAAATTAGATGTAAAAAATTCCTTTACAAGTTTCGCCAGCCCCCTTATCATAACAGTGAAGCTATTTATTTATCTTCGCAATCTGTGCAGGTTAATGACAAAAACTTAGGGTATTTGGCGTCTCATGTTTAATTTTTCGCACTACGTGCATCGCATGTCTTTAAAAATTTTAGGTTTTTACCTATATAAGCCGAAACGCGCTTACAAAGCGTTTAAGACAGCAAAAAACGTCAAATTGACAAGGGAGAATTTGAATGCTAGCTACTACGGGGTTTCTTTGCCTTTTTTCCTGCTTAGTAAATTTCTTAAACACTTGCGGTGTAGGTTAGTTGCAAGTTAAAAGCAGCTAAATCGCTCTTAATCAAGCGTTTTAGAATAAAAAAAACGCCGATATTTTAGTACATAGTAAATAGCCAACCACCACGGGGCTTCTTTTGCCTTTTTTTATTTAGTAAATTTCTTAAATATTTATGGCTAAAGCAATTTAAGAGACCGAAAATGGTGTCATTTCAGTGCCCCTGTAATGTCATCCCAGTGCCCTGACTACTTGGATCCAGGAATTTTATTAAGTTGGTGAGCATAAAAATAGCTGTTTTACGTTAAAATACAATATTTTGATGATTATGGAAAGGCTGGATTCCAGTGCCAAGCACTGGAATGACATCCTCCCTTATGGAAATTGCTCTCAAATCACAATGTTCGTACAGCTATGGAATGAATCGCGGTATGACGGTTATCAGTAAACATGAATTACTTTAGCTATGCAATCAGGCTTCCTAAAAACACTTTGTAGCCAATCAATTCTTGAGTATAAAAAGAATTCCTTTAATAATAAGGTATGCTAATCAGGAATTTAATAAAACAAGCAACTCAAGTAGGAAGCAGTGAAAATGCAATACGGTATGTCGAATATCTCTATCAATTTGAGAAGTTTAGAAACACATTAAACCTCACTTTATCACTAATAAAGCAAAACAGGCTCTCATTTGAAATATACCAAGAGGGATTAGTGGATATGGAAGAGGGAGTGTGTAAGACAATCAGGTCTTCCAGTGTAAATAGATATGTTATTGTAGAGGTTGTCCGGAAACAAGTAAATTCAAGCATATTCCCTCTTTAACATAACCCTACTCATAGCTAGGTATATGAAATTCTCAGTGGATGTTGTGAGTAAATCATACTCCTTCGATAGCCTTCTATTCCTATTAACCCAAGCAAAAGTCCTTTCTACAACCCATCTTCTTGGCTGTACTTTAAACCCTTGTTCTCTTGTTGGTAGTAGCTCAGGTGGCGTATCTTTGTGCACCCAAAATCTACATGGAGGCCTTTTAACAATTTCAATATCTATGTCATATTCTTCCTTTATGTGATTCTTTAAATTTCTTCCTTGGTATCCCATGTCAGCCCACATTTTTTTAACTTTAGTATATTTTGTTCTCATATTGTTTAATGCTATTTTAATACCATCTCTATCATTTTCGTTAGCAGCGCCTACGTAACAACCTAGTATAAAACCCTGAGTGTCTGTAATTATATGCCTTTTTCTACCCTTTACTTTTTTACTTCCATCATAGCCTTTGATCCCCCCTTTTCTGTAGTCTTTACAGATTGACTATCTACTATACAGGCACTCGGCTGCTCATTCCTTCCTATTTTTCTTCTACTATATTTTGTAATTTCATAATTCATTTTCTCAAAAATTCCCTGCTTCTTCCATTGCCTGAACTGCTCATACACAGTCTTCCATAGCGGAAAATCATTTGGTAAATACCGCCATTGACACCCTGTACGCAATACATAGAAAATTGCTTCTAATATTTCTCTTTTGCTATACTTTGGCGGCCTTCCTCCTTTCTTGTATGATACTCTGAAGTGTTTTTCTATTCTTGCCCATTCCCTTTCGCTTAGATCTGTTGGATACTTTTTTCTCATCTTTACCCCGTACTAAAATTTCAGATATTATAGCCTTTTACTTGTTTCCGGACAACCTCATATAGCATTTCTCATAATAGTCCGAACAGGTCATAGGAAGGCAGAATCAACAGCACGACGAAAGGATTCGAATAGAGGAATGTTTTTCCTGGCTCTGTTTTTTATAGCAAACCAATGATGCTCAATTTTGTTGAAATCTGGAGAATAAGGCGGCAGATACAAAATTTCTGCACCAACCCCTTTAGCAAGCTCGATAATCTTATCAGACTTATGAAAAGTAGCATTGTCAAGAATGACAGTCTGTCCAGGTTCCAAGATCGGTGTCAAAAATTGCTCAAACCATCCATTAAAAACATCCATATTACAGTGGCCTTCAAAGGTTAACGGAACAACTATCTTTCTTCCACTTAAGGCTGCAACCATACTGATTCGTTGAGTTTTCTTTCCAGATTTTAAGGCATAAAACCGCTGTCCTTTCTGGCAATATCCGTAGGGGTAGTCTTCGGTGTTATCAATGCCAGACTCATCTATATACACTAAGTTTTTAGGTTCTTTTGTCGCTATAATTTTCAAAAATTCAGCACGTTTTTCTTCGTTTCTTTCCTTGTATCCATATGTCTTTTTTTGCGCGTAAATTCAATTTTTTTAAGGGCTCGATAGATCGTTTGGATACTAACGTTGTTCCAAAGTTTAGCCATTTCCGATAGAGTCTTTCCTCCGTGTTCTCTGGCAAATTTGGCAAAGGTATCCCAGTCGGTAATTTTGTGATTGTAACCCCCATTTCCAAGTTTTTTTGATTGAAAGTCTCCTGTTTCTTTTCTTCTTTGCTGCCACTCCCATAAAGTAGTTCGTCCAATCTTAAATCTTGCTGCCACTGTTTCTCTGCTTTCTCCTTCGTCTAGCGCTTCCATTGCTTTTTTTCTTAAATCATAACTATATGCTGCTGGCATTCAACCTCCTTATCATCATCTACCCTTATCCTATCACATCCGGACTTTTATGGAAAGAGCTATACCATGCAGGCAAGGTGTAACGCAGCAAATTTGCTACTTCGTTCCACTGCGTTTACATCGGCTCCTGCCTTTATCAGCTCTTTTGTATTTTCTACACGTTGTCCCATGACTGCTAAGTGCAGTGGTCTATATTTCCCGGCATCTGCTGCATCTACATCTGCTCCCTTTTTGATTAATAACCTCACTTTTTTTGGATCTGGCATTCCTACTGCGTAATGTAATATCGTCCTTCCTTTTGTGTCTTTTTTATTAATATTTTCTATTGAGTTATCTAATACCTCTTTCCACGCCTTATTAAACTCTTCTCTTTCTTTTTTACTAAATTTTACCATAACTTTCCTCAGCTATTAATGCAATATAAAGTGCCTCCAATTTGGCTCACTTTAGCGCTTAGCAAATCTTGTTTATTTACTAGCTACTTTTTCACTTAGGGCTATCTTGGCATAAAAAGCAAGTTTTTTTTTGCTAAATTTACACATTTTTTCGAATATTAATATAATATATTAAGATGTATGTCTATCTATTTAACCTGTTAAACAATACCTCCTTTTCTAAGTGACTTCATTTTTTCAGTCTCGTTTCTCCATTACCTCCTCTATTGCCTTGTTTGCTTCTCCATACATCACTTCTACATCTCTCATATTCACTCCCTTCTTTTCTAGATAACTTGTCACTTTCGGGTAAATTTTTGCATAGTTTAGTGGGCTACATCCAAATTTATCTACTGTATCAAGATCTCCTCCTGCATTTATCAGCTCTTCTATTGTTCCTATTCTTCTTGCTAAACAGGCTAAGTGTAGTGGTACTGCTTTATTGTTTGATTTTGCATTTACTGTAGCTCCTCCTTCTATCAGCACTTTCACATTTTTTCTTCTTCCTAAAAACGCTGCTAGGTGCAACGGTGTCTCGCCTCTATTGTTTCTATCGTTTGTACCTGCACCTTTTTCTATTAATAACTTTATTACTTCTGGCTCTGACACCTGTGCTGCTCGGTGCAATATTGCGCAACCTGCTGCGTCTTTTTCATTTATTTGTTGAAACCTGTTTTCTGATAATGCTTTCAATAACCTATCAAAAACATTCCTTGCTTCTTTCCTTGACATAACATACCTCACTTTCCCTTTGAAATTTTCGCAACCAAACTCTTTGCTCATCTTTTTGAGCTCCCTCCTCACCACATCTTGCTTAAGTCTGCCTCCACCACCTCATCTATCATTTCGTTCACTTGGCTCATTATTTTGCTTGCTAAATTTTTACATTCTTCCTTTATTAGTGACTTATCTTTCTTCCTTATTTCTCCTATCTCTATTATTTTTAACTCAGGCAAATAACTCCTATTCAACATGTCTGCTATTTCTCCCACTAGCCTCTCTATTCCATAGCACGTCAGTTCTCTACTTTTTGTTATTCCGCCTTGCTTTCCCAGAAATTTCCTCGCCTTTTCATTCTCTCCATTATCCCATAGGCCATACCTTTCACTTTCCCAGATATAGTACATTGGTGTTGCACCATATTTATCCAGTTGATTAACTGCAGCTCCTGCTTTTACTAGCTCTTTTATTATTGCAATTCCTGCCCCTAGCCTACATGCAGAGTGCAGTGGCGTACATCCGTTGATATATTGAGTAGCATTTACTTCTCCTCCTTCCCTTATCAGCTCTTTTACGTTCTCTAGACGTTTCGCCGATGCTGCCCAGTGCAATGGTGTAGAACCCCTGTTATCTGTTGCATTGACATCCGCTCCCTTCCTGACTAGAAAACTTACTTTTTTTCTTGTCGACATTCTTGCTGCCTTGTGCAGTATTGTTTCTCCTTTTTCGTCTTTTTCGTTAATATTCTTAAACGAGTTCTCTAATAATTCATAAAATGACTTATTAAAAGCTTTTCTCTTTTCCTTGCTAAACCTGTTCGGTAGAAGCTGTAGCTTTACTCCTCTCGTTTGAGTTTTATTACTACAACTCCCCCTAAAGAACCGTGCTTGCAGATTTCCCGCACACGGCTCATCAATATTAGTTTTCACAGTCGTCCCTCTTATGCATATAAAGAAAAATGTATTTTTGGCTTTGGTAATGGATTTACTTCTACGTAGTGTACAAACTGTTCCCAGGTCATACTCTTTTTCTGACTACGCCGATTTATCCATTTAAATGCTAGCTTTCTTACTGATGTGTAAAATTGTTTCAAACACCAATAATTTCCGCTAATACCAAAGTAGTTATAGTGTCCTGTTAATTTAGCCTTCAGTACTTGCCACCAATCTTTAAGTCGAATACTTCCGCGGACTATTTTCAACCACTCCTTGATTTCTTTTAGTTTTCTGGCTAGATTTAACTTAGAGGTTTTATGTCCCATCATTAATCTACCACGACGACTTTTTGCACCATAGTGCGTAAACCCCAGAAAATTGAAACTTTCCGTCCTTCGTTTCTCTCTTATCGCTCGTTGCCACTCCCTCTTGCCAAACTTTACTACTCTGGTCTTGTTTTCAGATACTTCCAACCCAAATTTATTTAGCCTTTGTTTCAGTAATTCCAGAAATTCTTCCGCGTCTACCTTACTTTCGCAACAAACCACAAAATCATCGCAAAACCTTATTTGTTGTATATATCCTCTGGATCTTGATTTAAATTTCTTTTCTATCCATAAATCCAACACATAATGTAAGTATATATTTGCTAATACAGGACTTACTATACCGCCTTGTGGTGTACCTTGTTTTGTTGCTTCATAATTTCCAGCTTCGACTATCCCTGCCTTGAGAAACCGCTTTACTAACCACAGCAAATTTGGGTCAGTTATTCGTTCCCTTAGACACCTCATTAGCCATTTATGCTGTATATTATCGTAGAACTTCTTGATATCCACTTCTACAATGTAGTTTATTGGCTTGTACTTAACTGCTTTATCTAGTGCATTTACCGCTTGATGACAGTTTCTTCCAGGTCGAAATCCATATGAGCTGTCCAGAAAGTTTGCCTCGTAAATATTTTCTAATATCTTCTTCAGCATAATCTGTACTAATTTATCCTCGGTCGATGGTATTCCGAGTCCGCGTTTCTCTTTACTTCCAGCTTTCGGTATATATACCCTCTTTACTGGTTGTGGTTGATATTGCTTCCTCTTCATACTTTCTACTAGCACTTCGAGTTTCTCATTCAGATTTTCTCCGTATGATTCCACTGTTATCTGGTCTACTCCACAAGCCTTGTTACGCTTCAGTTCTTTATAACATCTCGCAAGATTCTCTGTATTTATCAGATGGACTAACGATGTGAATTTTAGTCGCTTATCTTGCTTTGCTCTTACTGCTATCTGGTTTAGTTTATATCGCATGTTATTCCTACCTCCGTTGTATTGGCATAGCAATCCCTATTCCAGTTACTATATTGCTGATCGCTTCCCCTTGTACGTGGCTTTCCCACATTCTGAGTACTATCAATCAGTCCGACTTCCCCTGCATCTTCCGCTAGTTCTTGCCTTTGTTGACTTGTTCCAACGTACCTTAATAGGAATGCATGGGATCTCCCAAGTTCACTTGAAGTCCATTTCAATACATGGCACGGTCTCAGATCCCGATAGAGTGAGTGATAACTTGCCTTTACGTTATCCTTCATGCTGTCTTCCATGGCCATGAACATGTCGACCTCTATGTCTTCAGGTATTTCGGGACTCCACTCCTTCACTTCCGTTGTGCCCTGCATTGTCCATCCCACTAGCTCTATTACACTCGTTACCTCATGCAACATAGTGGTCTGTTCCAAACTTTTGGCTAGACTTTGTTTGTGTTGGATTTTCACCAACTGTTCTCCAAGCACTTCTTGGCGCACCACAGTATACCTCTCAAAATTACCAATTTCTATTGAATACAAAAAACATCATTTCCAGCATGAGCCATAAGGGCTGTTGTTACGATAACTCTGTTGCAGAAAAGTTCACTTAAAAGGGAGCTGCTTATTGATACTTCTCGCTCAACAAACCAGAACTGCCATATTTGAATACATAGAAATCTTTTATAACAAATAACGTAGACATTCTACTATTAACTATTGCATTCCTGCACAATTTATTCTCATGATAAAAACGTCTTAACTTTCTCTCTGCTTTTTCTGGGTAAGGTCACCTCTTTAGGTGCTCCTTTTTTCTTTCTTATACACACAAAAATCATATAGAATTGTAAATACAGCTTTTTTATTCTGATGCTTTTCAATTCTATAGCTCTGGTTGTCTCTCTATTACTATTTTTCTACATTATCGTAAAAAAACTGAGCGAAAAGAAAGCAAACCTTGAGGGTAATTTATGTAAATTAGAGCAAGAACTTCAAGAAACAAAGCAAACTTTGCTTACGAAGAATGAAGAAATAGTTGATTTAAGGGTCAAAAGAGCAGAACTTGAAGTAACTCTGCAAAAAGAACGTGAGGAAAAGAAAAAGGAAATAGAATTACTAACAAAAGCAGAGGAGAGATTAACAAACACTTTTAAAGCGCTCTCTCTTGATGCTTTGCAAACAAATAACAATAATTTTCTGAACTTAGCAAAGGAAGTAATCGATAGTAAATTAAAAGAAACGGAAAGCGATTTCAAAAAAAGACAAGCAACGATCAACGAAGTTGTAACTCCAATAAAAGAAAAATTAGAAAAATTCGATAATGAAATACGTGAGCTAGAAAAGGAGAGGGTAGGGGCCTATGAAGGTTTAAAGGAGCAAATTGGAGCGCTGATGAACCAAACTTCCAACCTTGCTAATGCCCTGAGGAAACCTCACATTAGGGGCAAATGGGGTGAAATGCAACTCAAAAGAGTGGTAGAAATGGCAGGAATGATTGAGTATTGCGATTTTTTTACTCAGCCGTCAGTGATTGATAAAAACGAGGATAATTTATTGCGTCCTGATTTAATAATCAAAATGCCATCTGGAAAGCAAATAATAATAGATGCTAAAGTGCCGCTTGATTCTTACATGGATGCTATATCACAAAATGATTTGCAAATACAAAAGGAGAAATTAAAGAACCATTCCCTGGCAATAAAAAAACACATAAATGACTTGGGTAAAAAAGAGTATTGGAATCAATTTGAAAATACGCCAGAACTTGTGGTGCTTTTCTTAACAGGGGAGGGAGTTTTTAGCGCAGCACTGGAATATGAGCCTGCTTTGATAGAGATTGGAGTGGAAAAAAAAGTGATCATTGCAACACCGATCACTCTAATTGCGTTGCTGAGAGCAATAGCGTATGGATGGAAGCAAGAGATGATAGCTGAAAACGCAAAGAAAATCAGTGAACTAGGTCATATTTTATATGAGCGCATTTGCACAATGGGTGAAAACTTTGATAATTTGCGCAGGAGCTTAAAAAGTGCTGTTGATCATTATAATAAAACTGCTGGCTCTCTTGAAGCAAGGGTGTTTCCTGCTGCTCGAGAATTCAATAAGCTTGGTATACATGCAAAAAATAAAAGTTTAAGTGCTGCAAAGGAATTAGAGTCTTTACCACGCAGTTTACATACTGAGGAGCTGAAAGTAGATTAGGCATCTTAACAGGGAATGTTCAAAAAAGCATACGCGTCAAGTTAAGAGATTGTGAGCAAATTTAGAGAGGTTAAAGTGGATACTCTAGCCCTTCTACGTTTGTCTTTTAATGAAAATCGCGACCAAGTTATAGTGAGTTTTTTAAGAAATGCTTTTAAACTATTAATTTTGGTTAATACTAAAAATAACTCTCTAACCCGCCTTTTTAGCTCAATAAATGCCTTTGTTAAGCTAAGTTCTGTATTCTTTTTCACTTCTGTGCAAACAACTATGCCGTGAAATATAAGAATTGCGCACAATTTAGCATATAGTTCACATAATACTCTGCATGGCTTTCCTTTTAGCTTATCAAGTCTGATATGGCTTTTATACAATTTAAATAATAACTCAATTTGCCACCTTACTCTGTAAATCGTTAATACTTGCTCAGCACTAATTTTATTTTCTGGAACATTAGTTATAAATATTGACCAGTTCAACAATTTTTGATTTCTTTTAGAGGATGTATATCCCTGCGATCTTGCTAATCTATTAGCTTTCCTTCTTCTGGCTATAGACTGTTCTTCAGTTAGTTTCTGACATATAATTCTTACTCTAATTTTTGCTTCTTTTCCTAACAATACCTCGTTTTCTAAAAATAACTTATCCTCTAAACATTCTAATAACTCCATTTTTTGATTTGTTTCTACATCATATACGTTGGTATCGGATTTATAACGACTTATGAAATAAGCTCCTATTTCATTGATTTGTTTAAAAGAACTTGGCACAAAATAACCGAGATCAGATATTAGCAAATCATTGCTTGATATATTACTTAAATGTTTCCTATATCCCTGGTCTGATCTTATTCCCTCCGTTAAATTAAGTTGGTCTATTATCTGATTCATGTAATCGAAAACTAATTGTAACTTTATTCCAGACTTAGTATTGCTTTCATAGCCACTGTAGCTAGTACCATAACCTTTATACATCTCTTCCATACTGTTAGGTAGAGTAATATAGCTACTGTCCAATAATTTAACACTATTAAATTGCTGTAAGATTTTGCAATCAACTTGCAAGATATTTTTAAAGAGAACCACAGATTCATTATACATCCTTTTCATAAATTCCACTGCTTCTTCAGTAAATCTAAAATCCAAACCTTGTTTTGTTATATCTATCGAGTCCTCGTTTAGTAATTGACACATTGTTTCTACGCTACAATTATCAACTCCTATATTACCCAAGACCATGGCTTTTACGAATGATGAACCTTTTAGCTTTCTCTTTCTTTTTATAAACCTTGTTGTAATTGAGATTTTCTCTGCTTTTTCATTAAAAAATTCTTTGAGCTTTTTTGATAAGCAAGTTATTTTATTCATTGGTTCTCTCACTAAAAGTATATCTGGGAGAACTTATACCTTATTATTCTATCTCTTTCATACCTTTATTTCCTTAACTTGACGCGTATGGTTCGTACAGCTGTGCGTCATGCGCTGGAATGGCATCAAGGGGTAACTTTTTATTTAAACAATGATTGTAAAATGATTATAATAAGAGATCTATTGAAATTTTAAAGTTATTAAATATTGACGCTGTATACTTAAGTGTTAAAATAGAATGAAAAGTTTTTAGGAGTTTATATGTCAGCAGGTGGGAAAGCAAAGACAGCTAGTAAAAATAACCCTACTCAGCGTAAGAAAGCTGAGCAAAAAATGTATAAAGATAAACCGGTAAAACCTGTTAGATATATAGATCGTGATTCGCGCATGAATTATATGTCTGCTCAATATGACAACGGCAATCTGGTTGAAGATGAGGTAAGCGGCAATCCTATAAAGTGGGAAGCTGTATAATAGTTGTGGTTAAAGTTACTATTAATTCTAAGGAATGTGAAGTAGAGCATGGGCTCACTATAATTCAAGCTTGTGAAGTCGTGGGCGTTGAAATTCCACGTTTTTGTTATCATGAGCGTTTAGCAATTGCTGGTAATTGCAGAATGTGTTTGGTTGAAGTGGAGGGTGGACCTCCAAAACCAGTAGCCTCTTGTGCAATGCCAGTTGCAGAAGGGATGGTTATTCACACTGATACCCCTAAGGTTAAAAAAGCACGTGAAGGTGTGCTTGAGTTTTTGCTAATTAACCACCCGCTTGATTGCCCAATTTGCGATCAAGGTGGTGAATGCGATTTGCAAGATATCACGATGGCTTATGGGAAAGGAACCAGCAGACTTGATGAGCATAAGAGGGCTGTGCCAAAAAAACACTTCGGACCACTGATTGAGACTGCGATGAATCGATGCATTCATTGCACTCGGTGTGTTAGATTTTTGTCTGATGTTGCAGGTACAAATGAACTTGGAGGAATCGGAAGGGGAGAAAATGTAGAGATTAGCACTTACATAAAAAGGCATATTAGTTCTGAATTATCTGGAAATATCATAGATCTCTGCCCGGTAGGGGCTTTAACTTCAAAGCCTTACTCCTTTACAGCGCGTCCATGGGAGCTATCACATTGTGAGACTATAGATGTGCTAGATGCTGTGGGCAGCGCAATTAGAGTTGATTATCGTGGCCCGGAGGTTATGAGGATATTACCAAGGCTGAGCGAAGAGGTAAATGAAGAATGGATATCAGATAAAACCCGCTTTGCCTATGATGGACTAAAAGTTCAGCGTCTTGATCGACCTTATATAAAAAAAGATGGTAAATTAGCCCCAGTTGATTGGAATGAAGCATTAACTGTTGCTGCAAAGAAATTAAAGAATACAAAATCAAATAAAATAGCTGCAATTGCAGGTGATTTAGCAGATTGTGAGTCTATGCTTCTACTCAAAGAAGTGATGCAGAAGCTCGGCTCGGGGAATATAGACTGTAGGCAAGATGGTGCAAAGCTTATACCAAGTAATCGTGGATCGTATGTGTTCAATACCACTATTGAAGGTATAGAAAATGCAGATTTATGTCTGCTTATAAATACAAATCCAAGGATAGAAGCACCGATTATTAACGTAAGATTGAGAAAGAGATATTTACAGGGCAACTTTCCTGTTGCAAGTGTTGGTCCTAACATTGAATATTTGTATCATGTTGAGAAATTGGGCGATAATCCTGATATTTTGAGTGAAATAGCAAATGGAAATCATAAGTTCTGTGAGCTGCTGAGTGCTGCTCAGAGCCCTATGCTGATTATCGGTCAAGATGCATTAGTAAGAGACGATTCTGAATCAGTTCTAGTTCTAGCTGGCAAAATTGCAGAAAAATTTAACATGGTCAGAGATGACTGGAATGGCTTTAATATGCTGCATAAAGCTGCAGCAAGAGTTGGTGGGCTAGATACTGGGTTTGTTCCTAAAAAAGGCGAAAGGGATATTAATCAAATATTGGAACATGCAGAAAGTGGTGAAATAGAAGTGGTTTATCTTCTTGGTGCAGATGAAATTGATACATCAAAATTAGAAAATACATTTGTAATTTATCAAGGTCATCACGGTGATAAGGGTGCACATGTGGCAGATGTTATCTTGCCTGGTGCTGCATATACAGAAAAATATGCAACTTATGTAAACACTGAAGGTCGAGTGCAAAGAACAAATTTAGCTGTATTTCCTCCAGGTGAAGCAAAGGAGGATTGGTTAATTATTAAAAATCTCTCGCAATATTTGGATCTTTCCTTACCATATGATAGTTTATTTGACGTGAGAAAAAAATTAGATACTATCGGTCCACAGTTTAGAAATGCTGATCAAGTGGTAAAAAACACATGGGTACCAATCAGCAGCGGTGAAATAAGCTTAAGTAATACACCTTTTACTTTAAAGGAGTGTAATTTTTATATGACGGATTCAATAAGTCGCGCTTCAAAAATAATGGCAGATTGTACTAAAGCTTTTTATGAACACGCTAGTTAATATTTTATTTATTTTAGTACCGCTACTACTTTCAGTTGCATATTTGACATACTTTGAGCGTAAGGTCCTTGCTGCAATTCAACTGAGGCAAGGCCCAAATGTAGTTGGATCTTTTGGGCTATTGCAGCCATTTGCAGATGCTATTAAGCTCCTGATTAAGGAGCCGATAATACCATTTAGAGCGAGCACCATACTGTTCATTATGGCTCCAATGCTTACCTTTATCTTGGCATTAATTGCCTGGGCAGTTATACCGTTTGGTGCTGAAGTAATTGTAGAAAATGGCCAGCAAGTAGTTATTCCTAAGGTTATAGCAAATATTAATGTTGGAGTGCTTTATGTGCTAGCTATATCGTCGCTGGGAGTATACGGCGTGATTATTGCAGGCTGGTCAAGCAATTCTAATTATGCATTTCTTGGCGCTATACGGTCGGCTGCTCAGATGATTTCGTATGAAGTTTCAATAGGCTTAATAGTTGCTACAGTCGTTATTACCACTGGAACATTAAATCTTGGAGAGATGGTGGTAGCGAAACACAATATGCCATTTTGGGTTGATTTACTACTAATGCCTATAGGAATAATATTTTTTATTTCTTTGCTTGCAGAAACTAATCGTCACCCATTTGATTTACCAGAAGCTGAAGCAGAGCTTGTCTCTGGATATAACGTTGAATATTCATCCATGCCTTTTGCCCTCTTTTTTCTTGGAGAATATGCAAATATGATTTTAGCAAGTGCTATGATGACAATATTCTTTCTGGGGGGATGGTATCCTCCGTTAGAACTTGGTTTGCTTTATAAAATTCCAGGTTTAATTTGGTTCGTTTTGAAGGTAATTATACTTTTATTCGTATTTATTTGGATTAGAGCAACAATACCTCGTTATCGATATGATCAGCTAATGCGCCTTGGTTGGAAAGTATTTTTACCAATATCAGTGTTTTGGGTGATACTCATTTCAGGGGTGTTGCTCTTTACTGGGAATTTGCCTGGATCCAATGTTTAATTTCCCAAATACAAGATTAAGACGCAGGCGCTCGAGCAAATGGGTTCGCAATTTAACAAGTGAAAATAGTTTATCAGTAAATGATCTGGTTCTTCCTCTGTTTGTTCATGACAGAGAAGAAACAACTGAACCAATTTCTGGCTTACCAGGCGTAAAGTGTTATTCAATAGATGGATTAGTGTCTATAGTTAAGGAAGCTAAAGATTTAGGGATTAATGCTGTTGCAATTTTTCCTGTAGTTGATAGTAAACTAAAATCTGAAAACGCTGAGGAAGCATATAATTCTGACAACTTAATCTGCAGAGCAATTTGTGCTGTAAAATTAAAGGTACCTGAAATTGGTATTATTGCAGACGTTGCATTGGATCCATACACTATTCACGGCCATGACGGCATTTTAAAAGATAATCAGATGGATGTAGAAAACGATGAAACTATATCAGTGCTGTGTAAGCAAGCGTTTGCTTTAGCGAAAGCAGGATGTGATATAGTTGCTCCTTCTGATATGATGGATGGTAGAATAGGAAGAATCAGAAAATCATTAGATGATAACAACTTTCAAGACGTATTAATATTATCTTATGCAGTGAAATACTGCTCTAGCTTCTATGCTCCATTCAGGCAAGTCGTTGGTTCATGTGGGCTATCACATTCTATAGACAAAAGTGGTTATCAAATGGATTATAAAAATGCGCGCGAAGCAATGTGCGAAATTGAAATGGATATAAATGAAGGTGCAGATTTTATTATGGTTAAACCGGGTATGCCATATTTGGATATTATCAAAACAGCAAGTGATAAGTTTAATTTTCCGATTTTTGCTTACCAAGTAAGCGGTGAGTACGCAATGATAAAAGCTGCTGCAAATAATAGCTGGCTGGATTATGACAAGGTGATTTATGAATCTTTGATTGGTTTCAAACGTGCGGGTGCAAGTGCAATATTCACTTACGCTGCACTTGATATTGCAAAAAATTTAAGTGCACAAGCCCTATAAAATTACTAAATTTTTGGCGCATGTTCTTCTACTGTTGCTGCATATTACCTAAAATTTTCCAATACATGTTTTAAGTTATTGATAAGTCCGTTACAATACAGTATTATAAATAATATAAACCAAGTGTTACTTAGGGCATGGGGATTTTTTTTGAATTTTTGGGGAAGATGCTAGGCAAGGTTTTTCCTGCTAAAACAGTAAGCTCTTTTTTGGGAATAGGATATTTACCAGGTTGGCAGAACTATTGGTCTTCTTTTTTAATATTATTTATTGTCGATGTTATATTGATTTTTACATATGGAGGCGAATATTTACTATATAAAATGCCAAATTCAGGAGTAGTTGTAGCTGCTGTTTTTACAAAATTGGCAATAGTTATGTTAGTAATGCAATTAATTGGAATATTTATTTTTCATGCTCAGGACCCTTCAGCAAACAGTGGTGAAGACATAGTAATACAAATAGCGTCAGGGCAAGTATTGACTGTAGCACTTTCAATGCCAGCAATAATGTCAATTTATTATGCTGTAAGTAAACTCTATGGGAGTATATGTAAGCAGATGTTTCAATGCCCATTTTGGTTTAATGATTTTATGCACTTTTTCTTTTTTCTTATGATACCTTACGTATTTTTTAATGTCGTAGAAGTGATAAAACCATGGCCAATAAGTTCAATACAGCTCAGCTATAATAATGCAATGTCAATTACATTTGAGGGGATTTTTCACACATTTTATGCGGTGATTTTACTGTATTTAACAGCATTTATATTCTGCGATTTAACTATGCGTGATGCAATTGTCCTAAATAAAAGCATAATTCAGTATGTGAGGGAAAGTTCAGCAGTTTTAGGTGATTATTTACATAGTGCTGCAAAAAAAATAAATATTGAATAGTACTTATTTATTTATATATTTAGTATAAAAAGTGTACAATTTGTGTGAACTTACAAAGTATAATAAAAGAGTTACAAGATTTTTGGGCTGGTGAAGGGTGCGTTATACTTCACCCATACACATCTGAAGTTGGTGCTGGTACATTACATCCCGCAACAATTATGTCTGCAATTGATACAAAACCGACAAAAATTGCATATCTACAACCAGTAATTAGGCCATCAGATGGGCGCTATAGTGATAATCCTAATCGCTTGTATCAACATCACCAATATCAAGTTATAATAAAGCCATCTGGTAATAATTTACAAGACGTCTATTTAGATAGCTTAAAAGCTCTTGGCATATCTACAGAAAAATATGATATTAAGTTTGTTGAAGATGATTGGGAAAACCCAAGTGTTGGTGCATCAGGACTTGGATGGGAAGTTACATGCAATGGAATGGAAGTAACACAGCTTACTTATATACAGCAAGTTGGAGGGATTGACTGCAAGATGATTCCTGGTGAGGTGGCATATGGGTTGGAACGTTTAGCAATGTGCATACAAGGTGTAGATAATGTTTACGATATAATTTGGAACGATAACGGTGTAACTTACGGAGATATTTTTAAACAAAGAGAATATGAATTTTCTTATCTAGCGTTAGATTATTATGATACTAAAGTGGTACAGCAGCAATTCGAAGATACGGAAAAATTGTGTAAGTTCCTTATTGAAAAGGAGCTACCAATGGCAGCTTATGACCAATGTATTAAAACTAGTCACCTACTTAATCTGCTTGATGCAAGAGGTGTGCTTGGTGTGAATGAACGTACAGCTTATATTGGTAAAGTTAGAGAGCTAACAAAAAAATGTTGTGAATTGTACATGAGTAAATAGCGTATGTCGTTGCAGTTGTTATTTGAGTGCCTTTCAGAAGAAATACCCCCGAGAATGCAGAATTCAGCTACAGTTCAAGTTAAGAGCTGTATTGCCAATGTTTTTAACAAAAATAATGTAAAATTTACATCAATGGAGGTTTTTATAACGGCACGTCGCATTACCCTATTTGTCGACAACATAAATGCTTTGGAGCTAAAGGATTCCAATAACGAAGTTAAGGGACCAAACATTAACGCACCAAAAAGTGCTATCGAAGGTTTTTTAAGAAAATATCAGAAAAATGAAGAAGATTTGCTCGTTCGAAAAGTAAATAATGAGGATTTTTACTTCATTAAAAGAGAAAGCTGCTCATTTAACATTCAAGAGTTTCTTAAAAATCAACTAGGAGAAATATTAAAAAATTTCTCTTGGCCAAAAAGTATGAGATGGGGCAAAGGAAAAGAAAGGTGGGTTAGGCCAATTAAAAACATTTTATGCATTTTAAATGATGAAATAATACCTGTATCTTTTGCAGGGATTACAGCATCTAACACAACATATGGCCATCGATTTCTCTCAAGTGGTACGGCGCTTACTGTTAAAACACCTAAAGACTATTTTGAATTGCTAGAAAAAAACAGTGTAATTCTCCAAATGGACAAAAGAAAGCAATTTATACTAGATCAGATTAATAAATTCACAAAAGAGCAGAATTTACAACTTGAGAAAAATGATTATTTACTAAATGAATTGACAGGGCTTATAGAGTGGCCAATCGTACTGTTTGGTGAAGTGAATCAAGAAAAGTCATTTGGATTACCGAAGGAAGTAATACTTAGTATAGTTAATACACAACAAAAATACCTTGCTTTAAGTAATGGAAAGAGAATTTCACACTTTGTCACTGTTGTCAACGTCAACAATGGTGAAGTTGTTAAAGGACACGAAAGAATATTAGAAGCACGTCTTGCTGATGCCCAATTTTTAATATCTCAAGATAAAAAGGAAAATCTAGATTATTATGTCAAAAGATTAGGTTCAATATTATTTCATGCTTCACTTGGCAGCGTGGGGGAAAAGGTGAAGCGTATTACGGCTTTGTCAAAGTATATAGCTATATTTATTCCACATGCTTCGCTGATAAAAGTTGAACGTGCTGCATATTTGGCAAAAGCTGATTTGGCAACATCGATAGTAAGAGAGTTTCCAGAATTACAAGGAGTAATGGGTGGATATTATGCTTCTTATTTTCAAGAAGATAGAGAAATAGTGGAAGCTATAACTGAGCATTATAAGCCAATCGGGCCAGAGCAGGAGTGTCCTAAATCTCCTTCTGCAATTGCTGTGTCAATTGCAGACAAAGTGGATAGCTTAGTTGGTTTAATTGCAGCAGGTGAGAAAATCTCTGGTTCGTATGATCAATTTGGTTTGCGGAGAATGACAATTGGTATAATTAGGACAATACTTGAAAATAATTTGCATGTTCCAATTAGGCTAATGATAGACAAGTCAGTATCTTTATATTCAAGGCTTCTATTTAATAAAAATACAGCGTCGGTTGATAAGCCGAATAGAAAACAAATTTCAGAACTAGTATTTAGATTTTGCTTAGAAAGATTCAAGGTTATTTTAAAAAATAGAGATATAAGGCAAGATGTTGTAGATTCAATACTATATAAAATCGATATTAATGATCTGCTGACAGCAGAAAAGCAAACTGTTATATTGGATCGTTATCTTAGTACTCCAGAAGGTGAACAAATTCTAAGCACTTACAAAAGAGTCAGTAACATGATGAGCAAAGCAAGGAAAAGTGATGGCACTACTTATAGTGCATCTTACGGTAAGAGGTTTTTGATTGAAAGTGAAGAAATTGCGCTATCAAATTGTGCTATAACTGCTTGTAAAAACATAAAACAAGCGATAAAAAATAACCACTTTAATGTAGCACTTGATGAACTTGCTGGTTTTGCTCCGTTTATCAATCAGTTTATGGACAGTATAAAGATTAACTGTGATTCTGATAAGCTGAGAAGAAACAGATTATCTTTGCTTGAAAATGTAGTTTCCATCTTTCATTTAGTAGCAGATTTTAACCTCATACAGGTTAAGCAATGGATAAATGCTCAGGCAATATAAAGAACAAATCAAATCATCTCCACAGTCCTGTGGCGTGTATAAGATGGTCGGAGATAAGAATAAAGTTTTATATGTTGGAAAAGCAAAAAACTTAAAGTCGAGATTATCCGACTACCTTCAATTCGAAAACCTTTCTGAACGAATTAGAGTTATGCTCTTACAGGTTATTAAGGTTGAAATATTCATCACTGAGAATGAAATCGAAGCACTGCTTCTTGAAGCACAGCTAATAAAATCATTGAAACCACTTTATAATATTGTGCTCAAGGATGGAAAATTTTATCCTTATATAACAATTTCCAAGCACGATTATCCAAGAATAGCAAAATATAGAGGCAAATTTAAGAAAAATGAGTTTCATTATTATGGTCCCTTTACATCTGCCGCTGCTGTTAAGCAAACTATATTGTCATTGCAAAAAGCTTTTCTCCTAAGAGTATGTTCAGATCAATACTTTTCCTCAACAAAAAGACCATGTATTGAATATCAAATTAAGCGCTGCTCAGCACCATGCATAAACAAAATCACAAAAGACGACTACTGCCAATCAGTAAAACAGGCACGAAATACATTGCTTGGAAGAAATAAGGAAGTGAAAGAACAGTTACTTTTCACAATGAGAAAGTGCAGCAGTGAAGAAAACTATGAGCTTGCTGCTATATATAGAGATCGGGTAAAGTTTCTTGAGCAAATTCAAATACAGCACACGGATTTTTCTTTTGAAAAAGATGCAGATTTCTTCAGTATTGTACGTGAAGAGGATCTAGCATGTATTAGTGTGTTATCGTTCAGAAATAAAGACAACTACGGCAGCACTCCTTACTTTGCCGAGAACTGTGGTGATCACTCAAATGATGAAATTTTATCCACCTTTTTGGTCAATTTTTATAATTCAGCTAACATACCTCCAATACAAATTTACGTTCCAGATTCTATTGTGGATAAGGAAATTATAGAACAAGCACTATATAAGGTTGCTCAAAAGCCAGTAAAAGTTCTGCATGCAAAGAATAAAAAAGAGCGTGATTTATTGAAATTTGTTTATGATAACTCTCAGCATAGCTTAGAGCAGAAGCTTATCGATTATAGAAATAACCTAGAAAAGCTTGAAGAGCTTAGCAAAATCTTCTTGTTACCAAACATTCCAAAGCGTATTGAGGTTTATGACAATAGCCATATATTTGGAAACCAACAAATTGGTGTAATGGTTGTTGCAGGGCAGGAGGGTTTTTTAAAAAGTGAGTACAGAAAATTTACTATAAAGGAAAAATTTTCAGGCGATGACTATAAAATGATGAGGGAAGTGCTAACCAGACGTTTCTCCGGCAATATAAAAGGCATAATACCTGATTTTTTACTGATTGATGGTGGACCAGGACATGTTTCCATAGTACAGAATGTACTGGAAGTATTGAATATAAACGTTCCTTTTGCTTGTATGGCAAAAGGTCCTGATCGTAACGCAGGAAATGAAAGATTTTATATGCTGGGCAGGGAAGAATTCAGTCTGGCAAATGACAGCAAAGTCATGCTTTACTTACAATCGCTGCGTAATGAAGCCCACCGTTTTGCGATAACTTCACATAGAAAAAAACGCGATAAACAGTTTATAGTTTCACAATTAAGCAAAATACCCGGCATTGGCAACAAAAGAAAAAAAGCGTTGATGTCTTATTTTGGTTCAGTGAAAAATATAAGCAAAGCTTCTCTGGCTGAAATTCAAAACGTACCTGGAATTAGTAAAGGTTTAGCAGAAGTCATTCTTAAATACGTGAATTATAAGAGAGGAGTACTGGAATGACACAAAACCCGTTTTATTATTAGGGAATTTATATCTTAAACCCGCAAAAAAAGGTGTGCGTATTTGTGAAAAAAAATCTCCATAAAATTTGTGAAGCAATGTGGTGGGACTAGTGCGATTCGAACGCACGACCTTCGGATTAGGAGTCCAACGCTCTATCCTGCTGAGCTATAGTCCCGTGTTTCCTACCATTCATGTAAAGTTATAGCAAAAAATCCTTTCTTTTCTAGATTTCTTGCATAACCAATTTATGACGACAAAAAACATTTCTGTACTTCTTGAGTATAATGCTATTATATTTAATAACATGGTTTAAGTAAGATTAATGCTAGTTAACAATATTGGTTATTTCTATAACAATCAAAACGACTTTGCTTTAAGCAATATAAACATTAAAGTAAAGAAAGGAAATGTTGCATGTTTATTGGGGCATTCTGGCTGTGGCAAGTCAACAATTTTGAAATTAATTGCGGGGATAGAAAATCCAAAATCTGGAACTATTTTTATAAATGATAGGTTAGTTGCAAGTAATAAGGCATCAGTCGCTATAGAGCATAGAAATATCGGATTGATTTTTCAGCATTCTGCATTATTTCCTCATAAAACAGTAGTAGAAAATATAACCTTTGCTATCCGCAGCTCTTCCAAGAGAGAAAAGCACCTAATTGCATTGGAAATCTTGAAGTTACTCAATATAGAAAAATATGAAAATATGTACCCTAACGCCTTATCTGGAGGACAGCAACAATTAGTTGCAATAGCAAGAGTGATGGCACAAAACCCTGATGTTGTGTTGTTAGATGAACCATTTTCTAATTTAGATATACTGCTCAAGTGCCGAATAAGACAACATATATTGTCCCTTTTCAGAAGTAAAAATATCCCTGTGCTAATGGTAACTCATGACCCGCAAGAAGCATTGAAAGTTGCAGATTTTATCTACGTAATGAAAAATGGTAAAATTATTCAATCAGGAGTTTCTAGCGATATATACCATAAGCCTAAAGATGATACGCTAGCAAAGTTTTTTAGTGAGCTCTCTTCTACTCTACAGTTAAGCGAAAAGTTTCCACTTATTCGCTGCAAGAAAATAATCTAGTTTGGGATTGTTATAAAATAATTAAAAAACCTTGATTTATAATTAAATAAAGGTGATATAATCTATGTGTTACTTGACTTCAGTCAAGTTTTAATATTTAAAGGTCAATATTTTAAATGGAGGTGAAAATGAGTTTAGGACCATGGCAATTGTTTCTAGTCTTAATAATAATTTTAGTTCTGTTTGGTGCAGGCAGATTACCGCAAGTTATGGGTGATTTAGGAAAAGGCATCAAAAACCTTAAACAGGAGCTTAAGGACTCAGAAAAATTATCGTCTAATGAACCAGATCGTTAGCGTCCTCATACTTCGTGACATGCACCTTAGTGCATGTCATCTGTTTAAAAACTTAGTCAGGTTAAAGAATGAAAGAGATGAAGTGTTGGTATGAAATAAATAACAAATATTGAAATACAGCAACAACTATGTTAGCTTAAGAGGAATATTTTATTAAAGGATAATTGTGCAAAAAAGTGAGAAACTAACTAAAGATAAAAAACTAGCTTCTGATATTCTAAAAGAGGTTGCAGATACCAATAACAATGATAGCAATAAAGTAACTTTGTTTGACATTAAAACAGCTTTGCATGAGCGCGGTTTTGGTATTTTAATAATCATCTTCTCCTTGCCGCTATCGGTGCCTATACCGGTTCCACCTGGTTATACAACTATTCTTTCTATACCTTTAATCTTATTCTCACTGCAGCTTCTATTTGGATTTGATTCTCCTTGGATGCCCAGTTGGCTAGAAAGAAGATCTTTTCAGCGTTCAACACTAGCTCTTGTGGTAGAGAAAACTTCCCCTGTATTAGAAAAAATAGAAAAATTCATGAAGCCAAGACTGTCTTTCATTTTCTATGGGCCTGGTGAGAAGATTCTGGCTTTTATAATGTTGCTTTGTGCAATAATAATAGCTCTTCCATTACCTTTTACTCACTTCCTTCCTGCAATTGGCACAACTCTTATTTCACTTAGCATTATGAGTAAAGACGGGTTTCTATCCATATTGGGAGTTTTAGTATCATTGTGCGCGTTGTTGCTTACTCTTGTTGTAATAGTCAAAGGACCACAACTTATAACCGGAGCACTTTCTCTTCTTAAAAGCTTTACAACACTTTAACAAAAGAACGAATTACTAGCGCAAAATGAATAATGCATATTGAAATAAAACAATAATTGTGTTAAGAATTATTTTTATCAAAGGTTTTTCGTGTCAAAAAATGATAAGTTGACTAAAAGTGATAAATTAGCTTCTGATATTCTAAAAGAAGTTGCAGATACCAATAACAATGATAGCGATAAAGTAACTTTGTTTGACATTAAAACAGCTTTGCATGAGCGTGGTTTTGGTATTTTAATAATCATCTTCTCCTTGCCGCTATCGGTGCCTATACCGGTTCCACCTGGTTATACAACTATTCTTTCTATACCTTTAATCTTATTCTCACTGCAGCTTCTATTTGGATTTGATTCTCCTTGGATGCCCAGTTGGCTAGAAAGAAGATCTTTTCAGCGTTCAACACTAGCTCTTGTGGTAGAGAAAACTTCCCCTGTATTAGAAAAAATAGAAAAATTCATGAAGCCAAGACTGTCTTTCATTTTCTATGGGCCTGGTGAAAAGATTTTAGCTTTTGTAATGTTGCTTTCTGCATTATCGATAGCTCTTCCATTGCCTCTTACTAACTTCATTCCTGCAATTGGTACGACTCTTATTTCGCTTGGCATTATGAGTAAAGATGGGTTTCTATCCATATTGGGAGTTTTAATATCATTGTGTGGGCTATTGCTTACTCTTGTTGTAGTAGTCAAAGGGCCACAACTTATCATTGGGGCATTTTCTTTTCTCAAAAGCTTCGTATATGGTTAGGCTTTACAACACCTTAACAAAAAAAAAGGAGCTTTTTACACCTATCGATAAAGATCATGTGAAAATGTATGTTTGCGGACCAACAGTATATGACACAGCACATATAGGCAATGCACGGTCTGTTGTTGTGTATGATGTGTTATTTCAGCTACTTAAGTTTTGTTATGGCAAAGTTACCTATGTGCGTAACATAACCGACATTGATGATAAGATAATTAATGCAGCAAGTGAAAAAAATAGCAACATAGAAAGTATAACCACATATTACATTAAAGCTTTTCATGATGATATGGAAAGCATAAATTGTAAAAAACCAACATACGAACCAAAAGCAACGGAAAACGTAGATTATATTATAAAATTAATTGAACATTTGCTGCAATCAGGCCACGCTTATGAATCTGACAAACACGTGTATTTTAATATAGAATCTTACCATGAATATGGTGCTTTATCAGGAAAAAAAACTGATGAATTGGTTCCAGGTAGCAGAGTTGAAGTTAATGAAAATAAAAAGCACCCGGGAGATTTTGTGCTGTGGAAGCCTGCAAGTGATATTGACTACAAACTTTCAAGTTATTGGGATAGCCCATGGGGAGAGGGCAGGCCTGGATGGCATATAGAATGCTCAGCAATGTCATATGCTTACCTTGGCAAAGATTTTGATATTCATGGTGGCGGCATAGATTTACAATTTCCTCACCATGAAAATGAAATTGCACAGAGTAAGTCTGCATTTGCTGGATCAATGTTTGCAAAATACTGGATACATAACGGCTTTCTTACAGTAAATGAAGAAAAAATGAGCAAGTCCTTATTTAATATAGTCAAAGTAAGAGATTTGCTAGATAGTGGAATAAAGGGTGAAGTAATACGCTATGCACTGCTCAAAACTCACTACAGAAAACCACTTGATTGGACAGAAAACGTTATTTCTGATGCACAGGAAACCTTAAATAAATTTTATCGATTATCACGTGGTTTAGATACAACGAATATTGATGAAAGTAACGCAGAGATTTCTAAAGATTTTATAGACGCTTTAAAAAACGACTTAAACATCCCTGAAGCTCTAGCTATATTACATGAAATGGCTGCAAAAATCAACAAAATGAGTAATGAAAGTGAAAAGCTTAAATTAACTAAGAGTTTTGTTAAGAGTGCCAGATTTATTGGTCTTCTTGAGTCAAGTTATCAAGAGTGGTTTGCTGTGGATGTAAATCATCAAGAAATAGAAAGGTTGATAGACTTAAGAAAAATTGCAAAAAAAAATAAAAATTACGATACTGCAGACAAAATAAGGGATCAGTTGAAACAAAAGGGGATTACAATTTCTGACAATGAAGATGGTACAACAACTTGGTAAACTTATATGGAAGATTACTTTCTGCTGTTTAAAGACAGCCTATTATCATCGTTAATCTTGCCTATACACCAAGGCTTTATGTTTGAAGCTATGCTGTACTTTAGATCACATCACAATCTACTACTTATGTTATTTTTTGGAGTACTAGGATCAAGCCTTGGTGGAACAGTTAATTGGTACTTAGGTAGAATAACAATCTTAATGCGAGAATTATACCACAAACTAGAAAACAAACGTACAACGCCAAAAGCCACAAAAAATTTGCTAATTTTTGCAACTTTATTACTTTCGTGGGTGCCAGCACTTGGAAGTGTGATTCAAATTTTATCAGGTTATTTTAAGTTAAACCTTTATATCCTTACCCCTTTAATCATTCTATCTAATTTCTTCTATTTGTTATATCTAATACTTACTTTTGGAGTATAACAGCTATAGTACTACAGCTATTAAAGCCCACTTCTGTCATCCTATGCCCTGATAGAAGCGGAGCTCTAAGAGGTTGTCCGGAAACAAGTAAATTCAAGCATATTCCCTCTTTAACATAACCCTACTCATAGCTAGGTATATGAAATTCTCAGTGGATGTTGTGAGTAAATCATACTCCTTCGATAGCCTTCTATTCCTATTAACCCAAGCAAAAGTCCTTTCTACAACCCATCTTCTTGGCTGTACTTTAAACCCTTGTTCTCTTGTTGGTAGTAGCTCAGGTGGCGTATCTTTGTGCACCCAAAATCTACATGTAGGCCTTTTAACAATTTCAATATCTATGTCATATTCTTCCTTTATGTGATTCTTTAAATTTCTTCCTTGGTATCCCATGTCAGCCCACATTTTTTTAACTTTAGTATATTTTGTTCTCATATTGTTTAATGCTATTTTAATACCATCTCTATCATTTTCGTTAGCAGCGCCTACGTAACAACCTAGTATAAAACCCTGAGTGTCTGTAATTATATGCCTTTTTCTACCCTTTACTTTTTTACTTCCATCATAGCCTTTGATCCCCCCTTTTCTGTAGTCTTTACAGATTGACTATCTACTATACAGGCACTCGGCTGCTCATTCCTTCCTATTTTTCTTCTACTATATTTTGTAATTTCATAATTCATTTTCTCAAAAATTCCCTGCTTCTTCCATTGCCTGAACTGCTCATACACAGTCTTCCATAGCGGAAAATCATTTGGTAAATACCGCCATTGACACCCTGTACGCAATACATAGAAAATTGCTTCTAATATTTCTCTTTTGCTATACTTTGGCGGCCTTCCTCCTTTCTTGTATGATACTCTGAAGTGTTTTTCTATTCTTGCCCATTCCCTTTCGCTTAGATCTGTTGGATACTTTTTTCTCATCTTTACCCCGTACTAAAATTTCAGATATTATAGCCTTTTACTTGTTTCCGGACAACCTCTAATTGATGTTAATTCGTTCTAAAATTGGTAGCTTGCTCTGAAGAAACACTATAGTTGTTTTCTCTAAGGTGGGTTTGATATATTTAGAAAAATTATCTATAAGATTAATATTCAATTTATTTATATTGAGATATACGATTTTATAAAATGGCTATTTATGGAAGAACATGGTGGGGAGAGAAATGGCTTCAGTGCTTCAATAGAATTGATTATGATAACCGTCTTCCACGTGGCAGAACTTGTGCTAATACTGGTCGAGCTTTTGGTATTAAAATTAATGGTCACATAGTTACAGCTAAAGTTCATAGCTCAGGATCTTACCCATATCGTGGTTCAAAACCTCAACCATATAAAGTCAAAATTATACTCAATGAATTAAGCTCATCAGAACAACAGACCATTCGTCAAATTATTGAAACTTCACCTTCTATACTATCTAAATTAATAAATAGGCAATTACCAACCAGCTTGTTTGATAAGCTTAATGATCTTGGGATTAAATTGTTTCCTTCAAATTGGGAAGAGATGAATGCAAATTGCAACTGTCCTGATTGGGCTATGCCTTGTAAACATATTGCTGCTGTAATTTATCTTATTGCTGCAGAAATTGATAAAAACCCCTTCATGATTTTTAATATTCATAATTGTAATTTGTCAGCACTTATCGATGATTTTGGGAATGGAAAATTAGAAAATGCTCAAAACATTTTAAAGATAGATGATATATTTAAGGCATGTTCTAAAATTAGAATACATAACCAAGCAATTTTAAATGATATTGATTTATCAACTATTCCTAACCTTTTTGATTGTATCAGTAGTATTTTAACAGATAATCCACTTTTTTTTGAAAAAAACTTCCATAATATTTTACAGATAGCTTATAAGCACTGGCAAAAGTATCCTGCAGGAAAGTTAGTGTACTATCCAGCTTCTAAGAAGGAACTATCAGAAGAGGAGCTATTTATTAAAAGATGGGGAAATATTGAGAATTGGAAAACATTTCAACTATTCATTGATGATCAGCATTACCTTACTCAAGTGAGCAATGGTACAACTAATGTATTTATGCTAAGTAGAAATGTATTGAAAGATATAGCGCGATTTTTAAACGACATTCCTAATTCGTTACTTCACAGGCTTAATCCTGAACTTCGCTTCATGCATATGATTTCACAGTTTGCACATATGCTGATGGAAAAGTCAGCGCTAATACCACAAGTATTACAAAACAAAAGAGGAGAAATTATAATTAGGTGGATTCCGGCGTTGTTTAATGAGTCAGTTAAGGAAATTCATAGCAAGATATCATCTATTTGTCCGCCTCTATTGATTAAATATCAAGAAATCGCTATGGAACCAGAGGAACAAGTAAATGTTGCTATCTCTTTCATCCTTTTAGGGTATATAGAAGATAACTTTCCTGCATCTCTGGATAAGTATGGAGATAAGGACATCTTTGAATTATTCTTTACTGGAAGACCATACAAGTTTACTGAGTTTAGCAACAAGGAAATACCGCAAGCAATTAATCTCTGGCTTTCACGTCTTTATTTAGCAGATAAGCCTTACAAATTCTATCTAATGATAAAAGATCACCATGAAAAATTTGAACTTGAGGTACAGTTATCACTGGATGATGAGAAGTCATTCATAAAGCTGGAAAAAGCATTTTCTAATCAAAACGTAAAGCTTAGTATTTTATCTGATCTTGCACTCTTATCTGAATACATACCTGAATTAGAAAGATCGATTGATAGCAATAGCAAGTTATCATTTAATTTAGATGATTTTGCACCTTTATTCCTGGGTATTGTACCAGTACTAAGAGCAATAGGTATAACGGTTATCTTGCCGAAATCTTTGCAAAAAATCTTCAAACCACAATTAAGTCTTAGTTTGTCTGCCAAGGATAAAATAAAAGAAGATCGCGAAAGTTTTTTAACGCTGGAAAATTTATTGAAATTTGATTGGAAAGTAGCAATAGGAGATAAAAAATTAAGCGTTACAGAATTTAAAAAATTGCTAAAAGATTCCCGAGGGCTTGTGCGAATAGTCGATCAGTATGTGCTTTTGGATGATAAGGAGGTAGAAGCTTTATTAAAAAAACTTGATAAATTGCCTGATTATTTAAGTCAAGCAGAGCTTATGCAAGCTGCTCTAACAGGAGAAGTAAATGAAACTAAAGTAGCATTTGACCAGCAGCTTACAAGCTTATTTAATAAACTTAATACTTACACACCTGTTACTACACCAAATAATCTAATAGCACAACTACGCCCATATCAAGAACGCGGATTTAGTTGGCTTATACAGAACATAGAAAACGGGTTTGGTAGCATAATTGCTGATGATATGGGTCTTGGTAAAACATTACAGGTTATAGCAGCTATTCTGTATTGCAAAAATATAGGGTTTTTGGATCGGGACAGAGTCTTGGTAGTAGCTCCCACAAGCATATTAAGTAATTGGCAACGAGAGATGGAACGTTTTGCACCAGAATTAAAGCTTTTCGTCTATCACGGACAAAATCGAGAATTGGCAAGTGATTATGATGTAGCTCTAACATCTTATGGTCTTGCACGTCGTGATAAAAAAGAACTTAATAAAATTCGCTGGTTTTTGCTCGTGATTGATGAAGCACAAAATATAAAAAATCCTAATACCGAACAAACCAAGGCAATTAAAGCTATTGAGGCAACGCATAGAATAGCAATGAGCGGTACTCCTGTTGAGAATAGGTTACTTGAGTATTGGAGCATTTTTGACTTTATCAACAAATCTTATCTTGGTACTCCTAAGCAGTTTAAAAGCAGCTTTGCAACACCGATTGAAAAAGCAAGAGATAAAATTTGTCTAGAAAGGTTTATGAAAATCACTAGCCCTTTTATGTTACGTAGGCTTAAGAGTGATAAAAGCATTATTCAGGATTTACCAGATAAAATTGAGAATAATCGTTATTGTTCCCTCACTTCAGAGCAAACAGCGCTTTATCAAAAGGTTGTTGATACAACTATGGAGAAGATAGAAAAAAGTGAAGGGATTGAACGTAAGGGACTAATCTTTAAACTTATCAATGCTTTAAAGCAAATTTGTAACCATCCATCACAGTTTGGCAAGAAAAAGCGTGCGAGTATTGAACAATCCGGTAAAATGCAGATGCTTGAGGAAATATTGATTAGTATTGGTGAAGTTGCAGAAAAATCATTGATATTTACTCAATACACTGAAATGGGTGAGATTATAGCTAGGCTACTTGAAGAAAGGTTTGAATCAAAAGTGCCATTTTTACATGGAGGACTGTCCCGTAAAGCACGAGACGAAATGGTTGATGACTTTCAAAATTCATTCCAATCAAATATTCTTATAGTATCTTTAAAAGCTGGTGGAACAGGGCTTAATTTAACAGCAGCAAACCATGTAATACATTACGATTTATGGTGGAATCCAGCAGTGGAAGCACAAGCAACAGATCGGGCCTATCGTATCGGGCAAGAACGTAATGTCATGGTGTACAGGCTACTTTCAACAGGTACATTTGAAGAGCGTATTGATGAGATGATTCAAAGCAAGAAGGAATTAGCAAACCTAACTATAAGTAGTGGCGAGAGTTGGATTACAGAATTTAACAACGATCAATTAAGAGATTTAGTTAATATAAAAAATGCACTATAGAACTTATAAAGTTTATATGTTGCTGTATTCAAAAAAAATCAAAAATTTTCTGTTTTTTCTACTTACAACAGGTTATACAAAACTTAAGTAGAGAAATTTTTTTATGATGTACGAGATGATTTTTTGACTGATTTCAATACTGTAAAACCATAGCAGTTAGATGTATACACCCTATTATTGCGGCCTGTTTGTATGAGCTTATACCATATATTTATGCCTTTTCCTCTATCGAAGCGGTCTTGAATAGCAATGATTAGGATATTCTGTAGTATTAATTGACTTTTTATACTATTTGCATATAATTGTACATAAATAATGTTGTTAATTATATAAAATCTATTATGAGTATTGAAAAGCAGAAGCTAGACATTGAAAATATTGTTAAAGCGGGAAAAAAAGTATATCTAGGATACCTTTTGCTAGATATAATTAATGATAAAAAAAACAGTTATTTTACTATAAATAACAAGAGGGGCTTATCATTAAATGAATACGTAACAGAGTCAATTAAGGAAGAAAAGGCAGATAAATTTTCTAAGCAAGTAAAGATAGGAAAAAAGAATTGCAAAATTCATATAGAAAAAAACTCTGATGATAAATATGATGTAAAGATTACTGGTACTATAGTATCTGACCGTGAAGATTCAGGTTATGAAAGTGATAGCAGTCAAGGAACTCAGACTCAAAACATTGAGTTTAAACCGAAAAATAAGTATAATGACGATGATTTCCTTGATTTATGTAGTTCACATGAATTGACGTTTAGTTGTGATAATAACGGTAATTATGCTTTTAATACTAAAATAGATGAGCATATTATCGGTGGACCAGACAAAATTGATCTCTATCCAATACATATATCCAACCTTTATCAAATGATAAATTATGTAAATGGTGATACAAAAAATCCTGATGTATTAATTGCTATGGCAACAGGATCTGGAAAATCATTTACACAAGCACTATGGACTTTTGTATTAGATTTAGCAGGTTATCATGGAGTCTGTGCAGTTCATCAGGATGCTTTAGCACATCAACTAAGAGAAGATTTTTGTAGGCTATTACCAAAAAGTATCACTGATAAAGTCAAATTAGGTGATAAAGGTAAAATTGATAATATAGATCCTAATTCACATATCATCACTACTCATGATATTCTATTCAAAGAAAAATCAAGTGAGTTTGAAACTATATTCATTAAAAATAATAAATGGTGGATTAGTGTTGATGAAGCACATAAGGCAACTGAGATAGAACTATATAAAAGAAATATTGAAAATTTAAAAAATCCTATCGCATTTTTAACTGCTACACCTTCAGAAGTCATTGCTAAACGAGTTGGTTGTATTATAAATCTTTCTCTTAAAGAAAAAGAAGAGCAGGGTATTTCTAAATCACCTGCTGTAAAAACTAGAACAGCAAAAAGCCGTATCCAGGCAGCTAAGAAGAGATCCAAATTTAATTTTGGAGAAAGGATAGCACTATGGTTTGCTAGTATTATCGAGAAAGAAAGATTGAGCTCAGCACATGAATGCATTGGTAGCATTGAGGAATGTGTAATCTATAGAAAAACTACTGATCCTTTTTATGTATCAGATGGTAATGAAGGTGATATTAGAAAAAGCATAAGATGGAATGTTCATCTTCCAATAGGGGAAAAGTTTCTAGGTTTGGTCGGACGCGGTAGTCATGACTCAGTAGTAAATTTTCATCTTATGCTAAATGGTAATGAGGTTGGTAGTGCATACGAAAACGGAAATAAAGTTTCTCGTGAAAATGTATATGATTTTTTCGGATTAAGTCTTTTATCTTCTCATGGAGCAGAGTTAGATGAAGCTATATTTAAAAAATATGAAGAATCAAAACAAGAATTGAGAAAAGCAGGCTTACGTAATTATTTGATTGATTATCATGGGTATGATTCAAATAAAGCAGAAAATTTTATAGAAAGTAACGTAGATTATTCCAGTAATGCTGCAAAATATCAAGAATTTCATGTTCTACATGGTATCATTGAAAATACTATCTCATATCTCACTGGTTATGATAGTATTACTTTAGATTACAAAAGACGCCACGATTTAGACTCATTAGTTAAAGAAGTTAAGGCAAAATTATCATCCAAAAATATCGGAGATACTGAAGAGCACATGGATCAAATATCAAAAGATCTGATTAGTGAAGGTATTCCACAAGATATAGCTGAGAGTATAGCAACTCAAGAAATAAGAGTTTTACAGGCTTTATTACAAACCAGGAATGATGACGATGAATTCTTTAAAATGATTGTTGATAATTGGGCACTTGATAAAAGAATTCATAACCAATATTTAGGGACAGATAACTGCTCCTATAGTCCTCTTTTAGCATTACAAGAATTTTGTCAAAAGCATAAAACTATCTTTTTAGTTAATGGTTTACAAAAGAGTGCTACAAAAGTTGAGGATAATAAGCCATTTTTTAACTTAAAAGAAAAAAGCTTTAAACTATCTGATGATAATCATGATAAAGAGAAGAATCTTACAAAACATAAATTAAGTACTATAGAGGCGTTAGATGATACAACGAAACAATATTATTATGAACCTAATTATTGTTCTGCAGAATACACTGAAAAAGTAGTTGATAAGCTATGTAAGAAGGGGCTTATAGGCTCTTATATTACTAGCGAAAAGACTACTGGATTTAATGATCTAAATTTATGTAGTGTTGGCCTTATCACAGACAAAACAGATGACAATATTAACGATCCTGCTGAAATTATACAGGCTTTTGGTAGAAATAGAGGGTTAAATTGGGCAAAACAGCCAATTTTTTATCTTGTTACAAAATCAGGAGTAAAAGTAAGTTTTGATGTTAATGAGCTAACAAGAAATGGCTACATTAAAGCTCTAAATAAAGCTGATAAGAAACATCATAAAGAATTAGTGAAAAGACTTGGATCTAAGATTGCAAAACAAATACAAGATTATATTGATATAAATACTGAGCCATCAGGAGAAATTCATTCTAATCATTTAGAAAATAAATTAATTGAAATTATCTGGAATGAGTATGAGGATTTATACAATCAAAATAATCACGATAATCAAAAGACAAAAAACGATTTTATTGATGTTCTAAATGATACATATAAGATACTTTATTCTTATAGAGATAATATAAAAAAGAATTATCATCTGCCTACTTCAGCTCACGTGATAACTTTCATTTTAGAATTTATCACAAAAATTGTCTACTGGTTCAAAACGCATTCTTCATACAAAGAGTTTAAACAAGAAGTAAAAAAACTAGAAAATAACGAAAAAAAAGATGAATTGATAAATGAAAGAACGTACGCACATATAATTCAAAATTATAAATATAAAGATATTATTAGCAATGGATTGGCATTGAAGAAAATCCTTTCTTTAACAGGAGATAAGGTTAAAAGTAGCACAGATTTTATAATGGAAAATCTACATGAATTCGTAAAAGAAGAAAGAAAAGAAGAATTGAACCAACTAAACCAGACTATAAAAACTTTATTAAATAAATTAGTTGTAACTACTGGTCTAAGTAAAGAGCAGAAAGAACAAATAACTCAGTACATTAATGAGAAAAATTCATGGGCTAAAGAAGTATATGATCACGCACAGTCATTATTTTCGAATGATCAAAAGATTGGTTCAAATGATATATCTAGTATAATATTTAATCTGATTTCAAGTGACTCTACAATTAAGCAGTATTTAGAGAAGGAAAAAATTACAAAAGAGAAATTTTATGTTAATGTTCTTAATGACCTATCTATTTTTACAGAATTGCAAAATTCTCCTCTAATAAAAGAGTTAACTAGTTGTAATTATGAAAATGTTATAGATAAAGATAAGGCAGAACAATACGCTGTAAATAGTATAGCTCATTATTTTCAGTCTAAAGTTTACCAAAAATTACTTAATGATTTCATATCACCGCTTAAAGAAGAGCACTTACTTGCTATTTTAAATGCAGTTTATCCAGAAGATAATGCTAATAAAACAGAACTAAATAGTGAAAAATTGAAAAAAATCTTGGAGTTTAAGAAAGGTATAGATGATGAAGAACGATTTAGAGAAGTAGTTAAAAAATGTGGAGATATAGAAAAAATACAGGATATTCAAGAGAGTATATATAAAGTATGCTTTGAAATTCTACACTGTTATTGTTACTATCAAAACATGTCTGAAAAGGGTGATCTGTATTGCAGTGATAAAAATGATATTATTCCTAGAGACAAGAATCTGGCAACACCGGAGTTATATAAAAGAACAAATAATAAGAAAAATTCAATATGGAGTTATAGCAGTAGAGGCTCTGATTTTGATATAGGCATGATGTGCAATAAGATTCAATTTATCAGTGGTAGTCTTAAGTCATTTGATGATACTAGTGAAATAGATCTTTTAGATCAAATACAGAAGGTTCAGCATGGACAAGAGGCTGCAGATAATCTTCAACTATTTAATAGAGCTCTTAAGTATCCTAAAAACAATACGACTAGTACAAATAGAGAAATAGAAAAAGTAGCATCAAAACTAGGTGATTTGAAGCCATTAACAAGTAAGGATTATGACAATGCTGTGCAACAGGTACGTTCAGCTTTTTCTCCCCCAGCTACTTAACTTGATCACGAAAAGTGTTCAATAAACCGTACGCGGCCAAGTTAAGGAAAAGTGTGACTTAAGGCTGAAAAACCAACCTTTGTACTCTTGCCGCGCTCTGCAATACCGGAAAAACTTTGTTTCTTATGATCTTTTTGGCTGGCAAACTGCAATAAAAGTTGAATCTATTGCATTTTTAGTATTCGAATAAACAGCATTAATTTTGATGAAGTAGATCTAATTTTAAAAATAAACGTTTTCGACCGGTAATTGCGTTTCTAAGACTATTCTGTGATTTTATGTACTCCCTTATTTAATGAACGGATGTGGCATACCTTAAACCCTAGCAAAAGGCGCTTCCAATTAACTCTTATTACAACAAACCTCTATGGTCTCTTGTGAACCCAAAAATAATCGCTGTTTTGTAGAGTGCAAATTTATATAGAAGTTAGATTTATGTAAGTTAGAGGTTGTCCGGAAACAAGTAAATTCAAGCATATTCCCTCTTTAACATAACCCTACTCATAGCTAGGTATATGAAATTCTCAGTGGATGTTGTGAGTAAATCATACTCCTTCGATAGCCTTCTATTCCTATTAACCCAAGCAAAAGTCCTTTCTACAACCCATCTTCTTGGCTGTACTTTAAACCCTTGTTCTCTTGTTGGTAGTAGCTCAGGTGGCGTATCTTTGTGCACCCAAAATCTACATGGAGGCCTTTTAACAATTTCAATATCTATGTCATATTCTTCCTTTATGTGATTCTTTAAATTTCTTCCTTGGTATCCCATGTCAGCCCACATTTTTTTAACTTTAGTATATTTTGTTCTCATATTGTTTAATGCTATTTTAATACCATCTCTATCATTTTCGTTAGCAGCGCCTACGTAACAACCTAGTATAAAACCCTGAGTGTCTGTAATTATATGCCTTTTTCTACCCTTTACTTTTTTACTTCCATCATAGCCTTTGATCCCCCCTTTTCTGTAGTCTTTACAGATTGACTATCTACTATACAGGCACTCGGCTGCTCATTCCTTCCTATTTTTCTTCTACTATATTTTGTAATTTCATAATTCATTTTCTCAAAAATTCCCTGCTTCTTCCATTGCCTGAACTGCTCATACACAGTCTTCCATAGCGGAAAATCATTTGGTAAATACCGCCATTGACACCCTGTACGCAATACATAGAAAATTGCTTCTAATATTTCTCTTTTGCTATACTTTGGCGGCCTTCCTCCTTTCTTGTATGATACTCTGAAGTGTTTTTCTATTCTTGCCCATTCCCTTTCGCTTAGATCTGTTGGATACTTTTTTCTCATCTTTACCCCGTACTAAAATTTCAGATATTATAGCCTTTTACTTGTTTCCGGACAACCTCTTAGAGCTCTTTCCATAAAAGTCCGGATGTGATAGGATAAGGGTAGATGATGATAAGGAGGTTGAATGCCAGCAGCATATAGTTATGATTTAAGAAAAAAAGCAATGGAAGCGCTAGACGAAGGAGAAAGCAGAGAAACAGTGGCAGCAAGATTTAAGATTGGACGAACTACTTTATGGGAGTGGCAGCAAAGAAGAAAAGAAACAGGAGACTTTCAATCAAAAAAACTTGGAAATGGGGGTTACAATCACAAAATTACCGACTGGGATACCTTTGCCAAATTTGCCAGAGAACACGGAGGAAAGACTCTATCGGAAATGGCTAAACTTTGGAACAACGTTAGTATCCAAACGATCTATCGAGCCCTTAAAAAAATTGAATTTACGCGCAAAAAAAGACATATGGATACAAGGAAAGAAACGAAGAAAAACGTGCTGAATTTTTGAAAATTATAGCGACAAAAGAACCTAAAAACTTAGTGTATATAGATGAGTCTGGCATTGATAACACCGAAGACTACCCCTACGGATATTGCCAGAAAGGACAGCGGTTTTATGCCTTAAAATCTGGAAAGAAAACTCAACGAATCAGTATGGTTGCAGCCTTAAGTGGAAGAAAGATAGTTGTTCCGTTAACCTTTGAAGGCCACTGTAATATGGATGTTTTTAATGGATGGTTTGAGCAATTTTTGACACCGATCTTGGAACCTGGACAGACTGTCATTCTTGACAATGCTACTTTTCATAAGTCTGATAAGATTATCGAGCTTGCTAAAGGGGTTGGTGCAGAAATTTTGTATCTGCCGCCTTATTCTCCAGATTTCAACAAAATTGAGCATCATTGGTTTGCTATAAAAAACAGAGCCAGGAAAAACATTCCTCTATTCGAATCCTTTCGTCGTGCTGTTGATTCTGCCTTCCTATGACCTGTTCGGACTATTATGAGAAATGCTATACTATTTCATCACGTGTTGTAGTCATTTTCTCTGCTAAATCCTTTTGAGTGCACTCTCTTACCAGTCTCCATTCCTTTATCTTTTTCCCTATTTTGTAGTAGATAGAACCTATTTTTTCTTCAACACATTCATCAGCAGAGAGACCAATTGCTTGTGAAACAATATCAACAGAAACTCCTGCTTTAACCAGATCCTTTGCAATTTTTATTTTCTCTGCTTTTTTACCACTTTTCTCACTAATTTGAACAAACTTGGTTAGTAAACAAAATATCTTACGTAACTCTTGATCATTAATCTTTTTATATTCTCTTACTAGATCTAATATTTCCTCTCCCTTATCTTCAAAACAGATTTTTTCATTTGATACAGGAATGAGATCCGTAATACTGATTGATAGTGCCTCAGCTATAGCATATAACCTTTCAATTGGAACTCTACGATTCCCTTTCTCATATTGCAGTATTACCCAATACTTTACACCAATTTTCTCAGCTAAATCCTTCTGAGTATACCCTCGCTCTAACCTCCAACTTTTTACTTTTTGCCCTACTTCATAGTCTAGACTTCTTTCCACGCAAAGAACCATATATAATATTTTCTACTATAGCTCAAAGGCTCCAGATATAATAGCCAGACTCTGGAACCTTTAAATTAAAGTGCTCTACAAGTTTCTTTACTATTTTCACGTACTTTGTCTGCCCATGAAAACAATTTTTCACTTACTTCCTTCTGCTTTTCACTCCATATGCCGCACCTAGTGAAATTACCTTTCTCTACTGCTTCTTTAAGTTTTACTCCAGCAAAAAGGCAATTTTTTCCAATTTCTTCGCCTCTTTTTTGTAACTCAGCCCACATTTCCTTGTTTTCTACTCTGACTTGTACTTGATCATATTTTTTTACATCGTGGTACAATATAACATTTAGCTTACCAATGCTCGTAGGAAACTCTAATATAATAGAGCTTTCATCTGACATATCGATATAGTTTCTTATACCTCCCTTCTCACTTTTAACCTCAACTGCATCATTGCCAATTTTTAAAATATTACTTCCTAACTCTCTCAGTATTTTGGCTACCTCTACCTTGCTATCATCAGAAAATTCTATATATGATGTTGTATTGTCTATCTCGAAATCTATTAAGGATCCTTCTTGAACAGCACTTTCGCCAGCTTTTTCTAGTTCTTCTAGTTGCTTATCTCTCTGTGGCTGAATTTCTGGTTGTAGCTCATTATAGATTTCACCTATCAGTTTATTCTGTAGTAGAGTATCATGAAACTCTGCACCGCTTAGCATTAATTTTCGTATTAGCTTTTTACGATCACTTTTTTCTAATTTGTGAAAATGTGTACCTAATACTACATATTCTGCAAAACTCCATTCGCCATCATTACATGCATTTAGCCTTGCTCCAGCAGCTAGTGCTTCGTCTACAACCTTGTGCAGTTCATTTGGATTTTTTGCTCTTACCACAGCACTCTTAAACCAGCTCAACTTTTCTGTATTTGGCTTTATTTTTTGCAAAGCTGAAGCAAATGGATTTAATCCTTCTGGATAATCTGCTTGATTACTCAAAGGTTTTGTGCCATAAATATAGTCAAATCCTTTCCCATAGTTGATTTTGTTTTCGCGAACTTCTCTACCAGGGAAAGGCATTGCATCTTCCGGTTTTATCTCCTTCTGATTATTAATTTTGCTCACAAACTTAGACTGCTTTATATCAACGCCTTCAAGAGCACCAAATATTTTCTTCAATAACTTGTCTTTACTAGTCATATAACCCCCATATTAAAAATACTTTTTAAGTATATAAATCTTAGTTTATACATTCTATTACTCAGTATAAATTATAATGAGTAGATTTGCAAATACTTTCTGCTATAACAATCCGTTTTCTCTAAAACTAAAATAGCCTCCACTTGTGATAATAATGTGATCAAATAATCTAACGCTTACAGTACTACATGCTGCTGCTAAACTCTTCGTTACTTCTTGATCTTCTTCTGATGGTTCTAAACTCCCTCCAGGATGGTTATGTGACATTATTACTAATGTTGCATCTTTTATTAATGCTTTTCTTGTAATTTCCTTTATGTATACTGGTGCTTTTTCCATTTCACCAATATAGGATTCTTCTCCGATTAATTGGCGCCTTTTATTCAAGTACAGTATTTTTACACATTCCCTTTCTGAGTGGCCTATACTTACGTTTAAGTACTCTACTAGCCCTTGTAAGTCCATTATTGGCTCACTTTTTAGCTTTTCTCTCAGTACTCTTTCTAGTGTTTCCTTAACACACATAATCATTGCTACTGCAGAATCAGTTACTCCTTCTATAACTTTCAGGTCATCCATTTCTCTACCTAAAATCCTTCCTACTCCTGCATAAGTATTCACCAGATTTTTAGCAATTTCTTGAGCTTGTGGCCTTTCATGTACTGCACTTAAAAATGTTTCCATTATTTCACGATCAAGTAATGCCTTGCCTTTGCTTTCTAATATTCTGAATTCGATTTCTTCTTTACTTTTATTCATATAATTTACCCTTCACTAACAACAAACTTTTTTTAGATATTTACTGCTGTTTTTTATCAGCATTGGCATAGAGCCATAGCTTCCGAGTGAAGTCAAATCAATTTTTCAATCTTTTTTACTTATTTTTTCATGAATAAGTAAAGATATTAATATATGGTGATTTTTTTATTTTAAACTTGTCGAATTTCATCTAAAGAGATGCCTATTATTTTTAAAATAATATTGATAGAAATTCCTTTTTTTACTAAGTCTTTTGCAATTTTGATCTTTTCTGCTCTTTTCACTTTTTCTTCGCAAATCCGTATGCCTTCAAATAGAGATCTTATTAATGCATTACGTAGTTCTTGACTTTCAATCTTTTTGTATTCTTCAATTAAATTCGGTAGTTCATTTTCTACTTTACTACCTTCCTCTATTAGCAGATCTGTAATATTAATCGATAATGTTTCTGCTATTGCATATAATTTTTCCAGTGGAATAGCTACACGTCCTTGTTCATAGTTGCTTATTTCATCACGTGTTGTATCCATTTTCTCAGCCAAATCCTTTTGAGTATACTCTCTCACTAGCCTCCATTCTTTTATCTTCTTTCCTATTTGGCAGTAAATAGAACCTCCTTTTTCTTCAACACATTCATCAGCAGATAGACCAATTGTTTTTGAAACAGTATCAACAGAAACTCCTGCTTTAACCAGACCTTTTGCAATTTTTACTTTCTCTGCTTTCCTACTACTTCTTTCACTGACTTGGACAAATTTGGTTAGCAAACAAAACATCTTACGTAATTCCTGATCATTAATCTTTTTATATTCTCTTACTAGATTTAGTATTTCTTCTCCCTCATCTTCAAGACAGATTTTTTCATTTGATACAGGAATTAGGTCTACAATACCAATCGACAATATCTCTGCTATAGCATACAACTTTTCAATCGAAATTTTACGTGTTCCTTTTTCATATTGTAGTACTACTTGATACGTTACACTGACTTTCTTCGCTAAATCTTTTTGAGTATATCCTCGCTTTAACCTCCAGTTCCTTACTTTTTGTGCTATCTGATACCTTATTGAGATGTTTGCCATAAATATTATACATGTTAATACTACCAAACAAAGATATACAAAAACTTCTATGTTTGCATTTTAGTTGAATATTTCTTCACAATTGTGTATAATTATTAATGCTTTTTAAGTCGATTCCCTATGGCTCTCTCGAAGTTTCTGGATCCCAAGAATGATGTCGCATTTCGCCGTATCTTTGGCACTGAAAAGAATAAAGACATCCTCATTCACTTTCTCAATGATATTCTGGGTTTTACTGGCAAAAATGAAATAAAGGATATAGAGTTTTTAAGTACTATTCAAGACCCTGATATTGCCTCTAAAAAGCAAAGCATTGTTGATGTATTATGTAGAGATTCCACGGGGGTGCAATGGATTATTGAAATGCAGGTCGCTAAAACCAAAGGCTTCGAGAAACGTGCCCAATACTATGCTGCTAAAGCCTATTCAAGACAAGCCGATAAAGGTGATCAATACCAGGACCTTAAGGAAATTATCTTTATTGCTATAGCAGATTGTATTTTATTTCCTGATAAGTCTGAGTACAAATCAAAGCATACTATTCGCGATGAAGATACTAATGAACGTGATCTAAAAGATTTTTACTTTATATTTATTGAGTTGCCTAAATTTCCAAAAACAAAAGAAGATCAGCTTTCAAGTATAGTTGAAAAATGGGTCTACTTCTTTAGATATGCAGATGAAACTAGTGAAGAAGAGCTAGAGAGAATAATAGGAAGTGATCTAATAATTAAAAGAGCGTATGAAGAATTAAATAGGTTCAACTGGTCAGAAAAAGAATTTATAGCCTATGAACAAGAGATAAAGCGTATTCGTGATGAACAGGCTGTCCTCGCTCAAAAACTCGATGATGCCACTCAAAAAGGTAGACAAGAAGGTAGACAAGAAGGCATCCAAATCGGCCATGAAAAAGGCAGAAAAGCAGAGAAAATTGAGGTTGCAAAGAATCTACTTAAAGCAGGAGTTTCTATTGACATTATAACTCAAACTACTGGTCTTTCTGTTGATTATATTGAGAAAATTCAAGAAAAGAAGTTTTAGCCATAACGTTTTTTTATTAAACCCTCTATTCTGGTAATTTTAATATTGCAATCCATTCTAATGTCTGTATAATGCCTTTTTTACATGACACTGTTAATACTTAATAGGGGGGATAATGTCAACACAGAAAGAGCTTCGGGCTACGATGTCCAAAAAATTACAGGAAGCTATTAAACATCCAGATCCAGCAGTTGTTGCCGGGAGGAAGTCAGCTATCAAGAGATGGGTGGGAGTCCTTCAAGATAACTTTATGGAGCACATAAAATACTTTAAGGGTGATAAGTTGAAGTTTTTGCACAATGTATTTCAAGATGAAGGTTGCTGGTCAGGTGTAAGGTTGGATAATGCTGCTTTAGGTCAAAGGTTTACTGAAGAAAAAATAGGTGGAATAGATAATCCACTTCGCAAATATGAGATGGCTTGTAGTTACTGTGTAGTGGATAAAATTCATCCTCTCTTTCAAAAAAGATTTGAATCTTATAGGAACAAGTTTCCTCCTGGTGCATTTGATGGTAAAACTGAAACTGAATTTGGCAAATACGTACGAAACTCGTTACTAGATAGCATAAAGAGGAAAGGTCCTGTATTTGATTTCTGGATCGATAGAGAATCTGGGGAATTAAAGAAGTATGATGCAGTAGAAGGTTTTGACAGTGCTGTAAAACTTAAGTGGAGTGAAGGAGTAGAGTATTTTTATAATCTGTTGAAAGAAGAAGATAAAGAAAAGAAGCTCACAGAAGCTATTCTTGCTCTATCTCGCGTTCAATCTGTTGAGAAAGATGCTCCTATTTTAGATTTTTGTGTAAATAAGATAGTCGATAAAGATACTCTTTTACAGAAATTATTGCAGAAAGATAAGGGAGTATATGCTCTTCTTGCTGAATTAATAGAGTCATGTTTTTTTGATACAGTTCATGATTTGGTAAAGTGCTGGTGCTATAAAGACGTTTCAGCAGGAGGAGACCATTCAGACAAAATATTCTCACAGCGAGAGTATGAACTTCTTCTTTCATCACTCTCAGATGTAATGTTGAAAAATTCTGAGTCAAGTGTTCAAGCTAGATCTCTTATTATGAAGATTTGGGAATGTGATCACTTTTATAAACACAAGAAGGCTGCCGTTAATACTTCTAATTATACAGTTCATGTAAGTGGTATGCTTGCAGGATTAATAGTCAATTGGAGACGAGAAGACATTTATAAGACTGATGAAGAAAAAGAAATAGAGAAAAAAGAAATATTAGATATGATGTCATTTGCCAAAGATTGCTTTCCTGAAAAGTTTGAACTTTTTAAAGAAGTCATGATAGAAAACCTTAGATTATGTGGTAGAGAAGGTAAAAGAGTAAATGTAGATTACGGTCTGTTTGCAGAAGAGTTATTCTCTGAGTTAGAGAAAACAACTCTACCTCTTGGTCCTGTAGGTGATGGTCCTTGGAATAATTTACGGTCACGATCTAAAGCTCATGGTAGTAAGGAAACAACTTTGCCAGTTGATGATGGTCCGCAGTCTGAGCTTGGAACTCCTAGTGTAAGTGGTGTTTCTTCTTATAAGAAAAAAGCGTCTTTACGCTTAGTGGTAACAAGTAATCCACTTATGAACTCTTGGTGTTTCTGGTCGTAGTAAATAAGGGGTATTTTGTATGAGTAATGGTGATGGACTTATTAGGAGTTTGGTGGATGGAGATCTTGAAGGATTCAGACAAGGATTTGAATCTTTTTTAGATCAATGTCCATCTTTCTTGTATCATGTAAGTACAGGTCGTTTCCTTCCTGTATTCTTTTTTAGTATGTTTGCTACTGCACATGATGCTAATATCTTAAATGCAAATGAGAGAGTCTATTTTTGTTTTGATAACCATGGTGTTAATCCACGTAATGGTGAAAATCGAAATACGGCAAACCTAAAAGTTGCTGTTTATCGTGACGGACAGCAAGTTGTCAGATGCTACAGTATTTCTGATCGTCCTAATAGTGATGGGTTGAGGTTCAGTACAAGGGAGAGAAATGCTCTAGTACAAGAGATTAGACGGCAAAATCCAAATTTAAGGGAAGAAGACCTAGATTTTGAGCAATACAAAGTATGCACGCACGGAAAGGGCAAGAGTCAGGGAGAGGCAATTGCAACGGTATTCGAGGTAATTCGTGCAAAAGATCGTCAAGGTAGGGATAAATTTGCCAAATATTCAGCATCTGAAATCAATCTTATTAGACTGCTCTTAGAAGATCACAGACTAACAATTAAGGAAATAGCAGGAAGACAACTCAGTCAAAATCAGCGTAGACAACTTGGTAACTTGGTCAATTTTGCGCAAGTAGCACAGGGTCAACAAGGAATTGATAATTTTATGGAAATGCTAGCGAGTGATAGAAGACAAGATGTAAGAGATAGAATGTACGAAGAAATTGTCCCATACATAGCTCGCATCTATCATAATTACAGGCAGGAACTGGAATATAATATTGAAAATCGCATTCAAAAATTTGAGAGTCACGGGTTTTTATTAGGTTTCTTAGCAAATTTTAGTCATCGCTACACAATAGGCATCGAGCTTGATTTATCTCCTAGAAACTCACATGTTGCATTTTTTGTACGTCACCAAGCAGAAAAAGCACAGGTAATAGAAACATTCAAGTCAATAAGGATAGGTGGTACTCCTACAGCACAAGTAATATTACAACAAATAAATGCTATCCTTCGTAGAAACAACGCTCGTGAGATAGAAGATGTGCATGATCTACTTGCACTAGACTTTGCAACAGATAATCAAAATGATCGTTATTGGCTACAAACTCATGACATGTTTTTCGCTGCACAACAATATACTTTCTATGATGATCGATCTAATCCAACTAATAATCGTCATGATTTTACAATAACTTCAGTAGGAGTCGATGGAAATCAAAATGATCCAACAGGTAGGGGCTTATTAAGTAGTCACATAGCTAACTTTAAACAAAAAGTAGATTCGGGTGAAAAAGATAGATTAATTGCTATTATTAATGTAGGTAATCATCATTGGGTTACATTAGTTATTGTACACCAAAATGGAAATTATTATGGGTATTATGCTGATTCACTTGCTCCAGATAGTCGTATTGACAATAATATTCGAGGAGCTTTAAGAGAATGTGATATTAACGATGGTAATGTCCATAATGTTTCCGTTCATCAGCAAACAGATGGCCATAATTGTGGCATATGGGTATACGAAAATGCTAGGGATATTAACCAAGCTATTGATCAAGCTTTACAGGGAAATAATAACTTTGGAGAGAAAGGTGAGGGTATTATAGGTTATATACGTGGTCTTCTTAGTGTAGGCATTGGAAATGACACTAGACAATCTCAAAGAAATGAACAACACTTTAAAAATCGGAGAAGAAATATTTCACAATTATTCCAAAATGATCCTCTATCTTCTCCTAGGGGTAGACTGATTCAAGATCATCCAGGAATTCAACATGAAATTGATCCATTACTATTACAATTTTTAGGACTCCAATACCCACAGCGTGGAGGTGGAGGAGCATTACAATTAGGCGGAGAAAGAGTGATATCAATTGATTTGGGTAACCCGCAGTCTGCATTAGATAAAATTGATGGAGTGAGTAGAGTTTATAACCATAGCAATAGTAGAGGTAGTAGGTAGAAGTTAATAGGTGGATGAAGTTTTCTTTACTCTATATTTACGCATTGGTTGTAATCGGTCTTCTAGGTTGTTTCTGCATATTTTATCTTACTATTACCCACAAATATAAATGTTTGTTGCGTAGCTCTTAATGGCATAACTTTTGCTTGAAATAACTGTTTATATGGTGCAATTTACAGCTTTTAGTTGCTAAAATTATAACTCTTAGTTTAATAATTTTAATCCAATAAGCTTTCAGGTTAATAAAATTAAATTATTTGAGTAAATACAATACTATGTTTTTATTTGTGGGTAATAGTAAGATATTTTATGGTGGTGTTTATTAACAATAATATAGAAGACTATTATTAAGACTCTTGTCCGTAAAGCACCTTCATTTGCTCCTCTCATGAGAGTGATATTTCCTTCAAATCAGCTAGTTTTAGATGCTGAGGTTGTGTGCCGTTTAAAATGGCTTCCTTAATTTTGGGTATCAAATAATTTAAACGTAAGACCCATTGTAAAAGATAAGATTTAATTTGAAAGAAAAATTGATGTGGTTAAAACTTGACCTTGCGCAGTATAGGAATATTTTTTATAAAAAGAACAATATCGATTTGAAATGTAAAATTATCATAAATTTTTCTTTTTATTCTCAAATGAATTACTATTAATTCAGTAAACTATATTATTAATATCTCAAGTAAATCAACCATTTTCAGCGCTCAAAACCAAGTGCGGTGAGAACAAGTTTTTTTGGTATGGATTGGACTACCAAACGATACATACGAACTTTTTTATATGGTAGTTTCATTATACGCTAAAACTAACCACATTAGCCCATTTCACCCACATCTACATACGAACTATTTTGCCTAAGCTTATGAAAATAATTTAAATCTTCTATTTTTATAATCTTATTTTTACGCGGCTTGTTCTCACAAATATACGACCCTTTTTGCAATCTTAGGAAGAGTCAATAATTCAAATTTTTGTGGCACTAAAATAGGAATTTCTTTAGTTACAGCAAGGTCTATTTTTTCGTAAGTAAAAGTGTTTTACAATTAATTATTAGAATGAAAATATCATACTTGGCTCTCAAGAAATTTCCTGTTGTGCAGTGGTAAGGTTTGGAGAAAAAGATTGGCTTGGCAACGATAATTTACTAGACTAAAGTTTATATTAAAATACAAAATGGGGTTGCGGGTATGGAATCTGGTTTGGATCACAATTACAATAAAATACTTGATATATTAAAAGGTGCTATTAAAGGCGACGATAATCAAGTTAAAGCAAGAAAACATCTTAGAGTAGAAAGATGGTTGAGGGTTTATATTCAATTAATTGAAGATTTTGATGAGGAAAAACTAATTTTTTTTTCTGATATATTCTCTGATAATTCTTGTTGGGATGGAGTAAGATTAAAAAATGAAATTGTTGGTGAAAGGTTAACTGAAGAAAAAAATAAAAATGGAAAAGAGAATCCATTAAACATTTCTAAAAGATATTACTTAGCATGTAAATATTGTCTAGAAGATAAGATTCCTGGATTATTTGAACAAGTATTTATGAGATTTAAGAGAAGTGCCTTTGAAGAAGATGGATCTGATGATGATCTGAGAAGAGAATTGTTGGAAAATATCGAAGAAACTAGACCTATAGAAGCTTTCTGGTCTTTTCTTATTGATAAGCAGATTGGAAAACTAAACGAATATAAATCAGTTGAAGGTTTGCAAAAATCCATACAGATAAATTCTAATAAAAACTGGGAAGAAGGTATAGAGTTCTTCTATAATAAATTGCACAATGATTCCAGTATTTCTAGTCAAGATAAAAATAATTTGTTAATTGAAGCAGCTTTATCTGCAGTAAAGGGTTACAAAGAAGTAGACACCATAGAGTTTTGCCTGTCTAAAATGGATGATGAGCAAAAGAAAAAATTACTAGATAGAGATTATAAGGAAAATACTTATTATGCAGTGTTGAATGTGCTAGTAGGTCAGTATTACTTTGATTCTTTTATGGAATTAAGCCGATTGTGTAGTCAGATTGAATGTGAACGTTACACAACTTTTTTATCTTCATTATCAGATCAAGTACTGAAGAATCCAGATCTGTCTGAAGAAACAAAAAAATGTATGATGAATGTTTGGGAACGTATAATAAAATTAAAAACTCAAGACCGCGGGGAGCAATCTATTTCCTCTATTTTTGTAGACTATTCAGTTACATATACAATAGCAAATTTAATTGTGGATCCAAGTACACAAGGGGTAAGTAAAGAAGAAATATTAGGGAAGATATTAAAGCACGTAAAAGAAATGAGTGGTGAAGGGATGATAAAGGTTAAAGATTCTGTATTAAGTAAAATTCAGTTATTTCATGGGGGTAAAAAATTGCAATTAGGAGAACAAGTATTTTCTAAATTAGCTCAAGAAGCTTCTAAAGAATCAATTTTGTGTGAAGCTGGTGATACTTTGCCACAGTCAAGTCTCAGTACGACTGATAACCCATATAATATAAAATCTTTAGGCCATAGCAAATAGGAGAGTAATATGCCAAGCAATGTCAAGCCGCTTGAGTTGGTACAGCTTCTGTTAATGAGAAATAAATCAAAAGACGAGTTCCTAGATTTTCACAAAAGGTTCCAATCGTTTATCAATCAATCTCCTTCTTTTTTGCATTCAGTTGGAAAGCCAGGCTTTTTCCCTAGTTTCTTTTTGGTATGTTTGCTACTGTATTAGACACAGAACTTGCTACTAAAATTGGTATCAAAAAACTTCATTTTCGTTTTGATGATAATAGAACTTTAAAAATAGCTATATTAACTAATGAGGGACTTAAGTGTATAACGGTGTCTGATCAAGTTGATGGTAACATGCATCTAAAGTTCTCTCAAGGAGAGTGAGAAAAAATAGCACAGAAATGGAAAATGGGAGCAGAGTTTGATAAACTAGAAAAAGAAGAGCATGAAATAACAATTACAGGAAAAGAAGTAAAGTACGGAAATGTTGATCCAGCTTTTAGTAAAAAGACTGATTATTCACAAAAAGGTTTTACAGAAATAGAAAAAGATCGTGACCAACAAGACCTAGAGAGCTTAATTTCAAAATTGAGTAATCAAGATTTCGAAGAAGTAAAAAAGAACGCTAGAAGAATGTTTAATTATATTACAAATGTCTATAAGAAATATGAAAAAGAAACTCTATTTAGCGGTAAAGAATCAAGTCATCATGGGTTTTTAGCTGGGTTTTTGATAAATTTTAAGTATCGTTTTCACCTAAAACTTTATCTCGAATTATTTGCTGGAAAAGGTTACGCAGACATTATTTTACTTGTGCGCGGTTCTGATAAGTCGCTAAGCTCTATTCCTATTATTATTGAGCTTAAAGCAGGTACTGGTGAGATAAGTACAGTGATAAAAGCATTGAAGCAAGCATAAGATTATGTTAAGGGCTCTTTTTCTAACTCTATAAGAATGATTACTATAGCTAATGAAGCTATTTGTGTAGGATTAAATTTTGACATGGTTCATCACGAAAATGTTAAAATTGATGTAGAAAATTTTCTTAGTCGAGAAGGTATAGCTCTTTCCATAAAAGTCCGGATGTGATAGGATAAGGGTAGATGATGATAAGGAGGTTGAATGCCAGCAGCATATAGTTATGATTTAAGAAAAAAAGCAATGGAAGCGCTAGACGAAGGAGAAAGCAGAGAAACAGTGGCAGCAAGATTTAAGATTGGACGAACTACTTTATGGGAGTGGCAGCAAAGAAGAAAAGAAACAGGAGACTTTCAATCAAAAAAACTTGGAAATGGGGGTTACAATCACAAAATTACCGACTGGGATACCTTTGCCAAATTTGCCAGAGAACACGGAGGAAAGACTCTATCGGAAATGGCTAAACTTTGGAACAACGTTAGTATCCAAACGATCTATCGAGCCCTTAAAAAAATTGAATTTACGCGCAAAAAAAGACATATGGATACAAGGAAAGAAACGAAGAAAAACGTGCTGAATTTTTGAAAATTATAGCGACAAAAGAACCTAAAAACTTAGTGTATATAGATGAGTCTGGCATTGATAACACCGAAGACTACCCCTACGGATATTGCCAGAAAGGACAGCGGTTTTATGCCTTAAAATCTGGAAAGAAAACTCAACGAATCAGTATGGTTGCAGCCTTAAGTGGAAGAAAGATAGTTGTTCCGTTAACCTTTGAAGGCCACTGTAATATGGATGTTTTTAATGGATGGTTTGAGCAATTTTTGACACCGATCTTGGAACCTGGACAGACTGTCATTCTTGACAATGCTACTTTTCATAAGTCTGATAAGATTATCGAGCTTGCTAAAGGGGTTGGTGCAGAAATTTTGTATCTGCCGCCTTATTCTCCAGATTTCAACAAAATTGAGCATCATTGGTTTGCTATAAAAAACAGAGCCAGGAAAAACATTCCTCTATTCGAATCCTTTCGTCGTGCTGTTGATTCTGCCTTCCTATGACCTGTTCGGACTATTATGAGAAATGCTATACCTGAAAATTGCAATGTTCGTACACTTGACTACTTGGATCTAGTATGATTTAATTAACCAAGAAGTAGGCATGAAAAAATTATGTAGTGAACCAGTTTGCATAACACCAGGAGGAAAATATGGATAGAAAGACGAGAATAGAATCAGACAGCTTAGGGGAAGTAAAAGTACCAAGTGAACATTACTGGGGAGCGCAGACTCAGCGTTCTTTAGAAAATTTTAAGATTGGCACAGAAAAAATGCCAGAGCCTCTGATTAAAGCATTAGCAATAGTAAAACTTGCAGCAGCACATGTTAACATGAAGCAGGGTAGCATAGATAATAAGGTAGGGGACGCAATCTGCGCAGCCGCAAAGGAAGTAATAGATGGCAAATTTAATAATGAATTTCCGCTTGTTGTTTGGCAAACCGGATCCGGAACGCAGACTAATATGAATATGAATGAAGTGATCAGCAATCGCGCAATAGAGATTTTAGGTGGTAATTTGGGTAGTAAATCTCCGATACATCCAAATGATCATGTGAATTATGGTCAGTCGTCAAATGACACCTTTCCAACAGCAATGCATATAGCAGCAGCAGACCAGATAAACCGCTTGCTTATTCCAAATCTTGAAAAATTGCATAAGGTGCTGGATAATAAGGTTCAGGAATTTAAAGATATAATAAAAGTAGGACGTACTCATCTGCAAGATGCAACGCCCCTAACACTAGGACAGGAGTTCTCTGGCTATGCAGTCCAGATTAAAAAGGGGATAGAGAGAGTAAAATCAACTTTAAGTGATATATATGAGCTTGCACAAGGTGGCACTGCGGTTGGCACGGGACTCAATACTAAAAAGGGTTTTGCTGAAGATTTTGCAAAGCAAGTTGCAGGAATTACTAACCTTCCATTTACTTCAGCAGGCAATAAATTTGAAGCGCTAGCAGCAAATGATGCTTTAGTTGAGCTCAGTGGAACACTCAATACAGTAGCAGTCAGTTTAATGAAAATTGCAAATGATATAAGGTTGCTTGGTTCTGGTCCAAGATGCGGAATTGGGGAAATAATGTTACCGGAAAATGAGCCTGGTTCTTCAATTATGCCAGGTAAAGTGAATCCAACTCAGTGTGAAGCGGTGACTATGGTATGCACTCAAGTTATGGGAAATCATGTTGCTGTAACCATTAGTGGTTCAAACGGTCATTTTGAATTGAATGTGTTTAAGCCAGTGATAATTTACAATGTTTTGCAGTCTATAAGACTTTTAGCTGACGCAAGTTTAAATTTTACAGAAAAATGTGTAATTGGTATTAAAGCAAATGAAGAGAGGATAAAAGATTTACTGAATCAGTCGTTGATGTTGGTCACTATATTAAATACGCATATAGGGTACGACAATGCAGCAAAAATAGCGAAGCTTGCTTATAAAGAAAATATCACTCTAAAAGAAGCAGCAGCAAAACTTCAACTGCTCACTGAGGAAGAGTTTGAAAGGATAGTGAAACCAGAAGAAATGGTAAATTATTTGTAACCGCTCACACTTAATTCTTCAATCTCACTAATAGAAAGGCCAGTAAACTTGACAATAGTGTTAACATCAACATTATTAGCTAGCATTGTTTTTGTAACTTCAATTTTCCCTTCCTCTTTACCAATTTTTTGTATCCGTTCAGCGGAGTGGTAGAATAAGGTAGACAAAGCAAGATAATAAAGATAATCATAGAGCAAAAGTGAGGTAATGTGGTAAACCTTTTAGAACTTTGCAAAAATTTGCAGCAAAAAATAGAAAAACTGAAAGCAGAGATAGAAAACTTAAAAGCAGAAAATAAAGCTTTAAAGATAGAGAACGCTGAATTAAAGGAAAGGCTCGGTTTAAATTCAAAAAACTCATCCCTGCCCAGCTCAAAAGAGCTATACAAAATAAAAAAGGACAAGCCAAAAAGCGAAAGGAATGTTGGCGATCAGGTTGGGCATAAAGGAAATTTTCATGCCACAATGGAAGCGGATAAAGTAGTAAAAATAGAGTTGCCTAATATTTGCGAATGCGGAGGAGAGTTTGTAATATGCGAAAAACCTTATGTTCACCAAAAAGTTGATCTTCCGGAAATTAGGCCTTATGTAGTAATTGGAACATGGTCGTTGTTGGAGATGCAGAAAAAGAAAAAGTAGCAAGTTACCAGAAGGTGTTACGCCAGATACATTTGGTCCAAGGGTTAAGTCTATAATTGCAGCACTCAGGGGATTTTACAAAAACTCAAAGCGTGAAGTGGCTAGTACCATAAATGACATTTTTAATTTGAACATAAGTGTTGGCAGCATATCAAATCTTACTATTACCCACAAATATGAGGTTCGTGAGCAAGTCGCCATCCTTCTGCTAAATCAAAGAGACGTTTATATCCTTTCCAAAGAGTAATTGGTCCTGGTTTTGGGTCATTTTTTCTTGCTAAATGGCCTCCAAGTTCACGAAACGGCTTCTTTTATAGTAGGGGCTATATTTGGACATGGTTTCCTGTGTATTTTAACATATAAAACTTTCCATTCTTCCTCAGCTAATAAGGCAGTACATGGTAATGTTGGGTTAGTTCTTGCAATTGATGTAATAAAGAAAATTCTCCAAGCAATAATGCTCATGACTGTTAAATACCTCATTAATCTTTCTGCTGTTCCAAGTCTACATTCCTCAACTTTGAGACCAGATTTTAAAATCTTATGCAATATCTCTATTTTCCATCTCAAACAATACCAACTAACTTTTTCAACAGCTTCTTCAAAAGTACTGACCGGAAAAAAGCATCCACTCTAGAGGACTTGCTTCGGGAGGAGAGTTTTTTTCAACAACATGAATTGCGTGAAGTTGTAGACTCTGTCGGTTTATATCTTATGTGACCTTCTTTACATTTTATATGGCCTTCATGTGATAAATTTTCCGAATCTAATTTCTAAAAACGCTGTCCTTTTTTGCTTGTTATCTCTAGCAGGGATTTCAACTTCTACTTTTCCAGCGCAAGGGAGGCCTTGGATAAATGACCATAATTTTTGCTTGTTCCTGGTATGCATGAATTTTTTATTTACATTTCTGTTGTGGCGAGCTCTTACTAAAATTGCTGAGTTAAGATTATGTGCAAGTTCAAAAAAATCATGCATATCTGCTTCTCTGTCACATACAGTTATAGCTTCGGTTTGGGCCAGATCTATAATATTATTTGTTTTCTTTAAACTTTCTAGCCATTTCATACTTTCTTTATCCTCAATATGAACGTTGTTACGATGGCTCTTTAGTCTTTTTTCTTCTTCAGAAATGAGTTGCCTCGAGTAAATCTTTTGATCCAGTATTCCCAGCTTCCGTACTAACAGCAAGGGCTGTATGCATTACTGCTCCTTTTCCAGCAATAGTTCCCAATCCGCTTATGGCTTGAGTATGAAATATAAGTTGTATCTTGAATCACAAGAATTCTTTTATGAGCTTTTGTTCTCTCAACTGTTTTATCAATGTGTGAAGCTAGAATATCGACTTCTTTTACGTTCTCATTTTGAAAAAAACGTTATGCTGCTTTTGCTTCTGACCAACTTCCGCATGCCTCATTAATTGAGCTTTCAGGTAAACTTATCAAACTATCAGCAATCTTTACTAATCGGTCAGTTAATCTTTTATCTCCAAGTACAGCATCTCCAAATTCATTTTTAGCCCATTCATTACTCTCGTTTGCCATTTTTATACCCTCAATATTTGCAAACTCTAATATTGTAATACTTTATTTATAAGTACATTTATATTTGTGGGTAATAGTAAGATTTGATATGCTGCCAACACTTATGTTCAAATTAAAAATGTCATTTATGATACTAGCCACTTCACGCTTTGAGTTTTTGTAAAATCCCCTGAGTGCTGCAATTATAGACTTAACCCTTGGACCAAATGTATCTGGCGTAACACCTTCTGGTAACTTGCTACTTTTTCTTTTTCTGCATCTCCAACAACGACCATGTTCCAATTACTACATAAGGCCTAATTTCCGGAAGATCAACTTTTTGGTGAACATAAGGTTTTTCGCATATTACAAACTCTCCTCCGCATTCGCAAATATTAGGCAACTCTATTTTTACTACTTTATCCGCTTCCATTGTGGCATGAAAATTTCCTTTATGCCCAACCTGATCGCCAACATTCCTTTCGCTTTTTGGCTTGTCCTTTTTTATTTTGTATAGCTCTTTTGAGCTGGGCAGGGATGAGTTTTTTGAATTTAAACCGAGCCTTTCCTTTAATTCAGCGTTCTCTATCTTTAAAGCTTTATTTTCTGCTTTTAAGTTTTCTATCTCTGCTTTCAGTTTTTCTATTTTTTGCTGCAAATTTTTGCAAAGTTCTAAAAGGTTTACCACATTAGTTATCTAAGTGAGGAAAGTCACCTCTCCCCACTCGACTTCGAAACCGGACTTGTGACTTTCACCACATCCGGCTTCTCTCTAACTTGGTGTTTGTCATACACACTCCTATGTAAATAATGTTCGGTAGAAGCTGTAGCTTTACTCCTCTCGTTTGAGTTTTATTACTACAACTCCCCCTAAAGAACCGTGCTTGCAGATTTCCCGCACACGGCTCATCAATATTAGTTTTCACAGTCGTCCCTCTTATGCATATAAAGAAAAATGTATTTTTGGCTTTGGTAATGGATTTACTTCTACGTAGTGTACAAACTGTTCCCAGGTCATACTCTTTTTCTGACTACGCCGATTTATCCATTTAAATGCTAGCTTTCTTACTGATGTGTAAAATTGTTTCAAACACCAATAATTTCCGCTAATACCAAAGTAGTTATAGTGTCCTGTTAATTTAGCCTTCAGTACTTGCCACCAATCTTTAAGTCGAATACTTCCGCGGACTATTTTCAACCACTCCTTGATTTCTTTTAGTTTTCTGGCTAGATTTAACTTAGAGGTTTTATGTCCCATCATTAATCTACCACGACGACTTTTTGCACCATAGTGCGTAAACCCCAGAAAATTGAAACTTTCCGTCCTTCGTTTCTCTCTTATCGCTCGTTGCCACTCCCTCTTGCCAAACTTTACTACTCTGGTCTTGTTTTCAGATACTTCCAACCCAAATTTATTTAGCCTTTGTTTCAGTAATTCCAGAAATTCTTCCGCGTCTACCTTACTTTCGCAACAAACCACAAAATCATCGCAAAACCTTATTTGTTGTATATATCCTCTGGATCTTGATTTAAATTTCTTTTCTATCCATAAATCCAACACATAATGTAAGTATATATTTGCTAATACAGGACTTACTATACCGCCTTGTGGTGTACCTTGTTTTGTTGCTTCATAATTTCCAGCTTCGACTATCCCTGCCTTGAGAAACCGCTTTACTAACCACAGCAAATTTGGGTCAGTTATTCGTTCCCTTAGACACCTCATTAGCCATTTATGCTGTATATTATCGTAGAACTTCTTGATATCCACTTCTACAATGTAGTTTATTGGCTTGTACTTAACTGCTTTATCTAGTGCATTTACCGCTTGATGACAGTTTCTTCCAGGTCGAAATCCATATGAGCTGTCCAGAAAGTTTGCCTCGTAAATATTTTCTAATATCTTCTTCAGCATAATCTGTACTAATTTATCCTCGGTCGATGGTATTCCGAGTCCGCGTTTCTCTTTACTTCCAGCTTTCGGTATATATACCCTCTTTACTGGTTGTGGTTGATATTGCTTCCTCTTCATACTTTCTACTAGCACTTCGAGTTTCTCATTCAGATTTTCTCCGTATGATTCCACTGTTATCTGGTCTACTCCACAAGCCTTGTTACGCTTCAGTTCTTTATAACATCTCGCAAGATTCTCTGTATTTATCAGATGGACTAACGATGTGAATTTTAGTCGCTTATCTTGCTTTGCTCTTACTGCTATCTGGTTTAGTTTATATCGCATGTTATTCCTACCTCCGTTGTATTGGCATAGCAATCCCTATTCCAGTTACTATATTGCTGATCGCTTCCCCTTGTACGTGGCTTTCCCACATTCTGAGTACTATCAATCAGTCCGACTTCCCCTGCATCTTCCGCTAGTTCTTGCCTTTGTTGACTTGTTCCAACGTACCTTAATAGGAATGCATGGGATCTCCCAAGTTCACTTGAAGTCCATTTCAATACATGGCACGGTCTCAGATCCCGATAGAGTGAGTGATAACTTGCCTTTACGTTATCCTTCATGCTGTCTTCCATGGCCATGAACATGTCGACCTCTATGTCTTCAGGTATTTCGGGACTCCACTCCTTCACTTCCGTTGTGCCCTGCATTGTCCATCCCACTAGCTCTATTACACTCGTTACCTCATGCAACATAGTGGTCTGCTCCAAACTTTTGGCTAGACTTTGTTTGTGTTGGATTTTCACCAACTGTTCTCCAAGCACTTCTTGGCGCACCATTATATACCTCACTAAAAATTAAATTATAATTAAAATAAGATGTTAAGTTAAATAATTTAATAAGATTAGTAAATTTTAAAATACAGAGCTGACTGTAATTAACACTCTAATTACATATTTTGTTAATGTATCAATGTTATAATAACACAGAGCCTTATCTTAACCCTTGACTTTGTCCTATAAAATTCATACTTTATTTACTGTTATAGTTCAAGTACATAGGGTCAAAATGGCGTTAAATCCGCTAGAGCAATTTAAAGTATATACAATAATAGAGTTACCTAGGTTATTTGGGTATGACGTAAGCTTTACCAATTCATCTTTTTTCACGATGATTTCGGTGATATTGATGATACTCTTTTTGCTTTTTGGAATAAAGAAGGGGTCAGTAATACCAGGATATTTGCAAGCTGCAGTTGAGTATGTATATGATTTTGTTATTTCAATAATAGAAAATAACACTGGAAGCAAAGGCTTGCAGCACATTCCATTGATATTCACAGTATTTATTTTCATTTTATCGTGTAATTTAGTTGGTGTTCTTCCTTATAGTTTCACGGTCACAAGTCATGTGATAGTCACCTTCGCTTTATCGATGGTGGTTTTTATTTATATAACGATTGTTGGATTTAAAGAAAGGGGAGTAGAATTTTTACGCATATTGCTACCAAAAGGAACTCCTTCGTGGCTTGCACCTATAATAATTATTATTAAGTTGTTTGCTTATTTAGTAAGGCCGGTTAGCCTATCAATAAGGCTTGCAGCAAATATGATTGCTGGTCATACAATCATCAAAGTGATAGCAGGGTTTATTGTAAATATGAACATATTTTTCACTCCTGCGCCGTTTTTGTTCATAATTGCATTGATAGGATTTGAAGTATTTGTTGCAATTTTACAAGCTTATATATTTACTATATTAACATGTGTATATTTGTCAGATGCAGTAAAGTAATTGACTTCCTTGTAGAATATTTTACAATTATATTATAAAGAAATAATTAAAGGTAATATATGGATTTAGTAGCTTTAAAATTTATAGCAATTGGTTTAGCTGTGTTTGGAATGCTCGGTGCTGGTTTAGGTATAGCTAATATCTTCTCTGCTATGTTAAATGGGATTGCGAGAAACCCTGAATCAGAAGGTAAAATGAAAAGTTATGTTTATATTGGTGCTGCCATGGTTGAAATCATGGGATTGCTTGCGTTTGTACTTGCAATGTTATTAATATTTGCTGCTTAACAGATGCCACAGCTTGATGTTTCAACCTTCTTTTCTCAAGTTTTTTGGTTTTTAATTTTTTTCTCTTCACTTTTTTTCGTAGTAAGTTGTTTATTTTTGCCAAAGTTAGATGAAATAATAATCACTAGAAGTAAAGAAGTATTGGATTCTTTTAATAGTTCTGTTCATCTTTTAAGACTCACGGAAGATCAGGTTGCCAAGTATAATGCCGCTTTAAACCAAGCTAGAATACAGGCAAAAAAAATCATAGATGATGCACTTGCTCAGGTAGAAGAAATGAGAGCTAATGTTAAGAATATATTAGAAGAGGAAGATAAAAAAAAGAGCAAGCTTATTGAAAAAAAAGTGGCAGAATTTAAATCTGAATATACTGATCAGTTAAAACAAATGGCTACTAGTATTGCTTTAATTTATTATACTAAATTGACTAATTCTGAAATTGAAGAGGAATTTATTGCTGACTTGGTGTCCAAAGAATTTTAGGGGTTTTTATGTCTACATCACTGATTATCGGTCTTGCCTTCTTGGTAAGTTTTGTCCTTTCGTATAAATTGCTAAAGAAAGTGATAAAAAATGCGCTTAACAATAAGCGTAACAAAAGCAAATTTTCAAGTGAAGAAACTGAAAAATTCAGGAAAGATATGTTGGAGTATTACAAAAAATCTTCTAAAAAATACAAAGAATTAGATGCAGAAGTTAATAAAATGATGAATGAAGCACTTGATAAAGCTAATAGTATCATTAAGCACAATAGACAGCAGCTAGATCAGACATTAGATGACAATGCCCATTCTAACTTGAAGAAAGTCACTGACCAAGTTGAAAAAGCTCTTGGGGATTTACAGACTAACACAGTGAATATAGCTGCTGATGCTGTAAAAAAAATAATGCATGAACGTAAAGATGATAAGCGTAGTAGCGAGGTCATATCTTCATTTTCACGTGACTTAAATAAAAAATTGCATTAGGTTCAATGCAACAATTGCCTATACTTCAAGCTGATAATGTAGAAAAAATTAAGTTTGATTCTAGTTTGTGCAAAGAGCCAGAGAAACTTTTTTACTATAAATTTAATATAATTCCTTGGCAAAAATTAAATAATACTACTTTTTTTATGGTTGAAGACACATACTGTAATTGCTATTGAATGATGGAGAGACATACTCCATTATTTTAGCACGAAGTAACAAGTTCAATAGAATTAGTTCTTCAAAAATAATTTAAACTTTTACAGTAGGAGCAGCCTCATGAAATATTATAGTGGATTAGATGTCTCACTCAAGGAAACTTTTATCAGTATCATTGATGAGAAAGGAAAAATTGTTAAAGAAGAAGTTATTGTAAGTGAAAGCAGTACAATAGCGGAGTATTTGCTTAGTCAAAGCAAAAAATATGAAGCAATAGGGATAGAAAGTGGACAACTATCAATATCAATGTGCAAAGAATTGAGGAGATTTGGATTGCCAGTAACTTGTGTAGATGCAAGGCATATGGCAGCAGCATTGTCTGCAAGAATCAATAAGAATGATAAAAATGATGCAAGAGGTATAGCACAAATGATGAGAGTTGGGCTATTTAAAGAGGTATTAGTAAAGTCAGATGAAGCTTGTCAGATTAAAATAATGCTTGGAAGCAGAAGACAATTAACACGTAGCAGAGGGAAAATTGAGGGAACAATAAGAGGATTATTAAAAATATACGGGATAAAAATTGATCAGCGTGCCAGATCTACAAGTTTCGTTTTAAAAGTGCAAGAAATAATTAATGAGCTAGATGAAATTAGCAAGAACTCAATTGAAGTATTAGTACATAGCTTAGAAACAATAGAAGAATCGATAAGAAAACTTGACAAAATGCTCTCAGAGCAAGGTAAAAAAGATGAGGATTGTAAATTATTAACTACTGTTCCAGGAGTTGGTATTATAGTAGCAATGACATACAAAGCTGCGATAGATGATGCATATAGGTTTGAAACATCTTATGCAGTTGGAGCCTATATGGGATTGAGCCCAAGACAGTACGCTTCTGGAGAGATTGATCGGCATGGAAGTATATCAAAAATGGGACCAGTAGAATGTAGGAATGTGTTGTACGAAGCAGCACAAGTCTTACTGGTAAAATGTAAAAGGAAATTTAAATTGAGAAGCTGGGGATTGAGGCTTGCAAAAAAGAAGGGTATGAAGAAAGCAATTGTTGCCGTAGCGCGGAAGTTGTCTGTAATTATGCATAGGATATTGGTTAGTAAAACAGAATTTTGTTATCAATAAATGCAAAAAGTAGATAATTTGATGTAAAGTAAAGATAGCAATGCCGATGGAAGGGATAAGCAAGATCCTAGGTTGAAGCATAGACTTCGTAAGACACATGTTGCCGTCCACTTCCGCCTAACAAGTATAGTGCGGCTTGGCTAAAATACAAATTAGCCATATCAGACCGCGGAGAGAACCATGGAAGCATGCTATTTTAACTTATATTAAGACTATGGAGGGAAAGAATGATACCTTAGTTTTTATAAGCTTAATGAATATGTGGATAAATACTTTAAATGTGTGTGGCGTATTTATCCACATATTCATTGGCTGCATAATTTAAAAGGGATTAATTAGAAATTTAGTGCTGGTGTTTTTATTGCCAATAAAACCCCTTTTGATTGAATAAGATAATACGATAGTAAATAAAAGGTTGTATTAGAGCTGAATTTTACATCAAAAAATATTTTTCATGATACAAAAAATTATTATTGACTTTCATGCAATTAGAGAACAAGCCGAGATATCAACCGTTGGGTCGAAGCTCATTACGGTATTGACTATGTATTAATAAAAGTGGATAGCGAACAGATTTTAAATCTTCTTAACTCGCACTTTGGTATTTCAGAATTTGCAAGCAACTACTTATATTACAAGAATCCTAATTTTTCAGCTAAAAGCATTAAACTAAGCTCAATATTTTTTGCTTCTTTCTTTATTGTATAGCCTTTCTTATAATAGTCCGAATGCGATAAGATATGTGTTTATGGCTATAGCAGGCCAGTAGCATATTACGGTCTGTTCGGATTATTGTAAAAAGAGCTATAACTTCAATTTTAACACTAACAGAGAAATATACATATTTTGCTTTGATGTTGATATTTATAATCGGATGTTCTAGTTATTTATTCAAGTTTATAGCTACAGTTTTTAGCTTATGTGAAACCTCCAACCAAAAAGTGGATTATAGTAAGCTGAATGAAGAAGATTTTCCTATATATACTATTTTATTGCCTGCTTTTAAAGAAAGTGCAGTGATAGAGCAATTGATCGAAAGCATTGAAAGTTTGGATTATCCAAAATCAAAATTAGATGTGAAGCTTCAGGTAGAAAGTGATGACCAAGAAACGCTAGCAGCTATAGAAAAGTACACTTTACCGCAGTATTTTGAAGTAATAAAAGTGCCTCATTCTTTGCCTAGAACAAAAGCCAAGTCATGCAATTATGCTATGAGCTTTGCTAGAGGAAAGTATGCAGTAATATATGATGCGGACGATAAACCAGACCCATTGCAGTTAAAAAAAGCACTGATTGAATTTAATAAGGACGACGATAAGCTTGCCTGTGTACAGGCGAAATTAAATTACTACAATTGTGATTATAATTTTCTCACAAAATTCTTTTCTCTGGAGTATATGAACTGGTTTCAATACTTATTGCCTGGATTCCAAAAAATGAACATGCCGATGCCTTTGGGTGGTAGCAGTAATCATTTTTCAGTAAAAATTCTAAAAAAAGTGTTTTTCTGGGATGCTTACAGTGTTACCGAAGATGCTGACCTCGGTTTGAGACTTGCGCAAATGGGATATAAAACCAGGATGATTGACTCAGAAACATTGGAAGAGTCACCAATTGTTGTATTTGCTTGGATTAAGCAAAGAGCGCGCTGGATCAAAGGCTATATGCAAACTTATATTGTTCATTTAAAAAATATAAAGTCACTTTATAAACACACTGGATTTAAGGGAATTTTGCTATTGAATCTTTTTGTTGGCTCTGCAGCTTTTATATTTTTTACTACTCCATTTTTACTGCTTTCATTGATATTAACTAAAGTTTTAAATGAATTATTTTTGTACTACTTTGTAGTGGTATACGTTACTAACCTGATTCTTTTGGTAATAGCTGTCAAACAGCAAAAGATGCCTTTTTATTTTTATATAGTATCGATATTTTTTCCGGTCTATAGTCTGCTACATAGTGTTGCAGCTTTTCTTGCCTTATGGGAATTTATTCTTTACCCTGAGCGATGGAACAAAACTCAGCATGGTTTATGGAAGCAAAACCTGTAGCTATTTGGCTTTTTCTCTGCTCGGTCATGGTAATTCTCATGGTAGGGATTGGTGGATTTACCAGACTTTCAAAAGCAGGATTGTCAATCACGGAGTGGAAACCAATTACTGGAACATTACCACCACTGAGTGAACAAGACTGGCTACAAGAAAAATTAAAATACGAAGCTACACCTGAATATAAAGCACTTAACTATGGTATTAGTATGGAGGAGTTTCGCGCTATATACTTAATAGAATATATACACAGATTGGTTGCAAGACTAACAGGTTTAGTTTTTGTCCTGCCATTTATATATTTCATATTAAGAAGAAAAATATCTAAAAAGGTAGTAATAAAGCTATTTGTGGCATTATTATTTGGAGCTTTACAAGCTTTTGCTGGTTGGTATATGGTTAAAAGTGGTTTAGTAACTGAACCTCATGTTAGCCACTATAGGCTTGCACTTCACTTATTATTAGCATTAATTATCTTTGCATTATTGTCATATCAATTTTTTGATTATCAGATAAGGCCACAACAAACAAAAGTTAAGGTTAGTGGTAACACTATATACTACGCAAGGATGATTTTGGTCCTAATTGTAATACAAATAATTTTCGGCGCATTTGTTGCGGGATTAAATGCTGGTTTGATTTACAATACCTTTCCACTAATGGACGGACAAGTCGTTCCAGAAGATTTATTTTTCTTACAGCCTATATGGCTGAATATCTTTGAGAACAGAGCGACAGTGCAATTTATACATCGAGCACTGGCATTGCTAATACTAACTTTGGTAGTAATACTCACAGTAAAAAATGCTAGCGTAAAACCGGTATATATTATGCTGCTCTCCATCATCATTCAGATAATTTTAGGAGTGGTTACTCTTTTGTTACACATACCAATAGCCATTGCCATAGCTCATCAAGTGTTTTCATTTATCTTGTTTGGGTCAAGTTTGTACTTCTTGTGTTATTTAAGAAAGCAGACTACATCACCGATCTGCACATTTTTTCCTTCTTGAACGGGAATATTTTTTATCACCATTGCTGCTTCAGCACATATGATATTTTCCATTTTCATTGCCTCCACCACAAATAAAGGTTGTCCTATTTCCACCTGATCTCCTACATTTACGTGCAATTTAACTAATAAACCAGATATTGGGGATTTTACAGCATCTGCTGAAATCCCTTCTGTTTCATTATTTAGCATTAACCTACTTAATTCAGCTACATGAGGCTTAAATATACAACACTCAGCTTTCATGCCTGCATGCCTTATGAAGTACTTGCTGCCTTGTCTTTCTATTTTAAGTGCTATATTGGTATCGTCATTAATTGTGATATATAGCAATCTATAACTTGATTTCCACTTGCCTATAACGGAGTATTTATTGTGATTATATACCGTTATTAATATATTATCTTGGTATTTTGCATTTACGGAGTACTCATTGTCATTTATATTCACTATGAATAAATCTCTTGCACGGTCACCTGCCATCCGAGTAGCTGATACTGGTGCCCCTTCTTTTTTACTAGATTCCAGTGTCACGCACTGGAATGACACCTGAGATGTTTCATTCACTGCTTTATGATGGTACCTTTCTTCATTTTCCAAATGAATATATAACGCAGTGAAAATAAATATTTTAATATACTCCTCTGTAACAAAATCGCCGTGAAACCCACTAGGGTAATGATCTGGAATGAATCTCGTGTGGAGCTTTGCTGCAATAAAATTTGGGTGATGGAAGATGGATTCTAGAAATTCTATATTATTTGTTACTCCTTCTATATAGCATTCAGACAATGCTTTTTGCATTCTGCTGATCGCTTCTACTCTATCTTTTCCATATGTTATAACTTTTGCAATCATTGAGTCATAGAACGTGCTAATTTCTGAACCTGCAGCAACTCCATCATCTATTCTTACATAATCATTTTCATCCGGTTTATCATAATATTTTATCCTTCCGCTGGAGGGGAAAAATTTCTTCGATGGGTCTTCAGCGCAAATTCTACTTTCCATCGCAGAACCAGTAAGTTTAATGTCATCCTGACTAAACCTTAGTTTTTCTCCACAGGAAGTTCTAATCATTTCTTCTACTATGTCTATTCCAGTGATAAATTCTGTTACTGGATGCTCAACTTGTAATCTCGTATTTACCTCAAGAAAATAGAAGTTTTGGTCTTTATCTACAACAAACTCAACAGTGCCTGCTGAAAAATAGCCAACTTGCTTTGCTAAAGAAACACATTGGGCATACATTTTTTGTCTTACTTCTTCACTAATGAATGGACTTGGCGTTTCTTCTATTATTTTCTGATTATTCCTTTGTATCGAGCATTCTCTCTCTCCAAGACACACTATATTGCCATATTTATCTGCTATGATTTGTATTTCAATATGTCTTGGTAACTCTATATATTTCTCTATAAAGATACTGCCATCCTTAAAACTTTTCTCTGCTTCATTTGTTGCTGATGTGAACGCTAGTTCAATTTCTTTTTTGGAATTTACAATTCGCATTCCTTTGCCACCACCGCCTGATGCAGCTTTAAGCATAACCGGAAAGCCAATTTCTTCAGCAACTTGAGCTGCGTGGGCAGCGTCGCTAATCTTACCCATATATCCTGGCACTACATTCACTCCAGCTTTTCTTGCCGCTTCTTTTGCTGTTATTTTGTTGGCTGTAACTTCTATTGTTTCTGCACTGGGGCCGATGAAGTCTATATTATGTTTTTGAAGAGCACGTGGAAAATCTGGATTTTCTGCTAAAAAACCATAGCCAGGATGAACTGCCTCAGCACCTGTTTCAACTGCTACTTCACATATTTTTTCAATGTTTAAGTAACTGAGGCAAGAAGGCGAAGGGCCGATACATCTTGACTCATCTGCTTGTCTTACATGCACAGAATTTACATCTGCATCCGAATATACGCATACACAAGATATACCCATCTTATGGGCAGTTCTGATAATCCTGCAGGCAATCTCCCCTCTGTTTGCTATTAAAATCTTACTGTACTTCTTTTCTGTCATCTTATCAGTATACTTTCTTAGCTTGAGAAAGTAAATTTCTATATCATTGTCTGCAGGTAATTTCTAGCTTCATGCTGCAGCTAAACCACCATCTAAAAGTTGCATAACATCAGGATCTGTCACTATAGTACTTTCATCATACAAGCCGTATATCCCGTTACATGCCTTAAACAACAAACATGTAGATCCTCCAGAAGCTATTGTAGCTACTGAAGCTAGTGCAAGAGATTGAGAAACCAAAAATAAAAAGTACAAGGATAAACACAAGGCAGCAATACACGCTATAGCTCCTATTATGTATAAGCACAAATGAAATTTTCTATTACATATAAAACCGCCCTTTATACCTGCGATTTGCTTAGCTTCCTCCCGTTCTGCAGCATTTAAAAAATAAAGAGGAGCTACCGCTACTCTCCCATGAAGAAAGCAGCTTTTATCGCAGAGTGCATTTTTAATGTATTTGTTATTACATTTAAGCTCCTCTTTTAATCTTTTTACTTCCCCCCAATTTTTAGCTTCTTCTGCTTTTTCAACCTTACTCTTAGTACCTTCTTCTAAATCCCTCATAATCTCTTTGATTGCAGGTAGCAGAATCTTGCTTCTTGCTGCTTCATGAAATGGATTATCTCCGCTTTCATTATGCACAGTTACAGAAGCAATGTTCTTTTTGCAAATGGCTACAAATGCCTCTTTATTTCCTGTTCTTGCAGCTATGTGTAAATAATTATCTCCCCGCACTATTTGTTTTGTTTTATCAAATGGGCCGGTGTAGCCATAGTTAACCTCGAATCCTTTTGCGCCCAGTAATAATTCTATAATTTGAATGTTAGGATTAGACTGCTCTAAAGCAATATGAAGAGGAGTTTTCCCATCTTCTTTTAAGTTAATTATTAAGGGTTGCTTGCCTGGGACTCAGAGCGGCTTCCACTCTCTCATAATTGCCTTCTTTGATTGCATTGACCAGATCTTTGAATTTTTCATTCATAATATACACCTACTATTTAACCAATAATAAATTATACAACACAATTTATTGAAAATAAAGAAAATTTAATCTCTCAGAATAAATAAATTCTAAATTGTTACAAACATAAATTTTAGCTATTATCATTTACATTACTGTAACAGACAAATATGCCAGGTATAGTCACTAGATTCGCTCCATCACCTACAGGGTTTTTGCACATTGGAGGGGCTCGTACTGCGTTATTTAATTGGCTCTACGCGAGGCACCATGGTGGCAGGTTTTTGCTAAGGATTGAGGACACCGACAGAAAACGTTCAACACAGGAAGCAATTGATACAATTATAGAAGGGCTAAGATGGCTCGGTGTGAGCTATGATGGGGAAATAATATACCAATCAAAAAGAGTAGAGCGGCACATTGAAGTAGCAAACCTTTTAGTTGAGAAGGGTAAGGCGTATCACTGTTATTGCCCTGAGGATGAAGTTGCAGAAAAGAAAATAAAAGCAAGAGAAGAGGGCAAGATATACAAGCATAAATGTACTACAAAACCTCCTTCTTGTCATCCAAGTAGCCGACACTGGAAAAATATGTGGTCACGTGCTGGAATGACATCGGGTGTGAGGTCAGTTATCCGTTTCAAAGTGCCAGACTCGCAAGAGATCGTCATTAATGACAAAATATACGGCCAAATCAAAGTAAATAGCAACCAGCTTGATGATATAGTGATCTTACGCTCTGACAACACTCCAACATATATTTTTGCTGTCGTAATTGACGATCATGATGCTGGAATAACTGATATAATACGTGGTTCTGACCATCTTACTAATACCTTTAAACAACTACTAATATACCAGGCTCTTGATTTTGACATTCCACGCTTTGCACATGTGCCGCTTATCCATGGGGAAGATGGGAATAAGCTATCCAAAAGGCATGGTGCCACAAGCGTTTGCGATTATGAAAAGATGGGAATATTGCCAAAAGCGATGCGTAATTACTTGCTGAGACTTGGCTGGAGTCACGGCAACGATGAGATTATTAGCGATGAGCAAGCAATAGAGTGGTTTAATTTAGAAAGTATTGGTCGTTCATCTGCACGGCTCGATTTCAAAAAACTGGAGCATTTGAATAACCACTATATTAGTAATATGAGCAATGAAGATATTCTGGCTCTAATACTTGGAGAAAATACTCTAACTGACAAAAAAAAGGGCTATTTACTGCAAGGGCTAACGGAACTAAAAAAAAGAGCAAATTACCTGGCTGAACTGCTGGATTTAGCAAGGTTTTATATTCAAGATCCGCCACTTGATTTAAGTGAAGAAGCTCGTCAAATTGTCAAATCTAACCTCGATATAATCAAGTTACTTGCGTCATTTCTGTCAAAGATCGGTGATGAAAATTGGAATAAGGGTTTTTTATCTTCTCAGATCAAGGAATGTGCAAAATTGCACGATATGAAAATAAGCGATGTATACCACTCATTACGCGCCCCTATAACTGGAGTAATGGATGCACCTGGAATCATCGATATCATGGTGATTCTTGGTAAAGACGAGTGTATAAGAAGGTTACAAGCAATTTAAATGAAATAAGAAAATTTCTTGACAAGCTTTGCCAGCCCCTTTATCATGACAGTGAAGCTATTGTATTTGCTTTTGCCAATCTGCAGATTAAAAGGTAAGGATTACTTAATGTATCGGCGTCTTATGTTTAATTTTTTGCAGTATATAGATACTGTATGTCTTTACAAAACTTCATCTACATCTAGATTTTTATCTAAATAAGCTGAACGCGCTTACAAAGCGTTACAAGACATCAAAAAATGCCAATACTCGACAAAGATAGTAAAAGACTAGCTAACTCGGGGGTTCTTTGTCTTTTTTTCTGCTTGGTAAATTTCTTAAACATTTGCAGCGTAGGTTAGTTGCAATTAAAAGCAGCTGAATTTCGCTTGTCAAGCGTTTAAAACATAAAAAACGCCAATATTTTAAAGCGGATAATAACCACAGGGCTTCTTTTGCCTTTTTTTTGTTTGGTAAATTTCTTAATGTTTATAGCTAAAAGAGCCCAAGAGAGGTGTCATTCCAGTGCCCCTGTGATGTCATTCCAGTGCTTGACACTGGAATCCAGTTTTCCATATAATCTCATCGAAAACGTTGTAACCACTTTCTATGCTAGTTTGCTTGTTTACAAGCAAACTTTCCTGGATCCCAGTGTCAAGCACTGGGATGACAGCTAGCCTGATAACCGTCATCCCGCTGCTTGTTAGCGGGATCTATGTTAAGGTATGACGGTTAAGTAAGGGATCTATGTTAAGAGATACCGCGGCGGTATGACGGTTCGTGGCGGTGTGACGGTTCGCGGTGGTATAGCTATAGAAAACTTGTATAGATTTTTTCTACTTCTGTGATATCATAAGCCTATAATGATAAAATAAGTAAATATGGATAAGTCAGCGTATGAGATCATAGAACATGAGTATGATGTGGTAGTAGTAGGTGCAGGTGGAGCAGGGCTCAGAGCAACGCTTGGGATGGCTGCAACTAATTTTTCAGTTGCCTGCATTTCTAAAATTTTCCCTACACGAAGTCATACAGTTGCAGCACAAGGCGGAATTAGTGCAGCTTTAGGTAATATCGGTGAAGACGATTGGCGCTGGCATGCATATGACACAATAAAAGGTTCAGACTGGCTTGGTGATCAAGATGCAATAGAATATATGTGTAAAAACGCTGCTAAAGCTGTTATTGAACTTGAAAATTTTGGCGTACCTTTTTCTCGTACAGAAGATGGCAAAATATACCAGCGCTCTTTTGGTGGAATGACAACTCACTTTGGTAAAGGAAAATCAGCTCAACGCACTTGTGCGGCGGCAGATAAAACTGGGCACGCAATCCTTCACACTCTATATCAGCAGTGTCTTAAATTCAACGCTGAATTTTTTGTTGAATACTTTGTGATTGATTTAATTATGGATAGCGAAACCGGAGCATGCTGCGGAGTTCTTGCTTGGTCGCTATGCGACGGCACATTACATAGATTTCGTGCGCATAGAGTGGTGTTAGCAACAGGTGGATATGGACGTGTTTATTTCTCTGCAACAAGTGCGCATACCTGCACAGGTGATGGTAATGGCATGGTAGTAAGGGCTGGATTACCACTTGAAGATATGGAATTTGTACAATTTCATCCAACAGGAATATATGGCTCAGGGTGCTTGATGACAGAAGGGTGCCGTGGCGAAGGGGGATATCTCGTTAATTCTCAGGGCGAAAAGTTTATGGAACGTTACGCACCAAAAGCAAAAGATTTAGCTTCTCGTGATGTGGTAAGTCGTGCAATAACAATTGAAATTAGAGAGGGAAGGGGAGTTGGACCAAAAAAAGATCATATGTATTTAACTATAGCGCATCTTGATCCGGAAGTAATAAAACTCAGATTGCCGGGCATCAGCGAAACCGCAAGAACTTTTGCTGGAGTTGATGTCACTAAAGATCCAATACCGGTCATTCCGACTGTTCACTATAACATGGGTGGCATTCCAACCAATTATTATGGAGAAGTGATCACGCTGAAGCAAGGTAAGGAAGAAGTGGTAGATGGACTATTTGCAATTGGAGAAGCTGCGTGCGTCTCTGTGCACGGTGCAAATCGACTTGGTTCTAACTCGCTTCTTGATCTTGTGGTTTTTGGCAGAGCTGCAGCGCTCAGAGCAAGAGAGAAACTAAAATCCGGTACACCACATAAAAAATTGCATTCAGACTGCACAGACTGGATAGTAGATAGATTCAATAAAATGCGATTTGCTTCTGGTGGGCTAAAAGTAGCAAAAATACGCAGTGAAATGCAGAACACTATGCAAAAATACGCATCAGTTTTCCGTGTTGCTGAAGTTTTAGAAGAAGGCAAAAAAGCTATAAAAAAGGTAGCAAAAATGATGCCTGATATTTCACTTGAGGATCGCAGTATGATGTGGAATAGTGATTTAGTTGAAGCACTGGAGCTTGCTAACATGATCCCACAAGCGGTTATTACCATGGAATGCGCAGCTAATCGCGAGGAAAGCAGAGGTGCCCATGCTCGTGAAGACTTTCCTGAACGTGATGACAAAAACTGGATGAAGCACACTATAGCGTGGCTTGAAGAAAAGAAAGGGCAAATTAACGTAAAAATTGATTATAAAAAAGTGGCTGAAAAAACTCTGAGCGGTGAGATTGATTTCATAGCGCCAGAGAAGAGGGTTTACTAGTTACACTATCCCTACACAATTTTTCAACGAGTTCATTATTGATATGGCACTCATTTTAGTGTCTGGAGGACTCTCAGTATGCTCTGATTGATTTGGTGACTCTTGTACTGCTTGATTTTTAGTCTCATTCCTTAAATTCTGTTGATCATTATTAACAAGGTTCTTCGAAGCTTGATTCTGCTCTGTTGTTGAATTAGAGCGGTTTTTGTCGTTAAATGTGTCCTGTGCTTTGTTGGTTGATTTTTCAAAAAGTTTCTTAATACCACTAAATCCTAAAGTTAAAGTAAGGCATATAACTCCAGCAACAGCTATGATAGGAATGGCTGCTCCAATTGCCATTTGACCCTGAAAGAAAGCAAATGTTACCATTGCAATAACAGTAATCGTTATCGTGATTGCTAACAGTTCGCGGGTCCTTTTTGCTGGATCTATGAATCCTGCTACAGCAGATACTCCTTTTTTTATACCAGAACCTGCTTCTTTAATGCCAGACTTGCATTTTTTTGAAGCAGTTTTACAGTGGTATTTTTCTTCAAGCTTCTCTTTTAGTTCTTTAGCTTTCTCCTGTGCTTTCTGTGGAGTCCCTGAATAATCTTTTAGATCTCGTAAAGTTAAATAGTACTTTTTAGTATGGAATTTTGGATCTTTCAGCTCCAGAGAACAGGGATCAGCGCCTATTTCTAGCAGCATTGTACAAAATTTTGTTGTATTGTCATAAGCAGTTGCTGTATCAAAAATTGTTCCTTGCGGTAGGTATTCGATACTTCTTTTTTCTGCTTTTTTCTTTAATGCCAATTCTAGGGGTGTGTTCCCTTCTCCATTCTTAGCATTTATAGCTTTACCTAATTTATCTTTAGATATTGTTCCATTTTTTACTAAACCTAAAATCAATTCCAAACATGTAACTTTTTGTTCTCCTTTGAATGAAGCAATATAGTGCAAAGCATTTTTTTCATCTTTATCTTGCACAGTAATATCTGCACCGTTTTTTAGCAATAGTTCTAGGGTTTCATACCTTTTAGTTTTTTCAAATTTTCTATCTGTACATGATCGATCCTCATTCTTTCCTTTTATATGCTGAAGCAGCTGATGAAGAGGTGTTAATCCTTCCCTGTTAGTAGTATTTACAGCATCATCTTTATTTGAAATCAACTCTAAACATGTAACTTTTTGTTCTCCTTTGAATGAAGCAATATAGTGCAGAGCATTTTTTCCATCTTTATCTTGCACAGTAATATCTGCACCATTTTGTAGAAATAACTCTAAGGCTTTATACCTATTTGTTTTTTCAAATTTTCTATCTGTACATGATCGATCCTCATTCTTTTCTTTTATATGCTGAAGCAACTGATGAAGAGGCGTTTGTTCTTCCTGATTTTTACTATTAATGAGTTGTGCTAAATCTTCCTCGGTGACCGTTTTTATTAGGGTACCTAGAAACTTGCATTTCTGTTTCTTTTCCAACGACACGATAAGGTGTAAAATATTGTTGTCTTTTTCACCTTTTACACTATTAATATCCGTACAATCTTTTAGATATTTTTTAAATTTCCTGTTATTTCCATTTTTGATCGCTTTTAGTAATAGAGCATTGCTATTTGTTATTTCGTTGCTTATTTCTACTTTATGATCATCTTCAACATCGCTACCGTAGCCACTTTCTGCTTCACTATCTTCACTATTCCTACGATCATTTTGGTTGTGGGTAATACTATTAGAACAATATTTGCTATTATCAGTAATTTCTGAAATTACTTGCTTTACTCGTTCTTTTGTTTCATTTGATATTTTTTTCGATCGTTTTATTGCTTTATCTAGCACTGGAAGGAAGCATTGGACATAATACCTATAATATTTTTCTTGTTCTCTAAGTGATTCTTCTAATTTAGTTAATACTTCAGGGCTAGCACCTTCCTTGAATAACCTTTTACACTCCTTGAGAGCTCCATCTTGACCTCTTGGTTTTTCACGCTTGTGTTCTTCTTTTTTTACCTTTCTCTCTATAATGCCATACAATTGTTCGTCTTTTCTATCCTGCTCTTGCTTTTTATTTTTATCTATGCATTCACCTAATTTATCTGCATTAGTAGTTAGTGCAGTTATATCTATACCCATAATAAAACCTCAATATTAAAAGCTATTTAAGTTGTCAGCACTAAACTAACAACCAAGAAGTTTGACTTTTAAATTGAGCTAAACGTTGTATATGTATAGGTGGAAAGGCAGAAAACTAGTTTCTATTAGAAAATCTGTTATCATAGTCAAATCCTCACTTGAACAGTTGCTACTATTTTAACCATTTAATCTTAAAAAATAATAAATATAGCTAAACTGTGAAACGTGCTATTGGCTAAAATAGGATAAGAAACTATAGCTGCAAATATCCAAATTGATTTTTTATAAATCTTCCAGGCTTGGTTTTTCTTCTGATTTTTTAAGTCTTTCTTTATTTAGTATGGAGCTTATCTCTTCTACACTTTTGTCAATATCATCATTGATTATTACATAATCATATTTATCACGTTTGCTTATCTCTTTTTGAGCTTCGGCTAATCTGCGCTCTATTTCGCTTGCATCATCACTATTACGCTTTTGCAAACGCAACCTAAGCTCTTCCATTGAAGGGGGAAGTATAAAAACACTTACAACTTTTTTTCTCATGAGCTTGAATAAGTGAAATGCTCCTTGCCAGTCTATGCTGAGTAAAACGCTTATTCCATTGCTTAAGTTTTGCTCTATAAAATTTCTTGGTATACCATAAAAATTCTCAAAAACTTTGGCGTATTCAAGCATTTGGCCAGCTTTGCATAACTCGTGAAATTTTTCTTCGGTAACGAAAAAATAGTCTTTTCCATTTATTTCGCCGGGGCGAGGCTTGCGTGTAGTCATAGAAACAGACCTAACTAAATTAGTTGATTGCTCAAGTAATTTTGCTGATATAGTAGTTTTTCCAGCTCCAGAAGGGGAGGATAGAACCAATAATACGCCCTCACTTTTTACGGTCATTTTTCTTTGCATTTTTTAACATGGTGCTTTTTGGATCAGAGTTTAAAAAGCTAGAACCTTCTAAATTAGAATTTGATAAGTTGGTGCCAATAAGAGAAGAGTTATCAAAGACAGTATAGCGCAAATCGGTTTTTTCAAAATTTGCCTTATTCAAATTAACGTTTACAAACTTTGCTCTACTCAATGTTGAATTAGAAAAATCGGCATTTTCTAAATTCATATTCTTAAATTCAAAGTAAGAATAATTTACATTAAATTTTTCACCCTGTGATATTTTCTCTTGCAAATCTTTAATCGAAGTTATAGCATTTTCTGAACCTGCAAGTTTTTTCTGTCCTTTATTGTCAATCAAAATTGAATTATCAAATTTGCAACCTGTTAAGTGAGCATCAACAACTGAACTTTTATATATGCTTGAAGAGAGAAAAGACATATCACTAATTGTTGAATTACTCAAATTGCTAAGAAAAAAACTAGTTTTCCTAAAGGCATTAGTGTGAAGCAAAGAAGATCTGAAATCGCTTTCAATAAAATTTGAATTAGTTACTTTTAAATTGGACCAACTCGAATTATCAGCTAATAAATTAAAGAATGTTGAATTTTCTATTTCACTGGAATCAATATTATGGCGAGAAAGTGTACTGTTATAAACTTGAGAGTCTTGGATTTTTATCTTATACATTGAAGTTGTAGAAAGGTCTGAATCTTCTATCTTCGCAGAGGTGAATAGTGAATGGTCAAAAAATGAGCCATTCATGTTAGAATTTGCAACTTTAGTATTATGAAACTTTCCGTGACGAATGTCAGCATTAGAGACATTAACTTGATGCAGTTCACTAAAACTAAAATCAATATTGGATAAATCAGCATCATGAAGATTTGCTTCAGAAACATATGCATGTTTTATCTTGGAACCATTTAGTATAGATTGAACAAAACTTGAATTATCGTCATTCACATAGGAAATTTGTGTGTTGCTTAAATCAGTTTCGTCGAAGTTACTGTTAATTATGATAGAAGAATTAAGGCAAGCATCGGAAAGATTGCTACCTGTAAAGTCTGATTCTTTTAACTCTGCACCATATATGTTAGCATTTTTTAATGAAGAAAATTGTATCTTTAATTTATATGCATCCACTCCAAAGAAACTTGCATTATCAAGGTTGTTTTTCTGCATAACAGTATCGTTTATTTCACTATCACTAAAATTTACGTGGCTAACATTCGAGTTTGATAAGTTGGAGAAATTCATTTTCACATTCGAGAAATTAGTATGCAAACCAATTACGTTGTGCATACTTACTTTTTTGAGATCGGAACTGATAAAATCAGCATAACTAACATTAGACTGATCAAATACGATATCTGTTAAGTTTGCAGAAACAAATTTTGTAAAACTCAAATTTGTACCTTTTATTTTAATGCCATGTAAATTAGCATTGGAAAAATTAGCACCACGTAAATCAACATCAATGAAAGACACATCGGATAAATCGGTGTTAGAAAAATCGGCACCAATCAGACTTACTCCATCAAAAACAGATTTACTTAGGTACAGTTGGTTAAAATTAGCTCCATTTAAGTTAGAACCAAAACCTTTCTTAAAATCTTCTGGCACGCCCTCTTTGTGGCACTGCACCAAAAATTCAGCAAAGTCTTTTTTACTGTAAGATACGTATTTTGCATCACGCAAAGCGTTTAAAAAATCACTAATCTGATTTTTTTCATCATTTGTTTCGTTTCCATAACATAAATGACCAACTAAAATTAATATCAAAAATCTAATCATCTTGCTTATCGCACTGTATTTCTTTCGTTTTCACAGCCCAATCGTACATTGCTGAGCTTTCTTTATTGTCTATTTTTCTATCCTCCAAAAGATGTGGCATCATTTCGGCAATCGCATTTATTATATTGATCTGCTTTTTTTCGATTGCTATATCAATTGGGGATTGAAAATTATTGTTAACTACTCTAAGATCAGCACCTTGTAATAAGAGAAAGCGCACTATGTCTACCTCACCTTGTTTAACTGAATAAATGAGAGGAGTATCACCCAATTTATTTCTAAACCTTAGTATCTCTTGAATTGTTAATCCAATTTTTTCTAGCTTACTTATTACTCCTCTTAAGCAAGTTAAGTTGTTCTTCTTAATGCAGTAAAAAAATTGCTTACTGTAATCATCAATAAACACAGTTGTAGGAAGATGCTCATTAAGGCTATCATATTGTCGTTTATATATTGACTTGCTTTGTATGTCTTTATGACCCCATTCTTTTATTGGTTCTCTGTTTAGCTTTGTCCATTTTTGTAAACTTTTCTTTTCACTTTGCTCTTCTTCATCTTTTTTAGTTATAGGTTTTACTCTATTGCGGTCCTTGGAATTACTGTTTGTTTCTTTCACTTTTTTTTCTTCAGACTGATTCTCTACTTTTTCTTTTTTTCCCTCTAATAATTGACTCGCATCACTTTTTGAAAGTTCATTATCTTTTATATCAATCTTCTGATCAGCTTGTAGATTTTTTTGCGGGTTAGCTGTATTCTCATTTAAATCAGCACTTAAAGGCAAAGGCTCTGGTTTCAAATCTTTATTCACTTCTTTATTGGCCACATTTGGTAAATTTTGAGCAAATTTGTCTGTGCTTCCTTCTAGCTGGTCATTTGGCAAATCTTTATCAATCCTTTCACCTTCACTTATAGTTTTTTCAACCACGAAAGCTTTGTTCTCGTTGTGTTGCAGTTTCTCTTTATCGGTAGTGCCGTCTAATCTTTTGCTCTCAGCCTCTTGTGTTTGTTTAGCATCGACGTTGCTTTTTAACTCATCTTTTTGATTTGTGCTATCTTGCTTCCTTACACCTACATTTTCGTTTTTATGAACTGATTCAATTTTCTTTTCTTCAAATTGCTCTACAGCAAATAGGCTCAGTGATCCGAATACAACAGCTAATAATATAAAATATAAAATATTTTTCATAAATATCCCAAGCATAAGCTTAATTAAAATGATACTATAATCAAATGATTAATCTACAGTAAAAAATGCCTTAGGATTTAATTTATAAAAAAACAATAGATTTTTTGTATCTGTTCAGGGGCATCGCAAATATTGAAGCAAAGTGGTCAGTGCTTACTGTACGAACATTGTGATTTGAGAGCAATCTCCGCTAGGGAGGATGTCATCCCAGTGCCAAGCACTGACCATTTGCTGTGCAATTTACCTTCAAAAATGAATGTTCGTACAGCTATGGAATGAATCGCGATATGACGTAGGACTGCTGTCATTCCAGTCTGGAATCTAGTCTTTACTGGGGAGAAGAAACTATCCTTCTACAGTGTATCCGTTTAGGGGAGGTATCTGTTCAGATGCATGGCTAATGTACAAATATTGAAACAAAAATTCCAGTGCTCCCTTTCTTGTTATCCCAGTGCCCAGACACTGGGATCCAGAAAACTTAACTTTAAATAAGTGGCTGCATAATAAACTACACATTAAACCTAAAGTGCATTATATCACCATCTTGCACGATGTAATCTCTGCCTTCAAAGCGAATTTTTCCTGCGTCTTTACAAGCCGGTTCACTTCCATACTTTATGTAGTCTGCAAAGCCTATCGTTTCTGCTTTTATGAAACCTTTCTCAAAATCAGTGTGGATTACACCTGCAGCTTTGTCAGCTGTTGACCCTATTTTTACTGGCCATGCCCGTGCTTCTTTGGGGCCCACAGTAAAGAAAGTTATCATACTCAGCACTTCATACATAATACGCGCTACTCCATCAAGGCCTGATTCTTGTAAGCCAAATTCTGATAAAAAACTCTGTTTTTCCTCTTCAGTATCAAGATTTGCAATATCTGCTTCGAGTTTTGCTGAAATACAATAAAATTTACTTTTATTTTCCTCCGCCATTCTCTCTACCTTTTTAGATAATTCATTGCCAGTTATAACATTTGTATCTTCAACATTGCAAACGTACATAACGGGCTTTGTTGTCAGCAATTGAAGCGACTTCATCTCATCTTCATCGATATTCTCCAAACTTCTTGCAGGTTTACCCAATTTTAAAGTAGCTAATACCTCTTGCATTAATTCAAGTTGTCTCTTTAGCTCTTTATCACCTTGCTTTGCTTTCTTTTCCAATTGAGGAAGCCTTTTTTCTATGCTATCAATATCAGCTAGGATTAATTCCATTTCTACCACTTCAGCATCTGATATTGGATCTATTTTACTGTGTACATGGCTGATATCGTCATCCGTAAAGCACCTGAGCAGATGAACGATAGCATCAACTTCTCTGATATGGCTTAAAAATTTATTGCCGAGCCCTTCACCTTTGCTCGCACCCTTTACCAGACCTGCAATATCTACAACTTCTAATTGATTATAAATTATCTTCTCTGAGCCTGCAATTGCTGCGATTTGTTTCAAACGCTGATCTTTTATCGAAATCTTGCCTATATTTGGCTCAATTGTGCAGAAAGGATAATTTGCAGCTTCGGCTGCACTTGACTCTGTAAGTGCATTAAATAAGGTTGATTTTCCTATGTTTGGTAACCCAACTATACCGCAGTTAAAACTCATATTTGCTATTTAAAGCTACAACTATTGCATAATTTAAAAATTTCTGCTATACTTAATTAGTTGCTTATTAATAATTTTGTTGGTATAGTAACATATAGCTCAAATTAAGGTAAAAACTATGGCTGAACCTAGGAAACGGAAACTATCAAATGATTTTTACGATACTGGAAGTCCGAAAAGGTTCAAGAGCTCTGGACAAGAAATAACTCTTTTAAATAGTAATCCTTACCCTGACAATTTCCATGTAGGACAAGCAATTGGTAATGGAAGCTGCTTTTTTGACTCGTTCAGACAAAGTCTAGAACAACAGACAGGAGAGCAAGTTACTATCGAAAAATTAAGAAATGATTGTAAAGAATTTGCGCAAAAGAATCCACCAAAGTGGTTTACAAATGCAATTGTCAATAGTCATGATAACAATGGCCAGCACCGTAGTGAAACTGTAGATGATTATACAGCAGACATTATGCGTAACAGTAGGTGGGGTGATCCTGACGTTGAAGGCAGAATACTTTGTGAAAAGTATAAGGTAAAGCTACATGTTATAGAGAACCAGACTGTTGATAACCAAGATCTGTCTTTGCATGAATTAATAGACAATTCAGGTTCAAAAAGTGCAGGTGAATACAATAAAGTTGATTATGATGATAGTAGTATTGTGCATATAATAAACAAAGGCGGATTGCATTTCGAACCATTGCTTGATAGAAATAAAAGTTTAGCAAAACAACTGCAAGAGGAAACCAAACTTAAACAAGAGCAAGAACAAGAAGATTTCCTATTAGCAAAAAAACTTCAGGTAGACGAGATCTTAGAATATTGTAACCTTTCAAAGGATATCTCTGAGAGAGCAGAGGTTGAAAAGGGATTTGATGAGTTATTGGCAAAAAATGCTGATGGAAAAATTGGTGATGTTGTAGAGCAGTGCGTTAGTGAGATAAAGCAGCACATAGAGCGCTCTGAGAAGCAAAACCCTTCAAGCTCACCAAGATGTAGTATGGCGGAATCAAGAACAGAAAAAACATTTCATCAACAACAAATATTACAATTGGAAGTGTAAAATAAATCTTCATAGCCCTGTATATTTTTATATGGGGCTTTTTGCAAGCATTTCATATAATATGAACTGCAGCATATACTAACTAAATGCAAGTTGACCGTGAAACTAGTTTAATTATTGATGCCATAGAGAAATTTGGTGGTGAGGCTAGGCTTGTCGGCGGGTGTGTGAGAGACTCAATTTTGCAGCGTGATGTCCACGACATCGATTTAGCTACTAATTTGCCTCCCAATCAAACGATTAAAGCGCTAAAACTCCGTAATATAAAAACTATTCCAACTGGCTTAAAACATGGAACTATCACTGCGATCTTAAATCAGAGGTCTTTTGAAATTACAACACTAAGACATGATGTGAAATGTGATGGTAGGCATGCAAAAGTAGAATTTACCAATAATTGGCAAGCGGATGCTTCAAGGCGCGACTTTACATTTAATGCTCTGTATGCAGATAAGCATGGCCATATATATGATTACTTTGGTGGTATAGAGGACTTAAAGGCGCGAAGGTTAAACTTTATAGGCAACGCTGAAGATAGAATTAAAGAAGACTATCTACGTATTTTAAGAGCATTTCGTTTTCATGCAAAAATATGTGTCGGAGATTTGAGTGATGAAATACTAAGCGTATGCAAAAAGCATTCGCATATGATCCAAAACCTCTCTGGAGAGAGAATAAGAGATGAAATACTTAAATTGCTGGAGTGCAATGATCCTTTTCCAACACTTAAGAGCATGCAAGAATCTGATATTTTGCAAAAGATTATCCCAAAAGAAATAAAATGCGAAATTCTGTCTTCGCCACTTCTTTTGGGCACTGATGCACTAGTAAAATTAGCGTTACTCCTTAGGACCACTAAAGAAAATGACAGGCTAAGTCTTGGAGAATACATAAGTAAGTTTTTACGTCTTTCGAACAAGCAAAAGAAAAAGCTGCTATTTTTACTATCCAACGATATCAAAACAGAACTCTCAGAAAAAGAGCAAAAAAAATACATATCTTTATTTGGTAGAGAATCATATTGTGATTTAGTAAGAATTTGTGGTGTTGAGTCTGGAGAAAATGTTGATAAATACATTTCATTTGCTAATATATTCAATATTCCAAAATTTCCTTTATCTGGTAATGATTTGATAAATATAGGTCACCAGCCAGGAAAAAGTTTAGGTAGAAACTTAGAGTTGCTCAGGCAACATTGGGAAGACAGCTCCTACACTTTAACAAAAGAGGAGCTGGTGCTTTATGCTAAGAGCCTACTCTAACTGCTTTCTGGCTGTTTAATGAATGTACGCTTACAGTATTAGTGTAACTCATCGAGGAATTAGGTGTGTATTCTTTTTTAGCTTTTTCTGTTAATTGGTATTCGTTTACTCCTCCTTGAGTTTGATTACACATTCCCTGATCTGTAGATAAAAATTTATCTCTTATGCTTGATGTCAGTTGTAACTCTTGAATCTTATCTAAAAAAAATCTCATTCTAGCTTCTACTAGCTCTTTCACAACAATTTCTTTAAGTAATTCTCCTGAGTCGTTATTATTATTATTCTTGCTATTAAAGCTGTGCAAGATAGAGTCTACAATCTTATTTACCCCTTCTTCTTGTTTGTTAAATTCTAATTTTTTTATGCATTTTCTAACAGAAGGTGATAACTTGGCTTTTAACGTACCATCTCGTAGTTCTTTTATATTTTTTTCAATGCAATGTTTATTGACAACTTCTTTAACCTTAGCTTCTATGATCTCCCTTGCGGATTGTTTCAAATCACTTTCTAATAATTCAAGCAGCTTACTGCTTTCAAATTTGCCATCATCTTGATTTGATAGAGATTTTATGGTTTCATCAAGCACGTTATGGCAAAAGTGCTTTTCTTTAAATTCAGGAAAACCTTTTTTTAACTCCTCGTTTTTCCTAGATAAAAAGTTATTGAGACCCTTATCCCTAGAAAGCTTATTGGGCAAGTTTCGTAATTTTGAAAGGGTTGATTTACTAGAGCCTGTAGTTGATTTTACAGTAGATACTGTGCTTACCAAACTCACTGCATCTGGCTTGTGAGCTTTTGTTTGTTCTTGTGATTTTTTAGTTTCTCCATCAATATCTTCTAACCTTTTATCAACACCTTTTAACTTTTCTTCCAACTTTTGTTGTTCTTGATTATTTAACAGTTGTTGTTGCATTATTTTTAATTGTTCTTCCATGTTTTCTTTTTCTCCCTGTAGTTTCTTAATATCAGCTTTTGATTGATCTTCTGCTTGCTTCCGTTCCTTTTGTAACTGCTCTATCAACTTCTCTTGTTCTGCAAGCTTTTCTTGTAACGCTTCATCTGATTCTTCATTTAACCGCATTAAACTATTTATTTTCATATCCTTTTCTACTTCAATCAGAGGTCTTTTTATTTCATTTAGAGATTCTATGTTGCACTCAATTAATCTTTCGCTTAGTCCAAATATCAATTTAGATTTTTCCTTTAATTCTGCTGAGAGCTCTTCCTCTAGTTGGCCTGAAACATCTTCCAATTCCGTATAATCTTTTTCGCATTCTGCAAGTTTAGACCTTAACTCTCTATTTTCCTCTTCTAAAAAGTCATTTTGTGCACGCTCAAGTTCTAGTTCCTGACTCAGTTGTTCATTCAATTCTTCATCCTCCTCTATGCTTACTTCTTCCATACTATCGTAGTCTTCATCAATGAATTCATCATTTACTATAGTATCAAAACAACTCTCATCAGTGAACTCACTATTTTCTTCAGTTTGAACCTCTTCATCCTTACTTATTGCTTCACTTTGACTCTCTTTTACTGCAACTCCAGGTTTTAAATCAATTTGAGCACTTTCATCTGTTGTTTTAAGACCATCAGTATGACTTCCAGTAGCTTTATCGTAATATAGAATATTTTCCGCCCATTTGTTCCATTTCTTTGGTAGTATTCGTCCAATCGTTTTTAAGTACAACCAAGCAAACACAGTAGACCAACTGTATTTTTGTTTAACATTAATTTCATAATTAACCGTATTATTAATATTTGACATAAAATTACCTTGTTTTTTAACTTTAATTTACAGAAAATTTTAATAGTGATAAAGTTATATATATTAGTATAAATGTTAAATAAATACTAACGCGGGTTGTCAAATTATGGTAAAGCTTTTGCCTGCATAATACACTTTAAGCAGAAATACACATGTCTGTAAGTACAGCATTTGCTTTTCCTATCGCCCTTGCTAACATTTCCTGTTCATTGTTCTGATTTTTCACATTGATTACCTGAGCAGCTAAGTTTGCAGGAAAAGTGACCAAACTGACTTCCCATAATTCCACTTGTTTTAACACTCTAGCTCCGCTTTTATGATCAACATCATACTCTATAGGTATATAGCCGATGGAAAGTCCGTTAATTGCCCCAGTTTTGAGCATCAAATACACTTCTTCTGCTTTCTGAATACCCAAAAGTAAATGTGCAATTATATATAGACCAACATCATTTTCATAAATATCTATGATGCTACCTATAGGTTCGTCAGGATTATGCTGCCAAAGGAGTTTTATTTTATTTCTGTTTAAATTTTCCTTAAATGCTCCGGGTAAGATCAGATCATTTTGTTTATCAACTATATTAAAAACGCTAGCATAACCAGAAAATACACCGTTTTCTCCTATGCTTTTTATTGACAATGGTGAATAGAGAAATTTCTTATTCATAAAGCCTCCTGTAGTATTGGGAATTTTGTTTCGCAATGCACTGCGATATAATTCTATTATATGCAGTGCTCTAAAAGGGGGAAGCACTTTTCTTAGTTACTAAAAACGCTAACTAGAATCCAGATTGGACACTGGGTTATAAAATTCTACGTCATACCACCGCGGCGCTAACAAGTAGCGGAATGACGATTGTCAAGGTGTCATCCTAGTGCCTCTATGATGTCATCCCAGTGCCCTGACTACTTGGATCCAAGAAAAAGAATGATGTCATGCAAGCCCCTATGATGTCATTCCAGTGCGTGACACTTGTATCTTTATGATGTGAGGCATTAGAGCTAAAATACCTCACAGGGAGGGTGAAGCTGATGCGACACTAATGCCATTAAGCCAGATTTTGCTTCCCTCCCATAGAGTTAAAGACTGAACAGTATCTTTTGGAATTATATCCCGTATTACAAGGTTAGTCTAAACTCTCAGTTTATTTATAGTCTTGGAGGCAATTTTATGCAAGCATCGAACAGACGAAATCTGTCAAATCAGAAAGAAACACACAAATTTAAGTTTTTAGTAGTTTTCAAGTATAGTTGTACAGGGAGCGCCTTTGCAGTTATGACCGACATTTTCAATGGTGCCTAAGTGCCCGTATGCAAGCATGGTTTTGGAAGGAACGGTCAAATCATTGATGGAGTCATTTAGACTACCTCGGTTAGGAGATTGTACTATCAACCGTTCCAAGCTGAAGCGTTTCCCTATTACAAATTATATGTAGGAGTTACCATGAAAAAAGCAAAAAGTAAATTAGAAATAGTGAATCCTAATGCAGCAGGAATAGACATTGGTTCAGCTGTACACTATGTGTGTGTACCTGAAGGAAGAGATGAACAACGCGTTCAGAAATTTGGCTGCTTTACTGAAGACCTTCATAACTTAGCACAGTGGTTGAAAAAGTGTAAAGTTACAACAGTAGCTATGGAATCAACAGGAGTATATTGGATTCCTTTATTTCAAATACTTAAGTCATACAAATTCGAGGTAAGATTGGTAAATGCACGGCATGTAAAGAATGTACCTGGTAGGAAGTCTGACGTTCAAGATTGCCAATGGCTCCAACAACTGCATAGCTACGGACTGCTTCATGGATCGTTTAGGCCAGATAATCAGATGTGTGTATTGCGCAGTTACGTGCGGCAACGCAAAAATCTCACTGAAAGTGCATCTACACATATTCTGCGTATGCAGAAGGCATTAATTCAAATGAATATACAATTACACAAGGTTATTAGTCATATTACTGGGATAACTGGTATGAAAATCATTGAAGCTATAATTGAAGGCGAAAGAGATTCTGAAAAATTGGCAGAATTCAGGGACGTGCGAATGAAAAATGATCAGTCTACTATTGCAAAAGCGTTAGCTGGTGACTATAGAGAGGAACACTTATTCACGCTAAAGCAAGAATTTGAACTATATAATATTTATCAAGAAAAAATAGCAGAATGTGATAGAAATATTGAAGCCTATTATAAAACGTTTGAAACAAAGTCTTGTGAAAGCAAACAGCTAAGTAAGCAAAAGAATAAAAATAGCAAAAGTAAGCCAAGCTTTGCTTTGTATGAGGAACTGCACCGAATAACTGGTATGGATTTCACTAAAATTCCTGGATTTGATGTATTAAGTATACAAACCATAATTTCAGAAGTTGGTATAAACCATAGTAAATGGCCAACAGAAAAGCACTTTTCATCGTGGTTGGGACTCAGTCCTGCTAATAAAGTTACAGGGGAAAAAGTGTTTAACACAAGAACACGTAAAGTCATTAACCGTGCTGCAAATGCTTTGCGAATAGCTGCTCATTCTGTAGGAAATAGTAAAAGTGCGTTGGGTGCATACTACAGAAGATTGAAAAAACGACTAGGAGCACCAAAAGCAATAACAGCTACTGCAAGAAAAATGGCATGCATATTTTATAGTATGCTCAAATACGGACAGGAATATGTAGAAAAAGGAATGGAATACTATGAAACACGCTATAAAGATAGAACTGTAAAAAATTTGATCAAAAAAGCGAGCGAATTTGGCTACATATTAGTTCAACAAGAAGAGTTAGTTGAGTGAGTTTCTTAGGAGTAAATGCTATTTTGGGTGTGGATATTTCAAAAAAGAAATTTGATGTTTGTTAGTGGACAGTAAAAAACGACACAAAGTCTTTCAAAATAATCAAGATGGTTTTGCAAAACTTGTAGTTTGGTGCAATGGCCATGGAGCAAATCTTACTCATTTATGTCTTGAAGCAACTAGTTGGTATGGAGAAGATTTGGCTACTTTTATGCACGATTTAGGACATAATGTCAGTATAGTAAACCCAGAAAGCTTTTGGCAAAAGTGAGCTGCTCAGAAATAAGACAGATAAATCAGATGCAGCTATGATAGCTAGATTTTGTATCGCCAACAAACCTGCTCTTTGGAAGCCCATTGCACCTGAAATGAGGCATTTGAGGGAGCTTTACCGTTGCATGCAATCGCTAAAAGATGATAAGGTGCAACAGACAAATCGCTTGGAAAACAAAAATATGCATTCCAGTTGCAAAGAAGCTATATCTAAAGTAATTTTGGCAATAGAGGAGCAAATTATTGTTCTCGAAAAAGAAATTAATGAGCATATAAATAACTATCCACATCTAAAAAATATGGTGGAAAACCTTAAGACTATAAAAGGTATAGGATATCTTACTGCTGTTGCTGTTGTCGCAGAAATGCCATCAGTTGATAACTTTGACAATGCTAAACAATTTACAGCTTTTGCTGGTCTAAATCCAGGACATTATCAATCGGGATCGTCAGTAAGTAAGAGAAGTTGCATATGCAAAATAGGATCTGAGCGTATTCGAAAAGCTCTTTATATGCCAGCTATAGTAGTCAAAAACCATAATAATCATTTTCAAAAGTTTTGTCAGCGTCTAGCAAGTAAAGGCAAATGTCCAAAAGTCATAGTTCTTGCGTTAATGCGAAAATTAATGCATGTCTTTTTTGGTATTCTTAAAAATAATCAACCATTTAATTGTAATTTTGTTGGATAATTTGTTTGACAGCAGAGACAGTATCTGGGATCTCATTTTACTCTATAATAGCAGTGCTCCTTTCTTGTCATCCCAGTGCGTGATACTGGGATCCAGCCTTTTCATAATCATCAAAACATTGTATTGTAACGTAAAACGGCTACTTTTATGCTTACCAACTTAATAAAATTCCTGGATCCCAGTGTCTGGGCACTGGGATGACACCCTCCTAGTAGAAACGCTTTTGTAATTGCAACATTCGTGCAATCTTTAGCCATAAATATTAAGAAATTTACCAAACGAAAAAAAGGCAAAAGAAGCCCCGTGGTTGGCTAATTACTTACATTATACTTTCAAGTATGGCGTTTTTTTATTCTAAACGTTTAATAACCACGACTCAGCTGCTTTTAAACCGCAACTAATCTAAATTATAAACGTTAAGAAATTTACTAAACAGAAAAAAAGGCAAAAGAAACCCTAGAGTAGCTAGTTATTCACTATCCATTTTTTAAGTTGGCGTTTTTTTATGTTTTAAATGCTTTATAAGCGCATTTTAGCTTATATTAGGTAAAAACCTAGAAATTTTATAAAGACATAAGGTGCACATAGTGCAAAAAATTAAACATGAGACGCCAGATACGTGAGTTTTTTGTCATTTAATCTGTACAGAGAAGATAAATAAATAGCTTCAGTACCATGATAAGGGGGCTGGCGGAGTTTGTCAAGCAAGTTTTTAGCCCTGTCTCCTTGCTATAATGTTCATATCGATAGAAAAGCAAAAGAATAGAATGAAATATCAAGTGATATCCTCTATAATTAAATTTTTTGAATGAAGAGATGACGATTCGTGTAGGAATTAATGGTCTTGGTAGAATAGGCAGAAGTGTATTGCGTGCTATTTATGAAATAGAAAAATATGGTGAGCAAATAGAAGTCGTGGCTGTAAATGGGTCACTCAGTGCAAAGCAGCATGCACATTTGATTAAATATGATTCTGTTCATGGCAAATTCAGTGGTGATATTGATTTTAATGAGTCTCAAAATTGGCTATCCATAAATGGCAGAAAGTTTTCTTTGTATAGAGAACGGAGCCCTGAAAATATTCCTTGGAATGTTGATGTAATACTTGAATGTACTGGTGCATTCAACAAACGTGAAGAAGCAATAAGGCACAATGCAGAGAAAGTAATTGTCTCTGCTCCAGTTCCGGATGCTGATGTCACTATAGTTTATGGTGTGAATAACGATATGCTCGAAAAAGAGCATAAAGTGATATCAGCAGGTTCTTGCACTACAAATTGCCTTGCTCCGATTGTGAAAGTCCTACATTCTAGTTTAGGCATAAAAAGCGGTTTTATGACTACTATACATGCCTACACGAATGATCAAAATGTTCTTGATGGTAATCATAAAGATTTGCGTAGAGCAAGAGCTTGCGGATTATCTATGGTGCCAACTACAACCGGGGCAGCAAAAACAATTGGTTCTGTCATTCCTGAATTAAAAGGAAAGCTAGATGGCACTGCCGTCAGAGTTCCGGTTAGCAATGTTTCTATAGTTGATTTTACATTTACGACTGATAAGAAAGCGACCGTTGAAGAAATCAATGAAATGTTTAAGGATGCAGCTCTCTACTCTACGTCATTCCAGCGCGTGACGCTGGAATCTAATTTCTGGATCCCAGTGTCAGCTACTCGGATGACATCAGAGGGTACTAGGATGACATCAGAGGGTACTAAGATGACATCAGAGGGTACTAGGATGACATCAGAGGGTACTAGGATGACATCAGAGGGTACTAGGATGACAGAGGGTTATCCAATGTCAAATGTACTTTCTATATGCGAGGAACCTTTAGTCTCAATAGATTTTGTGCATAACCCTTATAGTGCAATTGTGGATTTAACTGGTACATATGTTACAGGTGATATATGCAGGGTTGCAGCGTGGTATGACAATGAGTGGGCTTTTTCGCTGAGAATGTTAGACATAGCATTATTGAGCTATAGTAAAGTATGAACTGGAACTCAAACAAATACGCCTCATTTTATGAGCACTTTGCGGAACTCAGAAAAAGAGTTATCTTTTGCTTTCTATTTTTTTGCGTTGCTTTTGGTTTTTGTTATTATTTTAAGGAAAATATATACCGTTTTTTACTCGCACCTTTAATAGAAGCAACAAAAGGTAGCGAAGGTTTTTCTTTAATTTACACAGACTTAACAGAGGCATTTTTTGTGTATCTCGAAGTTGCAATAATGAGCGCACTTTTGTTTTCTTTTCCTGTGTTTGCATGGCAATTTTATATGTTCTTAGCACCTGGGTTATATAAAAGTGAAAGGGCAGTGTTGTTGCCATACTTGATTGCAACACCGGTTTTATTTGTAACGGGAGCTACTGTAGTCTATTACTATATATTTCCTTTAGCCTGGAAGTTTTTCATCACTTTTGAACATAGTGGGAAATCTTTCGGTATACCAATAGAGTTTATGCCATCAGTTAGCGAATATTTAGACCTCGTTCTCCAATTTATGTTTGCATTTGGCACTGCATTTCAAATTCCAGTAATACTCACATTGATGGTGAGGGTAGGGTTACTTACTACACAAAGTTTGTCAAATAAACGCAGAATCGCGATAGTGGTAATTTTTATTATCGCTGCAATCTTAACTCCACCTGATGTATTAAGCCAAGTAGGGCTTGCAATACCAATGCTGATTCTATATGAATTGTCCATTCTGATATGTAGGTATATTGAAAAAAAGAAGACAAAGATTTAAACAAAGGAATCCCTCTTATCTCCTTTATATCACATTTTTAACTTACAACATTCTTATTCAGGACTTAAATATGGAAATGTTTCATAAATTGATTGTAATACTTTGTTAAGTTCAGCCTTACTTTTGATGATCAATAATACTGTATCATCACCTGCTATAGTTCCTATAATTCCTATGTTTTTGCTATTATTTAATGAATAAATAACATACTTCTGATCTAGAAAGTAAGCCAGACTGCTAGCTTGTCCTGGTTGGGTATGTAGTACTATTAAACCAAAATCCGAAATTTGCATATTAAGTATCAATGGTAATTGATACTGGTTGATATCGATTACTTTATATACACCAGCAACTTTGGCAATTTTAAGTTTTTTTAATTTTCTTGATAAAGTAGCCTGAGGAATGTTGTGCCCTCTTTCTTTAAGCAAGGTCTGTAAATCGCTCTGCTCTAAAATTTCGTGATTTTGAATAATATTTAAAATATGTTCACCTAGTGTGTTGTCATGCATTATGCATTTTCCTCATATTGAATATGTAATAAGTATATTTGAAATTATATTCATTATTTCTTGACTATTCAATTTTTAATGTCTATACTCATAAGATGAATAAAACATGAATATAAATTAGTAATATGAAAAAATATATTTTAAATGCTATTATAGTGATAAGTATTCTATTAACAGGATGCAAGGAAGATAAACACGATAATATCATTAGATTTGCAATTTCTGCAGATTATCCACCTTTTGAATATTATGAAAATGGTAAATTTACTGGCTTTGACATTGAGCTTGCTCAATTAGTAGCAAAAGAGTTAGGTAAAGAAGCAATGTTTAAAGATATGCAGTTTAGTGCTATATTTGCAGCATTACAAAGTAATTCTGTAGATGCTGCTATATCTACTATTGGTAGCACAGAAGAGCGTGAAAAAAATTTTGATTTTTCAAATAGTTATTATACAGGGGAATTTGGTATTCTATATCACAAAAATAAACCCATAGCCGGTATAAACAACTTAACTCACAAGAAGATAGCCGTTCAACTAGGAACTGTCATGGAAATTTGGCTAAAAGAGCATGTTCCTACAACAGCTCAAATTATTGCTATAGACAATAATAATCAAGCTGTAGAAACATTAAAGTCTGGTCATGTTGATGGCGTCCTAATTGATGAATTCCAAGGTAAAGTATTTAGCAAAAAAAATCCTGGTCTATCATGGTCAGCCATCGCTAAGTCAGATAATGGTTATTCTATTGCTGTGAATAAAGGATCTGATTTAAAGGATAAAATAAACGAGGCGTTAAAAAGTTTAGAAAGTAAAGGTGTAATACAAAAGATAGCAGAAAAATGGCTAGGAGATAACTGATGCAAGAATTAATTTCTAATTTCTTGTTTGTTGGAACAGGCCTTGCCTTTACTTTAAAATTATTGATTGGAGGACTGCTTTTAGGTATGAGTCTAGGAGGGTTATTTTCAGTACTCAGATATAATAAGATCTGTATTCCATTAATTAATGGAATTATATCTGTAATACGTGGCACCCCCCTTATATTACAGTTAAGTGTTGTTTATTTTATGACTCCAACCATTGCAGGAATTAAATTAAACATATTTAGTGCTGGCATTATAGCATTTGGTCTAAATAGCTGTGCTTATATTGCTGAGATTTTACGAGCTGGTATTGAAACTATATCAAAAAACCAGTTTGAAGCAGCTAAAACTTTACAAATACCTAGTTTCTATATGTGGAGAGATATTATATTACCACAAGTTATTAAAAATATTCTTCCTGCAATGATAAATGAGATCATTGCACTCCTTAAAGAAACGGCATTAATCTCTACTATTGGTGGTGTTGATATTATGCGCTCTGCGCAAATGCTTGCAGCAGAACAATTTACTTATTTTATACCACTTTGTCTTGCTGGGGCTTATTATTACGCTCTTGTATTACTAATTGAATATATAGGCAAAAAGATTGAACAGAAAGGTATATATGATAAAAATGCATAATGTTTGTAAATTATTTAATAATATTCCAGTACTTAATAATATTAACCTGATTATAGAACAATCTATAGTTGGTCTTGCTGGTCCTTCTGGTAGTGGTAAATCAACATTGTTACGTTGTATACAAAAACTCGAAGTTTTAGATTCTGGTAGCATTGAATGCAATGATAGTACTGGTTTTGTATTTCAGGATTTTCAACTTTTCCCACATATGACTGTCTGGGAAAATCTTACATACGCTCCCAAGCTTAAAAATAAAACTCAGGATCAAAGTTATTCACTACTTGAGTTTTTGGGTATTGCCTCTAAAAAAAATGATTACCCTAATAATCTATCTGGTGGGCAAAAACAGCGGGTTGCGCTTGCCAGAAGTTTAATGATGAATCCAAAGATTCTATTATGCGATGAGCCAACGTCTGGTTTAGATGTAGCAACAATAGTCGACGTTGTGGAACTATTACAATCAGTTAGAGATATGGGTATTACTATGATTATCGCTTCTCACAATTTGGATTTTTTAACAAAAATATCAGATCGGATTATTCTGTTAAAAAACGGAAAAATAATTGTAGATATCAATCCTAAAGAAATTGATGAACCAACAAACTATTTAAAAAATAATTATTAAAAGAGAATCACTCATATCATACTGAGAGCTATAGCAGATCTTAGCATCGAAAATTACATAATATACATTATGGAAAATAAATCACATAATATAAGAAGCAACGCTAAAAATAAAATTACATAATGTAAGAAGCAAGGTTTTCCTGCGTCATACAGCGATTCATTCGCGGTATCTCGGCATAGATTCCGCTAACAAGTAGCGGAATGACGAATTTTTGTTTTTCAAACTGTCGGTAAATCTAAGTCAGTTTAGCTATATGTGTCAAGCACTGGGATGACACCCTCCTGATGGGCCAAAATCACAATGTTCGTACAGTTATGGAATGAATCGCGGTATGACGTGTTGCTTTGATCAGCTATAAAGATGATGCTGCGGAAGTTTTTAGTACTTGCTCGCAACTTTCAACAATTTAATAGCACTGGTGTTTACAACCTCTCCGCCGACACGCTTAGTGACAAAAAACCTCACATAAGGTTTATTCGTATAAGGGTCTCTTAATATTCTCATTCCTCTGTTATCTACAATCTTATAAGCTTGTTTGAAATCTGCCATCGCAATTACTGGTAGCTGATTGTTTGGCGCTGGTGGCATATCGGCAGATTGATATACTGGTATTCCCATTAAAGTATCTGGAGCTTCAAGCGACAGACTTGGCTGCCAGAGATACTGACCTGTTTGAGATTTTAGCAGCCTGATATCCTTCAACGTACTCCTGTTCATCAAAAATGACGCATTTTTGGAATAATATTCGTCCAGAGAGTAATACAACATCATTATTGAATCACTATCTAATTTTTCAGTTTTAACTTGCTCTATTTTATTATAACTGTTCCCATTTTCATAAGCTAAAATTCCTTTTGGTTGAAAAGTGCCCTCACCCTTAATGAAGGCTTCGCTTTCTTCCTTACTAAAAGTCTCGGCAATCTTTTCCACCAGCCAACTCTCAACATCGACAAACGCATCATCGAGTAACTTTTGTGATATTTGTGGTTGAGCATATAATAGCTCTTTCCATAAAAGTCCGGATGTGATAGGATAAGGGTAGATGATGATAAGGAGGTTGAATGCCAGCAGCATATAGTTATGATTTAAGAAAAAAAGCAATGGAAGCGCTAGACGAAGGAGAAAGCAGAGAAACAGTGGCAGCAAGATTTAAGATTGGACGAACTACTTTATGGGAGTGGCAGCAAAGAAGAAAAGAAACAGGAGACTTTCAATCAAAAAAACTTGGAAATGGGGGTTACAATCACAAAATTACCGACTGGGATACCTTTGCCAAATTTGCCAGAGAGCACGGAGGAAAGACTCTATCGGAAATGGCTAAACTTTGGAACAACGTTAGTATCCAAACGATCTATCGAGCCCTTAAAAAAATTGAATTTACGCGCAAAAAAAGACATATGGATACAAGGAAAGAAACGAAGAAAAACGTGCTGAATTTTTGAAAATTATAGCGACAAAAGAACCTAAAAACTTAGTGTATATAGATGAGTCTGGCATTGATAACACCGAAGACTACCCCTACGGATATTGCCAGAAAGGACAGCGGTTTTATGCCTTAAAATCTGGAAAGAAAACTCAACGAATCAGTATGGTTGCAGCCTTAAGTGGAAGAAAGATAGTTGTTCCGTTAACCTTTGAAGGCCACTGTAATATGGATGTTTTTAATGGATGGTTTGAGCAATTTTTGACACCGATCTTGGAACCTGGACAGACTGTCATTCTTGACAATGCTACTTTTCATAAGTCTGATAAGATTATCGAGCTTGCTAAAGGGGTTGGTGCAGAAATTTTGTATCTGCCGCCTTATTCTCCAGATTTCAACAAAATTGAGCATCATTGGTTTGCTATAAAAAACAGAGCCAGGAAAAACATTCCTCTATTCGAATCCTTTCGTCGTGCTGTTGATTCTGCCTTCCTATGACCTGTTCGGACTATTATGAGAAATGCTATACATTGCAGTTTGTTAATTAACTTTTAATGCCTATGGTGGCATTTACAGCTTGGACCAAAGGTTTATGTATTATAGAAAATAATTATAAAAAAAACACACTATTTGTATACCATACAAACTTTTTTTATTCTGCATAGCTGAGTTACTAGATTCTGTAAACGAAATCTTTAGAGAAGCCAAATGGGCAAAGTTTCATGAAGGTCTTTGGCATCTCTTAGCATAGATCCCTTACTTAACCATCATACCGCGATTCATTCGCAGTATCTCAAAGCATAGATCCCGCTAACACGTAGCGGGATGACGATTGTCGTTTAGCCATAAACATTAAGAAATTTACCAAATAAAAAAAAAGGCAAAAGAAGCCCTGGGGTTATTATCCGCTTTAAAATATTGGCGTTTTTTATGTTTTAAACTCTTGACAAGCGAGATTCAGCCGCTTTTAATTGCAACTAACTTACGCTGCAAATGTTTAAGAAATTTACTAAGCAGAAAAAAAGACAAAGAATCCCCGAGTTAGCTAGTCTTTTACTATCTCTGTCGAGTATTGGCATTTTTTGATGTCTTGTAACGCTTTATAAGCGCGTTTCGGCTTATATAGGTAAAAACCCAGAAATTTTTAAAGACATGCGATGCACGTAGTGCGAAAAATTAAACATGAGACGCCAAATACCCTAAGTTTGACTCGCGACATAATGTTGAACATTTTTTTTTGCATTTCCAGAGCAAGTTCTTGAAACTTAAACATTATATGTACATCATCATGATCAATTCTAATGCATCTAACTAATGCTATGATGACCTTACCCAGAAAAAGTGGAGAGAAAGTTTGGAATGTTTTTCACAAAGAGAATGATGAATCAAAATGCTCAGGAATGCAATAGTTAATAGTGACGTTGTTTGTTATAAAAAATTTCTATATATTCAAATATAGCAGTTTTGATATGCTGTTTAGAGTGCCGAGAGGTGTCTATTGGTAACTCCCTTTTTAGAGAACTGAAGAAGCTTTCCACAACAGAATTGTCGTAACAACAACCTTTATAACTCATCTATGTTTTTTATGGATAAGAGATATTGATAACCTTGCGAAGTATATTGTGAACCTTGATCACTATGTAATAGTAGATTTTTGGCAGGTTTACGCTTGTTAACGGCCATTAATAAAGAGTCCATAACCAATTGTTTATTTATTGAACTGCTCATTAACTACCATGCGTGAATATAGATCGATTATTGTTGCCAAATATAGCCATCCTTCTTTGGTTTTTATATAAGTAATCCCATACTTTATTTGGTTGATCGACAATAAAGTTTTGGTCTAATATATTGGGAGCTACTGTCCGTTTGTTGTTTCTTAATTTTAAATTTTCTTCTCAATATAGCCTGAATACCATTTTTCTGCATAATACTTTGCACTGTTTTTAAGTTGCAACTTTTACCCAAAGCCTTTAATTCAGCATGAATTTTAGGAGCTCCATATCTACATTTAGAAGCTTGATATATTTTTTGAATATCTGCTAATAACTCTTTATTTGCTGATTCTCTACTGCTTATTTTCCTTGTAGTCCACTTATAGTAGCCACTAGCAGAAAACCCTACATAATTCCTGCACTTTATAGTGTTTACTATGCTCTTTTATGAAAAAATATTTTACTCTTTTTGACTGGCCAGGGCTTTTTTTTAAATGTCTCTTTCCCTTGTTACTCTTGCTTTGTAAATCAAACCTCTCTTTGTCGTAAGGAGCCATGTTACCTCTACCTGGAAATGCATTTGCCGCTGACTTTTTTTCGTTATATTTCTTCATCCATTTTCCTAATACACTATCCCTTATTCCTAGATCTCTTGCTACTTTTGCAACTGGTTGACCTACCTTTCTTTGTTCATTTGCCAGCTTAACAGCTTCCAATTTGAATTCTGCCGTATATTCTCTTACCATTTCTAATCCTCCAAAATTTTATTTTACCCGAAAAACTCCTTTCTTTCTCTCCACTTTTTCTGGGTAAGGTCAATTCGGAACTCTATTTCTTTTTTACGATCTTTACTTTTATTCTTATTGTTCATATAATATACCCTTCACTAATAATAAATTATTTTTAAATGTTTACTGTTATTTTCTTAGCAGTATTGGCATAAAGCCATAGCTTTTGGGTGAAGTCAAATCAAATTTTCAATTTTTTTTTGTTTATTTTTTTATGAAAAGGTAGAAGATATTAATAGCTGCTAATTTCTTTAAACGATGTTGTCGTAGATTCGTATTTTTATACACCAAAAAGGGTATCTTTGATGTCTCCTACAGCTCCAAACTCATAGCATCCATTTGCCAGCCTTTTAAGGCGCTTTATAGAAGGGTTAATAAAAGATGTACAAAAGGACGTCTAAGGTGCGTAGTAGCATTCTAAAGCCATCTATGGGAGACATTTTTTTCATCAACGCATTCAAAACTTAAAAAAATAAAAAACTTGAACATTTCTTCAGAATTGTGTATAATTATTAATGCTTTTTAGGTTGATTTCTTATGACTTTTTCTAAGTTTCTTGATCCCAAAAATGATGTATCGTTTGTGCGACGTGAAAAGTCGCTTATTAAATTGTTTAGCAGGTCACCCTGACTAAACCGAGTGTTTTGCCGCTCGTACCCTACTAGACTGTACAAAAGCAGTAATGCTTTGTGCAAAGCGTTTAGGACAATGAACCCGCCTGAAAAGGAGAAGTTCGGTCTGCGAAGAAAGAACAATGCTATAAGTGTCGAGTTGGCACGGGGGCTAGGGTTAATGGTATGGATAGCGCAAGCAAATGATCCTAAGCATCGTTACGTCGAACAAGCCAAAGACACTGATAGGCTTGAACCAAAAGGTAAGTAGACTGGTTATCAAACTGAACGCATTTGATACGCAAACATCAAGGTCACCGGTGTAGAGATCAATCCTAACCCGTTGTTGTTTAATAGGTGGAACACGGAAACCCCATATATCTCTGGGTACCAATATTGGATATTCAGTAAGGTCGATCGTGAGAAAGGCTTATGGGTATGTGGGATTGGGAGTGTGGAAAAAGTGAACGCTCATCTGTAATGGATGTGATACAGGTTTAACGTTACCTGGCTCGAAAGAGAACTGACGTCCACAATGGTCATCTTGGATAAGATTGTTTGTAAAACTTTTAAAGAGAGGAAAGCAGATGGTTACAGGTAAAATTGTAAGTGCACCTTTCGGTACTGCCGAGCACTGGAACCAAATTAATTGGTCTCAATGTAAGAAAAAAACCAGGAAGCTACAAGCTCGTATTGTTCAGGCAACAAAAGATGGGAGATGGAATAAAGTGAAAACTTTACAACATCTTCTCACACGTAGTTTTAGTGCTAAAGCATTAGCAGTGAAACGCGTAACTTCGAACAAAGGAAAATACACGGCTGGTGTTGATAATCAGTTGTGGCAAAGTCCTTCAGCTAAATCTCAAGGAATTGCTAGCCTAAAGCGACGTGGATATCGCTCTCAACCTATGAGACGCATTTATCTAATCAAGCCTGAGGGCGGCAAGCGGCCGATTAGTATTCCAACTATAAAAGATCGTGCGATACAAGCCTTATACCTTATGGGCTTGGACCCTGTTGCAGAAACAATAGGAGACACTCACTCATATGGATTCAGGGTGCATCGTTCAGCAGCAGATGCGGTAAGTCAAATTTTCATAACATTGGCAAGACGTGATGCTCCGCAATGGATTTTAGAGGGGGATATTAAGAAGTGTTTCGATGAAATAGACCACCACTGGTTGAAAAACTCAATTCCAATGGAAAAGAGTATCCTAAATAAATGGTTAAGGTCTGGATTCGTAGAAAGACGAATGCTACATCCCACAATAGCAGGAACTCCACAAGGTGGAATTATATCTCCTGTACTTGCTAATTTAACTCTCGACGGTCTTGATGATGTTTTCAATAAACATTTCGGAAAAAAGGGAACCAAAAAACGCAAGAAATATGGTGTACACATGATCCGCTATGCGGATGATTTTATAGTAACTGGAAAATCGAAAGAAATTCTAGAGACTAAAGTCAAACGGCTTGTAGAGGATTTCCTGAGCCAAAGAGGGCTATCTTTATCGGCAGGAAAGACAAAGATCACACATAGAACAGGGATTCGATTTTCTCGGTCAGACAGTACGCAAGTACAAAACAAAACTAATCATCAAACCTTCAGAAAAAAGTGTAAACAGACTTCTGAAGCGCATCCGGTACCTAATTCGCAAGAAGAACGCAGAAACCCAAGAAAAAGTAATTGATATGCTTACACCTCAAATTCGAGGATGGGCCAATTACCATCGAGGAATATGTGCGAGAAAAGCTTACGAAAAAGTGGACCATGAGATCTTCAAAGCCTTATGGCACTGGTCAAAACGCAGACATCCTAATAAAGGATTACGTTGGATTAAAGGTAAATACTTTAAAGTCAAGGAATCTCGAAAATGGTGTTTTGCAGTACTGGCTAAGAATAAAAACATAATTGAATGGAAAGAACTCTTCCAAGCGACAAGTGTACCAATTCGCCGCCATAAGAAAATTAGAGCAGTAGCTAACCCCTATGATAAAGAGTGGTATGCTTACTTTAAAGAACGTCAATCAAAAAACTCTTCTCTTTGCAAAAATGGTAAGGTATGATTAATGTTAGTTCTAAGAAGGAATTTGATATGTCCAAATATTCGATAAAAACTGTTGCCGGTTCTAAAGAAAAGGACTTAAGGTGGCTCGAGCCGTATGAAGGGAAACTTTCACGTACGGTTCCTAGAGGAGGGTTCGATGGGTAAATATCTTAGTCCATTGAACTCTTACTCTTTCAAGCGTATCTTCGGTACTGAAAAAAATAAAGATATCCTTATTCACTTCCTCAATGATATTCTTGGCTTTACTGGTAAAAATGAAATAAAGGATATAGAGTTTTTAAGTACTATTCAAGACCCTGATATCGCCGCTAAAAAGCAAAGTATTGTTGATGTTCTCTGTAGAGATTCTACAGGTGCTCAATACATTTGCGAGATGCAGGTCGCTAAAACTAAAGGCTTTGAAAAACGTGCCCAATACTATGCCGCTAAGGCCTATTCAAGTCAAGCTGATGTAGGTGATCAGTATCATGATCTTAAAGGCGTTATCTTTATTGCTATAGCAGATTGTGTGCTGTTTCCTAATAAATCTGAGTATAAGTCAAAGCATACTATTCGAGATGAAGACACATACTGTAATTGCTATTGAATGATGGAGAGACATACTCCATTATTTTAGCACGAAGTAACAAGTTCAATAGAATTAGTTCTTCAAAAATAATTTAAACTTTTACAGTAGGAGCAGCCTCATGAAATATTATAGTGGATTAGATGTCTCACTCAAGGAAACTTTTATCAGTATCATTGATGAGAAAGGAAAAATTGTTAAAGAAGAAGTTATTGTAAGTGAAAGCAGTACAATAGCGGAGTATTTGCTTAGTCAAAGCAAAAAATATGAAGCAATAGGGATAGAAAGTGGACAACTATCAATATCAATGTGCAAAGAATTGAGGAGATTTGGATTGCCAGTAACTTGTGTAGATGCAAGGCATATGGCAGCAGCATTGTCTGCAAGAATCAATAAGAATGATAAAAATGATGCAAGAGGTATAGCACAAATGATGAGAGTTGGGCTATTTAAAGAGGTATTAGTAAAGTCAGATGAAGCTTGTCAGATTAAAATAATGCTTGGAAGCAGAAGACAATTAACACGTAGCAGAGGGAAAATTGAGGGAACAATAAGAGGATTATTAAAAATATACGGGATAAAAATTGATCAGCGTGCCAGATCTACAAGTTTCGTTTTAAAAGTGCAAGAAATAATTAATGAGCTAGATGAAATTAGCAAGAACTCAATTGAAGTATTAGTACATAGCTTAGAAACAATAGAAGAATCGATAAGAAAACTTGACAAAATGCTCTCAGAGCAAGGTAAAAAAGATGAGGATTGTAAATTATTAACTACTGTTCCAGGAGTTGGTATTATAGTAGCAATGACATACAAAGCTGCGATAGATGATGCATATAGGTTTGAAACATCTTATGCAGTTGGAGCCTATATGGGATTGAGCCCAAGACAGTACGCTTCTGGAGAGATTGATCGGCATGGAAGTATATCAAAAATGGGACCAGTAGAATGTAGGAATGTGTTGTACGAAGCAGCACAAGTCTTACTGGTAAAATGTAAAAGGAAATTTAAATTGAGAAGCTGGGGATTGAGGCTTGCAAAAAAGAAGGGTATGAAGAAAGCAATTGTTGCCGTAGCGCGGAAGTTGTCTGTAATTATGCATAGGATATTGGTTAGTAAAACAGAATTTTGTTATCAATAAATGCAAAAAGTAGATAATTTGATGTAAAGTAAAGATAGCAATGCCGATGGAAGGGATAAGCAAGATCCTAGGTTGAAGCATAGACTTCGTAAGACACATGTTGCCGTCCACTTCCGCCTAACAAGTATAGTGCGGCTTGGCTAAAATACAAATTAGCCATATCAGACCGCGGAGAGAACCATGGAAGCATGCTATTTTAACTTATATTAAGACTATGGAGGGAAAGAATGATACCTTAGTTTTTATAAGCTTAATGAATATGTGGATAAATACTTTAAATGTGTGTGGCGTATTTATCCACATATTCATTGGCTGCATAATTTAAAAGGGATTAATTAGAAATTTAGTGCTGGTGTTTTTATTGCCAATAAAACCCCTTTTGATTGAATAAGATAATACGATAGTAAATAAAAGGTTGTATTAGAGCTGAATTTTACATCAAAAAATATTTTTCATGATACAAAAAATTATAGCATTTCTCATAATAGTCCGAACAGGTCATAGGAAGGCAGAATCAACAGCACGACGAAAGGATTCGAATAGAGGAATGTTTTTCCTGGCTCTGTTTTTTATAGCAAACCAATGATGCTCAATTTTGTTGAAATCTGGAGAATAAGGCGGCAGATACAAAATTTCTGCACCAACCCCTTTAGCAAGCTCGATAATCTTATCAGACTTATGAAAAGTAGCATTGTCAAGAATGACAGTCTGTCCAGGTTCCAAGATCGGTGTCAAAAATTGCTCAAACCATCCATTAAAAACATCCATATTACAGTGGCCTTCAAAGGTTAACGGAACAACTATCTTTCTTCCACTTAAGGCTGCAACCATACTGATTCGTTGAGTTTTCTTTCCAGATTTTAAGGCATAAAACCGCTGTCCTTTCTGGCAATATCCGTAGGGGTAGTCTTCGGTGTTATCAATGCCAGACTCATCTATATACACTAAGTTTTTAGGTTCTTTTGTCGCTATAATTTTCAAAAATTCAGCACGTTTTTCTTCGTTTCTTTCCTTGTATCCATATGTCTTTTTTTGCGCGTAAATTCAATTTTTTTAAGGGCTCGATAGATCGTTTGGATACTAACGTTGTTCCAAAGTTTAGCCATTTCCGATAGAGTCTTTCCTCCGTGTTCTCTGGCAAATTTGGCAAAGGTATCCCAGTCGGTAATTTTGTGATTGTAACCCCCATTTCCAAGTTTTTTTGATTGAAAGTCTCCTGTTTCTTTTCTTCTTTGCTGCCACTCCCATAAAGTAGTTCGTCCAATCTTAAATCTTGCTGCCACTGTTTCTCTGCTTTCTCCTTCGTCTAGCGCTTCCATTGCTTTTTTTCTTAAATCATAACTATATGCTGCTGGCATTCAACCTCCTTATCATCATCTACCCTTATCCTATCACATCCGGACTTTTATGGAAAGAGCTATAAGAGGTTGTCCGGAAACTAGTAAATTCAAGCATATTCCCTCTTTAACATAACCCTACTCATAGCTAGGTATATGAAATTCTCAGTGGATGTTGTGAGTAAATCATACTCCTTCGATAGCCTTCTATTCCTATTAACCCAAGCAAAAGTCCTTTCTACAACCCATCTTCTTGGCTGTACTTTAAACCCTTGTTCTCTTGTTGGTAGTAGCTCAGGTGGCGTATCTTTGTGCACCCAAAATCTACATGTAGGCCTTTTAACAATTTCAATATCTATGTCATATTCTTCCTTTATGTGATTCTTTAAATTTCTTCCTTGGTATCCCATGTCAGCCCACATTTTTTTAACTTTAGTATATTTTGTTCTCATATTGTTTAATGCTATTTTAATACCATCTCTATCATTTTCGTTAGCAGCGCCTACGTAACAACCTAGTATAAAACCCTGAGTGTCTGTAATTATATGCCTTTTTCTACCCTTTACTTTTTTACTTCCATCATAGCCTTTGATCCCCCCTTTTCTGTAGTCTTTACAGATTGACTATCTACTATACAGGCACTCGGCTGCTCATTCCTTCCTATTTTTCTTCTACTATATTTTGTAATTTCATAATTCATTTTCTCAAAAATTCCCTGCTTCTTCCATTGCCTGAACTGCTCATACACAGTCTTCCATAGCGGAAAATCATTTGGTAAATACCGCCATTGACACCCTGTACGCAATACATAGAAAATTGCTTCTAATATTTCTCTTTTGCTATACTTTGGCGGCCTTCCTCCTTTCTTGTATGATACTCTGAAGTGTTTTTCTATTCTTGCCCATTCCCTTTCGCTTAGATCTGTTGGATACTTTTTTCTCATCTTTACCCCGTACTAAAATTTCAGATATTATAGCCTTTTACTTGTTTCCGGACAACCTCTAAATCCATTACCAAAGCCAAAAATACATTTTTCTTTATATGCATAAGAGGGACGACTGTGAAAACTAATATTGATGAGCCGTGTGCGGGAAATCTGCAAGCACGGTTCTTTAGGGGGAGTTGTAGTAATAAAACTCAAACGAGAGGAGTAAAGCTACAGCTTCTACCGAACATTTTTGATATAGAGATCTGCACCATTCTTAAGAAAATCATAAAAAGTAGCGTTAGCTGTATAGGTTTCATCACATTCAATTAAGCGCTGCTTAATAAAATTAACAACAGCGTAGTGTAGTGAGCTATTTCCATTATTATCTGGTATATTAACGTTAACTCTTTGTTTTATGAGATATTTTGCATGGCCCAACTTATCTTGAATAATTGCATTTAGTAATAACGTTCTTCCTTCAGCATCTTGAGAATTTACTCCTTCATGTGCTCCCCTTTCAAGCAATAGCACAGCATTTTCAACATCACCTTTTTCAGCTGCAACACTCAGTAGGGCTTGATCACCTTTATTAACATTAATGTTAGCACCATTTTTTAGCAACCAATCTATAACCTCTTCCTTTTCGCATCTGTCCTCAATCTCTAATGCTTTTGTAAGCACATCAAAGCAGTAGTTATGGTCAGAAACAAGTTTATTTAAATCTAATTCCCCTATATTAAGGTTGCGTGAGTATAAAAACTTTTCACTATGTTGTGCTCCATATTTTTGCAGCAAGCTATACATTTCACTGCCATATTGAGCATAATCCAAAGCAGTACAACCATCATTATCCTTAGCATTTACTTCTATTTTTTGATATAACATAGACAATGGCAAAAACCTTGCTACCAGGTACTGAGACACTTCTTTTTCATTAGCTTCTAAAAACAACTCAACAACTTTTCTATTTTCATTCCTAACAGATCTATGCAGTACAGTACGATCGCTAGCATCTATAGTATCAATCCTACTGCCATTGCTTATTAATGAACTTATAACTTTTGATGAGCATTTTTTTTCTATAGCAACGTCTAGAATAGTTTTGCCATTTTTTGTAGCATTTATATCTAAATCTTCCTTGATAAGCTGCTTAATTCTGTTTTCCCTATCGGTGCTGTTTTTTATTCTCAACACATCTTCAAAGTACTCAAAATTAGACCACGCATCACACAATGCTTCATTTTCTACTGATTTTTGTATTCTTTCTGAGTAAGCAATATCTGAATGAACAGCATTTCCTGCTTGTTCACGTACTATATTAATTCTATTATTATTTTCTGTATCTGTTGTCATATACCCTCTATAAAGCCTAACTTATATCATACTATATTTGTGACGCTTGTAAAAACTTAAATTTACAGTTGGAAATACTGTTTTTTTAGACGAATAGAATAAGAAATTAGTGTTACGCATAAAAAAGTTTATCATGGCATGTGTTTTTGATCGTTCTAATTTTTCCGCAATAAAATTTTCTCATTTAGCGAGATTAGCGCATTTTTCACACCTTTTTTCAACTTAGGAGAATACACACTTAAGAGAAAACTAAGACCAATCAAATTTCTTATCTTGCGGTTTTATTTGCAATATTGCTACCACACTGATCAACAAGCAGAAGACTATATAAAGCCCAGCAGCAAGGTTTGTTTGAGGAAATGTTACAGTCAACCAAATACAAACCATAGGAGTAAATCCTCCATGTAACGCATAAGAGATATTGCGTGATAAGCTCACACCACTAAATCTAACATTGGTAGGAAAGAGTTCAGATGCAACTATTCCTATGGGAACTATACCCCTTTCTATTATAGAGAGAACCATTACGCTCAACGCAATCACAAGATAATTTTTATAGTAATATGCAATAGATAACGCAGGACAACACAGTGCCATTGTAATTGCTATAAATAAGATTGCAGTGCGCTCTTTTCCAACTTTATCAGCCAACATTCCAAACGCTATTGAAGATATCGGCATTAATACACTGGTTATAATCAATACAATTTCGTTGATATATGTTGTTACATAAACATCCACTGATGCTATTTCCTTTGCGAGAGTTCGAAGAAATATGGTAAATCCAACAGCAACATTAACAGGTACAGATATTAAAATAGCAAGTATAAGAGCTCTCTTGTGGCGTTTTATAAGCTCTATTATTGGCAAATCAGGTAAATTTCTTTGTTTTCGATTTTTTTCATATGCTGGAGTTTCTCCCAATGTGTATATGCTATACGCGCTAATTAATCCTAAAATAGCTGAGAAAATAAATGGCAATCTCCAACCCCAGGTACAAAAATCAGTAGTTTTTTTGCAGATAATCACTATCACCGCAGAAAGCAAGACGCCAATGGAGCGACCAAAACCCATCATTCCAAAATACATCCCTAAGTTCTCTTTCCTACTGGATAAATGCTCTATAAGATAAACAGAACTTCCTTGTTCACCACCAAGTGCAATTCCTTGTGTTATATGGATTGCAAGAAGCAATATAGTAGAAATTATACCTACTTGATTGTGACTTGGAATAAATGCAATGAGACTTGATGGTATCGATATTAGCAAGATAGTAATTATTAATGCTATCCTCCTTCCATACCTGTCACCAACGTGACCAAATATGAATGCACCAAGTGGCCTTACAATTGCACCTAGCCCTACAATTCCAAATAATTGCAGTATGTTACTGTAGACATCTTTTGCAAAACAAAACTCTCTGCTGATTATGTTAATCAAATCAATAAAAAGCATGTAGTCATACCATATTGCGATTCTGCAGAGTATGGTTGATATCAACACCCTTGTTTGCACTAAATTCAATTCGTAAATGTTTGCTTATTCTATTCTGGCTGCTTTTTGGGATTTTACAACCTAAACATATGGAGTTGACTTTTTTATTATGGTGTGTGATAATTGCAGTGTTATTAAGTTTAGTGGTAAAGTTATAATGAATATAGCTTATTTAGCAGCACTTATAGCAGCAGCTATAATAAAAATAGCAGCAGTAATACTTTGTGCTATAATGTGTATAAGCATTTTCTTTATATTATTTAAGGGAATTAAAGAACATTTAGATTCAAAAGGATTTCTATCTCTTCTGAAAACAGTAGGTGTAATTTCTATAATACTATCAATTATATCTCTCCCACTTATTATATTAAGCCTTACTACTCCGTCACCTCTGGTAGTAGGTATAGTAGGTGGTATCGTTGGTGCTATTTCCATAATACCATTAATAGTAGCTTACATTTTGCTTGTGGCTATATCGGATATCTTTATTACCAAGTCTTTATAAATTTGAGCTAATGTTACTGTCTTCATTTCTTCTTGGTTGTAATATTGCTGAAAGTTATCTATTTCCATAGGTATAACATATAATCTGATTTTATAAGATATTCTACCGGGATTAAAATATCGTAAATCTTAGGCGTTATAAACAAAATTTACAGGAAAAATAAGATGATACTACTCAAAAAGGCAAACAAGACGGTATTTTTTTGGCATAAGTTAACGTTCAGCTTTACCTTTCCTTGCAAGACATTTTAGAGCTATTATGTCTTACTTCTTGAAGATACCTAAAGTACTCCGACACTGGGATGACACCCCGGGGTTTCTGGGATGACAAAAAAGAGCCCCCTGAGCAAAAATCTTATAGCCACTTGAATGATAATTGACTTTTTGTCTAAAATAACTAAGAAAGAAACTTCTCATCAAGATAACTTAAATATATACTAATTCTCTTATTTTTAAACGATTTCTCATCATGAATTGCACGATCAAAAACCTGAATTTGACTTGTTATAATGCTACAATTATTATTTGCAACTTCTAATACGCCACTATCAATTACAACCTTCTTTTCTGTTTGGTTACTCATTTTAACAGTAATCATACCAGGCAATAAATAAATTAAGTAAGGAGCATGGTGAGCTAAAATCATAAGCTCCCCTTCGAGCCCAGTTACTGAAAGAGAAACCACTCCACTGAATGAAATTTGATCATCAGGAGAGAAAAATTGCACTTTAAAAGTATTCATAATCTTTAACTTTTATTTAGCTTCAGCTTGTATTAATTCAGCCTTTTTTATTGCTTCATCTATATTCCCCACCATATAAAAAGCAGCCTCTGGTAAGTGATCATATTTGCCTTCAACAATCCCTTTAAAACTGGAAACAGTATCAGAAAGTGAAACAAATTTACCAGGCATGCCAGTAAATATTTCTGCAACGTGAAAAGGTTGAGAAAGAAATTTCTGAATCTTACGAGCCCTATCAACAATAATTTTATCTTCATCAGATAGCTCATCCATACCAAGTATTGCGATAATATCTTGCAGTGATTTATAAGTTTGCAATATACGTTTCACCTCAGAAGCTACATTATAATGTTCTTCACCAATGATTTCAGCAGATAAAGACTGAGAAGTTGAATCAAGTGGATCAACAGCAGGGTATATTCCCATTTCAGCTATTTGCCTTGACAACACTGTGGTTGCATCAAGGTGAGAGAATGTAGTTGCTGGGGCTGGATCAGTCAAATCGTCCGCAGGAACATATATAGCTTGCACAGAAGTAATAGAGCCAGAAGTTGTTGAAGCTATTCTTTCTTGCATTGCACCCATATCAGTTGCAAGGGTTGGCTGATAACCAACAGCTGACGGTATTCTTCCAAGTAAAGCAGAAATTTCAGAACCAGCTTGTGTAAATCTAAAGATATTATCCACAAAAAATAGAACATCTTGGTTTTCACGGTCACGAAAATACTCTGCCATAGTAAGTGCTGTTAAAGCAACTCTAGCCCTTGCTCCAGGAGGCTCATTCATCTGACCATAAACCAAAACAGCTTGAGATTTTTCATGCTCATTTATATTTATTACATTTGAAGTGATCATCTCGTGATAAAGATCGTTACCTTCACGCGTTCTCTCCCCTACCCCGGCAAACACAGAAAATCCTTTATGAGCTTTTGCTATATTATTAATTAATTCCATTATTAGGACTGTTTTACCAACACCGGCTCCACCAAATAAGCCAATTTTTCCTCCTTTAAGATAAGGTGCAAGAAGATCTATAACTTTTATTCCCGTAACTAAAACTTCTTCCTGTATTCTCTGTTCAGTAAAACTTGGAGGTGCTCTGTGTATAGGCTCTAAGTTATACTTTCCCTTCAGTGGACCACACTCATCTATAAGCTCTCCAACAACATTAAAAATCCTTCCTAAAGTTGAACGCCCAATTGGCACCGATATTGGTGCACCTGTATCAACAAATTCATCCCCCCTTGACATGCCATCTGTGCTATCCATAGCAATACAACGAACTATATTGTCACCTATATGCTGCGAAACTTCTAAAACCAGCTCCTTATCCTTATATTTTAGTTTGCTTTTTAAAGCATTAAATATTTTAGGCAATTCACCTTCAAATTTTATATCAACAACTGCTTGAGTTACCTTAATCGCTCTACCTATATTCATCTCTTTATTTTTATCACCTAACACTATAATTCCATAAAAGAACTTCTAAAGAAAATAAATTTTATATTATTAATAGAAATTTTGCAACATTAAAACGCTTACTAGTTACGCTTCATTACAAACAATGCAAATGCATTTAATAGCCAAGTAATAATAAACAATACTAAACTAAGCGCATAAGCAGCAAGAGTTTGTACACTATTGAAATCCTGATCTCCGGTAAGTAATGTAGCGATCTGCACGGTAATGGTAGTAACTGAATTAAGAGGGTTAAAAGTCAAATTTGCGTTGATTCCCACAGCCATTAGCACAATCATTGTTTCACCTATCACTCTTGAAATTGACAATAAAATTGCACTTAAAATTGTAGGCATTGCATAAGGTATTGTTATATGCCATATAGTTTCCGCTGGAGTTGCACCAAGTGCCATGAAGCCATAACGCAAGCTTTTTGGAACAGATCTTATGGCATCTTCGAGTAAAGAAATAATAAAAGGAAGAATCATTATCCCAATCGATAAACCGGCAACTAAGGCACTTTCTGAGTGTATACTTAAACCAAAAAAATTTGCTACCTGCTTTATAAAGAAAGACAAAAACACAACCGCGAAATATCCATATACAACCGTAGGAATAGCAGACAAAACTTGCAAAGTTGTATTAACAATATAACGCGCTTTCTCACTCGCATATTCACTAATATATATTGCAGAAAATAAACCAAGCGGAACGACAACTAACATTGCTATAATAGTTATAAGTAATGTACCAACTAAAAGCGGCGCTATACCAAAACATCCTATCTTCTCTTCATTGATAGTGACTACATTGTGGCCCCATTTCAAGCAAAACAAGAATTCTGAAATAGCTACTTTATTAAAAAAACTAATGGATTGAATAAAAATAGACAGCATTATAAATAAAGTGATAAAAAATGATATGGCCAAAGCCACAAATAACGAAAGTTTTATTATCTTATTTCTTTTATTTTTAAAGATAAAAGCAAGCATGAAAAAAAGTAACGCTATAGAAATAAAAGTTACAAAACAATTATTATAGAATACTAACAACCAAGTTAGCATCCATACACAACTAAGATATAGATAAGATTTAACCTTATTTACTTCTTGAAACCTACTAAAACAAAATAAAAGGATTAGTAAGACAGGTATGACTATCACCGAATTCATTCTTCCATGCATCAAATTTTATTCTACGAAAATGTCATACAAGTTCACCATTATTTGACAATAAAGTAAAACAATTTAAAATAAATAATTATATTAATATAAAAACAATGAAGAGAACATTTCAACCAAAAAATTTGATAAGAAAGCGCAGACACGGATTTCGTTCACGTATGGCAACAAGAGCTGGAAGAAAAATCCTTAATAGGCGCCGTTCATTAGGGTGTAACAAATTATGCGCATAGTAAGTATAAAAAAAAAGATTTTTCTTCTGCTTTCAAAAATAAGTTAGCACTCAACAGTCTTTTTTATCGTGGGCTTTATATATCACTGTACGCTATAAAAGAAAGAGAACCTGAAAAGTACATTCATACTATTAGAGTAGGTCTGGCTATCAGTAAAAAAACCGGAAAAGCAGCAAAAAGAAATAAAATAAAAAGGCAACTACGAATGCTTGCTAAAATTAGCATTTTAAATATAAGTAATATAGGGCACTACTACATAATACTAACTCATAGAAACATTATGCAAGCAAGTTATAAAAATTTACAAAAAGATCTAACTATTTGCTTAAAAAAGATAAAATAAAAAAAAATCTCAATTAAGGTATTTACAACTATATTTTTTATGATAATATAGGTAAAATTTTTAAAAATAGTTAATGGGTGTGGTGAATGGTAGAGCATATAAAAGAGGTAAATAACACAGGCTTTGGTCAGATGTATCAATTCTTATTTCTTCCTAAAGGAACAGGAACAGATTGGAGGTCAGCATTTCGCCAACAAGAAGAATTATTTAAAAAAGTGGGAGGTAATGTAATATTACCAGAAATCAGTAATTCTCCTTCAAAAGGGAATCAATTAGGGGAAGTAGGAACAATGCTAAATAATGTAGAAAATGACCAAGAACATATAAGAAAAAAAAGATATCGTAGTTAAAGTAAAAACTTAAAGAATAGTAACAAAACAAGAAAGTTAAAATATAAGTATACCTACTGTCTAATTAACAAAGAAATTTTTATAAACTTGGCGGCGACCTACTCTCCCTTTTCAAGTACCATCAGCGCTAAAAAGTTTCACTTCCGAGTTCGAGATGAGATCGGGTGGTTCATTTTTGCTATAGCCACCAAGTCAATAAAAATTTCTAACTTAACAATTTTAACTTAATATTTAACACTGCATACACACATATAGAAAGCAAATAAATCAATCAGGCTATTAGTACTAGTTAGCTTCACATGTTACCATGCTTCCACACCTAGCCTATCAACGTGGTAGTCTTCCACGGCCTTAATTGGGAAATCTTTTTGAAGAGGGTTTCTTGCTTATATGCTTTCAGCAATTATCCCATCTATACATAGCCACCCAGCGATGCTATTGGCATAACAGCTGGTACACCAGAGGTATATCCATCTCGGTCCTCTCGTACTAGAGTCAGACCTTCTCAAATTTCCTTCACCCACGGCAGATAGAAACCGAACTGTCTCACGACGTTCTAAACCCAACTCACGTATCACTTTAATCGGCGAACAGCCGAACCCTTGGGACCTTCTTCAGCCCCAGGATGTGATGAGTCGACATCGAGGTGCCAAACGGTGTCGTCGCTATGAACGCTCGAACACCATCAGCCTGTTATCCCCGGCGTACCTTTTATCCGTTGAGCGATGACCCTTCCATACAGAATCACCGGATCACTATGACCGACTTTCGTCTCTGCTTGGCTTGTCAGCCTCGCAGTCAGGCAAGCTTATGCCATTATACTATCAAGCTGATTTCCGACCAGCTCTAGCTTACCTTCGCACGCCTCCGTTACTTTTTAGGAGGCGACCGCCCCAGTCAAACTACCCACCATACAATGTCCTAGTTCCAGATAATGAAACATAGTTAGATATCAAAAGTGTAAAGGGTGGTATCTCAAGGTTGACTCCATTATAGCTAGCGCCATAACTTCAAAGTCTCCCACCTATCCTGCACATCACACTTTTAATAGCAATGTAAAGCTATAGTAAAGGTGCACGGGGTCTCTTCGTCTAACCGCGGGTACCCCGCATCTGCACGGGGAATTCAATTTCGCTGAAGTGATGTTGGAGACAGTGGAGAAATCGTTACGCCATTCGTGCGGGTCGGAACTTACCCGACAAGGAATTTCGCTACCTTAGGACCGTCAGTGTTACGGCCGCCGTTTACTGGGGCTTCAATTCGGAGCTTGCACCCTTCCTATTAACCTTCCAGCACCGGGCAGGCGTCAGACCCTATACTTCCACTTACGTGTTTGCAGAGTCCTGTGTTTTTAGTAAACAGTCGCTACTCCCTATTTTGTGCCACCTACTCATAGTTGCCTAAAAGCAGGTTACCCTTCTTCCGAAGTTACAGGTATAATTTGCCGAGTTCCTTCAACATCATTCTTTCAACACCTTAGTATACTCTACTCATCCACCAGTGTCGGTTTGCGGTACGGCCTCATAAATATAAGTGCTATTTCCTGGAGCTTCTTTTAAGCATAGATCAATCCAATAAGATCTATACAAATACGAAACCCGTCACACTTAAGAGGTTTAGGAATATTAACCTAATTGCCATCGACTACTCCTTTACGGACTCGCCTTAGGAACCGACTAACCCTACGCAGATTAACTTAACGTAGGAACCCTTAGATTTTTGGTGAGAGTGTTTTTCACACTCTTTTACGCTACTTATGTCAGCATTCTCACTTCCGATATCTCCAGCAGTTTTCACAAACCACCTTCACAGACTTACGGAACGCTCCGCTACCGCGCCTATTGATCGAAATCAATAAGCACTCACATCTTCGGTATACAGCTTTAGCCCCAGTACATTTTCGGCGCAGAAAAACTTATTTAGACAAGTGAGCTGTTACGCTTTCTTTAAAGGATGGCTGCTTCCAAGCCAACCTCCTAGCTGTAATGGTTTTTCTACTTCCTTCCCCACTTAGCTGTAATTTTGGGACCTTAGATAGTGATCTGGGTTGTTTCCCTCTTCACCACGGACTTAGCACCCGTAGTGTGCCTGCTGTATAATTAATTGTTGGTATTCGGAGTTTAGTTAGATTTGGTAAGACGGTGAATCCCCCTAGTCTATCCAGTGCTCTACCCCCAACAACATACATACAACGCTCTACCTAAATAGATTTCGCGGAGAACCAGCTATTTCCAAGTTTGATTGGCCTTTCACCCCTAATCACAACTCATCCAATAATGTTGCAACATTAACTGGTTCGATCCTCCAGTGTGTTTTACCACACCTTCAATCTGGTCATGACTAGATCACTTGGTTTCGGGTCTAATCCATAAAACTAAAACGCCCTATTCAGACTTGCTTTCGCTACGCCTACACCTAACGGCTTAAGCTTGCTTCATAGATTAACTCGCTGACCCATTATGCAAAAGGTACGCTGTCACTCTAAATATCAATAAATTGATATAGAGCTCCAACTGTTTGTAAGCACTTGATTTCAGATTCTATTTCACTCCCCTCCCGGGGTTCTTTTCACCTTTCCCTCACGGTACTTGTTCACTATCGGTCGTTAAGGAGTATTTAGGCTTGGAGGATGGTCCCCCCATATTCAAACAGGATTTCACGTGCCCCGCTCTACTCAAGGATTTAAAAACTTTCTACTTATACAGGACTATCACCTTCTATGGTTACTATTTCCAGAGTATTCTAATTCTTATTCTTAAATCACTAGCCTTTTCCGCTTTCGCTCGTCACTACTAACAGAATCTCGGTTGATTTCTTTTCCTTTGGCTACTTAGATATTTCAGTTCACCAAGTTTGCTTTACATACTTAGTACGTAATAACTAGCTAAACTAGTTGGGTTTCCCCATTCGGAAATCTGCGGATCAAAATTTGTTGACAATTCCCCACAGCTTATCGCAGCCTGCCACGTCCTTCATCGCCTCTTAACGCCAAGGCATCCATCAAGTGCTCTTAATAATTTATTTATCCGACTATATGCAGAATATGCAGAGTTAAATATTATTAAAATTGAATTGAGATTAAATTAATCTCTACCATAAAACTTGTCAAATATCTAAAAACTAAATTAATCTTTTATATGTTATAACCTAATAAATAATATGTCAACGCCTTTTTGCACAAAACATTTACTTATATTATCAACAACAATATACTAGCAATCCTAAACAGTATAATCTGAGAAATATGTGGTAAACTTATATATACAGTAAAAATTAATAAAAAAGATATTTTGTAAGATAAAATGTGTTAAAATCAATTGCCTAAAAATGATAATAAACATTCGGAGTATTTCTAACGTATGAAAAGTAATCTCTCTTTTATAAAAAACGTTGCTTTAAATTGTATGTCTAAGCTCATTGGCGTATTAAATATTAAGAAAGTAAAACACTTCATTGTGAATAAATATAATACTCTTCATAAAGAAATGACAGTGCTTCTTAAAAAATCTAAGAACCTGTTAAACACCAACATTGAAATCGGTTTATATCACTTTTATAAAGGTAGCATATCAGATGCAAAGTTACGATTTTGGTTAATTAGCATATTTTACCCCCATTTACCTATAGTCTGGTATAACATCGGAAGGTGTCATTTTGCGGTAGGGAATACTAACAAAGCTTATAATTATTTAACAAGGGCACTAAAATTAGATAATGACCACGAGGAGGCGTCTTACTATATAAAAAAAATGACAAACTCAGCGCCTATTACAGAATTGCCAAAAAACCTCATAAGACAATATTTTGATTACACAGGTGAATATTTTGTTGAGCATTGGTTGATTGCCAAACAATATAGAGGGCATGAACTTGTACACATGATAATTACAAAAATCTTCAACAACTCCACTTCTGAGCTCAATATACTCGACCTTGGTTGTGGAACTGGAATATGTGGTCATTTCTTGAAAATAAATAGTATTGGAAACCATATAACAGGAATTGACATTTCAAGTAGAATGCTAAATATCGCAAGAGGATGCTTTATAAAAGGTAAGCCTGTTTACAATGAATTAATACATATGGAAATGAAAGAGTTTCTTAAACAAGAGAAAAACCAGCAGTATGATGTAATTATCTTTGCTGAAGTGCTACATTATCTACATGACTTTCAAGAAGAGTTGGAATTAGCAAAAAGATCTACGAGCAAAAAAGGAGTTATTGTATGTTTAATAAGAAGAAAGGAAGGTGAAGGTATTGACTTTGTAAATAAAGGAGACTATTTTCGTCACTCAGAAAGTTATGTTCAACATGTTGCAAAAGAAATAAATATGCAAATAAGTTATATGAGTTACTGTAAAATATATGGCAGTCAGGTTGACGGTATCTTGTTTGCATTACAGCATCAACAAGAAAATCCGAAAAACCTAACTTAAAAATCGCTCAAAATGACTTTTAAGTATCTATATATAATAAAAGAATAAAAGGAACTTTATGAATAACATTACCATTAATTACGCAAAGGACAGCAAATTAACCGACTTTGGAAAAGCAGTTCTATCAGACAGGTATTTAATAGAAAATGAAAGTTATCAAGACCTCTTTGCACGTATTGCTAATTACTATTCTGATAATAAAGAACATGCGCAGCGTCTTTATGACTACATGAGCAACTTGTGGTTCATGCCTTCAACACCAATACTCAGCAATGGTGGCACTAAGAGAGGGTTACCTATCTCTTGCTTTCTTAATGAAACCGAAGACAGCTTGCAGGGAATAGTTGATCTATGGAACGAAAATGTTTGGCTTGCTGCACGTGGAGGAGGCATAGGTAGTTATTGGGGAAATTTACGCTCAATAGGCGAAAGCGTAAAGGGTAGCGGCAAAACATCAGGAATTGTTCCATTTATTGTAGTGCAAAATGCTCTAACGCTTGCAATTAGTCAGGGATCCCTAAGGCGAGGAAGTTCAGCAGTCTACCTTCCTGTATCTCATCCGGAGATAGAAGAGTTTCTAGATTTACGCAAGCCAACAGGCGGTGACCCAAATCGCAAAGCGTTAAATATACATCATGCTGTAATAGTAACAGATAAATTTATGCAGGCTGTTGAGAATGATCAAGAATGGAATTTAATAAGCCCTCACAACAATAAGGTTATTTCAACTGTAAAAGCGCGGGATATATGGATCAAAATATTAACAGCAAGAGTTGAAACTGGAGAACCTTACATTATTTTCCTTGATGCAACAAATAACAATAAGCCAGAATCTTACAAAAAGCTCAACTTAGACATCAAGATGTCAAATCTATGCAGTGAAATAACTTTAACCACAGGTTATGATCACCTGAATAAGTCACGCACTGCTGTGTGTTGTCTATCATCCGTAAACCTTGAGTACTACGAAGAATGGAAAGACAATAAACTCTTCATAGAAGATATAATGCGCTTTCTTGATAATGTATTGGAAGATTTCATAAATAAAGCACCGAATGAAATGCAGCGAGCAAAATATTCTGCAGCCAGAGAACGCAGTATTGGTCTTGGTGTGATGGGCTTTCACTCATTTTTACAAAGCAAAATGGTTCCTTTTGAATCAGTAACAGCACAACAATGGAATAAAAAAATATTTAAGTATTTACGCGAGCAAGCAGATATAGTTTCTAAAAAATTAGCAGAAGAAAAGGGAGCATGTTCTGATGCCAAAGAAGTTGATCTAATGGAAAGGTTTACACACAAACTCGCTATTGCTCCTACTGCCTCGATCTCCATTATTGCAGGTAATACCTCCCCTGGAATAGAACCATACGCAGCAAACGTATTCATACAAAAGACACTTACAGGCTCATTTGTAGTGCGAAATAAATTCTTGCAAAAACTATTAGCAGAAAAAAATCAAGACAATGATAAAATATGGTCTTCAATTTCAACAAACGAGGGTTCCGTTCAGCATTTAGATTTTCTTAGTGAGCATGAAAAATTGACATTTAAAACAGCGTACGAGCTTGACCAAAGATGGATTATAGAACATGCAAGTGATAGAACTTCGTATATTTGTCAATCTCAATCAGTAAATCTGTTCTTACCTGCCAACGTACATAAACGTTACTTGCACAAAATACATATGCTTGCTTGGAAAAAAGGATTGAAGAGCTTATATTACTGCAGATCACAATCAATGCAGAGAGCCGATAAGGTCTCGCATGACATATTCAAAAAAAGTGAAATATTGCAACAAAAAACAGATATTGACTACGATGAATGTCTGTCATGCCAATAGCGGCCTTACTCAAAAAAAGTAGAGAGAAAGTTAAGCAAATGGGTAAATAGACTTCTTGCATAACCATATAACGCACTTTTATTGGGAATAGAAACGAAAAAACTTTCTTGACAAACTCCGCCAGCTCCCTTATCATAAAACTGAAGCTATTTATTTATCTTCGCAATCTGTGCAGGTTAATGACAAAAAACTTAGGGTATTTGGCGTCTCATGTTTAATTTTTCGCACTACGTGCATCGCATGTCTTTAAAAATTTTTAGGTTTTTATCTATATAAGCCGAAACGCGCTTACAAAGCGTTTAAGACAGCAAAAAACGTCAAATTGACAAGGGAGAATTTGAATGCTAGCTACTACGGGGTTTCTTTGCCTTTTTTCCTGCTTAGTAAATTTCTTAAACATTTATGGCTAAACGACAATCGTCATCCCGCTACTTGTTAGCGGGATCTATTGCCGAGATACCGCGAATGAATCGCGGTATGACGGTTCGCGGTGGCATGACGATAAAGTTTATACCTCGTCATCCCGCTGCTTGTTAGCGGGATCTCTTGTTAGCGGCTGAGATACCGCGAATGAATCGCGGTATGACGGTTCGTGGCAGCATGAAGATAATCCCGCTACTTGTTAGCGGCTGAGATACTGCGGCGGTATGACGTAGATTGCTGTCATTCCGCTACTAGTTAGCGCCGCAGCGGTATGGTGTAGGAAAATTAGCTATATAGCTAACTTGTACCACGCGTTAAAGCTTTTAAACAGGTCTTGGTTTACTTACTCCATTATTTTCTTTATTATCAGATATCATTTTAAATAATATGGAGGAGCAAATTGTCAGCAATTGCCATTATTGATTTTGGTTCACAGTTTACACAGCTTATCGCAAGACAAGTAAGAGGAATGGGTGTTTATTGTGAGATATTTCCAAGCAACATCAGTTTTGAAACAATATCAAAATTCAATGGGTTTATTCTCTCTGGAGGACCACAATCTGTAAATGATGATTGTTCTGAAACAAGTAGAGTAGTACATGAAATTATAAAACTTAATGAGGCAACAAACGTTCCTATACTTGGAATATGCTATGGACAGCAACTCATTTGTCATTATTTTGGAGCAAAAGTAAAAGAGAGTTTCAAACAGGAGTTTGGTAGAACTAAAATCAAGATACTAAAAGAATCCCCCATTGTAAAGGATACCTGGGATGTTAATTCTGAAGTGGATGTATTAATGAACCATGCGGACAGTGTTGATACTATACCACATGGATTTACTGTTATTGCATCAGGTGTGATAAATCAAACAATTGCAATGATTGTCAACGAACAGCGGAAGATTTACTGTACTCAGTTCCATCCTGAGGTTAAGCCCACAACAAATGGCAGTAAATTGCTCTCTAACTTCTTGGATATTGCAAATTGCGAAAGGGACTGGACAATGAAGTCGTTTATTGAGGAGCAAAAGGAAAAAATCAAAAATGTAGTAGGAGAGAAAAAAGTAATCGCTGCAGTGAGTGGTGGGGTTGATTCAAGTGTTGCAGCGGCTCTCACACATAAAGCTATAGGAAAACAATTGAACTGTATTTTTATCGATACTGGGTTGTTACGCAAGAACCAAACCATCGCTATGTTGAAAGAGATTCCGATAAATTACGTTGATAAATCAAATTTATTTTTGAGTAGGTTGAAGGGAATAACTGATCCAGAAGAAAAGCGAAAAATTATCGGTAACACTTTTATTGAAGTGTTTGAAGAAGAAGCAAAAAAAATAGGTGATGTGGATTTTTTGATGCAAGGTACCATCTACTCTGATGTAGTTGAGTCAGGGCATGCCTCAGACAACACTAGTACAATTAAGTCTCACCATAATGTTGGTGGGTTGCCAGAAAAGATGAATCTGAAGTTAGTGGAGCCTTTACGTTACCTCTTTAAAGATGAGGTAAGGCTACTTGGAAAAGAAATTGGGCTTTCAGACGAGATAATATTTCAACATCCATTTCCTGGACCCGGACTTGCAGTGAGGATTATAAGTGAAGTCGATAAAGAAAAGGTGCAAATATTGCAAGAAGTAGATGAAATATATATTAATACGATGAAAAATTACGATCTATATGATAAGATATGGCAAGCTTTTGCTGTATTATTACCAATAAAAACTGTAGGCGTTATGGGAGATGGTCGTACGTATGGATATGTTTGTGCTTTAAGGGCTGTAACATCATCTGATGGTATGACAGCCGATGCATTTCCATTTGAAGATAAGGATCAACACTTGCTAGTATTTTGGGATTTTTTACGCAATGTCGGCAGTATAATTGTTAATAATGTTCCCGGAGTAAATAGAGTTGTTTATGATATCACTTCTAAACCACCCGCAACTATTGAGTGGGAGTGAATCAAAAAGATCCCGCTGCTTGTTAGCTGGATCTAGAGATACCGCGAATGAATCGCGGTATGACGGTTAATTTTCTTTATTTTGCTTATAATTTCCACAAGCAGTGCAAACATAAATGAAGAATACAAATATCCTTTTGGTAATTCTATATGAAATCCATGAAGTATGAGGTACACACCGACAAGTAAAACAAATAAAATGGCGATTATTTTTAACACTGGGTTAGATTTGATTAACTGGGCGGTATAACTTGATAAAAACAGCATTGCTAGCATGGAAAATGTAAATGCTGTAGCAATTATTACCATGTTATAAGTTAGTGCTATAGCAGTTAATATCGAATCAACCGAAAAAACTAAATCTATTAATATAATTTGTAGCACAACTAAAAAAAATTTTGATTTAACGTTTGCTTTCCTTTTATTTTTCTTACATACAAAGATGTCATCCCGTAACTCCATAGAGCTTTTAACAATAAGGAATAATCCCCCTGCGATCATAAGTAAATCCCTTGCTGATGCAGTGTGAAATATAGGTTTTTGCATTGATAATATAGATGATGTAAAAAATAGTATTACAAAACGCATTAATAGTGCTAATCCAAGGCCCATAAGGCGCACTCTTTCTCTCAGCGCATTTGGTACCTTATCTATTGCTAGAGAAATAAAGATTAAATTGTCTACACTAAGTATAGTTTCAAGTAGTGTAAGTGTCAGTAAAGTCCAAGCATCAGTTAGCATTTTTGTTTCAAATTCGGTTCTTCTTACTCTACAATAGATGTGTAAAAATTAAGTGACTTCACTCAGAAGTTTTATAGCAGTTCTCCAGAAAAACAGGATATATAAAGTTCAGCAGCTTCTTCTATTTTCGTTTTTGAGCAAAATCAATAATAAGAGAGTTTCTTATTTTCATGCACGCAAATAAGATAAAGCCTTATTTTCATTTTTGACTTTATTTGAAAATAATATATACTATAAAAATAGTGTGCTAGGTTGAATGAATGTATATTAAAGGATCACCATCAGGCAAAGTATTCGCTGGTTATCAGGCATTTATACCAAGCCCCTTGCCACCAAAATTTGAATGGGACAATGATTTAGTTAATAGTCTTTAAACCCTTACTTTACTATAAGGAAAGTGGTTGAAAACTTAGGTGTCGTATTTACAACAGCCCAAAGAGCAATCGTAAAGCTTGAAGATTTAGGCATCGTTTCACAAACTTCTCAAGGAAAGAGAGATCGGGTTTATTGTGCAACTGATATTTTGAATATTCTAGAAGAACCAACTAAGATTACAGAGAACTTCGATAGCACATTGTAGCTATTATGATGAATAAATTCAGCAAACAGCAAGCTTAAAGAGTCTGATCCAATGGACATGCTGAACAAAAAGTAAGGAGCTCCTTTTGGAGGATTGTATTAACTTATTAATTAATTGCTTGACTTTTAGCAGGATTTATTATACTATTTATTAATGAGTAATGCAATCAAACCAAGGAGGATAGCATGATAAATAATTTGGATTCAATAATTCTTGGAATAAAAGATGGTGAAAAGGCGATTGAAGATTTAAGGGTTGTTCTTAAAAAAAGAAAAGAAGACGTTATCACTACACAGACATTTAATTATGCTTTACGATGCCTACAAACTACAAAGGAAGCGATAGTACACGAAATTCTGCTTCATTTTATACAAAATCCTGGCGAGCAATCACTAGAACAAGTGATACAATGCTTAGATAGAGCAATACAATCTGGGATATATGCAAAAAACAACCCAATAAGAAATCTAGATGAAGAATTTCGTACTCATATAAACTTTAAAGATGAAGAGGGAAATACATTACTACATCATGCAGTTATAGGTAATAAAACTGAAGAAATAATCACCCTTCTTGTTACATATAGTGCAAATCCTTTGATACAAAACGCGGATAATAAAATTCCTTTAGATTTAGCTCAAGGAGAAACAAAAGAAGTGCTTATTAAAAGTATGAAAAAACAAGCTCATACGAAAAAAGAAAGCGCTATGATAGGCAGTTTAGTGCCTGGCGTAATAATTGGTGGTTTTCTTGGTGTTGTACTTGGAGCTGGTGTGTATGTTGCAGTAAGTCTTTCTGGTGGTATGATACTAGGTGTAATGATAGCATCTGTTCTTGTTGCTAGTATAGCTGTTGGACTGGCCATGTATTTTTTGAGTCAAGACTATGAACAGGCTAAAGCGATAGAAAAAACTATTAGCACTGTTAGCTCTGTTAGCTCTGAAATATCTGTTGGTGCTGCAAATGGTAAAAATGATAAAGAAGGGCAACAACTTACATAGAAAAAGCTATAGTATTTTTCAAACTAAATAATAAACCTTGTAATTAGGATATTCTGGATTCCAGCGTCACGTGCTGGAATGACAACTGCGTTTTTTGTTTTTTTGTCATCAAATACTCCTACTCTTTATGTCATCCAAGTGTCCTGACTACTTGGATCCAAGAAATTTAATTGTTTTAAATTTTTCCCTCTATACACCTATTTAAAATTTATGTTATCCACATGTGCAATATAATCTATAATAACGTTTATCAATACAATATATTAAAAAATATTATGAGCTTCGTAAAAGAAAAAAACACCCCTGTGATGGAGCAGTATTTGAACCTGAAAGCTCAATACAAAGATCATCTGCTATTTTATAGGCTAGGAGATTTTTATGAATTGTTTTTCGATGATGCTATTAAAGCTGCGAAATTGCTGAATATAGTGCTAACCAAGAGAGGTAATTCGTGTGGGCAGGACATACCAATGTGTGGAGTGCCAGCACACAGTAGTGAATCTTACCTACACAAGCTAATAGATTTAGGATTCAAAGTAGCAATCTGTGACCAATTAGAAACTGCTGATGAAGCAAAAAAGAGGGGCTATAAATCCATAGTAAAACGTGATGTAGTGCGAGTTGTAACTCCAGGTACAATTATAGAAGATTCACTACTGGAGGATAAAAGCAATAATTATCTCGCGTCCATAGTTGAACAAAATGACGAATATGCTATTAGTTGGCTTGAATTATCGACGGGAAAATTTTTTCACACTTTAACGAGTTTGAAAGCTCTAGATAGTGATTTATTGCGTATATCACCAAGAGAATTATTAATTTCTGAAAAATTCACTGAGGATGAAAAAATTAGATCGGTTTTAAAAAATTATAAAATATCAATTACGCAACACGCACAGAGTTTTTTTGAGTATAGTAAATCTCACAGAACGTTATGCGAGTTTTATAAAATCAGGGAACTTGGGAGTATAGGAAATTTCAGCAAAGTAGAAATCATGGCGTGCGGTGCACTGCTTGAATATGTCAGAGTAACACAAAGGGGCTCCATTCCAAGGCTTGAATTCCCAAAAACCTATAAGCAACAAAATTTCATGCTTATTGATGCTTCAGCAAGGAGAAATCTTGAGTTGTTTTCAACTCAATTTGGTGAAAAGAAAGGTTCACTAATTTCAGTTATTGATCACACAGTTACAGCCTCTGGTGGACGCCTGTTAAAACAAATGCTTGCTTCACCACTTGCTTGTTCTAAGGCGATTAACCTAAGGCTCAGTACCGCTCAATTTTTTGTAAATAATCATGATTCACGCAGAAAAATACGAGAGATATTATCTAACATTCCGGATATTGAAAGGTCTTTATCGCGCTTAATACTAGGGCGTGGTTCACCAAAGGATATGAACCTATTGAAAATAGGCCTAGGAAAGACTTTAGAATTGTCTGAGTTCTTATGTAAAATTGAATCAGGTGAAAATGGATCTCTCCCACAACAATATGTCATCCAAACTGAGATCCAGCCAGCGTCACACGCTGGAATAACAGTAAAATCAGACGAGAGTGAACTAAGCACAATACATAAAAGCCTTGGCAATCATAAAGACCTATTTGAACTGTTAAATAGTGCTATACTCGATAATAACCTCAGTTCCGTGAAAGAAGGAGGATTTATTCACTCAAAATACAACTCAGAATTATCTGAGTTATCCTACATATTAAATAATAGTAATAAACTAATAACCAAACTCCGTGAATCTTATCGCGACCTAACTGGCATTGCCGCACTCAAAATATTACACAACAACATACTTGGTTATTACGTTGAAGTGTCGGCAAATCACAAAATAACTTCGGATATATTTATTCATAGGCAAAGCTTAGCAAATAGCATGCGCTACACTACTAATGAATTGAAAGAACTAGAAAATAAAATTCTTACGGCACGTGATGCTGCAATCGGCTTAGAAATGAAAATTTTTAGTGAACTGTGTAGTGAAGTCGCTAAAGAATCTGAAAAAATTGCTCTTGCTGCAAATGCTTTGGCAAAACTTGATATTAGAACCGCATTTGCAGAGCTTGCAGTGCAAAATAATTACGTAAAACCCATTATTGATGACAGCAAAGAGTTCAATATCTGTAGCGGAAGACATCCATTGGTTGAAGTTAACGATAAATTCATTGCAAATAGCATCAATTTAGCTGGTATACATCTAATTACTGGTCCTAATATGGCTGGAAAAAGCACTTTCTTGAGGCAAAACGCTCTCATTGCAATTTTAGCTCACATGGGGTCATTTGTGCCAGCAGAGAGTGCACATATTGGAGTGATTGACAAGATATTCAGCAGGGTTGGCGCAACGGATAATATAACAGCTGGTTATTCTACCTTCATGGTAGAGATGATCGAAACAGCAACGATAGTAAATCAGGCAACGGACCGTTCCTTGGTGATACTTGATGAAATTGGTAGGGGCACAGGGGTGTATGATGGATTATCTATTGCACAGGCGGTGATTGAACATATTCACAATGTAAATAAGTGCCGCGCCATTTTTGCAACTCATTATCATGAATTAACTAAAGTAAGCAAATACTTGAAGAACGTGAAATGTTTTTGTGTAAAAATAAGAGAGTGGAACGGAGAGGTTATTTTTCTACATGAAGTAATTGAAGGCATTGCAGATGAGTCATATGGAATACATGTAGCAAAACTTGCTGGTTTTCCTGATTCTGTTTTAAATAGAGCAAGTGAAGTGTTTGAGGAGCTGAAGGCTTGAATCATTATTATAAGTGAAGAATTACCTATACAATCGTGGTAGTAGCTATAGAAACGAAAAACTTACTTGACACCCTTCGCCAGCGCCCTTATCATGATAGTGAAGCTATTGTATTTGCTTTCGCCAATCTGCAGATTAAAAGGTAAGGATTACTTAATGTATTGGCGTCTTATGTTTAATTTTTTGCAGTATATAGATACTGTATGTCTTTACAAAACTTCATCTACATCTAGATTTTTATCTAAATAAGCTGAACGCGCTTATAAAGCGTTACAAGACATCAAAAAATGCCAATACTCGACAGAGATAGTAAAAGACTAGCTAACTCGGGGGTCCTTTGTCTTTTTTTCTGCTTAGTAAATTTCTTAAACATTTGCAGCGTAAGTTAGTTGCAATTAAAAGCAGCTTAATCTTGCTTGTCAAGCGTTTAAAACATAAAAAACGCCAATATTTTAAAGCGGATAATAACCCCAGGGCTTCTTTTGCCTTTTTTTTATTAGGTAAATTTCTTAATATTTATAGCTAAACGACAATCGTCATCCCGCAGCGGGATCTAGAGATACCGCGGCGTTATGACAGTTCGCGGCGGTATGACGTAGAGTGCTGTCATTCCAGTGCTTGGCACTGGAATCCAGCCTTTATTATGCAGCCACTTGGTTGAAATTAAGTCTTCTAGATCCCAGTGTCAGCTACTTGGATGACAGGAGAAGGAAGCACTGGGATTGGGATGGAAAAGGCTATTTGTGTGATGCCAATGAGTGATAGAAAGTTCTGCAAGAAGTCATTAATTGCAAAAATTTAATATAAGTGGTAAAGTAGAACCACTGAATAAAAAACATATGTTAATTAATACAACGTCGGAGCTGGAGGACATATGTGAGGGGTTGATAGCAAAAAAGCCAAAATTTATAGCAGTTGACACGGAGTTCATTAGAAATAATTTAATCTACTACCCAAAATTATCGTTAATTCAAATTTCTTACGGAGAGAAGAGTTTTATTGTAGACGCATTAGTGCCAGAAATTGATTTATCATTCATTAAGAAAATAATGCTAAATCAGGGGATAACCAAAGTGTTTCATAGCTGCCGGCAGGATATAGAATCCTTACTCACTGTATTTAAATGTATTCCCACTCCCATTTTTGATACCCAAGTTGCTGCTATGTTTTGTCATTATTATCATGACTTTATTGGTTACTCAAAAGTAGTGGAGCAATATCAAGGAATAGCACTGGATAAAATTAAAGCTAAAAATTCAGATTGGTTAAGGCGTCCGTTGTCCGAAGATCAGTTAGATTATGCAGTAAACGACGTGGTACACCTATATGACCTATACCAAATATTGTGCAATAAACTTGAAGAAAATAATAGGATGGGTTGGTTTCAAGAAGAGATGGAATCAATAGTTGATATAAATAAGTATTTACATAGCCCAAAAGATGCATGGAAGAGGATTAAATTTAATTATGAAGTAAATCCAAGATTGATACTAACTGTTAAAGCAGTTAGTGAGTGGCAAGAAACCTTAGCACAGCGCTATAATATGAACCGTAATAAAATAATCAATAATGCTGTAATAGCTGATTTTATTGAAAAAAATGTAGAGCATGTTGATGAGATTTTAGATGATCTCAAGAGGAATACAAAAAATATAAAAGATGCGGATTTACTAGAGTTTGTGAATATTTTTAATGAAAATGAGAGAAATTGGATGCAGCAAAACAACACCTTATCGAGTAATTATGATAAATCTGTACTTGATATACTCTCAATTATTTTAGATAGTAAATGTAAAGAAAGTAACATATCAAGGAAATTAGTTTCTTCAAAAGATGAGTTAACCGGGTCAATATCTGGACAGACAGATAAATTATTCAAGGGATGGAGATATGATTTTTTTGGCAGGTCAGTTGAATCATTTTTCAACACAAGCTCAAAATTTGAGATTTCAGCAGTGAAATCCGCAAATAATATAACCAAAATTCAGAGTAATTTAGTGGAGAATAACTGTTGCTAAAGTAACTTAGATTTATCGACAATCGTCATCCCGCTACGTGTTAGTGGCTAAGAGATACCGCGGCGGTATGACGGTTAAGTAGGGTGTCATCCCAGTGCCTTGACTACTTCGATCCAGGAAAATTGATTGTAAACGAGCAAACATTTTCGATAAAATTACCAAAAAGCTAGAGCCCAGACTGGGATGACACCACCTACAAATTGCAATGTTCGTATAGTTATGTGCTTGACACTGGGATCTAGAAAATCTAGTTAATATATATAGAGAAACCTTAGCTATAGTTTCAAAAGAAGTCGAATGTATTTTGTTATATGATTATAAGTCTAACAGGCGGAATTGGGGTAGGAAAGAGCTTTGTAGCTAATTGCTTTCAAGAGTTTGGTGCTGTTGTATTTGATGCTGATTCTGTTGTACACCAACTTTATAAAGTGGATAAAAGCATAATAAGTTATGCAGAGAAAAATTTTCCTGGAGTGGTAGTAAATGGTGAAATAGATAGAACAGTACTGTCTAAATATTTCTTAGCCTACGATGAAAATTGGAAACAATTTCAATCTTTGGTTCACTCTGCTGTGCTGCGTGAATTAGAATTTTTTATTGCCAAGGAAAAAAAGATCGATAGAAAACTTTTAGTTTTAGATGTGCCACTTCTATTAGAAACAAAATTTTATTTATATTGCGACCTTATTGTTTTTGTTCATGCAGATAGCGTTGTGCAAGCTCAAAGACTTAACGAACGCAACATAGATAAAGAAAAGCTTAATCTAATCTCCGATGTTCAGTTATCTATTGAGGAGAAAAGGAAGATGAGTGACTTTATTATCGATACCAGTGTAAGCAAAGAGTATGTTTTTTCTCAAGTAAAAGATATAGTGGATTCATTAAACCTAAACACGTAGCTCTACGTCATACCGCCGCGGTATCTCTAGATCCCGCTAACAAGCAGCGGGATGACGGTTGTCAGGATCCCAGCAGCCTCCCTCCCCTGTCATCCCAGTGTCAAGCACTGGAATGACACCCTTCCGATGGGAACTGCTCTCAAACTACAACAGCATGAGTAGCTATAGAAGCTTTAATGATACAAGCATCGAACAGACGAAATCTGTCAAATCAGAAAGAAACACACAAATTTAAGTTTTTAGTAGTTTTCAAGTATAGTTGTACAGGGAGCGCCTTTGCAGTTATGACCGACATTTTCAATGGTGCCTAAGTGCCCGTATGCAAGCATGGTTTTGGAAGGAACGGTCAAATCATTGATGGAGTCATTTAGACTACCTCGGTTAGGAGATTGTACTATCAACCGTTCCAAGCTGAAGCGTTTCCCTATTACAAATTATATGTAGGAGTTACCATGAAAAAAGCAAAAAGTAAATTAGAAATAGTGAATCCTAATGCAGCAGGAATAGACATTGGTTCAGCTGTACACTATGTGTGTGTACCTGAAGGAAGAGATGAACAACGCGTTCAGAAATTTGGCTGCTTTACTGAAGACCTTCATAACTTAGCACAGTGGTTGAAAAAGTGTAAAGTTACAACAGTAGCTATGGAATCAACAGGAGTATATTGGATTCCTTTATTTCAAATACTTAAGTCATACAAATTCGAGGTAAGATTGGTAAATGCACGGCATGTAAAGAATGTACCTGGTAGGAAGTCTGACGTTCAAGATTGCCAATGGCTCCAACAACTGCATAGCTACGGACTGCTTCATGGATCGTTTAGGCCAGATAATCAGATGTGTGTATTGCGCAGTTACGTGCGGCAACGCAAAAATCTCACTGAAAGTGCATCTACACATATTCTGCGTATGCAGAAGGCATTAATTCAAATGAATATACAATTACACAAGGTTATTAGTCATATTACTGGGATAACTGGTATGAAAATCATTGAAGCTATAATTGAAGGCGAAAGAGATTCTGAAAAATTGGCAGAATTCAGGGACGTGCGAATGAAAAATGATCAGTCTACTATTGCAAAAGCGTTAGCTGGTGACTATAGAGAGGAACACTTATTCACGCTAAAGCAAGAATTTGAACTATATAATATTTATCAAGAAAAAATAGCAGAATGTGATAGAAATATTGAAGCCTATTATAAAACGTTTGAAACAAAGTCTTGTGAAAGCAAACAGCTAAGTAAGCAAAAGAATAAAAATAGCAAAAGTAAGCCAAGCTTTGCTTTGTATGAGGAACTGCACCGAATAACTGGTATGGATTTCACTAAAATTCCTGGATTTGATGTATTAAGTATACAAACCATAATTTCAGAAGTTGGTATAAACCATAGTAAATGGCCAACAGAAAAGCACTTTTCATCGTGGTTGGGACTCAGTCCTGCTAATAAAGTTACAGGGGAAAAAGTGTTTAACACAAGAACACGTAAAGTCATTAACCGTGCTGCAAATGCTTTGCGAATAGCTGCTCATTCTGTAGGAAATAGTAAAAGTGCGTTGGGTGCATACTACAGAAGATTGAAAAAACGACTAGGAGCACCAAAAGCAATAACAGCTACTGCAAGAAAAATGGCATGCATATTTTATAGTATGCTCAAATACGGACAGGAATATGTAGAAAAAGGAATGGAATACTATGAAACACGCTATAAAGATAGAACTGTAAAAAATTTGATCAAAAAAGCGAGCGAATTTGGCTACATATTAGTTCAACAAGAAGAGTTAGTTGAGTGAGTTTCTTAGGAGTAAAAATAAACAGCTATCATTTTTTTAGTAATTAAGTAAAATAGAGTGAAAGATTGCGAGGAAGTTTTGAAAAATAAGATAAAAAAGATAGTAATTTCAGGAAAGGAAGTGTGGCCAATCATCGAGGGCGGCAAAGGCATTGCAGTTAGTGATGGAAGATCAAGCGGAGTATTTGCTGCAGCAGATGCTGTGGGTACATTTTCTGGTGCAAATGCTAAGCTTATTGATGATAATGGCGAGTTAGTGCCACTAATTTATAAAGGCAAAACAAGAAATGAAAAGCATAGTGAATTGATTGAGTATAGTATTGAAGCTGGAATTAGTCAGGCAAGAATAGCAAATGAAATATCAAAAGGTCATGGAAGAATACACATGAATGTACTTTGGGAGATGGGAGCAGCAGAACGCGTGCTTCATGGCATATTAGAAGGAGCGAAAGGTTTGATTCATGGTATTACCTGCGGTGCTGGTATGCCTTATAGGCTTGGAGAAATTGCAGCTAAATATCAGGTTTATTATTACCCTATTATCTCATCGGTGCGTGCTTTTAAAGCATTATGGAAGCGTGCTTACCAAAGAATATCTTCCTATTTGCTTGGTGGAGTAGTGTATGAAGATCCATGGCTTGCTGGAGGGCACAATGGACTGAGTAACAGTGAAGACCCAGAGCTACCACAGGCTCCATTTGAAAGAGTTGCAGAGCTTAGATCTTTCATGAACGAGATCGGTCTTTCAGAAACACCAATTGTTATGGCAGGAGGAGTGTGGCATTTGAAAGATTGGGAACATTGGTTTGACAATCTGCAAATTGGACCAATAGCTTTTCAGTTTGGCACTCGTCCACTTTTGACGAAAGAAAGCCCAATTTCTGCAGAGTGGAAAAAGAAGCTACTCACTTTAGAAGAAGGTGATGTATTTTTAAATAAATTCAGTCCAACAGGGTTTTACTCATCTGCAGTAAAAAATAACTTCATACGTGAGTTGCAGGAACGGAATTCACGTCAAATAAAGTTTTCAGAAAATGCTAGCGAAGAATTTAATAATGAATTTGCAATGGGTAGCAGAGGTAGAAAGATCTACCTTACTGCAAAAGACAAAGAACTGGCAAATACATGGACTAAAGCAGGGTATACAGAAGCAATGAAAACTCCAGATACAACTGTTATTTTTGTGACGCCAGGCAGGTTTGCAGAGATAAGACAAGATCAAATCAATTGTATGGGATGCTTAAGTCATTGTTTGTTTAGCAATTGGAAAGATCATGGTGACCATTCAACAGGACGAAAGCCAGATCCTCGTAGTTTTTGCATACAAAAAACACTGCAAAACGTTATACACGATGGTGATATTGAGAACGAACTCATGTTTTCCGGGCACAATGTGTACAAATTTAAGCAAGATCCATTTTATGAGAATGGCTACGTACCGGCAGTAAAAGAACTGGTGGAAAGGATATTGACTGGGTATTGAGTCAGTGACCTTACCCAGAAAAAGTGGAGAGAAAGTTTGGAATGTTTTTTACAAAAAGAATGATGCATCAAATTGTTCTGGAATGCAATAGTTAATAGTGACGTTGTTTGTTATAAAAAATTTCTATGTATTCAAATATTGCAGTTCTAGTGTGTTGAGCAGAGTGTTGTGAAGTATCAATAAGTATTTCTCTTTTCAATGAGCTAAAGAAGCTTTCTGCAACAGAATTGTCGTAACAACAGCCTTTATTACTCATCTATATTCTTTACAGCTAAGAGATATTGATACCCTTGCGCAGTATATTGTGAACCTTGGTCACTGTGCAGCAGTAGATTTTTAACAGGTTTACGCCTATTAATGGCCATTAATAAAGAGTTCATAACCAATTGTTTATTTATTGCACTACTCATTAACTACCATACGTGAGAATTATTGCTGCCAAATATAGCCATCCCTCCTTGGTTTTGATGTAAGTAATCCCATACTTTATTTGGTTGATCAACAATAAAGTTTTGGTCTAATATATTGGGAGCTACAGCTCTATTATCTGTTTGTTGTTTTTTAATTTTAAACTTTCTTCTCAGTATAGCCCTGATGTCATTTTTCTGCATAATACTTTGCACCGTTTTCAAATTGCAACTTTTACCCAAAGCCTTCAATTCAGCATGAATTTTAGGAGCTCCATATCTACATTTAGAAACTTGATATATTTTTTGAATAGCTTCGAGTAGCTCTTTATAGCCTTTCTTATAATAGTCCGAATGCGATAAGATATGTGTTTATGGCTATAGCAGGCCAGTAGCATATTACGGTCTGTTCGGATTATTGTAAAAAGAGCTATATTTGCTGATTCTCTACTGCTTATTTTTCTTGTGGTCCACTTATATAGCATTTCTCATAATAGTCCGAACAGGTCATAGGAAGGCAGAATCAACAGCACGACGAAAGGATTCGAATAGAGGAATGTTTTTCCTGGCTCTGTTTTTTATAGCAAACCAATGATGCTCAATTTTGTTGAAATCTGGAGAATAAGGCGGCAGATACAAAATTTCTGCACCAACCCCTTTAGCAAGCTCGATAATCTTATCAGACTTATGAAAAGTAGCATTGTCAAGAATGACAGTCTGTCCAGGTTCCAAGATCGGTGTCAAAAATTGCTCAAACCATCCATTAAAAACATCCATATTACAGTGGCCTTCAAAGGTTAACGGAACAACTATCTTTCTTCCACTTAAGGCTGCAACCATACTGATTCGTTGAGTTTTCTTTCCAGATTTTAAGGCATAAAACCGCTGTCCTTTCTGGCAATATCCGTAGGGGTAGTCTTCGGTGTTATCAATGCCAGACTCATCTATATACACTAAGTTTTTAGGTTCTTTTGTCGCTATAATTTTCAAAAATTCAGCACGTTTTTCTTCGTTTCTTTCCTTGTATCCATATGTCTTTTTTTGCGCGTAAATTCAATTTTTTTAAGGGCTCGATAGATCGTTTGGATACTAACGTTGTTCCAAAGTTTAGCCATTTCCGATAGAGTCTTTCCTCCGTGTTCTCTGGCAAATTTGGCAAAGGTATCCCAGTCGGTAATTTTGTGATTGTAACCCCCATTTCCAAGTTTTTTTGATTGAAAGTCTCCTGTTTCTTTTCTTCTTTGCTGCCACTCCCATAAAGTAGTTCGTCCAATCTTAAATCTTGCTGCCACTGTTTCTCTGCTTTCTCCTTCGTCTAGCGCTTCCATTGCTTTTTTTCTTAAATCATAACTATATGCTGCTGGCATTCAACCTCCTTATCATCATCTACCCTTATCCTATCACATCCGGACTTTTATGGAAAGAGCTATACCAACAAGAGAACAAGGGTTTAAAGTACAGCCAAGAAGATGGGTTGTAGAAAGGACTTTTGCTTGGGTTAATAGGAATAGAAGGCTATCGAAGGAGTATGATTTACTCACAACATCCACTGAGAATTTCATATACCTAGCTATGAGTAGGGTTATGTTAAAGAGGGAATATGCTTGAATTTACTTGTTTCCGGACAACCTCTAACAGTTCACACTTAATTAAACCATACGCGTCAAGTTAAGAGATTGTGAGCAAATTTAGAGAGGTTAAAGTGGATACTCTAGCCCTTCTACGTTTGTCTTTTAATAAAAATCGCGACCAAGTTATAGTGAGTTTTTTAAGAAATGCTTTTAAACTATTAATTTTGGTTAATACTAAAAATAACTCTCTAACCCGTCTTTTTAGCTCAATAAATGCCTTTGTTAAGCTAAGTTCTGTATTCTTTTTCACTTCTGTGCAAACAACTATGCCGTGAAATATAAGAATTGCGCACAATTTAGCATATAGTTCACATAATACTCTGCATGGCTTTCCTTTTAGCTTATCAAGTCTGATATGGCTTTTATACAATTTAAATAATAACTCAATTTGCCACCTTACTCTGTAAATCGTTAATACTTGCTCAGCACTAATTTTATTTTCTGGAACATTAGTTATAAATATTGACCAGTTCAACAATTTTTGATTTCTTTTAGAGGATGTATATCCCTGCGATCTTGCTAATCTATTAGCTTTCCTTCTTCTGGCTATAGACTGTTCTTCAGTTAGTTTCTGACATATAATTCTTACTCTAATTTTTGCTTCTTTTCCTAACAATACCTCGTTTTCTAAAAATAACTTATCCTCTAAACATTCTAATAACTCCATTTTTTGATTTGTTTCTACATCATATACGTTGGTATCGGATTTATAACGACTTATGAAATAAGCTCCTATTTCATTGATTTGTTTAAAAGAACTTGGCACAAAATAACCGAGATCAGATATTAGCAAATCATTGCTTGATATATTACTTAAATGTTTCCTATATCCCTGGTCTGATCTTATTCCCTCCGTTAAATTAAGTTGGTCTATTATCTGATTCATGTAATCGAAAACTAATTGTAACTTTATTCCAGACTTAGTATTGCTTTCATAGCCACTGTAGCTAGTACCATAACCTTTATACATCTCTTCCATACTGTTAGGTAGAGTAATATAGCTACTGTCCAATAATTTAACACTATTAAATTGCTGTAAGATTTTGCAATCAACTTGCAAGATATTTTTAAAGAGAACCACAGATTCATTATACATCCTTTTCATAAATTCCACTGCTTCTTCAGTAAATCTAAAATCCAAACCTTGTTTTGTTATATCTATCGAGTCCTCGTTTAGTAATTGACACATTGTTTCTACGCTACAATTATCAACTCCTATATTACCCAAGACCATGGCTTTTACGAATGATGAACCTTTTAGCTTTCTCTTTCTTTTTATAAACCTTGTTGTAATTGAGATTTTCTCTGCTTTTTCATTAAAAAATTCTTTGAGCTTTTTTGATAAGCAAGTTATTTTATTCATTGGTTCTCTCACTAAAAGTATATCTGGGAGAACTTATACCTTATTATTCTATCTCTTTCATACCTTTATTTCCTTAACTTGACGCGTATGGTTGCTTGAACAGGCTTCATTTATCCTTGAGAAACATCATAGCCATGATTACTTCTGAAGTTGTTGAACTATGGGAAATTCTAGGCAACGCTTATGGGGCTTTAGGCGAACCCCAGAAGGCACAAAAGTTTCTTGAGCGAGCTTTACCTATTTTTGAGAAACATTATGGCCCTGATCACTTTAAAGTTGCTAGAGTACTGGTGAGTCTCGGTAACGCTTACAAGGATTTATGTAACCCTCATAAAGCTAAAGAGCTGCTTGAAAGGGCTCTAGCGATTCAAAAGAAGCATTATGGGCCTGATCATTTTGAAGTTGCTAGAACACTAGCAAATCTAGGTAATGTTTACAGGGATTTAGGTAATCCTCAGAAAGCTAAAGAGTTGTTTGAGCGGGTTTCACCTGTTTTTGAGAAACACTATGGTTCTGGTCATATTCAAGTTGCTAAGCTACTGGTAAGCCACGGTGGCACTCATGGGGATTTAGGTGACCATAAGGAAAAAAAGGAGCTGCTTGAACAGGCCTTTCCTATTTTTGAAGAACATTACGGCCCTGATCATCCGGAAGTTGCCAAACTACTGGCAGACTTATGTGAAGTTTATGGTACCTTAGGTGACCACAAGAAACAACAGGAGTCGTTTGCACGGGCTGTATCTATCTTTAAGGAACATCAGAGTCCTAATCATTTCTGAAGTTGCTAAACTGCTGGCAGAATTAGACAAAGTTTAGGTTTTGAGCAATACTAGACTAACAACAACTCATTTGAGCTACACTTCCAAAACTAATCTGTTTGGATCTTCTATGTAATTTTTTACCTTAACAAGGAAAGTTACTGCTCCTTTGCCGTCAACTATTCTGTGGTCGTAAGAGAGAGCAATGTACATCATAGGTCTGATTTCTACTGCATTACCAACAGCAACTGGCCTGTTTTGTATTGAATGCATTCCAAGTATTCCAGATTGCGGAGGGTTTATTATCGGAGTGGAAAGAAGTGAACCGTATACTCCACCGTTTGAGATGGTAAATGTTGCACCTTCCATTTCTGATACTTGTAATTTACCCTCACGAGCTTTTTTGCCAAGAGCAACTAAAGTCAACTCAATTTCTGCAAATGACATCTGATCGGCACCCCGAATAACTGGTACAACAAGACCTTTATCGGTGCCAACAGCAACACCTACGTCATAGTAATGTTTATATATGATTTCATCGCCTGAGATTTCAGCGTTAATTTCAGCAATTTCTTTCAATGCTTGCACCGCTGCCTTTATAAAAAACGACATAAAACCAAGTTTTATTCCATATTTTTTTTCAAAGGCGTCCTTATATTTTGCTCTTAGATCCATGACATTCTTCATGTCAATTTCATTGAACGTGGTCAGTATTGCAGCAGTATTTTGCGATGCTTTCAAACGAGCGGCAATTACTTGCCTTATTTTGCTCATTTTTACTCGTTCCTCTCTTTGCTCTCCATTTACTACACTTTTTGGCAATTCATATTGTTTTATTGCAGGTTGTTCAGCTTTGTTCATATGGCCTATCACATCTGCTTTTGTTATTCTGCCGCCCATGCCAGTTCCTTTGACGCTTTCTGCACTGATTGCATTTTCTTCCATAATTTTACGAGCTGATGGAGCATCTTTTTTAGCAGCACTTTCGCTTTTATCTTCTTTTCTCGCTTCCTCTTTTACTTCTCCCATGGAAAGCTTCGCTAACAATTGATCAGGACTTATTACATCATCTTCTTTTATAAGAAATTCAGTTATTTGCCCTGAAGCTTCTGCAGTTAATTCGAGTGCTGTTTTGTCAGTTTCAATTTCAAAGATCAAGTCATCTACTTTTACTGCTTCTCCAATACCCTTCTTTATTTTTACTATACCTTCTGTAACTGATTCACCACCAAGAGTTTTTGGTGCTCTGATTTCTATAATTTTGCTCATAAAACAACTTCCGTATAAAACTTTCTATAGATTTATACATGAAAAGAGACATGTAATAAACTAATAAATTCATTGAGGCTCTTATCATTTAGAAGTGACAAACGGATAACATATTCCCAAATGTCATTCCAGCACGTGACGCTAGGCCATAAAAATTCCTTGACAAGCTTTGTCAGCCCCCCCTATCATGGTACTGAAGCTATTTATTTATCTTCGCAATCTGTGCAGGTTAATGACAAAAAACTTAGGGTATTTGGCGTCTCATGTTTAATTTTTCGCACTACGTGCATCGCATGTCTTTAAAAATTTTTAGGTTTTTACCTATATAAGCCGAAACGCACTTACAAAGCGTTTAAGACAGCAAAAAACGTCAAATTGACAAGGGAGAATTTGAATGCTAGCTACTACGGGGTTTCTTTGCCTTTTTTCCTGCTTAGTAAATTTCTTAAACACTTGCGGTGTAGGTTAGTTGCAAGTTAAAAGCAGCTAAATCGCTCTTAATCAAGCGTTTTAGAATAAAAAACGCCGATATTTTAGTATAGCATTTCTCATAATAGTCCGAACAGGTCATAGGAAGGCAGAATCAACAGCACGACGAAAGGATTCGAATAGAGGAATGTTTTTCCTGGCTCTGTTTTTTATAGCAAACCAATGATGCTCAATTTTGTTGAAATCTGGAGAATAAGGCGGCAGATACAAAATTTCTGCACCAACCCCTTTAGCAAGCTCGATAATCTTATCAGACTTATGAAAAGTAGCATTGTCAAGAATGACAGTCTGTCCAGGTTCCAAGATCGGTGTCAAAAATTGCTCAAACCATCCATTAAAAACATCCATATTACAGTGGCCTTCAAAGGTTAACGGAACAACTATCTTTCTTCCACTTAAGGCTGCAACCATACTGATTCGTTGAGTTTTCTTTCCAGATTTTAAGGCATAAAACCGCTGTCCTTTCTGGCAATATCCGTAGGGGTAGTCTTCGGTGTTATCAATGCCAGACTCATCTATATACACTAAGTTTTTAGGTTCTTTTGTCGCTATAATTTTCAAAAATTCAGCACGTTTTTCTTCGTTTCTTTCCTTGTATCCATATGTCTTTTTTTGCGCGTAAATTCAATTTTTTTAAGGGCTCGATAGATCGTTTGGATACTAACGTTGTTCCAAAGTTTAGCCATTTCCGATAGAGTCTTTCCTCCGTGTTCTCTGGCAAATTTGGCAAAGGTATCCCAGTCGGTAATTTTGTGATTGTAACCCCCATTTCCAAGTTTTTTTGATTGAAAGTCTCCTGTTTCTTTTCTTCTTTGCTGCCACTCCCATAAAGTAGTTCGTCCAATCTTAAATCTTGCTGCCACTGTTTCTCTGCTTTCTCCTTCGTCTAGCGCTTCCATTGCTTTTTTTCTTAAATCATAACTATATGCTGCTGGCATTCAACCTCCTTATCATCATCTACCCTTATCCTATCACATCCGGACTTTTATGGAAAGAGCTATACATAGTAAATAGCCAACCACCACGGGGCTTCTTTTGCCTTTTTTTTCGCTTGGTAAATTTTTTAATATCTATAGCTAAACGACAACCGTCATCCCGCTGCTTGTTAGCGGGATCTAGAGATACCGTGACGGTATGACGGTTCGCGGTGGTATGACGATAAGGTTTATACCTTGTCATGCAAGTACTAGAATCCAGTAAGCTTATTTATGCATATAAAAGGTTATTATTTTGTAAAGTCAAAGTTGCTTTTGGTTTTAAGTTAAAGTACAATAAATGCAAAGGTTTATATAAACTGGATCCAAGTAGTTAGCTACTTGAATGACATCAGACAAACAATCGTACACATGCTAGTCAAAATAGGCACCAGAGGAAGCAAGCTTGCAGTTGCCCAGGCTTTGGAAGCAAAACAAAAGTTGCTGGATTCTTTTCCTAACTTATCTATTGAAATTATTAAAATAAAAACTTCTGGAGATAAGTATGCAAACGCAAATCTTGCTGAAATAGGAGGTAAAGGATTATTCATTAAAGAAATTGAGACTGAATTGCTCGAAAATAATATAGACATGGCAGTTCACTCGCTAAAGGATGTGCCTGCGTTTTTCTCAGGGGGTTTAACAATTTCTTGTGTTTTAGAAAGGCTAAGTTCATGCGATGCGTTTATTTCTCATAAACACAATAGCCTTGAGTCTTTGCCACAGCAGGCTACTATTGCCACTTCTTCAATAAGAAGAAAAGTTCAGTTGTTAAATGTTAGACCAGATCTAAATATAATATCGCTACGTGGAAATGTAACAACCAGATTGCAAAATCAAAGTTTTGATGGAATAATTCTAGCTGAAGCAGGACTCATAAGATTAGAAAAACATCACTTGATTACAGAGGTATTGCCACCAAAAGTTATGTTAAGTGCAGTGGGGCAGGGGGCGGTTTGTATTCAATGTAGAAGGAATGATGTAAAAATTATCGATCTTTTAGAGAAAATTAATAATAATATGTCTTTTATAGGAGTGAAATCAGAGCGCAGTTTTATGAAGACAGTGAATGGTTCATGTTTTACACCACTTGCAGCTTTGGCTGAATATGTGAGCGAAAATATGCTACACCTTCGTTGTATGTTAGCAAGTGGAAAAAATATATACTTCACTGAGCGCACTTCATTTATAGAAGATGCGGAGAAAATGGGTATGGATGCAGGATTAGAGTTGAAATCAAAATGCTTATAAGCTTACCTAAAGTACGTGGAATCTATCGTTATGATGTCTTAATGTCTAAAGCGACGTGGTTAAATGTTGGTGGACGAGCTGATGTATTATTTAAACCATGTGATATTGAAGATTTAACATACTTGATTAAAAATACTGAACTGCCAGTTAGCGTTATTGGTGCAACATCCAACATAATAGTGCGAGATAGTGGCATTCGAGGAATAACAGTAAAATTAGGTAAGGAGTTTGCATATATTAAAAGTAAGGGTAACAACTCTATTGTAGCTGGGGGAGCTGTGCTGCTCAGCAACCTTGCTCACTTTGCGGGAAATCAGCAGATTAGTGGGTTGGAGTTTCTAGTTGGAATTCCAGGAACAGTTGGTGGCGGAATAGAAATGAATGCAGGTGCATATGGTAGTGATATCGCAAGTGTTGTACAATCCATAAAAGCAGTGAATCTAGAGGATGGAAACCTATATGAGTTCTCCAGCGAAGAAATGGGGTATTTTTACCGTGGACATAGCCTAAAAGGAAATTGGATTTTTGTTGAAGCTGAGTTTAAAGGAGTAAACTCAGAGTATGAGCTTATACTGCAAAGGTTAAAGGAAGTTATTGAGAGGAAAAATAAAAGCCAGCCAATAAGAGGAAAAACTGCTGGGTGCATATTCAAAAATCCAAAAAACTACCGAGCATGGGAGTTAATTGATAAATCTGGCTGCCTAGGGTTAAATATTGGTGGAGCTAGAATCTCTAAGAAACATTGTAACTTCTTGCTCAATTACGATAATGCAACTGCATCTGACTTGGAAAACCTTGGCAACAAAGTAAAAGATGCAGTAAAGGATAAATTTAATGTTGAACTTGAGTGGGAAATAAGGGTTTTGGGTAGCTATTAGATAGTTTTTATAGCTTATGTATATTCGTTCAGGAGAACGGCAAATAAGGTAAACAAGTAATCTAAAAAAATAATCATAGAGAAACCGTGAGGTAATGTGGTTAATCTTGTAGAACTTTGCAAGAATCTAGAGAGAAAAATAGCAAAGTTATACCAATTCTCATTATTAGTGAATCAAATAAGCGATATTGTAGAGTTATTTAATTGTGGAGTGAGAAAGAAAGGCAATAGTATGGCTTTTTTTCCATTGTTATCTATCCGTTTATTGTGCAGTGGGAATTGGTATTAGCTGAACGGACACTATTGTTATACTATATCTTATATACAATTGTGCAATATGGACAATGGCAACAAATTTACTAGCGAAATTCAGTGATTTATGATTGATAATTAAAGTTCTTAATTAGTAACCGTTCACACTTAATTCTTCAATCTCACTAATAGAAAGGCCAGTAAATTTGACAATAGTGTTGACATCAACATTGTTAGCCAGCATTGCTTTTGCGACTTCGATTTTTCCTTCGATTTTTCCTTCAATTTTCCCTTCCTCTTTACCGATTTTGATGCCTCTTTCTTCGCCAATTTGGATGCCTTTTTCAGTAGCAAGGTCAAGTCTGTATTCAAGAATGGCTTCTTCTTTCCGTAGATCCATTATTCTTTCTTCATAAGCTACTAAATCTTTTTCATTCCAGCTAAACCTGTCTAATTCATCGTAGGCTAACTTTATTATTGGTGCTTTTTCTGCTATTTTCCTTAAGTCTTCTTCCGTAGTTTCATCTGCATATTTGAAGAAAAATAACCAACGATCCACTATGCTTTCTAGCTGTTCTTCCTTATTCTTAGGAAATTTAGGTAGTTCAATAAATACAAATTGAAAATCTTTTAAGTCATGCTCATTGGTTTTCTCATCTCTTATAGTGTGGCTGGATATATAATCAAGCTTATCAGGAAATAAATTACAATTAGAGATAGCAATAAAGAAAACCTTCTTTAAATCAATGTACTTACCAGATTTATCAGCTTGCCTTGAGTAAGCCTTAGCAGCATATAATTGAGCTCGTTTTTCGAAGCCTTTATCGCGAGTAAGCTGCATTTCAATCACATACCTGGCCCCACTAGAATCCCTGCAAAGAACATCAACTATACTTTGTTTATCAGATGCAATTTCAGGATCCATTATAGTACTGAGGAATTCCACTTCTTGTATAGTATTTATCTCAGTAAACCCTAAAATATCATTCAAAAAATGTATGAGAATATTCTTATTTTTTTCAGTGCCAAATATTTTTTTGAAGGTCAAATCCAGCTTAGGGTCGAGAAACTTAGATAAAGCCATAGCCAAAGTGCTTAAAAATATTAATAATTATACACTATTATTAACAATTATTCAACCATATTTTTGAAGATAGCTATGCCGCCGCGGCGCTAACAGGTAGCGGAATGACGAATTACTTAACCGTCATACCGCGATTCATTCGCGGTATCTCGGCATAGATTCCGCTAATTAGTAGCGGAATGACGATTGTGTATCGTGTTTTGCTAAAAATCACAGAATGCAGTCTGGTTAGCTTAATTAGAAGTTTAGCTTTAACTTTAAATGGACTACTCAACCGTGACAGACTTAGCTAAATTTCTTGGACAATCTGCATCTAACCCTTTTTTTGCTGCAGTAAAGTAAGCAAGGAATTGCATAGCAACACTGTAGATGATTGGAGAGATAAAATTATCAGTGTCTGGAAGTTGCACCACATCTGCGCAAACTCCCCTTAGGAATGGCGCTCCTTGTTTATCACTGAAGGCAATTACTTTGCCTTTTCTTGCAATAATCTCTTGTATATTAGATAGCGTTTTAAAGAATAAATCATCATAAGGGATAATTGCTATAACAAGCACAGTAGAGTCTATTAAAGCAATAGAACCGTGCTTCATTTCTCCCGCTGCAATACCAATTGTATTGATGTATGAAAGCTCTTTTATCTTCAATGCACCTTCCATTGCAACTCCGTATGAACTTCCTCTGCCAATTAAAATAACGTTATTGTGTTCTAATATGCTGCCTGATATATGTTGTATTTTCATCACATTTAAAACATGCTCAACATACTTGGGAATAGAGTTAATAGCGTTGCTTAGCTGTTTTATTCTCTCTCCACCCAGTATACCTTTTATTTTTCCAAGCTCCACGGCAAAGCATGCTAAAGTTGCAAGTTGCGCAGAAAAGGTTTTTGTTGAAGCAACACCAATTTCTTGCCCAGCAAGAGTATGTAACACAATATCTGAGATCTTTTCAATGCTGCTGCTAAATGTATTAGTTATACTTATGATTGTTTGCTTCTGTGATTTCGCATAACGCAGCGCTTCTATGGTATCTGCAGTTTCGCCAGATTGAGAGATAAATAACCCAATGCTGCCTTCTTCCAGCTTGACGTTGCTATACCTAAATTCTGATGAGATTTCTAGATATACTCGAACTTGAGCGACATTTTCCAGCCAATACTTTGCTATTAGCCCAGCAAAATAAGATGACCCGCATCCAACTATAGTAATGTAACTCAGCTCAGAAAACAATTTTTTGTTAGCAAATATTACCTCTTTATATTGCTTGTAAAATTGATTTATTGTTTTGTTTAATGCACGCGGTTGCTCAAAAATCTCTTTTAACATGAAGCTAGGGTAACCATTTTTGCTAATTAGAAAATCACTTGGACTACTATTTTCTATACTGCGTTTAACTTGTGTACCATTGTTGTATATACTAACTCCACTAGATTTTATCACTGCAATGTCATCATCTTCCAAATGCGATATTTTTTCCACAAATGCACTTAAAGCATTAGAGTCAGATGCAGCAAACACTGTGTTACAGTTATAGCCTATTGCTAAAGGCAAATTTCTCTTCGCAACAAATAAGGCGTCTGGATATTCTGCAAATAATAAGACCAAGGCAAATGAGCCGTGTAGGTTGTTTAAACACTTAAATAGAGAATCAACTGGCGACAATCCTTCATCAAGATATAAGGTTAGCATGTTTGGTATGATCTCTGTGTCAGTGTCAGTATGGAATGACATGCCCCTTTCTTCTAGGCCCTTTTTTAGCAGATTGTAATTCTCAATTATGCCGTTATGAGCAACAACAACGTTATTTGTACGAATGGGGTGAGCATTTTTAAGGCCTGGGACTCCATGTGTAGCCCAGCGAGTATGTGCTATACCAACTGTACTGTGAGACATCTTGCTGTCATCAACAACTTCACATAACCTTTCGACTTTACCTTCTGATTTTTTGACTTCTATCTTACCTTCGTTATTTATGATTGCTATACCTGAGGAATCATATCCCCTATATTCCAATTTTTGTAACCCAGTTAGTAAGGTTGGTATTACTGAATCACCGCTACTTACTACACCAAATATTCCGCACATAAATGGATCACCAAACAAACTTTTTTCTAAACATGTTAAGCATTTTTGCCTTTATTACTGGTTGATTTATATTCTTTTTATCATTCTTTCGATTTTACCTTTTTAATTGGTTTAGCTGCTACTTTTTGAGTTTCTTTGCTTAAAACCTCAGATATAGCGGACTTTAGAACTTTTATCTCAACTTTTGGTGCTATTTCTATTATAAATTGTGCATTTGCCTCATCAACTTTATTAACTTCACCTATTATTCCACCAGAAGTAATGACTGTATCACCACGTTTTATTTGATCTATCATCTTTCTATGTTCTTTTAGTTTTTTTTGTTGCGGGCGAATAATGAGAAAATAAAATACCACAAATATTAAAATCAATGGAGTAAAACTAGCAAAAGATGCGCCGATACTTGATGTATTGCTAGTTGCATCTGCTGCAAAAACTTCAGAAATGAGCATATTTAATCCTAATTGTTAATGATAAAAACAAACCTATTTAAGTATTAATTACAATACCATGCCATGTCAAGTTTGGTGAAGGCGTTTCTCAATACCGGCAATAATACTGCGAATTCTAAGTTATGCTAAAACTAATATGGCGGGAGTGATGAGACTTGAACTCACGACCTCATGCGTGACAGGCATGCGCTCTAACCAACTGAGCTACACCCCCCTAATTTCTTTTTAGCGTTTTCGGGCTTCAACTTTAAAGCTAATAAACATGTTGCCCTTTGTCAATATTTTTTGTTTGCGCTTTGCTGTCTTTTCTATTACTATGTAAATAATTTAATTTCACACATGGCTTGTACAAGTAGTCCCATTAGGGTTATGCCATGGAAGATAAACTATTTGGAGGAATGATATATGACAAATTTGCCTAAAGTCACTGTGCGTGATTTAGCTGAATCTGGTGTACATTTTGGTCACAAAATTAGTCGCTGGAACGCAAAAATGGCTCCATACACATATGGAGTGCATCAAGAAAATCGTATACATATAATTGATTTGCGAAAAACACTACCATTGCTACAGGTGGCCATGAAGGCTTTATATGACGTTGCATTTCAAGGTGGTCGCATTCTATTTGTTGGTACAAAGTTTCAAGCTTTTGATATTATTGCAAGTGAAGCGATTCGTTGTGGTCAATATTATGTGAATCATCGTTGGCTTGGTGGTATGCTTACTAATTGGGGCACTGTTTCTTCTTCGATAAAAACCTTGATGCAATATGAGAAAATATTAAATGACGAGGATAGCATTTTAACAAAGAAAGAATTGGGAAACATTGAAAAGAAAAAGCAAAAGCTTGATAAGGCGCTTGGCGGTATTAGAGAAATGGGAGCAATTCCTGATATCTTATTCATCATTGATACTAATAAAGAGCATATAGCGGTTAAGGAGGCTAAGAAGTTAGGAATTCCAATAGTTGCAATACTTGATACTAATTCTGATCCAGATGGTATTACTTATCTAATACCTGGAAATGATGACTCAAGAAAATCAATAGAGCTCTATTGTAAATTAGCTACCGACTCTATATTAGCTGGAATAGAGTCTAGTCTAGCAAAATCTGGAGTTAAGATTGATGATATAAGGGGTGATGAGTTTATTCAAGAAAAAGAAGATGGTATTGTGCAAACTAAAAGGAGACGTAGTAAAGTTTACAAAGAAGAAGAAAGGGAGGTAGTAACAAATGAAGATGAATCCAGATGATATAAGAGAATTACGTGATAGAACAGGGCTTGGCTTAAGTGACTGTAAAAAAGCATTAGAAGAATGTGATGGTGACATTAAGAAAGCCGTTGATAAGTTACGTACAATAGGTCTTGCTAAAGCTGACAAAAAATCTGATAGAGTAGCTTCAGATGGGCTCGTTGCTATGTGTTTGACTGAAAATTGTGGTGTATTGATTGAACTCAATTGCGAAACCGATTTTGTCGCAAGGAATGAGAAATTTATAGAGTTAGTTTTAAATTTAGCATCAATTGCTCATCAAGAACGCTGTACTAGCGTTGATGAGTTAAAAAATGCCAAGTATGAAAGCATTGGCACAGTGCAGGAAGCTATTATGAATGGTACGTCAGTTCTTGGTGAGAAGCTAGAGTTAAGCAAGCTTTGTTACTTAGAAGCTAAGGATGGAGTTATTGCTGGCTACGTACATGGTGATGCGCATGGCTTAGGTAAGATTGGTGCTTTAATTGCATTGCAATCATCTGGTGATAAGGCGAAGCTACAAGAGATTGGGAAACAAATAGCTATGCATGTAGTTGCTATGAAGCCTGAAGCCTTGTCTATAGATGATTTAGATCAAATGAAGTTGAACAACGAACGTTCTATAATTGAAGAGCAAGTGAGGAGCTTAAATAAACCTGAAGAAGTAGCAAAAAAAATAGTAGATGGACGAATGGCTAAGTACTATGAAGAAGTTGTTTTACTGGAGCAAAAATTTATAAAGGATGATAAGATGAAGATTTCTGATTTTATAAAATCAAGCGAGTTGAGTGCTGTTAAACTCTCTAATTACAAGTTACTTGTTTTGGGTGATGCAGATTAAATAGCAAAAAATGTTTATTTCAACAAATGAAAAAAGCGAAATAAAATATTCCAGGGTGTTATTTAAAATCTCTGGTGAGGCTTTGATGGGATCAAAGCAATTTGGTCACGATATGGAGACTATAGGTGAGTTATCTAAAGGCATAGTTGAAGTTTGTAATCTTGGAGTTCAGGTATGTATTGTTGTTGGTGGTGGTAATATCTTTCGTGGCACATCTGCGTCTTTAAGTGGTTGTGAAAGAGCAAGCAGTGATTATATTGGAATGCTTGCAACTATAATCAATGCTTTAATTTTACAAAACTTTTTAGAAAAAAATTTAGTAGCTTCTAGGGTATTATCTGCAATACCCATGGCCACTGTATGCGAACCTTACATCAGAAGGAAAGCTATTCGTCATTTAGAAAAAGGTAGAGTGGTAATTTTTGCAGCAGGCACAGGCAACCCATTTTTTACTACAGATACAGCTGCAGCCTTACGTGCTGTTGAAATGAATTGTGATGTTATTCTAAAGGGTACGCAAGTAAATGGTGTATACTCCGCTGATCCGAAAAAAAATGAGGATGCTGTAATGTATGATAGGCTTTCTTACACGGATTTATTGACTCGTGATTTAAAAGTTATGGATGCATCAGCAATTTCACTTGCTCGTGAGAATTCTATTCCAATTATAGTTTTTTCTTTGAGGGGAGAAAAAATAGTCAATATTATTAAGGGTCAAGGTACTTATACTATAGTTTCAGATTGTAAACATTAGGTAATTTATGTTAAATGAAATAAAAGCTAAAACAAAAGAAAGAATGCTAAAAACTATTCAGTCCTTTCATGATGATATTAAAGGCGTACGCACTGGTAGAGCTAGCGCATCGTTGCTTGATGGTATAGTTGTAAATATCTATGGTGGACATCAAAAGTTAAATCAGGTTGCAGGTGTTTCGGTTATAGATAACAAAACTCTATCAATTAAAATTTGGGATATTAATGTTGTCGGTGAAGTGAAAAATGCTATATTAAATGCCAACTTGAATTTAAATCCTGTTGTTGAGGGCAATACCATACGTATAGCTCTTCCGGACTTGACACAAGAAACCCGTGAAAAATTAGTGAAATTATTGCATCAGTTTGCTGAAAATGCACGGATTGCCATTAGAAATATACGTAGAGATATTATGGAAGAAACAGAAAAAATGAAGGAAAATAAAGAAATCTCAGAAGATGATTTTCATGGTGCTAAGAAGGAAATACAAAATATTACTGATGATAATATAAAAAAGATTGATGGTGAATTGTCCATCAAAGAAAAGGATATACTGAATCACTAAATGATATGGAGAAAGCTTACATAGCAAATGATGTCATTCCAGTGTTTGACACTGGAATCCAGTCTTTACTATACAACTATCTGATGCACTTGTTTGAAATCAAATTTCCTGGATCCCAGTGTCGGAGCACTGGGATGACACCAATTTTGCATTCAAGTATCAACTATTGGTGTCACTACAGTAACTCTCTTCCTGTCATGCAAGTAGCTGACACCTTCCAGGTGTCCATTGAAATCCAAAAAATTTCACTCAAGTCAAAATTAGGTTAAATTTAAATGTTGAATCAAGAATCTTTACCGAAACATTTAGCAATTATTATGGATGGTAATGGTAGATGGGCAAACAATCAAGGAAGAGTAAAAATTGATGGTTATAAAAAGGGCAGTGAAGTTGCATACGATATTGCCAAGTATTGTACGGACTTAACTATACCCTACTTAACTTTGTATGCATTCTCTATGGAGAATTGGCTTAGACCTAAAAACGAAACTGACTGTCTATTTGATTTATTTTACTCCGTTTTAACTAATGAAGATAAAGTCAATTTCATTTACAATTGTAACATTAAGTTGAATTTTATTGGCAATTTAAGTCTGTTACCCAGTAAAATATTGGATCAAATTAAAAAAGCAGAAGAAATGACACATAAGAACGATGGTTTATTACTCACTGTGGCAGTCAGTTACGGAGCAAAGCAAGAAATTACACAAGCTATAAGCAATATTATAAAAGAAAATATTGCTTATGTATCAGAAGAGGAATTTGAAAAATTTCTATATACTAAAGATTTGCCAAAATTGGATTTATTAATTCGCACTGGTGGCGAAAAAAGGTTAAGCAACTTTTTATTATGGCAAGCAGCTTATGCTGAATTGTATTTTTGTGATACTTTATGGCCTGATTTTTCTTGTCAAGATTTGAGTAAAGCATTAGAAGATTATACAAAAAGAGAGAAAAAATATGGTAGATAATAATTTTATAATTAGAATGTTGTCCTCAATAGTAATATTATTCATATTTTCCTTTGCTACATATTTCAGTGATTTATCGTTTTACCTATTGATTTTTTCAATAGCAGTTTTATCTTCTTTTGAATGGTATAATCTAACCCAAGGAAATAAAATTTTATACGTTTTTGCATTATTATTGATTGCACTACCAAGCGCCTCATTAATATATTTATATAATCTACCACAAGGAAAATACGCATTAGTATGGTTCGTCTTAACCATTTGGGGAATTGACGTTACTGCCTACCTATTTGGTAAGAATTTTGGTGGAGCTAAAATTTGCCCAATTCTTAGCCCTGGAAAAACTTGGGCAGGACTTCTTGGTGCGATTTTAGCTGGAGTAGTGTGCACAATTTTTGGATCAATATTTTTTGGTCTATTTTCAATTTTTTATTCTCCAATCATTGGCCTTGCAATTGCTATTCTAGCGCAACTTGGCGATTTCACTGAGTCGCTTGTTAAAAGAGCTTACGGTGTTAAAGATAGTGGAAATATGATACCTGGCCATGGGGGAGTGCTCGACCGTATGGACAGTTTCATTTTTACTGCCCCTCTTATTGCTATTTACATAAGCTAAGTCTGCAGAAGTGCCATTAGAGCTCATCCCTAGTCAGCTTCCCAACCGCTTCTACAGTGCAGTCATGGACAAACGTCTTTTCACAATAAGGGCAGGCTATTTCCTCTTCTTCTCCCATATCTAAATATATTAATGGATGGCCGGAACCCTCATCATTCTCATCACCATGACAACAAACTTTTCTATTATTAACCTTCACTTTTGACATGCTGCTCCTTTAGCTTATAACATTTTATATATTGAATATACCCATTCAGAAATAAAAAACAACAAGCACTATTCTCCATTTTTTATCCTATTCAGGTTAATCAATTCGTTTTGAACACCTTTTGATACAAATTTGCTAACATCTTCTCCTAATCTTGCTATTTCCTTTACAAAGCTTGATGAGATAAATTGAGTATCTTCAGAAGCAGGAAGAAATATGGTTTCGATTTCAGGAAGAAGTTTATAATTTACCCAGCTCATTTGAAACTCGTAATCAAAATCCGATACTGCTCTTAATCCCCTAATAATAACAGAAGCATTCTGCTCTTTGGCAAACTTCACTAGCAACCCATTAAAAGATATAACATCTGCATCAATTCCTAGCCCTTTGATTTCATTTTCAGCCATGCTTGTGCGTAGCTTTGTGTCAAAGGCAGTATGCTTATTAACGTTTTCTGCAACTCCTATTATTAATTTATCGACTAGTTTACACGCTCTTTTGATTATGTCAAGATGCCCAAAAGTTATAGGGTCAAATGTGCCAGGGTAGATTCCTATTTTGTCATTAATGTTCATCCTTTATTTTTATAAACTACTTTAAAAACTTTTGATAGACATAATAACATTTTTTATCTAAAAATAAAAGTATACAGTTGGCCTGATAGCTCAGTTGGTAGAGCAAAGGACTGAAAATCCTTGTGTCGCTGGTTCGATTCCTGCTCAGGCCACCTTCTCTTTCTTGGCAAACTTGCCTTTTTGTTATAAAATACTCTATATCGTAATATAAATATTAGGGAGGCAAGTCATAGTATATAAATATTATAATAAACTATTTAATATCTTATTAATTATAGTTCTATTATTAAGCAATATTACTTATGCTGGCGTTAGTGAAAAACCGGCATCTCAACATGTAACCAGAAAAGAAGAACCAGCGTCAACTGTCTTGACGGCAGAAAATACAGTAAATAATGACATAGTTGTTGGTTTGTTGAAAACGGAAGAAGCACATGAGCTTGGGCTATCTCAAAATATCTACGAGATGTTTAATAACTTTGGAGTTAAAACCGTACTCATTGACTACAATAAAATAATTAACTTAAAAGAAATCCAAGAAAAGTCGCTTATCTTTGCAAAACAAGATGAAACATTGGCAAAGAAGCTAACATTAGACCGAATAAAAGTTGAAGTTGCAAAGTTTGTTAAAGAGCACAAAATAAATAGAATATTTATTCCGGATAATTTACACTCAGCACCCACTCCTTGTCGCCAGCTTGTTACTGAAGCAATTGTAAAAATAGTGGATGATAACCCTGTAATTCATTTGCTTGGCATATGTGAAGGCATAATGAATGCAAAGGGAATTGAAGTAGTGAGTGTTGTGAGTGATGAAGAGAAACGAAGATCTCATTTAAAATCAGCACCTAATCCACAGAAAGAGGATGTACCTCTCCAGCAGATAAAGATCGTTCCAAATAGTCGTTTAGCAGAAGTAGTAGCCAAATTCCTAATACCTAATGAAAATGGCTGGTTTTCAACATATTTTCCAGATGCTCATTCAGGAGCAGTAAGTAATACACCAGAAAATAGAAGAAAATTGGAGTCACTTGGATATAAAGTTGCAGCATTTTCCAGTGAGGGGGTAATAGAGGCTATTGAAGATAAGCATGGTAATGTTCACTTTCAAAGTCATCCAGAAGCCCTTGTTGTGAAGTCAGATAAAAACCTCTATTTATCAAATCACAAGGAACGTCAAGTGTCTACACTAGTTGCTATAGCGATTATGAATGATTTTCTTTATCGTGCTTAATGGCTATAGCTTTAGGCTTACCGACGATTTGATAAACGATAGATTTGTCATGTATCCGTTCAGGCAATGGCGTCAACTTAAGGAAAAATATCAGCGATAGTGTATAAAATTTCTCTCTAAATTTTTTATCATTAAATTATCCAAAGAGTGCAAGGGACAGCACTTTTGTTTCTATTTTATTGCAACAAAAAAGTTTAAAATGTGTCTTTTTTAGGTGAGGCATGCAAAAAGGAAAAGATCTTATCTTACAAATTAAAAATGCAATATACTCGAAAACTTTTCAGAAAATCCATTGTGTTGAGTTTTACACGAACAAGAAAACTTCCTTTTTCGACAGTATTTTCTATGATTTTAAAGTTAGTTAAAAAAAGTTTGGGAATAGAATGTGAACTTATGGAGCCATTGACATGTGACCTTACCCAGAAAAAGTGGAGAGAAAGTTTGGAATGTTTTTCACAAAGAGAATGATGAATCAAACATACGCGTCAAGTTAAGGAAATAAAGGTATGAAAGAGATAGAATAATAAGGTATAAGTTCTCCCAGATATACTTTTAGTGAGAGAACCAATGAATAAAATAACTTGCTTATCAAAAAAGCTCAAAGAATTTTTTAATGAAAAAGCAGAGAAAATCTCAATTACAACAAGGTTTATAAAAAGAAAGAGAAAGCTAAAAGGTTCATCATTCGTAAAAGCCATGGTCTTGGGTAATATAGGAGTTGATAATTGTAGCGTAGAAACAATGTGTCAATTACTAAACGAGGACTCGATAGATATAACAAAACAAGGTTTGGATTTTAGATTTACTGAAGAAGCAGTGGAATTTATGAAAAGGATGTATAATGAATCTGTGGTTCTCTTTAAAAATATCTTGCAAGTTGATTGCAAAATCTTACAGCAATTTAATAGTGTTAAATTATTGGACAGTAGCTATATTACTCTACCTAACAGTATGGAAGAGATGTATAAAGGTTATGGTACTAGCTACAGTGGCTATGAAAGCAATACTAAGTCTGGAATAAAGTTACAATTAGTTTTCGATTACATGAATCAGATAATAGACCAACTTAATTTAACGGAGGGAATAAGATCAGACCAGGGATATAGGAAACATTTAAGTAATATATCAAGCAATGATTTGCTAATATCTGATCTCGGTTATTTTGTGCCAAGTTCTTTTAAACAAATCAATGAAATAGGAGCTTATTTCATAAGTCGTTATAAATCCGATACCAACGTATATGATGTAGAAACAAATCAAAAAATGGAGTTATTAGAATGTTTAGAGGATAAGTTATTTTTAGAAAACGAGGTATTGTTAGGAAAAGAAGCAAAAATTAGAGTAAGAATTATATGTCAGAAACTAACTGAAGAACAGTCTATAGCCAGAAGAAGGAAAGCTAATAGATTAGCAAGATCGCAGGGATATACATCCTCTAAAAGAAATCAAAAATTGTTGAACTGGTCAATATTTATAACTAATGTTCCAGAAAATAAAATTAGTGCTGAGCAAGTATTAACGATTTACAGAGTAAGGTGGCAAATTGAGTTATTATTTAAATTGTATAAAAGCCATATCAGACTTGATAAGCTAAAAGGAAAGCCATGCAGAGTATTATGTGAACTATATGCTAAATTGTGCGCAATTCTTATATTTCACGGCATAGTTGTTTGCACAGAAGTGAAAAAGAATACAGAACTTAGCTTAACAAAGGCATTTATTGAGCTAAAAAGGCGGGTTAGAGAGTTATTTTTAGTATTAACCAAAATTAATAGTTTAAAAGCATTTCTTAAAAAACTCACTATAACTTGGTCGCGATTTTCATTAAAAGACAAACGTAGAAGGGCTAGAGTATCCACTTTAACCTCTCTAAATTTGCTCACAATCTCTTAACTTGACGCGTATGATACGCTTAACTGCCTCATAATCACCACTTTTAGCAAGCGAATGTAATGGCGTACATTTTTGTATACCATAAGTAAAATTAAAATAAAAATTATCAATCAACTCATCGTACTTACTTGCATATCCCCAAACAGATGCAACAATAGAATCATCGAATATGTAATCAGCGTTTATCAATTTTATAGTCTTCCTTAAGACCTCTTCCTCCCGACCTTCTTTTTTTAATTTTAATTCAGTCACTTTTTGCACTAGTCTATGAATGTTTGCTACTCCTCCTTCTAAGTCAATCATTGAATATCTATTGAGTAACTTAACAGCCTCCCACATCCTCTTTTCACTGTTCACTAATAACTTTAAAAAGATTTCCTCTATTTGTAACTTTAATTCCGCTGGTATGTAAACGCTTGCCTCTTTTTCTTTTAAGTCAATCACCGGATATTCACTGAGTAATCCAAAAATGTTACACAGCTTTGCTTTATCATATATTAACTTTAAAAAGATCTCTTTTACACGGATTCTATCAGGGGCAAGATAAACCATTACTTCCAGAATATCCAATGCTTCAGGACCACATTCTTTTTGTTTTATAGCATCAATTGTAACATTCCACGTTGTTAAAATTGTTTTAGTATAACGAACTCTTTTACTATACTCTCCTTCATTCTCCTCTTCCTCATCATACAACCATTTTTTTAATAGGCTTTCTGTTTCTTCAAACAATTTCTCTGCTTGTTGCTTATATTTCTTCAAGTAATCGCTTATTTCAAATTTTTCGTAAGGTGCTAACTCCTCGTTTTTGTTGTAAATATATACAACCGCTTGTCCTAAAGCCAACGGAAGATACTGTAATTCTTCTGTCAGTTCCCTTATTTTTTCATCCTGTAAATTGTCTTTTATGTCCAAAGCCTTTTTAACAAATTCCCAAGCTTCAGTTTCATCGAGTACACCTAACCTTATTACTTCTATTCTTCCTTCCTCATATTCTACTCCTTCTACTTCCCATTTTGTGTCATGAGAAGTAATTAAAACATAAGGTTTTTTACAGTCAGGAAAAGATAGTGGTAAAAATTTATTGACGTCTCTATATCCTTTGGCATTGTCAAAAATAAAAAGACTTTCTACGTTCCTAAAATACCTATATACGTCTTTAATGGTAGACTTGATTCCTTCCTCTGTAATAGAAATTTTTGAACCTTCAGTTAACCTTTTTTTTAACTCCTCAGCTAATCCCCTAAATGACCCTTCAAGATCCTTTTGTGTCTCAGCATTTATCCATATAACATTGCCATCATAATCTTTTCTATATTCATAAGCGTATTTCCTAGCTAACTCACTCTTACCTATTCCCCCAAGACCGCTAATGACAACTATTTGTGATACTTCCGCTTGCTCATTTGTAGTTTTGTGCAACTCTTTGTATATCTTTTGTAATTCACTCCTTCTACCAGTAAACGTTTTAACTGGATACTTCATATTAAACCAAATAGGTTCTTTACGTGCTTGCTGATTATTTAATACTTCTCCTATCTCATCAACCTTTCCTTCTATTCTCTCTACTCCTTGTCTTATCTCACTTACAGTACTGGCCCATAGCTCCACTTTTTGGAAAAATTCTTTTCCTTCTTCTGGTGTGAGAAAACGCCCTCTTTTATCCTTCATCCAATTTGATATCATTGTGGAAAGGGCATTGAGAACGGAGTCATTATCACCAAAGTATTTGAACCTTCTGGCCAAGTCATCATTTATCTCATTTCTGATTAACTTTTCTAGCTCAACATCACTAGGCAAATTCACTACAAACACTAGCTCATTTAAAAAGCCTTTTATTTCTTCATCGCTTACTTCCCTATCTTCAGCACTCATCCTTTGCTTTAAGTATTGAGCAATATTATTACGTAAGTCTCTAAGCTTATATTTTGCACTATCGCCTATATTCAGAAACTCATCCTGTGTTTCTATTTTTTCGACTGTAATTCCCTTGCTTGCTAGACTTTCATAGTCAAAATCAACATTTATAACAATAAAAAAATCCTTTATTTTATCCTTGAATTCTTCATTACCTTGAATTTCTAAAAAGGCAGCAAAATGTTTTACTAAGTTAAGTTCACCACTTTTTGTCAATAAGTCGCCTACACAGATCTTCTTGCTGCCATCTTGTTTATGTTTAACTTGTATAAGCATACATACTGTTGTCCCATTTTGCTCATACCGGAAAACAATATCGTCAAAACCTGCAGCCGAACTCATTTCCGTGGCTAAGCGGAAAAAGTACTTTCTATTCACTGCACGTCTAAAAAACAGCATTAGCCACAATTTTTGATAGTCAATACCATGAATAAAGTTTTTCGCCCCTCCAGTAGGATAAGTTTCAGGCATCCTCAACCTCACATAATTTTAAAGATGGTGCCGACAAATGGTAAAAAAATAATAAAATTATATGTCATGAGATTAAAGATATCGTAGTGTAAATCTGAGAATATCTACGAGATGTGCTGTTATGTAAATAAAAAAATGTGACTAATTACTTAATCTTTCACTCAAAATTGAATTCACAACATCAGGGCTGGCTTTTCCCTTGGTGAGTTTCATGACTTCGCCGACAAAGAATCCGTATAACTTTGTTTTACCGCTTTTGTATTCTTGAACCCTATCTTGGTTGTTATTGATGATTTTGTCGATAACTTCTGCTATTTGACCTTTATCTGTGATCTGTTTTAGGTCTTGCTCTTCTATAGTTAGAGATGCAGGTTTGCCAGTTTCAAACATACTATCGAATACCTGTTTGCCAAGTTTAGCAGAGATCGTTCCATCAACGATAAAATCTAAGAGCTCGGACAAGGCATTGGCTTTGATTGGGGAGCTTACAATATCAATACCTGCTTTATTTAAACGACCAAAAAGCTCTACGGTTAACCAGGTGACCGCAAGCTTTGAATCATGTTTTTTTATCAATTCCTCAAAGTAATCAGCAATTGCCTTATCGGAAGTAATGACGTTTGCATCGTATTCGTTGATACCCAATTCCTCAATGTATCGCAGCTTTTTTTGATCTGGTAACTCGGGCAAAGATGATTTAATAGAATCGATTTTATCCTGGCTTACCTCAACTGGCAACAAGTCAGGCTCAGGGAAGTATCTATAGTCGCTTGCATCCTCTTTGTTTCGCATCACTTTTGTTTTTCCCGAAGCAACATCAAACAATAAAGTATCTTGACTTATTTCTTCCCCACTTTCTATAATTTCAATTTGTCTTTGTATTTCATAGTCTATAGCTTGCACAATATAACGTATCGAGTTCAGATTTTTTATCTCACAACGAGTGCCAAATGTGCTACTGCCTTTTAGGCGGACAGAAACATTTGCATCACAACGAAGTGATCCCTTTTCCATATCACCATCACACGAACCAATGTAACGCAAAATCTGCCTCAATTTTTTCATGCATTCTGCAGCTTCCGCAGATGAACGGAGATCTGGTTCTGAAACAATTTCCATTAAAGCAACCCCTGCACGATTTAAATCCACATAAGTTTTGCTTTCCTCATGAACGCTCTTTCCTGCATCTTGCTCTAAATGAATTCTCGCAATTCTTATTTCTTTTTCATTATCGTTGATAAATACTCTACCATTTTTAACTATTGGCTCAAAAAACTGAGTTATCTGGTAACCTTGCGGTAAATCAGGATAAAAATAATTTTTCCGATCAAAGTAAGAACACTTATTAATTTCTGCAGAAAGTGCAAGACCGGTGCGTATTGCTTGCTCTATGCAGTAATAATTTAGTATTGGCAGCGTACCTGGCATTGCCGCATCAACTAGAGAAACTTGAGTGTTATGCTCAGCACCAAACTCCGTTGATGAGCTAGAAAATAGCTTCGTATTAGAAGAAACTTGAGCGTGCACCTCAAGCCCAATTACCGCTTCCCAATCCTCTTTTGTCATGTATTTTATTTAGATGATAATCTTAATATTCTGCAAAATTAACACAAAAAGTCAAAACAAAACTCATGTTAGCTAAGTGGTATGCAACCCGTAGAAACAGGACGAAAAATTAAACGAAAAACTTACTTGACAAACTCCGCCAGCCCCCTTATCATGAAACTGAAGCTATTTATTTATCTTCTCTGTACAGATTAAATGACAAAAAACTCACGTATCTGGCGTCTCATGTTTAATTTTTTGCACTATGTGCACCTTATGTCTTTATAAAACTTCTACCTACATAAGCTGAAACGCGCTTATAAAGCGTTTAAAACATAAAAAAACGCCAACTTAAAAAATGGATAGTGAATAACTAGCTACCCTAGGGTTTCTTTTGCCTTTTTTTCTGTTTAGTAAATTTCTTAACGTTTATAATTTAGATTAGTTGCGGTTTAAAAGCAACTGAATCGCGGTTATTAAGTGTTTAGAATAAAAAAACGCCATACTTGAAAGTATAATGTAAGTAATTAGCCAACCACGGGGCTTCTTTTGCCTTTTTTTTCGTTTGGTAAATTTCTTAATGTTTGTAGCTAAACGATAACCGTCATCCCGCTACTTGTTAGCGGCCGAGATACCGCGAATGAATCGCGGTATGACGTAGGATTGCTGTCATTCCAGTGGGCTTTGTTGCATCGCTACTTATGAAAGGCTAACTATAGTTAGGATTATAAGCAACCTATTGAAAATCTTGTTTTTTTGCAATCAATCTGATCAAATTTAAGAATAGTAATTTGTTATTTATATTAATAAATTTAATTCTATTGAAAATAGCTAAAGCATTGAAATTCTTGAATTTTAGCCGGATTGGTAAATGGTAGTGAAATTTCTTTTACTCAAATTTAGGTATTCATTGACCGTTCTTGTTATAAATACCAGAATAATAAGCTACTGATATTCCCTATCTTTTTTATCTTTAATCCATCATAGCTAGCGATGCAACAAAGCCATCCCAGTGTCAGCTACTTGGATGACACCATTCTTTTTCCTGGATTCCAGTGTCTGGGCACTGGAATGACAAGAAGAGGGCACTGCCCTCCTTGTATGTATTAGATATCATACGCGTCAAGTTAAGAGATTGTGAGCAAATTTAGAGAGGTTAAAGTGGATACTCTAGCCCTTCTACGTTTGTCTTTTAATGAAAATCGCGACCAAGTTATAGTGAGTTTTTTAAGAAATGCTTTTAAACTATTAATTTTGGTTAATACTAAAAATAACTCTCTAACCCGCCTTTTTAGCTCAATAAATGCCTTTGTTAAGCTAAGTTCTGTATTCTTTTTCACTTCTGTGCAAACAACTATGCCGTGAAATATAAGAATTGCGCACAATTTAGCATATAGTTCACATAATACTCTGCATGGCTTTCCTTTTAGCTTATCAAGTCTGATATGGCTTTTATACAATTTAAATAATAACTCAATTTGCCACCTTACTCTGTAAATCGTTAATACTTGCTCAGCACTAATTTTATTTTCTGGAACATTAGTTATAAATATTGACCAGTTCAACAATTTTTGATTTCTTTTAGAGGATGTATATCCCTGCGATCTTGCTAATCTATTAGCTTTCCTTCTTCTGGCTATAGACTGTTCTTCAGTTAGTTTCTGACATATAATTCTTACTCTAATTTTTGCTTCTTTTCCTAACAATACCTCGTTTTCTAAAAATAACTTATCCTCTAAACATTCTAATAACTCCATTTTTTGATTTGTTTCTACATCATATACGTTGGTATCGGATTTATAACGACTTATGAAATAAGCTCCTATTTCATTGATTTGTTTAAAAGAACTTGGCACAAAATAACCGAGATCAGATATTAGCAAATCATTGCTTGATATATTACTTAAATGTTTCCTATATCCCTGGTCTGATCTTATTCCCTCCGTTAAATTAAGTTGGTCTATTATCTGATTCATGTAATCGAAAACTAATTGTAACTTTATTCCAGACTTAGTATTGCTTTCATAGCCACTGTAGCTAGTACCATAACCTTTATACATCTCTTCCATACTGTTAGGTAGAGTAATATAGCTACTGTCCAATAATTTAACACTATTAAATTGCTGTAAGATTTTGCAATCAACTTGCAAGATATTTTTAAAGAGAACCACAGATTCATTATACATCCTTTTCATAAATTCCACTGCTTCTTCAGTAAATCTAAAATCCAAACCTTGTTTTGTTATATCTATCGAGTCCTCGTTTAGTAATTGACACATTGTTTCTACGCTACAATTATCAACTCCTATATTACCCAAGACCATGGCTTTTACGAATGATGAACCTTTTAGCTTTCTCTTTCTTTTTATAAACCTTGTTGTAATTGAGATTTTCTCTGCTTTTTCATTAAAAAATTCTTTGAGCTTTTTTGATAAGCAAGTTATTTTATTCATTGGTTCTCTCACTAAAAGTATATCTGGGAGAACTTATACCTTATTATTCTATCTCTTTCATACCTTTATTTCCTTAACTTGACGCGTATGGTCAAGAATGACAGACATAAACTCTATAAATTGTGTGATGAATGCGGCATAAAGACAAAAATTCCTCCAAAAAAACAATGCAGCAGAGCATCCAAAGTATGGCAGAGAGAAATGCTGCAATTAGACTAATAAAGTCATACAGCAAAGATGGAATGAAGAGGTGGAAAAGGCAAACAAACTACGGAAAAAGATCTTATATAGAAAGTTTTTTCTCGCGACTGAAACAAACATTCGGGTTTAATTTTCGGAACAAATCTGAAATTAATCGTGGGAAGGAACTGCTACTCAAGTGTTATTTGCTTAATCAATTTACTGACATTGGTATGGCTAAATTTGAAATGGCTACATGAATTTATCGTAAATTACCACCGCATAGTTGTAACATTGTACCATATTACAATGTTCGTACAGTTGTGTGCGCGACCGGGGGTTTTATACTATTCTAGAAGTAACATACGGAAAAGGGGGGATTCGAACCCCCGACATATTTTCATATGTGCACGCTTTCCAAGCGTGTGCTTTAGACCACTCAGCCACCTTTCCATGCTTATTCATAATATTGAAAATTGTACTGCTAAACAATATAAAAACCTGGTATATAGGGTTCACCACGAAAATTCACAGTATTGTTAAACTTGCTTCTGCAAGTTGGAAATGTTTTATCGCAACCTGCGAGTATTGAATATTTATCTCCAGCAAAAATTTGGTATGGAGGCGAAGTAAACAACGTAACTACTTTATTTTTATATTCTTTTACTACACCTTCAAACGCTATTGAGCCAAAGAATTTTACTACTCCGTGCTTATAATATTCATCACTCTCAGTTAAATTCGTGTCTTCAAATCTTCTTTCGTCTATTAGAGGTTGTCCGGAAACAAGTAAATTCAAGCATATTCCCTCTTTAACATAACCCTACTCATAGCTAGGTATATGAAATTCTCAGTGGATGTTGTGAGTAAATCATACTCCTTCGATAGCCTTCTATTCCTATTAACCCAAGCAAAAGTCCTTTCTACAACCCATCTTCTTGGCTGTACTTTAAACCCTTGTTCTCTTGTTGGTAGTAGCTCAGGTGGCGTATCTTTGTGCACCCAAAATCTACATGGAGGCCTTTTAACAATTTCAATATCTATGTCATATTCTTCCTTTATGTGATTCTTTAAATTTCTTCCTTGGTATCCCATGTCAGCCCACATTTTTTTAACTTTAGTATATTTTGTTCTCATATTGTTTAATGCTATTTTAATACCATCTCTATCATTTTCGTTAGCAGCGCCTACGTAACAACCTAGTATAAAACCCTGAGTGTCTGTAATTATATGCCTTTTTCTACCCTTTACTTTTTTACTTCCATCATAGCCTTTGATCCCCCCTTTTCTGTAGTCTTTACAGATTGACTATCTACTATACAGGCACTCGGCTGCTCATTCCTTCCTATTTTTCTTCTACTATATTTTGTAATTTCATAATTCATTTTCTCAAAAATTCCCTGCTTCTTCCATTGCCTGAACTGCTCATACACAGTCTTCCATAGCGGAAAATCATTTGGTAAATACCGCCATTGACACCCTGTACGCAATACATAGAAAATTGCTTCTAATATTTCTCTTTTGCTATACTTTGGCGGCCTTCCTCCTTTCTTGTATGATACTCTGAAGTGTTTTTCTATTCTTGCCCATTCCCTTTCGCTTAGATCTGTTGGATACTTTTTTCTCATCTTTACCCCGTACTAAAATTTCAGATATTATAGCCTTTTACTTGTTTCCGGACAACCTCTAACTGCTATAAAGTACAGGAATTATGTAGGATTTTCTGCTAGTGGCTACTATAGCATTTCTCATAATAGTCCGAACAGGTCATAGGAAGGCAGAATCAACAGCACGACGAAAGGATTCGAATAGAGGAATGTTTTTCCTGGCTCTGTTTTTTATAGCAAACCAATGATGCTCAATTTTGTTGAAATCTGGAGAATAAGGCGGCAGATACAAAATTTCTGCACCAACCCCTTTAGCAAGCTCGATAATCTTATCAGACTTATGAAAAGTAGCATTGTCAAGAATGACAGTCTGTCCAGGTTCCAAGATCGGTGTCAAAAATTGCTCAAACCATCCATTAAAAACATCCATATTACAGTGGCCTTCAAAGGTTAACGGAACAACTATCTTTCTTCCACTTAAGGCTGCAACCATACTGATTCGTTGAGTTTTCTTTCCAGATTTTAAGGCATAAAACCGCTGTCCTTTCTGGCAATATCCGTAGGGGTAGTCTTCGGTGTTATCAATGCCAGACTCATCTATATACACTAAGTTTTTAGGTTCTTTTGTCGCTATAATTTTCAAAAATTCAGCACGTTTTTCTTCGTTTCTTTCCTTGTATCCATATGTCTTTTTTTGCGCGTAAATTCAATTTTTTTAAGGGCTCGATAGATCGTTTGGATACTAACGTTGTTCCAAAGTTTAGCCATTTCCGATAGAGTCTTTCCTCCGTGTTCTCTGGCAAATTTGGCAAAGGTATCCCAGTCGGTAATTTTGTGATTGTAACCCCCATTTCCAAGTTTTTTTGATTGAAAGTCTCCTGTTTCTTTTCTTCTTTGCTGCCACTCCCATAAAGTAGTTCGTCCAATCTTAAATCTTGCTGCCACTGTTTCTCTGCTTTCTCCTTCGTCTAGCGCTTCCATTGCTTTTTTTCTTAAATCATAACTATATGCTGCTGGCATTCAACCTCCTTATCATCATCTACCCTTATCCTATCACATCCGGACTTTTATGGAAAGAGCTATATCTTGCATGGTAGATGTACAACTGTACGAACATTGTCTAGCAGGAGGGTGTCATCCCAGCGCCCCTATGATGTCATCCCAGTGCTTGACACTTGGATCCAGAAATTTTATTAAGTTGGTAAGCATAAAAGTAGCCGTTTTATGTTAAAATACAACGTTTTGATGATTATGAAAAGGCTGGATCCCAGTGTCTGGGCACTGGGATGACACCATCTGCCACGCAAATTGCCTGCAAATTGCAATGTTCGTACAGTTGTGTGGTAGATGCAAGTAGCTGACACTGGGATTTGTTGTGTTTAACAAAAACAAATGTTCGTACAAATATATTCTAGTTATATGATAAAATAAATGAAATTCACATCTTAAAAGGATCATATACATCGATTTCCTTAGAATTACTCTTTTTCAATTTTTCACTTAATAATCTTAAAATAGGCTGTAAATCACCATTAATTGATAAGCACAGCACTTCTTTATTGAGATAATTAGCTAGGTGATTCTTCTTTTCCAGAATTTCTGCTTCCCTCAATAAGTCGCATTTGTTTAATACTACAATCTCTTCTTTTTCAACAAGATCACTATTGTAAAGTTCCAATTCATTATGGATACAACTATAAGCCGAAACAACGTCATCGTGAGTTACATCGATTAAATGAAGTAAAATTTGACACCTTTCTATGTGCTTTAAAAATTTATGCCCGAGCCCAACTCCAAGGTGAGCATCAGTAATTATTCCAGGAATATCTGCTATTACAACTTCGCTATCATCCACTTTTACCATGCCTAAATGAGGTCTTACGGTGGTAAATGGATAATCGCCTACTTTTGTATCGGAATTTGAGCAGCGAGTCAAAAATTTTGATTTACCTGCGTTTGGCATGCCAATAATTCCAACATCTGATAAAACTTTTAGTTTTAATAATACATGTTTTTCTTCGCCAGGCTGACCGTAAGTAAAATGTCTTGGTGCCTTATTAGTAGAAGATTTAAAATTAGTATTTCCAAGTCCACCTTTTCCACCCTGTGCTACTTGAAATTCCATACCAGGCTTGTCAAGGTCTACTATTATCTCTTCACTTTCTTCATCAATTATTTGTGCACCGACTGGAACTTTAAGTATAACGTCTTTCCCTGCTGTGCCAGATCTATCCCTGCCTGCACCATTTTTTCCACTATCTGCTTTAATGTGTCTTCTATAACGAAAATGAAGCAAAGTGTTGAGATTAGCGTCGCTGATGAAAACTATGTTTCCACCCTTTCCTCCATTACCACCATTTGGACCACCAAATTCAACGAACTTTTCTCGACGAAAACTTGCACAGCCATCACCACCGTCACCAGCTTTTAAACACAATTTTACTTCGTCTATAAAACCCATGCTAACCCACGATAATATTTAGCATCCTTTCCTAATGTGCTTTCTATTCTGATTAGCTCGTTATACTTCGCGAGTCTATCAGAACGCGATAGCGACCCGGTTTTTATTTGCCCGCAATTTGATGCAACTGCTATGTGGGATATTGTTGTGTCTTCTGTTTCACCTGAGCGATGAGAAATAACAGCTTTATAGCCATTTGATTTTGCCATTTCAATAGCAGCAAAAGTTTCTGTTAACGTCCCTATTTGATTTGGCTTGATCAGTACAGCATTTGCCATTTTTTCCTCTATTCCTTTGCATATCAGTTCACAATTTGTAACAAACAAATCATCCCCAACCAATTGAATTTTACTCCCCAATTTTGCAGTAAGTAATTTCCAACCTTCATAGTCGTCTTCACTCATTGCATCTTCTATAGAAATTATTGGATATCTTTCCACAAGATTACAATAATATTCAGTCAACTCTTCTGAAGTAAGATCTCTGTGTTCAAATTTGTAAATTCCATCTTCATAAAAAGTAGATGAAGCAACATCAAGGCCTAGTGCAAAATCACTTTGCGCTGAATAACCTGCTGATTCTATAGCGTATATGATCAAATCAAGTGCTTCTTCAGTACTTTCAATATTTGGTGCAAAACCACCTTCATCCCCTACATTTGTGCTATAACCTTTTTTCTTAAGAATGCTACGTAAGTTGTGGAATACCTCCGCAGATATTCTAATCGCTTCGCTGAAAGTCTCAGCACCGACCGGAAGAATCATGAATTCTTGGAAATCGAGCTTATTGTCTGCATGTACTCCACCATTAATTATGTTAATGAGTGGAACCGGCATAACACTCGTCTGCTTTCCTCCCAAATATCTATATAGCGGCATTTTGAAACTGTTTGCTGCTGCTTTTGCAACTGCAAGAGACACACCCAAAGTTGCATTTGCTCCAAGTTTTGATTTGTTTTTTGTTCCATCCAGTTCAATTAATGCTTTATCAATTGCATTTTGGTCCGCTGCATTCATTCCAATGATTTCATCTGCTATTATCCCATTTACAGCTTGAACAGCTTTCAGCACTCCCTTACCACAATACCTTTTCTCATCTTGGTCCCTGAGTTCCAAGGCTTCTAATTTACCGGTTGAAGCTCCAGAAGGTACAGATGCCCTGCCTATTGCACCATCACAGAGCTCAATTTCTACCTCAATAGTGGGGTAACCCCTGCTATCTAAAATTTCTCTTGCAAATACGTTATTGATTATCTTATTCATTACATTAAACCTTAACTTCCGCAATAAGTGCTGCAGTTTCCTTTGCCAATTTAGCTATATTACTACCAGCACCAATAAATAATACTATATCACTTGGACTTGTCGAATCACTAATAAAATGTGAAATGAGCAAAGCATCATTCATAATTTTTGTGTTATTAAATCCATTACTGATTAAAGCTTTTTGTATATCATCAATCCCACAACCAGGAATAGGCTTGTCTTCTGGGGGATGAACAGGAGTGAGGATGACATAATCAAACATCATGAAAATTCGTATGAATTCATCAAAAAAATTACGAATGCGGGCAAAACGAAGTGGTTCGATAATTCCTATTACTTTTCCTTTAGTAATCGAACGTGCAGCCGTTAAAGTTGCATATATTTCATTTGGATGATGGGCATAATCCTCAATTAACTTAACACCTTTAATATCGGCAATCAAAGAGAATCTTCTTGCTACTCCTTGAAATTCCAAAAGGCCTTTTTTAATATCTGCATCGCTAATTCCGAGCTTTATCGCAACTGATATTGCAGCTAGGGCGTTGCTTACTTTGTGAATTCCAATTGCATTTGATAGTACTATGTTTTTTAAAGGGCTGGATCCCAGTGTCACGCACTGGGATGACATCTCTGTACACTTTCCTTTTGTCATTCCAGCACGTAATGCTGGAATCCAGTTGTTCAACACATCAAATTCTATGCTGTTAGCATGCTGTTTAATGTTGCTGGCTCTTATGCTACCATTCTCAAACCCAAACGTTATAGAATTACCCGCATCATAATCGATGTCTACAGAATCAGGTAAAACTGCAGAACCTGCATTATTCACGAATTGGGAAAATGCATTTTTGATATTATCAAATGTGCCGTAATAATCTATGTGGTCATTGTTGATACTTGTTATGACAGCAATCTTTGCAGGGATTTTTAGCATAGTTCCATCAGACTCATCAGCCTCGATCAGAAAAGTGTCACTCCCTCCAAGTTTGAAGTTGCTCTTATAGGAATTTAATATCCCTCCTACAGTTACAGTCGCATCAATGCCAGAATGATCAAAAATGGAAGCAATCATAGCGGTTGTTGTTGTCTTTCCGCTTGAACCTGAAACCGCTATCACATATTTATCTCTTAAAAGTTCAGCAAGCATGTCTGATCTATGCAAAACGATTTTATTGTTATTTTTTGCCGCAATTAACTCCACATTATCAGATTCTATCGCAGAAGAATATACAACTATTTGAGCTTGGCTTATATTATCAGCATTGTGACCAATGTAAACTTCTATACCCAGCTTTTGTAATCTATCTACATTGTTGTTTGACTGCGCATCACTGCCTTGAACTTTGTAATTGGAATTGTGAAGAATTTCAGCAATGGCACTCATTCCGATTCCACCTATACCAATAATATGTATTATTCCTTCTTGAGTTTTGTTAATATTTAGCAGTAGATGTTTACTCATTACTAAATTTATTATAGTATAATTTAAAATCCTCATAGTATCGAACCCTCTTACCGAATACAATGATAAAAAACCTAACCTTTCTATGCCTAATATTTGTTTTGATAAGTAGCTGCAGTGTTAGCAACAGGTTTAACTGCACTGCAGGTCATTATAAAATTGGCAGCAGCTACACAATAAATGGTATAACTTATTATCCAAAAAACTGTAAACACTATGAAGAGATAGGGATAGCATCGTGGTATGGAATAGAAGATCATGGCACACTTACAGCAAATGGTGAAGCGTTTAACCGTCACTTGATCTCTGCAGCGCATAAGACTTTGCCCTTACCCTGCTTTGTTCTTGTCACTAATTTAGAAAATGGAAGAAAGCTTGTTACAAGGGTTAACGATAGAGGGCCTTTTATTGAAGGCAGAATAATAGACTTATCAGAAAAAGCAGCTCAAGTCTTAGGATTTCATAAATCTGGGCTTGCAAAAGTAAAAGTTCAATACCTAAGAAAGATGTCAGAACAATTGATACAAAATACTCCTCATTACAGAAAGCAATATGAAAAAGAAATGCAGAAACGTCATCCGAAACAAGACAGTGCAGAAAGTAAGGGATATGTTGCATTTTTTAAAAGTGCTCAGGCTGCTAAATCAGCTGCATCAAAGCTTCGCAATCAAGGAATAAAAAATGTTAGATTGCTTTTTAAGAACGATCAATATTGCGTGAAAGTGAGTTATAGGTAGTGGTGAGTGCAGAATTTGAAAGATTTGGTTAATGTAAGGAACGCTGGCTAACTATTGTAAGTTAAAAATGTGATATAAAAAAGATATCAACAATTTATAGCTATACCACCGCGATATCTCTTAGCCGCTAACACGTAGCGGAATGACGAGCTTATCGTCACGCCACCGCTAACCGTCATACCGCGATTTATTCGCGGTATCTCAGCCGCTAACAAGTAGCGAAATGACAGCAATCCTACGTCATGCCGCCGCTAACCGTCATACCGCGATTCATTCGCGGTATCTCAGCCGCTAACAAGTAGCGGGATACTTGACCTTTACAGGAATGACAGTTGTCGTTTAGCTATAAACATTAAGAAATTTACCAAATGAAAAAAAAGGCAAAGAACCCCTAGGGTAGCTAGTATTCAAATTCTCCCTTGTCTATTTGACGTCTTTTACTGTCTTAAACACTTTATAAGCGCGTTTCGGCTTGTATAGGTAGAAACCTAAAAGTTTTATAAAGACATGAGGTGCACATAGTGCAAAAAATTAAGCATGATTTACGCCAAATACATTAAGTTTTTTGTCATTAATCCACTGCAGAGATTGCGAAGATAAATAAATAGCTTCAGTTTCATGATAAGAGGGCTGGCGGAGTTTGTCAAGTAAGTTTTTCGTTTCATCCAATGCGCTGCCAAAAGTTTGTTATGCAAGAATGCACTAGCCATTTCTCACAGATTCATTTAAACTTAATCAAGTAGGAGTATTATTAACGCGAAAAGAGTTTAATTAGAGATTTAAGTGATATGGCGCGTGAGGAAGATATAAACCAATTAGTAGAAAATGGATTTGATATTAACTCAAAAGATGCAAGTGGAATCACTCTCTTGCATAAGTTCACAAAAGAAGGCGATTTAGTTGGAGTAAAGTCATTACTAGAGCACGAAGCTGATTTCAATGTCGTAGACAACGAAAATAGAAACCCTCTGCATTACGCCATTATGCATGGACACAAGAAAGTTGCTAAACTTTTTGTTAACCAACTGACAATTAATTCCAAGGATAAAAATGGATTCACTCCACTGCACCTTGCTGCACTACAAGATGACACGGAATTAATAGATTTTTTGATAACAAAAGGCGCAAAAATTAATGAAAAAGATGTCAAAGAGGGCTATACTCCTCTTCATATAGCTTCACTATACGGTTCTAAAAAAAGTGTTCAAATTTTAATTGATAGCGGAGCAAATCTTGAATGTGAAGATAACAATTTTCGTACTCCTTTGTTTTTAACCATTTATCAATGCACCGCACATTATGACAGCAGAGCAGAAATTATAGAATATCTGATAAAGAAAGGTGCAAATATAGAAGCCAAAGATGCAGAAAATAACACTACACTTTTCCTAGCAGCGTATAACAACAAAATGCAAATAGTAAAGCTTATTGCAAAAAAACAGCAAGCAAGTAACGATAAAATTAAACTTAAAGAGTTTTTTTGCACAAAAAATAACCATGGTTTTGATGCATTAGATTGCGCTATTGAGCATAATAATAGAAAAATGGTAACATTTCTTGTATCAAAAGGAATAGATGCAAATGATCAAGATTTTAATGGCAACGCCAGGCTGCATAAAGCTAGCCATAATGGTAACACTAAAACAGTTAAGCTCTTATTGAGGCTTAAGGTAAACATTAATGCTGTTACTAAATGTAACAGAACTCCCTTGCTACTCGCAGTTAAAAAAGGCCATACACAAATTGTGAAAATGTTATTGGAAGTTAGAGCCAATATGAACATTTGTGAGCAACAAGGTTTTGCACCTCTACATCTTGCTGTTCAAAAGGATTATTTTGATATAGCTCAGTTGTTAACAGAAAAAGGTGCAGACCTTAACATTAAGTGCAATAACGGTCATACCGCAATAGATATGTTCATTAGCAAGGCTCATAGCAAAAAAAACATCGAAGAAAATTACAAAAAATTTTGTAGATTTTTGATGCTTTACCTGAAAGAGCTACATAGTAAACACAAAGCCTGTTGTATACTTTCAACCCTAGCTCTAAGCTTAACAATTATAGGCTTACCATTTATTTTCAAGCCTATTATTAAATACAGAGAAAGAAGTAAAATATATAAAAAAATTAGGGCTATGCTGGTCTACATTTAAGTACAAGAAGAGTATACAAAAAATACATAGCCAAAGCTAATACACGACAATTATCTGCTCGATGAAAATGAGATTAAATACATTTTTAATATTTTTATAGAAATCTATTAGTATAGATTTTGTATGCTGTTCTAATGGCTATTTTTAAATGCTTAATACTCCTCTTCATTATTTCTTGCACACATCTACCTACCAAGCAATATCCTATTAACATAGACAATTATAAGCACGATTATCCGTTGCAACAATATAACACCTCTTTGGAGATTAATGAACCGGCAATACCAGAAATTATGCCTTTACCAATAGAGTTTCCCGATCTCACAATCAGTAATCAGCTTATTTCTATTAATGTTAGTGAAGAAGTATCAGTAAAGGATTTGCTGATTGAGATAGGAAAACTTTCTGACGTTAACTTGGATATGGACCCAAAAATATCAGGTAATATTATTTTAAAGCTAAAAGATAAGGATATAAACGAAGTAATTCAGAGTATAGCAAATAGCGCCAAACTGCGTTACTCAACAAGTAATGGTGTAATTAGAATTGAGCAGGACTTGCCATACGCACAAAATTATTACGTAGACTTCATCAATATTCAACATTCTGCTCAAAGCAGTTTCGTTATTAATAACAATATTACTAACAGTGATGGAAGTAACGTTGATAGGGACTATAACAATGTTATGAAGTCTCAATACAGTAGTGACTTATGGAATTCATTAGAAAAAGGCTTGAATGCAATAATGGATGTTAACGGGGTGGATGATGGCGAATTCCTTTCATCCAACAGAGAAGCTGGTGTTATTATTTTGAATGCTAGAAAAGATGTCCACAAAGCTGTTGAAGAATATATTAATAAGGTTAAGAAGTTAGCGTCTTCTCAAGTAATGATAGAGGCAAAAATAGTTGAAGTTGTGCTAGATGACAAATACCTTTCTGGTATGAACTTAAATGACTTACAAGATGGAACTAAGTCTATAATAAATCAAGATAACTCCATTATTAACCTAGCAATGAACTTTGGTGCGAATGATCTAGGAGATTTAGTAAAAAATTTAGACAAATTTGGCACTTCAACTGTAATTTCAAGCCCCAGAGTACATGCTATAAATAATCAGCAAGCAATGATTTCATTTACTAAAAACCATATTTATTTTACCTCCGATATACAAAAAGATACTAGAAACTCTAATCAGACCTTAATTACCAAGATGAATAGCGTCCCAATAGGTGTTGTGCTAATAATCCACCCAAGCATTAACATTGATACTAGTGAAATATTCATGGATATACATCCAACTTTATCAAGAATTAACGGCTACACTAAAGATCCAGATATAGAGTACGTCGCACAGCAGAGTAAAATGAAATTAAATAGCGACATTCCAATTGTTGAAATCAGAGAAATGAACTCTATGTTAAAAATTAAGAGCGGTGAAATTATGGTAATCGGCGGGCTTATAGAACATAGAGAAGATAAGCAAAGCTTATTGCATCAGAAATCAAAAAGGCTAGCGAATAATATTAGAACAGTAGAAACTGTCATTTTTTTAAAAGCAACAATCGTACCAACATTTGGTTTGTTAGATAGAAAAGATAAGAATTTATATATATATTAAATTATCACTAAAAATTAAATATCAAACCAACTTCAATATTGCGAGTAGATATGTCATCTGCAACAGGTATCGGAACGCTAAAGTAACGATAGCCGAGAAAGGTTTTGATTTTTGGGATTATTGAATAATCAACACCAAGTTTTATTTGATAAGCAAACCAAGGAACATTCAGTGGCATTGAATTTTGGGGTGACCCATTAATCCTTTTTAATCTAAAAACTGTTGGTCCTATACCAAGACCGATGTACGGAGCAAATTGTGTATCCTGAACGCTGGGATTATAATAGAAGTTTAACAAAAACGCAAATATACTTGCTGATTTATCAAATACCGGAGGAGAATTACTATCTTCAATATTGGCTATAGAATACGCGGCTTCAAAATCAATTTTACCATTTTCTCCAGCATAGTAACCTAAAGACATGCTGCTAAACCACTGGAAATCAATTTTACCATCAAATTGCTGTATACTTTTAATTTCATCTGCCACTATATTTTTTATTATAAAACCATAATGACTTTCAACTAAAGTTAGGACTCTCTCCCCTATTGCCTTTATACCCTTTACAAATATTTCTGAATTATCATGGTATACCTTACCACCGTTAGCGCTAACATAAAAATCAAGTTTTTTTGATTTTTCTTTTGTAGGCTCAGCTTGATCTGCAATACGTGACCACATATTTTTCTGATCAGCTACTTGGAAAACAGAAGGTGGACTACTTTCAAGTTCTTGATATTTTATTGGTATTTCTTTTGCAGTAACCTCCTCAGAACGTATCACACTTTTATTATTGTCTGTTTCTAATTTTAAGGGTTGTACTTGCTCAATGTGTGTATCATTACTAATATAAGTAATAAAAAAATAGACACATGAAATGAAAATCAAAAATAAAGTAATAGATATTCTAGTTATCATAAATGAATTCACAATTATCATTTACAGTATAATTACTATATCGTATATTTCTTCAATGTACAAAAATTAAGAAAAAATATTTCCAATTAGATAATTATTTTCCACTCCTTTAACATTAACTTTCACAATACTCTTGGCTTGAGCTTTTGATTCAAGCTTTATTAATGCAAAATTTTCTGCTCTACCGACATTATTTTGCTCAACCAGAACACTTTGCTTAGTGTTGATCAAGGATTGACAAAAACTGCTCATAATTTCTTTATTTACTTCTCTTAAATTTTTTACTCGTTCTTTACGCACATTCTCTGGTACTTGTGGCATTCGTGCAGCAGGTGTATTTTTCCGCTCTGAATATGGAAAAGCATGTAGGTAAACTATATTTGTTTTTTTCAGTAAATCAACTGTATCCTGAAACATTTCATCAGTTTCTGTTGGAAATCCAGCAATAATATCAGCGCCAAATGCTATATTAGGCCTCAAGCTCTTCATTTTATGACAAAATTCTATCACTTGTTCTCTGTTGTGACGACGCTTCATTCTCTTTAGTATTAAATTATTACCAGATTGTAGACTCAAATGTAAATGAGGCATAAGTCTTGACTCATTAGCTATTAAATCCATTAATTCGTCGTCAACTTCAGCAACATCGATAGAGGAAAGTCTTAGCCTCTTCAACTCTGGTATATCCTTTAAAACTCTCCTAATCATTGAACCAAGTGATGGCTTACCCAACAAATCTGTACCAAAGTCAGTAATATCAACCCCTGTAAACACTACTTCTTGATATCCATTTTCTACAAAGATCCTGATTTGCTCTATAATACTGTTTATTGGCACAGATCGATTATTCCCTCTTGCCTCAGTAATTGAACAAAATGTGCAGCTATGATTACAACCATTTTGAATTTCAATAAATGCCCTTGACTTATCTTCAAATCCATTAATTAGAACAGGTTCTACTTGGTTATCACTGACCAAGATTTTATCGTCATTTAGTAAGTAATTTTCAGCTTTTAGCTTATCTTGATTACCGAGCACTTTACTTACACCAGGAATGCTACTGTAAACTTCTGGATCCAACTGAACAGCACAACCAACTACGATAATTTCTTTATTTGGATCATTTTTGTAAATCTTACGTATCTTTTGCTTTACCTGACGTTCTGCTTCGTTTGTCACTGCACAGCTATGCACCACAACAACATTTTCTCTCTTTGCTTTTTTTAATGCTTCTTTGATTAACTCGCTCTCGTAAAAATTTAGACGACAACCAAATGTTATCACTTCATTCATGTTAGTATTTTTTGCTTTAATAGACCTAAATTATATCAAATATCCAAGCAAAGTCTCTTGCATGACTATTTTTTTGTAAATAAATGCTATGCAAGCAGCAGACACTTGTATCTGGGATCTCAACGATTTTCACTCAGACACAGTATCACTCCTTTGCTTATTATAGTCTTTTGACCTTTTTAAGATACAATCCGGATTGGATACTGAGTTGGTGAGTATAAAAGTATAGCTTCTACGTCATACCGCTGCGGTATCTCTTAGCCGCTAACAAGTAGCGGGATGACGATTGTCGGTGAATCTAAGTTACCTTAGCTACATTTCTAGCTGTAACTATAAATGTATGGATTTTTTATCGTGCCATGTTATAATTAACGTCTTGCTAAAAATTAAATATTGATGAATGAACTAAGAAAGTTAAGTATTACACAAATGCATGACGGGCTCAAAAAAAAGAGTTTTTCTGCCGTTGAACTCGTAGAGGCGCACATCAGTGCGGTTGAAAATGAGAAATTAAATGCATTTATAACAAAAACCCCAGAGATAGCAATGAAAGCTGCTAAAGCTGCAGATGAACATTTCTCTAGGCAAAAGGATGATTTAATCTCGCCGCTCATGGGTGTACCAGTTGGCATCAAAGATCTATTCTGTACAAAAGGAATAAAAACAACAGCATGCTCAAAAATGCTGGAAAATTTCGTTCCGACTTACGAATCTACGGTGTCTGACTTGCTTTTAAAAAGTGGAGCAGCCATGCTCGGTAAGCTTAATATGGATGAATTTGCTATGGGTTCTGCGAACACAAATAGCTATTTTGGCCCTGTTGAAAATGTGTGGATTAGAAAAAGCGATGGGGAAAAAGTTGTTCCTGGTGGATCATCTGGTGGATCTGCAGCATCGGTTGCTGAATTTTTATGCGCTGGAGCGTTAGGGAGCGACACCGGTGGATCTGTACGCCAACCAGCAGCTTATTGTGGAGTAGTTGGAATAAAGCCAACTTATGGAAGATGCTCGCGTTTTGGTATGATTGCATTTGCGAGTTCTCTGGATCAAGCAGGAGTCATTACTCGTTCTGTCTCTGATTCAGCATTAATGCTGGAAGCAATTTGTGGCTATGATACAAAAGATTCAATATCGAGCGAAAAGCCAGTGCCTAAATTTTCTAGCTTTATAAATGGTGATGTCAAGGGTAAGTGTATTGGTATACCAAAAGAATATAGGATGGATGGAATTTCAGAGGAAATAGTTCATAATTGGGAAAGAGTTGCTTCCTATTTAAAAGAAAATGGCGCTGAAGTTGTTGACATTACTCTGCCACATACTAAATATGCAATACCAGTCTATTATTTAATCTGTTCTGCTGAAACTTCATCCAATCTTGCTCGTTACGATGGTGTGCGTTATGGATTAAGGGTTGATGCTGATACCCTTGAAGAAATGTATTCACTAACAAGAGCAGAAGGTTTTGGTAAAGAGGTGAAAAGAAGAATTTTAATTGGCGCTTATGCGCTTTCTTCAGGTCATTATAATGAATATTACGAAAAAGCGCAGTGCATTAGGGCATTAATCAGAAATGATTTTATAAAAGCGTTTGAAAAAATAGATTACATACTTGTGCCATCTGCTCCAACAGAAGCTTTTGGCTTAAATGAAAAGCCAGATCCGCTAATTATGTGCATCAATGATGTGTTTACTGTGCCGGCAAGTCTGGCAGGATTGCCTGCTATTTCTGTTCCTGTTGGGCTCTCCAATGAGGGTTTACCACTTGCCTTGCAAGTGATTGGAAATTATTATGATGAAGCTGGAATATTAAATGTGGCAAGTGTGATAGAGCAAAATTGCGGCAGAATAATTAGACCTCTTGCATAATCTATTTTTTGATAGTAATTTTTGCATTAAAATTTGCTTACGCTCCTCAACGTACTCTATGGTTCCATTTTTAGATGAATAGCAAAAACAGGGTATATTAATCTGTTTACAAAATTTTCGTGTATAGCTCTTTCCATAAAAGTCCGGATGTGATAGGATAAGGGTAGATGATGATAAGGAGGTTGAATGCCAGCAGCATATAGTTATGATTTAAGAAAAAAAGCAATGGAAGCGCTAGACGAAGGAGAAAGCAGAGAAACAGTGGCAGCAAGATTTAAGATTGGACGAACTACTTTATGGGAGTGGCAGCAAAGAAGAAAAGAAACAGGAGACTTTCAATCAAAAAAACTTGGAAATGGGGGTTACAATCACAAAATTACCGACTGGGATACCTTTGCCAAATTTGCCAGAGAACACGGAGGAAAGACTCTATCGGAAATGGCTAAACTTTGGAACAACGTTAGTATCCAAACGATCTATCGAGCCCTTAAAAAAATTGAATTTACGCGCAAAAAAAGACATATGGATACAAGGAAAGAAACGAAGAAAAACGTGCTGAATTTTTGAAAATTATAGCGACAAAAGAACCTAAAAACTTAGTGTATATAGATGAGTCTGGCATTGATAACACCGAAGACTACCCCTACGGATATTGCCAGAAAGGACAGCGGTTTTATGCCTTAAAATCTGGAAAGAAAACTCAACGAATCAGTATGGTTGCAGCCTTAAGTGGAAGAAAGATAGTTGTTCCGTTAACCTTTGAAGGCCACTGTAATATGGATGTTTTTAATGGATGGTTTGAGCAATTTTTGACACCGATCTTGGAACCTGGACAGACTGTCATTCTTGACAATGCTACTTTTCATAAGTCTGATAAGATTATCGAGCTTGCTAAAGGGGTTGGTGCAGAAATTTTGTATCTGCCGCCTTATTCTCCAGATTTCAACAAAATTGAGCATCATTGGTTTGCTATAAAAAACAGAGCCAGGAAAAACATTCCTCTATTCGAATCCTTTCGTCGTGCTGTTGATTCTGCCTTCCTATGACCTGTTCGGACTATTATGAGAAATGCTATAGCAGTGGTTGTGGGAATTGTTGGATTAGCTTGTGTGAGTTATGCGTTGTATGATGTCCTAAAGCCGAATACGACGCTAGAGAAAGTAGAAAGTGTGGAGCAGCCTATTCAGTCTTCTTTGAATCTAACATAAAAGGCTATGCTCAAAAAACTATAAGCGTCAAGTAAATTTCAAATAAGGTAATTTCTTTAGAAGAATCTATAAGTTATTAAACTTTCTGCAATTCTTTTATCTCACTTATAGAAAGACCAGTAAACTTGATAATAGTGTCAATATCAACATTATTAGCCAGCATTGTTTTTGCTACTTCAACTTTTCCTTCAATTTTTCCTTCCTCTTTACCAATTTTTTTGCCTTGTTCAGTAGCATCATCGAGTCTTTGAGCGAGGACAGCCTGTTCATCAAGAATACGTTTTATTTCCTGTTCGTAGGCAATAAATTCTTTCTCTGACCAGTTATAGCCTTTCTTATAATAGTCCGAATGCGATAAGATATGTGTTTATGGCTATAGCAGGCCAGTAGCATATTACGGTCTGTTCGGATTATTGTAAAAAGAGCTATAAATCTATTTAGCTCTTCATAGGCTTTTTTGATTATAAAATCACTCCCTATTATTTTTTCCAGCTCCTCTTCACTGGTTTCCTCTGCATACCTAAAGAAATAGACCCACTTTTCAACTATATTCTCCAACTGATCTTCCTTAGTTTTTGGAAATTTTGGCAATTCAATAAATATAAAGTAGAAATCTTTTAAATCATGTTCATTAGTTCTCTAATTGCATGAAAGTCAATAATAATTTTTTGTATCATGAAAAATATTTTTTGATGTAAAATTCAGCTCTAATACAACCTTTTATTTACTATCGTATTATCTTATTCAATCAAAAGGGGTTTTATTGGCAATAAAAACACCAGCACTAAATTTCTAATTAATCCCTTTTAAATTATGCAGCCAATGAATATGTGGATAAATACGCCACACACATTTAAAGTATTTATCCACATATTCATTAAGCTTATAAAAACTAAGGTATCATTCTTTCCCTCCATAGTCTTAATATAAGTTAAAATAGCATGCTTCCATGGTTCTCTCCGCGGTCTGATATGGCTAATTTGTATTTTAGCCAAGCCGCACTATACTTGTTAGGCGGAAGTGGACGGCAACATGTGTCTTACGAAGTCTATGCTTCAACCTAGGATCTTGCTTATCCCTTCCATCGGCATTGCTATCTTTACTTTACATCAAATTATCTACTTTTTGCATTTATTGATAACAAAATTCTGTTTTACTAACCAATATCCTATGCATAATTACAGACAACTTCCGCGCTACGGCAACAATTGCTTTCTTCATACCCTTCTTTTTTGCAAGCCTCAATCCCCAGCTTCTCAATTTAAATTTCCTTTTACATTTTACCAGTAAGACTTGTGCTGCTTCGTACAACACATTCCTACATTCTACTGGTCCCATTTTTGATATACTTCCATGCCGATCAATCTCTCCAGAAGCGTACTGTCTTGGGCTCAATCCCATATAGGCTCCAACTGCATAAGATGTTTCAAACCTATATGCATCATCTATCGCAGCTTTGTATGTCATTGCTACTATAATACCAACTCCTGGAACAGTAGTTAATAATTTACAATCCTCATCTTTTTTACCTTGCTCTGAGAGCATTTTGTCAAGTTTTCTTATCGATTCTTCTATTGTTTCTAAGCTATGTACTAATACTTCAATTGAGTTCTTGCTAATTTCATCTAGCTCATTAATTATTTCTTGCACTTTTAAAACGAAACTTGTAGATCTGGCACGCTGATCAATTTTTATCCCGTATATTTTTAATAATCCTCTTATTGTTCCCTCAATTTTCCCTCTGCTACGTGTTAATTGTCTTCTGCTTCCAAGCATTATTTTAATCTGACAAGCTTCATCTGACTTTACTAATACCTCTTTAAATAGCCCAACTCTCATCATTTGTGCTATACCTCTTGCATCATTTTTATCATTCTTATTGATTCTTGCAGACAATGCTGCTGCCATATGCCTTGCATCTACACAAGTTACTGGCAATCCAAATCTCCTCAATTCTTTGCACATTGATATTGATAGTTGTCCACTTTCTATCCCTATTGCTTCATATTTTTTGCTTTGACTAAGCAAATACTCCGCTATTGTACTGCTTTCACTTACAATAACTTCTTCTTTAACAATTTTTCCTTTCTCATCAATGATACTGATAAAAGTTTCCTTGAGTGAGACATCTAATCCACTATAATATTTCATGAGGCTGCTCCTACTGTAAAAGTTTAAATTATTTTTGAAGAACTAATTCTATTGAACTTGTTACTTCGTGCTAAAATAATGGAGTATGTCTCTCCATCATTCAATAGCAATTACAGTATGTGTCTTCATCCCGAATAGTATGCTTTGATTTATACTCAGATTTATCGGGAAACAAGATACAATCTGCTATAGCAATAAAGATAATTTCCTTAAGGTCATGGTATTGATCACCCTTGTCAGCTTGTCTTGAATAAGCTTTAGCAGCATAGTACTGAGCACGTTTCTCGAAGCCTTTAGTTTTAGCGACCTGCATTTCGACGATCACTTGCAGTCCATTTTCATCTCTGCAGAGAACATCAACAATACTTTGCTTTTTAGCGGCGATATCAGGGTCTTGAATAGTACTTAAAAACTCTATATCCTTTATTTCATTTTTACCAGTGAAGCCAAGGATATCATTGAGGAAGTGAATAAGAATATCCTTATTTTTTTCAGTACCAAAGATACGCTTGAACGATATATCATTTTTGGGGTCAAGAAATTTAGAAAGAGCCATAATAAGTAAACCTATAGGACGTTAACAATTATACACAATTCTGAAGAAATGTTCAACTTCTTTATGCTAAAGTCTATTAAAGTTAGCTGAATTTCAAGAGTTGGTGAAGAATCTACTTGAGGTAGGTGTTCCTATTAATATAGGCGACTGACCTAAAAAATCTTAAAGCTAGTGGTATGCTTGAAAGATCATAAATATCAAGTAATTTTTTTAGAAGAATATCTAAATTATTAACTCAATATCTAAACAGTTATTCTACTTCTGCTATCCTTTCTCAACTTGGGCTATTTTAAACTTCCACAGCTATAGGATCAACACCATTTTTAACTTCAACATTACTAAGCGCTGTATTTGCCTTATATGAACAGTAAAATCCTACTGCAAGAAAAGTTAATGCAGCTACAGCAAGTGAAATACATATTACTAAATGAAACATTGTTAAACTTGCACCAACAGCAAATACTCCTGACAACACAAAAGAAACAGAGGCATAATTACTTTGCCTTTTACTATGAGTGCTTGCCTTCGACAGCTTTTGATTTTTACAACTTAGCTCCTTAATCTGATTTTCCAGCTTGCTTTTGTTTTCAAGTTGTCCATGTGTATTATTTAACTCTTTACTTTTAAGTTTATTGTTTAACTCTTTGACTCGAACATCATTACTTTTTAGTTGATCATTTAGGCCTTCAATGTGACTGTCTTTATTTCTTAGTTGCTCATTTAGTTCTATGATGTTACTGTTTAGGTTCCCAATTTGACTGTCTTTTTCATTCACGATTTTTCGTGTAACCTCTAGATCATTCTGCAGTTTAGTATCTTCTTCAGTTGTAGTCTTTAGGGTATTTTTTATAGCATCAAAATTGCTCTGTAGTTTAGTATTTTTTTCAGTTGTAGTTTTTAAATTGTCCTTTAATTGAGTATTTTCTGCAGTAAGTTGAGTTACTTCGCTAATTCTTATACCCAATTCTTTCTGTACACTATCCAACTGCTCATCTAGTTGATTTTTTTCTTGAGTAAGTTGATCTATTTGACCATTTAGCTTGTTAATCTCTTCTTCAGCTTGAGCTTTTGTATTCTTAAGTTGTTCAGTAAGGTTAGTTACTTCATTAGCTTTTCCAACTGATTCTTGCTGTAGCTTTTCAAGCTGAGCTTGTGTCCTCTCAAGAGCTTGAGTTCTTGCATTCAAAGCTTGATTTGCAGCATCCATCTCTTTATCTTTACTTGCAAGCTGTTCTTGTAGCTCTTCGATTCGACTCTCTAGTCCTTTACTTTTGTTTTCAGATTCCTGCAGCTTTGTCTTCAGGTCGTTATTTTCATTTTTAGGCTTTTTCAGCTTTAGCTCATTCTTTAGTTCGGTGTTTTCTTCAGTTGTAGTCTTTAGGTTATCCTTTAATTGAGTATTTTCTTCAGTAAGGTGAGTTACTTCACTAGTTTTTGTATCCAGAGCTTGATTTGTATCATCAATACTTGCTTGTTGATTTAATGTCTCGTGCTCTAACTTTGAAACCTTTTCATTCACATTATCCAGCTCTTTCTTGCCGTTTTTAAGATCAGCCTCTTTCCTCTTAAGCTCCTCAGTTGTTTTATCCAATTCTTGCTTTACACTATCCCGCTCCCGTTCTAACTGAGCTTTTGTACCCTCGAATTCTTTAGTTTTTGCATCTGAGTCTTTCTGTAGCTTTTCAAGCTGAGCTTGTGTGCTATTAAGTGCCTTAGTTTTTTCAACCAAGTCTTGCTGTATACTATTTCGCTTTTTCTCTAGTTGACTTTTTTCTTCAGTAAGCTCAGTTACTTCCCTAGTTTTGCTATTCAGCTCTTTCTCTTTCTTCTTGAGCTCATCTTGCAGTTTTGTTTTCTCTTGCTCTAATTGAACTTGTACACCCTTCAGCTCTTCCTCTTTCTCTGCAAGCTGAGTTTTCATGCTTTCAAGTGCCTGAGTTTTTTCATTCAATTCTTTTTGTAGCTTTTCAAGCTGATTTCTTGTATTCTCAGATTTCTCTTGTCCTAATGAGCTTTTGACTTGCTGTTCTGTATTTGTAGGCATTTTACCCTCCCTGGAATTATGGCTTATAAGGTTCTGTATTGAACTCCCCATTCTATTTAAGGTATCATTTTTTTCTTCTTTTGCAAAAGTCTTTCTGTCTTTAAGTTCTGCAATTTTCCCATCCAAGCTTTTCTGTGCACTATTTGGTTCTTTTCCTAGTTGATTTTTTTCTTGAATAAGGTCATCAGTCTTTGCTTGTTGACTTGGTTCTTCTTGTTCCAATTGTAAAGCATTTTGCCCTGTAATGTCTAAGTTCTCTTTTCTATCTTGTGAAGTATGACCTTGAAACCTAATAGATGAGGCTACTGTTTTTTTATTTTCACCGTCACTACTGTTGCTTTCAGTTACTATAACTTCAGAATGTGCTTTACTACTATCACCTTGCGCATTCGACCCAGTTGTATTGTCTAAAGAGTTACAACCTAAACTCAAATCTTCCATTTTAAGATCTTTATTCTTCTTGCTCAACTCTTCTGAAAACTCTTTTGCTTTTTTAACTTGATCATACAATATTTCTTTGAAATACTTACTAAGCTCATCACCTTGATCAGTAACGAATACACGATGTTTAGCATTATACGAAAAAGTCTCATTGAGAATGGAAAATTTTATACCGTGATGTGCACTTAGAGCCTTGTTTAAATCTCCTACTTGTTTGTCTATTAATTGCTCAACAGTTGTAGGAGAAGCATTTTCTGAAATAGTAGCAAAACTTTCACGAAAAGGCTTTGTATTACCTTTAACTAAATTCAATACTTTTCCTAAAAATATAATGTTATCAGCACTCGATGCAGTTTTCAACATTAAATCGTAAATTTCCCTTCTACCGCGAGTTCCTATGCTTTTCAGGATTTGTTTCTTTAACGTCTCAATAATCTTATCATCTGTAAATGCTTCTTTGTAGATTGTTTGAATTGCTTCATTTTTGTCCTCAATACATTTTTTGCATAAGTATTCAACAATCGGGAAACACTCTTGACTTATTGCAGCTTCTAATAAAGTAATACAACTCTCCTTCAACAGAGTTTTGGTAGCTGGATCATTGATATTCTGTTTAGCATCTCTTTCAAACACATCTAATACTTTCTTGATAAATTCCTCATTTTGTACTAATGACGCTGCTTCAAGTACACCATACGTAGGATCAGAAGTATTATTTTTCAAAATTTCTTTTAGATTTTGAAGAGTATCTTCATTAGCAAAAACTTTATCCAGTAATTCTTGTTCTTCCCTTAGCACTATAACTGAGAAAAACCCAACTTCACCATTTTCAAGTCGGATTGCTTGATTTTTTAAACTTTGATAAAGATCGGGAAATTTCCCTATAAAGGTTTCAATATACTTTTCACCACCAACAAGCAGATGTAAAAGATTCAAGTTTCCTTTAGCAAAAAGCATATCATGGTATTTCTTTGTTAGCTCATCATTAGCTGCGATTGCCAGCAGTAACAATTCTTTTACTGAGTACCTGCTACCATTTTCTTGAGATTGAAGCACCATTAATATACGGCTTAGTACATATTGGTCTCTAACTTGCGATTGTAAATTCAAAACCTTCTTAGAGAATCCCACGAAAAGCCCTGCTTCTTCTGGATCATCAAAATTGCAAATCACCTGACTTTCGTAATCCTGAATATTATTTACAACCTCAGTCAATTTTGCATCATCATTTTCATTTGCTGCTTTATCTAGAATGTCCTGTATTTTATTCAAAGTTAAATTGTCAGGAATAATGACAAATGAATCCTCTAAACTTTTAGACTCTCTTCCCAATTTTTGATTAAATAAATTCATAAGCTCAATATTACCTTTATCGGTAGCAATTTGCATTGCATCAGGTTCTCCTATATTAGGATCAGCCCCTTTATCTAAAAGCAACTTTACAATTTCAGTACTTTCCAGGGTTACATTGCTTGAAAAATGTTTTAGCATCTCGGTATTTTGTTCAGGAGAAGTATGCTGCAACAGAATCCCCATCGTCTCCTTTTCATATTCGCTGTAGCTATCAGCAATAATTGCTTGTTCTAATTCAGGGGTAACATCAATTTTTGCTCCATATCGAAAAAGCAAACTTGCTAGATTGTGGTCATTGTTTTTTAGAGCAATAAGAATTGGTGTTTTACCCGACAGGGCACTCACTTTATTAATATCAGTTCCATGCTTTAATAGTAATTCTGCAACATCTTTGTTCTTTTCTCTGCATGCATAACTTAAAGCTGTACCACTAGAACAAACATCGGCATTAAGATCAATTTTACCACCTTCTGACAAGACATCTTTGTAAAATTCGAACCAGCCAGCATCTTTACATGCGTTTGTAACAAACAATCTTAATAAGAGTAGTAGTTTGACACCCTGTACCCGATAAGATATATTAAGGTTCTTCATCTCCCTTACTAGCTCTTTTGCTGATACCAAATCTTCACCTTCAAAAGCTTTTAGTAATTTAAAGTACAAATCTTTTTGCCCTGTATTAGCTTGCCTAAGCTGTTTCTCTATTTTGGTGAATTTCCTTGCATCTTTACACGCTCTTCTTTTTCCTGTAGATGGAATGTCTTTAACTTGAACTTTTGGCTCAAATTTTAGCTTTCTTTTTTGTTCTAATTCCTCATGAATAGAACCCTTTAATTCTTCATAGCGCACAGGCAAACTAGTATTAACTTGTTGATTTTCACTATTAGTACCAAGAACCATATTTCTCACTCATTGCAATTAATTTAGTCTATCACTAAAAAAAGATTATGTCAAACAAATTACGAATTTTGGTAAAATGCTAATACCAACCTTCGTTATTGGTTTTGCCCTATTACCTACGAGATTTGGTATTACATGTCCATTTTTCCATATCCTACAATACAGGCAACATTTTTTAGGCAAAACATTGCAATAACTAGTATCAGCAACAATTTAATTGTTTACTCTTTATGAAAAATCGTAAAGAAGGTACGTATCTTTGTGAGAACTTTTTACGTAAAAGCGGTGTTTCAAAAATAAAAACGCAAAATTATTACAACAAAGTTAGGCAAATTAGTTCATATGTAAATTTAGTTAAAGTAGGCTAAAATAGCTGCTTTTACAATATAGTAGAATTATTATAAAGAAAAGTTCGAACAGGTTATTTGGTAGTCCAATCCATACCAAAAAAACTTGTTCTCACCGCACTTGGTTTTGAGCGCTGAAAATGGTTGATTTACTTGAGATATTAATAATATAGTTTACTGAATTAATAGTAATTCATTTGAGAATAAAAAGAAAAATTTATGATAATTTTACATTTCAAATCGATATTGTTCTTTTTATAAAAAATATTCCTATACTGCGCAAGGTCAAGTTTTAACCACATCAATTTTTCTTTCAAATTAAATCTTATCTTTTACAATGGGTCTTACGTTTAAATTATTTGATACCCAAAATTAAGGAAGCCATTTTAAACGGCACACAACCTCAGCATCTAAAACTAGCTGATTTGAAGGAAATATCACTCTCATGAGAGGAGCAAATGAAGGTGCTTTACGGACAAGAGTCTTAATAATAGTCTTCTATATTATTGTTAATAAACACCACCATAAAATATCTTACTATTACCCACAAATAAAAACATAGTATTGTATTTACTCAAATAATTTAATTTTATTAACCTGAAAGCTTATTGGATTAAAATTATTAAACTAAGAGTTATAATTTTAGCAACTAAAAGCTGTAAATTGCACCATATAAACAGTTATTTCAAGCAAAAGTTATGCCATTAAGAGCTACGCAACAAACATTTATATTTGTGGGTAATAGTAAGATAAAATATGCAGAAACAACCTAGAAGACCGATTACAACCAATGCGTAAATATAGAGTAAAGAAAACTTCATCCACCTATTAACTTCTACCTACTACCTCTACTATTGCTATGGTTATAAACTCTACTCACTCCATCAATTTTATCTAATGCAGACTGCGGGTTACCCAAATCAATTGATATCACTCTTTCTCCGCCTAATTGTAATGCTCCTCCACCTCCACGCTGTGGGTATTGGAGTCCTAAAAATTGTAATAGTAATGGATCAATTTCATGTTGAATTCCTGGATGATCTTGAATCAGTCTACCCCTAGGAGAAGATAGAGGATCATTTTGGAATAATTGTGAAATATTTCTTCTCCGATTTTTAAAGTGTTGTTCATTTCTTTGAGATTGTCTAGTGTCATTTCCAATGCCTACACTAAGAAGACCACGTATATAACCTATAATACCCTCACCTTTCTCTCCAAAGTTATTATTTCCCTGTAAAGCTTGATCAATAGCTTGGTTAATATCCCTAGCATTTTCGTATACCCATATGCCACAATTATGGCCATCTGTTTGCTGATGAACGGAAACATTATGGACATTACCATCGTTAATATCACATTCTCTTAAAGCTCCTCGAATATTATTGTCAATACGACTATCTGGAGCAAGTGAATCAGCATAATACCCATAATAATTTCCATTTTGGTGTACAATAACTAATGTAACCCAATGATGATTACCTACATTAATAATAGCAATTAATCTATCTTTTTCACCCGAATCTACTTTTTGTTTAAAGTTAGCTATGTGACTACTTAATAAGCCCCTACCTGTTGGATCATTTTGATTTCCATCGACTCCTACTGAAGTTATTGTAAAATCATGACGATTATTAGTTGGATTAGATCGATCATCATAGAAAGTATATTGTTGTGCAGCGAAAAACATGTCATGAGTTTGTAGCCAATAACGATCATTTTGATTATCTGTTGCAAAGTCTAGTGCAAGTAGATCATGCACATCTTCTATCTCACGAGCGTTGTTTCTACGAAGGATAGCATTTATTTGTTGTAATATTACTTGTGCTGTAGGAGTACCACCTATCCTTATTGACTTGAATGTTTCTATTACCTGTGCTTTTTCTGCTTGGTGACGTACAAAAAATGCAACATGTGAGTTTCTAGGAGATAAATCAAGCTCGATGCCTATTGTGTAGCGATGACTAAAATTTGCTAAGAAACCTAATAAAAACCCGTGACTCTCAAATTTTTGAATGCGATTTTCAATATTATATTCCAGTTCCTGCCTGTAATTATGATAGATGCGAGCTATGTATGGGACAATTTCTTCGTACATTCTATCTCTTACATCTTGTCTTCTATCACTCGCTAGCATTTCCATAAAATTATCAATTCCTTGTTGACCCTGTGCTACTTGCGCAAAATTGACCAAGTTACCAAGTTGTCTACGCTGATTTTGACTGAGTTGTCTTCCTGCTATTTCCTTAATTGTTAGTCTGTGATCTTCTAAGAGCAGTCTAATAAGATTGATTTCAGATGCTGAATATTTGGCAAATTTATCCCTACCTTGACGATCTTTTGCACGAATTACCTCGAATACCGTTGCAATTGCCTCTCCCTGACTCTTGCCCTTTCCGTGCGTGCATACTTTGTATTGCTCAAAATCTAGGTCTTCTTCCCTTAAATTTGGATTTTGCCGTCTAATCTCTTGTACTAGAGCATTTCTCTCCCTTGTACTGAACCTCAACCCATCACTATTAGGACGATCAGAAATACTGTAGCATCTGACAACTTGCTGTCCGTCACGATAAACAGCAACTTTTAGGTTTGCCGTATTTCGATTTTCACCATTACGTGGATTAACACCATGGTTATCAAAACAAAAATAGACTCTCTCATTTGCATTTAAGATATTAGCATCATGTGCAGTAGCAAACATACTAAAAAAGAATACAGGAAGGAAACGACCTGTACTTACATGATACAAGAAAGATGGACATTGATCTAAAAAAGATTCAAATCCTTGTCTGAATCCTTCAAGATCTCCATCCACCAAACTCCTAATAAGTCCATCACCATTACTCATACAAAATACCCCTTATTTACTACGACCAGAAACACCAAGAGTTCATAAGTGGATTACTTGTTACCACTAAGCGTAAAGACGCTTTTTTCTTATAAGAAGAAACACCACTTACACTAGGAGTTCCAAGCTCAGACTGCGGACCATCATCAACTGGCAAAGTTGTTTCCTTACTACCATGAGCTTTAGATCGTGACCGTAAATTATTCCAAGGACCATCACCTACAGGACCAAGAGGTAGAGTTGTTTTCTCTAACTCAGAGAATAACTCTTCTGCAAACAGACCGTAATCTACATTTACTCTTTTACCTTCTCTACCACATAATCTAAGGTTTTCTATCATGACTTCTTTAAAAAGTTCAAACTTTTCAGGAAAGCAATCTTTGGCAAATGACATCATATCTAATATTTCTTTTTTCTCTATTTCTTTTTCTTCATCAGTCTTATAAATGTCTTCTCGTCTCCAATTGACTATTAATCCTGCAAGCATACCACTTACATGAACTGTATAATTAGAAGTATTAACGGCAGCCTTCTTGTGTTTATAAAAGTGATCACATTCCCAAATCTTCATAATAAGAGATCTAGCTTGAACACTTGACTCAGAATTTTTCAACATTACATCTGAGAGTGATGAAAGAAGAAGTTCATACTCTCGCTGTGAGAATATTTTGTCTGAATGGTCTCCTCCTGCTGAAACGTCTTTATAGCACCAGCACTTTACCAAATCATGAACTGTATCAAAAAAACATGACTCTATTAATTCAGCAAGAAGAGCATATACTCCCTTATCTTTCTGCAATAATTTCTGTAAAAGAGTATCTTTATCGACTATCTTATTTACACAAAAATCTAAAATAGGAGCATCTTTCTCAACAGATTGAACGCGAGATAGAGCAAGAATAGCTTCTGTGAGCTTCTTTTCTTTATCTTCTTCTTTCAACAGATTATAAAAATACTCTACTCCTTCACTCCACTTAAGTTTTACAGCACTGTCAAAACCTTCTACTGCATCATACTTCTTTAATTCCCCAGATTCTCTATCGATCCAGAAATCAAATACAGGACCTTTCCTCTTTATGCTATCTAGTAACGAGTTTCGTACGTATTTGCCAAATTCAGTTTCAGTTTTACCATCAAATGCACCAGGAGGAAACTTGTTCCTATAAGATTCAAATCTTTTTTGAAAGAGAGGATGAATTTTATCCACTACACAGTAACTACAAGCCATCTCATATTTGCGAAGTGGATTATCTATTCCACCTATTTTTTCTTCAGTAAACCTTTGACCTAAAGCAGCATTATCCAACCTTACACCTGACCAGCAACCTTCATCTTGAAATACATTGTGCAAAAACTTCAACTTATCACCCTTAAAGTATTTTATGTGCTCCATAAAGTTATCTTGAAGGACTCCCACCCATCTCTTGATAGCTGACTTCCTCCCGGCAACAACTGCTGGATCTGGATGTTTAATAGCTTCCTGTAATTTTTTGGACATCGTAGCCCGAAGCTCTTTCTGTGTTGACATTATCCCCCCTATTAAGTATTAACAGTGTCATGTAAAAAAGGCATTATACAGACATTAGAATGGATTGCAATATTAAAATTACCAGAATAGAGGGTTTAATAAAAAAACGTTATGGCTAAAACTTCTTTTCTTGAATTTTCTCAATATAATCAACAGAAAGACCAGTAGTTTGAGTTATAATGTCAATAGAAACTCCTGCTTTAAGTAGATTCTTTGCAACCTCAATTTTCTCTGCTTTTCTGCCTTTTTCATGGCCGATTTGGATGCCTTCTTGTCTACCTTCTTGTCTACCTTTTTGAGTGGCATCATCGAGTTTTTGAGCGAGGACAGCCTGTTCATCACGAATACGCTTTATCTCTTGTTCATAGGCTATAAATTCTTTTTCTGACCAGTTGAACCTATTTAATTCTTCATACGCTCTTTTAATTATTAGATCACTTCCTATTATTCTCTCTAGCTCTTCTTCACTAGTTTCATCTGCATATCTAAAGAAGTAGACCCATTTTTCAACTATACTTGAAAGCTGATCTTCTTTTGTTTTTGGAAATTTAGGCAACTCAATAAATATAAAGTAAAAATCTTTTAGATCACGTTCATTAGTATCTTCATCGCGAATAGTATGCTTTGATTTGTACTCAGACTTATCAGGAAATAAAATACAATCTGCTATAGCAATAAAGATAATTTCCTTAAGGTCCTGGTATTGATCACCTTTATCGGCTTGTCTTGAATAGGCTTTAGCAGCATAGTATTGGGCACGTTTCTCGAAGCCTTTGGTTTTAGCGACCTGCATTTCAATAATCCATTGCACCCCCGTGGAATCTCTACATAATACATCAACAATGCTTTGCTTTTTAGAGGCAATATCAGGGTCTTGAATAGTACTTAAAAACTCTATATCCTTTATTTCATTTTTGCCAGTAAAACCCAGAATATCATTGAGAAAGTGAATGAGGATGTCTTTATTCTTTTCAGTGCCAAAGATACGGCGAAATGCGACATCATTCTTGGGATCCAGAAACTTCGAGAGAGCCATAGGGAATCGACTTAAAAAGCATTAATAATTATACACAATTGTGAAGAAATATTCAACTAAAATGCAAACATAGAAGTTTTTGTATATCTTTGTTTGGTAGTATTAACATGTATAATATTTATGGCAAACATCTCAATAAGGTATCAGATAGCACAAAAAGTAAGGAACTGGAGGTTAAAGCGAGGATATACTCAAAAAGATTTAGCGAAGAAAGTCAGTGTAACGTATCAAGTAGTACTACAATATGAAAAAGGAACACGTAAAATTTCGATTGAAAAGTTGTATGCTATAGCAGAGATATTGTCGATTGGTATTGTAGACCTAATTCCTGTATCAAATGAAAAAATCTGTCTTGAAGATGAGGGAGAAGAAATACTAAATCTAGTAAGAGAATATAAAAAGATTAATGATCAGGAATTACGTAAGATGTTTTGTTTGCTAACCAAATTTGTCCAAGTCAGTGAAAGAAGTAGTAGGAAAGCAGAGAAAGTAAAAATTGCAAAAGGTCTGGTTAAAGCAGGAGTTTCTGTTGATACTGTTTCAAAAACAATTGGTCTATCTGCTGATGAATGTGTTGAAGAAAAAGGAGGTTCTATTTACTGCCAAATAGGAAAGAAGATAAAAGAATGGAGGCTAGTGAGAGAGTATACTCAAAAGGATTTGGCTGAGAAAATGGATACAACACGTGATGAAATAAGCAACTATGAACAAGGACGTGTAGCTATTCCACTGGAAAAATTATATGCAATAGCAGAAACATTATCGATTAATATTACAGATCTGCTAATAGAGGAAGGTAGTAAAGTAGAAAATGAACTACCGAATTTAATTGAAGAATACAAAAAGATTGAAAGTCAAGAACTACGTAATGCATTAATAAGATCTCTATTTGAAGGCATACGGATTTGCGAAGAAAAAGTGAAAAGAGCAGAAAAGATCAAAATTGCAAAAGACTTAGTAAAAAAAGGAATTTCTATCAATATTATTTTAAAAATAATAGGCATCTCTTTAGATGAAATTCGACAAGTTTAAAATAAAAAAATCACCATATATTAATATCTTTACTTATTCATGAAAAAATAAGTAAAAAAGATTGAAAAATTGATTTGACTTCACTCGGAAGCTATGGCTCTATGCCAATGCTGATAAAAAACAGCAGTAAATATCTAAAAAAAGTTTGTTGTTAGTGAAGGGTAAATTATATGAATAAAAGTAAAGAAGAAATCGAATTCAGAATATTAGAAAGCAAAGGCAAGGCATTACTTGATCGTGAAATAATGGAAACATTTTTAAGTGCAGTACATGAAAGGCCACAAGCTCAAGAAATTGCTAAAAATCTGGTGAATACTTATGCAGGAGTAGGAAGGATTTTAGGTAGAGAAATGGATGACCTGAAAGTTATAGAAGGAGTAACTGATTCTGCAGTAGCAATGATTATGTGTGTTAAGGAAACACTAGAAAGAGTACTGAGAGAAAAGCTAAAAAGTGAGCCAATAATGGACTTACAAGGGCTAGTAGAGTACTTAAACGTAAGTATAGGCCACTCAGAAAGGGAATGTGTAAAAATACTGTACTTGAATAAAAGGCGCCAATTAATCGGAGAAGAATCCTATATTGGTGAAATGGAAAAAGCACCAGTATACATAAAGGAAATTACAAGAAAAGCATTAATAAAAGATGCAACATTAGTAATAATGTCACATAACCATCCTGGAGGGAGTTTAGAACCATCAGAAGAAGATCAAGAAGTAACGAAGAGTTTAGCAGCAGCATGTAGTACTGTAAGCGTTAGATTATTTGATCACATTATTATCACAAGTGGAGGCTATTTTAGTTTTAGAGAAAACGGATTGTTATAGCAGAAAGTATTTGCAAATCTACTCATTATAATTTATACTGAGTAATAGAATGTATAAACTAAGATTTATATACTTAAAAAGTATTTTTAATATGGGGGTTATATGACTAGTAAAGACAAGTTATTGAAGAAAATATTTGGTGCTCTTGAAGGCGTTGATATAAAGCAGTCTAAGTTTGTGAGCAAAATTAATAATCAGAAGGAGATAAAACCGGAAGATGCAATGCCTTTCCCTGGTAGAGAAGTTCGCGAAAACAAAATCAACTATGGGAAAGGATTTGACTATATTTATGGCACAAAACCTTTGAGTAATCAAGCAGATTATCCAGAAGGATTAAATCCATTTGCTTCAGCTTTGCAAAAAATAAAGCCAAATACAGAAAAGTTGAGCTGGTTTAAGAGTGCTGTGGTAAGAGCAAAAAATCCAAATGAACTGCACAAGGTTGTAGACGAAGCACTAGCTGCTGGAGCAAGGCTAAATGCATGTAATGATGGCGAATGGAGTTTTGCAGAATATGTAGTATTAGGTACACATTTTCACAAATTAGAAAAAAGTGATCGTAAAAAGCTAATACGAAAATTAATGCTAAGCGGTGCAGAGTTTCATGATACTCTACTACAGAATAAACTGATAGGTGAAATCTATAATGAGCTACAACCAGAAATTCAGCCACAGAGAGATAAGCAACTAGAAGAACTAGAAAAAGCTGGCGAAAGTGCTGTTCAAGAAGGATCCTTAATAGATTTCGAGATAGACAATACAACATCATATATAGAATTTTCTGATGATAGCAAGGTAGAGGTAGCCAAAATACTGAGAGAGTTAGGAAGTAATATTTTAAAAATTGGCAATGATGCAGTTGAGGTTAAAAGTGAGAAGGGAGGTATAAGAAACTATATCGATATGTCAGATGAAAGCTCTATTATATTAGAGTTTCCTACGAGCATTGGTAAGCTAAATGTTATATTGTACCACGATGTAAAAAAATATGATCAAGTACAAGTCAGAGTAGAAAACAAGGAAATGTGGGCTGAGTTACAAAAAAGAGGCGAAGAAATTGGAAAAAATTGCCTTTTTGCTGGAGTAAAACTTAAAGAAGCAGTAGAGAAAGGTAATTTCACTAGGTGCGGCATATGGAGTGAAAAGCAGAAGGAAGTAAGTGAAAAATTGTTTTCATGGGCAGACAAAGTACGTGAAAATAGTAAAGAAACTTGTAGAGCACTTTAATTTAAAGGTTCCAGAGTCTGGCTATTATATCTGGAGCCTTTGAGCTATAGTAGAAAATATTATATATGGTTCTTTGCGTGGAAAGAAGTCTAGACTATGAAGTAGGGCAAAAAGTAAAAAGTTGGAGGTTAGAGCGAGGGTATACTCAGAAGGATTTAGCTGAGAAAATTGGTGTAAAGTATTGGGTAATACTGCAATATGAGAAAGGGAATCGTAGAGTTCCAATTGAAAGGTTATATGCTATAGCTGAGGCACTATCAATCAGTATTACGGATCTCATTCCTGTATCAAATGAAAAAATCTGTTTTGAAGATAAGGGAGAGGAAATATTAGATCTAGTAAGAGAATATAAAAAGATTAATGATCAAGAGTTACGTAAGATATTTTGTTTACTAACCAAGTTTGTTCAAATTAGTGAGAAAAGTGGTAAAAAAGCAGAGAAAATAAAAATTGCAAAGGATCTGGTTAAAGCAGGAGTTTCTGTTGATATTGTTTCACAAGCAATTGGTCTCTCTGCTGATGAATGTGTTGAAGAAAAAATAGGTTCTATCTACTACAAAATAGGGAAAAAGATAAAGGAATGGAGACTGGTAAGAGAGTGCACTCAAAAGGATTTAGCAGAGAAAATGACTACAACACGTGATGAAATAAGTAACTATGAGCAAGGAAGGGTTGCTGTTCCACTTGATAAATTATATGAAATGGCAGAGGCGTTATCGATTAATATCGTGGATCTACTTGAACCAGCAGAAGATGCAGATGAAAGAGTAGGAAATGAATTACCGAATTTAATTGAAGAATACAAAAAGATTGAAAATCAAGAACTACGTAATGCACTAATAAAATCTCTGTTTGAGGGAATACGTATTTGTGAGGAGAAAGTGAGAGAGATAGAAAGGATTAAAGTTGGAAGGGATTTAGTAAAAGGGGGAATTTCTATTGATATTATTTTGCAAATAGTTGGTTTATCTGCTGATCAAATTGGATGAAAATTTATTTCTAAATAAGGTATATATGTTTGTTTCTGTAAGAGATGTTAGTTCTATACACTACAAAATAGGGCAAAAAATAGAAGATTGTAGATTAATGCAAAGGTGTACTCAAGCAGAGTTAGCAAGTAAAATCGGATTAGCATATAAAGAAGTAACCAATTATGAAAATGGGTATATTCCTATTCCGATTGAAGTACTATATGTAATAGCAAGAGTATTGTCAGTTAATGTTGTAGATCTATTACCTAAACCAATAACAGTAAGAGAGTATAAAGATGAAGACGAAGAAATACTCTATCTAACAAAAATATACGAGAATCAAAAGTTAGGCAAAATAGTACCTTCATTAGTCAGGTTTGTTCATATTAGCGAGAAAATCAATCAAGAGGAGGCAAGATTAGAAGTAGCAAAAAATCTAGTTAAAGAAGGAGTTTCAGTTGACATATAGCTCTTTCCATAAAAGTCCGGATGTGATAGGATAAGGGTAGATGATGATAAGGAGGTTGAATGCCAGCAGCATATAGTTATGATTTAAGAAAAAAAGCAATGGAAGCGCTAGACGAAGGAGAAAGCAGAGAAACAGTGGCAGCAAGATTTAAGATTGGACGAACTACTTTATGGGAGTGGCAGCAAAGAAGAAAAGAAACAGGAGACTTTCAATCAAAAAAACTTGGAAATGGGGGTTACAATCACAAAATTACCGACTGGGATACCTTTGCCAAATTTGCCAGAGAACACGGAGGAAAGACTCTATCGGAAATGGCTAAACTTTGGAACAACGTTAGTATCCAAACGATCTATCGAGCCCTTAAAAAAATTGAATTTACGCGCAAAAAAAGACATATGGATACAAGGAAAGAAACGAAGAAAAACGTGCTGAATTTTTGAAAATTATAGCGACAAAAGAACCTAAAAACTTAGTGTATATAGATGAGTCTGGCATTGATAACACCGAAGACTACCCCTACGGATATTGCCAGAAAGGACAGCGGTTTTATGCCTTAAAATCTGGAAAGAAAACTCAACGAATCAGTATGGTTGCAGCCTTAAGTGGAAGAAAGATAGTTGTTCCGTTAACCTTTGAAGGCCACTGTAATATGGATGTTTTTAATGGATGGTTTGAGCAATTTTTGACACCGATCTTGGAACCTGGACAGACTGTCATTCTTGACAATGCTACTTTTCATAAGTCTGATAAGATTATCGAGCTTGCTAAAGGGGTTGGTGCAGAAATTTTGTATCTGCCGCCTTATTCTCCAGATTTCAACAAAATTGAGCATCATTGGTTTGCTATAAAAAACAGAGCCAGGAAAAACATTCCTCTATTCGAATCCTTTCGTCGTGCTGTTGATTCTGCCTTCCTATGACCTGTTCGGACTATTATGAGAAATGCTATATGAGGTTGTCCGGAAACAAGTAAAAGGCTATAATATCTGAAATTTTAGTACGGGGTAAAGATGAGAAAAAAGTATCCAACAGATCTAAGCGAAAGGGAATGGGCAAGAATAGAAAAACACTTCAGAGTATCATACAAGAAAGGAGGAAGGCCGCCAAAGTATAGCAAAAGAGAAATATTAGAAGCAATTTTCTATGTATTGCGTACAGGGTGTCAATGGCGGTATTTACCAAATGATTTTCCGCTATGGAAGACTGTGTATGAGCAGTTCAGGCAATGGAAGAAGCAGGGAATTTTTGAGAAAATGAATTATGAAATTACAAAATATAGTAGAAGAAAAATAGGAAGGAATGAGCAGCCGAGTGCCTGTATAGTAGATAGTCAATCTGTAAAGACTACAGAAAAGGGGGGATCAAAGGCTATGATGGAAGTAAAAAAGTAAAGGGTAGAAAAAGGCATATAATTACAGACACTCAGGGTTTTATACTAGGTTGTTACGTAGGCGCTGCTAACGAAAATGATAGAGATGGTATTAAAATAGCATTAAACAATATGAGAACAAAATATACTATAGCTCTTTCCATAAAAGTCCGGATGTGATAGGATAAGGGTAGATGATGATAAGGAGGTTGAATGCCAGCAGCATATAGTTATGATTTAAGAAAAAAAGCAATGGAAGCGCTAGACGAAGGAGAAAGCAGAGAAACAGTGGCAGCAAGATTTAAGATTGGACGAACTACTTTATGGGAGTGGCAGCAAAGAAGAAAAGAAACAGGAGACTTTCAATCAAAAAAACTTGGAAATGGGGGTTACAATCACAAAATTACCGACTGGGATACCTTTGCCAAATTTGCCAGAGAACACGGAGGAAAGACTCTATCGGAAATGGCTAAACTTTGGAACAACGTTAGTATCCAAACGATCTATCGAGCCCTTAAAAAAATTGAATTTACGCGCAAAAAAAGACATATGGATACAAGGAAAGAAACGAAGAAAAACGTGCTGAATTTTTGAAAATTATAGCGACAAAAGAACCTAAAAACTTAGTGTATATAGATGAGTCTGGCATTGATAACACCGAAGACTACCCCTACGGATATTGCCAGAAAGGACAGCGGTTTTATGCCTTAAAATCTGGAAAGAAAACTCAACGAATCAGTATGGTTGCAGCCTTAAGTGGAAGAAAGATAGTTGTTCCGTTAACCTTTGAAGGCCACTGTAATATGGATGTTTTTAATGGATGGTTTGAGCAATTTTTGACACCGATCTTGGAACCTGGACAGACTGTCATTCTTGACAATGCTACTTTTCATAAGTCTGATAAGATTATCGAGCTTGCTAAAGGGGTTGGTGCAGAAATTTTGTATCTGCCGCCTTATTCTCCAGATTTCAACAAAATTGAGCATCATTGGTTTGCTATAAAAAACAGAGCCAGGAAAAACATTCCTCTATTCGAATCCTTTCGTCGTGCTGTTGATTCTGCCTTCCTATGACCTGTTCGGACTATTATGAGAAATGCTATAAGAGGTTGTCCGGAAACAAGTAAAAGGCTATAATATCTGAAATTTTAGTACGGGGTAAAGATGAGAAAAAAGTATCCAACAGATCTAAGCGAAAGGGAATGGGCAAGAATAGAAAAACACTTCAGAGTATCATACAAGAAAGGAGGAAGGCCGCCAAAGTATAGCAAAAGAGAAATATTAGAAGCAATTTTCTATGTATTGCGTACAGGGTGTCAATGGCGGTATTTACCAAATGATTTTCCGCTATGGAAGACTGTGTATGAGCAGTTCAGGCAATGGAAGAAGCAGGGAATTTTTGAGAAAATGAATTATGAAATTACAAAATATAGTAGAAGAAAAATAGGAAGGAATGAGCAGCCGAGTGCCTGTATAGTAGATAGTCAATCTGTAAAGACTACAGAAAAGGGGGGATCAAAGGCTATGATGGAAGTAAAAAAGTAAAGGGTAGAAAAAGGCATATAATTACAGACACTCAGGGTTTTATACTAGGTTGTTACGTAGGCGCTGCTAACGAAAATGATAGAGATGGTATTAAAATAGCATTAAACAATATGAGAACAAAATATACTAAAGTTAAAAAAATGTGGGCTGACATGGGATACCAAGGAAGAAATTTAAAGAATCACATAAAGGAAGAATATGACATAGATATTGAAATTGTTAAAAGGCCTCCATGTAGATTTTGGGTGCACAAAGATACGCCACCTGAGCTACTACCAACAAGAGAACAAGGGTTTAAAGTACAGCCAAGAAGATGGGTTGTAGAAAGGACTTTTGCTTGGGTTAATAGGAATAGAAGGCTATCGAAGGAGTATGATTTACTCACAACATCCACTGAGAATTTCATATACCTAGCTATGAGTAGGGTTATGTTAAAGAGGGAATATGCTTGAATTTACTTGTTTCCGGACAACCTCTAAAGTTAAAAAAATGTGGGCTGACATGGGATACCAAGGAAGAAATTTAAAGAATCACATAAAGGAAGAATATGACATAGATATTGAAATTGTTAAAAGGCCTACATGTAGATTTTGGGTGCACAAAGATACGCCACCTGAGCTACTACCAACAAGAGAACAAGGGTTTAAAGTACAGCCAAGAAGATGGGTTGTAGAAAGGACTTTTGCTTGGGTTAATAGGAATAGAAGGCTATCGAAGGAGTATGATTTACTCACAACATCCACTGAGAATTTCATATACCTAGCTATGAGTAGGGTTATGTTAAAGAGGGAATATGCTTGAATTTACTTGTTTCCGGACAACCTCTAATAGATCTAAGGCCATTACTGGAAATTGGTGACGCAATATTTGACGGATGTTAAGCACAACTAGTGAGTTAATACTTAGTGCAAACAGAACCATGGTCAAAGCTCTCTCTCGAACATTTATTCTTGCAATTCTTTGTCCTTGCTGGCCTAGCATTCTATCATCATTATGGTAATTGAATAGATATTTTGTTACTCTTACCAAATCTCTCCCTATCCGAGCAGTACCTTTTTCAAATGCAATACTTGAAACGCAAACCTAGATGTGTAGGAAAATGGGCTAGAACCAGGTACTGCACGTGTGCAAGAGGCTGGATATAATAAATAGTTTTCTACATCTCTTGCAACCTCTCTCTCAGTAGGATTAAGTAATCTTTTTATCAAAGAAGGTTCTTGCTCTAAAAAGTGTTCTGCATCAAGCTGCAGACGTTGAGCATTATGGTTAAAGTTTAGCCCTACACAAACAGCATTTCTTGACGAAGTATGAGCAGATACAGATGAAATGGGACAGTTTCTAACATAACCCCTAGCTTGTTCCAACGCTTGTCCAGCGTGTTCTTGACCTGCTTTGAGCTCAATTATAATGGGAACTGAATTATTTAATTTTTCCTGACCACGCACAAGCAAAGTAATATCTGCATATCCTCTTCCTATAAGTAATTCTAGGTAGATATCAGCCATAGCGCGGTACCTAAAATTTACTAAAAATCCGGATAAAAAACCATGATCGTCAGACTCACTATCAAAATTCAATTCTTGGCGATATGCATCGTAGACATTGACGATGTATTGTAAAATTCTTCTAATGTCTCTTCTTACTTCTTGACTGTTATTATTTGCTAACCCATTTGCTCGATCTAATAAGTTGCCTTGCTGCATGATTGGAGCAATTTCTCTAAAATTATCGATGGGAGATGCATGATTTCCATTAAAATCTCTTCCTTGAGGAAAAAATACACACTCTTCTCCCCGCTGAAATATTTTATATTCTTCCCAAGCCAGATCTTCCTGTAAGTGCTGTAGCTGATTTTCTTCTATCCATAGCCTTTCTTCTTCACTGAATCTTGATCCAGGACTGTTCTCATTATCAGCAATAGTGTAGCATCTTACTATTCTCATGCCATCTTCATCTACGTCATTAGTTAGAACAGCAATTTTTAGATTTCCTTTCCCATTATCATAATTATCAAAACGAAAGTAAATTCTTTCACCATTTGCAATATCAGGGTCAAAATCTATAATACCAGAATCAAATGCAGTAGCAAACATACCGAAGAAGAATGCAGGAAAAAAACGACTCCTACCAACCGAGTGTAAAAAAGATGGACACTGGTCTAAAAAAAGTCCAACTTTTCTATTTAGCTCATCACAATCTCCATTTAACAAATCTTGAATTAATTCAGTATCTTCATCATTATTTCGCATAAACACTCCTAATTATAACTACGACTAGCCACACCACTAACACCAGCACTTTCTAACACGGTCTGTGGATCACTGAAACCACTACCTTCAGGAGACAAATGCACAGACTTCCCTAGCTGAGAAAATAACCCCTCTGCTAACTTGCTATAGTCGATGCCATCTTTCATACCTGACACATAAACCGTTTTTAGATCATTAGTGATACCATCTTCTAAGAAACTCCTAAGAACCTTCTTCATCTATCGGCTCCTCTTTCATTAGTATATAACCAAATTCCTTTGCTTTTTTAGTCAAATTTTTGACTACTCTCTCTTTGTAGAGTGTTTCATAATAGTTCATTCCTTTTTCTACATATTCTTGTCCATATTTTAGCATATTATAAAAAATACATGCTAATTTCCTTGCTGTAGCAGTGATCGCTTTTGGTATCCCTAGTCGCTTCTTTAACCTCCTGCAGTATGCACCAAGTGCAGTGTTGCTTCTTGATACACAATGAGCAGCAAGTCGCAAGGCAGTTGCAGCACGATTAACAACTTTACGAGTTCTTGTTCCAATAATTTTCCCTCCTGTAATTTTATTAGCAGGACTTAATCCGAGCCAGGAAGAAAAATGCTTTTCTGTCCTCCATTTATTGTGATTTATACCTGTTTCTGAAATGATAGCCTGTATACTTAATACATCAAGTCCTGGAACTCTAGTAAAATCCATCCCCGTTATTCGATATAAATCTTCATCTACGGCAAAATCTGGACTATTCTTCTGTTTTCTCTTTCGTGTCTTATTCAATGCCCTGTTCTCATTCGACTTTGTTTCAAATGTTTTATAGTAATTTTCTATACTTTTATCACATCCCGTTATTTGCTCTTGAAAAAAAGTATATGCTGCATATTCTTGTTTTAGCACAAACAAGTGTTCCTCTCTATAATCACCAGCTAACGCTTTTGCTATAGTAGACTGATCATTTTTTATTCGTGCATCCCTGAATTTAGCCAATTTCTCAGGATCTCTTTCGCCTTCAATTATAGCTTCAATGATTTTCATACCAGTTATCCCAGTAATATGACTAATAACCTTGTGTAATTGAATATTCATTTGAATTAGCGCTTTTTGCATACGTTGAGTATGTTTAGCTGCATTTTCAATTAGATTAGCACGTTGTCTAACGTAACTACGCAGTACACACATTTGATTATCCGGTCTAAATGATCCTTGAAGCAGTCCATAGCTGTGCAATTGTTGCAGCCATTGACAATCTTGAACATCAGACTTTCTACCAGGCACATTTTTGACATGTCGCGCATTTACTAATTTTACTTCAAATTTATGTGATTCTAATATTTGAAATAAGGGAATCCAATATACTCCAGTTGACTCCATGGCTACAGTTCTAACCTGACACTTTTTTAACCACTTTGCTAAGTTGTGTAGATCTACTGTAAAGCACCCAAATTTTTGGATACGTTGTTCATCTCTTCCTTCAGGTACACATACATAATGTACAGTCGAGCCAATATCAATCCCTGCTGCATCAAGGTTTATTGTTTTTAATTTACTTTTTGCTTCTGCCATATAAAATCCCTCCTATATTATTATGATAAGAAGCACTTCAGCTTGGGACGGTTAGGTTATACAATCTTCTAAACGAGGTAGCCCAAAAAGAACTCCATCAATGGTTTTACCATTTCCCCCAAAACCATGCTTTCAAACGGGCATTTATAGCACCATTGATTGTTTCGGTTATAGCTGCAGAAGCGCTTCTTCATAACACTATACCCAAAGAACATAAAGTAAAGAGGGAGTTTCTTTTTGGTTTTACAGATTTTATCTGTTCTGGGCTTTCAATAATTTAAAATCCTTATCTGAACAAAAATCTTTGACAAATTGCAAAATTTCCAGTATTTCACGCTTCTTTACAACGTTACTACTGCTATTATCACGTTGCCAATCAACAATTAACCCTGCAAGCACATCTGTTATCGGATCTATGTTCTTGGAAAATTTAACCACAGCTTTTTTATGCTCATCAAAAAGATCGCATTTCCAAAGATTCACAATAATCATTCTTGCCTTAATTTGAATATCTATTTCAGGATCTTCTAACATCAAATTTGAAAGCGAGGAAAGGAGAAACGCGTAACCACAATGTGAAAGTATTTTCTTCTCCTCAGACACTAAAACTTTTTCCTGAGACAAGTGCTTTACTACATATTGAACTGTATCAACGAACCCGCACTGTATTAATGTGTTAAGAGGTTGATACATAACTCCTTTGCCTTTATTTGATAACTCAAGTAATAATTTATGCTTTATTGGATCAGTGATTATTTCATGCAGAAGAAAATCTAAAACGGTAGCAACATTATGGTTAGCTTGAATAGCAGATAAATTAGCAACAGCTTTAACCATCAGGTTATCAATCTTTTCCTTTCCTTCCTGATTTATACGACGATAGAAGTATTCTACTCCTTCACTCCACTTGAATTCCACAGCTTTATTAAAACCCTCTACTGCATTATCATGCTTTTTAAATTCTCCAGATTTTTTATCAATCCAAAAGCTAAGTACAGGATCTTCACTATTCATAGCATTTAACAATTCATTTCTGACATATTTGCGGTTGTTAGTTGCAGGCCTGCCATTATCATCTACTTCTTCGGAAGAGAAGCCACTTTTGTAAGACTCAAGTTGCTTCTGAAATAGTGGATGAATTTTATCTGTCATACAGTACCTACAAGCCATATTGTATCTGCAAAGTGGATTCTTTACTTCATCTATTTCTTCTTCAGTTAACATTCTTCCTAGAGTAGCAGTGTTTAACCTTGCACTTGACCAACAATTCTCATCACGAAATACGTTATATAAGAACTGTAATTCATCATCTTTTAGATATTCTACCTCTCTAGTGTAGGTTTTTACCCATTTTTCAATAGCTAAACGCCTTCCGGCAGCAATATTAGAATCTGGATGTTTAATGATATTCTGCAATTTCTTAAGTATTGTAGCATGGCGATCTGTCCATCTTGGCATTGTATCCTCCATATAGAAATATTTACTGCATTATGCAAAAGTTAGAATCAAATAGCAACACTAAAATTATCAAGGACAAGAAAAATTTTATGAAAAATATTTTTTATATTTAAATATCATCTATTTTGCGCTTAACTGATGCGTAGAATTAGTGAGAAAATCAAATAGGCCATAGCGAGAATAGCGGAAGAGTTAGATGTAGGCTTTAATATATTAGACTAATGGATAAAGAAGTATAATAAGTTGAAAAGAGCTCTAAGGGAGTTACAGTACTTAGAACCTGTACATGATCTCAAGAAAGGAATAAACTAAGAGATAATGTATATAAGTTAGGATATATGAGGAGTTTATACCCAAGTGATATAAGTCGGGAAAGATTTGAGATTATGTTACCAGATCTAGAGTCCTGTAGAAAAAAAACAAAACCAAGAAAACTTGATTTGTATGATGTATTTTGTGGAGTGTTATACGTTCTGAAAAGTGGTTGTCAGTGGAGAATGCTACCAAAAGAGTTTCCAAAATGGCGCAATTGTTACGACTATTTTAAGAAGTGGAGTGAAAAACCAGATGCAGATAAAGAAAGTGTTCTGGAGCTGGTGTTAAAAAAAAATAGTTGGCGTGGTCCGACAAAACAATGGTCGGAAAGAAAAAACCAGCTTCTGCATAATTGATGCACAGAGTGTAAAAAATGCAGATACTGCTGAAGAAAAAGGCTATGATGCAGGCAAAAAGATTTCAGGAATAAAACGCCATATTGAAGTAGATACGCAAGCATGCAATTTATATAACAACAGCAGAGATAACTGACCGTAGCAGTGCTGTGAGAATGGTCGAAAATGCAAAAGAAAACCTCTCGGGAGTTAAAAATGTACTGGTTGATGCAGGCTATACTGGAGAGAATTTTGCAACTCAAATAAAAACGATTATTGGTGCAACCGTTGAAGTGATAAAAAGAAATGAATTACATTCCTTTGTTGTATTGCCCAAAAGATGGGTTGTGGAGCGATCTTTTGCTTGGTTAGAAAAATGTAGAAGATTGTGGAAAAATTGTGAGCGAAAACTCAATACTAGCCTACAAATGGTCGTTCTGGCTTTCACTGCCTTACTTCTGAAAAGATTATGAACAGGCTCTTAGGCTTTTTCCTTAGGTTTTGAAATTTCAGCTTTAGGAAGACCGGTAGACTCAGCTATTAATTCAACAGATACACCTGCTTTAAGTAGGTTTTTTGCAACTTCAATTTCTCTTTCTTTTCTACCTTGCTCTTCCCCAATTTGGATGCCTTCCTCCCTGCCTTTTTCATGGCCGATTTGGATAGCTTCTCTATTTATGACTGATCAGACTATAGCATTCTGTCTAGCAACCAATCTGGTGCTTCTCTGCCTTTTTCCCACTTGGCAAACTTCATCTTTTCTTTTAAGTAATACTCTCTATAGGCTTCTATTGGATTACTACATTTATATCGATCAGGTAACGCTTGTGTAAAAGCTTGTATATCAGCTGATTGAAAAATTAGCAAATCCTTATTATTATCACACCAATCTATAACTTCTTCAGATTTATGCGTTCTTTTATATCGCCAGGTGTACTCTTTACATAATTCTTTTCCATATCCTATCAACCAATTAAAGTTTCCTTTTGAGTGTCTAGCCCATAGAGAACAAGGGTGGTTTTTGTGAGTAAGTTTATATGGAACTTCTATATTTTGGTTTGTGATACTGACAAAAGGATTTGGCGCTTTTAATGCGATTGAAAAAACACTACTAAGTAATTGAGCAGTTTCTAATGGCATTTTCACTATGTGCTTATCGCATAACATTCGTGCTGCAATTACTGGGTTTTCATCTAGTACAAAGATGTTCATCTAGGTGTCAAAAGATAAAATCAGATTAAGTCTTTGACTTCGTTAACTGTAAGACCAGTAGTTTGAGCTATAATATCAATAGAAACACCTGCTTTTAGTAGATTCTTTGCGACCTCAATTTTCTCTGCTTTTCTGCCTTTTTCATGTCCGATAAGGATGCCTTCTTCTCTACCTTTTTCAGTAGCATCATCAAGTTTTTGAGCGAGGACAGCCTGTTCATCAAGAATACGTTTTATTTCCTGTTCATAGGCAATAAATTCTTTTTCTGACCAGTTAAATCTATTTAGTTCTTCATAGGCCTTTTTAATTATTACATCACTACCTATTATTTTTTCCAGCTCTTCTTCACTAGTTTCGTCTGCATATCGAAAAAAATAAACCCATTTTTCAACTATATTTTCCAACTGATCTTCCTTGTTCTTTGGAAATTTTGGCAACTCAATAAATATAAAATAGAAATCTTTTAGATCATGCTCATTAGTTCTCTAATTGCATAAAAGTCAATAATAATTTTTTATATCATGAAAAATATTTTTTGATGTAAAATTCAGCTCTAATACAACCTTTTATTTACTATCGTATTATCTTATTCAATCAAAAGGTATCCGTTCAAGCAATGGCGTTAAGTTAAGGAAAGATTGTCTAGTATAGCAAAATTTAAAGTAGGTTCCCTAATTGCATGAAAGTCAATAATAATTTTTTGTATCATGAAAAATATTTTTTGATGTAAAATTCAGCTCTAATACAACCTTTTATTTACTATCGTATTATCTTATTCAATCAAAAGGGGTTTTATTGGCAATAAAAACACCAGCACTAAATTTCTAATTAATCCCTTTTAAATTATGCAGCCAATGAATATGTGGATAAATACGCCACACACATTTAAAGTATTTATCCACATATTCATTAAGCTTATAAAAACTAAGGTATCATTCTTTCCCTCCATAGTCTTAATATAAGTTAAAATAGCATGCTTCCATGGTTCTCTCCGCGGTCTGATATGGCTAATTTGTATTTTAGCCAAGCCGCACTATACTTGTTAGGCGGAAGTGGACGGCAACATGTGTCTTACGAAGTCTATGCTTCAACCTAGGATCTTGCTTATCCCTTCCATCGGCATTGCTATCTTTACTTTACATCAAATTATCTACTTTTTGCATTTATTGATAACAAAATTCTGTTTTACTAACCAATATCCTATGCATAATTACAGACAACTTCCGCGCTACGGCAACAATTGCTTTCTTCATACCCTTCTTTTTTGCAAGCCTCAATCCCCAGCTTCTCAATTTAAATTTCCTTTTACATTTTACCAGTAAGACTTGTGCTGCTTCGTACAACACATTCCTACATTCTACTGGTCCCATTTTTGATATACTTCCATGCCGATCAATCTCTCCAGAAGCGTACTGTCTTGGGCTCAATCCCATATAGGCTCCAACTGCATAAGATGTTTCAAACCTATATGCATCATCTATCGCAGCTTTGTATGTCATTGCTACTATAATACCAACTCCTGGAACAGTAGTTAATAATTTACAATCCTCATCTTTTTTACCTTGCTCTGAGAGCATTTTGTCAAGTTTTCTTATCGATTCTTCTATTGTTTCTAAGCTATGTACTAATACTTCAATTGAGTTCTTGCTAATTTCATCTAGCTCATTAATTATTTCTTGCACTTTTAAAACGAAACTTGTAGATCTGGCACGCTGATCAATTTTTATCCCGTATATTTTTAATAATCCTCTTATTGTTCCCTCAATTTTCCCTCTGCTACGTGTTAATTGTCTTCTGCTTCCAAGCATTATTTTAATCTGACAAGCTTCATCTGACTTTACTAATACCTCTTTAAATAGCCCAACTCTCATCATTTGTGCTATACCTCTTGCATCATTTTTATCATTCTTATTGATTCTTGCAGACAATGCTGCTGCCATATGCCTTGCATCTACACAAGTTACTGGCAATCCAAATCTCCTCAATTCTTTGCACATTGATATTGATAGTTGTCCACTTTCTATCCCTATTGCTTCATATTTTTTGCTTTGACTAAGCAAATACTCCGCTATTGTACTGCTTTCACTTACAATAACTTCTTCTTTAACAATTTTTCCTTTCTCATCAATGATACTGATAAAAGTTTCCTTGAGTGAGACATCTAATCCACTATAATATTTCATGAGGCTGCTCCTACTGTAAAAGTTTAAATTATTTTTGAAGAACTAATTCTATTGAACTTGTTACTTCGTGCTAAAATAATGGAGTATGTCTCTCCATCATTCAATAGCAATTACAGTATGTGTTTTATTAGGGTTGGGGCCAAAGCCCCTGACCCTGGGGATGCTGTCGGTGGTTTTTCTTGTCCATTGTAAATATTGTACCGTACTAAATATTTAAAAAGTATTAATATAAAGATATCAATAAAATTATTTACATTTTTATACTATGCCCATAGCATCATATATTACTTAACCTTGCAATAATTTTTTTATTCTTGCTGCTTCTTCGAACTCTAAATTTTCAGCATGCTCTATCATTTGCTTTCTCAAATCATCCTTATTAATATTTACTTTCGGTTCTGCTATTGCCCTCTCCTGTAAGGTGTTTGATATAGGTTTTATTATAGTCTTTGGGACAATATTGTACAATATATTATGTTCTTCTTGTTTTTTTCTTCTTCTTTCGGTCTCTCTTAATGCACGGTCCAGAGAACCAGTGATTTTATCTGCATACAAAATTACTCTACCTTCAGCATTACGCGCAGCACGACCAATCGTTTGAATTAATGAAGTTTCCGATCGCAAAAATCCTTCTTTATCAGCATCCAAAATTGCAACCAACCCACACTCTGGAATATCAAGACCTTCCCTCAGCAAGTTAACACCTACTAAAACATCGATTTCTTTAGATCTCAATTTGTATATAATTTCTATTCTCTCCAGCGCAGCAATATCAGAATGCAAATAACTCACTCTCATATTCAATTCACTCATATATTCAGCTAAATTTTCAGCCATTTTTTTCGTCAATGTAGTGATTAAAACACAAAATCCCTTCCCTATTGTCACTTGTGCCTCGTGAATTACATCATCAATTTGACTCTCTATTGGTTTTACAATGCAGATTGGGTCTGTAAGCCCTGTTGGACGGATAACTTGCTCTATAAATACATTATTGGTCTTTGCCAACTCATACTTTCCTGGAGTGGCTGAAATGTAAACAGTCTGCGGCCTAACTCCCTCCCACTCTTCAAATTTTAATGGACGATTATCAAAAGCGGAAGGGAGCCTGAAGCCATAGTCGATCAATTTCTTTTTACGCGCCTCATTACCACTGTACATCGCACCAACCTGAGGAACGGTGACATGACTCTCATCAACAAATAAAATTACGTCTTTAGGTAAATATTCAAACAAAGTAGGTGGTGGATCCCCAGCTTCCATTCCATAGAGATACCGCGAATAATTTTCAATACCTTTACATATTCCTGTTGTTCTCATCATTTCGATATCAAAATTAGTGCGTTGCTCGAGGCGCTTTGCTTCAACAATCTTGTTTCGCGAGTAGTAATAATCCAAGCGTTCATGCAGCTCTTTTTTGACTAGTTCAATTGCCTGCAACAAAGCCTCACGTGGGGTTATGTAATAGCTATTTGGAAAAATGGTGATTTTATTTACGCCTTTGGTAACATTGCCCGTTATAGCATCAACATCAAAAATTTCTTCTATTTCATCGCCAAATAACGATAAACGCCAAGCTTTATTTTCATAATGGGAAGGAAATATATCAATAATATCGCCGCGCACTCTGAAATATCCTCTCTCAAACCTGGCATCAGAGCGCTTGTATTGAAGATCAGTTAAGTTGCTCAGGAAATCATTAATACGAATTTTATTTCCAACACTAAGCGGTATGATCATGCTGCGGTAGCTCTCAGGCGAACCAAGACCGTATATGCAGGAAACACTGGCAACTACGATCGTATCCCTGCGCTCCAAAAGGGAGCAGACGGTGGAATAACGCAGCATCTCAATTCTTTCGTTAATTGCAGAATCTTTTTCGATATAAGTATCAGTTTGTGGTAAATAGGCTTCAGGTTGATAATAATCATAATAAGAAATGAAGTATTCAACAGCATTATGGGGAAACAATCCTTTCATTTCCTCATAAAGCTGTGCTGCTAAAGTTTTATTGTGTGCCATAATTAATGCAGGCCTGTTTGTCCTTGCAATAACATTTGCCATAGTAAAAGTTTTCCCAGAACCAGTAACTCCAAGCAAAACCTGATCTCTTTTATTGCTATTTAGCCCTGCAATTAAGCTATCGATTGCCTGTGGTTGATCCCCAGCCGGTTGAAAATGTGTAGCGATTTGAAATTCCATAGACTTTACTTACTATCTTTGATTCATTGTATAGTAAACACTATATTGCTTTTAAGATAAGTTGTATAGCTATCGTAAAGCCATAAAACATTAACCAACAATGTCATGCAAGTAGCTGACACTGGAATCTTGTTTCAATGTTAAACAAAATACCATAGAATTCAAGAAGACAATTCCTAAAAAATCCCTACATCCAAAAAAAGGCAAAATGCTGCTTGAATAAGCTAAATTTTTTTAGATGCAAAAACAATAAAACATAGTTGATACTAAAGTTATAGTACTCCTATGACAACGTTACAAAAATTAAGGAAATGGATAGCTCTGATCAATTGGAATAGTATTTTCAGGTACCGGTGGTCAATATGACATTTTTAAAATAAAGATTTAGAACCTGCTTAAAATCTTCTCAATAGAAGAGAAATGAAGGAAAGAACGACCATTTGTAGGCTAGTGTTAAGTTTTCGCTCGCAATTTTTCCACAATCGTCTGCATTTTTCTAACCAAGCGAAAGATCGCTCTACAACCCATCTTTGTGGCAATACAGCAAAGGAATGTAATTCACTTCGTTTTATTACTTCTACAGTTGCTCCAATAATCGTTTTTATTTTAGTTGCAAAATTTTCTCCTGTATAACCTGCATCGACCAGTATATTTTTAACTTCCGAGAGGTTTTCTTTTGCGCTTTCAACCATTCTCACAGCACTGCTAACCCCAGTTGTAAATTAGAAAAAATAGAAAAGGTAAGGAAATAGGGTAAACTCCGAGGTATTTGATATTCATTCCTAAAATAGGAGGTTACCAATGAAAGAAAAAGTAACAGAAATCTTTTGTATAGTCGATGATTTTTGCAATACAGTCGATGAAAATTTTGCAGAAAAACTTCTACCAAGTGGCAAAAAACCAACCAGGACGCCAGAGATTACGCATTCAGAGATTTTTACCATAATATTGCTATATCAAGTGCGACAATTTAAAAATTTTCTATGTGCATTATTTGAAATTATTATACGAATCAGCGTTTCCAAAATTGCCATCCTATAGTAGGTTTATCAGGCTAAAATCGCGGGTTTTATGGTATTTAGCGCTCTTAATGCAATGGTTTTGCGAACAGTCAAAAGTGACAGGGATTTCGTACATAGATGCAACATCTATCGCTGTTTGCCATCCAAAAAGGACCTCGAGAAACAAAGTTTTCAAAGGGTTGGCAAAGATTGGAAAGACTACTTATGGGTGGTTTTTCGGTACATCTAGTAATCAATGAAACTGGCGAAATTCAAGGGGTTACGGTGATAAAAGGCAACGTTGATACCTGTGCCAAATTTAACTAAGAAATTGACTGGATTATTGTTTGGAGATAAAGGATATATCAAAAAAGATCTTTTTCACGAATTATTCGATAGAGGGTTAGAGGTTGTCCGGAAACAAGTAAAAGGCTATAATATCTGAAATTTTAGTACGGGGTAAAGATGAGAAAAAAGTATCCAACAGATCTAAGCGAAAGGGAATGGGCAAGAATAGAAAAACACTTCAGAGTATCATACAAGAAAGGAGGAAGGCCGCCAAAGTATAGCAAAAGAGAAATATTAGAAGCAATTTTCTATGTATTGCGTACAGGGTGTCAATGGCGGTATTTACCAAATGATTTTCCGCTATGGAAGACTGTGTATGAGCAGTTCAGGCAATGGAAGAAGCAGGGAATTTTTGAGAAAATGAATTATGAAATTACAAAATATAGTAGAAGAAAAATAGGAAGGAATGAGCAGCCGAGTGCCTGTATAGTAGATAGTCAATCTGTAAAGACTACAGAAAAGGGGGGATCAAAGGCTATGATGGAAGTAAAAAAGTAAAGGGTAGAAAAAGGCATATAATTACAGACACTCAGGGTTTTATACTAGGTTGTTACGTAGGCGCTGCTAACGAAAATGATAGAGATGGTATTAAAATAGCATTAAACAATATGAGAACAAAATATACTAAAGTTAAAAAAATGTGGGCTGACATGGGATACCAAGGAAGAAATTTAAAGAATCACATAAAGGAAGAATATGACATAGATATTGAAATTGTTAAAAGGCCTACATGTAGATTTTGGGTGCACAAAGATACGCCACCTGAGCTACTACCAACAAGAGAACAAGGGTTTAAAGTACAGCCAAGAAGATGGGTTGTAGAAAGGACTTTTGCTTGGGTTAATAGGAATAGAAGGCTATCGAAGGAGTATGATTTACTCACAACATCCACTGAGAATTTCATATACCTAGCTATGAGTAGGGTTATGTTAAAGAGGGAATATGCTTGAATTTACTTGTTTCCGGACAACCTCTAAAGCTTGTAACCAGTATAAAAAAGGGTATGAAAAACTCATTAATGGCGCTAAATGAGAAGATTTTGTTAAGAAAAAGATCGATTATTGAGACAGTTTTTGGCTCTCTGAAAAACAAATTTGAGATTGAGCATACTCGCCACAGATCACCGATAAATTTTTTGGTACACATTTTTTCCACGCTTGTTTCATATTCCATGCAGCCGCTGCATTTCTAAGCTTTACTTCGTTGGCTAATCCGCAACTGGGGTATATAGGGTTGACACCAAGGCAATATTCTTCTGGAGAAGTTGATCGGCATGGCAGCATATCAAAGATGGGACCAGCGGAATGTAGAAGTATGTTATATGAAGCTGCACAAACAATGCTTACAGTGACCAAGAGGACATTTAAATTAAAAAACTGGGGTTGCGAAGAAAAAAGGAATGAAAAAAGCAATTGTAGCAGTAGCAAGAAAATTAGCTGTAATTATGCATAGGATGTTGGTTGATAAAACAGAATTTTATTATCAATAAACATCAAAAGAGCATAGGACAATAATTTTATTGAAAATAAAGATAGCAATGCCGATGGAAGGGACAAGCAAGAACTTAGTTAGACTTCGTGGTAAATATGTTGCCGTCCACTTCCGCCTAACAAGTATAATGCGGCTTGACAAATTTATTGTCATCTCAGACCGCGGAGAGAACCATATGCTACTTTTAACTTATGTAAAATTACCAAGGATTATGGAGAAGATATGCTGTTTTGATTTGTGTGAAAATTATTGTTGACTTATGTGCAATTAGAGAACCTAAGTCACTTTAGCTATATATAAAAGGTTTAAGTGGTTGTATTGATGTATCTTTGTATTAAAAAACACCCAATAAGCAGAGTTGTAAGTGGAATAAACCACAAAATGTAAGTGCTAGATTTTATAGGCGGTACGATTATAATTGAATTGCCGTAAGAATTTTTTAACTCTGAGATTATCTCTTCATCTGTGTATCCATCATTGATTTTTTTACGAATTGCTTCTCGCATATCATACGCGATCTGAGATCCAGATTCAGACAATGATTCGCCAGAACATATTGGACACCTTATTATTTCAAATAAACTTGTTGCTCGTTTTTCCATGCTTTTATCTCTGAGTTTATTATCCAGAGTAAAAGCGTTTACGCCTGAGTGGAATATCAATATGAAAAGTAAACTAACTACTGCTCTCATCCTTGGTTAATTGGGTTATTTTACTGAGCTGGTTCATAAAATCAGTGGTGGATAACTTTCCAATAAAACTTGACCCTACATCATCATCGTACTTTATTGAAAATTGAATGCCATCATCAGTTGTTTTTTCTGATAAGGAAGACATTAATTTTTCAAACGCATCTGAAGTTTTTGAGTCACCAATCATAAACGAGATTAATTCTTTATAATTTGATATAGCCACGTTGATTTTGTCTTTAAATGAATATGTAACTAAGTTGTAATTGTTTACCCCACCATCTGCAGCAAAAGAAAAATTATTACTTTGAATCAAAAATTTCTCTATATTGAAATTAATTCTGGAAGCCGAGATGTCGTTTACAAATTCATAATCAAATTTAGTGTCGATACTAAGGTAACTTTCAGGACTTGCAGTATTTTTATACCGATAAGTATACAAATCAAATCCTAGCTTAGCATTTCCACTCAGTTCTTTATCGAGGTAAAATTGAATGTAATTACTTTTATCATTCACTTCAGTTATAACACTTTGCTGATTTTCTGAAACATCACATTTTAATTCATAATCTTCGTAACGAAGTGTATCTATATAGTCTATCACGGTACTATTTTTGTTGAATCGCAATGAAGATGGTAAATCGTTTAGTCTAACAACAAAGTGGCTGCTATCGTTTGTGTGGCATTTTATATTCTTTTTCTCATCACCATGAACAGCAATATTGACTTCATTGCTTGGTATGTAGATATATACTGATTTATCAAACAATCTATTTTTTATCAATAAAGCATCAGATGAGATGGTTAATTGCTCATTGGAAAATTTTGGGTTTGTCACACGGAAAATTAGGTTAGAAGGAAATCCACTAAAATCATGTGAAATATCAAATTTTTCGTCGTTAATGTATAGTATTGTTTCAGCTAAAAGATTTTTTACCTTACATGCAGAAAAATACCAAAAACCACTATACGCTACAGGAATAAACAAAAGTAAAGAGACGATAATATAGATAAAAATCTTACGCATGATTCCCCTGTTTATCTAATGATATGTTTCTTGTACCCCTTGGTATGGTTACACACAAGCCGTCGATATCTTTTGTGATTTTTATTTGGCATCCAAGCCTCGACGTCTCTGTTAAGCCGAAAGCTAGGTCTAACATATCATTTTCCTCATCAGATATAGGGTTATGTATTTCTACAGCATTATAAAACTTTGGATCAACAATTACATGGCATGTAGAGCAAGCAAGAGAACCTTCACATGCACCTTCAAGCAGATCTGGAGCACTTCTATGGGCTAAATTGAGCAGAGTTTCTCCCTCTGCAGCTTCATAGCTTTTCTTACTCCCATCAGGTAAAATAAAAGTAACAGATGGCATATTATTCCTATTAAAATCCTTACTAATTTCTCTATATCCTACAGGTAATAACTAATATTTGCAAACTCTTTGCAATTCCAGTGCCTATATTTCTTGTTATCCAAGTAGCTCTTTGTTGTCATCCGAGTAGCTGACACTGGTTCCTTTATGACAGCAGTGCCCTCTTCTTGTCATCCCAGTGCCCTGATTACTTGGATCCAGAAAAAAGAATGGTGTCATGCAAGTAGCCTCCTTCTCCTGTCATCCGAGTAGCTGACACTGGGATGACACCCCACTTAACCGTCATACTGCCGCGGTATCTCTTAGCCGCTAACAAGCAGCGGGATGACGATTGTCGTTTAGCCATAAATATTAAGAAATTTACCAAATGAAAAAAAAAGGCAAAAGAAACCCCGTGGTGGTTGGCTATTTACCATGTACTAAAATATCGGCGTTTTTTTATTCTAAAACGCTTGATTAAGAGCGATTTAGCTGCTTTTAACTTGCAACTAACCTACACCGCAAGTGTTTAAGAAATTTACTAAGTAGGAAAAAAGGCAAAGAAACCCCGTAGTAGCTAGCATTCAAATTCTCCCTTGTCAATTTGACGTTTTTTGCTGTCTTAAACGCTTTGTAAGCGCGTTTCGGCTTATATAGGTAAAAACCCAGAAATTTTTAAAGACATGCGATGCACGTAGTGCGAAAAATTAAACATGAGACGCCAAATACCCTAAGTTTTTGTCATTAACCTGCACAGATTGCGAAGATAAATAAATAGCTTCAGTTTCATGATAAGGGGGCTGGCGGAGTTTGTCAAGGAAGTTTTTTGTTTCTATTGAATGACAGTTGTAACCTACGAAAGAAGTCTGTTGTAATTTGTACGATATCTTTATAAAATGGTTCGCATAAGTTATCTAGCAGTGCAACTAAACAAATACAAAAATCAAAACGTCGCGGTTTTTGGTCTTGGTAAAACTGGTTTATCCGCCATTAACGCTCTAACAAAGGGTGGTGCAAGAATATATGCATGGGATGATCATGAAGAGCAAATAGCAAATGCAAAAATGATGTATAAAAAATGTAATTTTATTCATCCCAAGGAATACAATTGGCATGAGATCAGTGCATTGGTTTTAAGCCCTGGAGTGCCAACAGAGCCACATTGGATAGTAAAACTTGCAAGGAGATTTGATTGCAAAATAAAATCAGACATTGAGCTATTTCTTGAAGCTAAAACTACGAACCAGAAGGTAATAGGCGTCACAGGAACAAATGGTAAATCAACCACTACATCACTAATAGGGCACATATTAAAATCTGCAGGGAAAAAAGTAGCTATTGGTGGAAATTTAGGCGTTCCTGTTTTGGATCTAGAAAGAGATGCAGAAATTTATGTAATCGAACTCTCCTCTTTTCAATTGGAGTTGATGAATGAAATTAACGTGGACATTTCAGCACTGCTCAATATTACACCAGATCACATAGATAGGCATGGAAGTATGGAGAACTACATAGCAACTAAATTAAAACTGATAAACGGTAGTGAGGTTGCCGTAATAGGATGTGACAATGAGATTACTGCTGATATATTCAACAAATTCACTGGAGACAAAATTCCAATCTCAGTAACATATTCCCCGATGTCATTCCAGCGCGTGACGCTGGAATCCAGAAAAGAAAAACCATTGCCAACTACTCAGATGACAGAGGGTGGTGCAAGAGATCTAATATCATTGGCAGGTAACAATTTGCTTGATTATAGTGAACAGATTACTGGTATAGATCGAAATTATCTGGATCCCAGTGTCAGCTACTTGGATGACAAAAGGGGCACTGGGATCCAGAAGATCTCGTTAAAACTAGAGAATCATAGCTTATCAGTAAGCGACGTGAAAATAAACCTAATATCCAACGCAGAAAACATAGCAGCCACATATGCCGTATGTAAGGTACTTGGAGTAGATAGCAACACTATTATCAATGGAATCAAGTCCTTTTCAGGACTGAGGCATAGGAATGAACTGCTTGGCAAAATAAGAAATGTGTTTTTCGTGAACGATAGCAAAGCAACTAATGCAAAATCGAGCGAAAAGGCGATCTTATCTTATGAAAACATAAATTGGATCGCTGGTGGAAGAAGCAAAAAAGGTGGAATAGAATCATTAAGCAAGCATTTTACAAGGGTTAGAAAAGCTTTTCTTATTGGAGAATCAACCGAAGCTTTTGCAAATGTTATGGAGAATAAAGTAGATTATGTTAAATGTTGCAATCTAGAAGATGCATTCAGATTGGCTTTTGAAGAGGCCTTAAATAGCGCAGAAGAAGTAACAATATTACTTTCTCCCGCGTGTGCTTCTTTTGATCAATGGAAAAATTTCGAGGAACGTGGTGAAGCATTTTGTAGAATGTTTGAAAATCTCAGGTACAATCACACATGCTGTTTAGTATGATGTTGCGTGGAACAAAAGTTAATAATAGATAAGCTAATTAGGGTTATTCCATTTGAAGGGATAAGCGATGAAACCCTATTAAAGGTGTGCACTGACCTTAATCTAGCTAATAGCTTTTGCAAATTTCAGAATGGAATATATAGCGCTTTGGAGCACATAGCAGAGGACTTAAATAGCTCAATGGAAGCTGAACTAAGGAATTCTAATTTAGAAGATATGAAAGTGCGAGAGCGAGTAAAGTTAGCCATTCAAATACACCTTTCAAACTATGCTAAGCTACCGAATTATAGAGAACTTTTAAAAAATGTTTTATCATTCTCCGTATCACCAAAAAATACATATTTTTCTAGTAAACTTTTATACAGAACTATTAGTGCGATTTGGTATGGCATTCATGACCAATCAACAGATTTTAACTACTATACAAAAAGAGCAATATTAGCTGGAGTGTACTTAAGTACGATACTTTTTTTTATCAATGATTATTCAGAAGATTTTGCGGATACTTTATCGTTTCTTGATAACCGTATCAACAATGTCATGACATTTCAAAAATTCAAAACTCGCTTAAAAGGAATCATAGGAAATTTCTTATAAGCTATTGATTGTTGGTAGAAAAGTATAGCATTTCTCATAATAGTCCGAACAGGTCATAGGAAGGCAGAATCAACAGCACGACGAAAGGATTCGAATAGAGGAATGTTTTTCCTGGCTCTGTTTTTTATAGCAAACCAATGATGCTCAATTTTGTTGAAATCTGGAGAATAAGGCGGCAGATACAAAATTTCTGCACCAACCCCTTTAGCAAGCTCGATAATCTTATCAGACTTATGAAAAGTAGCATTGTCAAGAATGACAGTCTGTCCAGGTTCCAAGATCGGTGTCAAAAATTGCTCAAACCATCCATTAAAAACATCCATATTACAGTGGCCTTCAAAGGTTAACGGAACAACTATCTTTCTTCCACTTAAGGCTGCAACCATACTGATTCGTTGAGTTTTCTTTCCAGATTTTAAGGCATAAAACCGCTGTCCTTTCTGGCAATATCCGTAGGGGTAGTCTTCGGTGTTATCAATGCCAGACTCATCTATATACACTAAGTTTTTAGGTTCTTTTGTCGCTATAATTTTCAAAAATTCAGCACGTTTTTCTTCGTTTCTTTCCTTGTATCCATATGTCTTTTTTTGCGCGTAAATTCAATTTTTTTAAGGGCTCGATAGATCGTTTGGATACTAACGTTGTTCCAAAGTTTAGCCATTTCCGATAGAGTCTTTCCTCCGTGTTCTCTGGCAAATTTGGCAAAGGTATCCCAGTCGGTAATTTTGTGATTGTAACCCCCATTTCCAAGTTTTTTTGATTGAAAGTCTCCTGTTTCTTTTCTTCTTTGCTGCCACTCCCATAAAGTAGTTCGTCCAATCTTAAATCTTGCTGCCACTGTTTCTCTGCTTTCTCCTTCGTCTAGCGCTTCCATTGCTTTTTTTCTTAAATCATAACTATATGCTGCTGGCATTCAACCTCCTTATCATCATCTACCCTTATCCTATCACATCCGGACTTTTATGGAAAGAGCTATACTATATTTGCTTGTGGTGGAGGTGAATGTTCTATCAATACTCCATTTTCAATATTGTAAATTGGGTAAAATTCGCCATTTGTAGAGTTAACAGTAACACTTTCTACTTGGTATCCCCAAATGGTGGAAACTTTAAGCCTTACAGCTCCAATTTCCTGATAGTTTCTTGTACCAACAGCAGGATCACGAAGATTTTCATCCTCAAGCTCTGTAATGGTAGACTCTAGATAATAAACACCTATACGCACTGTGGTACTCAGTGGAATAATAAATTCTTCTTTTTCGACTTTTCTAACTGCTCCACGAAGATAGATTTTTCCTCCCTCAAGTGTAGCTTTACCAGTTTTTGCATCTATAATACAATTGCTTCCCGTTATAACATCACCATCACGAAATATTGCATCACCTATGCCTTTAAGCTTAGAAAGAGCATACTCCTGAGTCTCGTTTAATTCTGCAGATTGCAAACCTCTTCCAGCAAGAAACAAGCTTTTTTCGTATTCTTTGTCAGGATTAAAGCGGTTATAATAGGCGTTTAAAGTCATTTTATGCTAGAAAAATTCAAAAAGTTACAACAAATGAAAAAGTTTCCCGGGTGGCAGCAGTTCTGATAAGCGGCACTGTATGCTCAAGGACCAATAAAATTCCAGGATCTTCTATATCTTGTGGTTCAAAATATCTCTGTCCTTCAGGTAATCCTTCTTTTATTTTAGTACCAACCATAACCCCTAATTCCCGTATAACTTGATTTGCTGCGTCCGTGAAATCGAAAGTAAATTTAAGGTAGAGATTGTTGGTTGGTACAGCGGAAGATTTAAACCTTCCAGAAGGAGTTATAAGTTCGCCGTTTTCATCACCTTTGCAGAAGAGAACTTCGTCTGCAGTACGTCTGCCAAGTTCATTGAGTAGTTTTTGAGAAGTAATAGGCTCCGGTGGTGTGCTTTGAACGTACTCTATAGTAACTGTACTATTCTCTACAATAGAGCTATTTTCTGTGCGCTGAATAACACCAGTACTACTCTCAACTATATAATCAATACTTGGCTGATAAGTTGTTTGTCCTGTAAAAACCCTTACATCTTTAATAGTATGGTGATCTAGAGCTATTTCATCCTCAACAAAAACTTTTTCGACTTGATGACTACTTTCCCAATTGGCATCACCACTGCCCCAAGCAAGATGTAGAGATTGCTTTTTTATGCTTGCTGCTATTGCTGCTCTTCCTGACTCTGTGAGTATTGACATTTCCCTTTTTACGCAGACCTATTACTTAATATATACATTTTTCATTGTTGTATGTTTAAGTGAAAGAAAAATATTTTTATCGATTTGTTTTCTTAAATCTTTGTTATAATTTTTACCGTTGACTAGTTTTTGAATTATGTTAAATGTAGCGTATTATATTACACATAATATATGGTTAATCTTTATCCTAGTAGAGAATTCTGGGAGAGTAGTTTGGAAATGCCAGTAGATCATTGGCTGCCTAGCTTTCAAGATGAAGAAATACGTAAAAATTGGCTTAATTCTCTTTCAGGTAGACAACTAAATGTTATTTTTCAGTATTCCTTTACACATAAGCAAAATGGCCAATTATTTGAATTTCAGAAACATGACGATATTTCAGTTCAAGAACAACGCAAAATTCTTATAGGTTGCTCAGACTCTTTGTTCAACTATTATCTACTTAGCCACTTCAACCATTCTAAACTTGAGTCTGCTGTTGTTGAAGTAGCAAGGTCTGTTTTGACTGAAGAGTTGATCACAAACTTTCTATGTAAAAATAACAAACATGATAAAAAATCCTTAATTTTTGTTTTATTCCATAGTGACCCAGAATTAATCAAATGTGTTTACCACTTTGATAAAGTACAAAAGAGAGGATTTTCATCTTTTACTTTACAGAACTCTCCAAGGCAGATGAAAACTCCATTTAAAAACTTTATATCAAAAGAAGTTACTTACCGATTACTAAAAGAATACGATGCTGAAAAAGATGATGGCTTTGAAACTCAACTACAAGGTTTTTTCTATCATCAAAATCGTATATATGTGTTTATACGTCGAGCTAGCGATAAGGACTTACTTTTTAATTCAAATCGTATTATCCATGGATATAGACCAAGTTGGATTATTCTGGATTTTTCACTTCATGGTAATCAAGTAAACCTGTGTGCTAAGAATTTTAATGAAAGCCTAAAAATAGCAAATAGTATCGTAAGTAATTATTTTGAATGTGAATGCTTATTTATCGACATGAAAGACCAGAATTGTACACTTCTTGTTGCAACATTCTTGAAATCTTCCATAGAAGGTACTGATCCTAATATTTGTCTATTTGAGGTAAAGTTTCGTTCGACTCAGCTCAAGAAAGACACGTACTTAGTTGTAGTCACCAATCCAGTTAACTCAATTGCTCGGGAATTACAAATGCTAAAACTAACAATCGAGCAAGATAATTCACTTGTTGAATCTATTCGTATTGTATTTCAAGAGAAGAAAGTGACTCTGTTCTTTAAAAGGAATCAACATTATACTACTATTTATTACTCAGAGCACATACTCAATAAAAACGGGCGAGAAGATTTTAAATCATTAATGAAAGAGACCTATGGACTTACAATTCTCCCAAAAGCAAGCTGTTGCAGATATTCTGAGATCTCATGACTCCTGGATTGATCCTAGTAAAGCTTATTTAGAAACTGCATTGTGGTTGTCTGGCCTTGGTTTTATTAAATTAAAAGAAGTTGATTTTGTTATTTGCTCTCGCGAAGAAGATCATCTAGATTGGCCTCACGTATTTTACCCAGATTGTAATAATGAAATTCCTATTAGTCCAGATTTTGATGAAGAGTGTGATGACATGCTTTGTGAAGATTGTTGTCGCTATATTTTACCCAACACTCATCAAAAGCAACGATTTCACCTACTATCAACCAATCTTAACCTAGAAAAAATTGCACATTGGTTTGAGAGTCTATTGAACAACTCAAAGTTCATCTGGCAAAAAGCAACAGAAGGAGTTTACCACGTAAGTAGCCAAGGTAGCATCGTAAGCCTAATTATTCTCGACCTTTGCACTGATGCAGTACATTTCACCATAGATAAACTTAGAATTCAGCCCACTACCCTTATTACCGTAAGAGAAAATGTACCAAACTTGCCACTTGTTTTGCCTATCGTAAAAATGTCTGATCTTTTTTGTGAGAATAAGAGTTTACATGAAATAATTCTTGAAGCAGCTATACCAGAGTTAATTGCTAATGTTTCTACGCAAATCTTTCCCATTATTTCACTAAAGGAAGTTAAACCTAAATTACCAAAAAAGGTTCTACAACTAAAGTTTTCGCATGGTGTGGTTTATATTAATGATATTAAAGTAGTAAATAAACGAGCTACATTATGTGTTAGTATTTTTCGTGTTTTATTCAAACAATTCCTTAATGATTTTGAAAATGATGTACCGTTAGAGAAACATATACCCCTTAGCATTGAAAAAATAGCAGACCGTTTAACTTTTCATTCAGAAATCACAGATTTAGAACAACAAATAAGATATCCTCTGAATAAAATGCAAAGAACGATAAAAGAAAAACTAGCCAATCAATTGGGATTAAACATTAAACGTGATGATGTTATTCAAACCATTGGTTGGCCAGAATTAACTTGTAAAGAACACGGTTATCGTCTTAATCCCTTTACTCTTATGTTAAAAAGGTAAATTTCTGCTTCGCCTCTTGTATTTCCTTATTCTCAGTTAAACACACAAATGTATCTGGTTCATTCATTACACCAAACTCCGAAAAACCTTCTTCTTTAAACCCTATTCTTTTGCATACTAAATACCGCAAACTTGTGAATACCAACTGCATTAACCTTACTGATAAACTTTGTTGGCAAGGACTGACCATTTTTTGACTCAAACATTAACTGGCGAATATTTTCCTCTTCGATTGGTTTTAACATGAGCATACCAGAAGTATAAACATTTCTTAAACTGCTTGCACCACTTAAACTTTGAAAAGGATTTTCCTTAGGAAGCTTTTTATTAACATTGTGAGTTAAGATAACTCCTGCACTTGGATTAATTGTAGAACGTAACTTTTCGACTTTTTCCTGCAAAAAGGAATACATAACATTATTGTCATTTTCATTTTTATAGTTAAAGACATTGCGTAAAGAGTCAATAACGATAACATCTACCTCTGCTGGGTTGAAAAATTGTTTCACGGTATTATAAACTTTACTCTCGTCAAGTAGTAAATTAGTATCAGATGTAATAGCAAAGTTATTGACAACTAAGTTCAAAAGTTTGCTGTCAATCTTAAGTTGTTGTAGTCTCTCACGCATATAGTGATAGCCAACATCAGTTTGTAGATAAAAGATTTTTAGAGGTTTTACTGGTACCATATCAAAAAATGGAACACCTGCTGACATATTAGCGAGCCAAGAAATCAAAAAATCAGTTTTTCCCACTTTAGGAGTACCACCAAATACTAATAATCCACCTGGTATTAAGATTCTTGGGGAAATTATATCTTTTGGTATTGGTGACTTATCGTTTAAATACTGCTTTACAGAAAAAGCTGAGATGTTTTCTTTAACTACTGGATTGGCTGATATTAACAGCCGGTTTATATCTATTTCTTCTGCAATAGCATCAAGAGCACTCCATCCACTCTTTTTACCTTCTGGAATGTTGAGAATAGAGCACTTTAGGTTACTCAGCTTATTAGCTATTTTTTCAGCATACTGCTTACCTACTTCATTATTGTCTGGCCAAATGATGATCTGCTTTCCATTAAGAGGTGAAAAGTCTGTCTGATCAATTGAGTCAAACATTACTGTTGTTGCTGTGATACCATGATTTGTTAATTTTTCAGCACATTTTTCGCCTTTTACTATAACTACTCTGTCTGATTTTATGATTTCAGGAATGTTGAAAAGTGGCTTTGAATTACTACTGCGCGTTTTAGTATTCCAAGCATAACAACTGTTATCATTATAAAGATAGACATAAATAATGTCTTTGCCGTTTTCATCACGGTAAATGAATCTTTCAGCATTGAGCCATTTTGATATTAAGCCAATAACGTCAAAAAGTTTAGTTTTACCAGTAACAAATGCCCAAAGACTGATGATATCTCCACTTTTACCGGTAACTAGGCTAGACCAATTTCCTGCCTTCATGTCGACTACGATTTGGTCCTTTTGTAGATCAGCAATACAAAACTTCTTTTTATAGAATTTGCCATTAGGAAAAAGATGAGAAATGCATGCTTTAATATTATGAAGTAGCAGTGATCTAATTCCTAAAACATCTTCAGAATCTTTCCACAAAAAGTTTTCTGTAATACTCCAAAAATCCATATATCCCCCATATTTACTATTTTTTTTACTTTTAAATTTTTTAATTCCAATTAACTGTTGCCTTCATAAAACTCGCGTAACTACCATATTCTGGAGTAATCACTGAGATAATCTTATTTTTTTCACCATATCCACTAGTTTCTGTGCCAATCTTAACTAAACATTCCAGGCCATTTAGTTCCGAAATAGATTTAATTTTACGGGCAAGATTTGCTTCTTCTCGATCATCATGAGGATAGATATTGCGAGCTGACTCCAAAATACTCCTAATCATCGAACGACCCATTTCTCCCCAGACATCTTCTCCATTTTCGTTGAGTTTACTCCCTTGAATACCAAAGATTTGATAGATCTTACGTTTTGAGTATGATCCTTCTACCACAGTAAATTCGAGATTTAAGTAAATGCTGCCAGTATTTTTACTTTTCGTCAGTAAGCCATTTGGTTCATAGCCTCCAGGACAAATTTTAACCAATACTTTTGCTATGGTACCCGCTGGTATTAAGCTACTCCTTGGTTTCGCAGTATTAAAATCAGTTAAAAAATCTGTTAGCATATTGTTCCCCATAAATTAAGTAAAAAAAAGAATCAGCTGCTCCATTGGTCTACAAGCTCCCAACGACCATTTATCTTATCGACAAGCTTGCTTGCCACACGTTCACCATTACGCAGTTCAAATACTATTTGACGGGTAGTACTTTCTTCATCATGAGCAAACATTACCATGCCAGTACTATAAAATCCCCTCAAAGAACCAGCTCCGCTTAAACCCTGAAATGGATCTTCTTCCAGCATCTTTTTCGATAATTTTTTTGTATGATGAGTGAGTACAATACAAGCATCTGGATTGACAGCACTGTGTAGCTTTTCAAGAGTCTTTTGCAGAAAAAACAGCATAGCACTATTATCATTTTCATTTCCATACTCGCTGCTAAAGATGTTACGTAATGGATCTATGGCCAAAACATCAGGTTTAAAGAGTTCATTCACAATTTCCTTAATTTCACTTATTTCATCATGATTAAATGATAAGTGCACCTTTGGCGTAATGATTAAGTTGTTAGCAGCTATATCCAAAGGTTCGTTATCAAGTTGAAGTTGTTGCAAACGTTCTTTCATATATTCATATTCAATTTCAGTTTGCATGTAGAAAATTTTCAAAGGTCTATTTGGTGTCATGCCAAGAAATGATCTACCAGCAGCCATGTGGACAAGCCAAGAGATCAAAAAGTCACTCTTGCCAATTTTAGGTGGGCCACCTAGTACTAACAAACCTCTTTTAGTTAGAATTCTAGGGGAAATTATATCTTCTGGTATTGGCGATTGATCATTCAAGTATTCTTTCACACTGAAAAAGGGAATTTTTTGACCGATATTGAAAAAGCTTTGTTCCATAATAATTTCTCCAATTTTTAATTAAATAATAGAAGCCAAGGTTTTGGCTTTAATTTTCGCAAGTAATTTACCTAAATGCGGTTCTTCAACCATATTCAGGCAGCCACTGCGATCTTTAGCAGGGTATCCCCAAGTATTAATAGTCTGACAGACAAATGAGCGAACCTCTGTGCCATCATCTTTCTTGATTCCAACCATGCTAATTACTTCATCAACTATCCCTGGAATCTCACTAGCAGTTTTAGCCCCTTCACATTGAGGTAGCCAGGTTGAACGATTACAGTCATCGAGATATTGACCTAGTGTGCCAACTATGATGATGTCTTTATCTCTGATGTGTTGAAATTGATTGAGCCAAGCCATCATTTCTTGAGCAAGCATTCCGTAAGCAGCTCTCATGTCTTGCTTTCCACTTCTTTCAGAAAAAGCTTCAGGTTGCATTTTTGCCCATAATAGACATAAACGTGAAGCAACAGTTATACTATCTACAAAGATGCATCGGTATTTAGAAACTTCAGAAAGAAGATCTTTATACTTGCTAGATACATGTTCATGGTGTCTTTGGCTGTATGCTTGATCAGATTTTAGTGCAGGGTTTGGCCCACCAATAAGACAAGCAATATCTCTGGCCTCATTCCAAGTGCGCATATTGATAGAATCCCCTTTCCAGTCTTGTACAGCTAAAAGTCCTGCTTCAAAATCAAGACAAAGTGTTGGTTCATTCAAAGTTTTAAGCAGACTGGTTTTGCCGATTCCATAAGGTCCAAAGATTACTACCTTTACACCTGTTACTATTTTTACCCTTTCTTTGCTGTTTATTATTTTTAAAGTCATATATCGCGGCCCTCCTATAAGAGTTATACTAGAACTGTTACTTGTTGTTTGATTTGCTAAAAAAAATTTTTTATGTGCCGTCTTATTCGTTGCAAAGTGTTATAAACTGTTGTGCGTGGTATTCCATTTATTTCAGCTATTTCTGGAACACTGAAAAATTCCAGTTGTCTGCATAGTACTTGCCATTCTTGGGGTAGTGTTGAGATAACATCGTTCACATCAATACGAGTTGTTATTTCAGTGATAGAACGACATTTATCATCAACCACTTCATGTAGATCATCAGGATCAACATAGAATATACCCTGTCTGCCACCGCGTTTTTTACAGATTTGCTTATTGATTAAATTAATAGCTCGACACTTGGTAAGTTGACATACAAAGGTAGAAAAAGAGCTTCTACTTTCATCATATTTCTCAATAGCAGGCCAAATCATACAGAAAAGTTCTTGCTCAATATCTTCAAGACTTTCATGAACAAAACACTTTAAGTTTTTTATACATTTTGCGTAATGTCTAACGTACTTGACAATTATGGGATCAATTCCTGAGTAAGAATTCTTTGATTTCATTGGAGCTCCTTGAATAATTAACTATCAAGGATGACCTTTATAGACGGTTAATTGCAGGTTCGGAGAAATTTAAATAATTGCGGTGCGATTTTTAACCTATTGATATTCGCTTGCTTTTTTCTGAGAATAATTACGGTAGGATTTAAAATAATGTCGATGTAAACATTAGCCTTCAAAACTTGAATAACCCTTATATAAGGTTGTTTATGGTTTTATTATGAATATCGATTCTAAATCTTTAAATGATAAAGCAGAACTATTGCTTAACATAAGATCTTGTCTTTTTTACCTTTTACCAAGAGGAACTTTTCGTGGTGATAAGTTTTACGTAGGTGATGTGCATGGTAATAAAGGAAAAAGTCTGGTAGTAGAATTAAGTGGCAGTAGAGCTGGGTTATGGAATGATTTTGCAACTGGAGAAGGTGGTGACATTATCGACCTTTGGGCAGCTGTGCATAGAAAGAATGCAAGGACAGAGTTTCCTGAGGTAATAGCTTCAATAAGTGAATGGCTCGGAAATAATAAAAAATACAGAGAGAAACAATATGTTGATGAAGACTTCGAGAAATTTATTACCCACAGTTGGAATTATTATGATGAAAATGGCCAGGTAATTGTAAAAGTTTACCGTTCTGATCCTCCAGGAAAGAAAAAAGTATACAAGCCTTTTGATGTTAAACAATCTAAGTTTGCAGCACCAGAGATGAGGCCACTCTATAACATTCCAGAAATCTTAAAGTCTGATAAAGTTGTTCTAGTTGAAGGAGAAAAATGTGCAGAAGTGCTGATAGAGCAAGGTATCACAGCTACAACAACAATGTCTGGAGCAAATGCACCTATTGAGAAAACAGATTGGACTCCACTTAAAGGTAAACACATTATTATATGGCCAGATAATGATGAAGCAGGTAATAAATACGCAAAAAATGCTGAAAAAAAGCTTTTAGAGATCGGAGTTGCATCACTTGTTAAGCTTAAGATACCACAAGATAAGCCAAAAGGTTGGGATGCTGCAGATTGTGTACAAGGAGGTATAAATGTCAAAGAATTTTTAGCTTCAACTACGCTTACTACTAATACTCTAAGCACAAAAAGTTTGATTTCATTTTCTGCAAGGCAATATTTTAACGATAAATCACCGATGCCGGAAGATATAGTTGCTCCTCGAATTTTAACTCCAAGTGGACTTTTAGTGTTTGCTGGAGCACCTAAAGTAGGAAAAAGTGACTTTTTAATTTCTTGGCTAATTTACATGGCAGCAGGAGTTCAATTTCTTGATATGGTACCTAAAAGGCCTTTAAGGATCTTTTATCTTCAAACCGAAATTGGCTACCACTATATGCGTGAACGTCTACAGCAACTAAAAATCAACGAAGAAATGCTTGAGATTGCTTTGGATAACTTAGTCATTACACCGCAAACGAAATTACTCTTAAATGATGACAGTATAGATGAAGTTCTTGATGAAATAAAAAAATCATTTGGTTCAAATACCGTTGATGTTATAGCTATTGATCCACTACGTAACGTTTTTGATGCCGGAGAGAACAGTAGTGAAAATGATAATAATGCTATGCTATTTTTCCTGCAAGAAAGAGTTGAAAAATTGAGAGCATTAGTTAACCAGAATGCAGGAGTTATTTTAGTACATCACACGAAAAAGATGCAAAAGAAATCATTGGAAGAAGACCCATTTCAGAGTTTTAGTGGTGCAAGCAGCTTAAGGGGATTTTATAGTACAGGAATAATTATGTACAGACCAGATGAACAACAAAGTAAACGTCAGCTAATCTTTGAGTTACGTAATGGCCATGCTATTGCATCAAAATGTGTCGATAAAATCAATAACTGCTGGCAAATACTTGATTATGATTCACAGAGACTGATACATAAAGATTATGGCCAAAAATTAGATGCAGAGCGTTCTCGTAGATATGATATTATACTGCAATTGATTTACGATGAGGCGAGAAATAGAGGAAAAGTATATACAATCAATACATTCTGTGAGGTATTTGAAAATAAAGCAGGTCTTGGTAGTAAAAACTCTATTCGTGAACGCATAGATGTGCTTGCTGCAAAAGGTTACATTAAGTTTAACAGGAATGATAAAAATGCTGAAAGAAGTAAATATGGAATACTTTGTGTTGAGGATATGGAAAAGAAAGTTACAAACCAACTAAATAAGGATATTACGGTATATGAGAAGATTTTACCAACCGATTACAAATCGCCAGAATATGGAAGTATTATGCCAGTTGAAGATTCAAATATTTGGCTTTACTATAATTAGATCTCAGCTACGATATCAGACTCCAGAACTCTTCAGTCTTGGCAGAATCTGGTGCAGTTTATGAGATCTGGTACTTTCTGGTAGCAAAGAAATGCTAGATTTTCAATGATTTAATGGTTGACAGATTTCTGAGCTGTAATCTGGTTTAGATGGGAAAAAGCTTAAGATTATTGCGGGTTTTTGACCAGTTTCCAGTTTCCAAAATTTTCTATTATTATATAATAATAAGTAGTATGAATTAACACATACTACTTTCTTCACTGTCATCTTGCTACTTAAAAAACTTAACTTCCGCAAAAAGGTAAAAGCCATTATAATCAAGTTTTAAAGCGACCTTACGACTTTAGAGTAGTTTGTTATAGTACTAACCTAAGAAACACTTATAATAGCCCTTAAAACTCGATTATGATGCGCCTCTAAGTCATCCACTACTCCTAACTTAGTCTATCACGGTTTTTATTCGTTGTAAAATATTTTTTCAAAGTAGTCGTCAACTGATGTTTGAATTACGTATGCTATTCCATCAAAATATATAGATAAAATCAATAACTGCTGGCATATCAGAGGCTTATAAATATGGTCAGAAGTTAGATGCAGAACGTTCGCGTAGGTATTCTACAATTGATTTATACGGAAGGGACGTCTATATACAATAAATTCGTTCTGTCAGGCATTTGAGAATAAAGCAGGTCTTGGTAGTCAACATTAGATCCGTGAACGATTGATACTTTAGCTACAAAAGGCTATATAAAATTTAATAGAGAAGGTAAAAATGGAGCAAGAACTAGATATGGGGTGCTTTGTGTTGCAGGCATGGAAAAGAAAAGTAAGGTAAGGTAAGGTAAGGTATTTGATCATCAACTGAATAAAGAAGTGATAATTTATGAAAGGATTTTACCGACCGACTATAAATCACTGGAGAATGGTAGCATCTTACCAGTTGAAAATCCGAATACTTGGGTTTATCATAGCATCTGCAATTAATAAAGTTTTCATAGAAACTATGAGTTACTTCAGTCTTCGGATTTGCTCAGTTTGTCTTTAGAATTTGCTTAGTCTATGCAGACTGAATTTAGTGAAGGCAAAAGAAATGCGAGATTTTCAATAACTTAGAGGGATTATCGAATTTTACAGCCGCAGACTGAATAATAGGGAAAAAAGCCAGGATTATAGAGGGTTTTGTTCAATTCTCAGTTTTCAGAATAACTCCTATTATTATACAATAATAATATAGTAGTATAACCTTAAAGCATACTACTTGTACCTAACCTTTGCAACTAAAATAAATATAATTTCTTAAAATTAAAGGAAGTCAGAAAAATAGGTGCAAATAACTTAATCAACAAAAACTCTATGTGCAATTGAAGTGTATAACTTTGAGTTTTCGTAGTTAAACTAGAAATTTGAGTCTAATGCTTTAAATTTTTTTAGAGAAGGTAAAAACACATTTTTAAGCTAGGTGTAATTTAGGATAGGGTTTTATCTAAGCTTATAACAGACCTTAAAGCTCAAATAAAAGCTATTCTTAAATCACCGTAGAAGAAAGAAATTTTTTCAAAAAAACTGTTAACGCAAAGAGGAGACGAAGATTTAAATTTTGGGTTTTATGTCTCCATGTTGATGGGCAAAACTAGAGCTGTACCTTTTAACGTTTATACTCTGGCTTTAAAAAATAGTGCCTTTTACCCCAAACTTTTATTTATTAAAAAACTGTAGTTGCAAAGAAAATTTCTGAAACCTAAAGAACAAATAGATTTTTTTATGATTTCTTTACCTTTACAAGATTCAGCCCTAAGCTTTTACACTTTTTTGATCAAGACTTTTCTTTTCTTCTACCAATTTATCAAAGTCTGACTTGTATGACTTATCCTGTGTTTTTCTAAACACCTCATATTCTTTTGTAGCTAGGGCAATTGCTACTTCATGAGAGGTTTTGCCATAATTCTGTAATATATCTTGCTCATTAAATCTTAAAAATGCATCGAGTTTCTCTTTCCAATCCTTCATATACATTACTTTACCCCTGGCAGCTTGAAACTCTGCGTAATCTATATACATATTTACTATTCTGTTTAGCTGAGCAATTTCATTTTTATCTAAATAGTTTTTTGCTACTTGCGTGTCAGAAAGAAAGATTTTTCCCTTAGGTGCCTTACGCCAATTTGTTAATCCCATATTAGGTTTACTTCTATCCACTCTGTTTGCAATAATTTCTGCTGCTGTATTTCCAGTAAATGCAATTTATTCTGCACTATAGCAAAGAAATTTTTCGTTTCGGTTGAACAACTTACATAGTCTACTGAAGTTGCATAAATGTCTGTGATTTTCTGATAAGCCACACGTTCACTTGCACGAATTTCTCTAATTTCTTCAAGTAACTCATCAAAAAATCGAGTATCAAATCTAGAGCCATTTTTAAATCTATTGCTATCAATCACGAAACCTTTGAAAATATACTTCTTTAGCTTATCAGTTGCCCATGTATGAAATCACGCTCTGAATTGACACGATAACCAACTGATATCACAGCCTCTAAATTGTAGAAAATCACATCACGTTTTACTTCTCTTTCTCCCTCTTTTTGAACTATCGAGGATTCCTCGGTAGTTGAGTTTTTATCTAGTTCTTTACATAGATAAATGTTCTTTAGATGCAATGAAATATTATCAATTGAACAGCCAAATAACTCAGCCATATGTTTCTGAGTAAGCCATAGATTTTCATTTTCAAATCTAACTTCAATACATACCTTTTCGTCATCTGTTTCATAGAACAAAATTTCATTATGATTATTTCTGTTCATACACTTCCTTTAACACCCTTTAAAAAGCAAATAAAAAGTACTACTAATGATTGGATTGATATAAATAAACTTACAAGTAAGTTTAACATCGTTTTTATTCATTGTAAAGAAAAAATTTGTATGAAGGAGAAAACTCATTTTGCAATAGCTTTCATAAGTTCCTTGTATCTCTCATCTTTTTTTATTGAGTGTTCCCAGAAAGCCTTTAAATTAGCTGATAGCAAGAGAAACAAAGTGTTTGCTAAGTTGCGTAATTGAGAAGAAATAACTTAACTCAAACAAAAAAAATTTAGTGCAAATCAAATTTCCAACCTCATTTCTAGTATATATCTGTTAAGAGGTAGTTGAAAGAGCTACTATAACGTAGACAACATTAATCCATATACTTCTTAGGAGTAGCACATGATTCTCGAATTTCCGTTGTTGGCCAACAAAAAAACTATAAACCGCTTTTTGATAGTACGTTCGAGGAACCAAACGATATTTTGGAATCAGTGCTACTTATAGTTTTAAATAATGTCAATCCTAACACTGGACCTCGGTAAACAGACAGGCTGGGCAATTCTAACAGATGGAGTAATTGAAAGTGGCAGCAAAAGCTTTCATGGTAGCCGTTTCAGTGGAGGTGGAATGTGTTTCTTAAACTTTCGTAATTGGCTTAATTCTTTGAAACATGAGTTCACTGCAGTGTATTTTGAAGAAGTGAGAAGACATCTAGGAACTGATGCAGCTCATTGCTATGGTGGTTTTCTTGCAGTGCTGTCTGCTTGGTGTGAAGAGAACAATATTCCTTACCAAGGTGTTAATGTTAAAACTATCAAACGCTTTATAACGGGCAAAGGCAATGCAAGTAAGAGTGAAATTATTGAAGCTGTAAAGGAAAAAGGATTTTCACCTAGAGATGATAATGAGGGGGATGCTTTAGCTTTGATGTTCTATGTTATGAATTTTAGTAAAGATATTAATAAGACGGAAAATCGATAAAAAGTGGGTCCTTTCAGCCATACTGGCGGGTTTAGTGGTGCTAACCTCAGGCCTTTTCTAGTGTTAGACATATTTTGAATATTAACTTTTTAATTATTAAGAATTTAAACATATATGAATTTAGCAATCCACTACTATCCTACTCGAGATCTAGTCGAATATGAGCGTAACCCACGTAAAAATGATGACGTAGTAAATAGAATGTGTGCTTCTATTCGGGAGTTTGGTTTTCGTATACCAATAGTTGCAAAAAGCGATGGGACTGTGGTTGATGGCCATTTAAGACTTAAAGCAGCAAGAAAACTTGGTATGGAGAGTATTCCAGTGGTCTTAAGTGATAATTTAAATGAACCACAAACCAAAGCTTTTCGGTTACTGGCAAATCAATCAGCTAATTGGGCAAAGTGGGATGATGATCTTTTGAAGGTGGAAATTCAAGAGTTAGAAGATTTACAATTTGATCTTAAAATGACTGGATTTGAGCTAGAAAAAGTTCAACATTTCCTTGATGACTTAGATGGTGAAAAAGAAGATTTTTCTGACTTGGTTGGTGATGAAAAAAGGGTAGAAATAACAAAACCAGGGGATTTATGGATTTTAGGTGATCATAGAATCTATTGTGGTGATAGCTCTGTAGTTGAATCATATAAAGCGCTGTTAGATGATAAAATGGCAGACATTACTGTTTGTGATCCTCCATATAACGTTGATTATGGTAGCAGTCAAGAAAGAGAGGATAAAAAGATACTAAACGATAATCAAGGTGAAAAGTATGAGCTTTTTCTCTATGACATCTGTTCCCATATTTTAGCATATACGAAGGGAGCAATTTACATTTGCATATCATCATCAGAGTTTTCAACGTTGAAAAAAGCATTTGAGGAGGCAGGAGGAAAATGGTCAACATTTATCATTTGGGCAAAGAGTCACTTTACGCTAGGAAGATCAGATTATCAAAGACAATACGAAGCAATGCTCTATGGATGGAAAAGCGGTAATAAACGTGAGTGGCATGGAGGAAGAAATCAAAGTGATCTGTGGTTTTATGATAAGCCAACACATAACTCATTACATCCAACAATGAAGCCAGTAGAGCTAATGGAGAGAGCAATAGTTAATAGCAGTAGACCTGGAGATATAGTATTTGATCCATTTAGTGGTTCTGGAAGTACACTGATTGCATGTGAGAGAACAGGAAGAATCTGTAGGACAATAGAGCTAGATTCAAAATTTGTAGATGTAACCATAAAACGTTGGCAAATATATACCGGAAGAGATGCCCTTTTAGCCAGTACTGGTAAAACTTTTGCGGAAATTCAAGAAGAAAATTCGTAAAAAGGAGCGAAAAGAGAGGAGGAAAAGAGTGGAAAAAATCACACAAACAGAATGGGCAAGAGAGATAGGAGTATCAAAGCAATATGTCTGTTCTTTAGTAAAAAAAGGAATAGTTGAGCTGGAAGATGGACTCATTGACCGAGAACAAGCAAACAGGGCTATAGAAACAATCAGAGATCCAAGTCAACCACTGAGAAGAAAAAACTATTCAGAAAGCGGAGAAAAACTTTCAACGATATTGCTAAAAACGCGAATAAAAAATGAAATGGAGCGAGGTAAACTTCTTGAGGCGAAAGCTAAGGCTGAGATAGGAGAACTTGTAGCAGTAGAAGAAGTAAAGCGCGATGCGTTTAATGTAGCAAGAGTTGTCCGTAATAATTTGCTTAATATTCCAAATAGAGTTTCAGCACTGCTGGCATCACTGAGCGACACTGAAAAGATTCATATGGCGCTAACCGAAGAGATTACAAACTCATTACAAGAATTATCTAATACTAAATTTCAAATATAAAAAAGATTTTGAATATAAAATGGCTGATAACTTAAGTTTAGAGTTAATAAAATGCCTCATTAATCAACCTGGATTAGATGTTAATGTCAGAGGGTTAAACGGAAAAACTCCACTGCATTGCGCTATAGAGTTTGATGAATTAAGTATGGTAGATCTGTTACTCACGAAAAAGAACATTAATCCTTTTGTTGAGGACAATGAAGGCAAAACCTCCTTAGATTATGCCAAAGAAGGTAAAAAAGCAGAAATATTACAAGCATTAATCAATCACAAATACGGATCAGAACAAGATAGCTTACTTCATTTAGCTGCAATGATAGGTGAAATTAATGCAGTTAGATATTTGATCAGAAAAGGTATTGACGTTAATGTACGAAATGCTCTGCATCATACTCCATTACATCTAGCAGCAGGCATAGGACATGAAAATGTTGTCAAAATTTTAGTGGAAGAAGGAAGCGCTGAAATAGATGTCTTTGATGCACGAAATCAGACACCAATGCACTATGCAGTTAATAACAAGAAGTTGGAGATAGTAAAGTTATTACTGGAGCTAGGAGCAGATGTAAATAGCGCACGTGTAGGACAAAACTCGATGAAATTATCACCTGTGCATATAGCTGTAAGTAATACTAATTACGATGAAAGGGATTTATGTCTTGATATTCTCAAATGCTTAATAAAGGAGCCTAATGCTCAAGTCAATTTGCAGGACTACGAAAATAGAACACCTCTACATTACGCTGAAAGACTTAAAACAATAGAGGTCTTACTAACGCGAGAAGATATAGACCCTCTGGTAAAAGACGATAGGGGCAAGACACCATTTGATTACGCTAAACCTGAGATAAAGAAGGCTTTGATGAGTAATAAATACGGTTCTGAAAAGAATAGTCTACTCCATTTAGCTGCACAAAGAGGAGAAATTGAGCTTGTAGATGCAATCTTAAAGGAAGAAATTGATATTGATATTGTAAATAATAAAGGTTTATCACCTATTTACCTTGCTGCAGAAAAAGGACATTTAGAGGTTGTCCGGAAACTAGTAAATTCAAGCATATTCCCTCTTTAACATAACCCTACTCATAGCTAGGTATATGAAATTCTCAGTGGATGTTGTGAGTAAATCATACTCCTTCGATAGCCTTCTATTCCTATTAACCCAAGCAAAAGTCCTTTCTACAACCCATCTTCTTGGCTGTACTTTAAACCCTTGTTCTCTTGTTGGTAGTAGCTCAGGTGGCGTATCTTTGTGCACCCAAAATCTACATGTAGGCCTTTTAACAATTTCAATATCTATGTCATATTCTTCCTTTATGTGATTCTTTAAATTTCTTCCTTGGTATCCCATGTCAGCCCACATTTTTTTAACTTTAGTATATTTTGTTCTCATATTGTTTAATGCTATTTTAATACCATCTCTATCATTTTCGTTAGCAGCGCCTACGTAACAACCTAGTATAAAACCCTGAGTGTCTGTAATTATATGCCTTTTTCTACCCTTTACTTTTTTACTTCCATCATAGCCTTTGATCCCCCCTTTTCTGTAGTCTTTACAGATTGACTATCTACTATACAGGCACTCGGCTGCTCATTCCTTCCTATTTTTCTTCTACTATATTTTGTAATTTCATAATTCATTTTCTCAAAAATTCCCTGCTTCTTCCATTGCCTGAACTGCTCATACACAGTCTTCCATAGCGGAAAATCATTTGGTAAATACCGCCATTGACACCCTGTACGCAATACATAGAAAATTGCTTCTAATATTTCTCTTTTGCTATACTTTGGCGGCCTTCCTCCTTTCTTGTATGATACTCTGAAGTGTTTTTCTATTCTTGCCCATTCCCTTTCGCTTAGATCTGTTGGATACTTTTTTCTCATCTTTACCCCGTACTAAAATTTCAGATATTATAGCCTTTTACTTGTTTCCGGACAACCTCTTATAGCATTTCTCATAATAGTCCGAACAGGTCATAGGAAGGCAGAATCAACAGCACGACGAAAGGATTCGAATAGAGGAATGTTTTTCCTGGCTCTGTTTTTTATAGCAAACCAATGATGCTCAATTTTGTTGAAATCTGGAGAATAAGGCGGCAGATACAAAATTTCTGCACCAACCCCTTTAGCAAGCTCGATAATCTTATCAGACTTATGAAAAGTAGCATTGTCAAGAATGACAGTCTGTCCAGGTTCCAAGATCGGTGTCAAAAATTGCTCAAACCATCCATTAAAAACATCCATATTACAGTGGCCTTCAAAGGTTAACGGAACAACTATCTTTCTTCCACTTAAGGCTGCAACCATACTGATTCGTTGAGTTTTCTTTCCAGATTTTAAGGCATAAAACCGCTGTCCTTTCTGGCAATATCCGTAGGGGTAGTCTTCGGTGTTATCAATGCCAGACTCATCTATATACACTAAGTTTTTAGGTTCTTTTGTCGCTATAATTTTCAAAAATTCAGCACGTTTTTCTTCGTTTCTTTCCTTGTATCCATATGTCTTTTTTTGCGCGTAAATTCAATTTTTTTAAGGGCTCGATAGATCGTTTGGATACTAACGTTGTTCCAAAGTTTAGCCATTTCCGATAGAGTCTTTCCTCCGTGTTCTCTGGCAAATTTGGCAAAGGTATCCCAGTCGGTAATTTTGTGATTGTAACCCCCATTTCCAAGTTTTTTTGATTGAAAGTCTCCTGTTTCTTTTCTTCTTTGCTGCCACTCCCATAAAGTAGTTCGTCCAATCTTAAATCTTGCTGCCACTGTTTCTCTGCTTTCTCCTTCGTCTAGCGCTTCCATTGCTTTTTTTCTTAAATCATAACTATATGCTGCTGGCATTCAACCTCCTTATCATCATCTACCCTTATCCTATCACATCCGGACTTTTATGGAAAGAGCTATACATGTAGTAAAATTACTACTGAAAAAAGGAGCAAACTATACACCTGTTTTGCACTTAGCAATCAAGTCAAATAATTTAGAGTTACTTAAAGTTTTATTTACTGAAAAAAATGGAGCGTTACTCTGCAGAGATACCGTTGTTAATTTTCCAACCCTTCATAATAAATATATAGCACAGAGAGAAATAGCAGATAAAAGGATGAAAAAACATAATAATATTATCTGCATCTGTATTACAGTTAGCGCAGTAGCAATGGCAGCATATATAGGTTTAACAGCAACAACAATAAGCAGTACAATCATTTTTGCAACAACAACAGGAATACTTGCGCTTATTATAGCAATAATGATAAGTGAGATGAGCAAAAGATACATAGAAAAGGAATTTCAGAAAAAGATGTTTATGGAACTGGAAGAGTGTAGTTCTACTGTTAATGATGTTGAGATAGAGTCAATTATGAGTAGATGCAGACAATGATATACGCTAGAGCTTTTTCTGAAGGTTTAAGACCAGATCCAGAGCTTAAAGTATCAGAGTGGGCAAATGAGTATCGAGTTCTAGCACCAACTGCAGCATCAGAGCCAGGGAAATGGAGAACAGAAAGAACTCCTTATTTAAAAGAAATAATGGATTCACTTTCTCCTTCTTCACCTGCAGAAAAAGTAGTATTCATGAAAGGAGCGCAGATTGGGGGAACAGAAGCTGGTAACAATTGGATAGGCTATATCATCGATCAAACACCAGGGCCAATGCTAGTAGTACAGCCAACAGTTGAAATGGGAAAACGTTGGTCAAAAGGAAGATTTGCGCCACTGATTGAAAGTACACCATGTTTAAAAAGTAAAGTAAAAGACCCAAGATCAAGAGATTCAGGGAATACTGTACAAAGTAAGGAATTTCCAGGTGGAATAGTAGTAATAACCGGAGCAAATAGCAGTGTAGGTCTCCGATCTATGCCAGTAAAATATCTCTTTCTTGATGAAATAGATGCCTATCCAGGAGATTCGGGAGGTGAAGGAGATCCAGTTTTACTCAGCATAGCCCGTACTAATACATTTGCACGGCGAAAGATTTTTTTAGTATCAACGCCAACGATTCATGGAATAAGCAGAATTGAGAAGGAATTTGAAGCTACAGACAAGAGATATTTTTTTGTACCATGTCCGCATTGTAATTATTACCAAATTTTAAAGTGGTCACAAATAAAATGGGAAGATAAAAATCCAAATACAGCACACTATATGTGTATAGAATGTGGTGAAAAGATAGAAAATCATCAAAAGACAGAGATGCTAGACCGTGGAGAATGGAGAGCTACAGGGGCAAAAGAAGGGGAGAAAAAAGGATTTCATCTTTCAAGTCTTTATAGTCCAGTAGGCTGGTATAGTTGGCAACAAGCAGTAGAGGACTTTCTCCATGCAAAGGAAAGCGAACAATTACTGAAGGTTTGGATAAATACTACGCTTGGAGAAACCTGGGTAGATAAAGGAGAAGTACCAGATTGGAAGCAATTATTTAACAGGAGAGAATTTTTTCCCGTAGGCACAGTACCAAAAGGTGAAGTGGTTCTCACAGCAGGAGTAGATGTCCAAAAAGATCGGTTAGAAGTAGAAGTTGTAGCATGGGGAAAAAGCCGTGAAAGTTGGTCAATAGACTACCGAGTATTTGAAGGAGATACAGGAGGAGGAGAAGTATGGGGAAAGCTTTCGGAGCTCCTCAATCATCATTTTATTGGTGAAAATGGTCTTGAATATATGATAAGTATGATGGCGGTTGATGCAGGGTATGCAACGCAGGAAGTGTATAATTGGGTAAGGAGTCATCAAGGCTCTGGAAGAGTAATGGCAGTAAAAGGTGTAAATAAAGCACTAGTGCCACTTAGCAGCCCAAGTAGAGTAGATATAACAGTTGGTGGTCAAAAGCTAAAGAGAGGAATAAAGCTATGGCCAGTAGGAGTATCGATATTAAAGTCAGAGCTTTTTCAATTACTTAATGTTTTAAAAGAAGGTGAAGAAGCTCCAGCAGGATATTGTCATTTTCCCGAATATGCACCTGAATATTTTAAGCAGCTAACAGCAGAGCAATTAGTCAGCAAAGTGGTAAAAGGATACACCAAACAAGAGTGGCAGAAGGTAAGAGAAAGAAATGAAGTACTGGATTGCCGAATTTATGCGAGAGCAGCATCTATTGCGCTTGGAATTGATCGTTGGCCAGAGAGTAAATGGAATAGTTTGAGTGGAAAAATGGAAAGCAAAAAGCCTAAAAAAGTAAGGCAAAGCCAATGGTTGAATGAGAAGTGAAATGTATAACGAAGAATATTTAATTCAAGTCGAAGAAGCGATAAAGAAACTACAAAATGGAGAGAGAGTAGTATCAATTGCATATGGTGACCATATTGTACGGTACGGGGAAGTTCAAATAAAGGATTTATTGGAGCTCAGGCAACGAATAAAAGCGGGGTTAAAAGTTGCGGGCATGAAGCCAAAGAGGAAAATTGTTTTTTCAACGAGTAAGGGGATCATATAATGATGAAAATCGTTGAAAGGAACCGTATGACAAAAATTATAGCAAAAGAATATACAGAATTTTTAGAGCAGCTGAAAGAACAGATTGCTATTAGTCGTTATAAAGCAGCAAGAACAGTAAATAAAGAGCTACTACTACTTTATCATTATATTGGAACACAGATTCTAGAAAAACAAAAGAGCCAAGGTTGGGGATCCAAAGTAATTGAGCAGTTAAGTAGAGACTTAAAGGCTGAGTTTCCAGAAATGAAAGGTTTTAGCACAAGAAATCTAAAATATATGAGGCAGTTTGCAGGGGAATATCAAGATATTGAATTTGTGCAACAACTTGTTGCCCAATTGCCATGGGGACATAATGTATTTCTGATGGACTTAGTTCGGGACAAAGAAGCGAGGCTATTCTACATAAAAGAAGCTATAGAACATGGCTGGTCAAGAAACATCATGGTAATGCAGATTGAACTTGGGTTACATAAACGTCAAGGAAAGGCTATCACTAATTTTAAAGAGAAGTTACCTTCACCTCAATCAGATCTAGCGCATTACACGTTAAAAGATCCATATATTTTTGATTTTTTAAGTATAGGAAAGGATGCTCATGAAAGAGAAGTAGAAAAAGGTCTTGTAGGACATATGGAGAAGTTTTTGTTAGAACTTGGTGAAGGCTTTGCATTTGTAGGTAGACAATTTCATTTAGATGTTGGTGATGAAGACTTCTTTGTCGATCTATTATTCTACCATCTAAAATTACGTTGTTTTATAGTAATTGAATTGAAAGATAATAAGTTTAAACCAGAATACGCCGGTAAAATGAATTTCTACCTTTCAGCAGTAGATGACTTGCTAAAACACGAGACAGATCAACCATCTGTAGGGTTGATTTTATGTAAATCTAAAAATGATGTACTAGCAAAATACACTCTAAAAGATATGACAAAACCAATAGGACTAGCAGAATATCGAATAACTGAAAGTCTACCAGAGAATATAAAGACAGCTTTACCAACGATAGAGGAATTAGAAGCTGAGTTATCTAAAGTTTCAGATAAAGAGAAGTAATGCTACTCAAATCATTCAAACAACTATTTAGTAAGCCAAAAATCAAAAGCTCAGCCTGGGATGCAGCAGGCTCAGGAAGAAGATTTTTTCACTTTCAACCAGAGTTAGGAAGTATAAACAATTTGCTGTCTCAAAGCCTTGAAACTTTACGTAGTAGATCACGTGATATGGTGAGAAAAAATCCATATGCAGCAAATATTATTGATACAATAGTAAGTAACTCTATTGGAACAGGAATAAAGCCGCAATCAAAAGCAAAGAATGCAGAATTTCGAAAGAAGGTGCAAGAATTATGGCTAAAATGGACAGATGAAGCAGACAGTAACGGAGTAAGTGATTTTTATGGATTGCAAGCTCTAGTGTGCAGAAGTATGATAGAGGGAGGAGAATGTTTTGTACGTTTAAGAACGAGAAAGCTGGAAGATAGATTTTCTGTACCATTACAACTACAAGTACTTGAGTCTGAACATTTAGATAATAAAACAAATCAAACTTTAGGAAATGGTAATGTAATAAGAAACGGGATTGAGTTTAACAGGCTTGGGCAAAGAGAAGCATACTACCTATTTAAAGAACACCCTGGTGAAAGTATGTTTGGAGAATCAGTGAGAGTGCCAGCAAATGATGTTTTACATATTTATAGACCATTAAGACCTGGGCAAATCAGAGGGGAGCCTTGGCTTTCTAATATACTGCTGAAGCTTTATGAGCTTGATCAATATGATGATGCAGAGCTGGTGAGAAAGAAAACTGCAGCAATGTTTGCTGGATTTATTACGAGACTCGATCCAGAAGCAAATATCATGGGAGAAAGTGAAAGTAATGAGCAAGGAGTGGCACTATCAGGTTTAGAGCCAGGAACAATGCAGCTTTTAGACCCAGGAGAAGACATAAAATTTTCAGAACCGTCAGATGTTGGAGGAAGTTATGAAGCGTTTATAAGACAGCAACTCAGGGCAATAGCGATTGGTACAGGGATAACATATGAGCAACTAACAGGAGATTTAACCGGTGTTAATTATTCATCAATTAGAGCAGGATTAATAGAGTTTCGTAGGAGATGTACAATGTTACAGCATAACATAATGGTATTTCAGTTTTGCCGTCCTGTATGGGATAGGTGGTTAGAGTTAGCACTACTTTCTGGAGAGCTAGACATAGGTGAAGAATGGACAAAGGGAAAAGAAGGAGCAAAAAAAGAAGTAAAATGGATACCACAGGGATTTGATTGGGTCGATCCGCTAAAAGATCAGCAAGCACAGCAAATGGCAGTAAGAAATGGATTCAAGAGTCGAGCGGAAGTAGTATCAGAAATGGGTTACGATGTAGAAGAAATTGACCAAGAAATAGCAGAAGATCAAAGACGTGCAAGTGAACTGGGCTTAAGTTTTGATTCTGACGTTACGGCCAATCAAGAGGTGATATGAAACAACAATGGCTAAACAGATGTGTAATGGTAGAACCAAGGAGTTTTGAGTTACTGTCACTACAAACAGGAAAGCAGCCTATCTTTAAAAATATAAAACATGCAGTAAGAAATAGTGAAAGAGGAATAATACCGATACATGGCATTTTAACTAAAAAACCTGGTGCATTTGATGAAATGCTCGGAATGACATCATATGAGCAAATAGAAGAACAAATTACACAAGCATTAGCAGATAGTAGCATAGAGACAATTATACTGGAAATAGATAGCCCCGGAGGAGAGGTAAACGGTATATTTGACCTAGCTGACTTTATTTATGAATCAAGAGGAAAAAAGAGGATAATAGCGATAGCAAATGATGATGCATATTCTGCTGCGTACGCTATAGCTTCTAGCGCTGAAAAGGTATTTGTGAGTAGAACTTCAGGAGTAGGAAGCATAGGAGTAATAGCAAGTCATATAGATCAAAGTGGGTTTGATGAAAAACAGGGAATAAAATATACGACAGTATTTGCAGGAAGTAGAAAAAATGATTTAAATCCACATGAGCCAATAACTTCTGAGAGTTTAGAAAACCTAAAAAGCGAAGTGAATCGTTTATATGGAATGCTGGTTGAGCTAATAGCACGCAATAGAAACCTTTCTGTAGAAGCAATCAAATCAACAGAAGCAGGGCTATATTTTGGCGAGAAAGCAGTAGAGATAGGTCTTGCAGATGGAATTACAATTCTTTCATCTATTAATCAAAACAGGAGTATTATTATGAATGAACAAACTACAAATGACCTAAAAACTAATAATTTAACTAAGTATCGTACTGAAGTTGTTGAATTAATACGTTTGTGTAACTTATCACGAATGCCAGAGAAAATAGGAGAATTTATTGAGCAGGGTGTAAGTGTTGAGCAAGCAAGGGAGGTTTTAATGGAATTACTTGCAGAAAGAACAAAGAAGACAGAGATAATAAGTACAATACCACAGAATTCAGGAGAAGAGTTGATGATGCAGGTAGCGAAAAGTCGTAGGCATTTAAAATATATAACAAAAGGAGAAAAGCAAAATGAGTACTATAACCGAACAAAATAATCTGAGTGACTTATTAAAGTATGAGGCATCAAGCCTGTATTCAAGAGATCAAATAACAGTAGCAAAAGGGCAGAACCTAAAGCTTGGTACAGTAGTGGCTCTCGATAAAGATAGCATGGTTAAGATAATAAATCCAACTGCCACAGATGGTACACAAACAGCGATAGGTGCAATAGTAAGTGATGTAAATGCGACAGAAAATGCCAAAGCAGTAATCATTACACGTATAGCAATGCTAGCAGATCATGCAGTTGTATGGCCAGCAAATATCACTGAAGAGCAGAAAGCTGCAGCAATAAAGCAACTTGAAGGACGAGGGATCATTGTCCGCAAGGGAGTGTAACTTAAATTAATAAGGGGGAAAAAGAATGCAAAATCCATTTACAAATACAGCATTTAGTATGACGGCACTAACAAATGCGATGAATATATTGCCGATAAATTATGGACGAGTTGAAAATTTAAATTTGTTTCCAAGTAGGTCAGTAAGATTTAGACATATTACCATAGAAGAGCAAAACGGAGTATTAAGTTTACTACCAACGCAGTTACCCGGAGCACCAGCAACAGTAGGAAAAAGAGGAAAAAGAAAGGTAAGAACATTTACGATTCCACATATTCCACATGATGATGTAGTGTTACCAGAGGAAGTACAGGGAATAAGGGCATTTGGATCAGAGAGTGAACTTAAAGCGCTGGCAGATGTAATAACCGATCATTTGCAATTGATGAGGAACAAACATGCAATAACATTAGAGCATTTGCGAATGGGAGCGCTGAAAGGAATAATTTTAGATGCTGATGGGTCAGAATTATTAAATCTGTACAACGAATTTGAAATCACGCCAAAAGTAGTAAATTTTGCACTGGGAACAGCAACAACAGATGTAAAACGTAAGTGTCTGGAAGTATTGCGGCACATAGAAGATAATCTAAGTGGTGAATATATGACCGGAATTCATGCCTTGGTAAGCCCTGAGTTTTTTGATGCACTAACTTCACATACTAAAGTGAAAGAAGCATACGAGAGATGGCAAGAAGGAGCAGCGCTTCGAAATGATATGAGGTCAGGATTTACGTTTTGTGGTATAACATTTGAGGAATATAGAGGGCAAGCAACTGACCCTGAAGGAACCGTGAGAAGATTTATTGAGAAAGATACAGGGCACTGTTTTCCACTAGGAACAGCAAGCACATTTACGACATATTTTGCACCAGCAGATTTTAATGAAACGGTAAACACACTAGGACAACCACTTTATGCAAAACAAGAGCCAAGAAGATTTGATAGAGGAACAGATTTACATACGCAGTCAAATCCATTGCCAATGTGCCATAGACCTGGCGTATTAGTAAAAGTCGCTATAGCATAACATACTGGTAGAGTAACTACAAGGTGGTGAGGCACAGAACGACTCTACCGGTATGCGCTTTCTTAGCATGTAAAGGTTAGAGGTTGTCCGGAAACAAGTAAATTCAAGCATATTCCCTCTTTAACATAACCCTACTCATAGCTAGGTATATGAAATTCTCAGTGGATGTTGTGAGTAAATCATACTCCTTCGATAGCCTTCTATTCCTATTAACCCAAGCAAAAGTCCTTTCTACAACCCATCTTCTTGGCTGTACTTTAAACCCTTGTTCTCTTGTTGGTAGTAGCTCAGGTGGCGTATCTTTGTGCACCCAAAATCTACATGGAGGCCTTTTAACAATTTCAATATCTATGTCATATTCTTCCTTTATGTGATTCTTTAAATTTCTTCCTTGGTATCCCATGTCAGCCCACATTTTTTTAACTTTAGTATATTTTGTTCTCATATTGTTTAATGCTATTTTAATACCATCTCTATCATTTTCGTTAGCAGCGCCTACGTAACAACCTAGTATAAAACCCTGAGTGTCTGTAATTATATGCCTTTTTCTACCCTTTACTTTTTTACTTCCATCATAGCCTTTGATCCCCCCTTTTCTGTAGTCTTTACAGATTGACTATCTACTATACAGGCACTCGGCTGCTCATTCCTTCCTATTTTTCTTCTACTATATTTTGTAATTTCATAATTCATTTTCTCAAAAATTCCCTGCTTCTTCCATTGCCTGAACTGCTCATACACAGTCTTCCATAGCGGAAAATCATTTGGTAAATACCGCCATTGACACCCTGTACGCAATACATAGAAAATTGCTTCTAATATTTCTCTTTTGCTATACTTTGGCGGCCTTCCTCCTTTCTTGTATGATACTCTGAAGTGTTTTTCTATTCTTGCCCATTCCCTTTCGCTTAGATCTGTTGGATACTTTTTTCTCATCTTTACCCCGTACTAAAATTTCAGATATTATAGCCTTTTACTTGTTTCCGGACAACCTCTAAGTATGTATTTACTGCCTACCTTATTTTGATTAACATATGCATAAGACTTTGGGCTTAATATGTATCACATTTTAAAATACAAAGATTATGAACCAAAAATAGACGAAAGTGCTTTCATCGCAGGTGGTTCGCATATCATAGGCAAGGTTGAAATAGGAAGAGATGCAAGCATCTGGTTTAATTGTGTGGTCAGAGGGGACGTTGGATCAATAAAAATAGGTAATGGAACAAATATTCAAGATGGAACGGTAATTCATGTGGATAGAAACCCAGGTGGTGACACAATTATTGGCAGCATGGTAACAGTGGGACATTTTTGTGTGTTGCACGCATGCACGGTGCATGATAAGGCGTTTATTGGTATGGGCTCTACCGTGATGGACCATGCAGTTGTGGAGCCTGAAGCTATGGTAGCTGCTGGCTCACTGGTAACACACGGAAAAGTGATAAAAAGTGGTGAAATATGGGCTGGTAGGCCAGCAAAATTCTTCAAAAAAATGTCGAATGAAGAAATTAAACATATTGCACAATCAGCACAAAATTATATTATGCTAATAAAAGAATACAAAAACTGAAGTTCGCGTCAAGTGTTTTACTTGACACGTACATTTCGGCTTAACCCTTGTTACTTCTTTTTCCCATTCTCATTTACTTCTTGTGCTTTTGCCCCATCTACTTAAGTACTAGGTAATACTGCATATGTAATACCACCGGCTACGAGTGCAGATGCTACTGCTATACCAATCATTACTAACATCTCTAACTTAACTGTACGTTCAAGTGCAGTAAATGCTATCAGTCCAGCAGCAAGACCCATACCAACAGTAGCAGTGTACCGTGCTCCATTGCCTTGTTTTAGTTGTTGAATTTTTTTGTTTTCAGCTTCTAATTCTTTATTTTCCTTCTTTAGCTTGTCAACTTCTTTCTCTTTAGCTGTTAAGTCTGCCTTCAGTTTGTCAACTTCAGCATTTGGCTGTTGTTGTTTTAGTTGTGCTATTTCTTTCTCTTTATCTGCTAATTGTTGCTTTAAGTCTGTAACTTCTTGTGTATTTTGTTGAGCTTTTAATGCTGTTATTTCCTCGTCTTTAGCTTGTAACTGTTGCTGTAAGTCCGCAACTTCTTGTGTATTTTGTTGAGCTTTTAATGCTATTATTTCCTCGTCTTTCTCTTTTAACTGCTGCTTACTCCGTTGTCGTCTTTCACTTATTGATCCTTTTCCTTTTTTTGACTTAGTAACACCTTCTTGCTCATTAACAGAACCTTCACTTAATGTCGTGCTATCACTAGAAACAACACTTCGATTACCTTTATTGCCCGACGTAACCTCATTATCACCGGCAACCTGCATTGTATCATTAATCCCTTCAGACACAGGCGTGCTACTCGCATCAACATAATCATTTAAAGAATCTTGATTACCAACTGAAGAACCTTGTAACGACTGCTCTGTTCCTGATTCAATAGAGTTTTTATTTATAGTTCCTTCTTGATCAGATGTTATATCAGTTGGTGAAGTTGCTCCAGGTGAAAGATTTTGATTTGAATTATGCATATTTAACCTCAATATATATAATTAACATTACATAATACCCTTAGAACCTAAGGTCAAGTAATATTTTTATCATAGCATAGAAAATTTATGTTCGTAAACAAAAAATTTTGGCGTAAAATTGCCGTATTTACTTAATTGTGCTATAGCTAAAGTAATTTAGGTTTACCGACCATCGTCATTCCGCTGCTTGTTAGCGGGATCTAGAGATACCGCGGCGGTATAACGTTGCTAGCTTAAGGTTTAAAATTGAGAAATATTTATGTTAAAAGAAAAATACGGCTTTAAAGAAGTTGAAGACAAATACAACATATTATGGGAAGGCAGTAAAGTTTATAAATGGAATGGTGAAAAGGATAACACTTTCACTATAGACACACCTCCACCGACAATATCGGGTAAATTGCATATTGGCCATATATTTAGCTATTGCCACACGGACTTTATTGCAAGGTTTCAACGCATGCTGGGAAAAGATGTTTTCTATCCGATTGGGTTTGATGATAACGGGCTTCCCACCGAAAGATTGGTTGAACAAACCTATAAAACCCGTGCAAAAGAAGTTGGCAGAGAAAAATTTATAGAGATGTGCCATGAGGTTATTGAGAAATCAAAGCAAGAATTCAAGGAATTATTTAAATCAGTTGGCATTAGTTATGACTGGGATTTGGAATATCACACGATCAGCAAGGAAACTGTGACGCTTTCACAGATGTCGTTTATTGATCTATATAATAAAGGGTATGCATATAGAAAAATGCAGCCCATCCTTTGGGACCCGGTTGATAAAACAGCAATTGCGCAAGCAGAAATAGAAGATAAAGTTTTTGAGTCATCCTTAAACACGATAGTTTTCTCTACTCAAGAAAATGAGCAGATCAATATTGCAACTACGCGACCTGAACTACTTCCAGCATGCGTTGCAGTTTTTTGTCATCCAGAGGATACGCGCTACACTCATCTGATCGGAAAAACAGCGGTAGTGCCAATAACAGAGGAGAAAGTTCCAATAATAGCAGATGATAAGGTTAAAATAGATAAAGGCACCGGGCTTGTTATGTGTTGTACATTCGGTGATGAACTCGACATATATTGGCAGCAAAAGCATAATCTACCGATGAAAATTATCATCGATCAGGATGGAAGGATGGACCTAGATGATGTCATTCCAGTGCTTGACACTGGAATCCAGGAAAAAGAGCCAATGCCAGCGATGACAGAGGAAGATATCATGTCAGCGTATGGTCAGAAAAAAGAAGAATGGATCCCAGTGTCTGGGCACTGGGATGACACCATAGGGGCTACTGGGATGACAGGAGAAAGGGCTACTCAGATGACAAAGGAAGGTGGGTGTGATCAGAAAGAAGAATGGATCCCAGTGTCAGCTACTCGGATGACAGACGATATACTAAATGAAATAAATGGATTGAAAGTTACAGCAGCAAGAAAGAGGATGATCGAAATCCTAACTAAAAAAGGACTTTTGATAGAAAGCACTAGCATTTCTCATTCTGTTAAGTGCGCAGAAAGATCTGGTGCACCACTTGAGATATTACCTACTTATCAATGGTTTATCAAGACCTTAGAGCAAAAAACTCAAGTATTAGATAAAGTAAAAGAATGCAATTGGCACCCAAGCAATATGCGTAAACGTATGGAAGTGTGGATAGAAGGGCTAAATTGGGACTGGTGCATTTCAAGGCAGCGCTATTTTGGTGTGCCATTTCCAGCATGGTATTCCAAACGTAAGGGAGAAGAAGGTAAAATTATTCTAGCTGAGATAAAGGACCTACCTATAGATCCACTCAAAGATTTGCCAAAAGGGTATAGCAAAGAAGAGGTTATCCCAGATCAAGATGTAATGGATACCTGGGCCACAAGTTCAATTACTCCTCAACTGAGTGCACTGGCAGTAAACAGTGAGTTTAGTTTACCAAATCATCGCTATGATACGATATTTCCTGCAGATCTGCGCAGCCAGAGCCATGAGATAATCAGAACTTGGGCTTTTTATACTATTTTAAAGGCACATTATCATGCAAATTCTTTACCTTGGAAAAACATTATGATCAGCGGTTGGTGTTTAGCAGATGATAAGAAAAAGATGAGTAAATCAAAGGGTAACATCATCACTCCTCATGTAATACTTGAAACTTATGGAGCTGATGTAGTGCGCTATTGGGCAGCGAACTCAAGGCTTGGAGTTGATACAGTCTACTCTGAAAATACATTCAAAATTGGCAAGCGCCTCGTTACAAAACTTTGGAACGCTAGCAAGTTCGTTTCCATGTTCATGGAAAAGCATCAAGTGATGAGCATAAATTCTGCTCACGAGACAATGGATAAGTGGATATTGTCTAAGTTATACAAAGTTATAGAAAGAGCAACGAACAACCTATTACAATTTGAATACTGCGAAGCTTTGGGCGTAATAGAGGAATTTTTTTGGAAGGATTTTTGTGATAGTTACTTGGAGTTAGTAAAAAAACGTGCGTACGGAAGCAGTTTAAGTGCAAAACAAAGCTTGGCGTATGTACTGAATATTATTTTGCGGTTATTTGCACCTTTCTTGCCTTACATTACAGAAGAGATATACCACCAGTTTTATAGTTATAATTCTGTACACAATCAAAGTAATTGGCCGAGCAAAGAAGAACTTATCTACGATAAATATTCAGAGGAAATGGGAGATAATGTTATTCAGATATTAAACATTATCAGAAAGATAAAGGCAGATAATAATGTATCAGTTAAGCATTTGATAAAAAAATTGGTGATAAAAGCGAGCGTACAAGAGGATAAATTGAATCAATCCGCACAGAATGATTTGCAGGCAGTTTGCAATGCGGAAACGATAGAGTGGATGCAGTCTGAGCTTGAAACTGAAGACGGAAAATACATAGTGAATATAGACTTATACTGATTTTTATAGCTTTACTTCCTTTAATATCCATGCTATTGTAATCATTATTAGTATGAGGGAATAATGAGAGATTTGTATAGTAAAACCAATGCACCATATCTTATAGCTGGTGCTCTTGCTACTTTGGTATTGCTTGCGTCTGGGACACTTGCTGTTGCCCCTTATGTTAAGTTCTTGTCTTCAGTTGCAGCTTTTAATGTAGCTCTTCCTGTTGCTTTGAGTTTGTCTATACTTTCTGTTCTGGTGCTTGTACTTTCATGTAAAATGATCAGCCAGAATAAAAAGCTTGATGCACAAAAAGCAGAACCTAATGAAAAAAATGGATTAGCTAAAGAGCAAGAAAATATAATACAAAGCTTAGAGCCTCAAATCAAAGAGCTAAATAAGAGGCTTAGTAGTCAATACAATGAAATTGTAAAGCTAATTGGTAGTGCTGCAAAAAAAGATGAAGTGGAAGAGCTAATTAGTAGTTTCACGGCAAAATTAGATGAAATTTCAAAGCAAGCTAATAATGCTACAACAAAAGGTGAAATGGAAGAGCTAAGTAAGAAGCTTAGCGATGAAATGGAAAAGCTAATTGGTAGTCTCATAACAAAAGAGGAAGCTGCGGATGAAGTTTTATGGAAAAGATGAAGAAAGAGGAAAGATAACATTTGATGATGTTATACTTCAAAACGATATAAAACAAAAGTTGATAAGGATTTGTGAACCAAATGCTCTAGAAAAAGGAGAAGGATACATTTTGTATGGTCCACCAGGAACTGGTAAGACTATGACTGCTAAGGCGATTGCAAGTGAAACTAGATTCAAATCTGCATTTATAAGTGTTTCAGGATCTGATTTGCTTAATGTGTCAAATATAAATAAGGTTTTTGAGAAAGCAAAAAAAAACACTCCTTGTATAATTTTTATAGATGAAATTGATAGCATTGGCAAAATACGCAGTGATAATAATGTAGAATCTTTAAATAATTTATTAGCTGAATTGGATGGATTTGAATTTAGAAAAGGTGTGACGGTGATTGCTGCAACTAATCGTATAGAAGAGTTAGATGAAGCAAATGGTTTAATTAAAAATCAATCTTTTGAGTTAGATGGGATAAGAAAAGATTGTAATAATGAAGTAAAAAGTTTAAGAAATTCACTTTTAGAACGAGACAGTCAAATAGAAGATTTTTTGAAAGAGAAAGAAAAACAAGTGAATTTTGCGCAACTGTTGATAAGATGCGTAACAGACAATATAGAAGAACCAATAAGAAATAATGATGGAAAAGCAATATTAGATACGATTCAAATATTAAAGTCTGCGTTACAAGGAGAAATTGCACGGCTTTTGCCAGACGAAACGCCTTCTTCTTCGCTGGAAGATCTTGGATATGAATCATTATTTGTCAGTCGCTCATCCACCCCGACCAAGTTGCCAAATTCACTATTGACAGAATCTTATGAACGCAGTCAGTTCAATCAGAGTGAAAGTATTTGCAAAACACAACAATGAGTCTTATTATAAGATAAATCATGCAAGATAATGAACCAATAATATGCGCACTGGATACACAAGACTTAAATAAGGCTATTTCTCTAGCTAATGCTCTGCGTGGTAAAGTTGGCATGGTAAAGCTGGGATTAGAATTTTTTGCTGCTCAAGGTCTTTCTGGAGTGCAAGAAGTTGCAAAATGCAATGTACCAATTTTTTTAGATCTGAAATTGCATGACATTCCAAACACTGTAGCCAAAACAGTTGAAGTAATAAAAGTTCTGAACATTGAAATGTTAACTCTGCACATCAGCGGTGGAACAAAAATGCTTGAAGAAGCGCTAAGTGTAGTGCAAGGCACAAAAATAAAGCTGATTGGAGTGACAGTGCTAACTAGTATGAGCAATGAGGATTTAAACGAGCTTGGAGTAGCAAGAGAGGCAAAATCACAGGTAATTTTGCTTGCAAAGCTTGCAAAAAAGATTGGACTCCATGGAGTAGTCTGTTCTGCACTAGAAGCTCAAGAAGTGCGCCGAGAATGCGGTGAAGACTTTAAAATTATTACTCCAGGAATTCGTATAGATCCAGGTCATGACGACCAAAAAAGAACAGCAACACCAAAAGAAGCAATAAATTCAGGAGCTGATTATATCGTCATTGGCAGACCCATTACAAAAACTACAAGTAGTGCGGAGCTAATATTGAAATCCATGAAAGAATTTTAATATAATAACTTAATTTATAAAAATACTAACATATTAATTAGGAATAAGCATGAGTAATATCAATAGAATAATACGCGAAGTAATGTTCGGTAGAAGCTGTAGCTTTACTCCTCTCGTTTGAGTTTTATTACTACAACTCCCCCTAAAGAACCGTGCTTGCAGATTTCCCGCACACGGCTCATCAATATTAGTTTTCACAGTCGTCCCTCTTATGCATATAAAGAAAAATGTATTTTTGGCTTTGGTAATGGATTTACTTCTACGTAGTGTACAAACTGTTCCCAGGTCATACTCTTTTTCTGACTACGCCGATTTATCCATTTAAATGCTAGCTTTCTTACTGATGTGTAAAATTGTTTCAAACACCAATAATTTCCGCTAATACCAAAGTAGTTATAGTGTCCTGTTAATTTAGCCTTCAGTACTTGCCACCAATCTTTAAGTCGAATACTTCCGCGGACTATTTTCAACCACTCCTTGATTTCTTTTAGTTTTCTGGCTAGATTTAACTTAGAGGTTTTATGTCCCATCATTAATCTACCACGACGACTTTTTGCACCATAGTGCGTAAACCCCAGAAAATTGAAACTTTCCGTCCTTCGTTTCTCTCTTATCGCTCGTTGCCACTCCCTCTTGCCAAACTTTACTACTCTGGTCTTGTTTTCAGATACTTCCAACCCAAATTTATTTAGCCTTTGTTTCAGTAATTCCAGAAATTCTTCCGCGTCTACCTTACTTTCGCAACAAACCACAAAATCATCGCAAAACCTTATTTGTTGTATATATCCTCTGGATCTTGATTTAAATTTCTTTTCTATCCATAAATCCAACACATAATGTAAGTATATATTTGCTAATACAGGACTTACTATACCGCCTTGTGGTGTACCTTGTTTTGTTGCTTCATAATTTCCAGCTTCGACTATCCCTGCCTTGAGAAACCGCTTTACTAACCACAGCAAATTTGGGTCAGTTATTCGTTCCCTTAGACACCTCATTAGCCATTTATGCTGTATATTATCGTAGAACTTCTTGATATCCACTTCTACAATGTAGTTTATTGGCTTGTACTTAACTGCTTTATCTAGTGCATTTACCGCTTGATGACAGTTTCTTCCAGGTCGAAATCCATATGAGCTGTCCAGAAAGTTTGCCTCGTAAATATTTTCTAATATCTTCTTCAGCATAATCTGTACTAATTTATCCTCGGTCGATGGTATTCCGAGTCCGCGTTTCTCTTTACTTCCAGCTTTCGGTATATATACCCTCTTTACTGGTTGTGGTTGATATTGCTTCCTCTTCATACTTTCTACTAGCACTTCGAGTTTCTCATTCAGATTTTCTCCGTATGATTCCACTGTTATCTGGTCTACTCCACAAGCCTTGTTACGCTTCAGTTCTTTATAACATCTCGCAAGATTCTCTGTATTTATCAGATGGACTAACGATGTGAATTTTAGTCGCTTATCTTGCTTTGCTCTTACTGCTATCTGGTTTAGTTTATATCGCATGTTATTCCTACCTCCGTTGTATTGGCATAGCAATCCCTATTCCAGTTACTATATTGCTGATCGCTTCCCCTTGTACGTGGCTTTCCCACATTCTGAGTACTATCAATCAGTCCGACTTCCCCTGCATCTTCCGCTAGTTCTTGCCTTTGTTGACTTGTTCCAACGTACCTTAATAGGAATGCATGGGATCTCCCAAGTTCACTTGAAGTCCATTTCAATACATGGCACGGTCTCAGATCCCGATAGAGTGAGTGATAACTTGCCTTTACGTTATCCTTCATGCTGTCTTCCATGGCCATGAACATGTCGACCTCTATGTCTTCAGGTATTTCGGGACTCCACTCCTTCACTTCCGTTGTGCCCTGCATTGTCCATCCCACTAGCTCTATTACACTCGTTACCTCATGCAACATAGTGGTCTGTTCCAAACTTTTGGCTAGACTTTGTTTGTGTTGGATTTTCACCAACTGTTCTCCAAGCACTTCTTGGCGCACCATGCATACGCCCATCAATTCCTTTTCTGCATTATTGATCTTTATTCATAAATTGTCAATAAAATACTTCTTCAGGGATGAATAGAATATTTTTTCTTTTTGAATTGCTATTGATAGTTTAATTTTTATATGTATTCCATTTCACAACCGTTTGTCATCCCAGTGTCACGTGCTGGGATGACAGTAGGAGAGCTGCTTGCATGACAAGAGGAGGGTACTGGAATGACAAGAGGAAGACACTGGGGTGACATCAACTAAACTTGTCCAAATATGAGCGATGCATTAGTGCCACCAAAACCAAACGAATTAGAAAGTGCATATTGAATTTTATGCTCCTGAGCTTTAAACGGTACAAAATTTAAATCACATCCTTCTGAAGGCTTGTGTAAATTTAAGGTTGGCGGAATAATTCCATTATTTAACGCAAGAATACTGAATATTGCTTCAACGCTCCCTGCAGCACCAAGTAAATGTCCTATAGAAGATTTAGTTGAAGAAACAGGTGTTTTATAAACGTAGTCACCGAATAACTGTTTCATTGCTATTACTTCAATTTTATCTCCAAGTGGCGTTGAAGTTCCATGTGCATTGATATACCCTACTTGATTGGGATTAATTTGTGCGCTCTTTAAAGCAAGCTGCATTGCCTTAAATGCGCCTCTTCCTTCTGGATGTGGTGCTGTAATGTGGTGCGCATCTCCTGTGAGTCCGTACCCAACCAGTTCAGCATGTATTTTTGCCCCCCTTTTTTTCGCATGTTCGTATTCCTCCAGCACCAATATACCTGCTCCTTCACCCATAACAAAACCATCGCGTTCTTCATCCCATGGCCTTGAAGCTTCTTCCGGTTTATCGTTAAATTTAGTTGATAACGCCTTCATAGATGCAAAACCTGCAATTCCAACTCTACACAGTGCACTTTCTGCTCCACCTGCAATCATAACATCCGCTTCACCAAGTTTTATAGTTCTTGCTGAGTTTATGATTGCATGCGCACCTGTTGCACATGCGGTTACTGCTGAATCGTTTGGACCTGTAAATTCGTATTTAATAGAAATATGGCCAGATATCAAATTTATTAGACTTGCAGGGACAAAAAATGGACTGACACGTCTGGGCCCTTTTTCCTGCATGGTAATAACATTTTCCTGAATTGACGGAAGACCACCTATACCAGAGCCAATAGTCACACCAACACGTTCCCGATTGATATTTTGGCTTTCCAAAATTAATGAATCATCTACTGCCTGAATAGCTGCTGCAATACCGTAATGGATAAAACGATCTGTCCTTTTTGAGTCTTTCTCAGAAATATAATCTAGTGGATTGAAATGGTGCTCAATGTTGTCTGATTGCAACGGCACCTGCCCTGCAATTTTGCAAGCAAGATCAGAAGAGTCAAATCTATCCGTATTGATTGCTTTTATGCCAGACTCACTTTTTATTAGCCTTGACCAAGTGTTGTCAACATCTGCCGCTAGTGGAGTGATTAAACCAACACCAGTGACTACTACTCTTCTGCTCATTTAACACTAACTATTAGCCTTTTTTATTATTAATGTACTCAACTATTTGCTCCATAGTTTCCATTTTTTGTGCGTCTTCATCTGGAATTTCTATTCCAAACTCTTCTTCTGCTGCCATGATGATTTCAACTGCATCTAAGCTGTCTGTACCATGCTCCGAAAGCTTTGAAGAGCTGTTGAATTTCTCTACATCCTTACTAATATGCTCTAGTATAATCTTTTTCACTTTTTCTTCTATGTCTTCTCTAGTGCTCTTTGCTAGTTCGCTATTCACATTTCTTACCAAAAAAATAACCTATTCTTTGATGTTATAAAAAATTTTTATGTTTGCAATATCTTTTATAACTGGTAAACTACAGTAAAGTTTTCTACTGCCCTAGCTGGCTAGCGTTACGTGCTAAACAATTAACAATTCAAAAATGCTAGACGAAACAACAAAAAATTTGCTTATTGTAGAAGTAAATAAACTCTTACCCGAAAATAGCGAGAATAAGCTTATATCAGCTATGCGTTATATACTCCTTGCTCCTGCAAAACATATACGCTCCTTTTTAGTCGTAGCTTCATCGCGAGTGTTTAACGCGGAAGCTAAAAAAGTAATATCAGTTGCTGCAGCAATTGAATTTGTTCATGCTTACTCTCTAATTCACGATGATTTACCGTGCATGGACAACAGTGATACTCGCAGAAGCCAGCTAAGCTGCCATAAAAAATTTGATGAAGCAACAGCAGTGCTTGCCGGAGATGCACTACTTACTCTGGCTTTTGAGGTATTATCTTCGTTAAATGAGAAACGCTGTGAGATCATAAAAGTTCTTTCTCAGGCAATAGGAATTAGGGGAATGGTGGGAGGACAGGCTTTAGATATTAACAGTGAGCATATAGATTTTAGCCCCCAACCCTCTGTCATTCAAGTAGCGGACACTGGGATCCAGAAGGCTTTGCCTACAAGCATTTCGTGCAAAAAGCCATGCGATAGTGGAGCTGAACATGAAATGGATTCCAGTGTCAGCTACTTGCATGACACCCTTTCTACCTTAAAACTACAACATTCGTACGGCTGTATGTATGACGCTGGAATGACGTCGGGCCAAGCTGATAAAATAAAAGAAATTCATTTGATGAAAACCGCAAAACTATTTGCAGCTTCATGTGAAATAGGTGCTATAATCGGGGGTGCTACAGACAAGCAACGTAAAGCGTTATATAACTATGGAATAAATCTAGGGCTTATCTTTCAAGCTAAGGATGATATTGAAGACTACGAACAAGATAAAACAAATAATCTTATGTCTGTGCTTGGTAAAAGTGAAGTAGAGGACTATATAGACGGCCTCTTTAAACAAGGCTTGGATAATTTGAGTGCGCTTTCAGGGGATACTAATTATTTATATGATTTATTGAATCAAGTAAAGAAAGATGGTTAGAAAAATTATATTACAAATGCTTATTTCCGTAGTAATGATTCTCACTTTAACTTCTGCTTTTGTGTTTACTATTGTCTATATAAACAAAGGTAAACCGGAAAAAAAGGACAAGCTTTATGAGATAAATGCCACGCATGGTGGTTTGATACAGACGATAGCACATTACCTAGTGAAGCCAATACTTGAATCAGCACTTGACCGCTATATTGAAAAGCATGGGCTGACAGAATATTTAGAAGAAATAACGCAGCAAAAGGAAGAAGATTCAATAAATTTTTATGAAATTACTGAAGGCAGTGGCAGCAAGGCTTTTTGTGGCCTGGAAGTCCTATTGCAAATATATAAAATTTCTAATAATAACTCAGCAACACTCCCTAGCAAAGTTTCTGATGTTACTTTGAAAATAGGTCAAGATGACCTAAAAGAAGTGAGTTTAGGGGTAATAGGTATGAAAGAAGGCGGAGAGCGTGTAGTTACTATTGCCAATGAGAACAAAATGAATTTTAATTCTTATTACGTCAAACTGATCGAAGTAAAGGATAAATATCCCGACTCAGTAAATAATCTGATGGTTTTTAATGACTTAATTAACAAGACTGGAAAACAAGTAAGGTGCGGTGATGAGATATCGGTTAAATATAGCGTAAAGGAGCATAATGGGGAATATATAGTCAAAGATCAAACAGTGCAATTTAGGGTTGGCGATAAAAAAATACCACTTGCTATAGAGCTTGGAGTTGTGGGAATGAGAGCTGGTAATAAAAGAACTATTCTTTCTCCGCCTGACCTTTTGACTATTACTGACGATATGTTAATAAAAGACATAGATTATGATGAAGAAAATATCTCAATAATTGACTTAAGCTTAGATGTTAAGCAAGAGGTCGCAGCACACCATTCTACTGTTGAAAAACAGCCTAAAGAATATAGCTGAAATTTTAGGTCTACTGGCTAATCTTCTGAACACTCTCTATACTACTTAAAGTAGGCTTTTCGTTTTTCCTAAAGTATAAACTTAGATAAATCAAGCTGCTTCGAAATTGACTCAAGTTTATCTTTTACATACTTGCTGTCTATAATGAATTTTTCGCTATTTTTCTCAGAAGCAATGAAACTTATTTCATCTAAAAGCTTCTCCATGACAGTGTGAAGCCTTCTTGCGCCTATATTTTCCACTTGCCTATTAACTGTAAACGCTATTTCAGCTATGGTTTTTATACCATCATCAGTGAACTCAAGTGTCACATTTTCTGTTTTCATTAAAGCTATGTACTGCTTTAACAAACTAGATTCTGGTTCCTTTAATATTCTTATTAAATCCTCTTGAGTAAGTGCCTTAAGTTCTACCCTGATCGGTAATCTGCCCTGCAATTCCGGTAAGAGGTCAGATGGTTTAGACTGATGAAAAGCACCAGATGCAATAAATAATATATAGTCTGTTTTTACATGGCCATACTTAGTTGTAGCAGTTGTTCCTTCAAGTAATGGTAACAGATCGCGTTGCACTCCTTCTCTGTTTACTTCACCTTTTACTTCTGTACGCGCTGCAATTTTGTCTATTTCATCCAAAAATACTATACCGTCATTACTAACAAGATCAATGGCTTCTTTGATTATCTTATCTTCATCCATTAGCCTTTCACTTTCTTCATTAATTAATATTTCACGCGCTTCTTTTACCTTCACCGTAATAGTTTTTGTTTTTTTGCTCCCGTTAAACATCTTGCCCATTATTTCTGTTACATTCATCACACCAACTTGCCCACCTGGCATGCCTGGTATATCGAAAGTAGGTAACATACTCTTGCTCTCTCTGACGTTAATAGAAACTTCTCCGTCCTCAAACTCTTTATTCCTCAACCTTTCTCTAAAATTTTTTTTACTCTCTTCGGTTGCATTTTCGCCTACCATAGAGTTTACTATTGTTTTCTCAGCTAAAATTAAAGCCTTTTTAGCTAAGGCTTTACGGGCTTTCTCTTTAACTAAAACTATTGCTGCATCAACTAAATCGCGTATTATCGAATCAACGTCACGTCCAACGTACCCTATTTCAGTAAACTTCGTTGCCTCAATTTTTATGAACGGTGCACCGGCAAGTTTTGCTAAGCGACGAGCTATTTCAGTTTTACCAACCCCTGTATGACCGATCATCAATATATTCTTAGGTATGATTTCATCACGCAATGGAAATGGAACCTGATTGCGACGCCAACGATTTCTGAGCGCAATAGCAACAGCACGCTTTGCATCATCCTGTCCGATTATGAATCTGTCCAATTCTTTAACTATCTTCTGTGGTGGCAGGTCATCTAACAAAACTTGAGTGCTGTCATTAACTTGAACATCGCTGTCATTTGAATCAAAACCACTCTTAGTATCTTTATAGAGGTTATCTTTTTCATCGTAGGTGTCACTACTACAAGACCGCCCTTCTGAAAGGGTTATGGGCTGATTGGAAAAATTGGTGCATAAAGTTTTTTGCTTGGAAGACATATCACTCCTCTATCTTTTCAATAACTACATTATGATTTGTATAAACACATATATCGCCAGCTATCTTCATAGCCTTTTTCGCAATTTCCTCTATTGATATTCCTTTAATGTCAATTAAAGCTCTTGCTGCAGATAGAGCAAAATTTCCCCCAGAGCCAATAGCTGCGACTCCATCTTCAGGTTCAAGAACATCACCTGTTCCCGTAATTACTAATGAAATAGATTTATCTGCAACGATCATCATAGCTTCTAATTTCCTCAGATATTTATCCATTCTCCAGTCTTTTGCAAGTTCAACACATGCTCTCATTAATTGCCCTGGGTGCTTGTCAAGTTTAGATTCTAATCTTTCAAAAAGAGTAAATGCGTCGGCTGTTGCCCCGGCAAATCCAGCAATTACGGAATCACCAGAAAGACGCCTAACTTTTTTTGCTCCAGATTTTATAACAGTGTGGCCCAGTGAAACTTGTCCGTCACCTATTACTACTACACTTTTATCTTTTCTAATTGATAATATAGTAGTGCCATACATTTTATTGTTATCGTGTTGAATCATTTTTCTATCACTTTAAATAAGAATCTCATTATACTTTAATCTTTAGTCAAATTTACTAAATATGTTCAACTATAGCTTATAATATAATACCTTCCTTATAACATTTAAAGTGCAGATGCAAAACATAATTCACCCAGATTTGGAAAAAAGTATAAATAATTGGTTCGAAGCAAAATTTAATGGCCTTACATCGCCATTTTATAGCTCTATAGATCTTAGAAACTCTGGCTATAAAATCGTTCCAGTAGACGCTAATTTATTTCCTGCGGGGTTCAATAACTTAAGTGAAGAATCAAGAACGATGGCAGCAAGATTGATAAAAAGCTATTTTAAAAGACATCAATACAAAAAGGTTCTTATAATACCGGAAAATTATACACGCAATAAAATGTATATAGAAAACGTATTTGTTATAGAGAAAATACTACAACTCGCAGGTTTTGAGACTAGAATTGGCCTTTTATATAATGAAGTATACAATTTAATAGAACAGTATGAAACTGTTGTGAAAGAAAACTCTCTGCTAAAGACAACTTCAGGATTTGTGCCTGATGTTATTATACTGAACCGTGATATGACGAGCCACATTCCAGACACGCTGAAAGACGTAAAGCAAGATATAGTACCAAGCCCACTATACGGTTGGCATAGCAGGCAGAAATTTAAGTATTTTGAAATCTATCAAGAATTAGCATCTGAGTTTTGTGGCAAATTTAAAATAGACCCATGGCTAATTTCTGTGCTTACAGAGAGCCGTGATGGAGTTGATTTTGATGATGATTTGTCACTAGGAGCAGTAGCAACTAAAGTTGACCAAATATTATCTCTAGTGCAAAAAAAATATGAGGAATATGAAATAAAAACACAACCTTACGTTTTTATCAAAGCAAGCAATGGCACATATGGGATGGGCATTATAACAGCAACAAGTGGAGAGGAAATATTAAACCTCAATAAAAAAAAGCGTCATAAAATGAAAAAGATAAAAGAAGGAATAGCAATCAATAGCGTTATTATACAAGAAGGTGTACCAACCATTGACATGTTTAAAAGCAGTTCTGCAGAACCGCTAATATACTATATAGGAGATACTCCAACATGTTACTTATACCGATGTAATAGCAGAAAAGATGTATATTCTAGCTTGAATGCCACTGACTGTGAGTTTCATGATGTTAGCCAGGTTGTAGAAGGTAAAATTCTATCACTTTGGAGTATTGTTAGCAAATTAGCAGTACTAGCGTTGGCAGTAGAAATAAAATCTTTTCATCCCTAATTCTTATACCTCTACAGTGCTGTCATTAGAATGACCGTTTATATTATGAACATCATCAAGTTCAGTGGAAGGATCATCATTGACAGGTTGTTGAAACAATTTGTCAAGCTGAACTGCAAGAAATACTGCACTATATATTATGCTGACTGTTACGCTTAAGTTGAAATTATAGATTATACCATTACCTAAGTTTATTGGTATAGTTGGAGTCTCTATCCTTCTTAATATGAAGTTTAATAAACCTAACGACAAAGTTAATGTGCTAATAATAAGGTTCTTCTTACACTCAGCAGACTTTTCAGGATCCTTATTATCCAGATATTCCTTGCATGTATAATAATAGCTTATAGGTTCTGAAATGAACAAAAATAGGATCGTTGAGGTTAAGTTAATATAACTTATTATGTCTGTATTGCTTCCAGTGCAAAAATGGATGATTTTCAACATCATTAGCGCTTCTATGGTGCTGCTTGCAAGATTAGCCGATTTACCCACAATTTTTGCCAGCTCTTTTTTACTCTCAGGGTTTCTGTAATCCTTAATTAGATCCTGTAGAGTAAATGCAGAATGGGCAATGTATAGAATAGATGTCGGAAACTTTACTAGTCGAGCAACATTCCGTATAAGAAAGATATTGGATCTATTATTGTCAATGAACTCGCAGCAAAATTGCAGTGAAATCTTACACAATAGGGCTGTTAAACCTGTTGTGATGCAGATTACCTTCCTGAAATCATGATCATAAATATCATGCACCCTTTGTGCGAGTATGTTAGATTTCTTTTTTAGCTTGTTTGGCATGAAATAGTTAATAACTTCCTGTTATTCTATCACATAAAATCCTAAAAGAAAAGCCCTATGAATCAGGACTTTAAGGGAGATTTATGCACAAATCGGCTAAGCATTTTATAAACAAGGGATCGGTACTGAGAGTTGGCACACGAAAGTAATATCCATCCTTGATAATTGCTTTATATTCTATATCAAGTTCAACTAGAGTTTCTGAATGCTCAGAAACAAAAGATATAGGTGATAGAACTACAGGTACACCATCAGCTTTTGCGCGTAATAGCTCACTTTCAGTGCTTGGCTCTAGCCATTTTACAGGACCAATCTTACTCTGATAACATATTGACCAATCTAAGTTATTGATAGCTAACTTTTCTACTATTAACTCTACGCTTCTTTCTACCTGTGAAGCGTAAGGGTCGCCCTTTTTAATGATACTAAGAGGTAAGCTATGTGCTGAAAATAGGACTCTTGGTTTACCGATTTTTCTAGCCAATTTATAGTACTTAGCTATCAGATTAGTGTGAGCTTCAATAAAATCTTGGTTATCATAATAACGGTGAATCATTTTTGTATTGCATTTTAGGCCATACCGTTTAGCATTTTTTTGCCAATTCTCGATGGATGACAGAGTTGTGGTAGTTGAATATTGTGGATACAGTGGCAGCAGAATTACTTCGTCAGGATCAAACTGTTTTACACTTTCAATAACTTCGTCAGCAAATGGACGCCAATAGCGCATGCAGATGAATACCTTGTGTACATGGTTTCTATTTTCGTTTAATTTTAGTTCTAAAGCATTAGCTTGCATTTTTGTATTCTCTAGAATTGGCGATTTACCTCCAATTTCCTCGTATATTTTTCGTGCAGTATTTTCTCGTTTCGCAGATATAAACTTTGCTAAAAGAAACCGAAAGGGATTCGGTAGATTGATTATTCTCCTGTCATAAAAAAGGTTGAATAAAAAAGGACGGACCGCATTTAGTGAATCAGGCCCGCCAAGATTAAATAAGATAACTGCCTTTTTCACCTACGCACTACTACAACAAGTTACTTCTGGGGTGCCTATAAAATTAGCTACACACTCATCAAATTTAGTTATAGGCACTAAATTTCTTACACTGGCATACAATAAGTGGCCTGATCTCTTCAGGTTACTCTTGGTGGATGTGAAGTTCCAATCGAAAAATGTATCGACAAAAAGACTTGGTACCGTTTCAAGAAGTTCAACAGCAGCTAAAGATAGCATTATACAACTTTGCAGGACATTCAGAAGAACCTTGAGGGGAAAAAGTAAAACTTTAACGAAAAGAGAGGTGCTACTTGTTTCATCCAGTAGTCGCCCTGAGTTAGGCGAATTATACTCGGTGTGTTTTCTATTTTGATCAAAGATAGGAAATTTTATAGTATCTTTCTTAAATTCCGCGTCTATTTCTTTTCTACTATGGTTAGTGATTTTTTCCATTAACTTCTCACGCAGATGAAAAGTTCTGACAATAAAACATGTGGCAATCATTAAGGAAGCACATAAAAGTGCGCATTGCATGAGGCTCATACTGCCTAGCATAGCTGGCAGTGCAAAACAAACAAATGGCACTATGATAGCCATTTCAAGCAATGGAATAGTATTCCTTTTCATTGCAAAGGCAGCACCTTTTTTTAATTCTGTATTATGATGTGAACTATATTCCAAATAACTTAAAAAGGCCAAATTAAAAGTTAAAAATCCTTTTGTTCCACAAAAAAGTGATGACTTAAAGTTACTTACTAATTTTTTAGTAGTAGATTTAGCTTGTTTTTTAGTGGTAGGCTCAGCTTGTTTAGTAGTGTTATTTTTACAACATTCACCCATACAATACCTCCTTGATGGTTTATTCTTAACTATAAATAAAAAACTGCTTTTATCAAATCAAAATTTACAATAAAATAAATCTATAAATATACTATTTTATATAAGGAAATAATATGGCAATTGAGAAGACACTTTCAATCTTAAAACCTGATGCAGTAAAAAATAATATTACAGGCAATATAAATTCCTACATCGAACAATCTGGGCTGAAAATCACAGCACAAAAAATGATGTTACTAACAAAAAAACAAGCAGAGCTGTTTTATGAAATTCATAAAGATAGGCCTTTTTTTGGGGAATTAGTAGAGTTTATGACCTCTGGTTCTGTGGTAGTTCAAGTTTTAGTTGGTGAAAATGCAGTAAGTAAATACAGACAAATCATGGGAGCTACCAATCCAAAGCAGGCAGATAAAGGCACAATCAGGGGTGATTTTGCTGATGATATTAGTGAAAATAGAGTCCACGGCTCGGATAGTCTAGAAAATGCTCGTAAGGAGATAGCTTTCTTTTTTGCTGAATGTGAGTTGGTGTAGTTAGAGGTTGTCCGGAAACAAGTAAAAGGCTATAATATCTGAAATTTTAGTACGGGGTAAAGATGAGAAAAAAGTATCCAACAGATCTAAGCGAAAGGGAATGGGCAAGAATAGAAAAACACTTCAGAGTATCATACAAGAAAGGAGGAAGGCCGCCAAAGTATAGCAAAAGAGAAATATTAGAAGCAATTTTCTATGTATTGCGTACAGGGTGTCAATGGCGGTATTTACCAAATGATTTCCCGCTATGGAAGACTGTGTATGAGCAGTTCAGGCAATGGAAGAAGCAGGGAATTTTTGAGAAAATGAATTATGAAATTACAAAATATAGTAGAAGAAAAATAGGAAGGAATGAGCAGCCGAGTGCCTGTATAGTAGATAGTCAATCTGTAAAGACTACAGAAAAGGGGGGATCAAAGGCTATGATGGAAGTAAAAAAGTAAAGGGTAGAAAAAGGCATATAATTACAGACACTCAGGGTTTTATACTAGGTTGTTACGTAGGCGCTGCTAACGAAAATGATAGAGATGGTATTAAAATAGCATTAAACAATATGAGAACAAAATATACTAAAGTTAAAAAAATGTGGGCTGACATGGGATACCAAGGAAGAAATTTAAAGAATCACATAAAGGAAGAATATGACATAGATATTGAAATTGTTAAAAGGCCTACATGTAGATTTTGGGTGCACAAAGATACGCCACCTGAGCTACTACCAACAAGAGAACAAGGGTTTAAAGTACAGCCAAGAAGATGGGTTGTAGAAAGGACTTTTGCTTGGGTTAATAGGAATAGAAGGCTATCGAAGGAGTATGATTTACTCACAACATCCACTGAGAATTTCATATACCTAGCTATGAGTAGGGTTATGTTAAAGAGGGAATATGCTTGAATTTACTAGTTTCCGGACAACCTCTTATAGCTCTTTCCATAAAAGTCCGGATGTGATAGGATAAGGGTAGATGATGATAAGGAGGTTGAATGCCAGCAGCATATAGTTATGATTTAAGAAAAAAAGCAATGGAAGCGCTAGACGAAGGAGAAAGCAGAGAAACAGTGGCAGCAAGATTTAAGATTGGACGAACTACTTTATGGGAGTGGCAGCAAAGAAGAAAAGAAACAGGAGACTTTCAATCAAAAAAACTTGGAAATGGGGGTTACAATCACAAAATTACCGACTGGGATACCTTTGCCAAATTTGCCAGAGAACACGGAGGAAAGACTCTATCGGAAATGGCTAAACTTTGGAACAACGTTAGTATCCAAACGATCTATCGAGCCCTTAAAAAAATTGAATTTACGCGCAAAAAAAGACATATGGATACAAGGAAAGAAACGAAGAAAAACGTGCTGAATTTTTGAAAATTATAGCGACAAAAGAACCTAAAAACTTAGTGTATATAGATGAGTCTGGCATTGATAACACCGAAGACTACCCCTACGGATATTGCCAGAAAGGACAGCGGTTTTATGCCTTAAAATCTGGAAAGAAAACTCAACGAATCAGTATGGTTGCAGCCTTAAGTGGAAGAAAGATAGTTGTTCCGTTAACCTTTGAAGGCCACTGTAATATGGATGTTTTTAATGGATGGTTTGAGCAATTTTTGACACCGATCTTGGAACCTGGACAGACTGTCATTCTTGACAATGCTACTTTTCATAAGTCTGATAAGATTATCGAGCTTGCTAAAGGGGTTGGTGCAGAAATTTTGTATCTGCCGCCTTATTCTCCAGATTTCAACAAAATTGAGCATCATTGGTTTGCTATAAAAAACAGAGCCAGGAAAAACATTCCTCTATTCGAATCCTTTCGTCGTGCTGTTGATTCTGCCTTCCTATGACCTGTTCGGACTATTATGAGAAATGCTATATGAGGTTGTCCGGAAACAAGTAAATTCAAGCATATTCCCTCTTTAACATAACCCTACTCATAGCTAGGTATATGAAATTCTCAGTGGATGTTGTGAGTAAATCATACTCCTTCGATAGCCTTCTATTCCTATTAACCCAAGCAAAAGTCCTTTCTACAACCCATCTTCTTGGCTGTACTTTAAACCCTTGTTCTCTTGTTGGTAGTAGCTCAGGTGGCGTATCTTTGTGCACCCAAAATCTACATGTAGGCCTTTTAACAATTTCAATATCTATGTCATATTCTTCCTTTATGTGATTCTTTAAATTTCTTCCTTGGTATCCCATGTCAGCCCACATTTTTTTAACTTTAGTATATTTTGTTCTCATATTGTTTAATGCTATTTTAATACCATCTCTATCATTTTCGTTAGCAGCGCCTACGTAACAACCTAGTATAAAACCCTGAGTGTCTGTAATTATATGCCTTTTTCTACCCTTTACTTTTTTACTTCCATCATAGCCTTTGATCCCCCCTTTTCTGTAGTCTTTACAGATTGACTATCTACTATACAGGCACTCGGCTGCTCATTCCTTCCTATTTTTCTTCTACTATATTTTGTAATTTCATAATTCATTTTCTCAAAAATTCCCTGCTTCTTCCATTGCCTGAACTGCTCATACACAGTCTTCCATAGCGGAAAATCATTTGGTAAATACCGCCATTGACACCCTGTACGCAATACATAGAAAATTGCTTCTAATATTTCTCTTTTGCTATACTTTGGCGGCCTTCCTCCTTTCTTGTATGATACTCTGAAGTGTTTTTCTATTCTTGCCCATTCCCTTTCGCTTAGATCTGTTGGATACTTTTTTCTCATCTTTACCCCGTACTAAAATTTCAGATATTATAGCCTTTTACTTGTTTCCGGACAACCTCTAACTCAGATTGGCGTCATCCAAGTAGCTGACAACATAGAAACGAAAAAACTTACTTGACACCCTTCGCCAGCGCCCTTATCATGATAGTGAAGCTATTGTATTTGCTTTCGCCAATCTGCAGATTAAAAGGTAAGGATTACTTAATGTATCGGCGTCTTATGTTCAATTTTTTGCAGTATATAGATACTGTATGTCTTTACAAAACTTCATCTACATCTAGATTTTTATCTAAATAAGCTGAACGCGCTTATAAAGCGTTACAAGACATCAAAAAATGCCAATACTCGACAGAGATAGTAAAAGACTAGCTAACTCGGGGGTTCTTTGTCTTTTTTTCTGCTTAGTAAATTTCTTAAACATTTGCAGCGTAAGTTAGTTGCAATTAAAAGCAGCTGAATTTCGCTTGTCAAGCGTTTAAAACATAAAAAACGCCAATATTTTAAAGCGGATAATAACCCCAGGGCTTCTTTTGCCTTTTTTTTCATTTAGTAAATTTCTTAATATTTATAGCTAAAGTAATTTAAAAGTCCGTGAAGGGTGTCATGCCAGTGCTTGACACTGGCATCCAGTTTTCCATATAATCTCATCAAAAATGTTTATTTTCTAGCTACTTTTATACTTATCAACCCAGTATGCTTACTTACAATTAAAATTTCTGGATCCCAGTGTCTGGGCACTGGGATGACAGCTAGCCTGACAACCGTCATCCCGCTACTTGTTAGCGGGATCTAGAGATACCGAGAATGAATCGCGGTATGACGTAGGACTGCTGTCATTCCAGTCTGGAATCTAGTTCTTATTGTACATTTACTTGGTAGAGTTAAATTTCCTGGATCCAAGTAGTCGGCTACTCGGATGACAGGAGAAGGTACTGCCGTCATAAAGGAACCAGTGTCAGCTACTTGGATGATATAGCATTTCTCATAATAGTCCGAACAGGTCATAGGAAGGCAGAATCAACAGCACGACGAAAGGATTCGAATAGAGGAATGTTTTTCCTGGCTCTGTTTTTTATAGCAAACCAATGATGCTCAATTTTGTTGAAATCTGGAGAATAAGGCGGCAGATACAAAATTTCTGCACCAACCCCTTTAGCAAGCTCGATAATCTTATCAGACTTATGAAAAGTAGCATTGTCAAGAATGACAGTCTGTCCAGGTTCCAAGATCGGTGTCAAAAATTGCTCAAACCATCCATTAAAAACATCCATATTACAGTGGCCTTCAAAGGTTAACGGAACAACTATCTTTCTTCCACTTAAGGCTGCAACCATACTGATTCGTTGAGTTTTCTTTCCAGATTTTAAGGCATAAAACCGCTGTCCTTTCTGGCAATATCCGTAGGGGTAGTCTTCGGTGTTATCAATGCCAGACTCATCTATATACACTAAGTTTTTAGGTTCTTTTGTCGCTATAATTTTCAAAAATTCAGCACGTTTTTCTTCGTTTCTTTCCTTGTATCCATATGTCTTTTTTTGCGCGTAAATTCAATTTTTTTAAGGGCTCGATAGATCGTTTGGATACTAACGTTGTTCCAAAGTTTAGCCATTTCCGATAGAGTCTTTCCTCCGTGTTCTCTGGCAAATTTGGCAAAGGTATCCCAGTCGGTAATTTTGTGATTGTAACCCCCATTTCCAAGTTTTTTTGATTGAAAGTCTCCTGTTTCTTTTCTTCTTTGCTGCCACTCCCATAAAGTAGTTCGTCCAATCTTAAATCTTGCTGCCACTGTTTCTCTGCTTTCTCCTTCGTCTAGCGCTTCCATTGCTTTTTTTCTTAAATCATAACTATATGCTGCTGGCATTCAACCTCCTTATCATCATCTACCCTTATCCTATCACATCCGGACTTTTATGGAAAGAGCTATACCTTTTTTCTACTTAGTTTGGGTTATGCAAGAAGTCTATTATAATCAGGCTTTAAGTGTGCGGAAGTAATTTTTTTCGTTAAAGTAAAAAATTTTTTCTATAGCTGATCAAAGTGGGATCAAGAGAAACTTACCACTTTCTTTACAAAGGGTTTGATGTTACCATTTGACTACCTATTCTGAATTTATTGGATGAACATTAACATAAAAAATCTAGTTCATGCTTTCTCTAAATTGCCAAGTTTAGGGCCATCATCATCACGCAGGTTAGTTATACATTTACTCCAAAACAAAGAAAAAGTTATGCTACCACTTGCATCTTTGATTAAAGAGCTAGCAGATCTTATAATAGAGTGTGAAGTTTGCGGAAATCTAGATACTAAGTCACCTTGTTCTATTTGTACTAACCCAAAACGTGACACTAAGTTACTGTGTGTAGTAGAAGAATTAGGTGATCTATGGGCGTTTGAAAAAGGAAATATATATTCAGGTTTATACCATGTTTTGGGTGGCAGATTGTCTGCAATAAATGGCATAGGTCCAAAAGAACTCAACCTTGACACTATTCTGAAAAGAGTGACAGAGTCTAAAATTGAAGAGATAATTATCGCAATTAATCCGACATTAGAGGGCCAAGTTACTGCACAATATATAATTGAATTGCTAAAAAATTTGGATGTGAAAATATCACGCCTTGCTTGCGGCATACCAATGGGCGGAGAAATTGACTATCTTGCTGAAGGAACGCTGAGGATAGCACTTACTTCAAGACAAGAATATGAGTTAAATATAAAATAAGACATGTGCTTAAAAAAACTTATATCGCTCATAACATTCAAAAAGAAAAAAATAGTGCCACCACTTAAAGTGGTGGCTTGGGAAAATGACCGCCTAAACTATAAGCAATTTTCAGGTAAATTCAACACTATAATTAAAACAATTGATCAGTCTTTTACAATAATATCTTTAGAAGGATATGATGGATGGGGCAAGACGTTTTTTTTGAAAGAATGGGTAAAAGAGTTAAAACAGCAAAATGAAATTGTAGCTTATTATAGTGCATGGGATATCAATGCATTGGACCAACCACTTCCTTCTTTTTTAAATTTTCTATTTGAAGATTTATTTGCATCGTATGAAGTAAAAAGAAGCGTTATACAACAGTTCAAGAACATAAACCAAGAGCTATTTTCTCTAAACACACTAGGAAAGCTGATCAGTAAATCTCCACTTGCTATGCTTTCAGTATTTCTTGATGCTGCAAAAGAGGCTGATAAAAAAGACATAGGTTTTGTCTTGAGTGAATTAAGTCTTCTCCAAAGAAGAAAAGAGAGTACTAGAGATTTCAAAATACAGTTAGCGGATGTGGTTAATAAAATCAGAAAAGACAAAAACATTTATATAATGGTGGATAATCTTGATGTGTGCCGTCCTAAATTCGTTGTCGATTTTTTGGAATCTATAAAGTATATGCTTGATGTGGAGGGGCTGGTTTTCATTATTTCTGTAAGTAAAGATAAGAGTAATGTACAAAGAGCAATCAGCACAATACTTGGACCAAATTTTGACCTAAAATCTTTTACTGATCTCTCTTTACATTTGCCAAAACAACCGATAGAAAAATTTACAAAAGAACTATTTGAAAATATTAAATTACCGAAAAAGTCAAAAAATTTGATTGTAGATAGTTTTATATTTTATGCAGAAAGCCTGTCACTATCGTTAAAAACAATAGAATACTGCGTAAAAAAAATAAAGCTGTGTCTTCTGAATCACACAAGAGAAGAATTACCTGATCCGAATTTGTTTGCATTTTTGGTAATACTGCAATCAATAAATATTGATATATATGAGGAACTAGATTCCTCATGTCAAAGATCCTTGGAAAAAATTGAAAATGAATATAAATCTTTAGTTCTAAATGGTCAAGAAGAATGGGAAAAACTTAAAACCTCTCTAGAAACTGCTTTTGCAGAGAGGGAGTCAAAAATTAACAAAGCTATAAAGGATATACTATTTTGAAAAGATACCCTACCTTCACATATACAAAGATAGGGTAACATTTGATTAACGCCCTTTTACTATGTCATTACCTTGTTCAAACTTTCTGATTAATTCGCTTACATTGACATTAGATAATTTTTTACCTGCAGATTTGTCATTATGTGAAGCATCAGGTTTACGAAGGTCTTCCTTACTGTTACTCCTAGTAATATTACATCTAACAATGTTTGAATTATTAGACTTATCGCTTACATCTGAAATATTGCTTTTTTCACTACATGAAGACGAATTACTCGACATATTGCCTAAGCTAAAGAGCTTTTTACCTTGATAGATTGGATTCCAATCAAGTGGATTATAAGTTTTTTTGCTAGTCTCAACCTTTTGGTTATTTTGCTGTTTAGGAGAAAAACCAAGTTTTTCTCTTTCTTTCTTGCTTAGCGTTTTGAGAAATTTTACGGTTTCTAATTCATCAGTTGCTTGTACTTTATGTAAATCAAAGCTTTTTTGATGGTTATCCTGCTTAACATTTTCCATCATTTTATCTTTTATTGTTCTATCCTCATCATCAGAAGTGCTGCTACTAATATCACTGATACCACTATCCCCTGAATTGCGGCGTTGTTTGTTAGGAGTGCTATGAATGTTGTCTTCCATGAGTTTTTGCATTGTTGGGCCAAATGTTCTTCCAAGATTGCTACTCACTGTTTTATTACTATCATTTGCTTGAGAATGAGGTACATTTCGCTCAAAAATTGCTTTTATTCCAGCAAATTTAGCTTGGGAAGATTTCGGAGGAACAGGTGGGGCAACCATGCCTTTTGAGTTAATCTTTCCTTCATTTTGAGGAAAAATTTTTGGATTATTTTTTTCTACTGTAGTATTCATTTTTTTACCTCTAAACCTATTAACTAATAAAAGTATAAACTTAGAGGTATTAATTTTGTAATAACAATGCTAATAGATTACCGCAGTTTCAATAAGCATCACCAGAGGATTCTCTATATAATGCTTAAAGGCATTTAAAAACTTTGCTCCGAGTGCCCCATCAACTGCTCTATGGTCAACAGAGAGCGTTACTGTCATTATTTCTGCTATTTCTATTTTCTCATTCATAACAATTGGTTGTTTTTTAGATGCACCAACTGCCATAATGCAAGATTGCGGCGGATTGATTATAGCACTGAAGGCTTTTATACCAAACATCCCTAAGTTGGAGATAGTAAACCCTCCTCCTTGAAACTCTTCAGGTTTCAATTTTCCAGATCTTGCTCTGCTTACTAAATCTTTCACTTCTTTTGATATAGATAAAATACCCTTTTTATCAGCATTTTTTACTATAGGAGTAATTAGCCCATCTTCAAGTGCCACAGCGATTGAAATATCTATATTTGAATATCTCAGTATTTTATTATCTATCCACGAAGAATTTATATCAGGAAATTTTTTCATGCTGAAAGCTGCAGCTTTTATGATTAGATCATTAATTGTTACTTTATTGTTTTCATCTGCTGAGTTAATCTCGTTTTTTAACGATATTAACTTATCAACCTGGCAGTCTACAGTTAAATAAAAATGTGGAACATTCTGTTTTGATTCAGTCAGGCGCTGTGCTATCACTTGGCGCATGTTGCTTACTTCAACTATGGTATCTTTCTCAGGACTTTCAGTATGTATACCACTGCCTAAAAACTCCAACACATCAGCCTTAATTATGCGACCATATGGTCCTGTACCTTTTAATTGCTGCACATTAACCCCTTCATTTTGAGCTATTTTCTTAGCTAATGGGCTTATTTTTGTTCTACCTTCTGCATAACCCTCTGTCATCTGAGTAGCTGACACTGGGATCCATTCTTCTTTTCTAGATCCCAGTGTCAAGCACTGGGATGACATTGAGGGGTTGGATTCCAGCGTCACGCGCTGGAATGACACCGAAGAATGACTTATTGGCTTTCCGTTTAAATCTTGGTGTTCTGATTTTTGATTATCAACAGCACTTTTTGTCACTTCCTTTTTAACTGCACTATTGATGGAAGTTGAAGTATAGTTGTTAAGTGCACTTTCATCTTCTCCTTCTTCCAGCATTAAAGCTATTGGTTGATTTACAGGCACGCCACTTGTTCCTTCTGTTACTAAAATTTTTGCTAAAACTCCTTCATCTATAGATTCAAACTCCATTATGGCTTTATCAGTCTCTATCTCAGCAATTACGTCGCCTACTTCAACTTTGTCTTGTTCTTTTTTATGCCACTTTACAATTTTTCCTCCAGTTTTGCTCATTGTCGGTGAAAGAGCAGGCATTAATATTTCTATAGGCATTGATTTTGCATTTAAAGATCTATTCAATTTTTAATTTACTCTTTATCTTATGTCAACCTAATCGTGAATTATGATGAATAAGTCTGTTACACTATCCCTCACGTTATCCCAGTGCGTGACACTGGGATCTTGGTTCAGTACTATTATCCTATTGTTTTTATTATTTAGCCATAGCTTGTTTGCTAACAACTTTGTTTCAACCAAATCAAATAAGATCAACATGAGAACGGGGCCAGGGTTTCACTATCCTGTAAAATGGATATACACTTGCAAAAATCTGCCCCTGAAAGTGATAGAAGAGTTTGAGAGTTGGAAAAAGGTCTGCGATATAGATGAAGACTGCGGATGGATAAAAGGCAATCTTCTTAGTGATAAGCGCTACGCGATTGTAAAAGAAGATACTTATGGATATCAAAAACAGAGTGTAGACAGCAAGATTACTATGAAAATAGACAAGTTTGTTGTGATGAAGATAGAAAAATGCAACGAAGAATGGTGCTTTCTTTCCACCCCAAAACGCAAAGCATGGGTACAAAAAAAACATATATATGGGGTTGATTAGGTTGACAAAAGATCTGAATTAACACTAGTTTCTGGGCCTTCTGTAGCATGCTCTTCAGATGAAGCAGAGGGTTCTTGAGGCTCTGGAGACTGTACAGGGCTATCACAGAAACTCCTTAACATCTCCTCAGCGGATGAATCTAAAATTTGTACAATAGACTTTTCACTCTGCTCTTTTAGCGATTGATCCACTCTAGAAATCAACTCAGAAAACTCGCTACCTGATTTTTCAGCTTCACTTTTTATTTTACTTTCTATGCTTGCAATATTACCTTGGTCAATTTCTTCTTTTGTTATGTTGAATGACTTTGCAACATCTTGATATCCAATCTTGCAATTTCCACAACCAATTATGCAAAAAGTAATAGAATCAGATATTTCGCTTGCAGCCCAATTATGTATAGTGTAAGCCAAATAATTGTCATGGTATTTAATGCTAAATTGTTGTTCTATTAACTCAGAAATTTTATTCTTTAGAGACATAAAGCACCCTCCTCTTACATTCGTTATACCTTTTTGTTAAGATACAGCAATTACACCATTTACTACATGCTTTACTTTAATTAATTATTAAAACAAGAGCATCATTCCCAGAGCTATATCTTTTTACCTTGATAATTCTTTTTTGACTTCCTCTTTAATTATCCCACTTATATTCACGTTAAGATCCCCTACCCAAAAATCAGTCATAGTTTCAAGATCGTATAGATCCTCTATTACTTTTTTAATAGCAGCATTTATTTCTTCTTCGTCAAATTCCTTTATAATAGGTCTAATCTTCACATACCCTGGAGAGCCTTTACCATAAATTCCTTTGCTTTTATTAATGCAGCCACCTGCACCAGATCTACTGCTTCTCAAACCACTTCCACACTCTACTGTTTCATACTTGATTTCACCATTTTCTATATATGCTATTTGATTGTCTTGTGTAGACTTCAGTTTATCTGCCTTTACAATTTTCTCCTCTAGCTTTAAATCTTGCTTATGAATTACTGTTTCCTCATAACCCTTACCACCGTATGTTCTATACTCACCTCCACCTGCAACAGTAATCAGTTGCTGGCAATGTTGCTTCTGCGAATTGCACATTTCTATGAAAACAGGTCCCCCGTCCTTATCTGAGAAGTTACTTTCCTGGTTACCCCCTCCCTCTGTGACTTGCACCTTAATTATAGGATAATTAGGATCGATTTTCAGTTTAGCTTTAATATAATCTCCTGGCATCCCTACTCTGCTTTCAGTAGAATGGCATTTTTGATTGTCACAGCCACTACCTTGTATATGACCTGCTTCACCACTTCCCCACGCTTCTATTTTAATACGATCAAATTTTATTGATAAGTCATCTGTATAAACATCTTTATTTTTATGATCATAGGATTTTGCATTATTTTTTTCAAGATCTGGTTTCTTATTTTTCAGATGTTCCTTGATTATCTCTTTTAATTTTTCTTTTAATTTCTTTTTGAGACCTTCTAAATCGAACCTACACAATTTATCAGCGTAAAAGACCTCCGTTCTGTTTGCTTTAATTGGTGCTTCTTGTTGTGTGACAACGCCATTTGTATTTTGTGAAATCTTTGTATAAAAAGGTTGAGTGTTTTCTTTGTCTACATATCGTGTTGAACGGCTGCATGTTCCAGTAAAGCAGATACAACCATCATCACCTTGATTACATTTTTCTCTATGCTCTACATCCGTCAATTTGTATACTACTTTCAGTCCTTTACTAGATTTAAATGTATCGTCTATCTCATCATTTCTTTTTACACAGTAACTGCATTCTCCCTTCTTCTGCTCATTTTCATCAGGGAAGAAAACATACCCTTGTTTATTGAATATTATTTTATCTAACTCACTCTGATCTCTGTTTAAGAGATCGGCTCTTTTATTTTCCTTGCTTGGAAGATAATAGAACTGATTTGATTCCTTGGAGTAAACAGCATTGTATTTAGTATATCTTGTTCCCATTAATTTTAGTGGTATTATTTTATTTTCTCTTTTAAGAACAAACTCCTCTGGTTCTGGCTGCCATCCAGAAAGACAAAGCATTTTACTGTTAGAATTTCCTTTATACTTTACTTCTATTTCCGGCTGCCTAGAGTTATTAAATTCACATTGAATAGATTTGTCTTTTAACTTTTTCTCAAAATCATTAAAACTATAAAAACTTCCGCCTTTAGAACATTTAATTTGCACATCAGGAACATAGCCATATTCTTTCAGAACTTTAAATTGTTGCGGATTACTTTCTAATATACCTTCTATAATATTATCAATATTACTATCAGTTGTTTTTGCTACTATTGCTGGTTTTACTACTTTTAAAGATAGGGGGCCAATGTTTATAGGATGGTTGAGGTCAGTATTAACATTAAAAGTACAGGAACCATTACTATAGGTTCCATGTGCTTTAGCACAAGTGCTCTCACTCATCTTCATTTCTACTTTCAATGTATTTTTATTTACTATCTCCACTATCTCAGGTTCTGGAGCAGGTGGTGCAGGAAAACAGCGGACGAACTGTGGATTTTGTTCATTTATACTTTGAGTTCCAAGGTATTCAGCGCAGAGCTTATCTTTTTCTCTATAGGTTTTGAAGTCATACGTGGTGCCATATTTGTCTGTAATAGGGTGTTCCTTAGCTTTATCTTTTCCATACTCTTTAGGGAAATCTAATTTTTCTCCAATCTTTCCGTCTTCTTCTATTAGATCACCAGCTATTACCTTAACCTTAGGGTCAAAGTAATCATTGTCTTCATGTGTTATAGGGATAATTCTAACTTGTGGAGGTGACATCGCAAGTTGTTCACAGAATGGAGGGGGGCTAGGTGCAAGTGGCACGGGAGCACATTTTACTGCCGTTTGGTAGCAGGTATCACAGACTTTTTCCATCTCCCCAGGACGAAAAATATTCTCACCCGAAAATACTCTAGAACCCCATGAAGAAATTCCTGACATACAAGCCCCTTTTTGACTGCAAGCACATATTCTAGGAGAGTTAGCGAATCTTCTTTTTTCCTCATCAGTAACACCGTCTGCCCATTCCCATTTAAGACCCCGAGCAATTTCTCCTCCAGCTTTTGTTTTATCCCCTTCCCAATCAATAAAAGCTGCAGCAGAAACTCCAGCTCCTGTACCTTGCGTTCCATATATCTGGCGGCAGGATTCCCCACTTTGTAAGTCATAACAATAACTTTGTCCATCATAAGCACATACTCTAATTTTGGGATTAAAGTAACCATCAACTCCTTGATCTTTTATTGCTTGCACCTTAATTTCCTTTACCCAATCTCCACCAACTATTGCTTCCCACCAAGTATTACTTTCTACAAATGTTGGACAATCAGCATATCCTTGATACGAAAGACCAAGTATCAAAAAAAATATCAATAAGAAATTAAGCTTTACACTTCTCATAAAATACCGGTAACCACTCATTAACTTCTTCTCCTTTTTCTTTTATTGCCTCATACATATACTTTATCGTCTCTTTGTTAGCTGAAAGTACATGTATTTCTTGCATATTCTTTAAATCTAAATTTAAAGTTACTAATCCTTTATACTGTTTTATCAAAAATAAACCTTCCTGCGTTGGCGTCTGCAGAATTATATTCAGCTCCTCTTTTGATAAAGAAAATGCTTTCATGTATAATCTATTTGCATTGACGTTCGGCATCAAGATTCTTGTATCAACATGTTTATCTAAATATTGAGTAAATTTGCTAGCAAATGCGAGATTTAAATTTTCAGTACTTAGGATTACTACAACATTTAGTTCCGTCATTCTTTGCATCCAGTTATCAAACTCTTTCTCTGTAGGAAAAATATTACTTATCTCCCATGCTTCATCCAAAACAAGTATTGCAGGCGAGCCATCACATTTTGCCTCAAAAGAATATAAAAAATAGTAAAGTATCACGGACATACATTCCTTTTGTTTTGTAAGGTTTGCGGTGTTGAGAGATATAATTTTTGTTTCCCAGTCAATATCTGATTCATTACCATCTTGAAATAAGTAAGCAAAGTCACCATCGTCACACCATCTACTTATCTTACCCCCAAGGAGCAAGAGCACCTCAGAAATTTGTGAAATAGAACGTGATTCCTTGGGTATAGCAAATATAGAATCCACAATTTTTCTTATCTTTTCTTCTACGTCCACCAAGCTCGTATCGGCTACCATTCTTCTGATCAGTTCAACCAACATATTGCGATTGGAAGCACTATCTTCAATGTTTAGTGGATTAAATTTTAGGCTTTTGTCCTTATATTTTGGATCGATTATGTAATATTTACCACTCACTGCTTTAGTAAAAATTATTGATTTTCCAGTGTTATCCAATATGACAATTCTTGGGTTAAACTTTCTTGATTCTGATAATAGAAAATTAATGAGTGAAGTTCTGCCTGAATTTGGAGCTCCGAGTATCGTAGTATGGCCATTATTTCTTTTTCCATGAAAATTAAAGAAGTAAGGATTTCCTTTTTTTGAGAAAAAAATCATTACCGCTTCTTTCCACCTTCTTCCTTTTAATGTACCTGACGTAAAATCGTGCAGCATAGCAAAGCTGCAAGCGTATTTTGTTAAGATATTTTTCGGTTGCGTAATAAAAGCAAAATTGCCTGGAAGTTGTGCCCAAAAATGACTTTCCATATGTAAATCAGTTCTAAACATCATGAAGCCAACTAATGACATTATAGAAGATAAATCACTAATACTTTCAGCTAACTTATTCCTATCATCTGCAAATATTGTAAAAATAATTTTCTGTTGGCAGAAGTCTATACTAGAGGTCTTTTCAAGCTCTATTATTTCTTCAATTCCTGAGCTTTTAAGTAAGGTATTATCCTCACTAATTTGCAGCATGTTGATTTGTTTTTTAAATTCTTTTATTGCTTTGTTATTACTAGTAAATATCATTATTTCTGTAATGATAAATTCAGATTCAAGCTGCAAGCATCTATCTATATTACCTAAAGAGATTTCCCGGTATTCTTTTATGCTGAAAATAGAGCCAAATTTCTGTTGATTTTCAAATATTGTTTGAAACGTATTGAAACCAAAAGCTATTTTAAAATTTCTAATATATTGCGACAGGTCCCTTTCATGTATTGGATAATCTTTGTGCGTTAATGTAACAATATAGTGGAGAAATTCTATCATTTCAGAATATATTTTACCTTCACTAAACCTTAGACTCAGTTTTTTAGCTCCAAAAGGTCCTAAATCATTTTGAATTACGTCAGTTATCTTTTGCAACTCCTGATGGCTTTCTTGTAAAGACAACTTATGCTTATTCTTTATTCTATTGAAAAAAAACGAATTATTAGTATGCTTGCCAAAATCGCTAAACAATATTACAATGTATAGTTCATTTATATACTGTAATTTACTATCAGTTAGTTTATTAAACCACGTTGAATGTAGGTTGTCAGAGAAGTCTTCAGTTTTATTCCATTTCAAGCTCAGTTTATTGCGCTTTCTAACGGTATGAATCCAAACGGTAAAATACAGGCTATTAATATTTTTTGATATGCTTTTTCTAATTTCAGTTCTGAGGTCGCTGTAGTTATCAACAGAAGAATAATCTTCTAACTTGATTATTTTTAACAATTCTCCCTGTTTTGTTAGTATGGTTTCTTCATCGTAATGACAAGCATAAGGAACAAAATCTAAATCAATGCTTTCTAGTAATGCTAAGTTGTTCTTTTTTTTAATCTTAGAGTTAACTGTTGGTACTTTTAACTGCATATGCGTATTCAATAAAGATAATTAAAAAAGATAAAAATACTATCTTAATTTTTATCTTTTTTTTCGCTATCGGATTGTAATTTTATATCTTTTGCAAAGTTAAATTTTTCTTTTAAGTAGTCTGTTGCCTTTTCTGTACTACCGAACATCAGGACCAGTACACCAAACATTATCATAAAAAAGATTAGACCTCTGAACACTACTGCAAGTATCACTGCAGCTATACACAACCCTATGATTGTTGAAGGACTCATATTTTCTACAGTATCTTTAACTGAAAATGAAGAAATAAAATTTTTTACCGTTTCTTGTATACCCTTTAATTCATCACTCGCCGAACTTGCTTCGCTAGAATATGATGCAAAAACGAAACTTAATAAGGCTATAAAAACCAAAACTTTATTCAATTGAATGCGCATCAACTAAACACCTTTTAAACATTCCTCAAATATAACAACTTTTATATCAATAGGCAAGAACTGAATTCACTTATCCACTACAAGTAACACATATTTAATTTTTACCGCTGCGAACATGCTGTAAGCTCTTATCATCAACAAGAGGACTCACATTAATGGATGTTAATTTACTTGATAGGAAGTTTGAATGCAATTCAGCTACTGCTGCTATAGCAAGCACTGCAACCATAGCAAGTAGTCCTGCTCCTATCAATCCTGATGTCATTGCTCCTGCAACAATGCACCCTATTGTGGAGAGAGCACAACCTGCTACAAGTGCAACGTGAAGATTTCTGTTATTGGGTTGGTTTTTAAGTAGGATATCTTTCTTAACTTGATCTGGATTTGCTTGACCATCTGAGTTTTCATTTTCTTGCATTTTTGGCTCTTTTTTTACAGTCTGCTCTGGCTGCACTTGAGTCTCGTTTTCTTTTGGGGATTCCAAATTTGATTCTAATAACTCAGTTTTTTCTCCACCCTCTGGTTGTAAGCCATTATCTTCTTCAACAGAGCTCAATGTTGAGTTTAAACTTTCCTCAGATGAAGTGCTTGCTATTGATGTTAAACTGTTTTTTCTACTATTTATTGGTGATATCGAGTTTTTTTCACTCAGTCCAGGTGAGTCTATTCCACTATCTGAGTCATTGCCACTACTGAGTTTAGAAGTTTGCTTCTCCTCTATTTCTTTCACAACCTTGCTATATTTTTCAAACACTTCCTCTGTAACATCTGAATTACTAAGTATTTTATTATCACCACTTTTTTTCTCAGCTACATTCAAGGGTGTTTCTTGTGTGTTGTTTTGCTCTTCAATATGTTTTAGCTGCATTTGATCTTCAATATTTTCTTCAACAGCATTTGGTATTGAGCTTACACTGCTGCTCCTGTTAGTAATATCCAAAATTGTTTGTACTATTGCTGCCTTTTTTTTTGAGTCTAGTTTTTTTGACTCTGTTATTTCTGCTTTCAACGCTGGAAGAAAGTGTTGGATATAATTATTATAATGTTCTCTTTTTTTCCCCACTGATTTTTCTAACTCAGCTAATGCTTCAGGACTAGTTCCTTGCTTGGATGACTCTAAGTGTTTTGCAATAGCCTGCTCATTTTGTCGTTCTCTCAGTATTTTTTCCAATTCAGCCAATGTTTTAGGACTAGCTCCCTGCTTGAACAACCTTTTGCATTCTTTGGAAGTCTCATCTTGATTTTCTTGATAATTTTCTGCTGTTACCTTTCTGTATATAGTGTTGCTCAATTGTTGGTTAATATCTCCTTCCTTACTCTTAGGTTTTTTAAAAGGACTGTGCATAACATTCCTCCATACATAATAAAATGTATAGATACCTCTTTAGCGTTAATTTTACATTAAAACTGGGCAATTATGCCATATTATAAATAATTGCGACAACTTGCTTATTGGAAGGTCGTTTAACTATTTGCTTTCTGGGCTTTCTACTTCTACAGATTTGCTATTAATATGATTCTTTGCTTGTTGAACTAACATATCCACTACTTCTTTTACAGGCTTTTCCCTATCAACCATGCCAACACTTTGGCCGGCCATTAAAGATCCTGTTTCAACATCTCCTTCAATCACTGCCCTTCTTAAAGCTCCAGCCCAGAACTTTTCTATTTCAAGCTGCCCATCTTCTTTTGAGATCTGTCCCTTTTGGTATTCATCAATAACTTCTTTTTGACGCTTCATGAAGTCATCGCTTGCTTTGTTGGCTATAGCTCTTACAGGAATTACAGGAAAATCAGCACTTATCTGTACAGAAGGTATTGCATTACGTGCGGCCGATTTAATAAACACTTCCTTAAAATTTTTGTGGGCAATTGACTCATTAGTGCAGACAAATAATGTACCTATTTGACAGCCACTTGCTCCCATTTCCAGGTAATTAACTATCATTTCACCTCTTCCTATTCCACCTGCAACAAACACTGGTATTTGTTCATTTTTAAAATGAGGCAATATCTCTTGTGCAAGAACAGAAGTGCTAACTGGACCTATATGCCCACCTGCTTCCATTCCTTCTATTATTAATGCATCTACTCCCATTTTTACTAACCTTTTCGCAAGGCTTAATGCTGGTGCAAAGCACATAACTTTAATGCCTGCACCCTTGATTTTTTCTATATTAGGCTTTGTTGGCAGTCCACCGGCAAGCACTATATGGCTCACTTTCGTTTCAATACACACATCTATCAACTCACTCAACTTTGGGTGCATAGTAATTAGGTTTACACCAAATGGCTTGTTAGTTAATTTTTGTGTCTCTATGATTTCTTTTTCCAGTAAGTATGGGAACATTGCACCACATGCAATCACACCAAAACCACCAGCGTTTGAGATTGCTGAGACCAAGTTTCTCTCTGAAACCCAGCTCATAGCACCACCCATTATAGCAAACTCACTGCCAAGAAAATCTGTTCCTTTTTTCCAGAGGCTACTTAACATATAACCTATATCATACGTTTAAAAATGTTTTGTTTATCTATAAATGTGTGTTTTAAGGCGCCAAGTATATGTAAGATTATAAAGAGTACCATAAAATATGCAAGCATCGAATGTAGCTCGTTAGCCGTGTTAGCTAGATCTTTGTTTTGATTAATCAACAAAGGGATATGAAAAAAATATTTGATCTGTTTGCCAGAAGCAGAAGACATGACATAGCCAGATAGTGGCATTAGCACCATTAAAGAATATAAACCAAAGTGTACTGCTTTACTTATATTGATTACAAACCGAGAAAAATTTGCTGGAAGTGGTGGAACATAAGTAAAGACGCGAAAAAATATGCGTACTATGATTAATCCAAGAATAGTGATACCGCAAGCCTTATGAATAGCGTATATGTTGAACTTAATTTCATTGCTAAGTGGCAGGCTTTTCATATAAAGTCCAGAACAAAGCATACCGATAATAAAAACAGCCATCAACCAATGGATAACTCTTAAACCTAGGCTATATTTATCGTCTTCCATTTTGATTACCCTAAAGTAGCATTTATATAATAGAAAAACTATTTTTCAATCAAAATCATTAAAGCAATTTAGATTTACCGACAATGTAGCTATACAAATTCGACCCAGCCGGAAGTCAAGGGCACCTAAATCAAGAAACGGATTAAACGAAAAACTTACTTGACAAACTCCGCCAACCCCCTTATCATGAAACTCAAGCTATTTATTTATCTTCGCAATCTGTGCAGGTTAATGACAAAAAACTTAGGGTATTTGGCGTCTCATGTTTAATTTTTCGCACTACGTGCATCGCATGTCTTTAAAAATTTTTAGATTTTTACCTATATAAGCCGAAACGCGCTTACAAAGCGTTTAAGACAGCAAAAAACGTCAAATTGACAAGGGAGAATTTGAATGCTAGCTACTACGGGGTTTCTTTGCCTTTTTTCCTGCTTAGTAAATTTCTTAAACACTTGCGGTGTAGGTTAGTTGCAAGTTAAAAGCAGCTAAATCGCTCTTAATCAAGCGTTTTAGAATAAAAAAAACGCCGGTATTTTAGTACATGGTAAATAGCCAACCACCACGAGGCTTCTTTTGCCTTTTTTTTATTTGGTAAATTTCTTAAACATTTATAGTTACAATTTAAGAGCCCGTAAAGGGTGTCATTCCAGTGCCCCTCTGATGTATTCCAGTGCTTGACACTGGAATACAGTTTTCCATATAATCTCATCGAAAATGTTGTAACCACTTTCCATGCTAGTTTGCTTGTGAACAAGCAAACTTTTCTGGATCCCAGTGTCTGGGCACTGGGATGACAAGAGAAGGTACTAGCCTGACACCCTGACAACCGTCATCCCGCTGCTTGTTAGCGGGATCTAGAGATACCGCGAATGAATCGCGGTATGACGGTTCGTGGTGGCATGACGATAAGGTTCCAGTGTCAAGCGTTTGGCGTGCAAATTTCCTTAAACGTTCGTATAACTCAAAACTTTACTTTAGGTCAAACTGCTGTATAGTGGCTTTATAGCTTTAGTTTTACAATGAATATACCCAGTATAGAAAATTGTGATCTTCACAATAAAACCGTCTTACTCAGAGTTGACTTCAATGTTCCTATAAAAGATGGAGAAATTCGTGATGTCACTCGTATTTTGAGAGCATTGCCTACTATTCATTATTTAGTGAATGCGAGTGCAAAGATTATTATTATATCGCATTTCGGACGCCCAAAGGCTAGAGACGATAATCTGTCACTAAAAAATATAATTGACACTTTATCACAGTTACTAAATAAAAAAGTGAAATTCATTGATGATTGCGTTGGTGAAAAAGTGCAAAAAGCAGTGAGTGCTATGGATGCAGGAGATATAATATTACTAGAGAATCTAAGATTTTATGAAGGTGAAAAGGAGAATGATGCAAACTTTGCCAGACAATTAGCATCTCTGGCGGATACATATGTCAATGATGCATTTTCTTGCTCTCACAGAGCTCACGCTTCTATTTCACGCATTACAGAGTTTTTACCTTCCTACGCGGGATTTTGCTTACAAGATGAGCTAAAGTGTCTTGAAAAAGCTGTATCGTTTAAAGCTAAACCTATTACTGCGATAGTTGGGGGAGCTAAAATATCAACTAAAATAAAAGTGCTTATGAAGCTAACAGAAAAGGTTGATTACCTAGTTCTAGGTGGTGCAATAGCCAATAATTTTTTGTCATTTAGCAAAGTAAATATAGGGAAATCTTTCTTTCAAAATGGTGTTGACGACCTTCTACATAATATTGTTGAAACAGCAAATAAAAACAATTGCAAAATAGTTGTGCCAGAAGACGTTCTGGTTGCAGTAAACTCTGATTACAGCACTAGTATTTCAAGAAAAACTGAGTCCATTTTGGACGGTGATATAATTTTGGATATCGGATCACAAACTTTGAGTACAATAAGCAGTATAATAGCGAGCAGTAAGACTCTGCTGTGGAATGGACCTATTGGTGTTTTTGAACATTCAGCTTTTGCAAATGGTACAATAGGGGTAATGAAAGTCGTAAGTGACTTAACGCACAAAGGAAAGTTAACCAGCATAATAGGGGGAGGTGATAGTCTATCTGCAATAAGCGCTGCAGGCCTTACCGATAAGGATTTTACATGTGTTTCCACTGGTGGAGGAGCGTTTTTAAGTTGGCTGGGTGGTGACGAAATGCCAGGAGTTGCTGCTCTGCAAAAATGATTAGATTAAAACTTTTTTAAATTGTTTCTTGTAAGCTAGCTTTTTTGTGAACGTGATTATGTCGAAGACAGTTAAACTAATTTTGTGTTTAATAATACCAATAATAGGGTTTATTTTTTATATTATGGATCATTATTTTCACACCGGCTATGTAGAAGAAAATGTTGAGGTCAATTTTGAACCATTTTTCAGTTCACAACCAGGTTATATACCACCGTTTCCAGAATTAACTGACTTCGATAGAGGAGTGTTGAAAGTTTGTGGAGATTGGGGAGCACATCCAGATAAAGAAGATTTCAAAATTTTACTTAGTTGTCCGCAGCATCAAGAAGTAGTGAAAGGAATATATGATGAGCTTGATCATCAAATTGTCACACCAGATGCGGATTTGGAGTTATTTAAAGATGAGCTGGCTAACATTTGGTTTACAAATAGTGGAAGTGAAAAAGAAACTGTAGGGTTTGGACATATTTTTTGTGGTGAGCCAAACGATAAATTAGGTGGCATGCATTTTGTAGGTAGATATGTTGAAGCTCAAGAAGATAAATGGGCAGGTGCAATTTGGAATGATAAGTCCCTATGCAATAAATCAGATATTAAGCCGCCAGTTTATACATTTGGAATGAAATATTTAGGTAAGGATGGGGAAGTGAAAGTTAAATGCCCAAATGGATACGCATATAACCTTCATGCTGATGATATTTTAATTTCTGCAACTAAGGCGTTTAAGGAATCAGGAAAGGATGGAATGTGCCTGTATAAAATGGAAGATGACGATTATCAATCAGTGTTTGTAAGAAAGAATGATGCTATACTCATGTTCTATCCCGACTTAACACCAAAATGTGATGATAAGAGTACTTATTGTAGTTGCAGTAAATCTTAATTTCAAAACCAATAGGGTGAACAAATGATAAAAATGTTATAGGGTGTAGCAAATCCAAATGAGTTAAAATTTTGATTAAAGGGTTTTGTGAATAATAATGAAGAAGGGCATTATTCGTCTAATAAAAGCAATTCAATACTCTTGTGAAGGAATAAAATCAGCTTTTATATCAGAAATTGCGTTCAGACAGGAGTTACTGCTTTTTATAGTATGTGTCTCAATTTTGTTTGTTTTGGATGTAAGTAATCTAGAACGTGCAGTAATGATAAGCAGTCTATTCCTGGTGTTAATTGTGGAAATTGTTAACACTGCTTTTGAAACGACAATTGAGCGTATTTCCAGTGAACAACACATACTTTCAAAAAAGGTGAAAGATCTAGGTAGTGCAGCAGTTTTTCTTTCATTAATTAGAGGTTGTCCGGAAACAAGTAAAAGGCTATAATATCTGAAATTTTAGTACGGGGTAAAGATGAGAAAAAAGTATCCAACAGATCTAAGCGAAAGGGAATGGGCAAGAATAGAAAAACACTTCAGAGTATCATACAAGAAAGGAGGAAGGCCGCCAAAGTATAGCAAAAGAGAAATATTAGAAGCAATTTTCTATGTATTGCGTACAGGGTGTCAATGGCGGTATTTACCAAATGATTTTCCGCTATGGAAGACTGTGTATGAGCAGTTCAGGCAATGGAAGAAGCAGGGAATTTTTGAGAAAATGAATTATGAAATTACAAAATATAGTAGAAGAAAAATAGGAAGGAATGAGCAGCCGAGTGCCTGTATAGTAGATAGTCAATCTGTAAAGACTACAGAAAAGGGGGGATCAAAGGCTATGATGGAAGTAAAAAAGTAAAGGGTAGAAAAAGGCATATAATTACAGACACTCAGGGTTTTATACTAGGTTGTTACGTAGGCGCTGCTAACGAAAATGATAGAGATGGTATTAAAATAGCATTAAACAATATGAGAACAAAATATACTAAAGTTAAAAAAATGTGGGCTGACATGGGATACCAAGGAAGAAATTTAAAGAATCACATAAAGGAAGAATATGACATAGATATTGAAATTGTTAAAAGGCCTACATGTAGATTTTGGGTGCACAAAGATACGCCACCTGAGCTACTACCAACAAGAGAACAAGGGTTTAAAGTACAGCCAAGAAGATGGGTTGTAGAAAGGACTTTTGCTTGGGTTAATAGGAATAGAAGGCTATCGAAGGAGTATGATTTACTCACAACATCCACTGAGAATTTCATATACCTAGCTATGAGTAGGGTTATGTTAAAGAGGGAATATGCTTGAATTTACTTGTTTCCGGACAACCTCTAAATTCCTGATAACATGGATGATAATATTGACAGGTTAATACGAATGTTATTAAGATATGTTGTCAAACTCACCAATTAAAGTTTTTATATCTTGCGGTAAATCAGAGACAAATTCCATGTATCCCTTACTTTTGGGGTGATATAAGCCCAGTGTATAAGCATGTAGTGCTTGTCTATTGAAATTACGAATAAAACTAGAGTTTTTAGCATATTTTGTGCTTTTACTACTATTTTTCCCATAAACTTGATCACCAACTATAGAATGTCCTATGTGGCTCATGTGGACTCGAATTTGGTGCGTTCTACCTGTTTCTAAAGTGCATTTAACGAGGCTTGCTTGTCCTATAACTTTCTCTACTGAGTAATGAGTGATTGCTAATTTGCCCGTTGTTTTTGTAACACACATCATTTCTTTATTACCACGCTTTGGAGCAATGTTAGTTTCTATAGTTCCCTGCTGGGAAGATAATATTCCCCAAACTACTGCTAAGTATTCCCGCTTTATTTTGCGATTCGATAACAATTCAGACAAAAAACTATGGGCTGCTTCATTTTTTGCAATTACCATTAGCCCACTAGTATCTTTATCGAGTCTATGAACAATTCCTGGTCTTACATCAAGGTGAGCGATAACTGCGTTCAAAAGCGTATCATTGTTTGTCCCAGCACCTGGGTGCACTGTTAATCCACTTTGTTTACTCAGAACTATAATGTCCTCATCTTCATAGACGATATCAAGTTTTATGTCATAATTAGGCTCAATTGATGTGGATATGTCAGGTTGAACGAGATGCACCACATACTCTTCATCTGGTTTTACTATGTAGTCATTATTAATTATCGGTGTGCCAAGTAATTTCACCTGCTCATTTTGTATCAATCTTTGCGCTTTGCTGCGTGATATGTTGCATTTTTCAGCTATATAGGTGTCTAACCTTAATTTCTCTTTATCATTATTAACACTTAAGGTTACTTCTAAGTGGTCTATAACAACTACCCCGCGCGAGCTACTGCAAATGCTGCTTGAATATTTTGATCTACAAAATCAACTTTTGTACTAGGAAGATCACCTTGTTTTTTAATATGGCAAATTGTTTGAGAGCCATCTTTCCAGTGAATTATTATTTTGTTATCAAAATCCCGTAATGTTGCCCAACCTTTTTTTCTTTATTATCTTTTTCTTCCAGCTTAATAGACTCTAATAAATAATATAGAAAGTCACTTGGGTTGCCATTGATTTTTTCTTTCCATTCATCTGTTTTTTCTTGTTCAGATTTTTTTTGCTCTCACTTTTCCTTCTTTTGCTGCAGCTTATTTTGTTCTGCTTCCAGCTCTAACTTTCTAACTTTGTCACGTAGTTCTTTGACTTTATTTTCTAATGTTAATAAATTATTAGTACTATTTTCATTTTTAGCTCCTGAATCAGGCGTACTTGGTTGAGTTTGTTTATTTTTTAACTTTTCTAGTTCATCGGTTACTTTTTTTAATTGTTCTTTCAATTCTATTTTCTCCTTTTCTGCATCCTCTTTTAACTTTTCTAGCATGCTAAGGAACTCGTTATCATTAGACTGCGTAGTTGATCGAAGCCAGCCTACAAGGCGGCTTGGTTCAAATCGTTCAATTTTATCTTCAGCAATTTTAATAGCATTCTCTAACCTAGAAAAAGTACCTTCAATATCTAGTGAATGTGCTTTTTTTGTCAATTCTTTAGTGTTGTTTAAAACTTCTGAAATTTCTGCATGTAGCCAATCTAAATCTTTTTTGATGTCTTCTCTGATTTTTTTTAGGTGATCAAGCGTTTCTTTAATGTTAATATTTGCAGGCTTTAAAAGACTATTATCAAGTAAATCGCAAGCTTTTTTAAGGTTACTGTCAAATGAGTTGCAAAGCGGACTAAGTAGTTTTTTCATTAGAGATATTAGTTCATTTTCCCTTTTACCAAGCTTATTTTCTACTACTGATACAACCATGCCCTTTCCAGACCAGTATGGAAATAGAAGACCTAAAGAACTGTGTTTTCTAATAGTATGATTTTCATGATCCACGCTATTACTTATTAGATTGCTAAGTGTTGATATGATGCATAAAAGAATAGCGACTAATAAAGCTATTAATATTATTGGAGCATTAATGGATTGTGATATTGCTGAAACTGCTATAATAGTACCAAATACATATGATCCAGTAAACAAGAGAATCCTATTTCTATTTTCTGCTTCTATATCTTCTGGTATTTCTCTCTGCGTCTTAGAAATTGGTAAAACTATTGAAAGCTTTTTCCTCTTACGATCTAAATTTGTTACAATTTCAATTTTTTTAGCTTCTTGAGCAATCTGGCTGTACTGTTCATCAACTTGATAGTTTCCTATTTTTTTATCTATTTCATTCTCTTTTATTTTTTGTGTATTTATAAAGTTTATAACAGCAGTAAATAAGAGAACTATAAGAGGAATAAAGGCAAGAGGTGCTGGCGTGAACGCAAACCCAGCAATACTTACTGTAACAGGATGAATAGAAAAGGCAGTAAATGCTATAAGAGTAGCAATGGTACTTGCTATCGATATAGTACCAGAATACTTTCTTATAGAGCTCAAAATTCTACTGGGCTGGTCAGAAAGTTTTCTAAATCCTAAAAAATCAAAATAGTCTTTGAAAGGATCTTTAGTGTCTGTAACCATAACATTTTTCTAGTTTTAATTTATTTAGGTATACATTAACCAAACCTTAAAATCAAGTTTCTTAATTTTTCAACATGTGCCAAGGCCTATTAGAGCGCACTTTATTAATCTTTACGTAACGATTTGTTAACCAAATTGAATGTGTGCCATATGTTTTTAAATTGGTGTATTTAATAGTTCTAGTATTACAAACTGAATAGTCGAATTCACTTAATTGAATTATTAAATCAACTTTATCACAATTTTCTGAAATATCTTCTTTTTTATAAGCAAGCAGTACTGATTTATTATTTCCTTTATTATATATGCAGCCATAATCGTTACACTTTAGCCTTTTATCTGGGTTGCTATATTTTGTATGATTCAAAATTTGGTTCTGCCCATTTTGTTTCGCCCATGTTTTGACAACAAAGTTCCTATTTTTTCTGGTGAGAGAATATAGTAAGTTATCACTTTCTTTTACAGCAATATTGTTGCTACTCACTAAAATATTAGGAGTTTTATATGTGGCACTAAAACAAATACCCAGTACAATAAAGAAAATTCCGAAGAAACGCCAATTTCTTTCCCACAAGCACAACCACAATAAACCAAGTGTTATTATAATAATTGATGATGCAGGAAAAGTACGAATGGGAATAACCAAATACTGAAGACTAGCGATTGCATTTGTTATATACAAAATACTGTCAATTGGGCGCTCTATAAATGGCGCTATAATCCATTCAATACCCAAAGGAATCAATAAGACATAAATTATTCCAAGTGGAATAATAATTAATGTAACTATTGGTATAGCAACTAAGTTTGTGATAATGCCACTAATTGAAAAATAATTAAAATTGTATATCGTGTACGGAACAGTTGCTAAACTTGCTATTACTGAGCTAATCATTATCGACACAAAATATTTCATTATTTTTATTTTGAACAATTTATTAGCATTAATTTGATAACTGGCAACCAGTGCCAAAACAGCAAAAAATGACATCTGAAAGCCAGGCTTTAAAATTACTTCTGGTTCTATGATAAGTATCACTGCAGCAGCAAACGCAATTGCTATTAACCCTCGATATTTTCTCTCTATCATTATTGCAACGAGTACTAAAATCACCATGATGTAGGCACGCTGAGCAGAAATTTGCATACCGGTAATCAACAAATAAAACGTGGTTGGCAAAATGGTAAGAAATGCAGATATTTTCTTGGTGTTATACTTAAGAGTCAAAGTTTCAGATATTGCGAATAAATTACGAAACACTACAAAAAACAGACCAGCAACGAATGATAAATGCAAACCAGATATGGCAAACAAATGTGCTATACCTGAATCTCGTATCGCGTCCATAGTTTTTTGATCTATGCCGTCTTTTTTACCGATCAGTAATGCAGAAATTATGTCTACATGTGGTTTTTTGATATTTTGCTGCAGGTTTTCATAAATGTATTGACGGAAAGATTCTATATACTCTAGAAATTTCCTTGCTTCAGCCTTTTTGTGCAGGGTTATTTTGCTTGTTGCAAAACCTGTTGCACTTATTTTCTGGTAATATGCTATTCTTGCAAAATCGTATGCATACTCCGAAGGCGCAATTTTTGGAGGGAAGAGTTTTGCTGATAATTTTACTTGATCGCCTATTTTAATGCCTTTTTCCACTTTGGTTCTAACTGATATTCTGATGTTATCTAGAGCTCTATCCGGTGTCATTCCAGCGCGTGACGCTGGAATCCATATCTTTTTTTTCTGGGTAAGGTCAAGTACTGGGATGACAAAAGGGGGCGCTGGGATGACAGGAGAGGATTTTGAGATAGTAGGGGATTTTTCAACAGAAAGCAGAAATTGTTTATATGAGCCCCTGTCGTTAATATCCTTCACTGTGGCAACGATATCTTTTACATATCTCTCTTTATCAAGAATTTGAGTATCAACTAAAGCTGTTCTTAATTTACTAGCTGTAAATCCTATGAGCACTGCAATTAAAGCGATACACAATATCGCGTACCTTTTATACAATATTGCAATCAAAATTAGTGTGGGTAAAAGCAAAAGAAAAATAGATATGCAGCTTGGTTCAAAACTTAGGGAAAAATAGGTTAGAATTCCTACACACTGAAAAACAGGAAACCACAGTATCAAGTTATATTGTTCATTGCGCAGATTGTTACGTATATAACTAACTATTATGTCAAGAAAAGTTAATAAGTGTGTCGATATTTGCATGTGGTGAAATTTTATTTTTCTTTTTTCATTATTTGTATATATAATAACTAAATAAGCAACGACGCGGGATGGAGCAGCTCGGTAGCTCGTCAGGCTCATAACCTGAAGGTCGTAGGTTCAAATCCTACTCCCGCAACCATTTTTAAGGATATAGTTGTTCCACTTTCCAATCGCTTCCCTCAATAAGAGTGTATCTAAATCTAATATGCTTCCTATATTCACCTTCTTGCCAAAATTCAATTACTTTTGGGATTACGCAAAATCCCACCCAAAAATCAGGACGAGAAACTTGTGTATTGTGAAATTCTTTTTCCTTCAATTTTATAGCTTGCTCAAAATCTTGCCAATCTTTCAGAATGCTCGATTGTTTTGAGCACCATGCGCTAATTTGACTACCCAGCGCTCGAGAAGAGAAGTATTTGTCAGTTCTTTCATCGTTTAGAAGTTTAACCTCTCCTTCAATTCGCACTTGCCTAGCAAATTCTATCCAATGAAACACTAACGCAGCTTTGGGGTTCTCAGTCAATTCTTTCCCTTTTTTACTGTTTACGTTAGTGAAAAACACAAAACCTTCTTTGCTATATTCCTTTAGTAATACCACTCTTGCAGATGGAATACAGTCTTTGCTACAAGTTGCTAGCGTCATTGCAGTTGGTTGTTCACACGGAGAATTAAGTACTGCTTTGTACCACTTTGAAAACAAATCAAATGGATCTTTTTCAAGTGAAAATATCATATCAAAAAATAAAATCTTAATTCTGGCACGCGTTGCAAAAATAAGTGCTACGGCCATTTTGTCGTATAAGTGTTATGATATTATTGCAAATCTTGCAAGGTTTTTGAACTTTACCATATACGTAAAAGTTATTTTGAAAGTATCCAGCAGATCCAGATGGCTGTGCATAATCTTTCAGTGTTGAGCCACCTGCAGCAATTGCATCACCCAGAGTATTTTTTATTTCAGCAGCAAGTTTTTCGCACTCTCTATAGGTCAAGTTTTTTGCTGACCTGAGTGGTGATATACAGGCTCTAAACAAGCTCTCAGAAGCATATATGTTGCCTACGCCAACTATTGATTTATTGTCCATTAACGCTGATTTGATATTCACTTCTTTGTTTTTCAGCAACTCCTGTAAATAGTCTCCACTGAATTCATCCGTGAGGGGCTCTATTCCAAAATCGCTAAAAAAATCCGTTTCTTGTTCTTTATTTAAAACGATAACTAATCCAAATCTTCTTGGGTCATTAAAAATTATTGAAGTATTGTCAGAAAATAAAAATACCACGTGATCATGCTTATTCCGCATTTGATCGTGGTCAGCATATATAAGCTTTCCGCTCATGCCAAGATGTATGATTACAGCCACACTACCATCTGTATTCCAGATGGTATACTTACCTCTACGCTTGATGTTGCGTATGACTTTGCCCTTTAGCATATCATCAATATTTTTTGTTATTGGGGCACGTAAATTCCAATTATTCACTATAACATTACTGATTTGCTTGTTTTTAATTTTATCAAGCAAAAAATTAGAGATTACTTCCACTTCCGGTAGTTCTGGCATGATACCTCCTTCAAAACTTAAGTTTCTGATGGTAATTTTGTCGTTCTCAAATACATTCGAGTATTCTGCGGTGCTTTCTCCTAAAAATTCCTCACCACAAACGAGTTTTGAAAGGGTTCTCTGTCTACTCTGTTGCTGCTTTTTTCTTTTCAAAATATTTTGCTTTAAAGCTTTCGCTAATCTTTTTTTCTCCTCTTCTTTTTCCTTATTCTTTTTTGTGTTATTCATTATCATAATATATAAACTTGCCGTTGTAGCTCAGGTGGTAGAGTACGTCATTGGTAATGACGAGGTCCCAAGTTCGAGTCTTGGTAACGGCACACTGATTATACTTATAATATTGCATAACTTGTAAGCAAGGCTTAGAAGAAAGTTACAGAGGTAAGTTGTCATGCTTTTTCCATATCCTTTCTACCTTCTTGTTTTTGAGTAGCTCTAATGCTTTACAAAAGTGATACCTTGTTTTACTTGGCACTATAATGTCATCAATGTATCCATATGATGCAGCAAAAAATGGGTTAGCAAATTTTTCTTTATATTCTTTAATTAACGTTTGCTGATCTTTTTCGTGTCGAAATATAATCTCAACTGCACTTTCAGGGCCCATCACAGCTATTTCAGCAGTTGGCCAGGCATAATTTATATCACCTTTTAGATGTTTCGAATTCATAACAATGTATGCACCACCATACGCTTTTCTAGTGATAAGGCTAATTTTCGGCACGGTCGCTTCAGCGTAAGCGTAAAGCAGTTTCGCTCCGTGTTGTATTATATTATTGTATTCTTGATTTGTACCCGGCAAAAATCCTGGAACATCAATAAGTGTGATGATCGGAATGTTAAATGCGTCACAAAACCTTACAAACCTCGCAGCTTTTCTTGAAGAATCAATATCCAAACATCCTGCAAGGTGCATAGGTTGATTTGCAACAATACCGACAGTATTTCCTCCAATTCTACCAAAACCAGTTATGATATTACGAGCAAAATCAGGTTTCAGTTCAAAGAAATTCCTTTCATCACAAACTTTTTCAATGAGTTCATACATATCATAAGGAGTATTAGGATTGGTAGGAATTAGAGTGTTTAAGGATTCATCAATGTCGTCAACATCATTACAGATTGGTGCAGATTTTGGTGATTCTTGATTATTTGCTGGTAAGAAAGTAAAGAATTCACGCATTTTTAGCAGCATTTCAACATCATTATTGAATGCAAAATCCGCTACTCCTGTTTTGCTTGTATGAATTTTTGCTCCACCGAGGTCTTCGAAACTTACATCTTCGTAGGTAACCTTTTTTACTACATCTGGCCCGGTTATAAACATATATGAACTGTTTTTCACCATGAAAGTAAAGTCAGTTAATGCTGGGGAATAAACTGCACCTCCTGCACATGGGCCCATAATTAAAGAAATTTGTGGTATAACACCCGATGCATTTACGTTTCTTTGAAAAATTTCTCCATAACCAGCAAGAGAATTTACTCCTTCCTGAATTCTGGCTCCACCAGAATCATTTAGTCCGATAATTGGAACTCTGGCATTAATTGCCATATCCATAATTTTGCATATTTTTTTTGCATGTGACGCACCAAGTGAACCACCAAAGACAGTAAAATCCTGAGAATAAACAAAAACTTTTCTGCCATAAATAGTACCATGACCAATCACTACCCCATCACCTAAAAAATTAGCATTTTGCATGCCAAAATCATTTGCATGATGTTTTACGAATTTATCGTATTCTGCAAAAGAACTTTCATCGAGCAATATACTGAGCCTTTCTCTAGCAGTTAATTTCCCTTTTTCATGTTGTTTGGTAATCCTGTCAGAACCGCCTCCTTTTTCAGCTTCTAGTGCTTTGGTTTTTAGATTTTCTAGTATTTTAAAGTCTTGCATACAATAAAGTAGTTTTCAAATTAGTTGTAGACTTTATTAAGTTTACAAACCCTACTAACTATACACATACACTATTGCTATATGCAACAATGTATGTATGATAATTGTTAATGCTCTGGTGATTCATGGTCACTACTTTGAAAATGTTGCGATGTGTCAACACTTTTCATATTAGAAAGAGGTGGACTAACTGCACTGCTTTTTGTTTGTGCAAAACTTTTAGCAGCTTCAACAACCTTGCTTATACGAGGTTCTTTTTCTAGTTCTTTTAGATACTTTGAGAAGATTTCACAACTTTTGTCATCCATATGTACCATTATTTTACCAAAACTTTCAGCTTTTTCAGAAGATAAAATCATTTCGATCTTTTCATCGCCTACCCTAAAGGTCATTTTTACTTTGCCTTGCATATCATGATATTGCCAGCTTTTTATTCAGATTAGATTATCTCCTTCTCCTATTCGCAATGCACCATATCCTAAGTCCTTAAATTCCGGGGAGTTCATAAATTTTGCAGGAGTGATCACACTTTTTTCTGGACACTGTACATAATAAAATTTATTATCTCTTTCTACTACAATTTCTTTTTTTTTGTCATTTTCAATACTATCACTTACAATTTGTTTTAGACGTGACAAATATTCGCCGCGTTCTTTCAGTATATCTTCTGGCAATAATCTCCGAACTTCTTGGCTCACATCAGTGCCTGTTGAAACTAGATTAAACATTTCTAACATAAGAGGCCGTAGTTTTTCTTTTCCAGTCTCAGTAACATTTTTATCTTGCTCCATGAGGTGGTATAAGATCAGTATCGAATAATCTATTATTGATGACTTTTTTCTCCTTGGAATACATCAACACTAAACATGACCTTGTGCTTTTTTGCATCGTCTATAGATTTTTGAAGTCTCTTTGCTATGTTTTCGATAGCTTCATCATTAGGTAAGTGTTCAGGCAATGGCGTCAACTTAAGGAAAAATGTCAGAGATTGTGTATAAAATTTCTCTCCAAATTTTTTATCATTAAATTATCCAAAGAGTGCAAGGGACAGCACTTTTGTTTCTATTTTATTGCAACAAAAAAGTTTAAAATGTGTCTTTTTTAGGTGAGGCATGCAAAAAGGAAAAGATCTTATCTTACAAATTAAAAATGCAATATACTCGAAAACTTTTCAGAAAATCCATTGTGTTGAGTTTTACACGAACAAGAAAACTTCCTTTTTCGACAGTATTTTCTATGATTTTAAAGTTAGTTAAAAAAAGTTTGGGAATAGAATGTGAACTTATGGAGCCATTGACATGTACCCTCAAAGCAAGCTTTTTCTAAAGCAAGGTATAAGATTTGCCATACAGGCTTTCAAGAATTTAAGCATCCAAACAGCCTATCAGGATGAACCTGAGTTGGAGAGGCTATAGACTTATTGCAGCAGATGGTTCTGGTATGAGATTACCCAGCTCTGGGGAAATTGTATCCGAGTTTGAACCAAATGGAACAACAGGCACCATTGGCAATTTGTTTGTTGATTTGTGTACTTCATTGATTTGCAGTGCTCGTCTTGCAGCTTGGAATATAGGTGAACAAACGTTGGCGGCAGAGCAATTACCCGAAGTTATCACTCAAATGCGTTTATTAAATCAAGAGAAATTATTATTTAGAGGTTGTCCGGAAACAAGTAAAAGGCTATAATATCTGAAATTTTAGTACGGGGTAAAGATGAGAAAAAAGTATCCAACAGATCTAAGCGAAAGGGAATGGGCAAGAATAGAAAAACACTTCAGAGTATCATACAAGAAAGGAGGAAGGCCGCCAAAGTATAGCAAAAGAGAAATATTAGAAGCAATTTTCTATGTATTGCGTACAGGGTGTCAATGGCGGTATTTACCAAATGATTTTCCGCTATGGAAGACTGTGTATGAGCAGTTCAGGCAATGGAAGAAGCAGGGAATTTTTGAGAAAATGAATTATGAAATTACAAAATATAGTAGAAGAAAAATAGGAAGGAATGAGCAGCCGAGTGCCTGTATAGTAGATAGTCAATCTGTAAAGACTACAGAAAAGGGGGGATCAAAGGCTATGATGGAAGTAAAAAAGTAAAGGGTAGAAAAAGGCATATAATTACAGACACTCAGGGTTTTATACTAGGTTGTTACGTAGGCGCTGCTAACGAAAATGATAGAGATGGTATTAAAATAGCATTAAACAATATGAGAACAAAATATACTAAAGTTAAAAAAATGTGGGCTGACATGGGATACCAAGGAAGAAATTTAAAGAATCACATAAAGGAAGAATATGACATAGATATTGAAATTGTTAAAAGGCCTACATGTAGATTTTGGGTGCACAAAGATACGCCACCTGAGCTACTACCAACAAGAGAACAAGGGTTTAAAGTACAGCCAAGAAGATGGGTTGTAGAAAGGACTTTTGCTTGGGTTAATAGGAATAGAAGGCTATCGAAGGAGTATGATTTACTCACAACATCCACTGAGAATTTCATATACCTAGCTATGAGTAGGGTTATGTTAAAGAGGGAATATGCTTGAATTTACTAGTTTCCGGACAACCTCATATAGCATTTCTCATAATAGTCCGAACAGGTCATAGGAAGGCAGAATCAACAGCACGACGAAAGGATTCGAATAGAGGAATGTTTTTCCTGGCTCTGTTTTTTATAGCAAACCAATGATGCTCAATTTTGTTGAAATCTGGAGAATAAGGCGGCAGATACAAAATTTCTGCACCAACCCCTTTAGCAAGCTCGATAATCTTATCAGACTTATGAAAAGTAGCATTGTCAAGAATGACAGTCTGTCCAGGTTCCAAGATCGGTGTCAAAAATTGCTCAAACCATCCATTAAAAACATCCATATTACAGTGGCCTTCAAAGGTTAACGGAACAACTATCTTTCTTCCACTTAAGGCTGCAACCATACTGATTCGTTGAGTTTTCTTTCCAGATTTTAAGGCATAAAACCGCTGTCCTTTCTGGCAATATCCGTAGGGGTAGTCTTCGGTGTTATCAATGCCAGACTCATCTATATACACTAAGTTTTTAGGTTCTTTTGTCGCTATAATTTTCAAAAATTCAGCACGTTTTTCTTCGTTTCTTTCCTTGTATCCATATGTCTTTTTTTGCGCGTAAATTCAATTTTTTTAAGGGCTCGATAGATCGTTTGGATACTAACGTTGTTCCAAAGTTTAGCCATTTCCGATAGAGTCTTTCCTCCGTGTTCTCTGGCAAATTTGGCAAAGGTATCCCAGTCGGTAATTTTGTGATTGTAACCCCCATTTCCAAGTTTTTTTGATTGAAAGTCTCCTGTTTCTTTTCTTCTTTGCTGCCACTCCCATAAAGTAGTTCGTCCAATCTTAAATCTTGCTGCCACTGTTTCTCTGCTTTCTCCTTCGTCTAGCGCTTCCATTGCTTTTTTTCTTAAATCATAACTATATGCTGCTGGCATTCAACCTCCTTATCATCATCTACCCTTATCCTATCACATCCGGACTTTTATGGAAAGAGCTATAGATTTCAAACTACTTGGGTGACAGATGTTCTTGACTTACGTGCTTTGTACTGCTAAGATTTTTATTTTCAGCCCTATCTATAATGTCAGTAGCGGTATTAAGTATATTTCAAATAATACTGGTTGTTGTGTTAGTAATTTTAGTGCTCTTGCAGCCACCTGGGAGTAGTTCGTTAAGTGGTTTTAGTAATACACAACAGGGGGTCAACTCGATGATTCCAGTGAAATCTTCTGAAAACCCGCTCAGCAGAGTAACGGCTATTGTTGCTGGATTGTTTATTATAAATACATTGCTATTGTCAGGATTATGTTCAAAAGACGTACATAAAAAATCGATCGCAGAAAAAATTATATTAGAAAAAAAGCAAGAAAGTGAATCTACTTCTGTTCCATTTGAAAATTAATGAAGGAAGCTAAATTTATCTTTGTCACAGGTGGAGTTGTGTCATCGCTTGGTAAAGGCTTAGTTGCTTCAAGCGTTGGTGCGCTTCTTCAAGCTCACGGTTTTAAGATCCGTATCAGAAAACTTGACCCGTATCTCAACATTGATCCTGGGACAATGAACCCAACTCAGCACGGAGAGGTATTTGTTACCGAAGATGGTGCTGAAACTGATTTGGATCTTGGGCATTATGAGCGTTTTACTGGAATTAAAGCAACAAAAGATGACAATATAACAACTGGTAAGATATATCATGAGTTATTGAAGAAAGAGAGGCGTGGTGATTATCTGGGCAAAACTGTGCAAGTCATTCCTCATGTGACAGATTTGATCAAATCGTTCATTTTTAATGGTACGGAAGGTTTAGATTTTGTAATATGTGAAATAGGCGGAACTGTAGGTGACATTGAAAGCCAACCATTTTTGGAGGCTATACGTCAAGTTAACTACACATTAGGAAAACAAAGAGTTATCCTTATTCACTTAACTTTAATACCATATCTTACTGCAGCGCAAGAATTAAAGACAAAACCAACGCAGCATTCAGTTCGAGAGTTAAATTCCGCGGGGTTACAACCAGATATTATATTATGCCGCAGTGAGAAAGAAATTTTCGATAATCAAAGAGAGAAAATAGCTAAGCTTTGCAATGTTTCTTTATCCAATGTGATACCTGCTCCTGATGTGAGTCATATATATGAGTTACCGGTGTTGTATAGCCAATGTGGGCTTGATACGCAAATTTTGGAGCACTTTCATTTAAGTAAGCCAAAACCAAGCTTGACTGAATGGGATCAAATAGTGCATTCCATAAGGCACCCAACACAGGAAGTTACTGTATCTATAGTGGGAAAATACACCGAATTCCCTGATGCGTATAAATCACTAGTTGAAGCATTAAATCATGGTGCGATTAGTAATAAAGTCAAAGTAAGGATAAATTGGGTTAACTCAAGAGAGAAGGAAGAAAAACCTATAAATGAAAAACTTATAGGAGAGAAATTACAGAATTCTCATGCAATCCTTGTTCCAGGGGGGTTTGGTGATGACGGAGTAGAGGGTAAAATATTAGCAATAAATTATGCCCGTACAAATAATATCCCATTTTTCGGAATTTGCCTTGGTATGCAGCTTGCAATTATTGAATTTGCTCGTAATGTTGTTAAGCTTGAAGATGTACACTCTGAAGAATTTCGTAACTGTAAACATCCAATCGTTAAGTTAGCTGGCGATCAAGATGACGATCTTGGTGGAACCATGAGACTTGGGGCATACAAATGTAATATAAATGCAAACTCTAAAATGATGGATGCATATAGTAACACTACTATTTCAGAAAGACACAGGCATAGATACATAATCAATTCAGATTATAAAGATGATTTGGAAAAAAAGGGGCTGCTATGCAGTGGCATATCAGAAGATGGAACGTGCATAGAGGCAGTGGAGGTAGAGAGTCATCCGTGGTTTATTGGTGTGCAGTTTCATCCAGAATTTCAATCAAAGCCGTTTTCTCCTCATCCTCTTTTCGTGTCGTTCGTTAAAGCAGCAATTGATAAGAAATAAGTGCCTAGTGTTTAAGTATCAATATATGGAGCTTGCCATAGAGCAAGCCAAACTCGCTCAAAAAAATGATGAGGTGCCCATAGGTGCTGTAATAGTGAGTGGAGACAATATCATTTCTTCTGCACACAATATATCCAGCGATCCAACTGCACATGCAGAGATGTTAGCGATCAGACAAGCATTTTCAACTTCCACGCTTTGTGATGCTGATATGTACGTAACATTAGAACCATGTCCGATGTGTGCTCAAGCTATTTCCTTTGCCAGAATTAAACGATTGTACTTTGGAGCTTATAATCCAAAAGGTGGAGGAATTGAAAATGGTGCTAAGATATTTCAATTTTGCAGCCATATACCTGAAGTTTATGGTGGGATATTAGAAACAGAATGCTCTTTTTTGTTAAAGGATTTTTTTGAGAAATTGAGAACATAGTTTAAGTCTATCAATTGTCATTTGCTTGCTTATCTCTGAAACTATCTTCACTTTTTTCCATATAGCCGCCTCTAGTCTAACTGTGCAGATCGATTTGCTGCCACGTGCGTAATAAGTACAACATTAGAGTTGCTAGATAAATTATTATTAGTACCAGCTTCAGCGGCCAAATAACGACCATCTTCAGTACATGTGAGTATATAATTTAATAGTGTTGCGGCTGCTTCCCTATCATTCAGTTTTGGGTCCAAACAATAATCTATCAATTTACTAATTGACTGTTTATTTGTAACTCGACCCTCAAACTCCCTGAGAGATCCTACTCTCTCTCCCAAGTTTATAACGAATTGCTGCGTTTCTTCAGGTGTAAGTTTACCTACTCTGTAATCTAACTCATTTGCGGTTCTTGCACGTTCTACTTCTTCGTGTCCATAGCAGCCTAATAGGTTACTTATTGCCTGTACCATACCATTTAGACTATTTGCAAGTTCTACTCCTAATATCCTATACAATGACTCTTGTACCGATGTCGTATAAACTTCATCAATCACTTCTTTCAGGCAGACCAGAGTATAGATTATAAATTTTCTTTCTTCTCTTGATTCTGATAGGCTCTTTAAAATATCAGTAAGAGTTGGTACTATAACATTCCGCACAACTTCTTGATTTCTTATTAAGTTTGGTACTGTATTTTTTAATACCTTAGCCCACTGCTTATCTTCAGGCAATTTTCTTTCACTTATGGCAGTTAAAATTGTACTTCCAAGAGTTGGATCAGTTATTGCCTGAAAAATAGCATATGATACTTCCAATGATAAATGGTAAACAAGCGATAATAGATGTAAATTGGAAATAGGAATGCTGGAGCGTATCTTTAGAACATCTTTAACAGCAGCATAGAATTTCTTTAAAGTACTAGAATCTCTAGCACCTTGAAGTTCTTCAAAATTACTTAACTTATTAATGAAATTTTCTTGTATATTTTGAAATCTTGCTTCAATTAATTCCTTTTTGGATGTCATTTTTTTAGCTACACTTTCAGTCTTTTCCTTTACTTCCAGGTATAGTGCACCTGCTTCTGCTCCTCTTTCTGCTATAGTTGATAACCCGCTAAACAAATCATTAGCTGCTTCTTCTAGACTTATGTTAAATACAGCATTATTAACAATTACCTCGTGTTTGCGTTCCCCTTTTACTTTTTTATATAATACAAACAGAGACATAGATGCTATTGCAGTCAAAAAGAAGGTCACAGCTACTATTACTAACACTAGCGGAGACATTTTAATTAGAGTAAACGTGGCTGCAGCTCCCATACCAAGCGAAAACATCGCTACACATCCAACCGCTACTTGGAAATACAACTTACAGTTTTTCTTATTATTTGAAATGTTTGCGTTATTTGGAATGTCTGCTCTGTTTCGTAAAAGAAACCCGATACCTTCTATATCTCGATTCTGAAGAGCTTGTATCAGTAAAGATGACCCATTATGCGAAACATTTGCTCCTAGATCTATACAAGATTGAGCACTATCAAATAATTTATTGTTGAAAAAATACTCCAATAGTGTTTCACCAGAAGGCAATTTGAAATTTTTTACTAACTGCATGTTTTCACTCTGATCACCTCTTTCTATATATAGCTTGAATAAATAAACAGCTTCCCTAGGAGCTATTCTTGCGTGAAAAGCATATTCAAATGCTGTAAGGTTATCATGGTGCGCCAAGAAGTGCTTGGAGAACAGTTGGTGAAAATCCAACACAAACAAAGTCTAGCCAAAAGTTTGGAACAGACCACTATGTTGCATGAGGTAACGAGTGTAATAGAGCTAGTGGGATGGACAATGCAGGGCACAACGGAAGTGAAGGAGTGGAGTCCCGAAATACCTGAAGACATAGAGGTCGACATGTTCATGGCCATGGAAGACAGCATGAAGGATAACGTAAAGGCAAGTTATCACTCACTCTATCGGGATCTGAGACCGTGCCATGTATTGAAATGGACTTCAAGTGAACTTGGGAGATCCCATGCATTCCTATTAAGGTACGTTGGAACAAGTCAACAAAGGCAAGAACTAGCGGAAGATGCAGGGGAAGTCGGACTGATTGATAGTACTCAGAATGTGGGAAAGCCACGTACAAGGGGAAGCGATCAGCAATATAGTAACTGGAATAGGGATTGCTATGCCAATACAACGGAGGTAGGAATAACATGCGATATAAACTAAACCAGATAGCAGTAAGAGCAAAGCAAGATAAGCGACTAAAATTCACATCGTTAGTCCATCTGATAAATACAGAGAATCTTGCGAGATGTTATAAAGAACTGAAGCGTAACAAGGCTTGTGGAGTAGACCAGATAACAGTGGAATCATACGGAGAAAATCTGAATGAGAAACTCGAAGTGCTAGTAGAAAGTATGAAGAGGAAGCAATATCAACCACAACCAGTAAAGAGGGTATATATACCGAAAGCTGGAAGTAAAGAGAAACGCGGACTCGGAATACCATCGACCGAGGATAAATTAGTACAGATTATGCTGAAGAAGATATTAGAAAATATTTACGAGGCAAACTTTCTGGACAGCTCATATGGATTTCGACCTGGAAGAAACTGTCATCAAGCGGTAAATGCACTAGATAAAGCAGTTAAGTACAAGCCAATAAACTACATTGTAGAAGTGGATATCAAGAAGTTCTACGATAATATACAGCATAAATGGCTAATGAGGTGTCTAAGGGAACGAATAACTGACCCAAATTTGCTGTGGTTAGTAAAGCGGTTTCTCAAGGCAGGGATAGTCGAAGCTGGAAATTATGAAGCAACAAAACAAGGTACACCACAAGGCGGTATAGTAAGTCCTGTATTAGCAAATATATACTTACATTATGTGTTGGATTTATGGATAGAAAAGAAATTTAAATCAAGATCCAGAGGATATATACAACAAATAAGGTTTTGCGATGATTTTGTGGTTTGTTGCGAAAGTAAGGTAGACGCGGAAGAATTTCTGGAATTACTGAAACAAAGGCTAAATAAATTTGGGTTGGAAGTATCTGAAAACAAGACCAGAGTAGTAAAGTTTGGCAAGAGGGAGTGGCAACGAGCGATAAGAGAGAAACGAAGGACGGAAAGTTTCAATTTTCTGGGGTTTACGCACTATGGTGCAAAAAGTCGTCGTGGTAGATTAATGATGGGACATAAAACCTCTAAGTTAAATCTAGCCAGAAAACTAAAAGAAATCAAGGAGTGGTTGAAAATAGTCCGCGGAAGTATTCGACTTAAAGATTGGTGGCAAGTACTGAAGGCTAAATTAACAGGACACTATAATTACTTTGGTATTAGCGGAAATTATTGGTGTTTGAAACAATTTTACACATCAGTAAGAAAGCTAGCATTTAGAGGTTGTCCGGAAACAAGTAAATTCAAGCATATTCCCTCTTTAACATAACCCTACTCATAGCTAGGTATATGAAATTCTCAGTGGATGTTGTGAGTAAATCATACTCCTTCGATAGCCTTCTATTCCTATTAACCCAAGCAAAAGTCCTTTCTACAACCCATCTTCTTGGCTGTACTTTAAACCCTTGTTCTCTTGTTGGTAGTAGCTCAGGTGGCGTATCTTTGTGCACCCAAAATCTACATGGAGGCCTTTTAACAATTTCAATATCTATGTCATATTCTTCCTTTATGTGATTCTTTAAATTTCTTCCTTGGTATCCCATGTCAGCCCACATTTTTTTAACTTTAGTATATTTTGTTCTCATATTGTTTAATGCTATTTTAATACCATCTCTATCATTTTCGTTAGCAGCGCCTACGTAACAACCTAGTATAAAACCCTGAGTGTCTGTAATTATATGCCTTTTTCTACCCTTTACTTTTTTACTTCCATCATAGCCTTTGATCCCCCCTTTTCTGTAGTCTTTACAGATTGACTATCTACTATACAGGCACTCGGCTGCTCATTCCTTCCTATTTTTCTTCTACTATATTTTGTAATTTCATAATTCATTTTCTCAAAAATTCCCTGCTTCTTCCATTGCCTGAACTGCTCATACACAGTCTTCCATAGCGGAAAATCATTTGGTAAATACCGCCATTGACACCCTGTACGCAATACATAGAAAATTGCTTCTAATATTTCTCTTTTGCTATACTTTGGCGGCCTTCCTCCTTTCTTGTATGATACTCTGAAGTGTTTTTCTATTCTTGCCCATTCCCTTTCGCTTAGATCTGTTGGATACTTTTTTCTCATCTTTACCCCGTACTAAAATTTCAGATATTATAGCCTTTTACTTGTTTCCGGACAACCTCTTATAGCATTTCTCATAATAGTCCGAACAGGTCATAGGAAGGCAGAATCAACAGCACGACGAAAGGATTCGAATAGAGGAATGTTTTTCCTGGCTCTGTTTTTTATAGCAAACCAATGATGCTCAATTTTGTTGAAATCTGGAGAATAAGGCGGCAGATACAAAATTTCTGCACCAACCCCTTTAGCAAGCTCGATAATCTTATCAGACTTATGAAAAGTAGCATTGTCAAGAATGACAGTCTGTCCAGGTTCCAAGATCGGTGTCAAAAATTGCTCAAACCATCCATTAAAAACATCCATATTACAGTGGCCTTCAAAGGTTAACGGAACAACTATCTTTCTTCCACTTAAGGCTGCAACCATACTGATTCGTTGAGTTTTCTTTCCAGATTTTAAGGCATAAAACCGCTGTCCTTTCTGGCAATATCCGTAGGGGTAGTCTTCGGTGTTATCAATGCCAGACTCATCTATATACACTAAGTTTTTAGGTTCTTTTGTCGCTATAATTTTCAAAAATTCAGCACGTTTTTCTTCGTTTCTTTCCTTGTATCCATATGTCTTTTTTTGCGCGTAAATTCAATTTTTTTAAGGGCTCGATAGATCGTTTGGATACTAACGTTGTTCCAAAGTTTAGCCATTTCCGATAGAGTCTTTCCTCCGTGTTCTCTGGCAAATTTGGCAAAGGTATCCCAGTCGGTAATTTTGTGATTGTAACCCCCATTTCCAAGTTTTTTTGATTGAAAGTCTCCTGTTTCTTTTCTTCTTTGCTGCCACTCCCATAAAGTAGTTCGTCCAATCTTAAATCTTGCTGCCACTGTTTCTCTGCTTTCTCCTTCGTCTAGCGCTTCCATTGCTTTTTTTCTTAAATCATAACTATATGCTGCTGGCATTCAACCTCCTTATCATCATCTACCCTTATCCTATCACATCCGGACTTTTATGGAAAGAGCTATATATGTGTCGAGTTGGGTAAAGTTGAAGGAGGTTCTTAAATGAGCAACTATTAATTTGGTAGTGTATAACATTAATAAATTTAAACGATGCAACCATTTCCAGCAACAAAAAACAGCTAGCGTGAGAACAATTTTTTTTTGGAATGGGTAGGTCTTGCAGCACACTACCCCTAGATTTTTCACTTTTTCATATAGCTTAAACAAACTTTTTCTAACTCATTCATGTTTGTACTTTAACATATTTAATAATTGAAACGACGTCTATGAGTCACATATCGCCCATACCACCAGACTTTGGGAATGCACATCAAGCCGATAGTATAGCTCTTTCCATAAAAGTCCGGATGTGATAGGATAAGGGTAGATGATGATAAGGAGGTTGAATGCCAGCAGCATATAGTTATGATTTAAGAAAAAAAGCAATGGAAGCGCTAGACGAAGGAGAAAGCAGAGAAACAGTGGCAGCAAGATTTAAGATTGGACGAACTACTTTATGGGAGTGGCAGCAAAGAAGAAAAGAAACAGGAGACTTTCAATCAAAAAAACTTGGAAATGGGGGTTACAATCACAAAATTACCGACTGGGATACCTTTGCCAAATTTGCCAGAGAACACGGAGGAAAGACTCTATCGGAAATGGCTAAACTTTGGAACAACGTTAGTATCCAAACGATCTATCGAGCCCTTAAAAAAATTGAATTTACGCGCAAAAAAAGACATATGGATACAAGGAAAGAAACGAAGAAAAACGTGCTGAATTTTTGAAAATTATAGCGACAAAAGAACCTAAAAACTTAGTGTATATAGATGAGTCTGGCATTGATAACACCGAAGACTACCCCTACGGATATTGCCAGAAAGGACAGCGGTTTTATGCCTTAAAATCTGGAAAGAAAACTCAACGAATCAGTATGGTTGCAGCCTTAAGTGGAAGAAAGATAGTTGTTCCGTTAACCTTTGAAGGCCACTGTAATATGGATGTTTTTAATGGATGGTTTGAGCAATTTTTGACACCGATCTTGGAACCTGGACAGACTGTCATTCTTGACAATGCTACTTTTCATAAGTCTGATAAGATTATCGAGCTTGCTAAAGGGGTTGGTGCAGAAATTTTGTATCTGCCGCCTTATTCTCCAGATTTCAACAAAATTGAGCATCATTGGTTTGCTATAAAAAACAGAGCCAGGAAAAACATTCCTCTATTCGAATCCTTTCGTCGTGCTGTTGATTCTGCCTTCCTATGACCTGTTCGGACTATTATGAGAAATGCTATACTATATAAAAAAATATTTTACTCTTTTTGACTGGCCAGGGCTTTTTTTAAAATGTCTCTTTCCCTTGTTACTCTTGTTTTGTAAATCAAACCTCTCTTTGTCGTAAGGAGCCATGTTACCTCTACCTGGAAATGCATCTGCTGCCGACTTTTTTTCGTTGTGTTTCTTTATCCATTTTCCTAATAAACCACCCTTTATTCCTAAATCCTTTGCTATTTTTGTAATTGTTTGACCTGCCTTTCTTTGTTCATTTGCCAGCTTAACAGCTTCCAATTTGAATTCTGCCGTATATTCTCTTGCCATTTCTAATCCTCCAAAATTTTATTTTACCCGAAAAAACTCCTTTCTTTCTCTCCACTTTTTCTGGGTAAGGTCAAGAAGCCTATTGTCTAATTATGTACCTAAATTTTATTACGGCACTTTCACTACTACTTTAACGAGTGAGCTACCTTTCTATAAAAGACCTATCGACTGTTGCAATTATAGGCGTAAACAAGAATGATAAAAGAGTACGAGATTGAGTAACTATGTACACTTCTGCTGGCATACCAGGGTATAGGTATACGTTTTTAAACTGAGCAAGCTCTGGTTTTGGTATCACTACACGTACTGAATAATAACGCCCTAGCCTTGGATCATCAAGGGCATCGGGAGAAATATTGCTTACTATACCATTAATTAAACTTAAACGACGTGCACTGTAAGCACTTAAACGAACTTTAACCTTTAGCCCTTCTAGCCCATCAATAGAGACTATGTTGCTATCTTTCTTTTGTGCTGACAGTATCTCTTCTATGTTTCTGGTCTGAATTTTAGCATCTATTATTAGGTCATCATCCGATGGCACTACGCTCATGATCGGAACTCCAGATTGTATAACACCACCTTCAGTATGGTATCTTATATCTGTGACTATCCCATCTTGAGGCGATTTAATTATTGTACGTGCTAATGAATCTTCAGCAACCATCAGTCTCTCTTTCAAGTCTGCAATAGACGTACTAACTTCCTTAAGTTCAGCGTTTGCTCTTTCTTGAGAATCATTTCTCACGTTTATAATTTCTAATTCGTTCTCTCCAATTTTTTGCTGCACTTGAGATATTGCAGAACGGTAATGTCCAACTCTGCCTTCAATTTCAGCAAACTGCTTTTCTAAAGCTAAAATGTGTGGTTTGCTTATATGGCCACTATCAAGTAATTGTCTTTTTGTTTCCAACTCCTCAGTTATCAAGTCATATTGCTTATGAGCTGCATTTAGTTGAAAGTTTAGCCCCGCTAATTCATCATTTAACTGCTTTATACGTTGTTGCAGTATGTCTGTTTTTCCCAATATGCTCTTTCTCTGAGAGTTGAACAACTTTACTTGATTCTTTATCGCTTTATTTACAAGTTCATCGTGAGATAATTTTTTAACCTCATCAGGAAACTCGAGCGTGTCCAAATCTACTCTGATTGCAAGAAGCCTTGCTTCTGTTGCTAAAAATGATAAGAGCTTCTCTTTGATGATACTTAAATTCGCCTTCTCGTTAACATCACTCAACAAAACTAGAGGCTCATCTTTTTTAACTGCTTGACCCTCTTTTACTAAAATTTTGCTTATTATTCCTCCGCCCAAGTGTTGAACTATTTTTCTATTTGAAGATACAATAACTTCTCCACTTGCATGCACCGCACCGTCAATTGGAGCTATAGCCGACCAAATACCACCTATCCCAAAAAAGATAAGTATTACTACCAGACCAAAAAATAGTGGTCCCCATGTTACTCTCAGAACTTCATTTACGTTATTACTTTCGCGTTTTAAAATAAAATTTATCACTGCATCAATCAATGCGAACGTCTTATCCAAAAACTTTGGGTACTTCTTCTTTTTATTTTTTGCTCCTTGCATATTTATATTATCACTATGGCCAATCAAGCCTGTCAAAGAAAATCCAGTGCTAAGCTTTTTTAACTTACTGATCATAATACTACTGTGAATTTGTGTTAACTCAAGATAACACACAAAAACAAAGAATCTATAATTTAAGCATTCCATTTAGACTGTAGAGCACCAGAATAAACTATTTAGTAACAATTCCTGCATCAACTATGTTTTTAAAATTTTTTGACGTTTAACCTTATTATAACTTTTTCTTTATTTTGTGAATATCTGAGTTACTTATATTATGTAAGAAATCTATTGCCAACCAGTCAATATTCTGTTAGGAATTAAGATAATATAAAGTTATTATGTTTGGATTGGAAAGCAGAAAGTTCCTGATCACTGGCGCATCAGGCGGAATAGGGCAAGCAATTGTAAAAATTATGCACAAAGCCGGAGCAACTTTATGTATTTCTGGCACAAAAAAAGAAGTGCTCGGAGAAGTTGCTAAACAATATGAAAAAAACATGCATGTACTCCCTTGTGATTTATCAAATGCTGAGGAAGTAAATCAACTAGTAAACAGAGCAAGTGAGTTGATGGAAGGCTTTGACGGGCTTGTATGCAACGCGGGCATTACGCAAGACAGTTTATTATTGAGAATGACAGATGAAACATGGCAAAAAGTAATTGATATTAACTTGAGTTCTACATTTAAGCTGAGTAGAGAAGCATGCAGGAAACTAATTAAGAATAATTGGGGAAGAATTATAAATATTTCCTCAATAATAGGGCTGACAGGAAACGCCGGGCAAGCAAATTATGCAGCGTCTAAAGCTGGAATAATAGCTATGAGCAAATCTATAGCAAAAGAAGTTGCAAGTCGTAATATAACAGTAAATTGTATTGCTCCTGGATTTATAGATACTAAAATGACTGAAGTTTTAAATGAAGGACAAAAGGGAAAAATATTAGATAATATTCCAATGAAAAGAATGGGAACAGGGGAAGAAATAGCAGCAGGGGTCTTGTTTTTAGCAAGTGATGAAGCAAAATATATAACAGGGCATGTGCTCAATATTAATGGTGGGTTATTTATGTAGCAACACTTATGTATGGACAAATTATAATTTTTACTTTAAAATAAAAAATGTGTAGGTTTAGGTTTACGTTAATTTATTACTTAGAGGCAAAAAAATGAGCTCTATAATGGAATTTTTTAGTGTTTTTTGCGTAGTATTGCTTTTCTCTTTCTCAGGTTATGCAGCTGACCCTGATATGGATGACACAACTAAAGTAATATGCAATATTATTGGTTATGTTTGGGGGATAGGCGGTCCACTTATGACGGTAGTAATAATTGGTGCAGCTTTGCTTGCAATATTTGGCAGGATGCCGTGGCCAGCCCTCTTTGCTCTTGGCATGTTCTGTGGTGTATTTTTTGGCGCTAAAACTATCATAACGAAAATTATGCCCAACGTAAGCGATGAAGCAAAAACTATGTTGGAAAAGTGTGGACAAAAATAATCCAAAAAGTGCAGAAATGCTTTTTTGTTATCCATTAAACCGCTTCATATCTTCAATTTGCAACAAGTAAGGGCTATTCTTTGGTAGAGTTTTAACAGCTAACTCAGCGTATTTCATAAATTGCTTTGAATTACCTTCAATACAAGCCTTTTTTGTCAAAGCAAAATAATGCATTGCCGTATCAGCGTCACATTTATATGCAATGCTTAAATATTTCCAGACAAAAGCGTTATTTGGTTCTACATTCAAAATCTGCTCCAGGTAAAAAATCGCCTTTTTTGCATCACCGTGTAATAATAAAGTATGAGATAATGCAAGTTTCACTAAATAACTGTTTTTCTCAGATAAATACCTAAGCAATTCTTCATACATTTTTATTGCTTCACTTAAGTTTCCAGCTTTGTATAGCATTTCTGCTTTTAATTCATATAGGTATGGGTCATTGCGTGACTCTTGAATCAATGAATTCATTTTAGCAATAGCCTCTTCTATCTTTCCTTGCCTATAGCAAACTATAGCATTTACATACTCAGAATTATTTTCATATTTATTAGATAACACATGAATAGGAGCAAAGAAAGAGTCTAGCTTGGCAACCACACGCTCAAACTTTAGTAACTTATCCGCAAAAATTGGTTTTACGTTGTTTTTAACCTTATAATTTTGTACAGCAAATATACGTTTCTCACTAAGTGGGTGAGTGCGGAAATATTCCTCGGTGTTCTCATGCTCAATACTTTTAAAATAATCAAAAATCTCTTTCATACCTGAATTATCATAGCCAGATTCATCAAGATACCTTAAAGCATAGCTATCTGCTACACTTTCTTGCTCTTGAGAATAGTTAAAAAATAGCCTTGAACTAAACGCTACACCACTAAGCAAAATTGCACCAGCAACCTGAGGGTTAATGATAATACTAGAAACTAATCCTACCATATAACTAATCATTGCTATCGATTGAAAATAACCCATAGCACTACTCATTTGCAATATATGACCAGCAGATATGTGAGCAATCTCATGTGCTAATATACCAAGCAGGACATAAGGTTTAGCCGAATATTGTAAAAGTCCTAAATGAATGAAAATACTGTTATTGTTAATTACAAAAGCATTAATCGAATTGTCATTAATTATAAAAACTTTTATTTGCTCATGATCAATATCCGCAGCAGAAAATAAAGGTTGCGCTAGCTCTTTCACTATTGCTTCCACTTCACTATCTCTAATAATGTTAATAGAGTAAGCATTATTACAATATGCAAAAAAGAACAATAAGGTCAAAAACTTAGCAACTCTAAACATGAAAATTCTGTGCTTGTATAATTTATAGAAATTCTATATTTTAACACTTAAATTATACAAATTTATAAACGCTAGTTTAAATTTTTAACGTAACTGATAAGTTTGTCGATGGTAGTTAACTTAATTTTATGTTGTTCAGCAAATTTAAGTAACTGAGGTAAGCGCATCATAGAGCCATCATCATTCACTAATTCACAAATAACTGCTGAATGATCAAACCCTACTAACTTCGCCATTTCAACACTCGCTTCAGTATGACCAGCACGTTGTGCCACCCCACCTTTATGTGCAATTACAGGAAAAACATGACCTGGAGTTATGATGTCATCCTGAGTACCATCCTTGTTGATAGCAGCATGTATAGTTTTCGTTCTATCCTCTGCTGAAACACCGGTTGTAATGCCATAACGTGCATCAATTGATGTAGTAAATGCGGTATGATTTTCACCAATATTTTTCTTTTCCATGAAATTAAGGCCCAACCTTTTCATGTGAAATTTAGTCATTGCTAAGCAAACAACCCCTGTACCGTACCTAACCATAAAAGCCATATGTTCCGGCTTTATTTTCTCAGCTAAGACAATCAAATCGCCTTCATTTTCTCTATTTTCATCATCAACTAAAATGAATAATTTACCGGAACGAGCATCCTCTAATACATCTTCCACAGAAGAAATACCTGGTAGACTCATTGAAGCATAAGTGGCCTGTACCATAATAATTTACTTAAATTCAATCTTAACTATTTTATACAATTTCTCTCCATTTGGCACTGTCACTTCCACATATTCACCGACTTTTTTGCCGATTAAGGCACTCCCAAGTGGTGAACTAGTAGATATTAACTGCTTTGAAACATCAGCTTCATATTCGCCTACAACCTTATAAACATATTCCACTTCACCGTTATTATCACTTAACATGCTTAATGTCACAGTTGCACCAAACATTACTGAATCACCAGACAAATTTTTTACTTCTATTACTTCCGCATGTGAGAGCTTACTTTCTATCTCCATTATACGGCCTTCAATAAAACCTAACCTTTCCCGTGCTGCATGATACTCTGCGTTTTCAGACAAATCACCTTGATCACGAGCATCAGAAATAGCCTGTATCACAGAAGGTTTTTCTTCCTTTAATTTTTCAAGTTCGGCTTGCATATTCTCAAAACCTTCCCTCGTCATAGGAAATTTATTAATAATGGATGAAGCCATAATCACCACCTAAACGCAATTAAATTGAGTAACGAAATTACTCACAATGTTAAAAATATCACCTTTTATATCATCACTCATGTCATTTGACAACTTTTTTAAAACCCCAGGGTGTACAGTATGAAAATAATTAATAAGATCATGTTCAAATTTATTAATGTAACTTATTTGTATTTTACTTAACTGATTATATAGGTTAGAAAAAATATACATCAGCACTACTTGCTCTTCTATTGACATAGGTAAATGTTGTTTTTGCTTTAATAACTCGACAAGATATTTACCCTTATTCAAGGATAATTGAACACTAGCATCAAGATCAGAACCAAATTTTGCAAAATCTTCTAATTCTCTATACTGAGCTAAGCTTAGCTTTATAGAACCAGCAACTTTCTTCACAGACTTTAGTTGTGCAGCAGAACCAACCCGTGAAACTGACAAACCTATATTTACTGCAGGTCGAAATCCTTTATAAAATAATTCAGACTCAAGAAAGATCTGCCCATCGGTAATTGAAATAACATTTGTTGGCACATATGCAGATACATCACCAGCTTGAGTTTCGACAATTGGCAAAGCAGTTAAAGAACCCTGCCCTTTTTTATCAGACATTTTAGCAGCTCTTTCAAGCAAGCGAGAATGTACATAGAATATATCTCCAGGGTAAGCTTCACGACCAGGAGGACGTCTGAGCAATAAAGACATCTGCCTATATGCCACAGCATGCTTAGATAAATCATCATATATAATCAAACAATGCATTCCATTGTCACGGAAAAATTCCCCAATAGTGCAACCAGCATAAGGTGCTAAAAATTGCATAGGCGCGCAGTCAGATGCACTAGCCACAACTACAGTTGTATACTCTAATGCTCCGCTTTCTTTCAGCTTATTTACCACTTTTGCTACTGTTGAAATTTTTTGCCCAATAGCAACATAAACACAGTAAACTTTTTGATTTTCGTTTACCTCATCGTTAATCTTCTTCTGATTGATAATAGTATCAAGCGCAATAGTAGTTTTACCAATTTGTCTATCACCAATAATTAATTCACGCTGCCCTCTACCTATTGGAATTAGCAAATCTATAATTTTAATTCCTGTTTGCAGTGGCTCATGCACAGACTTACGATCAATAATGCCTGGCGCTTTAGATTCTATATCCATTCTGTTTTTGGCTCTAATTTCCCCACCGTCGTCCATAGGATGGCCCAACGCATTTACAACTCTCCCTAACAATTCATGCCCTACAGGCACCTGCACAACATCACCACTACATTTTACAACGTCCCCTTCTTTCACATCACGGTCATTACCAAGCACAACTATTCCAGCCGTATCATGATCTAAATCGAGAACTATTCCTTCTACACCACTTGCAAAAAATACCTTTTCACCGAATTTTGCTTTTTCCAGCCCATAAACCAATGCGATACCATCTGTTACTGAAATTACTTCACCTATATTTTCCCGCTTTATAGGATTATCAAACGTCTCAACCTTTTCTCTTATTATACTTGCTATCTCAGAAACATTCATACTGTTCTTCATACAAAATTCCTTACTTTTAATATTTCCATTTTACTTAAGTCAACTAACCTATCCAAGTAACTTTTTAGCGAAGCATCGATCAAATTAAAACCATACCTAACTACGAAGCCACCTAGTATAGAAGGGTCAACCACATTGCTTACTTTTATTATTTTACCAAGAAAGCTCAAAGATTCAGTAATTATTTTTATATCAGATTCCTTTAAAGTTTCTGCTGACTTTATAGTAATTTCGAATTCATTTTCATTTTCTCTTGCAAGACTTAAGAATTTTTCTAATATAAGGATCAATAAACTAGAGCGTTTATTTGCAAATATAACCATAATAAATTTTACTAAATTCTCACTCAAGTGCTCATTTATAGAAAGCATCACTTCTTTTTTGTGTGCAAAAGAAATCATAGGATGAGATAGGTACACAAAAACATCACGTTGATCCTTAAAAAAAGCCAACAAAAATTCTACTTCTTTCCTTATAATACCTAACCTGCTTCCTGAGACATGAAATAGCACTCTAGCGTAAGATGAAACTAAATTATTGTATTGGGTCTTTTTCATATTAAATCCAGTAAATCTAAATTAATTCAGCTACAAATCTTTCATTCTTCAATCCAAGCATTTTTTATATAAACAGGTCTTCTCTTTAAGGAAAGAAAATATAAATCATATCTGACTGAATAATCTAAAAAACTAAGGTTTTTACTTAAGAAATACTTAGAAGAATTTATAATAGACTGACATTGAAGATGAGATATCGGTATTTCTTTTCCAAGTAAACTTGTTTTAACTTCTATAAAAATCAGCTCCTTTTTTTTAGATACAATTAAGTCAATTTCACCGAACTTACAACGGTAACGGCGTTTTATAACATTATACCATTTCAGTTTTAAATATACTAAAACTAATAACTCGCCAAAGTAACCTACAAAGTAGCGTAACCTACTTACCACAAGAAGAACAACTATGATAACAATTAACTTTGTGTAACTACTTTGCCTCCTTCTTTATTTTTACTATAAACCTTACCTCTTGCTGCAATATCCCTATCAACCAGTTCTATCACTGCCATTGAAGCGCAATCACCCTTTCGAGTGCTAAATTTTATTATTCTAGAATACCCACCTTTACGATCTTGATAACGGCTGGCTAAGACGTTTAATAACTTATCAACTGCTAACTTACTATTATGAAGGCGTGAAAGCAAAAGTCTTCTACCATGTAAAGTATTCTTATTCTTAGCAATTGTAATAAACTTTTCGACATATGGACGAAGTTCCTTAGCTTTTGGTAAAGTAGTTACAATCTGCTCATGGTTAATTAATGAGATAGATAGATTCTTTAACGTCGATAATCTATGTTCAGTACAACGAGATAGTTTACGTTTTTTTATTCCATGTTTCATATATCACCTAATCTTCATCAGTATGTTGTTTAGCCAACTCATCTATATCCTTAGGTGGCCAGTTTAGCACATTCATACCCAAAGACAAGCCAAAATTAGTCAAAATTGCCTTAATCTCATTCAAAGACTTTCTGCCAAAATTAGCAGTTCTTAACATTTCACCTTCTGTCTTTTGCACAAGATCACCTATATAAGTGATGTTTTCGTTTTTCAGACAGTTATGAGACCTGACAGATAATTCCATTTCATCTACCTTACGCAATAAGACAGGGTCATAACCCAAATCTTTAGCACCACTAGACGAAGAAACCTGCGATTTTTTATAACTTACATCAGAACTAATAAAGGGCTGAAGTTGCTCCTGTAATATTCTTGCAGCAGAGTCAACAGCTTGACTCGGAGAAATTGTACCATCAGTTTCAATTGACAATATCAGCTTATCCTTATCAGTCACTTGGCCAACACGACTGTTCTCTACCCTGTACGAAACCCTGTTGACAGGGCTATACAAAGCATTAACTGGAATAAAACCAATTAAATCCTGTTCACTCATAAGCTTCAAAAGTTCGTTTTCTTTATACTTAATTACAGGAAGATAACCTTTTCCGCTAGCCACATATATGGTCATGTTAAGCTCTACATTTTGCCCCAGCGTACATATTAATAAATCCTTATTAACAATAGAGCATTGATCATCAGTTTCTATCATCCCAGCTAATACCTGGCAAGGCCCTTTAGCGTTTAAATTTAAGTATTTATTAGAAGCACCATTTAATTTACACCTCAACATACCCATATTTAATACTATATCAGTTACGTCTTCTCTCACCCCTTGAATTGAAGTGAACTCATGAGTTACACCTTCAATTTTTATTCCATAAACAGCACTACCTTTAAGAGAAGATAACATTACACGTCTTAATGCATTACCTAATGTTAAAGCAAAACCACTTTCCAACGGTTCTAGCACTATATCACTTTTTTCACTTGAATCATCTGATATTACCTTAACTGAACTAGGTTTAATCAATTTATCTAAATTGCTACAGAGAGAAACATCATTATTATAATACATAAAACAACCTTTTCAAATATCCTATACTCTTCTTTTTTTTCTTAACCTGCACCCATTATGAGGAATTGCGGTTTTATCTGCAATTGAAGTCACAGTCAACCCACAGCTCTGAAGTGCTTTAACCGCAGCTTCGGTACCAAAGCCAGGACCGCGAATTATTACAGAGACAACCTTCATACCAAATCTCTCCATTGCGTTCTTCGCAGCAGACTCCGCAGCCTTACCTGCAGCATAAGGTGTGGATTTTCTCGAACCTGAAAAACCACATGCACCCACAGAAGTTTGACATAGCGTATTACCATGAACATCAGTTACATTTACAAAAGTATTATTAAAAGTTGCACGAATATGGACAACACCAGTAATAAACTCCTTCTTACTCTTACTAACCTTTTTGACTTTTTTCATTAAAACTCACAATAATAATAAATTTTATTTTTTCCCAGCAATAGGCAACCGAGATCTACCTTTACGAGTCTTAGCATTAGTATGAGTCCTTTGCCCTCTCACAGGTAAACCTTTTCTATGTCTCACCCCTCTATAGCATCCCATTTCCACTAAAGATTTTATGTTCATAGCCACTTCTTTTCTGAGCTCACCTTCTATAACATAATTTTGTCTAATGAAACCGCTGATCTTTTCTATATCTTCATCTCGTAATTCTGAAACACGTTTGCGCTTATCAACTTCGCAAGCGTGACAAATTACATTCGCAGTAGCAATACCTATACCATATATATAAGTTAATGCAAAAGGAACACATTTCCTCACTGGAATATTTATGCCTGCAATACGTGCCACTGGTACCTCGATACTTTATTAATAACAACTCTTAATTTATACCATAAAACAACTCAGAGTCAAACCAAATTACAAGAAATTTTACTTTCAATCTCTTGCGTTACCTCATCAACACTCAAATTAGCGTCAATTGTTAATAATTTGCCTTTATAATACTCGCGTAAACCTTTCATTTGAAGGTGATATTCACTTATTCTCTTATTAATTGCAGACATATCAGCATCATCAATTCTTTTCTCTAACCTCGTACTTTTACATTTAGCACAAGTAGTACTCTTAAAAGAAGATACACTATATATGCTTTTACAGTCCAAACACGCGAGACGATTTTTTAACCTATCGATTGCAATATTATCGTCAAGCTGCAGCTCAACTACAATGTCAACATCCCTATTATATTTTTCTTGCAAAACTTGAGTCAAAAAATGAGCCTGGTTTAAATTTCTCGGAAAACCATCTAATAAGCAATTATCATCCACTAATGCAATCTGGTCACGTAATAATCCACATATAATTTCATCTTGAATTAAATTACCAGATTCCACGGTACCCTTTATTTTTTTACCTAACTCACTACTGCTAGATATAATATTCCTTAATAAATCCCCTACTGAAATTAATTTTAAATTATATTTTGCTATTAACAAGCTTGACTGAGTACCTTTACCAGAACCTGGAGGACCAAAAATCGTAATGATCATCTTACTTTCCTCGTTTTAGACTCATATTTCTTTATCCAGTTGTCGTACCTATTTGAAAAAATATAAGATTGTATTTGCATAATAGTATCAGTAATAACGTTCACTATAATCAGTAAGCTCGTCCCACCAAAAATAAATGGTATATCATAATAATATCTCATAACTTCAGGTACAGTACATATGACTACCAAATACGCAGAGCCAATGAATGTCAACTTAAAAACTATATCTTGAAGGTAATCAGAAGTATGTTTCCCAGGCCTTCTACCAGGTATAAAACCACCATTTTTTTTAAGAAAATCTGCGTTTTCCTCTGGATTAAATATAAAATTGGTATAGAAAAAATTAAAAAATACTATCAGCACCAAATAGGCTACAATATATACTACTTTATTTGCCATAAAGTAATTCAAAATAAAATCAGAAAAAGCGTGCCCCTTATAGAAATTTGCAATTGAAATAGGTGTCAATAAAATTGCATTAGCAAAAATGGTTGGTACTACACCAGATAAATTAATCTTCAATGGAATATAAGTAAAATCGTCATTATGTAATCTTTTAAATTGCTTTTTAGGATGTTGAACAATAACCTTTCTATAAGAAGACTCTACAAAAATGACTAAGAGTAGCAGCAAAAAAAACAATACCAAAACAAAAAGGATAATAAATAACGATACGCTACCGTTTTTATTTAACGTTAACAAAGATGACAAAGCGCTGTGTAACTCTGATATTATACCCGTGAAAATGATTAATGAGATACCATTGCCTATACCGCTAGCGCTGATTCGTTCACCAAGCCATATTAAAAGCATAGTTCCACCTAAAAGGCTGAAAACACCTATTGTACGAAACATAACACCAGGTTCGATTACAACCAATACCCCTTCCCTATTCATCCCTTCCAATCCAACCAAAATTGGAATTGATTGAAATACACAAATTACTATGGTCAGATAGCGTATATAAGAATTCATCTTTCTAAGGCCTGACTCTCCATCATTCTTAACTTCCTTCATTCCTTTAATCGCAGAAGAAAGTAACTGAATAATGATAGAAGCCATTATATATGGCATAACGTTCAATGCTAGAATTGTCATTCTAGCCAATGCACCACCAGAAAATAAATTAAATACTCCAAAAACGCCTGAGCCATCTTTGGGAAATATATCATTAATTACATCAAGATTAATTCCAGGAATAGGCACATAAGTACCCAAGCGATAGCAAATTAAAGCTATTAGCGTAAAAAATATACGCTTTAATAAATCGCCTTTATATAACAACGTAGGATCCAAGCTATTAAATACTGATTTATTGCCCATGACTTACGATAGTATTTCCACACTACCACCAACTGAAGCTACAGATTTTTTTGCAGCTTCTGACGCAAAATCAACATGAAACACAAATTTTTCGCTCAACTTACCTTTATTAAGAAGTTTAATTTTATCCTTAATAGACTTTATAAAACCTAATTTATACAGCCTCTCCTTATCTATAACAGAGTCTTTCACTATTTTTTTAGCTTCCATTAAGCGCTGTATATCGCCAACATTAATTATAGAGTATATGCTCCTACGTATAGGCTTAAAACCTCTTTTAGGCAAACGAGTATATATAGACTGTTGTCCACCCTCAAAACCATTTATAGAAACTCCACTTCTAGCCTTCTGCCCTTTATGCCCTCTACCGGATGTTTTACCTTTACCACAACCGATACCTCTACCCAGCAACTTAGGCTTCTTTTTCTTAGATAATTTAGTAAATATAGAGTTTAATTTTACAGCATTATTCATACTTTACCTGTTTCCAACTATCTCGCTAATCTTTTTGCCTCTTTTGCTTGCTACCTGACGAGGAGATAACATACTATCAAAAGCCTTAAACACCGCACATATAACGTTATGAGGATTATTTGATCTAGTGGATTTAGCTACCACATCCTTTATACCTAACACCTCAAAAACTGATCTAATCGCTCCACCAGCAATAATACCTGTTCCGGCTCTTGCGGTTCTTAAAACTATCTCACCAGAACAAAATTTAGCTTTAATATCATGATGCAAAGTTCTACCTTCACGCAAGTACACTCTAATCATTGATTTCTTTGCAGCATTTACAGCTTTGACTCTTGCTTCAGCAACTTCTGCGTGCTTACCTATTCCACACCCTACCCTACCCTTCTCATCGCCAACAACAACCAAAATTGAAAATGAAAATCTTCTACCACCTTTGGTAACCGTTGTCACTCTTCGTACCGAAACTAAAAGCTCTGATAAATCATTATTATTTTGTAAATTCTTTATAGCCATATTCAAAACCTTCTAAAATTCAAATCCAGAACTTCTTAAAGCCTCAGCAAATTGAGAAACTAATCCTGTGTATTTATACGCTCCACGATCAAACGTAAGCTGCTGCTCTAATTTCATGCCAGACAGACGCTCAACCATTAAAGAAGAAACCTGTTTTATAGTTTCAGCGTTGACTTTCCCTTTACATACATCCTTAATTTTAGCATCCAAAGTAGAAGCTGAAGTGAGAGTTATTCCTTTTACATCATTAATTAACTGGACATAAAAATGCCTATTAGATTTAAATATGGATATACGTAAACGTTCAGCGCTCTTGTCAAGCTTCGCTCTATTACGTAACTTCCTTTTTTCAGAATTACTTAAAAAATTATACGATCTTTTCATTTTTATTACTTCTTTTTACTTACAACCTTACGCAGCATAAATTTGCCTTTTATTACAACACCCTTACCTTTATAAGGATCATATTTTCTAATTTTGCATATATCAGACGCCACCATATAGACCTTCTGCTTATCCATACCACTAACTACTAAGTGAGTTGGCTTTATGCACTTAATCTCAACATCTTTAGGCACTTTATATTTAACATTATGGCTATAACCAAGATATAAAGTCAAATACTTACCATCACACTCTGCCTTATATCCCACACCGTTAATCTCAAGATTAACAGAAAAACCATCAACCATGCCGTTAATGATATTATTAATATTACTCCTATAAGTGCCCCACATAGGCTTTATTTTATCATAATTATCTTTATCTTGATCAACAGAAAGCAATAGCTGATTATCAATAATCTGACACACAACATCCCTGATCAAGCTAACTTCCTTTTCAGCCTTAGCACTCTTTATTAACATACTACCATTATTATATTCAACTGAAACACCAGCAGGAATATTGATAGGAGCAGCACCTATACGAGACATGAATTTCTCCTATTATTTAAAACACACGACACAAAACTTCTCCACCAACCTTTAACTTATGTGCATTATAATCAGTCATCACTCCTTTGGGTGTCGATATAATAAAAATACCAAGACCATTATATGCTTTAGAAATGTCCTTATACTTAGAATAACGACGACAACCAGGCTTTGACACCCTAACTATGTCACTAATTACAGGTGACTTCTCATAATACTTCAATTTTACAATGAAAGAAGGTAAATTATCTACAACTTGCTTTTCATAATCAAGGATATACCCTTCCTCTTTTAAAATCTCCAATATAGAAGAATTCATCTTAGAAAATAGTACCCTTGTTGCCCTATGCATTGCCAATTGAGCATTACGTATCCTTGTTAAAAAATCACCAATACTATCAGATAACGCCACAATATACTCCTTATATTATATTTACCAACTAGACTTTGTAACTCCTGGAATTTGCCCAAAAGAACATAAATCACGCAAAACAATTCTACATAAACCAAATTTTCTATATACTCCTCTTGGTCTCCCAGTTAAAGCACACCTATTTCTAATTTTGGTTTTAGAAGAATTTCTAGGCAATTTTTTAATTAATTTATTTTGAGCTGTAAACCTTTCTACAATAGACAAATTCTTATTATTTATTATAGATTTCAATTTTTCTCTTTTTTCTTTATATTGATCGCACAACTTTATTCTGCGAAGATTTCTTTCTATCATAGATTTTTTTGCCATATATTTCTCCTCTCAATTAATCAAAAAAAGGAAATTTAAGAGCCAGTAATAATTCCTTTGCTTCCTTATCACTAACTGCACTTGTTATAATATTAATATCCATACCTCTAATTTTACTTATTTTATCATAGTCTATTTCTAAAAACGAGATATGTTCCTTTATACCAAAGGAAAAATTACCATTACCGTCAAATTGCTTCACACTAAATCCTCTAAAATCTTTTTCCCTTGGCAAAGCAATATATATCAATCTTTCTAAAAACTCATACATTTTATCTCTACGCAAAGTTACTTTGCAACCTACTGTAGCACCTTTTCTGATCTTGAAGCCAGAAATAGATTTTTTTGCAAAAGTTGATAAAGGCTTCTGCCCAGCAATCAAATATAGGCTATCAAGTGGTTCATTTATTGCTTTACTATCTGTAGCAGCATCTCCAACGCCCATATTGATACACACCTTGACAAGTTTAGGCACTTGCATTATATTGCCGTAATTAAACTTATCCTTCAAGGACTTTACTATGCTATCTTTATACAATTCTTTAAACATATCAACCTAATCTATCACTTCTCCAGAAACTTTTGCAAAACGCACTTTTCTACCGTCTATAACCTTAAACCCCACTCTAGTTGGAGTTTTATATTTAGGGTCCAATGTTGCAACGTTGGATATATCAATAGCTAACTCTTTATTTAATATACCACCACTACTACCAGCTTTTGGTTTAGTATGTCTCTTATGCACATTCACTCCAGAAACAATTACTTTCTTTTTAGCATCACGTGCTATAACTTTGATTACCTTACCAATTTTTCCCTTATCTTTACCAGTTAAAACTATAACGTCGTCACCACTTTTTATTTTAGCACTCATTATAAAACCTCAACAGCTAATGACATTATCTTCATAAAAGAACCAGATGATAACTTTTTTACCGGACCAAACACCCGAGTGCCAAGTGGTTCACCTTGATCGTTAATCAAAACTACAGCATTGCTAGAAAAACGAATTACAGAACCATCAGATTTTCTAATAGGGCTTTTCACCCTCACCACAACTGCTCTATATACTTTTCCCTTCTCAACTTTCCCTCTTGGAGTAATAGATTTAGTAGATACAATAACTGTGTCACCTATAGATGCAGACTTTCTACCACCCAATAAACCAATACAAAGCACTGCACGCGCGCCAGAATTATCAGCTACTTCCAACAATGTATTTTTTTGAATCATATAAATATCCTATTCAATGTGAGCTATTAACAATAACCCATTTTTTAGTAGTAGAAATAGGCTTGTGTTCTTGTATTAAAACCTTGTCCCCTTCTTTACAACTATTATTCTCATCATGTGCTGTATACTTCTTGTATTTTTTTATAACCTTTTTATACAGCTCATCCTTATACACTTGTAATACCGAAACCTTTACAGTCTTATCACACTTAGCCTTAGTTACAGTACCACAAAAAACCTTTTTAGGCATTCTTTTCCTCTCTTCTTCTTTTATTTAATGTAGTTAAAATACGAGCTATGCTCTTTCTTATTAAGCTAAAACGCGAAATATTGTTGCACTGGCCCAGCTTCTTTTGAAAAACCAAATTAACAAACTCTTTTCTCAAATTCACAAGAATTTCATGCAATTCTTGCGAGGACCTCGATTCAATGTCAGCTATATCCATTGCAACTCCATTTAATTATGATTAGATACAAATTTACACTTCATAGGAAGCTTAGCAGTTGCCTTTTCAAGCGCCAATCTTGCTAAATGCATGGGAACATCACTGCTAATTTCAAACAACATTCTACCGGGCTTAGCTTTAAATACCCAAAACTCAACACTACCTTTCCCTTTACCCATACGCACATCCGCCGGCTTTTTACTAACAGGGGTATCAGGAAAAATTCTTATCCACACTTTACCAGAGCGTTTTAATGTTCTAGATATTACACGCCTTGCAGTTTCAATATGCTTAGATTGAATCCTACCTGCTTCCATAGCCTTTAGACCATAATCTCCAAAAGATAATGTGCTACCACCTTTCGTGTTACCCTTAATTCGTCCTTTAAATACTTTTTTATATTTACTTTTTTTAGGAATAAACATTTCAATATACCTAATTAGTTACCAATATAAACCCAGACCTTAACTCCTATGATGCCATATATAGTTTTTGCTTCAGCAAAAGCATAATCTATATTAGCACGTAAAGTATGCAAAGGCAAACGGCCTTCTTTATACCACTCAGTACGAGCTATCTCAGCTCCGCCAAGGCGCCCAGAACAACTTACTTTAATACCTCTAGCACCCATCCTCAAACAACTTTGAATAGCTTTTTTCATCGCTCTTCTAAATGAAACCCTTTTTTCTAACTGCTGTGCAATGCTGTTTGATATTAAAACTGCATCTATTTCAGACCTTTTAACCCCTACTACATTCACTTCCACATTATTTTTTACTTTTTCAGCTATCTTTTGCTTTATCTTCTCAATATCCGAGCCTTTCTTACCTATTATCACTCCAGGTCTAGAAGAATGTATTATTACAGATACCAAATCGATCGTACGCTCTATAATTACTTTAGAAACACCAGCATGCTTAAAAGATTCATTTATATAACTGCGAATAGATAAATCTTGATGCAACCCTTGTTTATAACCCTTCTCAGCATACCAAATAGATGACCAAGTATTAATTATTTTTAACCTAAATCCTTTAGGATTAACGTTTCCCATATTTTTGCACTTTCCTTATTAATTTTCTATTTTTATGAATCATATAATTTCCCCCAATTTTACAGTTATATTACTATAACGTTTACTAACTCTATTAGCTCTACCCATAGCTTTTGGACATACCCTACGCAAAGTAAGAGACTTACCTATTAAAATTTCTTTTATATATAAATTATCGATATCCAATCCATAATTTTGAGCATTAGCAATCGCAGAATTTAATACCTTCCTTATAAGACCTGCAGCTTTCTTTTCACAAAATCTTAATTGCACAGTGGCAAAAGAAACTTTTTTATTACGTACTAAACCAGCAACCAAATTCAATTTACGAGGAGTTGATTTTAAAACCCTAGAACCAGCTTTAACTATTACATCTCTGTTTTTCATATCAATTACCTTCTTGTCGCCTTTTTATCACCACTATGCCCAGTAAATTTACGAGTGGGTGAAAACTCACCAAACTTATGACCTATCATATTCTGATCATTAACATTCACAGGAATGTAATCCTTACCATTATAAACAGCAAACTTTAAACCTAAACAATTAGGAAGAATTACAGAAGCCCTGGAATGAACTTTTATAGCCATGTTAACAAACCCCTTGTTTAAAGCATTATTCACCGACTTTAATATAGAAGGATGACAAAAAGGAGGCTTCCATGCAGATCTACTCATAAACTAACCTTTCAATTGTTTTATATACTTATCACTAGATTTATTTCTCCTTCGAGTTTTCTTTCCTTTTGTTGCAACACCCCAAGGAGTAACAGGATGACGACCACCAGAGGTTTTTCCTTCCCCGCCTCCATGAGGATGGTCAACCGGATTCATTGCAACTCCACGTACAGTAGGTCTAATCCCAAGCCACCTACTTCTCCCAGCTTTACCCAACTTTCTATTCTTATGGTCAGGGTTAGATACTACACCAATAGTAGCCTTGCAAGAAGATAAAATCAACCTAATTTGACCAGACCTGAGTCGTAATAAAACATATTGGCCATCACGACCAACGATTTGTGCATAACAACCAGCAGCTCTAGCAATCGCAGCACCATTACCTGGCTTCAGCTCAACATTATGAACGAAAGAACCAACAGGTATATGCTTGAGTAGTAAACAATTCCCTGGCAAAATATCAGCATCATTCCCAGCTGTAACAACATCACCTGGCTTCATACCTTGAGGAGCTAATATATAAGACTTAATATCATCTTCCTTATATGATATTAACGCCAAAAACCCACTTCTATTTGGGTCATACTCTATTTTTTCAACTATACCTTGACCACTTCTATTACGCTTAAAATCTATCACTCTATACTTCTTTTTGTGACCACCACCCCTATGACGAGTTGTAATTCTACCATGATTATTTCTTCCACCACTGGACTTTTTACCGGATGTAAGAGACTTTTCTGGCTCATCTTTTGATAAACCAACTTTACTTACTAACACAGTCCCACGAGAAGACGGAGTAACAGGATTAAAAAATTTCATACCCATACTAAACGCTCATTATATCTAATTTTTGACCATCCATCAAAGAAAAATAAACTTTCTTTTTCTGTTTTTCACAACCAATCACACCCCTAAAACGCCTATATTTAGGCTTAATTCTAACAACATTTATAGAAGAAATTTTAACATCAAATAGAGACTCTATTGCCAACTTTATTTGACGCTTATTTACATTTACAAAAACATACAAAGAATATTTATTAAACTTCTCCCTCAAAAAAGAGGCCTTTTCTGTAATTATAGGAGATTTTATTATATTATTATATTTGATCATAACAATCTACCTTCAAGATGCTTTAAAGTATCCTTTGTCAACATCACGCATTCGTGATTCAATATATCAAAAACATTTAACCCAATAGGTTTGATTAAGTCTACATAGTGCAAGTTTTTAGCCGCACGCAACAAATCATCTCCATAATCACCAACTATCAAAAAGGAAGAAAATTTAAAATTTTTAATACATTTACACATTTCAGACGTTTTCTTCACATCAATATTTAAATTATCCAGAATAATTACTTGATTATTTAAATACTTTAGAGATAAAGCAATTTTTAAACCAAATTTGCGTACCTTCTTATTAAGAGAATAAGTATGACTCCTCACAACAGGGCCGAAAATAATCCCACCACCTCTAAATTGAGGAGATCGCAAGCTCCCTTGTCTTGCCCTACCGGTACGTTTTTGACCATAAGGTTTAGCTGTTGTACCAGAGACATCACTAATACCTTTTGTTTTATGAGTACCAGCTCTTCTCTTCGCTAATTGCCATCTCACTATATCATGCAAAATACTCAATTTTTGCTTAGCAGAAAATATCAAAGGATTGAGCTGAGCAGTACCTACATTATCATTAGATAGATTAACTAAATTACATTCCATAACTAACTTACCAAATTACTAGCATCATCATTTACATCTAACAGTAAACCTACCGGAAAAGGAACATCTTTATGTAAAGATTTTTTAACTGCATCTCTTACAAAAACATAGGAATTTTTAAACCCAGGAACATTATTACCCTTCACAGCAATTATACTATTTTCATGATCAATGGATAATATCTTCATATTTTGTGCAGTTATCCTGCTGTTACCTAAATGACCAGCCATTTTCTTTCCTTTGAATACTCTACCAGGATCCTGACATTGGCCAGTGGAACCTTGTGATCTGTGAGCAATAGAAACACCATGAGATGCCCTAAGCCCACTGAAATTATGCCGCTTCATCACACCAGCAAATCCTTTACCTATAGAATAACCCGTAATATCAAGATATTGACCAACCACAAAATGATTGATTCCCACTTTTTTACCACATTCTATTCCCGACAGGTCATTTAATCTACTTTCGTATAACTTACATTTATTATTTATACCCTTTTTCTTTAAATATTCCAACTGAGGTTTTGCTATATTTTTAAAATCTCCTGTGCCTAAAATGACTGAATTATAGCCACATTTATCTTGTCCTTTTATATCAATAATATAAGTTTCGCTGAGATGCAATAAAGTTACAGCCATGCGACTATTGTCAGAATACATAGCAGTATGACCAATATTCATCATTAGTAAACCAATTCTCCTCAGCGAATTTATTCTCTTCATTTCCTTCTCCTAAACCTTAACTTCCTTGACTTTTAAATCCACTTCTACGCCAGCAGAAAAAGATAAATCTGTAAGCATCTGCATCATAGTAGGAGTAAGATCATGTAAAACAATCAAACGCCTAGAAGTTCTCATTTCAAACTGTTCACGAGATTTTTTATCAACGTGAGGAGATCTATTAACAATAAATTTAGAATCTTTCCTTGGCAACGCAATCGGACCAGATAATTTTGCACTGGACCGCTTTAATTCATCAACAAATTTTCGAACACACTCCTCCAATAAAGAACAATCGAAAGCCTTAATGTTAATATATATATCTTGCTTCATCTTAGTTACTACTCTCACTCCAAAATTTCAGAAACAACACCAGAACCAACAGTTCTACCACCTTCTCTTATCGCAAAACGCAATCCCTTATCCATCGCTATCGGTACTTGCAATTCTACTTCTATACTCACATTATCTCCTGGCATTACCATCTCCTTCCCATCTAGCAATTTTACGCTCCCAGTTACATCTGTTGTCCTTAAATAAAACTGTGGCTGGTAATTCGCAAAAAATGGTGTATGCCTTCCTCCTTCCTCTTTCTTTAATATATAAACCTCCGCCTTAAACTTTCTATGCGGTGTTATCGTCCCCGGTTTCGCTAATACTTGCCCTCTCTCCACTTCTTCTCTTTTTGTTCCTCTTAACAATATTCCTACATTGAGTCCTGCACTTCCCTTATCCAGCAACTTCTTAAACATCTCAACACCTGTGCATATCGTCTTTTGCGTCGCTTTCAGACCTATTATCTCTATCTCTTCTCCCGTCTTTATCTCTCCCTTCTCTATTCTTCCTGTTACCACTGTTCCTCGCCCCGATATCGAAAATACATCTTCGATTGGCAATAAAAATGGTAAATCCACAGGCCTTGGTGGAACCGCTACATATTCATCTAACTTTTCCATCAATTTGTCTATTGATTTCTTTCCATATTCGCTGCTGTCATCCTCCAGCGCTTTCAATGCAGATCCCACTACCACAGGAACTTCATCCCCTGGAAATCCGTATTTATTCAGCAATTCCCTCACTTCCATTTCTACTAAATCCATCATATCAGCATCAGCAACATCAGCTTTATTTATATACACCACGATATATCCAACACCTACCTGCTTCGCCAGCAATATATGCTCTCTCGTTTGTGGCATTGGCCCATCAACCCCTGACACTACCAATATCGCCGCATCCATCTGTGCTGCACCTACTATCATGTTCTTTACATAGTCAGCATGTCCAGGACAATCAACGTGTGCATAATGCCTTTTTTCCGTCTGATATTCAACATGCGCTGTTGCTATCGTTATCCCCCTCTTCCTTTCTTCTGGCGCCTTATCTATCTGATCATACGCTACAAAATTTCCATAATGCTTTGTTATCGCCGCTGTTAACGTTGTCTTCCCATGATCCACATGTCCTATTGTTCCCACATTTACATGCGGCTTTCCAAATGCTTCCACTATTGCTGTCATAATTTAAACTTTTCTACCTAAAATACAAATACATCAATAAATAATATGTTGATTTTATAAAAATACAACAAAAAAAAGAGCGGATAGTGGGAATCGAACCCACGTCACTAGCTTGGAAGGCTAGAGCTCTACCATTGAGCTATACCCGCACAATGGAGGAGGTAGGATTCGAACCTACGTACGCTCACGCGGACAGATTTACAGTCTGTTACCTTTAACCACTCGGTCACTCCTCCGCAAAAATTTGTTAAGAGAATACTATTTTAGCATCTTAACTTAAGCTCTTATTGTATTTAATACTAAACGCCTAAAATTAAAAAATCAAGCAATAAAACCTACCCTGATTAAAATCACGCAGATTTCATTTTATACAACACAATATTGTCAATAAAACGTTTAAACAAATAATGCGAATCATGCGTACCTGGCGCTTCTTCTGGATGGTATTGCACAGAAAAGACTGGGTAATCCTTCATCATTATTCCCTCTACACTATTATCAAATAGAGAAATGTGAGTAATTTCAACATTACTTAGAAGAGAAGCTGAATCAACAACGAAACCATGATTTTGGCTAGTGATCTCAACTTTTCCACTAATTACATCATAAACTGGATGGTTACTCCCTCGGTGACCTATATCCATCTTGATGGTCTTTGCCCCCAAAGTAATCGCAAGTAATTGATGGCCCATGCATATGCCAAAAATTGGTATTTTAGATTTTATAATAATGTCTATTTCTGAAACTACACTTTCTCCTATTTCTTGCGGATCACCAGGACCATTTGAAAGCACTATCCCATCTGGATTCATACTCAACACTTTTTGAGCAAAACCTGTGCTTGGTCTGATTAATTCAACTGTACAACCAAGTTCTATTAAGCGTGAAATTATACTGATTTTTACGCCAAAATCAACGATTACAACCCTATATTTTGCATTAAGGTCACTTTTAAAATTACTATGCAAGCTGACTTTATTGGTTATTTCTATCCCATTTACAGATTTGTATTCCTTCAATTTGTCCAACGCATGCGCCTTACTCGATGAGCATATCATTCCATTTTGAGATCCATGTTCTCTCAAATGTCTCGTTAAAGCTCTAGTATCAACTCCTGATATCCCAATCACGTTACTTTTCTCTAACCAATCATTTAAACTGATATATGAAGAAGGGTGGGACATAGAAGAAAGTTCACGCATAACCACACCACTTGCAAAAATTTTCTTTCCTTCATTATCCTTATGGTTTATTCCAACGTTACCAATATGAGGAAAAGTGAACGTTATAATTTGATCGGCAAAAGAAGGATCAGTTATAGTATGCTGATAACCGTTCATACCAGTGGTAAAACAGACCTCACCTATGCATTTGCCTTTTTTACCTACTGATTTTCCCCAAAAGCACTTGCCATCTTGTAAAATTAAAACTGCGTCCTGCACTTCATTATCTATTTAACTGATTCAAAACAGTATACAAGAATTTCAAATAATACGTAACTCTTTCTAAAATTCCAAATTTAACCACGAAGCAGCAAAAAATAACATGAAAAACTTTTAATACAATCTTTCATATAAAATATATAGTTGACTACCTTCATATTTCGTATTAGATATAGGTAAATCATAAGTAAAGTGGAGGGTAATAATGAACACTGGTACAAATCAATCAAAAAAAATAAATGAGAAGTGGTTAGCTGGAGGAATTGGCGCGCTATTATTTGTAATGATGCTACCGTCGATTCTTCTTTTAGCAAAAATAGCTATAGGGCTAATTATGGTTTCAGTTGCAGCAATAGCGATAAAAGTTGCCTTAAAAACAATATCGAATGCTTTAGAGGATAAACAGGCAGATCAAAGCCAAGCGACGCAACAAACAACACAAAGTAAAATTATAAACCTGGCTATTGGATTAACATCTATATTCGTAGGAGGATTATCACTATTCATTATAGCACAAACTGGCTTAATTGCAGCATGTGCAGCTATAACTGCTTTAGCTCTACACGAATATGTTAAAAATCAAGAAATAGGAAAAGAGATAAATGATAAATTCGATAAGGTAGCTGACGATACAATCAATTTTATTGTTAGCAGTGTTGAAAAACTTATTCCAACAAAGCCGCCAGGCATAACAGCCTAAACTGTCTCCGTTCAGGGCATAAGTGTTACAAGTAGCATTATATAAAGCGATTAATGGCATCCTCCTGATAATAGAATAATTGTATCTGTTCAGGGGCATCGCAAATATTGAAGCAAAAGTGGTCAGTGCTTACTATACGAATATTGTGATTTGAATCCACTAGGGAGGATGTCATCCCAGTGCCCAGACACTGGGATCCAGGAATTTTGATTAGAGATTAAATTGGTGAGTATAAAAAGTAGCTAATCCTACGTTAAAATACAACGTTTTTAATGGGACTGCGTAAAAGGGCCGGATTCCAGTGGGCTTTGTTGCATCGCTACTTATGAAAGGCTAACTATAGTTAGGATTATAAGCAACCTATTGAAAATCTTGTTTTTTTGCAATCAATCTGATCAAATTTAAGAATAGTAATTTGTTATTTATATTAATAAATTTAATTCTATTGAAAATAGCTAAAGCATTGAAATTCTTGAATTTTAGCCGGATTGGTAAATGGTAGTGAAATTTCTTTTACTCAAATTTAGGTATTCATTGACCGTTCTTGTTATAAATACCAGAATAATAAGCTACTGATATTCCCTATCTTTTTTATCTTTAATCCATCATAGCTAGCGATGCAACAAAGCCATTCCAGTGTCAAGCACTGGAATGACACCTTTGTGTTTGAGGCAAAACCTGCTATAACATTTCTTCGCAAACAAACGTTCGTACAGTTATGTATCAGCTACTTTCATGGCACCATTTGTTGTAAACTCACATTTCTCTATGATTATCTTTATTTGCCGCTTTCCCGAACGGATGCTCTACAGTTATTTCCTCATTAATAGAGCGAGGTGCACCGGAACCAGGTACAACGATATTCTCGTGCGATTGCATATCCTTCTTTTCCTCACATGGTGTTTGCTTAATGAAATGTGCTGCTAAAACTTCATGTAAAGCTTTACCTTTTATAAGCACAGCCTCGTTTTGCTTAGCTAACTCTAAAATTTTCTTTGGTTCAACATCTTTACCGTCAATAGTTGATTTTTTAATACTAACTTGACCTAAATTTATATTTAGAACAACAGTACAGTTAAGGTCTTTTCCAGATTCATCTTTTGCACCCCAACTAATTTCGATGTCACATATTGCAAATTTTGTAAAGGAGTAGTTCCTCTGTTGTTTCTCATTCTTCTCAATTGTTACTATTCTTTCACCATTGCTGTATATTTTTGCTCTTTTTACCTCGCTTTTCTCTTCTTCCATTCTTTTAGTTTTTTCAGTGAAAAGACGACTGGTTTCTAAACTTTGTTCAGGTTTAGTAATGTTGATATTAAGATGGTCATAATGATTAAGAAGACGGTTTGCATATGGACATGGCACATAACACCCATCAAAGAAAGCAATTGCACTACCAGTTTTTAGAAATTCTTGTCCATCGCTCATTCCTTCACCAATTCGAATAAGATATCTACCCAACCTCTTTTTAAAATTTTCTTTTAACTCCTCCTGATCTTTAGAAGTAAGCTTCTTATCCAATATACCCATTATTTCTTTTCGCTTACTCAATACCACATAATTGAAAAGGAAAATATCATCCTCTCGATAATAATTTGCTATCTTGTCAAATGGATCTGCCGGCCAACCGTTATTATAATTTACGAAATCAGAAGAATCTTCACACTTATTATCCTTAAAATCAAAATTCAATCTTTCAAAATCTGATAATACTTTTTCTGCCCTATCTTCAAAAGACCGAAGTCCATCTTGAAGTTCTTTTCCATAACTCATTCCTTTGTCAATTTGAAGAACATATTGACCATATTTCTTTCTAAACTCCTCCTGTTTCTCGAGGAGAGGAAGATTCCTATCTAATATATCGATTATTTCTTTCCGCTTATTCAATATTACATAGTTAAAAAGGGCACTCTCCCCCTTCTTTTCATAATCGTCTGCTATTTTGTCAAAAGACTTATTATCCTTAAACTCCAATTCCTCAAAATCTGAGAGCACACTTTGTACCTGAGTCTCATCGAATTGAAGATTTGCTTGAGGAGATAGAAGAGTCAACTTTTCTTCACTTTCCTTGGTACTCGAATTTTTGTACAAACCATTAAATAGATTTATAATACTAGAAAACATTTCACACCTCTATTGTTATAAGTAAACTTGATTATATCTTAATGCTAAATGTTGTAAAGCTAAAATTAGAAACTAAAAAAGCTAACATAAGTTCTGCATTGTTTGCAGCTTTATCAGCCTATTAGGCAGAATTATTAAAGAATTAGTTGAATAGGTATTATGATTCAATTTAACTCCATCCACAAGTTCTCCGCTTGTTACTCCAGTTGCAATGAACACTGATTCACCTCTTGCCATATCTTTTACGGCGTAGACTTTTTCTGGGTCATCAATATTTAAATTTTTTGCTCTTTCTCTTAACTGATCCGTATCAAGTACTAATCTTCCCTCCATCTGTCCGTCGATAGAGCTTAGCGCTGCAGCCGCAAGCACTCCCTCTGGTGCTCCTCCTATACCGATATACATATCATGATTGCCATTTATTAGTGAAACTATGGCCGCGACATCACCATCATCTATTAGTTTAATTTTTGCTCCTAATTTCCTGATTTTCTCTATTAATTCACTATGCCTTTCACGTTTAAGTACAGTTACCACGAGATCATTCACTTTGCACTTTTTTGCCTTGGCTAAATTGTCTAGATTCTTTTCAATGCTATTTTTTAGTGAGACTACACCCTCTGGAAGATTTTTTCCTACCGCTATTTTTTCCATATAAACATCAGGTGCATGTAAAAAATTACCTTTTTTCGTTGCAGCAAGAACAGACATTGCCCCTGGTTTGTAATGAGCACAAATCGTAGTGCCCTCAAGTGGGTCAACGGCAATGTCGATTTCAGGACCATTTCCAGTGCCAACCTTCTCGCCAATATATAGCATCGGCGCTTCATCTCTCTCACCTTCACCAATTACGATAGTACCATTTATTTCCATTGAATTTAATACTGTACGCATTGCATCAACTGCAACCTGATCAGCCCTTTTTTCATCACCAAAGCCTGCCAATTTATACGCAGCAAGTGCTGCAGCTTCGGTCACTTTAACTAATTTATAGGCTAAATCTTCCATCATTTGCTTTAAGAACTATATTCAATATATATCATGCTGCTTGAAACTGCAATATGTCTTGACTGGTTGTGGGAAAGTTGCTATAATAAACTAACATATAGTAGTAGGGTTAGTTATGGTGCGCCAAGAAGTGCTTGGAGAACAGTTGGTGAAAATCCAACACAAACAAAGTCTAGCCAAAAGTTTGGAGCAGACCACTATGTTGCATGAGGTAACGAGTGTAATAGAGCTAGTGGGATGGACAATGCAGGGCACAACGGAAGTGAAGGAGTGGAGTCCCGAAATACCTGAAGACATAGAGGTCGACATGTTCATGGCCATGGAAGACAGCATGAAGGATAACGTAAAGGCAAGTTATCACTCACTCTATCGGGATCTGAGACCGTGCCATGTATTGAAATGGACTTCAAGTGAACTTGGGAGATCCCATGCATTCCTATTAAGGTACGTTGGAACAAGTCAACAAAGGCAAGAACTAGCGGAAGATGCAGGGGAAGTCGGACTGATTGATAGTACTCAGAATGTGGGAAAGCCACGTACAAGGGGAAGCGATCAGCAATATAGTAACTGGAATAGGGATTGCTATGCCAATACAACGGAGGTAGGAATAACATGCGATATAAACTAAACCAGATAGCAGTAAGAGCAAAGCAAGATAAGCGACTAAAATTCACATCGTTAGTCCATCTGATAAATACAGAGAATCTTGCGAGATGTTATAAAGAACTGAAGCGTAACAAGGCTTGTGGAGTAGACCAGATAACAGTGGAATCATACGGAGAAAATCTGAATGAGAAACTCGAAGTGCTAGTAGAAAGTATGAAGAGGAAGCAATATCAACCACAACCAGTAAAGAGGGTATATATACCGAAAGCTGGAAGTAAAGAGAAACGCGGACTCGGAATACCATCGACCGAGGATAAATTAGTACAGATTATGCTGAAGAAGATATTAGAAAATATTTACGAGGCAAACTTTCTGGACAGCTCATATGGATTTCGACCTGGAAGAAACTGTCATCAAGCGGTAAATGCACTAGATAAAGCAGTTAAGTACAAGCCAATAAACTACATTGTAGAAGTGGATATCAAGAAGTTCTACGATAATATACAGCATAAATGGCTAATGAGGTGTCTAAGGGAACGAATAACTGACCCAAATTTGCTGTGGTTAGTAAAGCGGTTTCTCAAGGCAGGGATAGTCGAAGCTGGAAATTATGAAGCAACAAAACAAGGTACACCACAAGGCGGTATAGTAAGTCCTGTATTAGCAAATATATACTTACATTATGTGTTGGATTTATGGATAGAAAAGAAATTTAAATCAAGATCCAGAGGATATATACAACAAATAAGGTTTTGCGATGATTTTGTGGTTTGTTGCGAAAGTAAGGTAGACGCGGAAGAATTTCTGGAATTACTGAAACAAAGGCTAAATAAATTTGGGTTGGAAGTATCTGAAAACAAGACCAGAGTAGTAAAGTTTGGCAAGAGGGAGTGGCAACGAGCGATAAGAGAGAAACGAAGGACGGAAAGTTTCAATTTTCTGGGGTTTACGCACTATGGTGCAAAAAGTCGTCGTGGTAGATTAATGATGGGACATAAAACCTCTAAGTTAAATCTAGCCAGAAAACTAAAAGAAATCAAGGAGTGGTTGAAAATAGTCCGCGGAAGTATTCGACTTAAAGATTGGTGGCAAGTACTGAAGGCTAAATTAACAGGACACTATAATTACTTTGGTATTAGCGGAAATTATTGGTGTTTGAAACAATTTTACACATCAGTAAGAAAGCTAGCATTTAAATGGATAAATCGGCGTAGTCAGAAAAAGAGTATGACCTGGGAACAGTTTGTACACTACGTAGAAGTAAATCCATTACCAAAGCCAAAAATACATTTTTCTTTATATGCATAAGAGGGACGACTGTGAAAACTAATATTGATGAGCCGTGTGCGGGAAATCTGCAAGCACGGTTCTTTAGGGGGAGTTGTAGTAATAAAACTCAAACGAGAGGAGTAAAGCTACAGCTTCTACCGAACATATATAGTAATGATGATATTAGAGAGTTGTATCTAAATATAAATGAGACTGTAAAACAGAAGCCTCAAGCAAGTCTTGAAGAATTAAGTAAAGAGCTAAATGCAAGAATTGATCTAAAGCAAAAATTTCATAATGGCTGTGTGTTGGGAGATTTACTATTAGCACTTGCAATTGAAAAAAGTAATCTAGATTTTATAAAATTTCTCTTTAAAAATGAGCTAAAAATTATTAGTATCATTTCCCAACAAGAAGAAACATGCCATATTCCCAAAACTATAAATGGTCAATCTATATTAAATTATGCTGTCCATTTTGGTAATACCGAAATTTTAGATCTACTCTTACAAAATGTTAACGCAGAACAATCAAAGCTAATACCTAAAAGCAAGCTGTACAAGTTGTGTCAACAATTAAAGAGTAATGCGTTAGATAAGGCTATAGACAAAAACAATGAAAAACTTGTTACGTTACTCGTGTCAGCGATAGAGGAGAAACAAGAAAAGCAAAAAATATCTAATGAGGAAATTAAAGTAGGATCTGGCAGTAATAGTAATGCCACTAGTAAATCTATAGCAACATCAACAAAAAAAACAAATCCAACTACTGTACCAAATAGTGGTAACGGTAGGAGTGTTATTAATAAACCAGTATCTCCTGTAGTATCAACAAACGCCGGCACATCCGCTATGTCAAGCGGTAATGATAAGTCTAGTAATATAAGAACTCACGGCGATGGTCTATCAAATCATACTACTACACCAAATAGTGGTAACGGTCAGCATCATAATAACAAAAATGAAACGCCTGTAGTAACAGTGCCTTCTATATTAACAAAGAAGACAAATACCAATCAAACTGTTACACCAAATAGTGGTAACGGTCAGCATCATAATAACAAAAATAAAACGCCTGTAATACCAGAGGAAACAAATACTAAGCAAACTGCCACACCAAATAATGATAATAAAGCTAACGGCTTTGTAGATGCTCAATTTTCTATGCAAAATGAACAAGAAACTAAATATAAAGAGAGCAAAAAGGATTTTTACACCTCATTGACAAAAGATGTTGTTGGAGTTGTTATTACAGGATTATTCATTACTGCTGCTGTGATGGTTCCATTTGTAGCTGGTGCAGTAGTTTGCAGTGTCATAGCTGCTTTGATTGCAATATATACCGGGTTGCATGTAAAAAATTCTACATTACCAAGTTATAGGGAGATGAGAGAGAATGAAGTTGAACGTGTAACAGGATGTCATCCCAGTGCCCAGACACTGGGATCCAGAAGGTCATAATAAAAACTAGATTCCAGCGTCACGCGCTGGAATGACACCCTCTGGTGGGCTCAAACCATATGAGTAGCCAACACTGCCACTATACTTACCTAGCAAATTTAGATCTAACACTAAACTGTGCTGCCACTAACTTTGCAATCGGTACTCTATAGGGTGAGCATGAAACATAATCTACCCCTGATTCGATGAGAAACTCTATAGATTTTGGATCTGCTCCATGCTCTCCACATATACCCAGTTTTATTTCTTTTCGGTTTTTTTTGCCTCTTTCAATGGCTATCTTGATTAACTCCCCTACCCCTTCGATGTCCAGCACTTCAAATGGATCATTGTCAAATATGTTGTTTTTCTTATAGGAATCGAGGAAATTAACTGAATCATCTCTTGAAAGTCCCATGGTTGTTTGCGTTAAATCATTAGTGCCAAAACTAAAGAACTCTGCATGTTTTGCTAACTTATCAGCAATCAGTGCCGCTCGTGGTAGCTCTATCATTGTTCCAATTGAGTACGCCTTGTCTGATGTCATTCCAGCGCGTGACGCTGGAATCTGCGTCTGTGAGATGACAGAGGATTCTTTCTTTGCTAGCTCGCATATCAGAACAAACTCTTTCTCATTCATTATAAAAGGAATCATGATTTCAGGCTCCACTTCTATCTTCTTTTCTTTCTTTAATTCACTTGCAGCACTAAGTATTGCCCTAATCTGCATGCTATATATTTCAGGATGAGAAATAGCAAGTCTACAACCTCGATGGCCAAGCATTGGGTTCTTTTCTGATAACTGTGCTATTTTATTTTTTACTGACTCAACTGACTTACTAAGTGATTTGGCAATTTTTTCTATAGTAGACTGATCATTGGGTAAAAATTCATGCAAAGGTGGATCAAGCAACCGTATAGTGACTTCCCTGCCCTCCATAATAGAAAATATTTCTTTGAAATCAGACTTTTGCATTTCTTCTAGTTTAATGAGCGCATTTGCCCTTTCATTTTCATCGTCAGCTATTATCAACTTTTGAATGAATTCGATTCTATCACTAGCGAAAAACATATGTTCTGTGCGACATAAGCCTATACCTTCTGCACCGAATTCTTTTGCAATTTTTGCGTCTTTTGGAGTATCAGCGTTCGCTCTCACTTTGACCGTTTTGATTTCATCTATCCAGTTGATTACCGTTTTGAATTCTTGCGATAATTCAGGTGAAATTGTAGGGAGAATGCCAAGCATAACCTCCCCTGTTCCTCCGTTGATGGTAATTGGTTCACCTTTATTTACTTTTGTATCCCCTACAGAAAAGAAAGTTCCATCTTTATCGATATAAAGTCCACTCACACTGCAAATGCATGGCTTACCCATTCCACGGGTTACAACAGCAGCATGCGAGGTCATCCCTCCCCGTGCTGTTACTATGCCACTTGCAGCATTCATTCCATTAATATCTTCAGGACTCGTTTCTGACCTTACTAAAATCACTTTTTTACCCTGCTCTGCAGCTTTTTCAGCATCACTTGCACTAAACACTACATATCCAGAAGCAACACCTGGAGAAGCAGGTAGCCCCTTCCCTATTACTTTTTGGTCACTCTCAACGTCAAGAACTGGATGCAATAAATTGTCAAAGGTTTTTGGATCAATTCTCAATATTCCTTCTTCTTTTGTAATCGTTCCTTCGTTTACCATATCAACTATTATGCGAATAGCAGCTTCAGCCGTGCGCTTGCCAGACCTAGTCTGCAAAATCCATAATTTACCGTCCTGTACAGTAAATTCGATATCCTGCATGTCTTTATAATGCCTTTCAAGTTTTTCACATACCACACATAATTCTCGGTAGACACTTGGCAGCAACTTCTCCATGGTGTTTTTTTGCTCTCCGTCAATTGGCATAGGAGTATAAACACCAGAAACCACATCCTCACCCTGAGCATTAATCAGAAATTCACCAAAGTATTTTTTTTCTCCAGTTGAAGGATTTCGTGTAAATATCACACCAGTTGCAGAATTATCATTTAAATTACCAAAAACCATTGCTTGCACGTTGACCGCTGTTCCAAGGTTTTCAGGAATATTATGTATTCTTCTATAGGAAACAGCCCTATCATTTTTCCAAGAGGCAAATACTGCATTAACTGAGTTTAACAATTGCTCTTCAACGTTCTGCGGAAAATGTTTTCCTGTTTTTTCATGTACTATCCTTTTGAAATTGTTAACAATTTCTTTTAAAACATCAACATCAAGATCAGCTAAGCTTTTTGCTCCACTCTTTTGCTGCTTATTATCAATAACATCTTGAAATAGGTGATGATCAAGCTGTAGTACAACATTGGAGTACATCATGATGAAACGGCAGTAGCTATCGTAAGCAAAACGTTCGCCACTTTTTTTTGCAAGCCCAACAACGGTTTCATCATTTAGACCAACATTTAAAATAGTATCAAGCATGCCCGGCATTGAACTAACACTACCAGAGCGTATGGAAACTAATAAGGGATTATTTAAATCCCCAAATTTACAACCGATGTCATTTTCGAGCATCGTCATGTAGTTTTTAATTCCACTACATATGTCATTCCAGTGCGTGACCACATTTTTTTCTGGATCCGAGTAGTCAGCTACTTGGATGACAGAAGATCTATTGTCTTGATAATAGACTTTGCAAGCAGAGGTGGAAATTGTGAAACCAGGTGGAACAGGAATGCCAACATTGCACATTTCTGCTAAATTTGCCCCCTTTCCTCCCAGCAGATTTTTCATTTCTGCATTGCCTTCGCATTTACCCTGGCTAAAGTAATGTATTAACTTTTCCCCCATCATTTTCTCCGGATTTTCACTGATAAACACATTGTACATATAGTTCCAATAAACCTGTGAGGACTTGAAACCTTAGGATAATAAATTTTACAAAATTTTGCAACAACGTTCCCTCTGGCAACATCAGTAAAGTTAACAAAAAAGATGACAAATTATTGAATTATTATCAATAAGAATATATAATATAAAGATACATTTAAAAATTTTTTTATGGCTCTTTCTAAGTTTCTCGACCCCAAGAATGATGTATCGTTTGTGCGACGTGAAAAGTCGCTTATTAAATTGTTTAGCAGGTCACCCTGACTAAACCGAGTGTTTTGCCGCTCGTACCCTACTAGACTGTACAAAAGCAGTAATGCTTTGTGCAAAGCGTTTAGGACAATGAACCCGCCTGAAAAGGAGAAGTTCGGTCTGCGAAGAAAGAACAATGCTATAAGTGTCGAGTTGGCACGGGGGCTAGGGTTAATGGTATGGATAGCGCAAGCAAATGATCCTAAGCATCGTTACGTCGAACAAGCCAAAGACACTGATAGGCTTGAACCAAAAGGTAAGTAGACTGGTTATCAAACTGAACGCATTTGATACGCAAACATCAAGGTCACCGGTGTAGAGATCAATCCTAACCCGTTGTTGTTTAATAGGTGGAACACGGAAACCCCATATATCTCTGGGTACCAATATTGGATATTCAGTAAGGTCGATCGTGAGAAAGGCTTATGGGTATGTGGGATTGGGAGTGTGGAAAAAGTGAACGCTCATCTGTAATGGATGTGATACAGGTTTAACGTTACCTGGCTCGAAAGAGAACTGACGTCCACAATGGTCATCTTGGATAAGATTGTTTGTAAAACTTTTAAAGAGAGGAAAGCAGATGGTTACAGGTAAAATTGTAAGTGCACCTTTCGGTACTGCCGAGCACTGGAACCAAATTAATTGGTCTCAATGTAAGAAAAAAACCAGGAAGCTACAAGCTCGTATTGTTCAGGCAACAAAAGATGGGAGATGGAATAAAGTGAAAACTTTACAACATCTTCTCACACGTAGTTTTAGTGCTAAAGCATTAGCAGTGAAACGCGTAACTTCGAACAAAGGAAAATACACGGCTGGTGTTGATAATCAGTTGTGGCAAAGTCCTTCAGCTAAATCTCAAGGAATTGCTAGCCTAAAGCGACGTGGATATCGCTCTCAACCTATGAGACGCATTTATCTAATCAAGCCTGAGGGCGGCAAGCGGCCGATTAGTATTCCAACTATAAAAGATCGTGCGATACAAGCCTTATACCTTATGGGCTTGGACCCTGTTGCAGAAACAATAGGAGACACTCACTCATATGGATTCAGGGTGCATCGTTCAGCAGCAGATGCGGTAAGTCAAATTTTCATAACATTGGCAAGACGTGATGCTCCGCAATGGATTTTAGAGGGGGATATTAAGAAGTGTTTCGATGAAATAGACCACCACTGGTTGAAAAACTCAATTCCAATGGAAAAGAGTATCCTAAATAAATGGTTAAGGTCTGGATTCGTAGAAAGACGAATGCTACATCCCACAATAGCAGGAACTCCACAAGGTGGAATTATATCTCCTGTACTTGCTAATTTAACTCTCGACGGTCTTGATGATGTTTTCAATAAACATTTCGGAAAAAAGGGAACCAAAAAACGCAAGAAATATGGTGTACACATGATCCGCTATGCGGATGATTTTATAGTAACTGGAAAATCGAAAGAAATTCTAGAGACTAAAGTCAAACGGCTTGTAGAGGATTTCCTGAGCCAAAGAGGGCTATCTTTATCGGCAGGAAAGACAAAGATCACACATAGAACAGGGATTCGATTTTCTCGGTCAGACAGTACGCAAGTACAAAACAAAACTAATCATCAAACCTTCAGAAAAAAGTGTAAACAGACTTCTGAAGCGCATCCGGTACCTAATTCGCAAGAAGAACGCAGAAACCCAAGAAAAAGTAATTGATATGCTTACACCTCAAATTCGAGGATGGGCCAATTACCATCGAGGAATATGTGCGAGAAAAGCTTACGAAAAAGTGGACCATGAGATCTTCAAAGCCTTATGGCACTGGTCAAAACGCAGACATCCTAATAAAGGATTACGTTGGATTAAAGGTAAATACTTTAAAGTCAAGGAATCTCGAAAATGGTGTTTTGCAGTACTGGCTAAGAATAAAAACATAATTGAATGGAAAGAACTCTTCCAAGCGACAAGTGTACCAATTCGCCGCCATAAGAAAATTAGAGCAGTAGCTAACCCCTATGATAAAGAGTGGTATGCTTACTTTAAAGAACGTCAATCAAAAAACTCTTCTCTTTGCAAAAATGGTAAGGTATGATTAATGTTAGTTCTAAGAAGGAATTTGATATGTCCAAATATTCGATAAAAACTGTTGCCGGTTCTAAAGAAAAGGACTTAAGGTGGCTCGAGCCGTATGAAGGGAAACTTTCACGTACGGTTCCTAGAGGAGGGTTCGATGGGTAAATATCTTAGTCCATTGAACTCTTACTCTTTCAAGCGTATCTTCGGTACTGAAAAAAATAAAGATATCCTTATTCACTTCCTCAATGATATTCTTGGCTTTACTGGTAAAAATGAAATAAAGGATATAGAGTTTTTAAGTACTATTCAAGACCCTGATATCGTCGCTAAAAAGCAAAGTATTGTTGATGTTCTCTGTAGAGATTCTACAGGTGCTCAATACATTTGCGAGATGCAGGTCGCTAAAACTAAAGGCTTTGAAAAACGTGCCCAATACTATGCCGCTAAGGCCTATTCAAGTCAAGCTGATGTAGGTGATCAGTATCATGATCTTAAAGGCGTTATCTTTATTGCTATAGCAGATTGTGTGCTGTTTCCTAATAAATCTGAGTATAAGTCAGATCATGTAATGTTAGACAAAGATAGCTATGAACATGATTTAAAAGATTTTTATTTTACATTTATTGAGTTACCAAAATTTCCTAAAACTAAAGAAGACCAATTGGAGAGTATAGTTGAAAAATGGATCTATTATTTTAAATATGCAGATGAAACTAGCGAAGAAGAATTGGAAAAGATAATAGGTAGTGATGTAATAATTAAAAAGGCATATGAAGAACTAAATAGATTCAACTGGTCAGAGAAAGAATTTATTGCCTACGAACAGGAAATAAAACGTATTCGTGATGAACGGGCTGTTCTTGAACAAAAACTTGATGATGCTAAAAAGGAAGGAAAAGTTGAAGTTGCAAAAACAATGCTAGCTAATAATGTTGATGTCACCACTATTGTTAAGTTTACTGGCCTCTCCATGAGTGAGATCAAAGAATTGCAGAATTAAGTTGACCCGCAAACGGTTACACGAAATAATGCTGCAGCCTGACCAGATGATAAGTACATTTAGCCTATTTATCTTTATACTTTCATGCCAATTTTATAAATCAAATTTATTTCTGTGAGTAGCTACAATTTAAAGACCTTGCTTCATCAATGTAATGGAACAAAACCTTTTTAGTAAGTTCAAAACCTTCTAAAGTCTCTCCTTCGCATCTTGCTGTAATGCAGTTTTGCGTATTTGATACCCTAAGAAGCCACCAACCTTTATTATCGGTTACCTTAACACCATCAAGATCTGAAAATACAATATTTTGCTTCTCCAGTGTTTTCTTTATTGATTCAATTATTTGAAATTTTTTCTCATCTTTCACTACAATCTTTACTTCATGAGTGATATATAACTTCGGTAAATCCTCAATTACCTGAGATAGGCTTTGGTTTTTCTTAAGCAAAATGTCAACTGCTTTAACAGCAGAATATAGCCCATCATCAAAACCTAGCTCAGAAAAGAAGAAGTGCCCGCTTAATTCACCAGCAAACTTTGCCTCTTCCTCTACCATCTTCTTCTTAACTAGTGAATGTCCAGTAGCGCAGGTAATAACTTGCCCTCCTAACTTACTAACAAAATCATGCACTTTCATACTCATTTTTACGTTAGCAATAACTTTGCTTTCTGGATATTCCTCCAACACTTCACGTGCAAAAATTATAAATAAATGGTCATTGGAAACAACGTTGCCTTTATTATCAATTAAGCGCACCCTATCGCTATCGCCATCTAGCGCAATGCCAAGATCACATTCACATTCCTTCACAATGTCAATTAATTGAGCGAGGTTCTTTTCCTCTATGGGATCTGGATCATGCAGTGGAAATGCCCCATCTATAGAGTTATTGGTTACGATATGCGTATGACCAGGCAAGATCTTTTCAATATACCTTATAATTCCACTTGCTGGACTATTTCCACAATCCCAGGCTATTTTTAATTTCTGTGTAGTATTATTCTTCACTGCACTTTTCAATATGCTAATGTACTCACTATATATATTTATGTTAATTAAGCTTCCAATTCTTGTGCTGTTTTTAATTGGACTGCTTATAATTTCCTTCATTTCTTGATCTGAGAAGACTTTTTTATTACTAAAAAATTTAAAGCCATTATATTCGCTGGGGTTATGAGAGGCAGTTATTATGATACCAAGATCCGCCTGTGTGATTTGTGTTGCAGCGTAAAGCATAGGTGAAGAGCATAGTCCAACGCGTATAACATTTGCACCGGATAAAGTTAAGCCCCTAATTAATTCTCTTTCTATACCTGGTGAATCTATTCTGCTGTCGTAGCCGACACAAACACTAACTACGGTTTGGCCAAACTTTCTACCTATCTCGTACCCATCATTAATCTGCAAGTCTTTGCCTATTATACCTCTAATATCGTATTTTCTTATAATGGTATTGTCCATACTGTACTCCTTGAAGTGACTACTATATAACATTTTGGCCAAATGCTCAAGTTTATTTATCCAACAATTAGTTGACTTTTTAAAGAAATCTGTTAATATTATAGTATATTTTTTAAAATGTAAAATTATGCCACAGGAAAACGAAAATGTATTTATAGCTGAAAGTCAAAGTTTAGATGTAGATGAACAGAAGAAAAAGGATATTTTAGATGTGATTGAATCTTGTAGCAGCTTTCAAGAGACTATAAAACAATTGGAGGAAAAAAATTTAATCTGGTATTTTATTGGCCCTTTACGCAAAGATGAGAACATTACAGGACAGATAAATTTAAAGTGGGAAAAGGAGTTCCAAAAATTTGAGCAATCAATAAATGAAACACATAGAGAATTTGAAGCATCTTTACCAAATCAAAATTTCTTAGCGTATTCAACAAAAGATGATGACTTCAAAATTAGATTTGAAAATGAAGAAAAACCAATAGAAATTAGCAATATTTTAAGAGCTAGCAGTGAAGGTAAGGTTTATAACATATCTTTAGGGAAAGATAGTCAAATAACTGCAACCAAAAAAGGCAGCGAAAGGCACTATGATTTTACTGGTTCAAGCTCATGTGAAATGACCATTAATTGGCAGGCTAAGGATTCTGAAGGTAACAGCATAGACTGTAGCATGACCGTAAAATTGGATTCTGGTGGTATACAGAGTGTTATTGGTGAGCCAAAATTTGGAGGAATAACGAGTTCAGAAGAAGTATTAAAGTTAGTTGGACAAAATAAAGAAGTTTTTATCAACGGAAAAACTCTGTATCAAGCTTTTACTGGCATATCCAAGAGTGTAGACGATCAGCAAGTACCAGCAGAGGAAATATTTACAAAAGATCTACATATATCACCACAGTCACCTACACCAAGCAGCAGTGGGTATTCCTCTCCTAGCACACCTTCTTCACGTAGAAGTTCTATATCCACCAGCAGTGAATTTAGTGATGAAGATGAAATATTTGAGGATGATATGTCTGGTGATGAAGAAGAGTATGAGCAAGAAGGATTAAAAGATGAAGTTGAGGAATTAGAGGAAGAAAAAGAAACATTTGCTAAATATTTTGCAGTGCAGGCAAAGCAGCTTGAGGATCTAAGATTAGAACGTGACTCCTTGAGAGATAAAGTCAATGAACAACAGCGAGCGATATTTGAAAGAGGTCAAAGAATAAAGGAACAAGAGGAAGAACTACAGGATAAAAATGATGTAATAAAGAACTTAAATGATCAGTTGAAAGATAAGGAAGGTGAAACAAATGAGGCAAATAAAGAATTACAGAGAAAATTGAAGCAAAGTGAAGCTAATTTAACTGTACTAAAGGAAAAGAATGCAAATTTGGAGAATGACCTGAAGAAAATAGTGGAAGGTTTAAACGATGATCATAAAAAGCAGTTGGCAGAACAGTTAATGGAAACAAAAAAGGAAAACAATACATTGGCTGAAACGGCGAACCAATTGTCTAAAGAATTAAATGAATTACAGAGAGAAAAGGAAGACTTAGAGAGGAAAATTCGACAACTTGAACCTGGAAGATCACTTGCAGATGAGCTAAGCGAAGAAAATACGAAGGGGGAAATAGAAAAGCTTCAACGTCAGCTTAAGGAAAAGGAAGATATGTTACAAGAAGAGTTGAAATCTGCCAAAGAGAGTCTAGAGCAACTGCAGAACATATTACAGCAGGAAAAAGGTCTGGCAGCTACATCAACTCAAACTGAAGTTGAATATGAAAGTAGAGGAACAAGCATGCAGCAGCAAGACCAAGGTATACAAGCTGTAAACAACAACTCAAGCAGAACAGCTAGTGGGTTAAGACAAGAAAACAAAAAATTGACTAGAGACAAACTAACTATATCTGAACAATTAAAACAAAAAATAAGAGAGATTGACGAGTTAAAGAAAAATTTAAAGCAATTACAAGAAGAAAATAAACAACTCAAACAAGAAGTTACTAAAAATGCAGGAGTTGATGCATCATCTTCAACAGGTCAAAAAGAAGCTAAAGAAGCAGAAGTTATACCGCAAAACATTATGGATTGGCCTGTTCCAATTCCAGATGATAAACCGGAAGAGCAGAAAACTCCATTAGAGCCAATCAAGGTAAATACAGAATTATCAGATCCAAAATCAATCCCTGCTGAGGGTCCGGAAAAATCTCCTCCTCTTTCAAAATGATGAGTTTTGCTTCTATAGCTGACCCAAGCAACACGTCATCCCGCGATTTATTCGCGTTATCTCAGCCGCTAACACGTAGCGGGATACTTAACCGTCATACCGTGATTTATTCACAGTATCTCTTAGCCACTAACAAGCAGCGGGATGACAGCAATCCTACGTCATGCCGCCGCGGTACCTCTAGATCCCGCTAACTAGTAGCGGAATGACGAATTTTTGTTTTTCAAATTATAGCTAAACATACTGTAATTGCTATTGAATGATGGAGAGACATACTCCATTATTTTAGTACGAAGTAACAAATTCAATGAATTGGTTCTTCAAAAATAATTTAAACTTTTACAGTAGGTCATGAAATATTATAGCGATCTCATTAAAAGAAACTTTTATAAGTATCGTTGATGAGAAAGGAAAAGTTGTTAAGGAAGAAGTTGTTGCAAGCGAAAGTAAGGCAATAGCAGATTAGCCAAGGCAAAAAATACGAACCCATAGGAATAGAAAGTGGATAGTTGTCAATATCAATGTGCAAAGAGTTAAGGAGTTTTGGATTACCAGTAATTTGTGTAGATGCAAGGCATATGGCAGCAGCGTTGTCTGCAAGAATCAATAAGAATGATAAAAACGATGCGAGGGGTATAGCGCAGATGATGAGAAGTGTTAGTAAAATCAGTTGTCAAATTAAAATAGCGCTTGGAAGCAGAAGACAGCTAATGTGTAGCAAACAGCAGGTTATTGGAACAATAAGAGGGTTGTTGAAGATACATGGTCGATAAAGGATCAAAATTTGAAACTTTCGCTTTAAGAATACAAGAGGCAATAAATAATTTGGATGAAATCAGTAGGAGTTCAATTGAAGCGTTAGTTTGTAGTTTGGAAGCAATAGAAAAGTCATTAAGAAAGCTTGACAAAATGCTTTCAGAACAAGGTGAAAAAGACGATGATTGTAAATTGTTAACTACTGTTCCAGGAGTGGGGATTATAGTAGCAATGACGTATAAAGCTGCAATTGATAACCCACATAGGTTTGAGAAATCTGATACAGTTGGAGCATATATAGGGTTGACACCAAGGCAATATTCTTCTGGAGAAGTTGATCGGCATGGCAGCATATCAAAGATGGGACCAGCGGAATGTAGAAGTATGTTATATGAAGCTGCACAAACAATGCTTACAGTGACCAAGAGGACATTTAAATTAAAAAACTGGGGTTGCGAAGAAAAAAGGAATGAAAAAAGCAATTGTAGCAGTAGCAAGAAAATTAGCTGTAATTATGCATAGGATGTTGGTTGATAAAACAGAATTTTATTATCAATAAACATCAAAAGAGCATAGGACAATAATTTTATTGAAAATAAAGATAGCAATGCCGATGGAAGGGACAAGCAAGAACTTAGTTAGACTTCGTGGTAAATATGTTGCCGTCCACTTCCGCCTAACAAGTATAATGCGGCTTGACAAATTTATTGTCATCTCAGACCGCGGAGAGAACCATATGCTACTTTTAACTTATGTAAAATTACCAAGGATTATGGAGAAGATATGCTGTTTTGATTTGTGTGAAAATTATTGTTGACTTATGTGCAATTAGAGAACCTAAGTCACTTTAGCTATAATTCAGAATTGAGAGCTTTTAATAACTCTCTAACTCCCACTTAGGTCTTGGTGCAAAATTAAGTGGATCTATATAATTTTTCTGTAACCTTTCAATTCCTGTCCATCCAACCATAATTGCATTGTCTGTACATAGGTCGTTAGGGGGAAAAAATATGTTTAAGTTTATGTGTTGTTTTAATTTTTCTCTCAAGAAATTATTTGCTGCAACTCCGCCGGTAATCACAAAGTCATTGATTTTGATATTTAAAGATTCGGCCATAATAATCGCATTACTAACCCTGTCCAGCAGTATGTCACTAATACACTCTTGAAACGAAGCACATACATCACACACATCTTGCTCGCTCATTTTAAGTTCTTGCACTAAGTTTTTTACTGCTGTTTTAATTCCAGAAAACGAAAAGTTACATCCATAACGTTTTATCATTGCCCTTGGCAATTTAAATCTTGCACCATTGCCTTTTTTAGCTAACTTTTCAATTAATGGCCCTCCGGGATAGCTTAAACCCAGCATCTTAGCAACTTTATCAAATGCTTCTCCTAGTGAATCATCGAGCGTTTCTCCAAGTTTAATGTATTTACCTACATCCTGTGCAATTAAAAATTGACAGTGACCACCTGATATTAGTAGGACTAAAAATGGAAATTTTACCTCATGCAGTAACCTAATAACCAATGCATGCGCTTCTAAGTGATTCACTGCAATGAATGGTTTTTGTGCTACATGCGCAATTGCTTTAGCCATCATTGTACCAACTATTAATCCACCTATGAGTCCTGGTCCTGATGTTGCTGCAATTGCATTGAGGTCACAAAAGTTAAGGTTAGATTTTTCCACGGCGCTTTTTATTAGACCACTTAAATGCTCCATATGAGCACGTGAAGCTATTTCAGGGATCACCCCACCACGTTTTTTGTGTTCTGCTTGGGAGAGAATTTCGTGAGCAAGGACTTGCTTGTCACTATTTACAATCGCTACTGCAGTTTCGTCGCAGCTTGTTTCAACAGCTAAAATGGTTTTCATGTATATTCGAGCACTTTATTATCAAAACTATATCTTGAAACGCTGTAGAAGTTAACTGCAAAGTTAACTTCTACAGCTAAAAGATTTACCGACAACCGTCATCCCGCTACGTGTTAGCGGGATCTATACCGCGAATGAATCTACAATCGTATGAACATTGCGCTATTGAGATGGAGCACTTTCTTGTTATTCCAGGTCTCCTCTCTCGTCATCCCAGTGCCCTGACTACTTGGATCCAGAAAAAAGAATGGTGTCATGAAAGTAGCTGACACTGATTCCTTTATGATGGTGTCATCCCAGTGTCACGCACTGGGATGACAGGAAGAGGAGACTGAGATGACAAATGTGAGTGCTGATGTAACAAATGTAAATGCTCGAATGACATCAATAGTTATATACATTTTATCACTAAACTAGACGTTCGTACAGTCGTGGAATGAATCGCGGGATGACGTAGGAAAACCTGCACTATAAGCTAATCATCATCTCCAAATATAGAGCTAATTTTTTTGCCCCCAGGAGAAAATTTATTAGTCCAACTGCTTTGCACTTTGGTTACGTCTTTAGTGGCAGTTTTATTGCTGTATTCCTTGATTTCCTTATCTATTCTCTCCATCATTTGTGAATCAAGGTAGCTCTTTTTCCATTGGCCAGTAGCAAGGAACACTTTGTTTAAGTCTTGAGTGCGGATTAAGTATTCTTTATCTTTAGGGTAAACCTCCTGCGCCCAAGCAAACAGCTCAAAATAGCGTGCAAATAATTCAGATGCACGTGATTTTGCAGTTTGATAAGCCTGTATCTCCTTAAATATAACTTGGCCGATAATTTTCTGCACAAGAATATTTGCTTGCTTTAGGTTCTGCTCAATATCCTGGTAAACTTTATGGAGAAATTCCTGTTCCAAACTTAAGTTCAGTTCATTTTCAACCATGTGTGAAAGTTCATGCACTATAATGTATGGGTTTGACTTCCTCAGTATAGCTCTTTCCATAAAAGTCCGGATGTGATAGGATAAGGGTAGATGATGATAAGGAGGTTGAATGCCAGCAGCATATAGTTATGATTTAAGAAAAAAAGCAATGGAAGCGCTAGACGAAGGAGAAAGCAGAGAAACAGTGGCAGCAAGATTTAAGATTGGACGAACTACTTTATGGGAGTGGCAGCAAAGAAGAAAAGAAACAGGAGACTTTCAATCAAAAAAACTTGGAAATGGGGGTTACAATCACAAAATTACCGACTGGGATACCTTTGCCAAATTTGCCAGAGAACACGGAGGAAAGACTCTATCGGAAATGGCTAAACTTTGGAACAACGTTAGTATCCAAACGATCTATCGAGCCCTTAAAAAAATTGAATTTACGCGCAAAAAAAGACATATGGATACAAGGAAAGAAACGAAGAAAAACGTGCTGAATTTTTGAAAATTATAGCGACAAAAGAACCTAAAAACTTAGTGTATATAGATGAGTCTGGCATTGATAACACCGAAGACTACCCCTACGGATATTGCCAGAAAGGACAGCGGTTTTATGCCTTAAAATCTGGAAAGAAAACTCAACGAATCAGTATGGTTGCAGCCTTAAGTGGAAGAAAGATAGTTGTTCCGTTAACCTTTGAAGGCCACTGTAATATGGATGTTTTTAATGGATGGTTTGAGCAATTTTTGACACCGATCTTGGAACCTGGACAGACTGTCATTCTTGACAATGCTACTTTTCATAAGTCTGATAAGATTATCGAGCTTGCTAAAGGGGTTGGTGCAGAAATTTTGTATCTGCCGCCTTATTCTCCAGATTTCAACAAAATTGAGCATCATTGGTTTGCTATAAAAAACAGAGCCAGGAAAAACATTCCTCTATTCGAATCCTTTCGTCGTGCTGTTGATTCTGCCTTCCTATGACCTGTTCGGACTATTATGAGAAATGCTATATGTGTCAGCTACTTGCATGACACCCTGGCAATCGTCATCCCGCAGCGGGATCTAGAGATACCGCGGCGGTATGACGGTTAATTGTTCCGCGCGGGATGACAGGAAAAGGAGGCTACTTGCATGACGAGCTGGGATAACACCTATAGCCCTAGCGCGTAAAAGTATTTGCAAGTTACACAGTAGTGTGAATTTTTTACTTTGGTAGTTTTTTTATTACAGTTATAATCATAAAAGTAGTTGAGTTTAATTGATATGAAAACTTTTACGAAAAATTTTAAAAATAACGAAAAAAAGCTAGAGGAGTTTAATAAGGAAATTGAAGATATAACAACTATAGCTCAAGATAAATTTGCACATGAACTTGAAAATATCGCATATGACAGTGTGCAAAAATTTCGCAGTCTGCTTGCTAAAGAGTTAAACTCCACCTTTAATAATATTCATTCTCAAAATGTCAATCTACTAAAATCTAGCCTAGTTGAATACGCTATAAGTTCAAATTTTATCAATAAAAAAGGAGAAACAGCTTTAATACGTTCTCTTTTCAATATATTCATACGATAAAGCACTCAGAGTTGTTGCTGCGCCAATTTAATTTAATGTTGAATGCAAGCTGCATAGCTAAAGTAAGTAAGATTTGCCCCACGCTGTCACGAGGTAAACCTTACTTATTCTAGCTATATCAAAAAGGAGGGTTATTATGTCAATAAGATCTACTTCACCAAGAATATCTGTGCAACGTAAATCTAAGCCTGAATCTTTTCCAGTTACTTTAGAAGAGGTTAAATCTTTTTTACGCATTGAGAACGACCAGGATGATAAGTTGATTTCAGATCTAATTTTTATGGCAACTGATTACGCTGAATGGCATATGGAAAAGTCACTGGTGAAACAAACATGGCAAGTTTCATATGAAGATTATGTACCTCGTAGGATCTATTTAAGCTATGGCCCTGTGAGTAAGATAGTATTGGCTACTGCAATGATGTCTAAAAATCAAGAGAAGAGTACACTTAAGTATTATTTTAGTGGTGTAGGGGGCTACGTTGAGTTTTTCAATTGTTTGAATGCAATAAGAGTTGATGTTGTATACGAAGCTGGTTATGACAATGTTCCTGAGCAGATAAAACTAGGTATTATGCGGCATGTTTCTGCTCTTTACAAAAATCGTGAATCGGAGGTAAGTAGCCATTTATCTGAAGTGAAGAAGGTATATTCTCCATTTCGCGAACCAAAGGTTGTTTTGTAGATAAGGATGAAATATAGCTAAAGTAAATAAGACTTGCCAACGTCATACCGCGATTCATTCGCGGTATCTCTTAACATAGATCCCGCTAACAAGTAGCGGGATGACGAGTTTCTATATATCTTTCGAGGGTTAATTATGAAAAAAATTCAAGCTATAAACGAGTTGTACAGTAGCATTTATGAAGCACTAAAAGCAAACTCTGATTTAAGGAAATATGTTACTAACATTTATGACTACTTACCTAAACAGGTCACCATTCCTTACCTGAGATTGCGTGTAGTGAATTATAATAACCTGCATATGCTGTCCAATTTTGCTACAAAGGCAAGATTTTCATGCGACATATATACTTATCATATAGACAGTATGTTTGCCATTATAAGGCATATTAACTTGATACTTAAGAGCATTGAAGGTTTTAGTAGTGAGGTCATTTTAGAAAGTAATTGTGCTATGGATCAGCACGATGAAATTTTACATTCAACAATTAATTTTGATATTTTAATAAAAGGAGGTGATAATGAGCAAATTACAGCTAAAAATTAAAGATCATGACAATAATTTTATTGTGTTAAATAATATAAGAAACCTAAGGTTTACTTTGCGTAATAACAGAGAAGAGGTGAAAGATATTTCTTCTTTTGGCTGGAGGAAAGTGCTCGATTGTGCTGGAAGCAGACACATTACGATAAAAATTAATGGAATTTTAGACTCTGTATTAGCTGATGAATTATTACGTAATTCTGCTATGCTAAACTCTAATAATGATTATGAAATTAGTTTTAATGCTAAGGAAAAGATAAGGCTTAGGTGTTCAGTTGAATTGTATGAGAGGTATTATGATCCTGTTACTTTTGACAGCTTTACTGTAGTTTTAACTAGTGCTGAAGTTGTAAACGCTTTTCATTAATGTTAATTTAATTTTTTCATATACAATAGTAACTGGTGAGAATTTTAACTAAATTAAAAAAAATCATGAACGACAAAGACCTTTTCGAGGAAGACGGTGATGATATTGAAGAAAATAACGATGATAAAAGAGAGAAAAGTTTAGAAAATGAAAATCAGCAAAATCAAGAAGAACAACACAAAGAGGAAGATAAGCAATACATAATACAGTATATTCAAGACTATTTGAAAGTTTTTGAGGATATTCTAAATCAAATCGACGAAGGAATTGATAATTCGGATAGTTACGAAAGGACTATGCAAATAAAGCGAAGCATAGACAGGCTCATAGAGACTTTATATAGTCAGGCTGCGTCCGAAGATATTGATGCAGAATTTGAAACTACCAAACACACTCGCGATAAATCAGAATCTATGAAAAGAGTTAGAGAGAAGAGAAGAAAGCAAGTGATAGAAGAAGTATTAAGTAGCATGTTTGCCCAGCAACAAAAGGAGCTAATGAACGCTAAACACTTAAGTCATGGACATGAAACAGCAAAAGATGGGGATGTCCACGAAGCAAAGGAAAAAGTGAAGTCTTCAATCAGGGGAGTGTTGTTTTCGGTGATTGCTCATAGGATGGATCCAAGAAGGAGGGCAGGGGAAACTGCTGACGGTAACGAAAAGCAAGCTCATATACATGGCAGGGAAGCAGTTGGTGGAGCTTTAGGTGCATTGTTAAAAACGTTTTTAACAGCGGTTGCTGCTATTGTGCATGAAATTGCTAAACCACTTCAGAAACAGGAAACATCTTTTGCAAAACAAGTTGAAGAAAGCAGAAACGCAGATCCACAAAAGGGTCGATCTGTGTAGATTTCTCCTTGTAATAATCTTTCGATTCTACTGTCTGTTAATTCAAATTAGGGTTATAAAATTTTAGAAGCCAGCTCTTATATAACCAATTTATAGCAAGAAATTACGATACAAAAATCAGCGTCCGTTAGAAAATAAACATAACACAGGGTGATAGAGTTGCCCCTATCCATAAGCGTCAGTTAAGCTCAAAATTGTAAGCTTAAAATATGGTTGAATAATTATTAACGTTTTTCAGGCATTTTTGTTATGGGTGCGCCAAGTAAGCGTTTAGAATACAATTGGTGAAAATCCAACTGACCTTACCCAGAAAAAGTGGAGAGAAAGTGTGGAATGTTTTTTACAAAAAGAATGATGCATCAAATTGTTCTGGAATGCAATAGTTAATAGTGACGTTGTTTGTTATAAAAAATTTCTATGTATTCAAATATTGCAGTTCTAGTGTGTTGAGCAGAGTGTTGTGAAGTATCAATAAGTATTTCTCTTTTCAATGAGCTAAAGAAGCTTTCTGCAACAGAATTGTTGTAACAACAGCCTTTATTACTCATCTATATTCTTTACAGCTAAGAGATATTGATACCCTTGCGCAGTATATTGTGAACCTTGGTCACTGTGCAGCAGTAGATTTTTAACAGGTTTACGCCTATTAATGGCCATTAATAAAGAGTTCATAACCAATTGTTTATTTATTGCACTACTCATTAACTACCATACGTGAGAATTATTGCTGCCAAATATAGCCATCCCTCCTTGGTTTTGATGTAAGTAATCCCATACTTTATTTGGTTGATCAACAATAAAGTTTTGATCTAGTATATTGGGAGCTACGACTCTACTGTCCGTTTGTTGTTTCTTAATTTTAAATTTTCTTCTCAATATAGCCTGAATACCATTTTTCTGCATAATATAGCATTTCTCATAATAGTCCGAACAGGTCATAGGAAGGCAGAATCAACAGCACGACGAAAGGATTCGAATAGAGGAATGTTTTTCCTGGCTCTGTTTTTTATAGCAAACCAATGATGCTCAATTTTGTTGAAATCTGGAGAATAAGGCGGCAGATACAAAATTTCTGCACCAACCCCTTTAGCAAGCTCGATAATCTTATCAGACTTATGAAAAGTAGCATTGTCAAGAATGACAGTCTGTCCAGGTTCCAAGATCGGTGTCAAAAATTGCTCAAACCATCCATTAAAAACATCCATATTACAGTGGCCTTCAAAGGTTAACGGAACAACTATCTTTCTTCCACTTAAGGCTGCAACCATACTGATTCGTTGAGTTTTCTTTCCAGATTTTAAGGCATAAAACCGCTGTCCTTTCTGGCAATATCCGTAGGGGTAGTCTTCGGTGTTATCAATGCCAGACTCATCTATATACACTAAGTTTTTAGGTTCTTTTGTCGCTATAATTTTCAAAAATTCAGCACGTTTTTCTTCGTTTCTTTCCTTGTATCCATATGTCTTTTTTTGCGCGTAAATTCAATTTTTTTAAGGGCTCGATAGATCGTTTGGATACTAACGTTGTTCCAAAGTTTAGCCATTTCCGATAGAGTCTTTCCTCCGTGTTCTCTGGCAAATTTGGCAAAGGTATCCCAGTCGGTAATTTTGTGATTGTAACCCCCATTTCCAAGTTTTTTTGATTGAAAGTCTCCTGTTTCTTTTCTTCTTTGCTGCCACTCCCATAAAGTAGTTCGTCCAATCTTAAATCTTGCTGCCACTGTTTCTCTGCTTTCTCCTTCGTCTAGCGCTTCCATTGCTTTTTTTCTTAAATCATAACTATATGCTGCTGGCATTCAACCTCCTTATCATCATCTACCCTTATCCTATCACATCCGGACTTTTATGGAAAGAGCTATACTTTGCACCGTTTTCAAATTGCAACTTTTACCCAAAGCCTTCAATTCAGCATGAATTTTAGGAGCTCCATATCTACATTTAGAAACTTGATATATTTTTTGAATAGCTTCGAGTAGCTCTTTATTTGCTGATTCTCTACTGCTTATTTTTCTTGTAGTCCACTTATAGTAGCCACTAGCAGAAAATCCTACATAATTCCTGTACTTTATAGCAGTTACTATATAAAAAAATATTTTACTCTTTTTGACTGGCCAGGGCTTTTTTTTAAATGTCTCTTTCCCTTATTACTCTTGCTTTGTAAATCAAACCTCTCTTTGTCGTAAGGAGCCATGTTACCTCTACCTGGAAATGCATCTGCTGCCGACTTTTTTTCGTTGTGTTTCTTTATCCATTTTCCTAATAAACCACCCTTTATTCCTAGATCTCTTGCTACTTTTGCAACTGGTTGACCTACCTTTCTTTGTTCATTTGCCAGCTTAACAGCTTCCAATTTGAATTCTGCCGTATATTCTCTTACCATTTCTAATCCTCCAAAATTTTATTTTACCCAAAAAAACTCTTTTCTTTCTCTCCACTTTTTCTGGGTAAGGTCAGTCTTTAGGCACCCAAACAAAGGGAAATGCTGGATAAAAAGAAAATACTTTAAAAAGTATAATAACGATAACTGGCGTTTTATGACAAGTAACAAGATACATCTTATTATACACAGCGATCATGTTATTAAACGACATATCAAAGTGCAAAAAACCAGATCTCCATATGATGGTGATTGGGTATATTGGGGTAAACGTCTGAGAAAAATACCAGATAAGCCATTAAGAGTAATAAAACTATTGAAGTTACAACAAAGTAAATGTGATAATGTAGACTATGGTTTGAAAGTGATGATATAATAGAAATACATCATAAAGACCGGAATAGACGAAACAATATGATCAAAAACTTATCTTTGTTACATGGACATTGTCACGATGAATTACACAGGAGGTGTGCATGAAAAGCACCAAATTGGAGAGAAGCCGTATGAGGCGCAAAGTCTCACGTACGGTTTTGAAGTCGAGTGAGGAGGGGCGACCTTCTTCACTTAGACAACAGTATGCAGATGAAACTACAGATGAAGACCTAAGGAAAATAGCAGAAAAAGCACCAATAATAAAGTTAGTCTACGATGAATTAGACAGGTTTAGCTGGAATGAAAAAGATTTAGTAGCTTACGAAGAAAGAATAATGGATCTGCGGAAAGAAGAAGGCATCCTCGTTCAAAAACTTGATGAGGGAAAGATTGAAGGAAAGATTGAAGTAGCAAAAAACCTACTTAAGGCTGACATCTCTATTGATATTATCTCTCAGACAACCGGCCTTCCTCAAGCTGAGATTAAACGACTTCAGGAAGAAATCACCTAAAAGGCTAATGATCAACGAAGAAATTGTAAGAGAGAGCTTAAAAAAAGTCGTAGAACAAGAAAGTGGTAAAACTCTTGGTATAATATCCTCAATCATTATTAAAGGTGGGGACGTTGGTTTTGCGCTTGAAGTTGCCGGTAACACGCAAGCAAATGAAGAATTAAGAAGAAATTGTGAGCAAGCTGTTAAAGCTATACCGGGGGTGACAAAAGTGACCGTGGTTGCTACTTGTCAAAAACAAACTGGGCAACAAAAAGCTAAATTACATATCGAAGGAGTGAAAAATATAATCGTTGTGGCCTCTGGTAAAGGCGGTGTGGGCAAGTCCACAGTTGCGCTAAATCTTGCTCTCTCATTAGCAAAGTTAAAACACAAAGTTGCGCTGGTTGATGCAGATATATATGGTCCTTCAATTCCTAAAATGCTTGGCGCTGAAAAATTAAAGCCAGAAATACAGGATAGTAAAGCAATGCCTATAGAAAAGTATGGACTGCATACTATTTCAATTGGCTATTTTATCGATAAAGATCGTGCAGCAATATGGCGCGGACCTATGATTACAAAAGCACTTTATAGTCTGCTAATGGGAACAAAATGGTCCGATATAGAGTATTTGATAATTGATACACCACCTGGAACTGGCGATGTGCATTTAAGTCTTATGGAAAATTTTAACTTAACTGGGGCGATAATAGTTTCAACTCCACAGGAGCTCTCTTTAATCGATGCTCGCAAAATTTATGATATGTTTACAAAGCTCAGCGTACCGGTTATTGGCATTGTAGAAAATATGAGTTATTTCATTCAAAGCGGCTCAAAAATATACATATTTGGAAAAGACGGTGCAAAAAAAATGTCTGAGGAGCTGGGCATCAAACTTCTAGGCAGAGTTCCTCTAGATCCACAAATATGCCATGCTTCTGATTGCGGAAATCCTTTAATGTTAAGTGAGGATTTGGCAGAGATTTATGAAGACATTGCTCAAAGTATAGTTAAACAATAGAATAAGCGTGAGAAACATGCGAATCAAAGTCCTCTTTTGTTAGTTACAAAATAGACTGCTTGCATAACCATTATTTACATGAAAAATTAGCAGCTTTTGTCATTCCAGCGCGTGACGCTGGAATCCAGAAAAAAAGAAGAATGGATCCCAGTGGGCTTTGTTGCATCGCTAGCTATGATGGATTAAAGATAAAAAAGGTGGAGAATATCAGTAGCTTATTATTCTGGTATTTATAACAAGAACGGTCAGTGAATACCTATAGCTCTTTCCATAAAAGTCCGGATGTGATAGGATAAGGGTAGATGATGATAAGGAGGTTGAATGCCAGCAGCATATAGTTATGATTTAAGAAAAAAAGCAATGGAAGCGCTAGACGAAGGAGAAAGCAGAGAAACAGTGGCAGCAAGATTTAAGATTGGACGAACTACTTTATGGGAGTGGCAGCAAAGAAGAAAAGAAACAGGAGACTTTCAATCAAAAAAACTTGGAAATGGGGGTTACAATCACAAAATTACCGACTGGGATACCTTTGCCAAATTTGCCAGAGAACACGGAGGAAAGACTCTATCGGAAATGGCTAAACTTTGGAACAACGTTAGTATCCAAACGATCTATCGAGCCCTTAAAAAAATTGAATTTACGCGCAAAAAAAGACATATGGATACAAGGAAAGAAACGAAGAAAAACGTGCTGAATTTTTGAAAATTATAGCGACAAAAGAACCTAAAAACTTAGTGTATATAGATGAGTCTGGCATTGATAACACCGAAGACTACCCCTACGGATATTGCCAGAAAGGACAGCGGTTTTATGCCTTAAAATCTGGAAAGAAAACTCAACGAATCAGTATGGTTGCAGCCTTAAGTGGAAGAAAGATAGTTGTTCCGTTAACCTTTGAAGGCCACTGTAATATGGATGTTTTTAATGGATGGTTTGAGCAATTTTTGACACCGATCTTGGAACCTGGACAGACTGTCATTCTTGACAATGCTACTTTTCATAAGTCTGATAAGATTATCGAGCTTGCTAAAGGGGTTGGTGCAGAAATTTTGTATCTGCCGCCTTATTCTCCAGATTTCAACAAAATTGAGCATCATTGGTTTGCTATAAAAAACAGAGCCAGGAAAAACATTCCTCTATTCGAATCCTTTCGTCGTGCTGTTGATTCTGCCTTCCTATGACCTGTTCGGACTATTATGAGAAATGCTATATGAGGTTGTCCGGAAACAAGTAAATTCAAGCATATTCCCTCTTTAACATAACCCTACTCATAGCTAGGTATATGAAATTCTCAGTGGATGTTGTGAGTAAATCATACTCCTTCGATAGCCTTCTATTCCTATTAACCCAAGCAAAAGTCCTTTCTACAACCCATCTTCTTGGCTGTACTTTAAACCCTTGTTCTCTTGTTGGTAGTAGCTCAGGTGGCGTATCTTTGTGCACCCAAAATCTACATGGAGGCCTTTTAACAATTTCAATATCTATGTCATATTCTTCCTTTATGTGATTCTTTAAATTTCTTCCTTGGTATCCCATGTCAGCCCACATTTTTTTAACTTTAGTATATTTTGTTCTCATATTGTTTAATGCTATTTTAATACCATCTCTATCATTTTCGTTAGCAGCGCCTACGTAACAACCTAGTATAAAACCCTGAGTGTCTGTAATTATATGCCTTTTTCTACCCTTTACTTTTTTACTTCCATCATAGCCTTTGATCCCCCCTTTTCTGTAGTCTTTACAGATTGACTATCTACTATACAGGCACTCGGCTGCTCATTCCTTCCTATTTTTCTTCTACTATATTTTGTAATTTCATAATTCATTTTCTCAAAAATTCCCTGCTTCTTCCATTGCCTGAACTGCTCATACACAGTCTTCCATAGCGGAAAATCATTTGGTAAATACCGCCATTGACACCCTGTACGCAATACATAGAAAATTGCTTCTAATATTTCTCTTTTGCTATACTTTGGCGGCCTTCCTCCTTTCTTGTATGATACTCTGAAGTGTTTTTCTATTCTTGCCCATTCCCTTTCGCTTAGATCTGTTGGATACTTTTTTCTCATCTTTACCCCGTACTAAAATTTCAGATATTATAGCCTTTTACTTGTTTCCGGACAACCTCTAATATGGAAGATATCGAAATTGCTATAGACAGTACAGGAATTAGTATATACAACAACACTCCTGGTCACAGCAAGGAAAATAGCACTGACAGAAAATATCGTGGCTATGAGCAAACGAGAAAATTGCACGTAATGTTGAATATAAACAACAAAAAAGCCATAGCTGTAAAATACAGTAACGGCTGATCACTATGGAGCTTGTGATTTGCTAAAAGAAGTTGATTTTCAGCATGCCATAAAAGCACTATATGCAGATAGAGCATGTGATAGGCACAAATTTTATAAGTTGTGTAACGAATATGATATAAAGACAAAAATTCCACCAATAAACAATGCGGCAGAACATCCAGAAATAGATTATATGTCTGACAGGAATGCTGCTATTAGGTTAATAAAATTATACGGTGAAGATGGCATGAAAGAATGGAAAAAAGAAGTAAATTATGGGAAAAGATCTTATATTGAAGGGTTTTTCTCAAGATTAAAGCAAATATTCGGATTTAGTTTTAGGAATAAATCTGAGATAAATCGAGAAAAAGAACTGCTAATCAAATGCTATTTGCTTAATAAATTCACTGATATTGGTATGGCTAAATTTGAGATAGTTACATGAATTTACCATAAATCACCATCTCATAAAGTGTGATGCAACAAAGCCATCCCAGTGTCAAGCACTGGGATGACACCATTTACAACCACTCTCCTACCCTTTCTAGCTGTTTATAACTGTTAAATCTCAGGAATTTATCAAAATATGGAGAGGCAATAAAGGGTGTGGAATTACTTAAATAGTTAGATAAAAAACCAGGCAGATCATTTTTTAATTCTTGCATTTTGTATCTATAATTTTGTATAGAAATAACTTTTATTTTATCATAATCAAGTTTCCAATAAGCAAGTTCTGAGACTTCTCTTTTTGTTATATGTTCTACCGCTAAGGCTTGTAAAATTAATTGCGGAAAAAATCCCGACATTACTTCTTCATTGGAAGGTGGTGTACCAAGCTTATAGTCTATAATTGCCACTTGCCCACTTGGTAGATACTCAACTCTATCACATCTTGCTATCAGTGAAATTTCTTGTGGCTTATTTGTCATCCAAGCAGTTTCATACTGATCACAAGAACCAGTGTCACGCGCTGGAATATGAAATATCGGACAGGAAAAGTTCTTTTCCAACTCAACATAATTGCTTCGAGTTTCATCAAATTCGACAAAAGATTGAATTATCTTTTGTAGTCTTACCCACCACATATTTGAAAAATTAAACTGACTAGTCGAGAATGCTTCTCGTGCAATGCTCATTGGAGATTTTTTGTTGCGTAAATATCTTGCAAGAATGTTGTGTACCATAGTGCCAAATTCCAATATCGATGGCTTAAAATTCAAGTCTCTTAATTGTTTAAGGCCCAGTATATATTCAACGTAAAATGAATAAGGATTACGAATTAGCTTTTCTATTGCACTGCAAGACATCACCTGCATTTTTTCTTTTCTAACTTCGGTTTGAGGTTTTGGCATAGGCTGAGTACATGGAACAGTACATTCAGGCGTATTTAATATCCTTAGCCAATCACGATACGGCTGCTTCCCCTCCTTGAGTAGAATTTCCAAACGCTGCAATAGAATTGGTTTTCTATGGCTTAGCGATCTTGTAATATAAACCTTACTTGCACAAAATAAATTGTGTAAAGTATAAAAAAAATACCCCTGCTCTTCTTGCACGGAAGGAAGATTAAATTTTTCTCTCGTAAATGCATTCAAAAGCGGATTTTGAAAGCTTGGCGCTTCATTAAATCCAGCAAGTATTACAACTTTGTTGTGATATAAGCTGAATTTATTCAAGTCACTTGCTACAGAGAAAAACTCTTTCTCTAAAAATAAGGTCAGAATTTGGCTATATAACTCTAAGGAGCACTTAATTTCTACACCCTCACATGCATTCAAGAAATTACAGGTGAAATTACCTATTTCACTATTTAGCTCTGAAAAATTTATACCAGATAATATATTAATACACTGCAAATGAGTTGCTACCACATCAGAAATAGAGTAATTTATAGAATTAAGCAAAGGATTAAATATAGCCTCTAACTTATTGATAATAAGTAATATATCTTCTTTATGTTTTAGCTTTTTATGGGCATTGATAGCATTTATAATATCGCTCAGGCCATTTGTACTAAAGTTGCGTAATATCTCTATTTCAAATTCAGATAAAATCCGAGTGTACTCTTCTTGAGTGTAACCAAAAGTCACTAGCCTATGTTTAAGGAGCGAAAGTAATGACACACTGCTCCAATTTGAGGTCAAAACTTCGATACTATAAAGCAGAAGCGTTATATAAGGGTAATTTTCCGGTATGGCACTGTGTTGCCTTGATAAACATGCTATACGAGCTGCAAGTAATTTATCAAAGACGACCAAAGAAATGTTTTCATAACCTTCATTTTCTATAATTAATGATGTCACTTGTGCTTCTTCCTCTCTGGAATCACAAGTGATGACTTCAATATTGCCAACATGTCCACTACTAACTTTGCTTAGATCGGCAGTTGTATCAAAGACGTAATCTAGATATTCCTCAGGACTTCCTGTTATCCCAGCCCTTTCTTCTGTCATCCCAGTGCTTGACACTGGGATCCAGTTTTCATTATACAGCCACCTGGTGCGCTCATTTAAAGTTAAGTTTTCTGGATCCCAGTGTCTGGGCACTGGAGAACACGCTTCTGGCAGAAAACTTACATCCTCTCTGCCTATACTTAAATAACCTAGCAGATCTTTCAGACAATATTGATAGTGTTTTTTATCAAGCAATTTCCAGTCTTTCTCTTTAATTTTCAAATTCAGGTTAGGCAAAATTATTTCTCCAAACGGCAGGTCATATATAGCCTTAATTAACGACTTATCCTTTCCAATTCCAACAAAGATTATATGTTGGTCTTTTTGTAAAGAGATTATCATATTGTTTATGTAATCACTCTTATGTTTTAATATATCTACTACTTCTAAATCTTTTAAAGTTTTACTCCAAGTCTCAGTGAGTAAGCTTATAAAATTCTCTATTTTTTTTGAATGTTCATCAAATTGATAACAATCCGTTGTTTGGGTAGATTGAATTTTATCAAGCAGTGATGGCAGGCTATAAGCTAAATCAATTGGAAAATTATCATTATTTTTTCTATTCCACTCCAATATGAATTGAATGAGTAGCAGTGTCCTTTTTGTTGGCTTGATAACTTTAACCCTATCAAGATTTAATATTAAATCTTCCTCATCAATATTCTCTAGCGAAACTATCTCTGGCAAAATTATGCATTTTTTAGCGTTATGATTCTTGAATGCACTCAGCAGCGCTATCACATCCCTCTTGCAAGGAAGTATGATTTTTACTTCAGGAATTTTTTCTCTTTCATATTCAGAAAATATGTGCTGAACCAGCACATCAAAAAGAGATTCATCCACATTAACGGTAAAAACTCTTCCCACTAACAGTAACAATTAATACAATATTTTATTGTATAGAAATTATTCAAAATATAAACGTGCTTGTATGCTATTATATATTAAAATTTTTTATAACATTACATGGCAAACATTAGAATAGAAGTTTTAAATAAATGCGAGCAAATTGGCCGCAGATGGTTAGTCAACGTTTACTCGATTTACATACGCAAAGGATTACCATCCAAATTATATGAAGAAATTTGCGGGCTATTTTATAATAAAGTCATACAAGATTGCCGTTATTATTCCTACAACGAAAACCTTGAAGAAGTTCAATATGATTTCATAGAACCACAAGCTGAGTGGGGCTTGGAAATAAGCTTTTTACCTGGCATGACCGATAATGTAGGCAACACAGCGAAACAAATTGTTAGGGAGTATTTAATAAGCAAAGGCTATATCGATCCATCTGTCATGCAAATTCCCCCCTCTGTCATTCCAGCGCGTGACGCTGGAATCTATAGATCCCAGTGTCGGGGCACTGGGATGACGGACGAAAAGGCTGGAATGACACCAATTGAGATCAAAGCAAGAAGTTCAAAATTGATTTTGGGTAAAGGAAGCATGCCAACCGAAGATTATATAAAGCAAGAATTCAACCCTATCACTGAGTATTGCACGCTTGTTTATAAAGAAAACGGCAATTGCTATTGGAGGCATTACGGTAAGTTAAAAGGCGTCATCCCAGTGCTTGACTACTTGGATCCAGAAAATTTCAAGCAATTGTATAATGAAAACTGGATTCCAGCGTCAAGCACTGGAATGACAGAGGGAGAAACAGGAATGACAAAAGAGAGCACTGGAGTGATATCAAGTAGTAATGGGGCTAAGTCTGTTGACCTCAATGTAAGTGACCAAGAACTTGAGAAAATCAGCAGAGATGGAATTGATGGTAACGGCACTTTAGGGCTCTCGCTGGCAGCAATGAAAGCTATAAAGGATTACTTTAAAAAACTTAATAGAAATCCATATGATATTGAACTTGAGTCCCTAGCACAAACTTGGTCTGAACATTGTAAGCACAACATTTTCTGCTCTCCTATTGATGAAATAAAAGATGGCCTATACGCACATTATATCAAGCGTGCAACGCGTGAGATAAATTCTGACATATGTGTGTCAGTTTTCTCCGACAATGCCGGAGGAATAATCTTCGATGACGATTACTTAATCGTAGATAAAGTTGAAACTCACAATAGCCCTTCAGCTCTCGATCCTTTTGGTGGAGCAATGACCGGAGTGCTTGGAGTAAATCGTGATATAGTTGGTTTCGGTAAAGGCGCAGAGCCTATAATGAATACCTATTACTTTTGCTTTGCCAAAGAAGCAAAAGGCAAGTTTTATAGGGATAAAGAGCGCACTGATGAGATCTTACCGCCAAAATATATAATGAAAGAAGTGATCCATGGCGTTAATGTTGCTGGTAACTGCTCTGGTATTCCAACACAACTTGGATCGGTATATTTTGACGATAGATTTTGTGGAAAGCCGTTAGTCTTTGTTGGAAGTGTAGGAATTATTCCACGCAACATAAATAACGCACCTTCACACATTAAAGGACCAAAAAATGGCGATAAAATCGTAATTATTGGTGGAAGAGTTGGAAGGGACGGAATTCACGGCGCAACTTTTTCTTCAGAGGCTTTGTCGGGAAACAGCCCTTCAACAATTGTACAAATTGGTGACCCTATAACACAAAAAAAATTATCCAATGCCGTCTTGGAAGCAAGAGATCTTGGTCTTTATAATGCAATAACGGATAATGGAGCAGGCGGTCTATCATCGTCTATTGGTGAAATGGGAAAAGACGGATTTGAAGTTGATTTGAGCAAGGTTCTCCTTAAAAACGATGGTATGGCTCCATGGGAAATATGGATATCAGAATCACAAGAGAGAATGACCTTAGCAGTGCCAGAAGAAAATCTCCCTACGTTCAAGCAAATCATGAAAAAACACGATGTGGAGGTTTGTGTGATTGGAGAGTTCAGTGATAGCAAGAGGGCTAAGGTTCAACTTTCTTCTGCTCCACCAATAATGGACATCGAAACTGAATTTCTGCATGATGGTAATCCCAAAGTGCATTTACAGACAAAGCCGTGGTCTAAGGGGCTTCTAGCGCCATGCACTGGAATGACAACAAATCCAGCATCTTTAGAAGTCGAGCTAAAAGAAATGCTGAGCAGACCAAACATATGCAGCAAAGAGTTTATAGTGGTGCAATATGACCATGAAGTTCAAGGATCGTCAGTGCTAAAACCATTGCAGGGCAAGGGAAGAGTGTGCAGTGAAGCTATTGTTTCAAGGCCAATCTTTTCTTCAAACAAAGGTGTTGTGAAATCACAGGGGTTTGGCTCGAGTTATGGAGAAATTGACACCTACCACATGGCAGCATGTGCAATTGACACCGCGATACGCAACTATGTAGCCGCAGGAGGAAATATAAATCATCTAGCGTTGCTCGACAATTTTTGCTGGTGTGATGCTTATAATCCAGAAAGGCTGTGGCAACTAAAGAGAGCTGCAGAGGCTTGTTACGACTTTGCAACTGCATTTAAAACACCATTCATATCCGGAAAAGATAGTATGTTTAACGACTTTAAGGGATATGACGAAAATGGCGAGAAAGTGATGATCTCTGCACCACCTTCATTACTCATCTCAGCAATTGGAGTTATAGAGAATATTGAAAATGCGGTATCGCTTGATGTGAAAATGCCGGGGGACTTGATATATGTGCTTGGTACAACCCACGATGAGCTTGGTAGATCTGAATATCAATTATACAGTGGAATAGGTAATAACAACGTACCAAAAGTCGATGCAAAGAGCGCTAGGAAGTTGTATGAGCGTTACAACCAAGCAATAAAAGATGGCATAATTGCCTCTGCAATTGCACCAAACTTAGGCGGATTAGTTATTGCTCTGGCAAAATCGCTAATTGCAGGAGACCTTGGTGCTGAAATCGATCTTTCACTAGTGCCAATAGGAAAAATACAAAATACAGACATAATAAACAAGATAATAATGTTTTCTGAATCGCAAAGTAGAATTTTGGTTACTATTGCACCACAAAATCAGAAGAGGTTTGAAGAATTGTTTGAAGGTGCAGTTTATTCATGTATTGGCAAAGTAACAGAGAAAAAGGTGCTAAACATAAAGGATGTTTTAAAAGTAGATCTGAAAGATGTGGCATGCTAATATAAAATATTTTTCTTATTATGCTAAATAACTCTTTTACTATATGTAATGTTTATTTAGAATGAATGTATGTTATTAATTTTGGGTAGGTAATTATGTCTATTTTATCGATACTCCTGTTTATCAGTCTTTCTTTACTCAACACTTCAAATAAATTGATGATATGTGCTGCCTTATTTGTGGGAGCTGCTTTAGTTGTAAATTCAATGGTTGAATTTTATGGCAGAAGCAAAGCTACGTACAACTTAATAGTGTGTACAGCGCTATGTTGTGTTTTTAAATGGCAAAGTTTTAATTTGATGATATTGATTTCATATACTGCAATTTTAGTATCTCTTCTCTCAAGCATAATTATTTTTGAAAAATTGAAGTCCAAGTTGAATTTTCATATGGCAAATTTCATTACTTTAATTATAGCATCAGTGGTTGATAGTGCCGTTGTATGTGTTGGATTACTATACAAATTTTCTGCAGGTAAATGCTTATCAATATACATTAGAGATTTAATTTTTAAGTTTTCTTATGTGTCAGTATTGAGCATCTGCTTGTTTGTAGGAATGTATTTATTTTGCTTGGCGAACAAGAAGTATTTTAAGATTTCCACATAACCTGTTTTCTGATATAGCTAAACTGACTTTGGGTCCTGGTGGTGTATTTGGTGGTCCTAATACGTAACAACAGTTTAGAATTTATAGGTAGCCTAAACCCACAACTGTACAAACACTATGATTTGAGCCTATCAGGGGGGTGTCATTCCAGTGCCCAGACACTGGAATCCAGAAAAAAGAATGGTGTCATCCCAGTGCTTGACACATAGCTGTACGAACATTCATTTTTGAAGGTAAATTGCACAGCAAATGGTGTCATTCCAGTCTGGAATCCAGAAATTTTGCTTATAACTGAGCTGATGAGCTAAAGGTAGTTGTCTTACGCTAAAACAAACGTTTTTAATTAAGTTGCATAGAACCAGTGTCTGGGCACTGGCCCACTGGTGGGAATTGCTCCTAAACTACAACGTTCGTACAGCTATGTGCTTGACACTGGGATGACATCATAGGGGCACTGGCCTACTTAACCGTCATACCGTCGCGGTATCTCAGCCGTTAACAAGTAGCGGAATGACGATTTATCAAACGCTGCTTAATTTTCCGTAACAGTTGAAAAAATCAATAGAAAATCAATATATCACTATAAATTCACGTATTTTGAGGCTATAATGATTAATACGCTATATGGTATAATATGGACGATTTTATCAGAGTTAAGGGCGCAAGGGAACATAATCTGCAAGGTGTAGACGTCAATATACCGAAAAATAAGCTAGTTGTTATAACTGGGCTAAGTGGTTCTGGCAAGTCTAGTCTCGCTTTTGATACAATTTATGCGGAAGGCCAACGCCGGTACGTTGAAAGCCTATCAGCTTACGCGCGTCAATTTCTCAATATTCAGGATAAACCAGATGTTGAGTCGATTACAGGTCTCTCTCCTGCAATATCTATCAACCAGAAATCGATCTCAAAAAATCCAAGGTCAACAGTTGGAACTGTTACCGAAATTTACGATTACTTGCGCTTAGTGTATGCACGAATAGGAGTTCCTTATTCACCTGCAACTGGATTACCGATAACAAAGCAAACTGTATCTCAAATTGTAGATACTATAATCGCGTTACCTTTAGAAACTAAAATATATATACTTGCCCCTGTTGTGCGTGGTAGAAAGGGAGAACATCTCAAAGAGATATTGGAAATTAAAAGACAAGGTTACGTAAGGTTCAAAATAGATGGTGAAGTATACAATGTAGATGACTTGCCTAAACTCGATAAGAACAAGAAACACGACGTTTTTGTGGTTGCAGATAGAATATCAATATTGGACGATATAGGAAATCGACTACCAAGTAGTATAGAATCCGCACTAAAACTTGGTAATGGTCTAATGTATGTAGAAATAGTAAACCTACCTGACAACCATAATTCCGAGTATAAAAATGGTCAAATTCTGACTTTTTCAGAGAATTTTGCATGCCCCGAGTCTGGTTTCACTCTTGAGGAAATAGAACCAAGATTATTTTCTTTTAACAGCCCTTACGGTGCATGTGGTTCGTGTAATGGGCTTGGTAAAAAGCTGGCTATTGATGTGAAGCTGATAGTGCCAGATGAAACTCTTTCAATATCTGAAGGCGCTTTAAAGCCAGTGGGATCAATGTTCCGTCAAGTGCACACAGGTTATGGATTTTTAAAAAGTGCAATTCTATCACTGGCTGAAAATTGTAAATTTAGCCTTGATGTTCCGTGGAAGAACATAGATCAAGAAGTAAAAGATATGATACTCTTTGGCTTCGGTAAATTTCAAGGTTTGGTCAGTATCTTAGAAAACCATATGGATTATGATGAAACGCTTGTTGAGCGATATTGCTCTGTTACTCACTGCAGAGAATGCACTGGCTATAGATTGAGAAAAGAAGCGCTTACAGTAAAAATTGATAGCAAACATATAGGTGAAATATCAGGGCTTAGTATCGATGAATCCCTTAAGTGGTTTGAAAATTTGCCAGACAAGCTCACAGAACAACAGAAGCAAATCTCAAATAAAATACTAAGTGAAATAATCAAGAGGCTAACATTTTTAAAGAATGTAGGGTTGAATTACCTAACGCTTGATCGAGAATCTAGCACTCTCTCTGGCGGCGAGAGTCAGAGGATCAGACTTGCTTCGCAAATTGGCTCAGGATTAACGGGGGTTTTATATGTTCTTGATGAACCCTCGATTGGCCTTCATCAATGTGATAATGATCGGTTAATTGCCACACTAAAAAACTTAAGAGACATGGGTAACACTGTAATCGTTGTTGAGCATGATGAAGATACAATAATGGCTGCTGATTATGCGATTGATATTGGTCCTGGAGCTGGCGTAAATGGTGGAAAAGTTGTTGCAGAAGGAACACCAGACCAGGTGCAAAGAAATTCGGGGAGCATAACAGGGCAATATTTGAGTGGAGAGAAAAAAATTTTAATTCCAAGGAGAAGAAAGCAAGCAACTCAGTTCATAAAAGTAATAAATGCATGTGAAAATAACTTAAAAAATGTGAACGTTAAATTTCCTATAGGGAATCTTATTTGTGTTACTGGAATATCAGGAGGGGGAAAATCAAGTTTAGTCATAGAAACGTTATATAAATATTCAGCACATAAGATACATCATTCGTCTGCAAGGTATGGTCAGTGTGATAGAATAGAAGGCCTTGAATATATAGATAAAGTTATAGAAGTTGATCAGTCGCCAATTGGTAGAACTCCTGCGTCAAATCCAGCAACATATGTTGGTATGTTCACTCATATAAGAAATTGGTTTGCAGGTCTTTCGGAGTCAAAAGCAAGGGGATATAATATAGGCCGGTTTTCATTTAATACCAGAGGGGGAAGGTGTGAGGCTTGTAAAGGTGATGGGCACTTAAAGATAGAGATGCATTTTCTACCGGACGTTTATGTGAAGTGTGAGCAGTGTAAAGGGCGAAGGTATAATCGGGAAACATTGGAAGTTACTTATAAAGAAAAATCAATCTCTGATGTCCTTGATATGACGATAGATCAAGCTTGTGATTTTTTTGAAAACCTTCCAATGGTAAAAGAAAAGTTGATTTCTTTGCAGGAAGTGGGGCTTGGCTATATAAAACTCGGACAGTCGTCAACAACGTTGTCTGGGGGTGAAGCACAACGAATAAAGCTGTCCAAAGAGCTATCAAAACGATTTACCGGAAGAACATTGTATATTCTTGATGAGCCAACAACTGGATTACACTTTGAAGACATAAATAACTTACTAAAAATACTCCATAGATTAGTCGATTTGGGAAACACTGTTATAGTTATCGAGCACAATTTGCACGTTATAAAAACTGCAGATTATATAATAGACATCGGACCAGAGGGCGGAATAAAAGGCGGAGAAGTGATTGCTACTGGAACTCCAGAAGAAGTGGTAAAAATTCCAGAAAGTGTTACAGGCAGGTATCTTAAAACGTATTTATTATAAACTATTTCTTAATTATATTAGGCTAGGTTGCATATTTATGATTTGGAGATAAGAATGTCAGTATATCGATACTTTAGAAGGTACGTTGAATATGGAGTTGTACCTGCTAAGAAAGCAGAAGATAACACACTAGTTCCAGAAAATAGTTTCTATAAATCTGTACGTTACGTTGATAATGTGCTAGGACCTGTGAAAGATGTAATTTGTGGAGCTGAGAGTAAAGACAATTATAACAAGTATTATCAAGATAATGATAAATGTGAATACGTGGGCCACAGAGCAGAGGGAGTGTATTCATTGTGTACATTGGGTGCTGTTTTAGCAGCCAACATAATATTGCAACCTTTATTTTTGATAGTGGCATGTTTGTCATACTTTCCAGTCAAGTTATTGTCAAAAATAACAGGGGACTATTGTTTTAAAACGGATACAAAATCATTCGTTAATTATTCAAACATATTTTTAGAAATGGGGCAAGATTGTGCTAATGCAGTAGCTAGAGTATTTAACAAGATTGTAAGTTATGCTTGCGCTGCTATCATTTGGGCTGCCGCGTCAATCATAACGCCACTTGTGTGGGCTTGTGACAAAGTGCAAAGTAAGTTGAGTGAAGTACAGAAGCCAGAAAAACATCAATTTTTATCTAAGGATAATTCAAAGACTACTTCAGTCAATGGTATACCACAAACTGAGTTATAAGTTCTGCTTTTCAGCAGCATGAACTATATTGAAATGGAATAAAAAGTGAAAGAGTGTAAGCTTAAGTTACTTTAGCTATACTATATAAATTATTTTATAATATATTTAATGAGTTGTGAACCTTCTCTTACTAAAAAAAGCTACAAATCTCATATTTCCAAGCGTATGCGTAAGTTGCGAATGTATCATTGATGAAAATCTTAATCTGTGTAGTGAATGCAACAAAAAAATCAATTTTCTAACTAAGCATTACTGCAATGTTTGTGGCGTAGTAATCTCAGACAATATTTATACGTGTGGTAAGTGCATCATCAATCCTCCACCGTTTAAAGTATTAAGATCAGTTTTTGCTTATGATCAACATAGTAGAAACATGATTATAAATTTCAAATTTTTTGATAATTTGAATTACGTAAAAATCTATGCAAAGTGGATACACCAAGCTAATCAGGATACATTTCAGAACGCAGAGATCATAATTCCTATACCGTTACATAAAATGCGCTTGTTTAAACGTAAATATAATCAAGCAGCACTGCTTGCAAAAGAATTGAGTAAGTTGTCCAATTTATCCTATACGCCATTTGCAATAAAACGCCTTCGCCATACTGCGCCTCAAGCTGGTCTTTCACTTAAACAGCGTGAAAAAAATTTAAAGAAGGCTTTTAGTATAAGCAACAAAGAAATTATCGAAAATAAAATCGTGATATTAGTTGACGATGTGGTAACAACCGGAGCAACTGTAAGATCTTGCTCTCAGGAAATTTTAAACTCCGGTGCAAAAGAAGTGAGAGTGCTATCACTTGCAAGAACGGTGAATGATTGGACCTCTTGCATAAAAAATTAGCAGTCAGTATCATCCAAGTAGCTTGACTACTTGGATCTATTTTTTTCTAGATTCCAGCGCCAGCGTCACGCACATAGCTGTACGAACATTGTTTGCCAAGGAGGGTGTCATCCCAGTGCTTGACACTGGGATGGCTTTGTTGCATCGCTCTTCGGATAGTAGGTAACGCACAATAAATTTATGAAGCTATCTCAAATTTAGCCATACCAATATCAGTGAACTTATTGAGCAAATAGCATTTAACAAGTAGTTCCTTCTCTCTATTTGTCTCAGATTTATTCCTAAAACTAAACCCGAATGTTTGTTTCAGTCGCGAGAAAAAACTTTCTGTATAAGATCTTTTTCCATAACTCATCTCTTTTTTCCACTTCTTTATACCATCTTCATCATATGACTTTATGAGCTTGACTGCAGAATTTCTTTCAGCCATATAGTCTAACTTTGGATGCTCTGCTGCGTTGTTTTTCGGAGGAATTTTCGTTTTTATACCATATTGATTACACAGCTTATAGAGCTTTTCTCTGTCATATGCCCTATCTGCATATAGTACTTTTATGACATACTGAAAATCGACTTCTTTTAGCAAATCACAAGCTCCATAGTGATCAGCCGTTACTGTATTTTACAGCTATGGCTTTTTTGCTGTTTGTATTCAACATTACATGCAATTTTCTTGTCTGTTCATAGCTGCGATACTTTCTATCTTCGCTATTTTCTTTGCTATGACCAGGAGTGTTGTTGTATATACTAATTCCTGTACTGTCTATAGCAATTTCGATATCTTCCATATTATTTTTATCAATTCTGCAATCATTGATCTTAATATTGAGTTTCTTAAACCTTCTTGATGATTGTGAATAGCTGATAACTTGCAAATTTTTCCCAATTTGCTCAAGGTATCCTGCTATAAACCCAACTGTTTGCCTCAGGCCTATTCTAAATAAACAAGTTACTATGTGCACCAAAATTACAACTTTATCGCTATAAATATTGTTGCCACCTGGTATTTTTGGACCATTCTCGTACCACTTTTCTATGGCTTCGTTGATATAATGAAAAATATTTCCTCTTTTTTCTAGAAATTTGTTATATTCGCTATGGTTACTGACCCTCATTTTTTGTGGCATATTTTTTCTTTCAAGGTTAAATGGCTATTTTATAATGAATTTTGTCAGTAGCCACCAGATTTTTTCAGTTGCTATGCAACAAAGCCATCCCAGTGTCGGCTACTTGGATGACATCGTAGGGGTGCTGGCCTGATAACCGTCATCCCGCTACTTGTTAGCGGGATCTAGAGATACCGCGAATGAATCGCAGTATGACGGTTCGCGGCGGCATGACGATAAGGTTTATACCTTGTCATCCCAGTGCTTGACACCGAGATTGATTTATCTTGTCTACCTTATTTTGCCACTCCGCTGAACGGATACCATATTATGCAGGTTTAGAATTATGCTTTATTCTTACGTTTATGTCTTGGCCCAATACAATCAATAAGTTAAGCAAGTATTCTAAGGAGAACCCTTCGATTTTTGACCTATTGATTTGAGATACTTTAGGTTGATCAATCTTTAGAGCGTTTGCTGCTTTTTTCTGTGTTGTGTACTTCTTACTTATTAATTGTGCAATGACCTTTATTAATTTCAGTTTTGTATCTTTCACATCCCCCAACTCTACTATTATAGGATAACTTAATTGTAAATTTTGCATAATAATAAAGTTCCTTATAAAAAAATTACTTTAGTTTTTCTTCTTTAAATAACACATGCCTTCTGACTACTGGGTCATACTTCCTAAACTCCAGTTTTTTGGTGAGCTTTTTTGGATTACGCTTTTTTACATAAAAATAGCCAGTTGATTTTTCTTCACCAGTTTTTGTTATCTTGATTGCAGTGCTGACTAACTTAACGAGCAAAGAAGCATTTTTTTTCGCCATACTTATAATGATATAATAAATTCTATGCGAGTTTATTACGCAAAATACTAAAAGTCAATCGAATAATGCAGATTGCAAAATCCTTGACAATCAACAGTGCATTAAGTAGCATAAAGTTAACTTCAGAATAAAAAGCAAACGGTAAATAAGTGACAAATAGTGGTAAAAGGGTATTATTGATAGAAAATTCTATCTGTTCTAATGAGGTAAGAGTTGCCTTGTCAATTAATAACAAGGTTGTAGAATTTGAACAAGAATTCAAGGAAAAAAAACAATTAAGAGGTAATATATACGTTGCTTATATAAAGCGTATAGAGCCTTCTTTGCAAGCCGTATTTATTGAATATGGGAAAAATAAGCAAGGTTTTTTGTCTTTTTCCGAGATATCTCTAGATTACTTCAACATTCCAGAAAAAGAAAAGGAAACTATCTTTGAGGGCTACTCAAATGACGATTGTATAGAAGAAGCCTCAGCAAATGTTTCTTCAGATTCTGCAGCTAGTAAGAATGTCAACGGATCAGGTAGTGGTTTTGTAAGAGAGGTACCTTTATATAAAAAATACAAATTACAAGATGTTATTTCAGTAAATCAAAAAGTATTGGTCCAGCTAACTAAAGAGGAACGAGGCAATAAAGGAGCTTCATTTACAACATACATAACTTTAGTGGGTAGATACTGTGTTTTCATGCCAAATTCCATGAGCAAAGGTGGAGTGTCCCGCAGAATTGAAGATGCTAATGTCAGAAAGCAGTTAAAGGAGATACTGAGTTCAATAAACTTGCCAAAAAGATCAGGTTTAATAGTAAGAACTGTTGGTTCAGGAAAAAATAAGAAAGAAATTGAGCAGGATTACAATTACTTATCCTCATTATGGCAGAGCATTCAAAAAAATGCCTTCTCTGTAAACGTTCCATCATTAATTTACAATGAAGCAGATGTAATTATGAGATCTGTTCGTGATTTTTGTAGCGATGGTATAGAAGTTATAGTGTCTGGAAAGGAAGCTTTTGAGGCAGTTAGGCAATATGCTAACAATGCACTAAAAGGTAGTAAGTTGCGCTATAGATTGTATAGAGGTTATGCTCCGATCTTTACTTACTACGGAATCGAAGATCAAATTTCTGAGTTATATAGCAATAGAGTAGAATTGCCATCTGGTGGGTCTTTGATAATAACTTTAACTGAGGCGTTTGTTTCAATAGACGTAAATTCAGGAAAGATGACAGGAGAAGATAGCATAGAAGAAACAGCTTATAGAACCAACATGGAAGCAGTACCTGAAATATCAAGACAGGTGAATCTTAGGGGCCTATCAGGATTAATAGTAGTCGATTTTATTGATATGTTGAAATATCAGTATTGCAGAGCTGTTGAGTCTGCTATAAAGCAAGCGTTTAAAGATGATAAAGCTAAAGTTCAATTTAGCTACATAAATGACTTTGGTTTAATGGTATTTTCAAGACAAAGAATTAAACCAAACATACAAGAAATTAATACTACAGAGTGTTTACACTGCAAAGGTACTGGAAGAGTAAAATCAAACGAAGTAATTGTTTCATCAATACTAAGGGATTTACAACATATTGCTAACAAGAATCGAAATAAGTCTTTTGATTTAGTAGCACACAGTGCAGTTATAGCGCACATTTTTAATAACAAACGCAATACAGTTTCTACAATCGAAAAAGAGTTTAATATTACATTGAACGTTAGTATTGATAACAGTTTAGATGTAAATACATTTGTTTTAAAACAAGGAGATGATGTTAATTTAAACGGTTATAAGCCATTACAGAACTCTGGATACCAAATTGGGGATAGCAGCAATGAAGAAGCTGATAATTCAAATAAACTACGAGGCAATTTTTGGGTGACTAAGTGGCTTTCGCGCCTTTTAAGTTCTAATAACTAATTAGAAACCTAAATTGGGCTTGTAATTAATGAGCCCTATACTTATATATTCTTATATCAGATAATATTTACAATGGGGTACTCATTATGGGAAGAGCAATAGGCATAGATCTCGGAACAACAAATTCTTGTGTTGCAATAATGCAGGGCAAGGATACAAAGGTAATAGAAAATAAAGAAGGGGCAAGAACTACTCCATCTATAGTTGCATTAACTTCTTCAGGAGAAAGGTTGATTGGTGCTCCAGCAAAAAGGCAAGCAACCACCAATGCAAGTAATACCTTTTTTGCTACTAAGAGATTAATAGGCCGTCAATATAGTGATCCTGAGATGAAAAATCTAAGTGTACCATACAAAGTATTTGCAGCAAAAAGTGGTGATGCATGGGTTAAAACAACTGATAATAAAGAATATTCTCCTAGTCAAATTGGTGCATTTATACTACAAAACATGAAAGAGGCAGCAGAAGCTTATCTTGGAGAGGAAGTAAAAGATGCTGTGATAACAGTGCCAGCATACTTCAACGACTCTCAACGTCAAGCAACAAAAGATGCAGGAAAAATTGCCGGATTAAATGTACTCAGAATAGTAAATGAACCGACTGCTGCAGCACTTGCTTATGGTCTTGATAAGAAACATGGGCACACAATAGTAGTATATGACCTTGGTGGTGGTACATTTGACGTTTCAATACTTGAAATAGGTGATGGAGTTTTCGAAGTGAAAGCAACAAACGGTGATACCCATCTTGGAGGTGAAGACTTTGATAATGGAGTAGTGAGTTATTTACTAGATGAATTCAAGAAAAGTAATGGCATTGATTTGAAAAATGATCCAATGGCTATGCAAAGAATCAAAGAAGCTGCTGAAAAAGCGAAAATTGAATTATCAAGTGCAATGGAAACGGAAATAAATCTACCGTTTATTACAGCTGATGCAAGTGGTCCAAAACACTTAAATATGAAATTAACGAGAGCAAAACTTGAAAGCTTAGTGAATGATTTAATCGAAAGAACTATGGCTCCTTGTAAAAAAGCTCTTGAGGATGCTGGTTTATCTGCTAGTCAAATTGGCGAAGTGGTTCTTGTTGGTGGCATGACTCGTATGCCAAAAGTCATAGAGAAAGTTAAAGAATTCTTTGGCAAAGATCCACATAGAGGAGTTAACCCTGATGAAGTTGTAGCAATTGGAGCTGCAATACAGGCGGGGATCATTCAAGGTGATGTAAGAGATGTGTTACTACTTGATGTGACCCCACTTTCTCTTGGTATTGAAACTCTAGGAGGAGTATTCACTCCACTTATTGAGCGTAATACTACAATTCCTACTAAAAAATCTCAGGTGTTTTCAACTGCAGAAGATAACCAAACAGCTGTTACAATTAAGGTGCATCAGGGTGAAAGAAAACTGGCAGTTGATAATAAGCTACTCGGTCAGTTTAGTTTGGAAGGGATACCTCCTGCTCCGCGCGGAAGGCCACAAATTGAAGTGACATTTGATATAGATGCAAATGGAATAGCACACGTTTCTGCAAAAGATAAAGCTACTGGAAAAGAGCAAAAAATACGCATTCAATCTTCAGGTGGTTTATCTGATGATGAAATAAATCGCATGGTAAAAGAAGCTGAAGAAAAAGCGCAAGAAGATGAAAAGCGCAAAAAGTTTATTGAAGTGAAGAATCAAGCGGATAGCTTAGTCCATTCTACAGAAAAGTCTCTGACAGAGTATGGTGATAAAGTTTCACCAGAAGATAGATCTGCTATTGAAAATGCAGTTAACGAATTAAAAGAAGTTAGTAAATCTGATAACATTGATGACGCTGATTCAATACAGCAGAAAGTCACTAATCTTTCTCAATTATCTATGAAACTTGGAGAAGCTATGTATCAAGCATCTCAACAAAATAGTGCTGAAAATGGCTTTTCATCAGAAGGAAATCCAAATGATAAAGAGGAAAAAGTAGTAGATTCTGATTATCAAGACATAGATAATAAAGAAGAGAATAAGTAATTGCGATTGTCATCCAAGTAGCTGATACTAGGATGACAAGAGGAGCATATTGTTGCTTAAAGAAACCATTATGGATATTATTAAAACAATAGAAGAAAAGATACGCGATTCGATAGATGTAATTGATATCAACATTATCGATGAATCAGCAAAGCATGCTGATCATTATTTTGCTTCATCTTCAACATTACCTTCGCACATTAAATTAATATTAATATCTGACGGCTTTATTGGAATGAGCGTTCTAAAAAGACACAAGTTGATTTATGAGTTATTGAAGGGTGAGATAGAGCTAATACATGCAATTTCTCTTCACTTGTATACGCAAGATGAGTACAATTTAAAAAATAAATAATAAAAATGTGAAGGAAGAGTCTATATTAGTTAAAGCAGGAAGAAAATTTAATGACTATAAAGGTTCCATGAACCCGCCAGTTTATCATTCTTCTACCATATTATTCCCTACTTACAAGGACTACTTAAATGCAGCAAATGGAGAAAGTATATACGATGTAATCAACGATGGTGTTGCAAGGGATTATAGCTACAGTAATGTTGGTACTCCTACTGTTCATTATCTTTCAAATGCACTGGCTGAAATTGAAGGGAGTGGACAAGCGCTTATTTATCCTTCCGGACTATTTGCACTTACTTTTGCTATTCTAACTTTCGCTAAAGCAGGCTCGCACGTTTTAATTCAAGATAATAGTTATTATAGGCTTAGGAGGTTTGCAGAAAATGAGCTACCAAAAAGAGGAACAGAAGTAACTTTTTATGATCCAACACAGGATATAACTGATTTAATTCAGAGTAATACTTCATTGATAATGATCGAGACTCCTGGTTCTGTAACGTTTGAGATTTCGAATATAGAGCATATAGTAAAAGTTGCTAAGGAACATAAAATTGTGACCGTTTGTGACAATTCATGGGCCACTCCTTTGTTATTTAAGCCGCTTGATTATGGAGTTGATGTTGCACTATATGCGGTGACAAAGTATCTAGCCGGTCACTCAGATTTAGTGATGGGAGCTATGGTTGCTGAAGGTGAAACTTTTAAATTGCTTTATGAGAGCCATAAAAATTATGGGGTAACCATTCAATCGCACGACTGCTACCTTGCACATAGGGGACTAAGAACACTGCACACACGTATAAAAAGGCACCAAAATACAGCAATGGAAGTGGCAAAGTGGCTAGAAAAACATTTAAAAATCAAAAAAGTTTTGTACCCAGCACTTCCCTCCCATCCTCAACACGAATTATGGAAAAGTTACTTCAAAGGAGCAAGTAGCGTATTCAGTATAATACTGGATAGAGAATATTCATGTGAAGAACTAAGCTGCATGGTTGATCATATGAAAATTTTTAGTATTGGTGCTTCTTGGGGAGGGTGCGACAGTTTGATATTACCAATAGATCGTAGATCTATGTCAAGATCTGTAATGAATTCAGATTATGGTGGAAGTTTCATGCGGATATTTTGTGGACTAGAAGATTCTGAGGATTTGATCTCTGATTTAAATGCTGCACTAGCAAGACTGCCATGTTTGAATATCAAAGCTGGCAGATGAAACTGAGAGAATTACTGCTTAACATTATTGATGTTAACTTTGATATTGAAATCAAGGGCGTTACATGTAATCCCAAGAGAGTCAAGGAAGGTTATCTTTTTGTTTGTGTGTCAGAAAGGAGTAAAGAATACGCAACATGCGATACTGGAATCCATATCCTTCCTACTGAATCACAGTGTTACGTACACAACTGTGTAGACGTTGTGATACAAGGGGCCAAGAAAGATGTCATCCCAGTGCTTGACTACTTGGATCCAGAAAATTTAATTGCAAATGAGCACACTAGGCAATTGTATAATAGAAACTGGATTCCAGTGTCACGCACTGGAATGACAGATACTTCGAGCTTTGCAGTGCTTGAACACCCAAACCCTCAAGAAATATACAGCGAAATAGTCAGCAGGTTTTATCAATTCAAACAGCCCAAATATGTTGCGGCTGTAACTGGTACAAATGGTAAAACTTCAGTAGTAGAATTTTGTCGCCAGATCTGGCAAAACTCTGGCTACAATGCTGCGTCTATTGGAACACTTGGAACATGCATCAATAATGGCAGAAAAGGTAATAGCAACAGCCTTACCACTCCAGGTGCAGAAGACCTTTACGCAACATTGCGTGGTATAAGTGTAGAACACTTAGTGTTGGAATCATCAAGTCATGGGATTGATCAATACAGAATCCATGGATTAAAGTTGAGTGCTGCAGCTTTTACTAATTTCTCGCAAGATCATTTAGATTACCATAAAAATCTTGGTGAATATTTAGAAACTAAAAAAAGGTTATTTTACGAGGTATTACCAGAAGGAAAAACAGCGATTTTAAATGCGGATATAGATGAATACTGCGCATTGCTTAAAATAGCTGAAAAACGCAGCAATAAAATTATCACCTATGGAAAAACAGGCTCTGATATTACTTTATTAGAGCAAACACCAACCCCTAATGGTCAACATCTTACAGTAAAAGTTGATAACCAAATTTACAATACATTTTTCCCAGTTTTAGGAAAATTTCAAGCATATAATCTGCTATGTGCAATTGGTATATCTGGATTAAATTACAGAGAAATATGTGTGGATAAACTCATTTTCCCGTCAGGAAGAATGGAGAAAGTGAAACCTTTTGCATTCGTGGATTACGCTCATACTCCAAGTGCGCTTAAACAAGCCCTATTGTCTTTAAAATGGCATATCAACAAAAAAATAATTCTAGTTTTTGGATGCGGTGGAAATCGCGATCAGACGAAACGTTCAGAAATGGGCAAAATAGCACAAATGTATGCAGATAAAGTAATAATTACAGATGATAATTCGCGTGATGAAGATCCGGCAAAAATTCGCCATGATATTTTGCTACATTGCCCTGATGCACTGGAGATAGGAGGTAGGAGAGAAGCTATAGAGAAAGGCGTAGATATTGCCTATAACGAGGGTATGATTCTGCTAGTTGCAGGAAAGGGAAATGAGAAATTTCAAATTATAGGCAACCAAACTTTTGAATTTAGCGATGTTGAGGTTATTAAAAATCATGCCTTAACATACTGATTTTCGCAATGGGCTTACCTCCGCTAATGTGCGAATATTGAAGCAAAAGTGATGTCATCCCAGTGCTTGACACTGGGATGGCTTTGTTGCATAGCAACTGAAAAAATCTGGTGGCTACTGACAAAATTCATTATAAAATAGCCATTTAACCTTGAAAGAAAAAATATGCCACAAAAAATGAGGGTCAGTAACCATAGCGAATATAACAAATTTCTAGAAAAAAGAGGAAATATTTTTCATTATATCAACGAAGCCATAGAAAAGTGGTACGAGAATGGTCCAAAAATACCAGGTGGCAACAATATTTATAGCGATAAAGTTGTAATTTTGGTGCACATAGTATAGCATTTCTCATAATAGTCCGAACAGGTCATAGGAAGGCAGAATCAACAGCACGACGAAAGGATTCGAATAGAGGAATGTTTTTCCTGGCTCTGTTTTTTATAGCAAACCAATGATGCTCAATTTTGTTGAAATCTGGAGAATAAGGCGGCAGATACAAAATTTCTGCACCAACCCCTTTAGCAAGCTCGATAATCTTATCAGACTTATGAAAAGTAGCATTGTCAAGAATGACAGTCTGTCCAGGTTCCAAGATCGGTGTCAAAAATTGCTCAAACCATCCATTAAAAACATCCATATTACAGTGGCCTTCAAAGGTTAACGGAACAACTATCTTTCTTCCACTTAAGGCTGCAACCATACTGATTCGTTGAGTTTTCTTTCCAGATTTTAAGGCATAAAACCGCTGTCCTTTCTGGCAATATCCGTAGGGGTAGTCTTCGGTGTTATCAATGCCAGACTCATCTATATACACTAAGTTTTTAGGTTCTTTTGTCGCTATAATTTTCAAAAATTCAGCACGTTTTTCTTCGTTTCTTTCCTTGTATCCATATGTCTTTTTTTGCGCGTAAATTCAATTTTTTTAAGGGCTCGATAGATCGTTTGGATACTAACGTTGTTCCAAAGTTTAGCCATTTCCGATAGAGTCTTTCCTCCGTGTTCTCTGGCAAATTTGGCAAAGGTATCCCAGTCGGTAATTTTGTGATTGTAACCCCCATTTCCAAGTTTTTTTGATTGAAAGTCTCCTGTTTCTTTTCTTCTTTGCTGCCACTCCCATAAAGTAGTTCGTCCAATCTTAAATCTTGCTGCCACTGTTTCTCTGCTTTCTCCTTCGTCTAGCGCTTCCATTGCTTTTTTTCTTAAATCATAACTATATGCTGCTGGCATTCAACCTCCTTATCATCATCTACCCTTATCCTATCACATCCGGACTTTTATGGAAAGAGCTATAAGAGGTTGTCCGGAAACAAGTAAATTCAAGCATATTCCCTCTTTAACATAACCCTACTCATAGCTAGGTATATGAAATTCTCAGTGGATGTTGTGAGTAAATCATACTCCTTCGATAGCCTTCTATTCCTATTAACCCAAGCAAAAGTCCTTTCTACAACCCATCTTCTTGGCTGTACTTTAAACCCTTGTTCTCTTGTTGGTAGTAGCTCAGGTGGCGTATCTTTGTGCACCCAAAATCTACATGTAGGCCTTTTAACAATTTCAATATCTATGTCATATTCTTCCTTTATGTGATTCTTTAAATTTCTTCCTTGGTATCCCATGTCAGCCCACATTTTTTTAACTTTAGTATATTTTGTTCTCATATTGTTTAATGCTATTTTAATACCATCTCTATCATTTTCGTTAGCAGCGCCTACGTAACAACCTAGTATAAAACCCTGAGTGTCTGTAATTATATGCCTTTTTCTACCCTTTACTTTTTTACTTCCATCATAGCCTTTGATCCCCCCTTTTCTGTAGTCTTTACAGATTGACTATCTACTATACAGGCACTCGGCTGCTCATTCCTTCCTATTTTTCTTCTACTATATTTTGTAATTTCATAATTCATTTTCTCAAAAATTCCCTGCTTCTTCCATTGCCTGAACTGCTCATACACAGTCTTCCATAGCGGAAAATCATTTGGTAAATACCGCCATTGACACCCTGTACGCAATACATAGAAAATTGCTTCTAATATTTCTCTTTTGCTATACTTTGGCGGCCTTCCTCCTTTCTTGTATGATACTCTGAAGTGTTTTTCTATTCTTGCCCATTCCCTTTCGCTTAGATCTGTTGGATACTTTTTTCTCATCTTTACCCCGTACTAAAATTTCAGATATTATAGCCTTTTACTTGTTTCCGGACAACCTCTAAGAGGTTGTCCGGAAACTAGTAAATTCAAGCATATTCCCTCTTTAACATAACCCTACTCATAGCTAGGTATATGAAATTCTCAGTGGATGTTGTGAGTAAATCATACTCCTTCGATAGCCTTCTATTCCTATTAACCCAAGCAAAAGTCCTTTCTACAACCCATCTTCTTGGCTGTACTTTAAACCCTTGTTCTCTTGTTGGTAGTAGCTCAGGTGGCGTATCTTTGTGCACCCAAAATCTACATGTAGGCCTTTTAACAATTTCAATATCTATGTCATATTCTTCCTTTATGTGATTCTTTAAATTTCTTCCTTGGTATCCCATGTCAGCCCACATTTTTTTAACTTTAGTATATTTTGTTCTCATATTGTTTAATGCTATTTTAATACCATCTCTATCATTTTCGTTAGCAGCGCCTACGTAACAACCTAGTATAAAACCCTGAGTGTCTGTAATTATATGCCTTTTTCTACCCTTTACTTTTTTACTTCCATCATAGCCTTTGATCCCCCCTTTTCTGTAGTCTTTACAGATTGACTATCTACTATACAGGCACTCGGCTGCTCATTCCTTCCTATTTTTCTTCTACTATATTTTGTAATTTCATAATTCATTTTCTCAAAAATTCCCTGCTTCTTCCATTGCCTGAACTGCTCATACACAGTCTTCCATAGCGGAAAATCATTTGGTAAATACCGCCATTGACACCCTGTACGCAATACATAGAAAATTGCTTCTAATATTTCTCTTTTGCTATACTTTGGCGGCCTTCCTCCTTTCTTGTATGATACTCTGAAGTGTTTTTCTATTCTTGCCCATTCCCTTTCGCTTAGATCTGTTGGATACTTTTTTCTCATCTTTACCCCGTACTAAAATTTCAGATATTATAGCCTTTTACTTGTTTCCGGACAACCTCTAACTTGTTTATTTAGAATAGGCCTGAGGCAAACAGTTGGGTTTATAGCAGGATACCTTGAGCAAATTGGGAAAAATTTGCAAGTTATCAGCTATTCACAATCATCAAGAAGGTTTAAGAAACTCAATATTAAGATCAATGATTGCAGAATTGATAAAAATAATATGGAAGATATCGAAATTGCTATAGACAGTACAGGAATTAGTATATACAACAACACTCCTGGTCATAGCAAAGAAAATAGCGAAGATAGAAAGTATCGCAGCTATGAACAGACAAGAAAATTGCATGTAATGTTGAATACAAACAGCAAAAAAGCCATAGCTGTAAAATACAGTAACGGCTGATCACTATGGAGCTTGTGATTTGCTAAAAGAAGTCGATTTTCAGTATGTCATAAAAGTACTATATGCAGATAGGGCATATGACAGAGAAAAGCTCTATAAGCTGTGTAATCAATATGGTATAAAAACGAAAATTCCTCCGAAAAACAACGCAGCAGAGCATCCAAAGTTAGACTATATGGCTGAAAGAAATTCTGCAGTCAAGCTCATAAAGTCATATGATGAAGATGGTATAAAGAAGTGGAAAAAAGAGATGAGTTATGGAAAAAGATCTTATACAGAAAGTTTTTTCTCGCGACTGAAACAAACATTCGGGTTTAGTTTTAGGAATAAATCTGAGACAAATAGAGAGAAGGAACTACTTGTTAAATGCTATTTGCTCAATAAGTTCACTGATATTGGTATGGCTAAATTTGAGATAGCTTCATAAATTTATTGTGCGTTACCTACTATCCGAAGAGCGATGCAACAAAGCCCACTGGGATCCAGGAAGTTTATTAAGTTAGTAAGCATAAAAGCAGCCATTTTATGTTAAAATACAACGTTTTGATGATTATGAAAAAGCTGGATTCCAGACTGGAATGACACCATTTGTTGTAAACTCACTTCTTCTTGATTTGTAGAACAATAAAACAGTAAGCTAAAAGGGAACTTATTACTCAACAAAACAAGACTTAAAATTTTGTGCAATGCTATTGATTATAGCTAGATATGCATCTTTTCCAGGCTCTATGTCTGATCCAATAGGATCAAGAACTACCATTTTTGCGTCATTAGAAAGGGCGTTAGGCTTTATGCTATCTTCCTGTGAATGAGCAAATATACATTTAACGTTTTCTTCCTTCATTATCTTTTTTAGCTTCATTAAACTCTTCATACCTATGTAAGAATCCTCTTCTATGGAAAGAATAGCGCTTGGATGATTTAGACCGAAATATTTTTCAAAATATTGATAAGCATCGTGAGTGACGATATATTTTTGATTTTTAAAATCATTCAGTTCTTTCATAATTTCTTTTACTTCTTGGTCTATTTTTTTTATAGCTTTTGTTGCATTAGAGTTGTATCGATGGGAATTTTCTTTATCTATGTTAGACAATGTTGCACTTACAGAAAGTATCATGCTCTTTGCATTTTCGGGACTCAGCCAAATGTGTAAATCTTTTTCATCTTTAATGTGAGTAATTTTTCTAGAAAATGAATGTGGCCGAGTAGGAAGTAGGTTGATTGCCTTTGACAATTGCACTAGTTCTTTATTATTTTTGGCGAAAGTTTGAACAAACGTCTCTAAGTTATCGTCAACATAAAATATAACGTCACTTGATTCTAAATTACTCGCATCAGATGGCTTTAATATATAATTATGTGCAGATGTTGCATAGCCAAGCAATTCCGGTTCTAAAATCCATTCTGTAACAGAAGCTACAAGTGAGTGGATAGGTTTGACTGTAGCTACAACTTTTAAATTGGATGAAAAGGCGATATTATAGTATAGTGTAAATGAAAGTAATAGAAAAAAAGTCAGTAAATGTCTCATATAAACGTTGAGAAGAAGTTAAATTTTGTCAATAAATTGAATAATGTCAATAATCGTGTTCTAAAAATAGAAAATCTTGCTCTCGCATATGATGGTAAAAGAATCCTTGACAATATCAATATGTTCATGGAAAGAGGAGACATAATTACAATACTTGGTCCAAATGGTGGAGGTAAAACCTCTTTAGTGAAAGCAATTGCTGGCATAAATAAAAGCTGTACCGGTAATATCGTATTTGCTGACAACATAAAAATTGGCTATATGCCGCAAAATTTTAGTATTAGTAATTTGATGCCAATAACAGTTGAATATTTCCTTTTAAATAGCTCCTTGAAAAGACTAAAGAAAAATCAATCCATTATTACAGAAACGATAGAGTTGGTTGGTATCGGTAACATTTTGAAGAATCAAGTGTTAGAAATTTCTGCAGGGCAAACACAATTATTGCTACTTGCACGTTGTTTAATTGCAGAGCCTGACTTGATCATTCTAGATGAACCAGTTAGTGCAATGGATATTAACGCGCGGGCTAAATTTTATGATATTATAAATAAAATAGCAAAAAAACGATTGGTATCGATTCTTATGACTTCTCATGATCTTAACTCTGCTCTACCATCCTCAGATTACATAATTTGTATAAATAATACTATCTATTGCCAAGGCAAGCCTGATGAGATTATGAAAAATAGAACCCTAAATGAAATATTTAGCAGTTACGCAGCGAAATGATTCAAAATATTTTGCGTCTTCTGCACATAACTACGGTGCTGACGCGTTACAATATATTACCTTATTTACTCCCACCATCAAAAAAATCAATAAATAAAATACAAGGCCACAAGCTAAAGTGTGCTCTTGAAAAATTAGGTCCGGTGTTCATTAAGTTTGGGCAGTCTATCTCATCACGTACTGATGTTTTAAATGAAGATATAACAAATAACTTGTTATTGATATGTGATAGATTGCCATCATTTTCACATAAAATAGCAGTTAAAACTATAGAAAGTGAGTTTAATTGTAAATTGAGCGACATTTTTTCAAGCTTTTCTGAAAAGCCAATTGCAGCAGCATCGATTTCTCAGGTGCATAGAGCGGTTACAACTGAGGGTAAAGAAGTTGCTGTGAAGGTTTTAAGGCCAAATATTGAGAAAACATTCTCAAGGGATATAAAGATGCTTTCTTGGCTTGCGGAAATTGCAGAAAAATTTAGCGAACAATCAAAAAGGCTGAAGCCGATTGAATTAGTCAAAACTTTTGCTGAAATTTGCCGATTAGAGTTAGATCTACGTTTTGAAGCTGCTTACTCTTCGGAACTAAAGGAAAACACAAAAAATGACAGAGGTTTTTACGTACCTGAAGTAGATTGGAATAGAACTTCGAAAAAGGTTTTAACATTAGAATCGATAGAAGCAACGCCAATATACGAAGTTGAAAAACTGAATAATCATAAGCAAATAGCTATCAATCTTATAGAATCGTTTTGTAATCAGGTATACAGGGATTGTTTTTTTCATGCTGATATGCATCCTGGAAATCTAATGGTTGATAGTAATAACAATATTATTGCTCTGGATTGTGGAATCATGGGTAGAATAGATCGTGAGACATGCTATTACGTTATAGAGATACTCAAAGGCTTTTTAAATCGGGATTATGATCACGTTGCAAAAATGCACTTTAAAGCTGGTTACGTTTCATCACAGCATAGAAATTTTGTCACAGCTTGCAGGGCAATAGGTGAACCCATTATTGGGCAGCCTATACAGAAGATTTCATTTGCTAGTTTACTTGCTCAGCTATTAAAAATAACTGGTGATTTTGATATGAAAGTTCAAACACAATTGTTATTGCTGCAGAAAACTATGATTTTACTGGAAGGGACATGTAGAAAGATCTACCCAGAAATCAATATGTGGAAAGTAGTTGAAGCGTGGATAAGCAGTCAACATGAAAGTAAAATAGGGTATAGGGAAAAAATTAGAAGTTCTTATCCTGTAAAAACAATCCAAGGGATATTTAGCCTTATAGAAAAATTAAACCTAATAGCTGATAAAAAATTAGAAAACATCCAAATTAAAAATAAATCAAATGGAAAAGTCTATTTTTTATTGTGGTTTGTAATTATAATTCTAATCGTCAAACTTTTAATTTCTTAAACTATGGGAAAAAACTGCGTCAAATCCAATTTTTATTCAACTTAATTTTTAATCTGCAGGAGCCGAGTTGAGAATGTCCAATTTTCCACTTTCTTTATGTATCTGTTCAGCAGAGTGGCAAAATAAGGTAGACGAGAAAAGACAACTATAGGAACAAATGGGTGTCATGCCAGTGCGTGACACTGGCCTCTTGTTTCAATGTTAAACAAAATACCATAGAATTCAAAAAGACAATTCCTAGAAAATTTCTACATCCAAAAAAGGCATAAGTTATGTTAATGCTGTTTGAATGAGATGATATAAAGATAAGCCAAATTTTTACAAAGAAAACATTTCAAGCAGCAAGACACCTTTGATTGAAAGAGAGCACCAAATTTATGGGGTGAGTAACTGCGCTATTTCAACTATAGTATTTTCTAAAACGAATGATAAACGTCTAAAATGGTATTACCAACTAAAAGGTGTAAGTCTGTACATTGATGCATTAGAGGTCTGAGGCAACTTTTGATGGTGTGCCAACAATGCTCTATCGGATTTAGATCAGGTGAATATGTTGGAAGATAAAGCAAATGACAGCCAAAAGACTCTATTAATGACTTTGTTTTGGGAGTTTTATGGAATGTAGCATTATCCATAACTATGGTTGTATCACGCTGTAATTGTGGAAGTAATCTTCGCTCTAACCATACATTAAATATATCTTTATTACACCCTCCTGTGAAGGTCATTGGTGCAATAAACTTCTCATCCACCTATTATACTCACTCTTTCCCGCTTTTTTCCTGGAACATCAGCATATATTTTTTCTCCTCTTGGAGCTCGTGCATATTCTCGGTATAGTCACTCCTGCTTCATCTATATATAAAATGCTACAGTGGTCTATTTTTGAGACTTTATCGATAAATTGCTGCCTATCTTCTTGATTGCGCTCTTGATAGAATGTGACTTTTTTTTAAGGTTATTTTTAGCTGTCTTAACCTATACCAAATTGCACTTATCCCAAAGCCAAGGTTTTGTTTCATTTCTGCTAGTGTGTGATCTGGGTGTTTTTTGACATATTCTTTGAGTATTTCTGGATCTATTTTTCGAATAAAACCAGTACTTTTTACCGCTTTGAGACCTTGGCCAGTAGCTTTCTTTTTTAGCCATCTATATAGTGTTGCTATCCCTATCTCAAAAACCTCTGCAACTTCAACCTTTGACTTGCCTTTTTCTACCAAAGACACTGCTTTTTCCCTTAAATCTACACTATATACCATCGCTTTCCCTACTTTAAAAAAACATATTATACCTTTATCATTCGCTTTTGAAAATACTATAGTTAGCGGAATGACGGTTTTTCAAATTGTCGGTAAATCTAAGTCAGTTTAGCTATAATTTCCTAAATTTGCTCACAATCTCTTGACTTGACACATATGTTTTTTTCCCAAATGTTACTATCTTCCTCCTTTTCCTTTCTCAATTTGTGCAACCATTTCCTTTACATTTGCATGCGTGAGAAGGGAATTTTTGCTGACATGAGATTTTGGATCAGATTTTGCTGTTACGTGTTTCGTTGCAGATCTTTTATTCTCTGTTAGAAATGAATGAGATTGTTTTTTCTTCACACCGATATCCGCTTGTGCTGCTGGAGTGGTTTTGCTTTCAGCAAGCTGTACATTAGCATTTCCTTTTGCTTGATTTTGCTCAAATTTTTCTTTTAATGCCTTTACTTTACTGCCCATCTCGCGATTAGCTCCTCCTTTCATAGTAGCTGCTGCTACTTTTGGTATCGCCTTACCAGCAGCTTTTTGTGCTGATTTCCTATTGTCTTGATTTTCAGATTTTAGTGGTACTCTTTCAGCTGATTTTTTAAGAATTACTCCTACTACTTTTGGCTCTGTGCTTACTTTTTGATTAGCACGGCTTAGATTTTTAGGCTTTGGCGGTACTGCAGGTTTATCTTTGATTACCACTTTCGATTCTTGTCTAACTTCTTGACCAGTAGTAAACATTTTTTTTGGCACTTGCGGTGGTTTTGGTGGTACGAGGGATTGAGGTTGTTGTTTCTGCTTACGTTCTCTTTTTGCTTCTATATGTTCTTTAGGAACTGTTGCATAAATTGGCTCTTCTTTGGGCGATTTTGAACTCTGCGAATTTTCTATTAAAATTTTACTCTTCTTCTCTTGATAATTTGATATCTCTTTGTATACAGACTCTTCATTTAATGAACTTCCATAGCCTGAATCTTCTCTCTGCTCATATAAAGGATTTTCCTTTTGCTTTTTCTCTTGATAATTTGATATGTCTTCATATTCAGACCCCTGATCTAATGAACTTTCATAGCCTGAATCCTCAGAAGGATTTTCCTTAGCATCAGGCATACTAAAACTATTAGCTCCTTTTAGTAAAGAAGATGTAGACTTTGCCTTGCTTTCTCCATCTGAGGATATTTCTGATTTAAAGCGTACCTTCCTCGAATCTGGAGCAGCCGGAGGTGCTGTTGTTGGTCGCTTTATTTGCCTCATGCGATTACCACCTAATTTTTCTTTCGGCTGTTCTTCTTTTCGCAGCTCAAAAGTACCTTCCTTTTGCTTTCTACCTTCCAAACTCACTTCGTGTGATCTATCTTTTCCTTGACTCTTTTCACTTTGTTCTAAATTTAAAGAATCTTTTAAAATATTATTTTTTCTGAAATCTTTTTCTAATTGTTCCAAGAGATCAATTTTTTTTAAAATTCTTGTATACTTAGCTGCTGTTTCTAAAGTGAAACTTGACAACTCATCATTTACAAAATTACTTATACTACTGTTCTTGGTTGGAAAATTTTTTCCCAAAATTCTATTCATTAATGTTTTAAAAAGACCTAATGGCTGTTCTACATAATTGTTCAAGTCAGTATATATAACAAACTCAGCTATACCTTTTGCCTCACCTGTAAAACCTTCTAATGCATGAGATAAATCCCTTAACGTTTTGTTATATTGTTTCTCTGCATTTCCTAGCTTTACAGCTTTGATCAGAGAATCGAGATTTTTTTTATAGTTCTCACTTTTAAATGGATTATTCATACTAATTACAGCTCATTATTTATTAAAATATAGATCTAAAATATTAAGATCTAGTAAATATTACTTTTGTAATTCATGTAGAACTATAGCTATAATAAGTAAGATTTCCCTACGTCATACCGCCGCGGTATCTCCAGATCCCCCTAACAACTTACTATTACCCACAAATATAAAGTTCGTGAGCAAGTCGCCATCCTTCTGCTAAATCAAAGAGACGTTTATATCCTTTCCAAAGAACATAAGGTCCTGGTTCTGGGTCATTTTTTCCTGCTAAATGGCCTCCAAGTTCATGAAACAGCTTCTTTTATGTTGGGAACTACACTTGGACATGGTTTTCTGTGTATTTTAACGTATAAAACTTTCCATTCTTCTTCAGCTAATAAGGTAGTACATGGTAATGTTGGGTTAGCTCTTGCAATTGATGTAATAAAGAAGATCCTCCAAGCAATAATACTCACAACTGTTAGATATCTCATTAGTCTTTCTGCTATTCCAAGCCTACATTCTTCAACTTTGAGACCGAATTTAAAATTTTATGTAATATCTCTATTTTCCATCTAAGGCAATTGTAAGTTAAAAACGTGATATAAAAGAGATAAGAGAGAAAGATAACCCTGCTCACTAGGAATAGCGGGCGTGCGCGACCGAAAGGAAATTGGTATTACAACCGTTGGTATCAAGGTACGCTAGCCCTATCTCTCGATACGTTTGAATAGTTGCTTGGGACATATATATGCACCCGTTTACAATCTTAAATTAACTAAAACTATCGAGGTTTATTATGGTTACATCTTATCAAAATTTTATTGGCATTGACATCGGAAAATTTAAAAATGTCGTTGCAATTCACAAACAGAAGAATGCTGTCGAATTTGATAATAATGCTTCTGGTTGGCAACAATTATTTCAAGAGTTTTCAGATATTCTACCTAATGCTTTAGTGACTTTAGAAAATACAGGGAAATATGAGCTTGGCTTATCACATTTTCTTACCGACAAAAATATTGCCGTGCATCGAGCTAATACTCGTAAAGTAAAAAGCTTTATTTTATCTCACGGAACTTTAGCAAAGTCTGATAGATCAGATGCAAGAGCTCTTGCTCAATATGGATTTGAACGCCATAGAACTATCTCTCTATTTGTACCTACCTCTACAGAACAATCAACTTTGGCTGCACTTTGTCAACGTCGTGATGATATTACGCAAATGAGAACTCAAGAAAAATGCAGACTTGAAGCACCGGAAAATGATCATATAAAAGAAAGCTGTCAAAAGACCATTGAGTTTTTCGATAGTCAAATAAACGAACTCAATGATACTATACAAAAGATTATTGATGAAAGCAGCGAATTACAACAACGCCAAAAAATTCTTAAAACAGTTCCTGGAATAGGTAAAAAGTTATCACAAGATTTTTTGTGTTTAATGCCAGAGCTTGGTTACTTAAATAGAAAAGAAGTAGCAAGTCTTGCCGGAGTTGCACCGCATCCAAAAGAAAGTGGTAAAGCTGTTGGTTACCGAAGGATTACAGGTGGTAGAAGTAACGTTCGTTCAAAGCTCTTTACAGCCGCTATGGCTGCTACAAGGTCAAAATCTATACTTGGCGCCTTTTATTCTAAGCTTGTTGAAAGTGGTAAGAAGAAGATGGTGGCTATAACAGCCCTAATGCGTAAAATTATAGTAATTGCTAATACAAGACTTAAAGAAGCAATTAATTTGCATACTTAAAAATCTTCACAACGGTAACTGAAATTGGCTAATGAATATGTGCGTCCACACAGACTTAAAGCACATATTCATTAGCTTAAGCAGAAATTGCTGTGGTAGCTGTTTGATATAAAATTCTATTTCTATGACAAACGGGTTTTTATTGCCCATATAATTTGCAAAATTACACAAATAAAAAAATTTTTAAAAAACATAGTTGATACCATTAATTATTAAAAATGCAATTGATGTGAAGGATACTAAAAGAACTCCTAAGAGATTTGAATAAGAAGAATATTTTACATAAGCAGTTACATTATTGTTAATTGACTGCTGCTTATTATAGAGTTTATTTCTGCACTTATCATCTAAGTATTTTTGCAATTCTTCATAACTGCGACTCCACAACTTACCGCGTAATTCTTTTATTAAATTATTTCTTTTATTGAGACCTTTCTCCAATGGCTCTATTATAAATTCTTCAAAAAATGGCTTATTTAATGCAATAACCTTAAATTTCTCCTCCGCTTCTTTATTGTTTGGGTTTTTATCTGAGTGATATTTTAACGATAATTTACGGTATTGTTGACTAAGCTTTTTCTTAATATTCTTAATGTCAGAATTTACCACATCCTCCTTTTGAATATTAAATGTTAAAAACAACTGCTTTAAAGCGTGGTACTCATTTTCATTCAAAACATTTCTAGCCACATTACACCTACAAATTAACTAACTATTAATGTTCTATAATATACATATTTCCAAACTATGTCAATTATTTCATAAATATCTTTGGTAAAAATTATTTCTGTTATGACTAGCATGATAAGTGTATGAAGCGACTAAAATTGTCATTACAGCGCTTAGTGTACGACAGTGCTCCAACATTTAGGGTTGCAGTTTTCATGGCAGATCTGAGTAGCTGACCCATCTAAGAGGTGTCATTCAAGTAGCTGACACTGGAATGGCTTTGTTGCATCGCACCTTATACGGTAGTAATTTACAATAAATTCATGTAGCCATTTCGAATTTAGTCATTTCAGTGTTGGCTACTTGGATGACACCACCTGCTATGCTGCAAATTGCAACGTTCGTACACTAAAGTATAGTGTGTTACTAACGAAGGCAAACAAATATCTGCTTTATGAAAACGTTAATATTTTTCATTGAAATAATACATAAATACTAGAAAAACCTTGGCAGGTTATTCGCGTTTGATTATCATAGAGAATTATATAAATTAATAAATGATCTATGGCAAGTAACCCAGAAGAAAGAAATAGTGATAAACAAAAAGCGCTAGATAACGCAATAAGCCAGATTGAAAAAGCATTCGGTAAAGGTGCAATAATGAAGTTGAAGCAAAACCCTGTAGAAAAAATAGACACAATATCCACAGGATCAATTGCGCTTGATTCGGCTCTAGGTGTTGGAGGTCTGCCAAAAGGGCGTATAATTGAAATATTTGGCCCCGAGAGTTCTGGTAAAACCACTCTTGCCTTGCACGTGATTGCTGAAGCACAAAAAAAAGGAGGATCATGCGCATTTATCGATGCAGAACATGCATTGGATGTCTTATATGCTCGTAAACTTGGGGTAAGCACTGATGATTTAGTGATTTCACAACCAGACACTGGAGAGCAGGCGTTGCATATTGTTGAGTATTTAGTGTGTTCTGGTGCGGTTGATGTGATAGTTATTGACTCTGTCGCAGCATTAACTCCAAGAGCTGAAATTGAAGGTGATATGGGTGATCAACATATGGGGCTGCAAGCAAGGCTTCTAAGTCATGGGCTACGGAAACTAACCTCTGCCGTTTCAAAAGCGAACTGTATATTGATATTTATTAATCAAATTCGTATGAAAATAGGAGTAGTGTATGGAAATCCTGAAACTACCACGGGTGGAAATGCATTAAAATTCTATACTTCTGTAAGGCTTGATATAAGAAAAGTTGGTGTAATAAAAGACAAAGAAAATATTACAGGTAATGAAACAAGAGTTAAAGTTGTAAAAAATAAAGTTGCTCCTCCATTTAGAGAAGCGAAATTTGATATAATGTACAATGAAGGTATATCAAAACTCGGAGAAATAATAGATATGGGAGCAAAGCTTGGTGTGCTTGAAAAAGCAGGCGCTTACTATTCATATAACAACACACGTCTTGGGCAAGGAAGAGAGAATGTAAAAACTTACCTAAAAACAAACAAAGAAGTCGCAAATGAAATAGAAACGAAAATCAGAGATTTACTCAGAAATCATGATAATTCTATCATAATAGACGAGGATAGTGAGCAACTTTTAGAAGAATCAGTTTTCTGATCTAAACTTAGGCATTAGATTTTGTGTTGGACGGGTTGTTACAGTATGACGGTAATTCTATGTGCTAATATAACAATCTGTAATGTTACCTTGTATCAAAAAGACTTTGCTGAAGCAGTTAAAAAAAGCTTTTCATGAGAAATTATAAATGATAAATTGTTAACAATAGGTTATTGTTAATAAGATTATGTGTTTTGGTTTACCTAATATAAACAGGGAAGGTTATTCATTTATAGTAGTTTCCTTTATAGTAACGTGTATAGCATTCTCTATATCTTGGGGGTTTGGCGTTACGTGCTTGTTTCCGACATTATTGTGTACTTATTTCTTTCGTGATCCAGCAAGAGCTGTGCCAAACAATAAGAATCTTATATTAAGTCCTGCTGATGGTGTGATTTCAAAAATTGAAGAAGTTAATTATCCTTTATCAGCAGAAAACGGAGAGGAGAAGAAGTTTACGCTTGTTAGCATATTTTTAAGTGTTTTGAACGTCCATGTGAACCGTATACCAATATCTGGTACGATAAAGGAAATGAGTTATAAAAAAGGCAAGTTTGTATCCGCAATGAGCAATAGGTCTGGTAATGAAAATGAAAAGCAGGTTATTGTAATTGAATACGAAAAGGGGAAAGAAATTATTGTGGAGCAAATAGCTGGATTAATTGCACGTCGTATCGTTTGTAATTTAGGAATATCCCAGAACGTAAAAGCAGGTGAAAGGTTTGGAATTATAAGGTTTGGCAGTAGAGTGAATATCTATGTTCCTGCTGATACAGAAGTCAGAGTTTCAGAAGGGCAAACTGTTATTGGTGGTGAAACAATTATAGCAAACTTAAATAAGGAAAACGTTCAAGAGAAGCTTACTTTTGACGTTATATGAATAACGATGGAAGTAACAGTAGATTCTTACCTATTACTAAATTATTCCCAAACTTTATAACTTTATTGGGTTTATGTTCTGGTCTCACTTCACTTAAATTTACATTTAATGAACAATGGGAATTCTCAGTAATTTTTATCATCATTGCAGCAATAATAGATGGAATGGATGGCAGAATAGCTAGAATTCTAAAATCAACTAGCGATTTTGGAGCCCAGCTTGATTCTTTTGCAGATTTTCTAAATTTTGGTGCAGCGCCTGCATTTCTTTTGTATTTTTGGAAGCTAAACGAAATCAAAGTCATAGGTTGGATTTTAGTAATGATATACGTAATCTGCATATCAATAAGACTTGCAAGATTTAATGTTTCGCTACACTCAGAACAACCATACTGGGAAAAATTTTTCTTTTCTGGTGTTCCAGCTCCAGTGTGTGCTTTACTTTCTTTGTTACCAATAATTATTACCTTTCAATCTCATGAGAGTGAATACTTACTTCTCATAGAGCGATTTTTTAACACAAGAAACGTAGCTTGTTACTTTCTGGCCATTTCATTTTTTTCGATAAGTCACATTCCAACTTTCTCTGCAAAATATATTTATATTCCCAAAAGCCTATCCTATATATTTGTGTCATTTTTTGGAGTACTTATTGTATTTTTCATCAGTAAGCCCTGGATGACTCTACCAATTTTAGGTATAGTGTATACACTTACTATTCCAATAAGCATCGGGTTTTACATATATTTTACATATAAAACTCGTTAGCTAACAAAAAATAGAAAACTGCATGATTTTGAAGATAAGTGAACTATTAAATTCATTTCTGTATATAAAGATATTCAACATTCCATTTATAATTATTTGGGTAATTGCAACTGGAATCTTTTGTACTGCCCAGTTCAAATTCATTAACTTTAGGTTACTTAAATATGGAATACAGACGCTATTCAATCTAAAGTGTAATAACAGCAACAATGGCATAATCACTCATATTCAAGCGTTTGCAACAGTAATTTCAGGAACAGTTGGTCTTGGAACAATATCAGGAGTTGCAATAGCTATCACAATAGGGGGCCCAAGTGCAGTTTTTTGGATGGTATAGCATTTCTCATAATAGTCCGAACAGGTCATAGGAAGGCAGAATCAACAGCACGACGAAAGGATTCGAATAGAGGAATGTTTTTCCTGGCTCTGTTTTTTATAGCAAACCAATGACGCTCAATTTTGTTGAAATCTGGAGAATAAGGCGGCAGATACAAAATTTCTGCACCAACCCCTTTAGCAAGCTCGATAATCTTATCAGACTTATGAAAAGTAGCATTGTCAAGAATGACAGTCTGTCCAGGTTCCAAGATCGGTGTCAAAAATTGCTCAAACCATCCATTAAAAACATCCATATTACAGTGGCCTTCAAAGGTTAACGGAACAACTATCTTTCTTCCACTTAAGGCTGCAACCATACTGATTCGTTGAGTTTTCTTTCCAGATTTTAAGGCATAAAACCGCTGTCCTTTCTGGCAATATCCGTAGGGGTAGTCTTCGGTGTTATCAATGCCAGACTCATCTATATACACTAAGTTTTTAGGTTCTTTTGTCGCTATAATTTTCAAAAATTCAGCACGTTTTTCTTCGTTTCTTTCCTTGTATCCATATGTCTTTTTTTGCGCGTAAATTCAATTTTTTTAAGGGCTCGATAGATCGTTTGGATACTAACGTTGTTCCAAAGTTTAGCCATTTCCGATAGAGTCTTTCCTCCGTGTTCTCTGGCAAATTTGGCAAAGGTATCCCAGTCGGTAATTTTGTGATTGTAACCCCCATTTCCAAGTTTTTTTGATTGAAAGTCTCCTGTTTCTTTTCTTCTTTGCTGCCACTCCCATAAAGTAGTTCGTCCAATCTTAAATCTTGCTGCCACTGTTTCTCTGCTTTCTCCTTCGTCTAGCGCTTCCATTGCTTTTTTTCTTAAATCATAACTATATGCTGCTGGCATTCAACCTCCTTATCATCATCTACCCTTATCCTATCACATCCGGACTTTTATGGAAAGAGCTCTAAGAGGTTGTCCGGAAACAAGTAAATTCAAGCATATTCCCTCTTTAACATAACCCTACTCATAGCTAGGTATATGAAATTCTCAGTGGATGTTGTGAGTAAATCATACTCCTTCGATAGCCTTCTATTCCTATTAACCCAAGCAAAAGTCCTTTCTACAACCCATCTTCTTGGCTGTACTTTAAACCCTTGTTCTCTTGTTGGTAGTAGCTCAGGTGGCGTATCTTTGTGCACCCAAAATCTACATGTAGGCCTTTTAACAATTTCAATATCTATGTCATATTCTTCCTTTATGTGATTCTTTAAATTTCTTCCTTGGTATCCCATGTCAGCCCACATTTTTTTAACTTTAGTATATTTTGTTCTCATATTGTTTAATGCTATTTTAATACCATCTCTATCATTTTCGTTAGCAGCGCCTACGTAACAACCTAGTATAAAACCCTGAGTGTCTGTAATTATATGCCTTTTTCTACCCTTTACTTTTTTACTTCCATCATAGCCTTTGATCCCCCCTTTTCTGTAGTCTTTACAGATTGACTATCTACTATACAGGCACTCGGCTGCTCATTCCTTCCTATTTTTCTTCTACTATATTTTGTAATTTCATAATTCATTTTCTCAAAAATTCCCTGCTTCTTCCATTGCCTGAACTGCTCATACACAGTCTTCCATAGCGGAAAATCATTTGGTAAATACCGCCATTGACACCCTGTACGCAATACATAGAAAATTGCTTCTAATATTTCTCTTTTGCTATACTTTGGCGGCCTTCCTCCTTTCTTGTATGATACTCTGAAGTGTTTTTCTATTCTTGCCCATTCCCTTTCGCTTAGATCTGTTGGATACTTTTTTCTCATCTTTACCCCGTACTAAAATTTCAGATATTATAGCCTTTTACTTGTTTCCGGACAACCTCTAACTATCCACATCTAAAAAATATGGTGGAAAACCTTAAGACTATAAAAGGTATAGGATATCTTACTGCTGTTGCTGTTGTCGCAGAAATGCCATCAGTTGATAACTTTGACAATGCTAAACAATTTACAGCTTTTGCTGGTCTAAATCCAGGACATTATCAATCGGGATCGTCAGTAAGTAAGAGAAGTTGCATATGCAAAATAGGATCTGAGCGTATTCGAAAAGCTCTTTATATGCCAGCTATAGTAGTCAAAAACCATAATAATCATTTTCAAAAGTTTTGTCAGCGTCTAGCAAGTAAAGGCAAATGTCCAAAAGTCATAGTTCTTGCGTTAATGCGAAAATTAATGCATGTCTTTTTTGGTATTCTTAAAAATAATCAACCATTTAATTGTAATTTTGTTGGATAATTTGTTTGACAGCAGAGACAGTATCTGGGATCTCGTTCCTTAACTTTATAGGTAAATTATTTCAAATTGTGTCTAGCTGCAAGTATAATAATTTCCATTTATAGATAAAGTATGTTGCAAATGTTATGCCAAAGAATATAATAAAATCTATATCAAATATTTTACAAGAAAAAGTGGTGGTAGAGGCAAAAGTGAACACTAATAAGAACCAATTTAAGGAAAGCGCGTGCTAGAGCTTGAAAAAGCAGCAAGAATAAAAATATTATTGAAAGGTTAAATGGCGTATGATATAATATATATAGTGTAAAAATGTAAATAATTTTATTGACATCTTTACATTAATAGTTCTTAAATATTTAGTACTGTAGAATTAAATTATTAAGTTTTATGAAGGAAGTAAAAATGGTGGAAAGCTTTTCATGTAACAACAAAGGCAGTAATTTTATTGAGGAGGCAAAAATAATGGAAAATTTTTCAGATAATAACGGAAACGGTAGCTCAATCTTCCAAGGAAAAATCAGGGAGCAAGATTTCTCTGCAGAGCAGAAGTTAAATGAACTAAAAGCAGCCATAGAGGAGCCCACCAGACAAGATTTGCTCAGGAGGCTCGAGTGTGAGCGTCAGGCTTTTAGTTGTATCGATGAAATCCCATCTCAAGCAGAGCTACATATCGGAGAAGGTGATGATGAGGATTACTTCACTGGTGAAAAAGGAAGAGTACTCGGAGATTTCTGGAATTTCTTTGAAGCTCTCTTTAACCTTTTTGAAGTAAATGTAGATGATCCGAAAATCTACCAAATGCTCAAGGAGAAGAAAGAAAAAAATTGGCTTCTTTCGATAATTAAATTTATGCGTGACAAGCTTAAGGAGTTAATCAAGAAGATTTTTGCACGCGATTTAAGTTTCAATCAGAGGTTGGACAAAGAGATAAAAGAATTGCAGGAAAAATTAGGCAGTGGTGAGTTATCAGAAGAAGAGTTTGCAAGGGCGTTAGAAAGATTAACTGCATTGCAAGATCTGAAACTCAGGTTACAAATGGCCGTTGTCGGATGGATTGTTACAATGTTCGCAGAGATGTTTGGAGTTGAGTTGGCGGCTGCGGTAGCGGCATCTACAGAAAAAGAAGATAAAAAAGCAGAAAAAACATCATTAAAGGAAGAAGCAATTAAAGAAGTTCATAAAGACGTAGAAATCAAGGTAGATGAAAGAGAAAAGCCTAAAGTGCCAGTTTTCCTTTTTGAAATTTCACCAGGATTTGTAAGGCCAATTCCTCTGAGCAAACCAGAGCTTGATCTTTTGTCGAATTCTCTGAAAGATCGAGTGCCTTTTGTGCAAACACATGATAGAGGTAAGGAGGATATTGAGAATTTGCCAAAACAAGAAGTAAATAAAGAAGACAAAAAAGCGAAGCCGAAGAAAGGGGTGTGTCCACCTGATCCAAAGACTGCAACGAATACGACAGGGAAGGTACAAAATCGGAGAGTGCAAAGATGCGATAGTGATTGGCAAATAAGAAAAAACCTAGAGACCCACGGAAGCACTCCAAGCCGGCCTGCTCAAAGCTCTATTTCCAGCAAAGAAGCTTCGAATCAATCTGCTGAGAGTTCTATTCCTAGCGGAAGTGCTTCAGGACAATCTGCTCGGGAATCTGCTTCTAACAGAGAAGTCCCAGAGCAATCTAATCAAGCTAACAGAAGAGCTCCGAATCAATCTGTCAAAAGTTCTGTTGCTGATTATGAATACGATTTTACAGTTGGTGTTTGGAATGATGCTGAGAATGAAGGTTCTGTAAGTAATGCTCAGCCAGCAAGCGAATGTAGTAATGTAAAAGTTAATAATCATGTGGATTCAATGGGAAAGGCACCAGAAAGAGCACCATCAAGGGGATACTAGTGTAGCTTTAGATGACAAAAAGACTAGATCCCAGTGTCTGGGCACTGGGATGACACCCTTCTTAGTTGGGATGCCATTCTATGTTAGAATGGCTACTAAGGCGACAAGAAAAAGGAATTTTACTCTTTTTGGTACCTCTTTCTTGTCATTCCAGCGCGTGACGCTGGAATCTAGAAAACTGAATTTTATGAAAAAGAGTGAATAAAATTTTTTGAAAAAAAATATAAAAAAGTGCTTGCACTTAATTTTATTTTGAGTATATTAATTACATAATATTTTTACTGGAGGGCAATATGCCAAATGATAATGGTAAGGAAAGGTTCAAGGGAGAAAAAGAATGGGATGAGCGGAATGAGGGACCAGGTGGTGGACAATTGCTGGGAGTTAAAGGAGCAAGGCTTGATGATCATCGTGAAAAAGCCAAGGAGATAGAAGAAAGGAGGCGTCAGTCTGAGCAAAAAAATAATCCCGGTGGTCCTAGACGTTAAGTAAAGAGTAGCTGTTGTAATTTAAAAATGGGGAGGTTGGTATGCCTAATACAAAAACAGTAAGAGCATTGGTTAGTGCTTTTAATGTACATAATTATGCTCGTAATACAGTTAAAACTAATTTTACGCTGCAAAGCAGGTACGGGAAGGACTGTATCGTAGTCTCATTTGATAAAGGTATGGAGGATTATCAGTGTAGCAAATATCTTTACAATATAAAAAAGAAGATAGTAGGTGAGTTCTACGGTATTGAAGAAGGAGATACGGATGAGGTAGTGTTAAATACAGCCAAGTTAATTTTTGATGTTAAATCTTTTCCATTTAACGACTATAAAGGAGACTGGTCTGTAGGTAAACAAGGTAGGATTGAGTTTGTAGCACCTATAGATCAAGGTGTAATTTTTAATTTGAAGTCTCATTTGGCTTCTTCACTTGTAAAGGATGTTTTAGAAGATATGCCAACTTGTAGCATAGTTACTAACTCATTCAACAAGGAAAAATATTTGTGTCATTCTAAATTTCCTAATAAAAAATTACGCAAGGAATTTGAGCGTGAGTTTTTATCAAGGATGAGGGAAAGATATGAGAATGCTCCTAAGAACCCTCTGGAGGGTGGAGACAATAGTGTATATATCAGGGACGTTTTTGATGACGCTCGTTTTATTGATAGTGTAACACGGCGTGCCGCATGGCTTATAGGCCGTGATCTTCAAGCTGATAGCAAAAGTCGTAGTGATGTAAGGGCATTTAAAGATTTGATAATGGAAGTTCTTGATCCATCAACACGTGTGGTGACAAGTGCCTTTTTGTGTGCCTCTCCTTTGAATAGAGAGGAAACCTCAATTCTTATACCTGTTATACTAAGTAATAGAGGAACTAGGTTTTTAACAAAGGAAGAAGCACGTGATATAAATCATAAATTTAATAATCCTGTACTTGATGATATGAGTAATAAAACTCAAGCAACATTCAAAGTAAATGGAAGCAGTGGGGTATATGGCATAGACTTTTCTAATAAAGAAATTTCTCACTGTATGATAACTAAAATTATAGAAAGCTCTGTAATCAATGCAAAACATGAACTGTCCATTGACCATGAGCTTCCTCGAACGCTATTAGCTGAAGCATCACCGACACGGGAGTTTCCCGAGCGAAGTCGTGGTGAAGAGTTAGAGAAGCATCCCAGGCGAAGATCAAAAAAAGAGGAAGAAACAGGGAGGCTGTTTCGGGTGCTTCGGGAGGGGATAGGTCAGGCTAGTACTTCTTCTCAGCAAACGGACGATATGCCACGCAGGTCATACACGAGCAGATGTAGACGGAAACCGTTAATGTCACAACCGTCGATGCTTAGAGAACTTTCATTATCGGAAGGTGATTATGAAAGTATGCTAATAGAGATTCGGGATCAGAAAATGACCTGTAGATCATCATCGATTCCTTCTCCTATAGCATGGAATGATTCAATGTCCTTAAATTCTGGGATTTCTGAAGATTCTCCAAAAGATACGGCGAACATTTGTAATAAGGAACCTGAAAAACAGCAAGTTACTAAGGAAAAGGAAGAAGAAAAGTTGTTTAAAGCATTGCTTTATTGGTTTAACTTAAATAATTATGCTTTGGATCCTCCTCATACTAACTTTATTGTAAAAAATGGGAAGATTGCTAGTTTAATTGATGATAGTGTTGATGTAAAAGAGTATTTAGAGGAGATAATAGATAAAACGAAAGAAGAGTATCGTGTCAATAAGAAAGAAGCCTGTGATCTCAATGAGTTTCCATTTAAATTTCTTTCTAGTTGTGAGGAAAACCAAGAAACAACAGTTGTTGCTAATATAAGTCGTGGTGCCTTACTTAACTTAAAAGAACTTTTTAGTCGGGAGCATGAGGGAAAAGTAGAAATAAAAGATATCGACATTAACATCGTCGAAAAGGCAGTGAAATCTGAAAAGGACAAATGGGTAAATTTTCAGGTGCAAGAACATGGGTTATCCCCTAAAAAAGCAATTAACACCTGTTATCCCGATGAAAGCGTATTAGAATATATTTCAATTACAAAAGACAAAGGTGGATACTGGATTAACCGTGATTATGATGGTTCGGAAGTAGAGTCGTTTAGGAAAGAGCAATGGCCTGCTAAAGGTACTAGAAATACTACTACTACCTTTAAAAAGATAGAGGAGAGTAAAAAGGATGACAGCAGCAGCGGTTACTCTTCCGGGTTCGTAACTGATGCTGAAAACGTAAGCTCTAAAGCTGAGGCAACAACAAGTGGTTATGAGTCTATGGATTGTGAGAATACTGGAGAAAGATTGCCAAAACGTAAGTCTCCAGAACCTTTAGCTGGAAGTAGTACAAGAAAATCTCCGAAAAGAGATTCTTTACCACTTTCAAGGCTGGAGTCGTTAAGTTTGAGTAGTTCCTCTCATCAAATAGGTAAGTGTTAGGCTTATTAATTTCACTGCTCTCAGCCACCCAAGTTCTCTAATTGCATGAAAGTCAATAATAATTTTTTGTATCATGAAAAATATTTTTTGATGTAAAATTCAGCTCTAATACAACCTTTTATTTACTATCGTATTATCTTATTCAATCAAAAGGGGTTTTATTGGCAATAAAAACACCAGCACTAAATTTCTAATTAATCCCTTTTAAATTATGCAGCCAATGAATATGTGGATAAATACGCCACACACATTTAAAGTATTTATCCACATATTCATTAAGCTTATAAAAACTAAGGTATCATTCTTTCCCTCCATAGTCTTAATATAAGTTAAAATAGCATGCTTCCATGGTTCTCTCCGCGGTCTGATATGGCTAATTTGTATTTTAGCCAAGCCGCACTATACTTGTTAGGCGGAAGTGGACGGCAACATGTGTCTTACGAAGTCTATGCTTCAACCTAGGATCTTGCTTATCCCTTCCATCGGCATTGCTATCTTTACTTTACATCAAATTATCTACTTTTTGCATTTATTGATAACAAAATTCTGTTTTACTAACCAATATCCTATGCATAATTACAGACAACTTCCGCGCTACGGCAACAATTGCTTTCTTCATACCCTTCTTTTTTGCAAGCCTCAATCCCCAGCTTCTCAATTTAAATTTCCTTTTACATTTTACCAGTAAGACTTGTGCTGCTTCGTACAACACATTCCTACATTCTACTGGTCCCATTTTTGATATACTTCCATGCCGATCAATCTCTCCAGAAGCGTACTGTCTTGGGCTCAATCCCATATAGGCTCCAACTGCATAAGATGTTTCAAACCTATATGCATCATCTATCGCAGCTTTGTATGTCATTGCTACTATAATACCAACTCCTGGAACAGTAGTTAATAATTTACAATCCTCATCTTTTTTACCTTGCTCTGAGAGCATTTTGTCAAGTTTTCTTATCGATTCTTCTATTGTTTCTAAGCTATGTACTAATACTTCAATTGAGTTCTTGCTAATTTCATCTAGCTCATTAATTATTTCTTGCACTTTTAAAACGAAACTTGTAGATCTGGCACGCTGATCAATTTTTATCCCGTATATTTTTAATAATCCTCTTATTGTTCCCTCAATTTTCCCTCTGCTACGTGTTAATTGTCTTCTGCTTCCAAGCATTATTTTAATCTGACAAGCTTCATCTGACTTTACTAATACCTCTTTAAATAGCCCAACTCTCATCATTTGTGCTATACCTCTTGCATCATTTTTATCATTCTTATTGATTCTTGCAGACAATGCTGCTGCCATATGCCTTGCATCTACACAAGTTACTGGCAATCCAAATCTCCTCAATTCTTTGCACATTGATATTGATAGTTGTCCACTTTCTATCCCTATTGCTTCATATTTTTTGCTTTGACTAAGCAAATACTCCGCTATTGTACTGCTTTCACTTACAATAACTTCTTCTTTAACAATTTTTCCTTTCTCATCAATGATACTGATAAAAGTTTCCTTGAGTGAGACATCTAATCCACTATAATATTTCATGAGGCTGCTCCTACTGTAAAAGTTTAAATTATTTTTGAAGAACTAATTCTATTGAACTTGTTACTTCGTGCTAAAATAATGGAGTATGTCTCTCCATCATTCAATAGCAATTACAGTATGTGTTTTATTAGGGTTGGGGCCAAAGCCCCTGACCCTGGGGATGCTGTCGGTGGTTTTTCTTGTCCATTGTAAATATTGTACCGTACTGTCCACTTGATCATCATAACGGGCTTCTGGGAACATTAAAATCTCATACTCAAAATCATTGAGCCATATTGCTTGCTGTGGCAGAAAAACCCTGCCAGACTCTATCACCGGAACAATTTGATAAAATCGAGTGAGTTTGTCATTGTGTGGAATTATTTCGATAATGGGTAGATCACTGTTTGCTTTTAGCTCTTGTGTTAATTGCTGACCACTTGTTTTTGCTTCAATCAAAATTGCGTGTGGCGTCCATCTTGCAGCTAGTGACAGAACTTGCTCTTTAAGCTTTGGGTACTCAAGCTTTGCTCGATATACATCAAGTAAATAGAATTTATTATCTATTTTTGCCCAGGTGGTGCAGACGTTAAAGTCGCTGGAATCGTTTGTTGAAACTGCAGTGTTCCAGCTTTGAGTTACATGTGAGAGATTATCAGGGAAATTTTTATAGCGCTTTAGCCACTCTTGTTTTATTATACCACTTGAAAGCGGCAGGGGGGTTTGTTGATATTGAGCAGCAAAAGCGTAACTCCCGAGTTCAACTTTTATCATCTCAACTTCTTCTCTTCCTCCCTCCAGGGGATATAATAACTCATTCTCTTCTCTTGAGTATAATACTCTTGCAGGTAGTGTCATTCCAGCACTTGATGCTGGAATCCAGTCTTTTGCGGTTGAATTTTCTGGATCCCAGTGTCTGGGCACTGGGATGACAGGAGGGGGGGTTGGAATGACACCAGTATGGTTATTAATTGAATAAATAACCTCCTTATTTTCAGAAATCATTGGCAAACAAATGTGATGCCATATGTTTTTTGGCTTGGATAAGAGGTGCCCAGTTAAGTCTTCCAGGTGGAGCCTATGCATCACAAGCACAATTACTCCTTTTTTTCTATCGTTGAGTCTCGTTACTAAAGTCTGATCGAACCAGTTTGTGGCACGTTTTCTAAATGTTTCACTCAAAGCTTGAGCAGGGTTAAGCGGATCATCCACAATAATAAAGTCACCACCTTCACCGGTTAATGTTCCTCCAACTGATGTTGCGATTCTAAATCCTCTCTGCACTGTTTGGAATTTATATTTAGTGTTCTGGTCTTTGGATAGTTCTACTTCTGGAAATAGCTTTTTATACCAATCAGATTGCATTATGCACCTCGTATCAAGCGAATGTTTTTCACTAAGCAACTTAGAATAACTTGCAACTATTATTCTTGCAGTTGGCTGATTTCCCAGTATCCATGCGGGCCACGCAACACTCATACATATGGACTTCATTGAACGCGGAGGCATATTGAATATTATGCGCCTTACTTCGCCAGCATTCGCTGCTTCCAGCCTGTCTGCTATGACTTTTATGTACTGATAATCATTATACTCACATCCCGGCACCACTGTTTGAAAGCACAGTTCAATGAATTTTAGAAAGTTCATGTTAGACCTCCTATAGTATCACCCAAGTAACCCCTATGGTGTTATCCAAGTGGCCGACACTGGTTCCTTTATGACGGCGTCATGCAAGTAGCTGACACTGGAATGACATCCTTTGATTTTTTATATGGTTATGCAAGAAATCTAGTGTAGATTTTTATTTATTTTATAAGATTGAAGTGTTACAGTAGCGAGCTTACAACACTACTGTTTTGTAAATTTAGTGAATAAAATTACTTCTTCAACTTTATCGAAGTAAAGAATTGATTTCCATTGCGGTAAATGAGCAACATTATTGAATCTTTACCGTTTTTCTTTACTGCTGAATCAACTTGTTTTTGAAAATCATTAGTATTTTCTATATCGGTTCCATCTAATTGGATAATAATGTCTCCTTTTTTAATACCACGCAACGTGGCATTACTGTTACTATCTACATTGGTAACTATCACACCTTTTGTAGGTACATTATTTTTACTTTCTTTTGATTCTTTTGGCAGATTTGAAACAGTTAAACCGGTTACATAATCAGATGTTGATTTATTTTCTTCTTGATTGTTATCTTGGCCATCATTTGTAGATTCTCCGATCACAACTTTAATATTAACCTCTTTGCTCTTTCTAAGTAACTTAACTTGCACTTTTTTCTCAGGTCCAGCTCTTGAAACCATTTGAGGTAATTGTGTCATTCTATCGATTTTTTTACCGTCAAATTCTAATAATATATCACCTACTTTAATCCCACCTTTTTCTGCAGGACTATCCTTTACTATACTTGCAACCAATGCGCCTTTTATATCTTTTAAACCCAAGGACTCAGCAAATTCTTTCGTTATAGGCTGAACTTGCACACCAAGCCAACCATGTTTTATTTTTTTGCCACTTTTTAATGTGTCAATAATTGACATAGCTAAATTAGATGGTATGGCAAAACCTATACCCACGTTGCCGCCAGACTCAGATGGAGAATAGATAGCAGTATTAATACCTATAACTTTTCCATTTAAATCAAATAACGGTCCTCCAGAGTTACCCCTATTAATTGCAGCATCAGTTTGAATAAATTCATTCATAGTGCCAATACTAATGTCCCTGGACCTTGCAGATATAATTCCTGTGCTTACAGAGCCACCCAAACCAAATGGGTTACCTATTGCCATAACCGTATCACCAACCCTTGCTTTATCAGAATCACCAAATGCAACAGAAGAAAGATCTTTATCAGAATTAATCTTAAGCACAGCAAGATCAGTTCTTGCATCATAGCCTAAAACTTCTGCTTTGAAATAAGTATTATCGTTCATAGTAACTGTGATATCTTTGGCGTTTTTAATAACGTGATAATTGGTTACTATAGTTCCACCTTTATCTATAATAAACCCAGAACCAAGCAACACCACCTCTTTGTTAACACTAGGGCCCCTATCCATAAAAAACTGATCAAAATGCTCAAAAAACTCTCTAAAATCATCAAAAAAATTATTTCCTGGCATAGATGGAACTCTAGTTCTGCTGTTATTTTCTTGTTTGATTATTTGTTCGCTTGAAATATTTACAACCGCAGGAATGAGTTCTTCCACTAGATCGGCAAGTCCTTGATTACAGTTACATCCAGTAGTGCTAGCATTAACAACTTTTTTTGCGTTCCAGTCGAACACATTAGCGTATGAAGAGAATGAAATCAAAAAACATGCAAATATAGATAAAATAATTTTCATAGACTATTTCCACCCCTTATTTAAAATATCTAAAAAGTTATTGTTTGGTGAAAGTACAAATTTAGTATTATTTTCGGCAAATGATTTACTGTAAGCGCTCATAGAGCGATAAAAGTTAAAGAACTCTTCATCAACCTTAAATGCCTCATTATAAATTCTAGTTGCTTCAGCATAACCACGGCCCCTTATTTCGTACGATTCTTTTACTGCACTGGAGATAATTTCCCTTTTTAATTTATCAGCTTTTGATCTAACTTCCTGCCCAGCTTGCTCTCCTTCTGCTCTAATTTCTTTTGCTTCTTTTTCCCTTTCAGTTTGCATACGGCGAAATATTGCAGAACTATTTTCTTCTGGTAAATCTGCTCTCTTAATTCTTACATCTATTATTTCTATGCCAAATTTTTCAGCTTCAGAATAAACTCCACGCTGAATCAATTGCATAACCTCTGATCTTTTTTCATTCAACAAGCTAATCAACGAAAATCTGCCTATATTTTCTCTTATGTGAGCTTCTATAACCGGATATAATCTTCTAACCAGACCTGATTCATTCCTCACAGCCTGGTAAAAAGTAACAGGATTTGTTATTTTATATTTTGCATACGCATCTACTATAATACGTTTTTGATCCGCTGTTATCACTTCCCTTGGGATCTTATCAGGACTTAAATCTAAAACTCTTTTATCAAGAACCTCTACACTATTTATGAATGGCAACTTAAAATATAAGCCACTTTCCCTAACATCCCTTACAACTTTACCCAGTTGTATAACTATTGCTTGCTTTGTTTCTTGCACAACAAATATTGAATTAGGTAAAGCAATCAATAAAACAACAAATACAGAAACAAAAACAATTTTAATATTACTACTCATGGTTATTTTCCTAAATTTGTAAGAGGTAAATAAGAAAACATACCTTTCAGATCATCAGTTACAACAACTTTGTCTACCTTACTGAAAATATTTTCCATAGTTTCAAGATAAATACGATTCTTAACGAGAGAAGGATTCTGTCTATATTCCTCATAAAGAGATAAAAAGCGATTTGCATTACCTTTTGCTTCATTTATTATTTCATTTTCATATGCTTGTGCATCTAATTTTATCTTTATCGCTTCACCCTTTGCTCGAGGTATAATATCATTATTATAAGCATATGCTTCGTTTATAGTACGCTCTTTGTCTGCACGAGCACTTTGTACATCTCTAAACGAACTGATTACTTTTTCTGGTGGATCAATTTTTTTCATTTGAACAGATAAAATCTCTATACCCATTTGGTATCCATCAAGAATCTGCTGCAATAGAATTCTAGTATCTCTAGAAATTTCTGGTCTGCCTTGACCAAGTGCAAAAGAGATCGTATTTTTACCTATTATTTCTCTCATGGCACTTTCAGCAGCATTTTTAACACTGAAACCGGGTTTGTAATCCCGCACTTTGAATAAATAGTCCTTAGCATCTCTAACGCGCCATTGAACCTCGAAGTTAACGTTGACTATATTTTCATCTCCAGTTAGCATCACGCCTTCACCGCGATCTGTATCTCGCCCATAAGAACTACTTACCCCAATTTCTTCACGATTTACTTCCTTAACGTTCACTTTAAAAACCTTGCCAATAGGGTAGGGGAAGTGATAACGCAAACCAGGTGTTTCTGTATTAGAATATTTACCAAAGGTAAGTTCTATACTTTCTTCACTAGGATGGACAATATAAAAGCCAGTGCAAGCATAGAACAGCAAAATAATGAAAATGATGAAATAAGGTTTTTTGCCCCTGTTTCTGGTTAATCCATTAAGAAAGAACCTTATATCAGATACAGCTTTACTTAAAATATCTTCATTATTAGGAGTTTTGTTCCCTACCGGTTTCTTTCCCAGATTCCAAGGATTATTATCATCAAACATAATGATTGATTCTATAATTAATACGCTAATATTACTTCTTTAATAAGAAAATGCAAACATAAATTGCTATTTTATTTACAAATTAATCATCAGGATGGAAAACATGATCGTACACTTCCTTTTCTCTATGTAATATGGTCGACTCTATGGAATTTTCTGGCTTTTTTTTGAATTCTTTGTTGTCACTCTTTAAGTGCACTACGTCTTTGTGAAAATGGGAATTATACCTAAATAGTAAAGCTATTATTATTAAAGTTATAACAGCCAAAAAGATGAGTGTTCTTTTTCTATACTTCATAAATGCTGCAGCTTCTTGACCTAATTTTCTATGTTACCACAAAACACGTCAAGCGAAATTATTTGAAGACAAATAAATACTGGCAATCAATTTAACACTAACTTAAGAATCAAGGAATACAATTATAATATATTTAATTAATAGTGAGGTTTAAAATGTTACATAATGAAAAAAATTCAAATTCTGTTGGAACTCAACAAAACCAACCAGAAGATAGTTTTGATTTGAATAAAACGATGCAAAATCTACCAAATTCAGATATTGCTAATGATCCCAAGAAGCTAAAAGAAAGAATTACTGACCTGTTAAAAGGGGATACAAAATTCTCTAAGATGAAACAAGGAGATAAGATTCTTGTAGTAAGTGCAGCAAGTGGATTATTTACGGCAGTACTACCACTTTTGGCAGTTGGTGCAACACTTGCTATACCAGGTGCTATAGTTGGTCTTGCTTTATATTTCGCTGTAAAAGTCGCTGTAAAAACAGTTCAATCTGGATATAAAGGGCTCAAGTGGTCAGCAGAAAAAACAGTTGATGGGGCGAAATATACTGCTGGGAAAGTTAAGGACGCATCAACATACGCTGCCGGAAAAGTTAGAGATGGTGCTGTGCATGTTAAAGATAAGGTGAAAGAAGGTTATGAACATTCAGTAGATTCACTGAAAAAAGGCGCTAGTTTTGTAGGCGAAGGAGTGGCAAATAAGTTCCATAAGGCATCTGGTGAGACGGACTATTTAGATAAGGTAAAAAGGTTTACTCCAGATGCAATTAAGAAATCTGACGAAATAAGAAATGATATGAAAGCAATTTTTGCTGATAAAGGAAATAATTCTGGGTTAGTGAAAAATGTACTTTCTGGAATATCGTCAGAAATTGATTTAAAAATGGCAGAGAAGGCAAAATCAGGGGGGATTGAACATACTTCTGGATGGCAAGTACAGAAAAAATTCATTAATAATTTAAATGAAAAAAGCTTGCATAACTTGTTAACACAAAGGTCATTACCTAAAGGTTGTTATTTCATCGACAGTGTTTTCTCTGAACATTACGATGAAATTAAGAAGGTTATTAAAGAATGTAGAGAAAATCATTTGTACTCAAGCGTAAGCAATATGTTTGACAGAGCAGAGAAAAAAGCTAACAGGCCTTCTGTCAAAAGTTTAACTAGGTCTGTGTCATCATCATTCTCTTCACTGGGAAGAAAAGGCTCTGAACAATCTAACAGCTTGTCAAAAAGCAATTCACTAAATTCTATAGGAACTGAAAGTACTGCTACTGTCTCTGATTCAGATTCTCAGAACTTTGCAACAGTCCGTAGAAGCAATTCATCTAGTAGCTTAACTCCTAAGCTTACTCCAGTTGCTCCACCAGAACTACCTAGAAGCGCCTCATTGACTAACTTAAATGGACAAAGTTCTTTCAGTGAAGATGTTCTCAGTGATCCTATTGTGGAGCAAAACCTGGATAGTTTGAGTAACAGAACTCTCACTCACAGTAATTCTACTGATAGTGGAATGGGTTCTGGTTCTTCTACGCTAACAAGAAAACAAGTTCTTCCTTTAAAAGAAGAATTTGACAGAGAACTCGAAGAAAAGTTGGCAAAACGACGCGCATCTCTAGATCAACCTAGTGCAGAACCTGTCAACTCAAGAGCTACAGCAACTCCAGGAACAGTGTAATAAGTAAAACTTCTACCTTCTCCAAAAGGATGTTACTCAATGAGTAACGTCCTTTTTTTGTTTTTAAACTATAGAAAAATCCTAGATCCCAGCGGTATGCGTACAACCGTATGAACATTGTGATTTCTCTGCTAGGAAAGGTGTCATCCGAGTAGCTGACACTGGGATCCAGGAAAGTTTGCTTGTAAACAAGCAAACTAGCATAGAAAGTGGTTACAACGTTTTCGATGAGATTATATGGAAAACTGGATTCCAGTGTCAAGCACTGGAATGACATCACAGGGGCACTGGGATGACACCTTTACGTTTGAGGCAAACTAGCTATAACACTTAACATACTACCTTTGCAAACAAATGTTCATACAGTACGCGCTGGCGTTATTTTCTCTTGATGAATAAATCTCGGTAGAGTATAGTAGCAATGCATTTATGTAGCTACTAATGAATAATTTAGTTTTGGTTTATACAACTTTTTCAAATTTTGAGGAGGCTAAAACTGTTTCTGAAGAATTGTTAAACGAGAAATTAATTGTATGTGTAAATATATTTCCCGAAGTGAATTCTCTGTATTTATGGGAAGGTAAAATTAGTAATAGTTGTGAAGTAGTGGCAATTATGAAGAGCAGGAATGATCAAGTTGATAAAATTGTAGAAAAAATCGAAGCAATGCATTCTTATGATCAGCCAGCTATTGCTGTGATGCCCATAGAAAAAGCAAATAAATCTTTTACTAATTGGGCTAATAGTGTTATTGATGTAAGTAGTATTGGGGTGTAGCCAAGTGGTAAGGCAGCGGTTTTTGATACCGCCACGCGAAGGTTCGAATCCTTCCACCCCAGCCATATTGAAGTGGGTGTGAAATGATATCACTTTTCTATAAATTAAGATTATTGAATTATATATTAGGTAGTCTAAAAGATATAATTGTGAAACTGTTTCTCTTCACAATGTATCTTTACACATTCAGCATTGTGCTCATGTTTCTCAGCAATGGTTTTTGGTATGCTGTAGAATTTTGCTCTTTCAAAAATGCGTTTTACCGTTTGTTTCAATATTGCAAGTGGTATTATGAAAATAGGGAAGATCTCGGTTACGGAATTTCTATTCGAATATTAGTGGCGTTTCTTACTCCGCATTTTCTCTATAAATTATTACTTGGCACAGGCTGGAAGTCCTTTTTAAAGGAAAAGATAATACAGATACTCAACACAAGAAGAAAAAAGGGTAGTGAGTTCAGTAACAGTAGCAAACCAAGTGGCAGTAGTTATAGTGATAAGAATAATTACAGCAATAACAGTGGTAACAATGAGCGTCAAGCTCAAGATGCAAAGCGAAAAGTAAACATGATAAAGCAGCTATTAATCAAAGATATAGAGGCAACTATAGATAGGAGATTGAATTATATTTTTTTCGGTAAAAGGAGTAAACCTCATTAAGAGGTTGTCCGGAAACAAGTAAAAGGCTATAATATCTGAAATTTTAGTACGGGGTAAAGATGAGAAAAAAGTATCCAACAGATCTAAGCGAAAGGGAATGGGCAAGAATAGAAAAACACTTCAGAGTATCATACAAGAAAGGAGGAAGGCCGCCAAAGTATAGCAAAAGAGAAATATTAGAAGCAATTTTCTATGTATTGCGTACAGGGTGTCAATGGCGGTATTTACCAAATGATTTTCCGCTATGGAAGACTGTGTATGAGCAGTTCAGGCAATGGAAGAAGCAGGGAATTTTTGAGAAAATGAATTATGAAATTACAAAATATAGTAGAAGAAAAATAGGAAGGAATGAGCAGCCGAGTGCCTGTATAGTAGATAGTCAATCTGTAAAGACTACAGAAAAGGGGGGATCAAAGGCTATGATGGAAGTAAAAAAGTAAAGGGTAGAAAAAGGCATATAATTACAGACACTCAGGGTTTTATACTAGGTTGTTACGTAGGCGCTGCTAACGAAAATGATAGAGATGGTATTAAAATAGCATTAAACAATATGAGAACAAAATATACTAAAGTTAAAAAAATGTGGGCTGACATGGGATACCAAGGAAGAAATTTAAAGAATCACATAAAGGAAGAATATGACATAGATATTGAAATTGTTAAAAGGCCTACATGTAGATTTTGGGTGCACAAAGATACGCCACCTGAGCTACTACCAACAAGAGAACAAGGGTTTAAAGTACAGCCAAGAAGATGGGTTGTAGAAAGGACTTTTGCTTGGGTTAATAGGAATAGAAGGCTATCGAAGGAGTATGATTTACTCACAACATCCACTGAGAATTTCATATACCTAGCTATGAGTAGGGTTATGTTAAAGAGGGAATATGCTTGAATTTACTTGTTTCCGGACAACCTCTAAGTATATAAAAAGGCTTTATCTAGTAAGGCTTTTTAAGGTTGGCTGTATTTTATTTTTTACGTATACCGGATCACAATCAGCCAATATACATGTGTGCACAAAATCTTGACTAAAGTCTGACAACCAAGAAATTGCCTTACGTTTTTCTACCAAGCTTTCTGTTTTTTTACAGTTACTTGCTGCATCAATCATTGCCTGCGCTATTACTGATTTCCACAGCAAATAATACCTTTGTATATCATCTGACGTACTATTTGTTTCATAGTGGTTAAAAAATTCTTTAAAATTGAAGTTGTTTGACATAATGATACCTCTTTGGATTGAAATTTGAAATGATTTGAGTTTATGTCGCCACAGCAGATTCCGCTAACACGTAGCGGGATGACGATTGTCAGGGCAGCGCCCCTATGATGTCATTCAAGTAGCTGACACTGGGATCCAGCCTTTCTGCAATCTCATCGAAAACGTTGTAACCACTTTCTATGCTAGTTCGCTTGTGAGCAACCTGGATTCCAGTGTCAAGCACTGGAATGACACCCTTTACGGGCTCTTAAATTGCAACTAATCTAAATATTTAAGAAATTTACCAAACGAAAAAAAAGGCAAAAGAAGCCCTGGGGTTATTATCCGCTTTAAAATATTGGCGTTTTTTATGTTTTAAACGCTTGACAAGCGAAATTCAGCTGCTTTTAATTGCAACTAACTTACGCTGCAAATGTTTAAGAAATTTACTAAGCAGAAAAAAAGACAAAGAATCCCCGAGTTAGCTAGTCTTTTACTATCTCTGTCGAGTATTGGCATTTTTTGATGTCTTGTAACGCTTTATAAGCGAAATTCAGCTGCTTTTAATTGCAACTAACTTACGCTGCAAATGTTTAAGAAATTTACTAAGCAGAAAAAAAGACAAAGAATCCCCGAGTTAGCTAGTCTTTTACTATCTCTGTCGAGTATTGGCATTTTTTGATGTCTTGTAACGCTTTATAAGCGCGTTCAGCTTATTTAGATAAAAATCTAGATGTAGATGAAGTTTTGTAAAGACATACAGTATCTATATACTGCAAAAAATTGAACATAAGACGCCGATACATTAAGTAATCCTTACCTTTTAATCTGCAGATTGGCGAAAGCAAATACAATAGCTTCAGTTTCATGATAAGGGGGCTGGCGAGGTTTGTCAAGGAAGTTTTTTCGTTTCTGCGGGCTACCTGGTTTTCCTACTGAAATTTTGAAAAATGTAATCTACTCCTATATTCAAATATATCAAGCAGTAATTCAAAATCAGCCATTGCGCCTTTTGCGTTATTATACGCGAGATTGAGCAGCTCTTTGTCCTGATATAAATCAGCAAATTTAAATTCCATACATCCTGATTGTTTTGTGCCTAAAATATCTCCACTGCCTCTTAGCATCATATCCCTTTCAGCAATGTAAAATCCATCTTGTGACTCACACATGATCTTTAACTTTGAAGATGAGCTTTTACTTAAATTATCGTATAATAATACACAAAAAGATGGCTTGTTTCCTCGCCCTACTCTGCCTCTTAACTGATGCAATTGTGATAACCCAAATTGCTCTGCATTTTCTATAATCATGATGGTTGCATCTGGCACATCTATACCAACTTCTATCACAGTGGTTGCAACAAGCAGAGAAAATTCATTCCTTTTGAAGGAAAACATAACTTGATCTTTCTGCTCCTGAGTCAATTTTCCGTGTATTATCCCGACTTTATCAAGAAATGGTTTTTGTAATTCCTGAAAACGCATCTCTGCTGCAGCAATATTGGTCTCTTCGTTTTCTTCTATATATGGACAAATCCAATATGCTTTTTCGCCCCTGTTTATAGCACCTTTTAGCTTTTCAATAACATCTGGCACCCTACTAATGTTCATAGTTACAGTTTTTATTGGCAATCTGGATTTTGGTTTTTCTTTCAAAATTGAACATTCAACGTCACCATACATAGCTTGCTGCAAAGTTCTTGGAATGGGAGTTGCAGTAACGAAAAGTATATCGGCATTTTCTCCTTTCCCTACCAAGCGATTTCTCTGCATCACTCCAAATCGCTGTTGCTCGTCTATGACTGCAAGCCCTAAATTTTTAAATGTAACGTTAGCTTGAAATAGTGCATGAGTGCCAATCACTATATTTAAAACACCACTTGCAAGTTCGTTCATGATAATCTTTCTTTCCTTGCGCGAAGTTTTACCAGTAAGCAGCGCAACTTTTATATCGGTACAGGATAAAACTTCCTCAATCCAATTATAATGTTGCTCCGCCAAGATAGTAGTCGGTGCCATTAGAGCTGCCTGCATGTTGTTTTCTACCACATTTATCATCGCAAAAAGTGCAACTACGGTTTTGCCACTACCAACATCACCTTGCAGCAAGCTTATCATGCGATACTTGGATTTTTGTCTCTCTGAGATCTCATCTATTGCACGAGTTTGATCATTTGTTAATTGAAACGACAATTCATTTAAAACTTGCTCTTTGTATTTACTCAATATTATAAATTCTCTTCCCCTTTCTTTCACATGATTTTTTCTTGCAAGTTTCAGCGCTAGCTGATACGCAAACAATTCATCATAAGCAAGCCTTTTTCTACAAACCTCAGCTTCCACCAATGAGCTTGGTCTGTGCAACTTTATGATGCTTTCCCTCCAACTTAACCATTTTTTTTGCTTGATTAATGTATCATCTATCCACTCTGGTAAATCAGGCAATTCCTTTAGATTAGAGCTTATTATGTTCCCAATGCGCTTATTGGTAATGCCACGGCATAATTGGTAAACTGGCTCTATGCAAGCTATTTTTTTAAATTGGTTGATGTCAAGCGACACGTAATCTGGATGAGTAATTTGCCAATGTTCAGCAAATTTTTCGAGTTTGCCACTGATGATCACATTCGCTCCAATTGGAAATAGTTTATATAAATACTTAACTGAGTAATTAAAAAAGACTATGAATATATACTGACTCTCACTTTCAACGACTATTTTATATGGTCTACCTCTAAAAGTGGGCGACTGATGTTCATAAACTTTTGCAATGAAAGTTGTAAATTCTCCAACTCGAGCATCAGATAGTAACTTGCTTCTATCCACATAACTAAGTGGCTTATAAAACAGCAGATCCACCACCTTGTCCCCACCACAAAGTTTAGGCAATATTGCGGAATGGAACTTAGGTATATTCTCCAGCCTGCTATTTAGAAAAATCTGATTGCTCATTGAGATTCATACATGTGTAAAACTGTTATAGAGCCTTTTTAAAATCTTGTCACCTTATGGTCAGGTATGCACTATAGCTAGCACAGCTCTCTAACGTTATACCGCGATTCATTCGCGGTATCTCAGCCGCTAACACGTAACGGAATGACGAATTTGTTGTTTTTAAAATCGTCGGTAAGCCTAAGTTACCCCTAACTATATTTGCTGTCATAGAACTTGCGTTTATATAAAGTATTTTATTGACTTATTAATCATTTTCATGTATTATTATACAGTAGTCTATATTGAGGTACTAATAATGAGTAGCCCTATATCAGAAGAAAAGGAAAATCCAATAGTTACACTAAGAGCTCAAGCAGAAAAGTTTGATTTTAGTAAGTTAAGAGCTGATGAAAAGGATATCTCAGCGAACTCTGGTAAACAGATGTATGAGGATTTTGACAGAATGAATTTTGTTATTAACAAGAAAAATATAGACACAATTTTGATTAAAGCACTAATAAATAGAGATAAAGAAGAATTTGACAAATTTTGGGAAAAGTATTGCGAAGGTCTGAAGGTTTCTAATGATAAAGAAACTGATCGGTATAAAGAGGAAGTTGAAAAATTCTACAATATAGGTAAAGGATATACTAACCTATTACCGAAAGAAGAAGATGAAAATAAGAGTTATCGTGTGTTTGCAAAAGAAGTTTTTAAGGAAATATTTAAATATGCTGAAGCTCAAGTTCCAAGTGATTCTATTTTGGAAGAACTGGTTATCAATTGTAATCAAGCAGGGTACGTAGGTGCATTATACGCTGAAGATAAACCTCTTTTTCATGTAGCTATGGCATATGAGTTAGTTTTCGGTTCTAGTCATACAACACATATTAATTGTAGTGATCCAAGTCATGCAACAATCAGAATTGAAGAAAAAATTGCAGTTTGCACTTTAGCAAAATCAGAAGAAGAATTATGTAAATTGGATAGCTCGCTAGAATTCACACTTAAGTCTCAAGGTGATAAAAATGTAACATATGAAGATGGTAAATTGTCACTTACTGTTCCTAAGAGACTGAAGGACTATAATATAGGTGATAAAAACTTGTTTGACGTTATAAAAGAGTGTTTTCAGAAATTTTGCGAGAGGCTTGGATTTTTTAAAATAAAAATAGAGCATGGTTTAGGCAATCCACTAGAAGTAAGCGACCATCTGGAAAATATGGAACCCCCTATTCATAGTAATGAGCACGGCCTGAATTAAAATATCTTGAGCTTGTTTGCACAATCAATCACTTCAGCATTTAGAAATTGGTTTTTAAACCAGGTATACTGACGTTTCGCGTAGTGTCTTGTGTTTGTTTGAGCAATTTGTATCGCTTCGTCTAAAGTAATCTCACCTTTCAAGTACTTTATAATTTCTGGCACTCCGTGTGCTTTCATAGCTGGCAAATGTGGGGCTAGGTTCATGCTAAGTAGCTTTTTTACTTCATCAATTGCTCCATTTTCAATCATTGTAATGAAACGAGAATTTATTTTTCGGTATACATCTTCACGTTTAGGCAGAATTGTATATATCTTAAAATTATTGAATAAAGGAGGCTGTCTATTCTCTTGCCATACAAAAATTGACTTGCCAGTTTCAGTGATAACTTCAAGTGCCCTTGAAAGGCGGTGCGAGTCATTCATGAACACTTTACCTTGAATCCTTGGATCTTTGCTTAGCGCTAATTTGTAAAACTCCTCTTTACTTAAATTTTTCCTTAATTCGCTTACATTTTTCCTCACTTCCTGACTTATTTGTGGCATTGATGATAAGCCTTTGATTAAACTGCTAATATAGAGCCCACTTCCTCCAGTGATGATAGGTATTTGAGCATTTTCTAATGCGTGATTAACTTCTTTTTCTAAATCCTCTAACCATAGACCCACGGAATAATTTTCTTTTGCTGAAACATAACCATATAGTTTATAAAATTCTTCTTGCTTTGGCGGTTGAGCAGTAATTATGGGAATTTCTTCATATACCTGCTTTGAATCACAATTTATTATACTAATATTTCCATATTTTTCTATCAGGTTATCGCATAATTCTGATTTACCTGAGGCCGTAATTCCTGTAATAATTACTATATTATTTTTCATTTATATTAATTTAATTAACATATGATAAAGTGTAGTAAAAGTTTGGATTCTACAATCTAAAGTTTGGAGATTTTTATGGCAGAAAACAACGACAATAATTCATTTACTAAGCGTTTCACAAACAGGACTCCTGGCGGTACAGGGGAAGGTTTTTCCAGTAAGTATTCGTCTCAAAACACCAAAGAACGGGCATTAGGGGAAAAAGGAAAAATTTCTGAATTAGCAGGCAAAAAAACCGAATCCAAGGAAGCTTTTTCTGAAAGTGGCGGCATAAAAAGTAAAAGCAGAACTGTCAATGAAAGATCTTTTGCTGATGCAACAAAAAGAAGTAGGTCAGATCTTATATACTTAGTCCGTGGTAAAGATCGTGGAAAATCAGCGTGGCATTATGTATTAGTTGATAAAGAGAAAAGAGAAATGTTTCTAGCAAAAAGCAGAACTGGCTCTATAGATGTTGCAGACTATGGAGAGATTTTGTATTCAGGATGGGGAGAGGATCCACCACAGGCAATAATTGATAAAGTCAATGAAGAGTTTGGGTTGTAGCAAATCTGCATAACAAATGGTAAGCTGCGTTGCATTACGTTTACAAAAACTAGCAGTTACTATATAAGATACAGTGCAACAAAACTGATCTAGTTGTTATGAATAAGTTTTTAGCTATATGGTATCTAAAATAATAAATGGAATACAGAACAATTTATTAGTGTGTTTTCCAACAGAAACAGTGTATGCTCTTGCTTGTAATGTACTAGATAATGAATCTATAGGAAAAATATATCAGATAAAGAAACGCTCTCAAAATAAACCACTGTCTATATTTGTTAGTGATATTTACAATTTGACAAAAATAGCAAAGGTAAAGGAAAGATATATTGATTTAATAAACCACTTTTCTCCTGGACCAATTACCTATATTTTACCACTTAAAAACAACAACATATTGCCAAACGAATTCTTTAAAGATAGTATAGGTATCAGAATTCCTGAGCATCCTATTGCAATTTCAATACTAAACAAACTGAAAGTTCCAATAGTTGCAACTAGTACAAATATTTCAGGAAAAGAAAGTGTATGTAAGGCAAACGATATACCACAATCCATTAAGCAACATTTATCTGTAGTGATTGAAGATGACGAACTAGTTTCTGGTATAGAATCTACTATTATTGACTTAACCGAAGATAAGATTAAGGTTTTAAGGGAAGGTGCAATTTCATTACAAACAGTAAACAACGCATTTTCAAACTAAAATCTATAGGAGAAAGAATGAAAAAAGTAATAGGCCACAACCAAGCCAAAAAAAAAATAATGAACAACTTATCTGTTCAGTCTTGGCTGATCTGTGGTAAAAAAGGTATAGGAAAAGCAACACTTGCAAAATCCTTCTCCAATTGGTTACTCATAAAAAACTATAATGAAGTAGCATTGGACTTACACATTGTTGAAGGTGATACTATCGGAATAGAAAAAGTCAGAGAAATGAAAAACTTTCTACACTTAAGTCCCATTCAATCAGAACACAAAATAGCTATAATAGATAGCTTAGAGGCAATGACTAATAACGCTAAAAACGCAATATTGAAAATATTAGAAGAGCCGCCAAAAAATTCTAAGATATTTATAATTAGCCATAAGCCATATGATATACAACCCACTATCTTGTGTAGGTGCTTTCAGCTAAATTTACTCCCATTAACTTATGATGAAACAAAGCAAGTTGCTTCATCTCAATGTAAATTTGATAATCAAACGTTTGACGAAATGATTACTTTATTTCCTGGAATGCCAGGAATGATAATAAATACAATAAGTAGTGATGCTTATGAAGCATACAAATGCTTTTATAAATTTCTTCATGATTTAAAGAATCCCAATATGATTAATAAAGTAATTAATAGCGAAATCGAACTAGAACTAGCATCATATATAATTCAGGCCTTCATTTTAGAAAGCATAAAGAGAGAGGTAAATGGTGTTGAAATTCTGCTAAGTCAGTGGAAAAAAATAGATGAACTTTTCGTTGCCGCAAAGCAACTCCACTTAGATAAAAAGCATGTTTTAGCTAATGTAGTTAATATCATGACATAAGTTTACAAAGTATAATACTTTTAACATAAATTCATGATAAAATTCTGTTAATTTAATACTCGAAGTATATAATTTGACTGATAATAAATTAACTGTATGGCAATCAATAGAAGTTTTGACGAAAGCCATATTGAACATGCAGAAAAAATTAAGCTTAATTAAGAATATAGCTTCAGATCAAGACATAACCCTAGAAAAAGGAAAGGAGTTGTTAAGTGGCATTTATGAAGCAAATTTTAAGCTAAACAAAACAATCAATATAGCTACTTTGCCAAAAATTGGCTATCATATGCTAAATGGTGAGCTTGTTGTACGTAATCATATTACGGAAGAGGAAGTAAAGATTCCTGGAGATTTTCATTACCTTAAAGTCGTAAAATCCGATCATGATAATTATAAATTAACGTTTTGTAATTTTTTAGGTAATGAGTTTTTTGAATATAAAAAGTATGATCCACAATATTCTGGTATTTCAGATGAATATAAATTTGTGGATTTTGGTAGTGTAAAAAAGACTCATAATCTAAAATTTAAGGAATACATTGGTCATGCACCTAAATTTTTTGCTGCAGAAGGGCCTATTGAGCCTGGATCCCAAAACCATGTAATTGATCTATTTGAGCTAGTCAAAAGTGGTAAAGGTAGAAAAGTGGGAACCTTTGCTGATGAATTTGGTTATTTTGATGATCAAAATAAATTACATTATTATAATTATCACAAAAGTGTAGAAAGTAATACTTATGATCCTGAAAATTTCAGTGTAAAAATGATAAATATAGATGTGAGCAAAATCGATAAATTCTACCTCATTGCAGAACAAGGTGATATAATCATTCATCCTATTTGGGAAAATTTAGACATATTTTAAAGTTTTTTTTAGAGTATCTAAGCTTATTGTTATTATAATGATCCGATTAGGTCTGGTAGTATTGTGTTATGGAAGATAAATTGCTTGAATCAGTAAAAAACAAAAGTTATTTCAGTAAAGCAGTCGAATGGTACTGCCATAGGTATCTGTTTTGTGTAGCAGAAAGATCTTGGATGGCATTAATAGTATCGCTTCTCCTAGTATGCTTATGTTTATTAACATTAAACATATACCTGTTATTTCCTATTAAAAAAGATTTAAATTTTGTGAAGTATATGAACCACACAGAAGATGAGTTCTCTGCAATGCATAAGCTTAGTTTCAGTAAAAAGGAAGATGAATACACTTCCACAGCGAGGTACTTAATAAGTAAATACATTGAAATATACGAGTCCATTAAGATCGTTGAACCGAAGTACCAAGAAAATTTTATAAGAAACAATTCTATACATAAAATCTATCAAGGCTTTCAGGAAAAAACGAATAATGAAGCTGGTAATTTGTCTTTATCTAAAAGAAAAATCGCCAACATAAATGTAATAACATTATCTATTGATCGATCGACCAAGGACTTAGTTACATTTGCTGGAAATGCTACTGTAGTTTTTACAACCGAGCAAAATAAGGAGGATACTGTGGAGATTAGCTTCACTTTGTCGAATATAAAAGCAACTCTGGCTGGTATAATACCATTTAAATTTATTGTTAATGGTTATAAATACAGATTTTAAAATATTACTTGGTAGCTAAAAAAAATAACCAAAGTGCACATAGCAGTAATAACTGGAGGTAAAACTAGAAGAATTGGTGTTTTTTTAATAAAGTAATTCTGAGAAGGTTTTAAGAAAAAGGCGTTGTAAATTATCGGTAAAAAGTACAGAGCGTTGAGTATAGTACTAACAATTAACACTAGAGTTACAAACACAGAAAGTATTACATTGCCAGAGTTGAAAACAGCTTGAAAAATGAGAAATTTACCCCAAAAAGTCGGAGCAGGCGGCACCCCTATCATAGACAATGCACCTATAGCAAATGCTGTCATGCTAATTGGCATACTGCGTCCTATACCGTAAATCTTATCTATATATTTCTCACCTGCTCTCGTTATTATTGCTCCGGCAACGAAAAACAAAGTGATTTTTGCAAATGCGTGGCAAACTAATTGAAAAATTGCAACCCTCATGCTGAGATCACTAAAAATTGAAGCGAATAATATAATATACGACAATTGAGAGATGGTAGAGTAAGAGAGCAATTTCTTTAATTCTTTTTGCTTTAGTGCAATCAATGATGCAGTAATAATAGTAAATCCAGCAGTGTACGGAAGCCACCCTCCAGCAAACCAATTTTGCTGCACAAAACGTTGCATGTTATCGACGCCGAAAGTGTATAATATAACTTTTATGATGATGAAAACTCCGGATTTCACAACAGCAACAGCATGCAGTAGTGCGCTTACAGGAGTTGGTGCAACCATTGCTTTTGGTAACCAAAAATGCATTGGCATTAATGCAGCTTTTCCTATTCCGTAAATCAGCATAGCAAAACACACTGCAATGAAAGTGATGAGTGAAGTATCAAATTTGAATATTCCACCGCTTACAAAGTCTAAAGTATGAAATTCATTATATAAAAGGCCTATTGCAGGAAAAAACAATACCAAAGAAGAGAAAAATAGCACGCCAAAGTAATAGCGTCCTGCAATCATTGATTCATTTGTTGAGTTGTAAGTAACCAGAGGGTATGTACTAATAGTTAGAAGCTCATAAAAGACAAATGTAGTGAGCAAGTCTCCAGAAAAAGCAATAAACATTGCACAGCTAATCGATATTGAAAAAAAGCATAGAAAACTTGAGTGATTGCTATCAGCATAGTTATTCTGCATATAACATATTGCATATACACTGGTTAGTATCCATAAAAACGATATTAATAAACTGAATACTACTCCAGTAGACTCTAGCTTTAAACTAATGTGCAAATTATTACCAAAATCCATGAGAATAAATTGAGAATGATCACCATATACCCAATATAAAGTGCACAGACACGTATACGTAAACAGAAGTACAGAAGAAGTGACAGTAATACTATTGTTCACTCCGGGCCATTTACCAGTAAAAAAAATAGCTAACCCACTCAAAAGTGGAATCAATGCAGTAATTAATAAATAATTCTCGGTAATTGAAAATGGTAAGGAAAGAGACGTTAAAACACAGTCCATTAAATAATTCATCTTTTTGTTTAGGTAAAGCTAGAATTATACTAAAATCATAGAAAAACCGCTATGTTTTTTTGGCAAACTAGTTGTTTGTGTATGCTATAGCTATACTGCGATTCATTCCACAACTGTACGAACATTTGTTTTTGTTAAACACAACAAAGATGTCATCCCAGTGCCCTGACTACTTGGATCCAGGAAAGTTTGCTTGTGAGCAAGCAAACTAGCATAGAAAAACGTTTTCGATGAGATTGCAGAAAACCAGTGTCTGGGCACTGGGATGACAAAGGAGGACAGTGTCAAGCACTGACCATTTGCTGTGCAGTTTACCTTTAAAAATGAATGTTCATACAGTAAGCCATAAGATGACAAAAGAGTAAACTTTATCTGTGTGAGCTATAGACGCAAATTACAACAAATGCAGTAGCGTAATCTCCATCGTCACTTAAAGAAAGATGAATTTTGGAGATAAAATCCTTGCTAACGGTAAGATATGGCTTGCCTCTTACATCATTGTATATTTCTATATCTTTCATTGTAATACCCTGACCACTACCTCGTGCTTTAACAAAAGCTTCTTTTGCTGCAAAGCGTTTAGCAAAATACCTTGCTCGCATTTCTTGACTATTATACTTTCTACTTAGCTCTATTTCCTTTTCAGTGTAGATTCTATTGAGAAATTTTTCCCCGTATTTTTGTAATATTCTCAATATTCTTGGTATATATACTATGTCAGTGCCGATACCGTGTATCATTTTGCGCTAAAGTGATTTATTGCTTCCTCAATCTGCATTTCCTTTACCTCTCCAGTTGCTCTATTTTTTACTTCAACTATATTTTCACTTACTGCTTTCTTTCCGACAATTATTTGCCACGGCAAGCCTATCAGATCCATTCTAGAAAATTTTACTCCTACACTCCCTTCCGTATCATCGTAAAGCACTTCATCGCTCTTCAAAGCTTTGTATATTTTATCTGCAGCCTCCGTTACTTTCGTTTGTAAATTGATTAAACCAATTCTGAAAGGAGCTACCTCCTCCGGCCAGATAATTCCCTTATCATCATGAAAAGCTTCTATTATCGCACCAACAAGTCTTGAAACCCCAATGCCATACGAACCCATATGTATATTGACATTTTTTCCATCTTGAGAAGTAACACTTGCCTTCATAGGCTTTGAATATTTGTCGCCAAAATAAAAAATATGCCCTATTTCAATACCTTTACTAACATTTAACTGCTCTTGTGATATGGGGCAAGTCTCAGGATCATGCATATCATCTGCAACTGCGTATATACTCTTTAAACTTTCAATATCTTCACTCTCTAGTAGTTCAGAAAATTTATTGTCATAATATAAAGTGCTCTCACCAGTGTTTGCCAATATATGAAACTCGTGGCTCAAATTTCCTCCAATTGGCCCCGTATCAGCTCGAACTCCAATTGGAGTAAATCCCATGCGTTTGAAGATTTTTATGTAAGTTTTGTACATCAAATTATATGAATTCAGTGCACCTTCGTAATCTACATCAAAACTGTATGCATCCTTCATCAAAAATTCCCTGCCCCTCATAACACCATAACGTGGTCTTACCTCATCACGGAATTTCCATTGAATTTGGTATAAACAAAGTGGCAAATCTTTGTAACTTTTTACCACATCTCTAATTAAATCAGTTGCTATCTCCTCATGCGTTGGACCAAAAAGCATATCTTCCTCATGCCTATCCTTTATGCGTAGCATTTCCTTACCGTAATCATCGTAACGCCCTGATTCTCGCCAAAGACTTGCTGGTTGCACACAAGGCATTAATGCTTCAATAGCACCGGATTTGTTCATTTCATCTCTGATAATATCTTCAATATTCTTAAGCACTAAGAGACCAAGTGGTAACCACGTATAGATGCCAGATGCTATCTGCTTTATTAAACCTGCACGCAAAGAATATTGATGGGAGATAATTTTAGCATGGGCAGGCTTTTCCTTTAGAGTTGGCAGGTAATATTTGGATAAACGCATATAATAGGTCTGATTGTATTAAGTAATCTTAATACAATCAGACCTGTAGGTAAACTTATTTTGAAAAGGAAGGGAAGTGCATGGCTGACCATTTCATAGTTATCATAGTCCTTGTACAACATTTTCCTTTTGGCATCGTAACGCTTTTCCACCAAACTGTGCTATGCGATCCTCAACAGAAAGAGGAGGTGAATCTTGCACCTCATTATCCACTGAGTCAACATTATTTACTTGTGGTGAATCAACACACGAACTTGGCGGTACCGGTGACTCCTCTGTTTCTTGTTCAGGATGTATCGGAGATGTGGCTCTAGATCCTATACCACTGTCAAGACCCCCGCTTCCTTCTTCCTTGCTTGATGGGGAATTTGTGTGTTTTGTCTGCTCCTCTTTTTCCTGTTCTATCTCTTTCTGTTTGTCTTTGCTTTCATCTGTAGTCCAATCTGAATCGCTAATAGAATCAGAATGCTCACTTTCACTATCTGAGAATCGCATGACTGTTACTCTCTCCTTAAGTCTCTTTGTCCAATCTGAATCATTATCATCCGACTTCTTTCTCTCTGCTTGCTCCCTATCTATTCTTGCAGCAAACTCTTCTGGTGTTTCTTTTTTGTCAGTGCCCCCACTACTTTCTAATTTTGCTTTCAATTCATTTGTAAAATTTTGTTGCTGCCCACTCTTTTTAACGTAGTACCTCCTCTTATCTGTTCAAACAGAGTAGAATGATTATTATTCTCAGGTTCACCAGCCTTCTTCGGTGCATCATTCTTAGGTTGCTCCGTACGCTTGGAAGCTGTAAAAAAATGCGGAGGCGGAGGTGGTAGTGCAGCATCTTGTGGCAATGGAGGAGGTGGCGGCGGTGGTACACTGACACTTGTATTTGGTTGTGTACCCAATGTTACTGGAGGCGGTGTAGGAGTAGGCACACTTGATTTATTCTCCAGATTAGTACAATTTTCACACACAAATTTTTGTGGTTCTTCTTTCTTATTGTCAGCTCTAGAAACGGCCAGTCTAATGAGATATATTTTTGAAATCAATGCAACAGCCGTAGAAACAGCAAAAATTGCTAAAGGAACTGCTGCAATAGGACCAGAACCAGAAACTGCTATAATAACATAAGGAAGATATTGACCAGATATGAAACTAAATATAGATAATAATGAAACAGCAATTAAAGGTTTCCATATAGTCTGCTTAGTTTTAGTAAGCTCCTGACTATCTTTTAGCAATGAAGAATTATTGGATATCATCATTTCTTTGCCTCACTTGTTAACGATAATTTAATAATAACCCAATTAATAATTTCTGTCAATAATTAATTATGAAAAACAAAGTTGCAATTTGAATAGATAAGCTATAAGTAATATACGACCAGCAATAGCCATACAATAGACTTCTTGTATAACCCACACTAAGTAGAAAAAAGGTGTCATCCAAGTAGCTTACACTGCTCTCCTTTGTCATTCCAGTGCTTGACACTGGAATGACACCGAAGGGGCTACTGCCGTCTTGGATGGAAACCAGTGTCAGAACTAGTTAACCATGGGGCTTCTTTTGCCTTTTTTTCCATTTGGTAAATTTCTTAAATATTTATGGCTAACATGAAGCTAAGTACGAACTTTGTTAAACATAACAAATGGCACCCTGACAATCGTCATCCAGCTACTTGTTAGCGGCTAAGAGATACCGCGAATGAATCGCGGTATGACGGTTCGTGGCGGCATGATGATAACCTCGTCTCACTGCCATTAAGTTAAGGAAAAAAGATAGATTTTATGGGATAATGATGTATACCAATAAGTTTAAAGGTAGTATGAGTAAAAAAGGCAGTAATAAAATTTATTCAAAATGAATTGGCAAGTCTAGAATTTATAGAATCCCATAAATCATCTTCAAAAGATTTTATGAGAAAGAGGAAGTTATCTTTTATTGACATATTTATCTTAATTTTAAGAAAAAGTGTAAAGTCGCTGCAAGTAATACTAAACGAATTTATTTTATATAGGAAAAAAGACTATACCGTTACTGCTAGTGCTTTTAGTCAAGCAAGAAAAAAAATGAAACACAGTGCATTTTCAGAAATTAACGAAGGTGTGGTTTCCTTGTACTACCAAGACCAAAAATTTAAAACTTGTTTTGGCTTTAGAGTGTTAGCTCTTGATGCCTCCAAAATCATTTTACCAACAAGCGTTGAAATAAAAAATGAATTTGGCTCAAGAAAAATACGTAACCAAAAACCAAAAGATTTAGGTGATTATGCAAGTGCAACCTTTGCGGTTTGTTAAGATGTGCTAAATAATGTTGCCATAAGGTCAGTGTTAGATAGAGGTAACACTCATGAAATTAGAGGTTGTCCGGAAACAAGTAAAAGGCTATAATATCTGAAATTTTAGTACGGGGTAAAGATGAGAAAAAAGTATCCAACAGATCTAAGCGAAAGGGAATGGGCAAGAATAGAAAAACACTTCAGAGTATCATACAAGAAAGGAGGAAGGCCGCCAAAGTATAGCAAAAGAGAAATATTAGAAGCAATTTTCTATGTATTGCGTACAGGGTGTCAATGGCGGTATTTACCAAATGATTTCCCGCTATGGAAGACTGTGTATGAGCAGTTCAGGCAATGGAAGAAGCAGGGAATTTTTGAGAAAATGAATTATGAAATTACAAAATATAGTAGAAGAAAAATAGGAAGGAATGAGCAGCCGAGTGCCTGTATAGTAGATAGTCAATCTGTAAAGACTACAGAAAAGGGGGGATCAAAGGCTATGATGGAAGTAAAAAAGTAAAGGGTAGAAAAAGGCATATAATTACAGACACTCAGGGTTTTATACTAGGTTGTTACGTAGGCGCTGCTAACGAAAATGATAGAGATGGTATTAAAATAGCATTAAACAATATGAGAACAAAATATACTAAAGTTAAAAAAATGTGGGCTGACATGGGATACCAAGGAAGAAATTTAAAGAATCACATAAAGGAAGAATATGACATAGATATTGAAATTGTTAAAAGGCCTACATGTAGATTTTGGGTGCACAAAGATACGCCACCTGAGCTACTACCAACAAGAGAACAAGGGTTTAAAGTACAGCCAAGAAGATGGGTTGTAGAAAGGACTTTTGCTTGGGTTAATAGGAATAGAAGGCTATCGAAGGAGTATGATTTACTCACAACATCCACTGAGAATTTCATATACCTAGCTATGAGTAGGGTTATGTTAAAGAGGGAATATGCTTGAATTTACTTGTTTCCGGACAACCTCTTATAGCTCTTTCCATAAAAGTCCGGATGTGATAGGATAAGGGTAGATGATGATAAGGAGGTTGAATGCCAGCAGCATATAGTTATGATTTAAGAAAAAAAGCAATGGAAGCGCTAGACGAAGGAGAAAGCAGAGAAACAGTGGCAGCAAGATTTAAGATTGGACGAACTACTTTATGGGAGTGGCAGCAAAGAAGAAAAGAAACAGGAGACTTTCAATCAAAAAAACTTGGAAATGGGGGTTACAATCACAAAATTACCGACTGGGATACCTTTGCCAAATTTGCCAGAGAACACGGAGGAAAGACTCTATCGGAAATGGCTAAACTTTGGAACAACGTTAGTATCCAAACGATCTATCGAGCCCTTAAAAAAATTGAATTTACGCGCAAAAAAAGACATATGGATACAAGGAAAGAAACGAAGAAAAACGTGCTGAATTTTTGAAAATTATAGCGACAAAAGAACCTAAAAACTTAGTGTATATAGATGAGTCTGGCATTGATAACACCGAAGACTACCCCTACGGATATTGCCAGAAAGGACAGCGGTTTTATGCCTTAAAATCTGGAAAGAAAACTCAACGAATCAGTATGGTTGCAGCCTTAAGTGGAAGAAAGATAGTTGTTCCGTTAACCTTTGAAGGCCACTGTAATATGGATGTTTTTAATGGATGGTTTGAGCAATTTTTGACACCGATCTTGGAACCTGGACAGACTGTCATTCTTGACAATGCTACTTTTCATAAGTCTGATAAGATTATCGAGCTTGCTAAAGGGGTTGGTGCAGAAATTTTGTATCTGCCGCCTTATTCTCCAGATTTCAACAAAATTGAGCATCATTGGTTTGCTATAAAAAACAGAGCCAGGAAAAACATTCCTCTATTCGAATCCTTTCGTCGTGCTGTTGATTCTGCCTTCCTATGACCTGTTCGGACTATTATGAGAAATGCTATACTTACATTATACTTTCAAGTATGGCGTTTTTTTATTCTAAACGCTTAATAACCGCGATTTAGTTGCTTTTAAGCCGCAACTAATCTAAATTATAAACATTAAGAAATTTACTAAACAGAAAAAAAGGCAAAAGAAACCCTAGGGTAGCTAGTTATTCACTATCCATTTTTTAAATCGGCGTTTTTTGATGTTTTAAATGCTTTATAAGCGCATTTCAGCTTATATTAGGTAAAAACCTAGAAATTTTATAAAGACATAAGATGCACATAGTGCAAAAAATTAAACATGGGACGCCAGATACGTGAGTTTTTTGTCATTTAATCTGTACAGAGAAGATAAATAAATAGCTTCAGTTTCATGATAAGGGGACTGGCAAGGCTTGTCAAGCAAGTTTTTTGCAATATCAGGGGATAATTTCGACCATAAATCCCTATCAATAAATTTTAACAAAAATACTTTAGTGCATTTTCAAATATAAGCATTCCATCGCCATATTTTGGCACAGCAACACCTAAACGCTTGCTCTTTTCTTTTTCAAGGGGCCAATTATCTTGCTGGGTAAAAAATATTCCCCTTTCTGGATGGGGCATTAAAGCTAGCACTCTTCCACTTTTATCTGATAAAGCTGCTAGGTCGTATGTAGATCCATTCGGATTGTAAGGAAATTGTAGGTTAGCATAGTTGCCATTTTTATCAATGTAACGTAATGCGGTGGAATTGCTCTCAATCAATTGGTTCAAAATATCTTGATCCATAAAAAATTTGCCTTCCCCATGAGCAACAGGGAGATATAGTTCACTCAGACCCCGTAGCCAAACAGAATTACTCTGCGGATTAACTCTCACTCTAATCCAGCGGCATTGGTAATTGCCTATATCATTATGGATTAAAGCTAGATTAGAGAACTCTGGAATTAATTTTACTAATATCTGACAACCATTACATATTCCTATAATCAGCTTGTCCTGAGATAAAAACTCTTGAAACTCATCCAACAAGTTGTTTTTAATACGTAAAGCAAACGCATTACCAGCACCAGTGTCATCACCATAGGAAAAACCCCCTGGAATTGCAAGTATATTGCTTAATTTCAGTTCACCTGGATTATCTATGATATCGTTAATGTGAACGATTTTTACTTCAATATTACCAATACCAAGTTTTCTGCTGCATTCCATAAATGCAAATGCAGTTTCTTTTTCGCAATTTAAGCCATAACCAGATAGGACTGTGATTTTCATGAATTGCTAAAAATTAAAAAATTCGAATTTCCTTTTTACAAAATTTGCTACTAAATTTAACGCAAATAACATCAATAATAAAGCTATAATTGCAATAGCAGCAAGTTCAATAAATGCAATTTCAGGACTACTTGACCATATGTATATTTGTACAGGCAGAACAGTCGCCGGATCGAAAAAGGACGTAGGTGTATCAGCAATAAATGCCACCATACCCATCATAAGTAAAGGAGAAGATTCACCTAAAATCCTTGCAATTGCAAGCACAGTACCATGTATTATTCTTGGTAACGCAATCGGTAAAGAGTGATCTAATATCACCTTGATGTGAGGTGCACCGAGCGCAAACGCTGCATCTTTTATCGTAATAGGAACATTCGCAAAGGCATTTTTTGTTGCAATTATAATATTAGGTAACATCATAAATGAAAGAGTCATTCCACCAACAAGTGGTGAAGAGCGTGGTAGCCCAAATATGCCAAGATAGAGAGTTAAGCCCACTACACCAAATATTATTGAAGGTACTGCAGCAAGATTATTTATGCTAATTTCTACAATATTAGTCATTAGCCTATTTTTAGGCATAAATTCGTAAAGACAGATGCCCGACATAATTCCTATTGGTAATGCTAATGCTAGGCACACTATAATTGTCATCAATGAGCCGATAAACGCTCCTAAAATCCCTGCATTTTCAGGTTCACGAGAGTCAGATTTAAGGAATAAAGACTTATTAAAAAATTTTTTCACTCTCCTCTTTTCTTTTAGCCAATCAAGTAATTTAGCATAACGATCATTCAAATGTTTATCTTTATTTATTGAATTAATTATACTTGACGCGGTAAACCAGATCTCATATTCACCACTATCTTTTACTTTCTTACGAAAAAATTTCTCTAGTTCTTTGTAAGAATTACGACTTAAAATTTCGTCACCGTCTTTAAAATCAGTTCCTCCAAACACCTTACGTAAAGAATCGTTGAGTAAGCCAATGGACTTATACCGCAAATCACTAGGATTACTCGCCAAAGTAAGATCAGCATTTATTTCAACTGGCAATAAAATTTTCGTTACTGTTAAGGCACTGTAAGAGTTAACTAATATACTCAACAATATACACACAGGACAGCCAAGTGAGATAACTAGTGCCGTGAAAGAACAAAAGCGTAGCGCTCTGTTCTTTTTATTTTTCCTTTTTATACGAGCATGTACACGCCTTGACTGAAGTAATTTAAGGAATTTTTTCTTTATACTCATTTACTTTTCTTTACACGAGGATTTGAAAAAACTTTCCCCTTTTTTGTCATGCAAGTAGCTGACACTGGGATCCAGCAGGCTTTGCCTGCAAATAATTTTTACATTTTCCATGAAAGCACAAACCAAAAGGAGAATAATGAATGCTGGATCCCAGTGTCGGAGCACTGGGATGACACCACAGCGGGAGGCAAACACAATGTTCGTACAGTTGTGTGTCACGCACTGGGATGACAAGAGAGAGTTCTGAGATGATACAATTGACATCACTCCCTATTGTATCTACTTAAATTTCTTTTTAACATAAGTAGTACGCTCTTTGATCCTTGCAGCTTTTCCAAATAGTTTGCACAGATAATACAGTTTTGCTCTACGAACCTTTCCTTTTCTTGTCACTTGCACTGAAACCAGTGCAGGAGAATAAACAAAAAACTGAGACACTATACTTTCTCCATGGCTCACTTTTCTGACTGCAAAAGAAGAATGTAACCCGCGGTTCCTTTTTGATATACATACACCTTCAAATATCTGTATACGTTCACTTGTACCGTCAACTACTTTAAAAGTGACCTTCAAATCATCGCCAGGACGAAATTCTGGTATTTCTTTAGCTAACACTTGCATTTGCTGTTCGTTAAATTTTTTAAGTAAATTTGTCATTTATCTCTCCATTCAATAATTCAGGCCTACGCTTTTTTGTTATAACATGAGACTGCTTCTGCCTCCAATCACTTATTTTTTTGTGATTGCCAGATAACAAAACCTCAGGTACTTTATATCCCTTCCACTGCTCAGGTCTAGTATATTGAGGATATTCAAGTACACCACCACCATAATTAAAACTTTCTTCAGTAATACTATCGGTATTATTTACTACACCTGGAAGAAGTCTAATGCATGCATCAAGAACCACCATTGCAGCTGGCTCACCTCCTGAAAGTATATAATCTCCAATACTTAACTCATAAGGAGTATACGCATCAATTATCCTTTGGTCAATACCTTCAAATCGACCACACAATATTGTTATATGAGGAAACTCTAATAATTCTCTGGCAATATTCTGATTAAACTTAGTTCCAGATGGAGTCATGTAAATAAACTTAGTGTTTTTATGAACAGAGAGCATACTATCTACTGCATCACCAACTACATCAGAACGCATAACCATTCCTGCTCCACCTCCATATGGAACATCATCCACAGTTGAATGTTTATCTTTCGCAAAAGAACGAATATTTATTACTTCAAGGTTCCATATTTTTTTTTCTAACGCTTTTCCGGCAAGAGAATAGTTCAAAAACCCCGGGAACATTTCTGGGAATATGGTTAATATTGTAACATTGAATGCCATTAAGGTTTATTTTAAGTTATTTGGGGCTATACTCTAAGAATAGTAAATTGATATAATATATAGTTAAATTAAACATGTCACTGAATAAAACGATATACGAAGGTAAAGCGAAAGCCATTATTGAAACTGAAGACTTATCAATTGTCATACAGCACTTTAAAGATGATGTTACAGCATTCAATAAGGAAAAATATGAAATAATCGATGGTAAAGGAATAATTAATAATCATATTAGTGCTTTTATCATGGAAAAGCTTGAGAAAGCAGAAATTAGCACACACTTTATAAAAACTCTAAACGAAAGAGAACAGCTAGTCAAAAAACTCAAGATAATACCTCTTGAGGTAGTAGTTAGAAATGTCGCAGCTGGCAGCTTTTGCAAACGTTTTAATATCAAAGAAGGTGAGAGGCTTGCATCTCCTATAATCGATTTTTTTTACAAAAATGATGACCTAGCCGACCCAATGGTAAGTGAAAATCACATACTGTATTTTGATTGGCTATCTAGCAAAGAAATGGATGAAGTTAAAACTACAACTTTAAAAATCAACGAAATATTAGTTCACCTATTTTCAAATGCAAGTATATATTTAGTTGATCTCAAGTTAGAATTTGGCAGATTAATAAATGACAGTACTAAAATCGTTTTAGCTGATGAAATTAGCCCTGATAACTGCAGATTATGGGATAAAAATACTTATAAAAAGCTAGATAAAGATGTCTTTCGTTTGAATTTAGGAGATTTAAAGGAAGCATACCTAGAAGTTGCAAAAAGACTGTCAGTAAAGTTAGGTTAACTAAATACTACTCTATCAAGTGGAGGGTTACATGCCTCATCAAGTTTTCCAATAATTTCAATTTTTTCTCCACGTTTTTGGAAATGATTTTTCACGTTTTGCATATTCTCAGAACTTACGATCAATACCATACCAATACCACAATTAAATGTTTTTAGCATTTCTTTCTTCTCTATTTTACCCTCCTTTGTTAGCCATAAAAATATATCTGGCCATTTCCAGGAATTAATGTCTATGTTTGCAAATAAGTTTTTTGGAAGAATTCGCGGAATATTGTCTACCAAACCACCACCCGTGATGTGCGCAATACCTTTTACTTGTGACATGATAGGCAGCAAAGAATCAACATATATTTTTGTTGGTTCAAGTAGTATTTCACTCCAAGATTTATTATTCCATAGAGATGTATCGTTATAATTTATACCTAAGCTTTTGAAAACATGGCGCACTAAAGAAAACCCATTTGAGTGAATTCCACTTGACTCTAAGCCAACTATATAATCACCTGCTTTCATCATACTACAGTTTGGAAGAATTTGCTTTCGATCAACTACACCAACCACAAACCCTGCAAGGTCATAGTGATTATTACCATACATTCCAGGCATTTCTGCAGTTTCCCCACCAACCAATGCTATTTTAGCTTGCTTGCACCCCTTTGCAATGCCTTGGACCACAGATAATAAAACGTCCTTGCTCAAAACACCTGTTGCAAAGTAATCAAGGAAAAATAAAGGCGTTGCTCCTTGTGCAAGTAAGTCATTTACACACATTGCAACTAAATCTATACCTATAGTATCATGTTTATTCACTTCTTGAGCTATCAACAGTTTCGTACCTACTCCATCAGTTGAGGAAACGAGTACTGGATGGTCATACTTCTTACTTAGTGCAGCAAAATCAAATAACGCAGAAAATGAACCTATTTCGCTGATTACTTCTTCTCTAGTAGTTTCTTGAGCAATAGGCTTGACTTCTTTTATTAACTTATTATATAGTTCAATATCTATTCCTGATTTGGTATAAGTATTCATAATCCTTTTATAAATTTTAAAATTGTTAATACTATATTAATGCCTTGATATAAAAAGTGCAACGAAACTTTTTCTTAATTGACTATTATATACTTACCAATATAGGGTAACTTAAATCATTTATAATTATCCAATGAACGAAAATACCAAAAACATACTGTTAATAACGGAACTGCTATCAGGACGGCTGCTTCATGACTTTGCTAACTCTATGAATGGAATAACGTTTGGCGTAGAAGAGCTTGAAGTAATAGATAAGAATGATGCTGATGCGCAGAAGGAAGCGTTGTTGTTTCTTAAAGAAAGCTCCGATGATTTAATATATAAACATAAAGTTATGAAGCAGGCATATTCTTCTTCAATGGATAATTATAGCTTTGATAAGACCAAATCTAATATCGAAAATTATTTATTAAAAAAAAAGTAAAGCTTATGTGGAAAATAGACGCATACTCTGCAAAAAATAAGGAAGATTTAATTGAAAAGATAAATAAGATAATTTCTAATATGGTGCTAACTATAGCCAGTGCAGTGGCGGAAGTTGAACTAGTATCTGTTTTACTGAGTCAAACAGAAGATAAAATGCTATTAACTATAAAAATTCTAAATGAACACAAACCAATAAGCAAATCATTAGTAGACAAATTAATCAAAAAAAATGACACTAATTTAAATACAAAAGATATTAATATCTATATGACCTCTTTATTATTAGAGTACTATACCACTGAAATGCATTATACTTGCGAAAATAATTTGCTGGAAATAGGTTTAACTATAACTTGAGTTGCATATTTGGTTATTACAACTTTTTCTTCGTGTGTTCGGTAGAAGCTGTAGCTTTACTCCTCTCGTTTGAGTTTTATTACTACAACTCCCCCTAAAGAACCGTGCTTGCAGATTTCCCGCACACGGCTCATCAATATTAGTTTTCACAGTCGTCCCTCTTATGCATATAAAGAAAAATGTATTTTTGGCTTTGGTAATGGATTTACTTCTACGTAGTGTACAAACTGTTCCCAGGTCATACTCTTTTTCTGACTACGCCGATTTATCCATTTAAATGCTAGCTTTCTTACTGATGTGTAAAATTGTTTCAAACACCAATAATTTCCGCTAATACCAAAGTAGTTATAGTGTCCTGTTAATTTAGCCTTCAGTACTTGCCACCAATCTTTAAGTCGAATACTTCCGCGGACTATTTTCAACCACTCCTTGATTTCTTTTAGTTTTCTGGCTAGATTTAACTTAGAGGTTTTATGTCCCATCATTAATCTACCACGACGACTTTTTGCACCATAGTGCGTAAACCCCAGAAAATTGAAACTTTCCGTCCTTCGTTTCTCTCTTATCGCTCGTTGCCACTCCCTCTTGCCAAACTTTACTACTCTGGTCTTGTTTTCAGATACTTCCAACCCAAATTTATTTAGCCTTTGTTTCAGTAATTCCAGAAATTCTTCCGCGTCTACCTTACTTTCGCAACAAACCACAAAATCATCGCAAAACCTTATTTGTTGTATATATCCTCTGGATCTTGATTTAAATTTCTTTTCTATCCATAAATCCAACACATAATGTAAGTATATATTTGCTAATACAGGACTTACTATACCGCCTTGTGGTGTACCTTGTTTTGTTGCTTCATAATTTCCAGCTTCGACTATCCCTGCCTTGAGAAACCGCTTTACTAACCACAGCAAATTTGGGTCAGTTATTCGTTCCCTTAGACACCTCATTAGCCATTTATGCTGTATATTATCGTAGAACTTCTTGATATCCACTTCTACAATGTAGTTTATTGGCTTGTACTTAACTGCTTTATCTAGTGCATTTACCGCTTGATGACAGTTTCTTCCAGGTCGAAATCCATATGAGCTGTCCAGAAAGTTTGCCTCGTAAATATTTTCTAATATCTTCTTCAGCATAATCTGTACTAATTTATCCTCGGTCGATGGTATTCCGAGTCCGCGTTTCTCTTTACTTCCAGCTTTCGGTATATATACCCTCTTTACTGGTTGTGGTTGATATTGCTTCCTCTTCATACTTTCTACTAGCACTTCGAGTTTCTCATTCAGATTTTCTCCGTATGATTCCACTGTTATCTGGTCTACTCCACAAGCCTTGTTACGCTTCAGTTCTTTATAACATCTCGCAAGATTCTCTGTATTTATCAGATGGACTAACGATGTGAATTTTAGTCGCTTATCTTGCTTTGCTCTTACTGCTATCTGGTTTAGTTTATATCGCATGTTATTCCTACCTCCGTTGTATTGGCATAGCAATCCCTATTCCAGTTACTATATTGCTGATCGCTTCCCCTTGTACGTGGCTTTCCCACATTCTGAGTACTATCAATCAGTCCGACTTCCCCTGCATCTTCCGCTAGTTCTTGCCTTTGTTGACTTGTTCCAACGTACCTTAATAGGAATGCATGGGATCTCCCAAGTTCACTTGAAGTCCATTTCAATACATGGCACGGTCTCAGATCCCGATAGAGTGAGTGATAACTTGCCTTTACGTTATCCTTCATGCTGTCTTCCATGGCCATGAACATGTCGACCTCTATGTCTTCAGGTATTTCGGGACTCCACTCCTTCACTTCCGTTGTGCCCTGCATTGTCCATCCCACTAGCTCTATTACACTCGTTACCTCATGCAACATAGTGGTCTGTTCCAAACTTTTGGCTAGACTTTGTTTGTGTTGGATTTTCACCAACTGTTCTCCAAGCACTTCTTGGCGCACCATTACATACCTCACAAAAACTATATTTTTAACATACCAGTGTTGTCATGTATTGTCAAGTTTTTAAAGAAGATTAAAAAATGCAACGCACATGTGCAAAAGACGCTAACTATGGATTAGCCAAGGAAGAAAGAGTAGGAAGAGGAAGGCTTTTTCTGTTTTAGGGAATATAAAATAAGCGTAGAAAAATATGAACTAGGTGTATAATTCACAGTGTAGTGGTATCTCACTAATCCAATTATTTTTCTCCCGATCTAGCCTATCATCTAATATAGCCTGCCTTATTGATGCCATTAACTTATTCATAAAGAAAATATTATGAATGGTAACGAGCGTGTAAGCCAGGAGCTCTTTAGCTTTCAGTAAATGGTGTATATAAGCTCTTGAATGTTTTCTGCAGGTAAAACATAAACAGTCACTTTCAATTGGGTTGTTGTCCAGCTCAAATCGTTGATTCCGCAAATTAGAGGTTGTCCGGAAACAAGTAAATTCAAGCATATTCCCTCTTTAACATAACCCTACTCATAGCTAGGTATATGAAATTCTCAGTGGATGTTGTGAGTAAATCATACTCCTTCGATAGCCTTCTATTCCTATTAACCCAAGCAAAAGTCCTTTCTACAACCCATCTTCTTGGCTGTACTTTAAACCCTTGTTCTCTTGTTGGTAGTAGCTCAGGTGGCGTATCTTTGTGCACCCAAAATCTACATGGAGGCCTTTTAACAATTTCAATATCTATGTCATATTCTTCCTTTATGTGATTCTTTAAATTTCTTCCTTGGTATCCCATGTCAGCCCACATTTTTTTAACTTTAGTATATTTTGTTCTCATATTGTTTAATGCTATTTTAATACCATCTCTATCATTTTCGTTAGCAGCGCCTACGTAACAACCTAGTATAAAACCCTGAGTGTCTGTAATTATATGCCTTTTTCTACCCTTTACTTTTTTACTTCCATCATAGCCTTTGATCCCCCCTTTTCTGTAGTCTTTACAGATTGACTATCTACTATACAGGCACTCGGCTGCTCATTCCTTCCTATTTTTCTTCTACTATATTTTGTAATTTCATAATTCATTTTCTCAAAAATTCCCTGCTTCTTCCATTGCCTGAACTGCTCATACACAGTCTTCCATAGCGGAAAATCATTTGGTAAATACCGCCATTGACACCCTGTACGCAATACATAGAAAATTGCTTCTAATATTTCTCTTTTGCTATACTTTGGCGGCCTTCCTCCTTTCTTGTATGATACTCTGAAGTGTTTTTCTATTCTTGCCCATTCCCTTTCGCTTAGATCTGTTGGATACTTTTTTCTCATCTTTACCCCGTACTAAAATTTCAGATATTATAGCCTTTTACTTGTTTCCGGACAACCTCTAACTGCTATAAAGTACAGGAATTATGTAGGATTTTCTGCTAGTGGCTACTATAAGTGGACCACAAGAAAAATAAGCAGTAGAGAATCAGCAAATAAAGAGCTACTCGAAGCTATTCAAAAAATATATCAAGTTTCTAAATGTAGATATGGAGCTCCTAAAATTCATGCTGAATTGAAGGCTTTGGGTAAAAGTTGCAATTTGAAAACGGTGCAAAGTATTATGCAGAAAAATGACATCAGGGCTATACTGAGAAGAAAGTTTAAAATTAAAAAACAACAAACAGATAATAGAGCTGTAGCTCCCAATATATTAGACCAAAACTTTATTGTTGATCAACCAAATAAAGTATGGGATTACTTACATCAAAACCAAGGAGGGATGGCTATATTTGGCAGCAATAATTCTCACGTATGGTAGTTAATGAGTAGTGCAATAAATAAACAATTGGTTATGAACTCTTTATTAATGGCCATTAATAGGCGTAAACCTGTTAAAAATCTACTGCTGCACAGTGACCAAGGTTCACAATATACTGCGCAAGGGTATCAATATCTCTTAGCTGTAAAGAATATAGATGAGTAATAAAGGCTGTTGTTACGACAATTCTGTTGCAGAAAGCTTCTTTAGCTCATTGAAAAGAGAAATACTTATTGATACTTCACAACACTCTGCTCAACACACTAGAACTGCAATATTTGAATACATAGAAATTTTTTATAACAAACAACGTCACTATTAACTATTGCATTCCAGAACAATTTGATGCATCATTCTTTTTGTAAAAAACATTCCAAACTTTCTCTCCACTTTTTCTGGGTAAGGTCAAATTTCTTCTACTAGGTTTTGATATTACATATGTGTACATCCCCATCATGAATGCTATTTTCGGTAAAATCTCTTACAACGCTCAAAAGCAGAAAAACAAAAACTTGATTTTCTCAGCTAAATAGTGGACCATCAAAAGCACGCATAAATATCTACAATGAAAGAAAAAACTTTCACAATCATCGATGGCTATGGTTTTCTTTTCAGAGCTTACTATGTACTACCTCACTTAATTACCACAACAGGAATGCCAATAGGTGGTGTATATGGCTTTCTGAATATGGTTCTTAAGTACATTGCCCATTCGGACTACTTAACTATAGCACTTGATGCAGGGAAAAAGAATTTTAGGCACAATTTATATTCTGAATACAAAGCAAACAGAGTAACGCCTCCTGAGGATCTAACTCCACAGTTCACCATACTGAGGGAAGCGGTAGAAGCTTTTAACCTCAGCTATGAAGAGATTGAAGGTTATGAAGCAGATGATATAATTGCAACACTAGCTGCAAAATACGCCAACCACCAAGACTTTAAAGTGGTAGTCGTTTCATCAGATAAAGATTTATTTCAACTCTTGAACCACAATATTTTAATATTCGACCCCATTAAAAATATATATATAGATGAAAAACAAGTAATAGAAAAATTTGGTGTAAACTCACACAAGCTTCTTGATTTATTTTCTCTAACTGGTGATGCATCTGACAACATTCCAGGCGTTCCGGGAATAGGTCCGAAGACTGCAGCTAAATTACTGGATGAATTTGATTCATTGAATAATATTATAGAGAACATTGATAATATCGAGCAAACGAGGATTCGTAATATTCTCACCGAACATAAGGAAAAAGCTCTAATTTCAAGAGAACTTTTATCACTATGCGAAAAAGTAGACCTTCAACATGATATTGCAAAATATGAAGTCCATTCTCCAAATATGGAAAAACTATTATCCTTTTTAAAGAAGTATGAATTCAATTCCTTAATAGGGAAAGTGGAAAAGCTTTTTTCCTATAATGGGTCTAGCACAAAAGAGAAAATAGAATATAGTAGTGAAGAGTTAGAGAAATTTTTGGAGCATTGTAGATATGAAGGCAGAATTGCAATTCATTGCCACTTTGAAGACAACTTATTAAATAAAATTTCCTTATCTTATAGCGAAAGTAATATTTTTTATATAGAGCAAGACAGCATACAAGATGCACTCATTATAATTAACTTAACTTTGCTCTCAAATGGAGTGCTTAAAATAATACATAACATTAAAGAGATCAGGAAAATCTTCCCTACAGTAGAGAAGATGCTAGATTCAGTTGATGATTTGATGATAATGTCGTATAGCTTGGATACAGGAAAGCATGATCACAGTATTCCAAACATAGTTGCGCATAATTTGAGTGAAAATGCAGAAATTTTCTCGGCAAAAACTTTAATAGCAATTCATGAAAAGCTAAAGCAAAGGTTATTTCAGGAAAAATTGCTCACAATTTACGAGCGCTTCGATAAGCCACTTATGAAAGTAATATTTGATATGGAGAAAAATGGGATATTACTGAACATACAAAAATTACAGGAGCTGTCCGATAAATTTCAGCAGGTAATTGCCGTGCTTGAAGATGAGATATATAATTTGGCAGGAGAAAGATTTAATATTGCTTCGCCAAAACAATTAAGTGATGTTTTATTCAACAAAATGGGGCTTAATAAAAAGAAAAAGTCAAAAAAATCTGGATCGTATAGCACCAATTATGAAGTTCTAGAGGCACTCGAAGAAGAAGGGGTAGAAATCGCAAGTAAAATTCTAAATTGGCGACATTTAAGTAAATTAAAAGGCACCTACACTGATGCGCTAATAAAGCAAGTTGATTCCATTGATGGTAGAATACACACAAGCTTTTCAACGACTGCAACTGCAACTGGAAGGCTGAGCTCCAGCAATCCTAATTTACAGAATATTCCTATCAGAAGCGAAGAGGGAAATCTCATCAGACAAGCATTTATTGCGCCAAAAGGGCATAAGATAATTTCTGCTGACTATTCACAAATAGAGTTAAGACTCCTGGCACACGTTGCAAACGTTGCAGCATTTAAAGAAGCTTTTGCAAACGGACAAGATATTCATGAGATCACCGCTAGGCAAGTTTTTGGAGTGCAAGAAATAGATGAGCAATTAAGACGCAAAGCAAAATCCATCAATTTTGGAATTATATATGGCATTAGCCCATTTGGTCTTGCAAAGCGGCTTGGAATTACCATTGCGGAAGCTGCTGAATACATTAATTACTATTTTTCCTGTTACCCAGAAATAAAGGCCTATATGGAAAAAGCAGTGTCTATCGCAAGATTGCATGGTTATGTAGAAACTTTGTTTGGCAGGAGATGCTTTGTAAGAGACATAAACAATACAATTCCTTATATAAGACAATTTGCAGAAAGGGCAGCAATAAACGCACCACTGCAAGGCACCGCCGCTGATATAATAAAACGTGCGACGATTCAGCTTTTTGACCAATTAAAAGTAGGTAAAATAATCCTCCAGGTTCACGATGAACTACTGGTTGAAGTAGAAGACGAAAAGGTACAAGAAACAGCAAAACTTATGAAAGATATAATGGAAAATGCAATAGAAATTTCTGTACCACTTGAAGTAGAAATAAAAGTTGGCGACAACTGGGGTCTAAATTCCCTTAATTATGACTTAAACATCGTGAATTCTAGGAGTATAAATCATTTGAACTAATACGAAAAATATGTTAGAATAGAACATAGCAAATGCAAATAGGTCAGCCATGACAGGCCCACAAGTAAAAAGTTCAAAACCTCCAAAGTTACCTACTCAGGTAACTAACGAAGATGAGAAAATTTTTGAAAAAGAGGAACATCAGGTAATCCATGATGCCTTTATACAATTGCTAAAAAACAAAGTACAACCTAAAGAATTAAAGGAAGATGACGAGGCAGTACTCGCTTTCATGCTAAGTCAGAATCAAATTATATTCAATAATGTCAAGCTAGAAGATGTAGAACCACTCAGTGAAGAGAATTTTTCTCAGTTTTTACTTTCCGTATTTGAGAAAATTAGAGAGAAAAAATTAGCTAATGAGGAGAATCTCAAGAATGGTAAAATAAAAGAAGTAGTAGATGACTGTGTAGCTGATATACGCGGTACAGAAGCTAAAGATTCATCCATAAAGTTTGTATTGGAAATGCTGCTGCTGCTAATTGGAGGGATCAAAATAGACCCGAAAAATATTTCTGGCTCCTTTATGGATGGGATGAAAGAAAAAATACCATTCTTAGGTAAAGACAAGGAAGAAGAGGATGAACCACCACTCAGTGATGAAGAGATGGTAACAACGTTCTTAAGCAAGATCTTTTTTCCTGTCCTTCTTTCCACTATTCCAATGTTAATTTTTGGTCCTACTACACTCGGAGTAGTTCTTACTGCTATCGGCACAATATTTGCCATAAAAGGAGGAGTGGAGGTTCTTTTTTCAAATAACAAAAAAGGTACTTTGTATGACCCTAGCTCACAAGATAAAGATGATACAGAAAAGAGAGCAAAACTGAATGGAAAAATTCTCGAGGGCATTGATGATATTTTAAAAACCCCAGTTACAGAAGTTGAGAAAGGCACCTCTGTTTCTGAACAAATTTCCCAAGGAAAAGAAAAGAGTGAACAACAGCCTGTTTCTGAGCAAATTTCCCAGGTAGGAAACGAAAAAAGTGAGCAGCGCGATCAATCTTGGACAGGAAAGGAAAACAAACGAAGGGAAAAACCACAGAGCAGCAAAGGTAAGACTACTCAGGTTTGCTAAAAGTGAATTGTGTAAGAGATCTGCTATTATTCTATAGCACATACAACAGGAGTATGGTCAGACGGATTTTCTAGCTTACGCAATCTATCATCTATGTAGCATGTTTCCAATTTATCTACAGCTTGTGGTGATAACAGCATATAATCTATTCGCATTCCTTGATTATTTCTGAGTGAATTGCCTTGATAATGCCACCAAGTGAATTGTTGCAAATTTGGGTGAGATATTCTAAACGCATCTTTAAACCCAAGATTCAAGATCGCTCTTAACTTCTCACGTTCTCTTATATGAAAGCACACTTGGCCATTCAATAAGTTTGAATCAAAGACATCAATTTCATCCGGTGCAACATTATAATCGCCAGCTATAATAGTTAACTCTTCATTCTTTAACAAAGTGCTCATCCTTTCATATAGATTATCAAAAAACTTGAGTTTATATTCAAATGCTTGAGAGTCCGGGCTTTGACCGTTTGGAACGTATACACTTCCCACCCTTACCTTCTGATTATTGTGCTTTATTATGCACTCTATATAACGCGCTTCTTGATAACCTTCTACGATATCAATCTTAAACTTCTCCAGTATCGGATATTTAGATAAAACACAAACGCCATTTCTTGCAACTTGTCCATAGACAGCACATTCATATCCCAGCTTCTCTATCTCTGCATAAGGAAATTGCTCTTCCATACATTTTATCTCTTGCAGCAAAATTATATCTATCTGACTATCAACTATAAAACTACAAAGTTGGTTAACTCTTTTACGTATGGAGTTTACATTCCAAGTTGCAATCTTTAGCATCAACAATCCTTATTAATTATATCAATTAAACTCTCCCCAGTAGGCAACCTCGATGTTATAATTTTTTTCCATTTGATTAACTTTAAACTATCAGCAATGTTTTTACTCATGGTATATGCAACTGCATTATTCATCACATGAGATAACCCACTTTTTAGAACTAATGAACAAAATATCCTTGCTGTCTGTGAGGAAAAAAAAGCAACACTATCAATTTTACCATCCAATAGTAAATTTTTACACCTATTAGTTAGATTCCTTTTTATAATTGTTTTATAGAGTACAACTTCTCTTACGTTAAAATCTTCTTCAGATAATCTCTTTTTTAGGTCACATGATACTTCTTGTCCTCTTATATACAAGAACTTTATTGCGTTTGAATAATGAGCTTTTATGAATGATATCAGACCATCAACGTTGCTGTCTGCTGAGATTATATCAGAAAATCCCAAATTTTTTGCAGCCTGCATGGTTGAATTACCAACTGTAATAATCGGAAAGTCATCCACTTTGCATATTTGACTAAAAGCCTTTACACTGTTTTTACTTGTGGATATTACAACGTCAAATTCGTGTGCAGATATATCAGGATTTAAGTACTTTATTGTGAATACTGGTTCTATATAAACTTTGTATCCATACTTTCTCAATATATTTCTTGTATTGAACGAATCCAATAAAGGCCTCGTTAATAAAATAGACTTCATTCTGATTTATTTTACTACCAGTAAAATAGTACCCTTTATACACAAATTACTGAATAAAAACTTTTATTTTGATAGCTTGAGCAATTATTCAAGTAATTGATGTGGAAGTAGGAGTACTAAGCGCTCCTACCCCAATAAGCCCACAATTTCTGCTTACACTTTTTTGACGCTAATTACATCGAACTCTTTTGAATGGCTTCCTTCAGTGGAATTATATAGCTAATATTCCTGTATAAGTTAAATAAGTTAATACTTAAGCTTGTACTCTTGCAGTATTTGAAGAGAGATTCTCAAGGACGTTTTTTGTCTGTGGTTCACTAATCATAGTTTGAACGATATTAGCTGCCATAATAACACAGCCTAGAATAAAAAAAGGCGTAGAAACAAAATAAATAACAGAAGACTCAAAAAGCGACATAGATGCAATACCTCCTATTAGAAATGAAGCACTGGATGCTATATCAAGATAGATCTTTGTTAACTTTTTTTGTCCTGGAGTGTTTTTTATGCCAGATTTCTTATTAAGATTCTGTTGTCGGGAATGATCATTTAGTGACCATATATTTAAAGCAAACGAAAGTGCACTGAATATAGTGCAGGCAATACTAAAATACAGACTTAAGACAGGAATATTCAAGACCAATGCCGCTATGTATCCAATGAAAGAGATAGTAGATAGTGTAGTAACTAAGCGTTTCGAGTAAGTTCGTACCTTCTTTCTGTAGGCTAACTTATCTTTTTCACCATACATAGCATAAATATTACCTAATATGTTATATTATAACATTAATTAATTCAATAAGCAATATGGAAGCTAAGAGTGCCCGAGAGAAGACTTGAACTTCCACAACTTAAAAAGTTACTAGCACCTGAAGCTAGCGCGTCTACCAATTCCGCCACCCGGGCTTTTTATACTTTACTATGTTAAAGTTAAATAATATACTTAAACAATTTTTAGTTCAAAGGTAATGCCAAATCTAGATCAAATATTTTTTGCTCAAAACAATGTTAATATTAATAACGTATATAAAATAGTCAATAACGCTTTGAGCAATAGCGATAGTGGTGAGCTGTTTCTAGAATTTTGCCAGTCGGAGTCCCTGGTTTTTGAGGATAACATATTAAACCACATGGACTTGAATACTAGAAGGGGATTTGGTTTAAGGTCTTTTTGTGAAGATAGTACATCTTTCGTTTGTTCTTCTGAGATCAGCGAAAAAGAAATTAGTAATGCTGCTTCTATGGTAAAAAGCTCAGTGTCTTTAAACAAGACAAATTCAATAAATTTAAACGAAGAGACAAAAAGCCTATATTCGAGGATTAACCCTATAAATGAAATGGATCTGAATTCAAAGATTAAGCTACTCAATGAGGTTAATGAGTATGTAAAGTCCAAAAATAACTGCGTGAAGCAAGTAAAAATAACTCTAAGTGGAGAATGGCAAGTTGTACAAATAATAAAGGGTGATCACAGATTAAGCGATATCAGGCCTCTGGTACGTTTTAATGTGCTAGTCATTGTAGAAAAAGATGGCCGTACCGAAAGAGGTTCTGCAGGGCATGGTGGAAGGGACTCTTATAGTAAGTTTATTTCTGAGAAAAAGTGGAAAGAAGTTGCAAACCAAGCGTTAGAACAAGCACTGGTAAATCTTGAAGCAATTCCAACTCCAGCCGGAGAAATGACAGTCGTTTTAGGTCCAGGCTGGCCAGGAATATTGTTACACGAAGCCGTGGGTCATGGACTTGAGGGCGACTTCAATCGCAAAAAAGTCTCAGCATTTTCAAATTCTGTGGGTAAACGAGTAGCAGCTAGTGACATCACAGTAGTTGATGACGGAACTCTGCCCAATTTGCGCGGCTCTATCAGCGTAGACGATGAAGGCACTCCACCCAGTTATAATATATTGATAGAGGATGGGATCATAAAAGGATACATGCAGGATCATATGAACGCTAAACTCATGGGTGTAAGCCCAACTGGTAATGGTAGAAGAGAAAGTTATAAAGAAGTTATTATGCCGCGCATGACAAACACCTATATGTTGCCCGGAAAGTATACACCGAAGGAAATAATATCTAGCGTAAAGAAAGGTCTATATGCAGTAAATTTCGGTGGTGGGCAGGTTGATATAACGTCAGGAAAATTTGTTTTTTCATCTTCGGAAGCTTACCTAATAGAAAATGGCAAAATTACACAGCCAGTAAAAGGAGCAACACTAATTGGTGACGGTCCAACAGTGTTGAAAAAAGTATCTATGGTTGGTAATGACTTAAAGTTAGATCCTGGTGTTGGCACATGCTCGAAAGATGGACAAAATGTGCCCGTTGGAGTTGGTCAGCCGACACTCAAAGTCGACGCAATAACTGTTGGTGGAACTGAGATATAGATAAGGGCTAAAACGGATTCCAGCGCACGGCGCACAGCTGTACAAACATTATGATTTGGAAGCAATTGCCACCAATAGGGTGTCATCCCAGTGTCTGGGCACTGCCTTTGTGTTTGAGGCAAAACTGGCTATAACATTTAACACACTGCTTTCGCAAATAAATGTTCGTACAGTTATGTGTCAGCTACTTGGATGACACTTTTGTACTTGATGCAAGATTATATCTTGAAAAAATTAAGTTTTAGTGCTATTAAATGGTTGTAAATTTTGTCTCTGTGGTAGCTTTATGAATGTTGAAAGTAAAAAAATACATGATGCTAAAATAAAATTACCAATATTTCTTGATTATCAATCTACTACTAAAGTGGATCCCCGTGTTTTAGAGGTGATGATACCTTACTTTGGTGAGTTCAGCAATGCACACTCTCGCAGCCATTCATTTGGTTGGACTGCTGAAGAAGCAGTGGAAAAAGCAAGGAAACACATCGCTGATCTGGTGAACGCAGATAGCAAAGAAATTATCTTTACCTCAGGTGCAACTGAGTCAAATAATACAGCAATCAAGGGCGTTGCTCACTTTTATAAAAATAAAGGAAATCATATAATCACTGTCTGCACGGAGCATAAGTGTGTTTTGGATTCTTGTCGGCATCTGGAAAATGAAGGCTTTAAAGTTACATATTTGCCTGTTAAGCAAAACGGAATTATAGATTTATCAAAGCTTGAGGAAGCAATTACTGATCAAACAATCCTGGTTTCAGTGATGATGGTAAATAATGAAATCGGAATAATTCAGCCTGTCAAAGAAATTGGTGCAATATGTAGAAAGTATAATATATTTTTCCACACAGATGCAGCTCAAAGCTTTGGAAAAGTTCCAATTGATGTTAATGAGATGCGCATTGATCTTATGAGTCTCTCTAGCCACAAAATTTATGGACCTATGGGAATAGGCGCATTATACGTTCGTAAAAAGGGCTCTCGTGTTAGATTGACACCATTGATCAGTGGTGGTGGACAAGAAAGAGGTATGCGTTCTGGAACAGTTCCAACTCCCCTTGCAGTCGGTTTTGGTGAAGCAGCACGTATTGCTAAAGAAGAAATGGAACCAGAAGCAAGCAAATTGGAAGGACTGAGAGATATTTTGTACAATAAGATAAAAGAAGCATTTCCTGATGTTGTTTTAAATGGTGACTATGAAAATAGGATTCCTGGCAACCTAAACTTGAGCTTTCCCTATGTTGAGGGTGAGTCTCTCATCATGGCAATCAAGGATTTAGCAGTAAGTTCTGGTTCTGCGTGCACATCTGCGTCTCTTGAGCCTTCCTATGTCATACGGTCGTTAAATAATGGCCATGACCTTGAGCATTCATCAATTAGATTTGGCCTAGGCCGATTTACAACCAAAGAAGAAGTTTTGTACGCAGCAGACCTTGTTGCTAAAAATGTTGGCCGACTGAGAGAAATGAGCCCACTTTGGGAGATGGTACAAGAAGGAGTAGATTTGAACACCGTGAAATGGGACTCCCATTAAATGTATCCATTCAGCCAGTCCAATTGCAAATGCACTTTGAAATTACTCTGTACCGTTCACACTTAATTCTTCAATCTCACTAATAGAAAGGCCAGTAAACTTGACAATAGTGTTGACATCAACATTATTAGCCAGCATTGCTTTTGCGACTTCAATTTTCCCTTCAATTTTCCCTTCCTCTTTACCAATTTGGATGCCTCTTTCTTCGCCAATTTGGATGCCTTTTTCAGTAGCAAGGTCAAGTCTGTATTCAAGAATGGCTTCTTCCTTACGTAGATCCATTATTCTTTCTTCGTAAGCTACTAAATCTTTTTCATTCCAGCTAAACCTGTCTAATTCATCGTAGGCTAACTTTATTATTGGTGCTTTTTCTGCTATTTTCCTTAAGTCTTCTTCCGTAGTTTCATCTGCATATTTGAAGAAAAATAACCAACGATCCACTATGCTTTCTAGCTGTTCTTCCTTATTCTTAGGAAATTTAGGTAGTTCAATAAATACAAATTGAAAATCTTTTAAGTCATGTTCATTGGTTTTCTCATCTCTTATAGTGTGGCTGGATATATAATCAAGCTTATCAGGAAATAAATTACAATTAGAGATAGCAATAAAGAAAACCTTCTTTAAATCAATGTACTTACCAGATTTATCAGCTTGCCTTGAGTAAGCCTTAGCAGCATATAGTTGAGCTCGTTTTTCGAAGCCTTTATCGCGAGTGAGCTGCATTTCAATCACATACCTGGCCCCACTAGAGTCCCTGCAAAGAACATCAACTATACTTTGCTTATCAGATGCAATTTCAGGATCCATTATAGTACTGAGGAATTCCACTTCTTGTATAGTATTTATCTCGGTAAATCCTAAAATATCATTCAAAAAATGTATGAGAATATTCTTATTTTTTTCAGTGCCAAAGATTCTTTTAAAGGTTAAATCCAGCTTAGGGTCGAGAAACTTAGATAAAGCCATAGCCAAAGTGCTTAAAAATATTAATAATTATACACTATTATTAACAATTATTCAACCATATTTTTGAAGATAGCTATAGATAACACGTCATAACCGCCGCGAACCGTCATACCGCGATTCATTCGCGGTATCTCGGCATAGATTACGCTAACTAGTAGCGGAATGACGATTGTGCATCGTGCTTTGCTAAAAAAAAATCACAGAATACAGTCTGGTTACATTACTCTAGCTATACGCAACAACTTTACTTTCAACAACTTTATTAGCAATAATACGACTTTCATAATCAATATTTATTATATCAGATAGTGAATTAATATCAGTATAACTACCAAAACTTTCCATTGTTGATTCCACTACCTCTACTATTTTTAAAAAGCCGATTCGTGACTTCAAAAATTCATTAACAGCTATTTCATTTGCAGCATTGAGCACAATACTGTTTGTTTGTGGAGCAGAAGAGTTTAACACTGCCATGCTAAGCTTTAGCGCAGGAAAACGCTTATGGTCTGGTTCTTGAAAGGTCAATTTTCCTTGCTTTGTTAAATCTAATTTACGATTTAAAGCTGATCTTTCCGGCCAAGACAAAGCATATGAAATGGGAATTGCCATGTCAGTCTCTGCAAGCACAGCAAAGTTGAACCCATCCTTATAAGTTACAATTCCATGTACTATTGACTCAGGATGCACTATTGCTTCAATTTTATCCGGGCTGATGTTAAACAAGTTATGTGCTTCTATTATCTCTAGTGCCTTATTCATCATTGTTGCGCTATCAACCGAGATTTTCTTTCCCATATTCCAAGTGGGGTGACTAAGCGCCTGATCTACCATGACATTTCTTAATTGCTCAGAACTATAATTTAAGAATGGTCCACCAGAAGCAGTAAGTATGATCTTTTCTATGCATTTGTCGTCATTTTGCAAAATTTGAAAAATTGCGTTGTGCTCAGAGTCAATAGAGATTATTTGTACGTTTTTTTCTTTAGCTTTTTTAAGTAATAACTTTCCACCGCAAACAATGCTTTCTTTATTTGCTAATGCAATGACTTTGGTACCGCTTTCTATAACCTCCATAACTGGCTCAAGGCCTGCAATGCCAACTATTGCAACAACTGAGAGATCAACAGGTATGGTAGCAATATTTGTAGCACCAATTGCTATTTTTACATCTGTACCAAGTAAACTTTCTTTCAAATCTTTGTAAAGCCTTTCATCGGAGATAGCAACATATTTTGCATTTAGCAGTTTTGCTTGGTGTGCCAGTAGAGCAAAGTTCGAATGGGCACTTAGTGCTTCCACTTGGTATTCTTCTTTTCTCTTTGAGAGCAAATCTACAGTCTTTTTTCCAACACTTCCTGTTGACCCTAAAACTGAAACCTTTTTCACTAAGACAAACTCATGTTAATTATAACAACAGCAACTTTTCTTATTAGGCCTTCTCGCATACTATTCAGCAGTTTTTAAGCGTTTAACCAAGTTCATGCCCGTGGTCATCACCAACAGATGGTGAAGGACCAGGTGAAAAAGATTGACCATGGTGATCACCTGCATCATGCATGTCTTGCAAACCATCAGCATTATGAGCCATTTCATTATTGGCATGAGGGTAATCATCTGAGTGAGGTCCCTCATCACCATGAGCCATATCCATTCCTTCTGATGGCATATCTTCCCCACCTCCACCTGAAAAATATTCTGCAAGGCCTTCAAGAAATTTTATGCCAAACATATTACCTGACTTTCCAAACAATGTTACTAGACTACTGCCACTCACCAAACCTTCAAACACGTTACTATAAGCAGCAATTGCTCCTTCATGAAAGTTGAACAACCATTTCATTCCATCGACAACTGTTGAAACAGAGTCACTATGACCAAGACCAAAACCACTTTTCTCACCAGCAGCCTCTTGGTGTTGCTGCTGCGCTTGCCATTCTGCAATGTTTGGACCTTGAGCTTCACTCATAAATTTTTACTCTCAACCTTAAGCTATTATTTTATCACAAATATTGCAAAATATCAATAGAGCTTTTGAATATAGCTAATACAAACAATTCTGTTATCTTATATAGGATCCAGTTTAAAAAAAATCTGAATTCCAATGTTCACTACCTTTTACAAAGTTAAAACTTAAAAATATGACTGTTAGCAATAGTGTATATATCTTTAGCTATATATAATGAATGAATTTTTTTATATATTCGTTATTAGTATTTTGTATTTCCTGAACAGTTCCATGGGAAATGATCTCCCCTTCATATAATACTGCTATTTTATCAGCTATTTTAAATGCGCTATGAATATCATGTGTAATCGTGATAATTGTAGGGTTAAGATCTCTAGATAATTTTATTATTATCTCGTTTACTATATCTGACATAATTGGGTCCAATCCTGAAGTTGGTTCATCCAAAATAATGATTTCTGGATTGTGTGCAATCGCCCTTGCAAGTGCCACTCTTTTTTTCATTCCACCTGATAGCTCTATTGGAAACATATCTGCTATGCTTTCCTCCAGTCCAACATCATTTAACTTCTCGATTGCTAGCTGTTTTGCCTCTTTTTTGCTGATATTAAAGCGCTTTTTATAATTAAAAGATATATTTTCCCACACTGTAACGTAGTCAAATAAAGCGGAATTTTGAAATAAAACCCCAAATTTATTTTTGCTTTTACTATTTATTTTAACAGACCCTGAGTCTGGAGCAAGCAAGCCGATAATTGTTTTTGTTAATACAGATTTGCCGCTTCCTGAGCCACCAAGTATGACTAATGATTCCCCTTTTAATATATCAAAATTTAGATCTTTTAGTACTGTCCTATCATCAAAAGATAAGCTTAAGTTCAATATTGATATTATGGGGTTACGCATGTATCAAAGTAATCATGTAGTTTGCTAAAATGATCAGTATGGACGATAAAACAACAGTTGATGTTGTAGCAACACCTACTCCTTGTGCACCTTCTTTGCAATGGTAACCGTAATAGCAGCTTGAGACAGAAATTATGGCGCCAAATGCAGTTGCTTTTATTAGCCCAGTTATAAAATCATACGTATTAAAGAACTGAGCTGTGTGTTTAATGTATATATTTAAATTGTGGTTAAATTCGAAGACTGCAGTGATACATCCTCCAAATATTCCTATTAAATCTGCACATACTGTAAGTATGGGAAATACTATGATTGACGCTAAAATCCTTGGTGCAATTAAATATTTGAAAGGGTTGATGTTCAAAGTTGTAAGGGCATCTATTTGCTCGGTGATGCGCATCGTACCAATTTCTGCTGCAACTGATGATCCAACCTTTCCTACCATTATTAAGCTGATCAAAACTGGTCCTAACTCTTTAATGATAGTGATCGTAACAAGTTTGGGTATTATCTGTTCTTGGTTAATTAATGGGTCACTCAAGCTACTTTGTAAAACTATTGCCGCTCCTATAAAAACTCCAGTGAGCCCAACAATTGGCAGAGAGAAAAAGCCTATCTCTATAATTTGTCTTGCTATGTTGCTAAAATAATATGGTGGCACAAGGCAGTGGTATAGAGATTGAATAAAAAATATGAATGCACTACCAAGCCTTAACAAAAAATTGATAAAGTACCTACCAATTATTCTAACACTATTTATATCAAAAAAGCTCACTTTGTATTCATTTTAGCTAGAGGTTAGTCTTACTGATTTTATTAAAATTTTTATTAACTTTATCGCAAAGTATAGCTGAGATATGTTTTAAGTTCAACATACTTGATGTTTTAATTTAAAGCTCATATAGCTAACCCAAGAAAGGTTTCCCTACGTCATACCGCCACGGTATCCACAACTGTACGAACGTTGTAGTTTGGGAGCAATTCCCACCAGTGGGCCAGTGCCCAGACACTGGGATCCAGCTTCTATGCAACTTAATTAAAAACGTTTGTTTTAGCATAAGACAACTACCTTTAGCTCATCAGCTCAGTTATAAGCAAAATTTCTGGATTCCAGACTGGAATGACATCATCTGTTGTGCAATTTACCTTCAAAAATGAATGTTCGTACAGCTATGGATTCATTCGCGGTATAGATTCCGCTAACGAGTAGCAGAATGACGGTTTTTCAAATTGTAGAGCCACTTTAGCTATAGAACTCAATTACATAAGCAAACCTTACTTATTTTACTATCCCTGTTTACTTCCTGTAAAAAACATGTTACTAATGAATTGAATTTTGTAGTAGAATGGAGGAAGTTTTGGCAGTTCCAAAAAGAAAAAAGTCAAAGTCAAGGCGTAATATGCATCGTTCTCATCATGCTATTGAGCCTAAGAATGTTGTGGTATGTTCAACAACTGGGGAATTCATGTTGCCTCATAACGTAGCAGTTGATGGCAGTTACAAAGGAAAACGGGTTTTCATCAAGCAACAGGCGGAGTGACTATTATGATATGTTACCTACGGTCAATAATAATATAGTTATTGCACTTGACGCTATGGGGGGCGATTTTGCGCCTCTTTCCGTAATTCATGGTGCTGGTTTTTTTTTAGACAACCTTGTTGACCCAGGCATTAAAGTTTTTTTTCATATTTATGGAGATAAGGAAGAAGTATCTCCTTTGCTTTCAAAATACAAAAAAGTAAGTAACAATTCTGAGTTTACTCATTGTTCTGACAATGTTCTTGCAAATGATAAGCCATCTTTTGCACTGAGGCATCGTAAAGACTCAAGTATGAAAGCTGCCATTGAGGCAGTAAAAAAAGGTAAAGCTTTCGGAGTGGTGTCTTCAGGCAACACCGGAGCATTGATGGCAATTTCCAGATTTATTTTAGGAACATTACCAAACATTTATCGTCCTGCTATTGCCTCTATCTGTCCAACTAAGACAAAAAGCTTCGCTTTGCTTGACCTTGGTGCAAATGTTGATTGTAATGCCGACTCATTATTTCAATTTGCGTTAATGGGTAGTATATTTGCAAAAATAGCATTAAAAATTGACAATCCTGAAGTTGCTTTGCTAAATATCGGCACAGAAGAAGTTAAAGGTAATGACTCAGTGCGCGGCGCTTTTGAGTTGCTTAAAAACGCTCCAGGCATTAATTTCAAAGGGTATATAGAGGCAAGTGAATTTTTAGAGGGTAATATAGATGTGATTGTTGCTGATGGTTTTGTTGGCAATGTAATGCTCAAAACGGCTGAGGCAACCGCTAGTACCTTTATCAATCTAATAAAGCAGGAAGTATTCAATTCGTGGATAGCGAAAATGCTTGTTGGTATATTGTTAAAATCCAAACTAAATAAAGCTTTAACGCGTTTTAATCCCAAAATTAGAAGTGGAGCTATGTTTTTAGGGCTGAATGGTATCATCATTAAAAGTCATGGAAATTCTGATGCTATTTCTTTTGCCCATGCCATAAAATTTGCAGTAAATGCAATTAGTGAAAATTTAAATCAAAAGATAATTAACGGGGTAAGTCATATTGAATAAAAGTTTCATATTAAGCACTGGATCTTACCTACCAAGAAAAATGTTGAGTAACAACGAAATTGCATCGATAGTTGAGACGAGCGATGAATGGATAAGGCAGAGAACAGGAATAGTTCAAAGGCATATAGCAGATGAAGGAGAACTAACGTCAGATCTAGCTGTAAATGCAGCAAAAAGTGCTATAGAAAAAGCTAAAATTTCAGTAGATGAAATTGATTTAATCATAGTTGCCACAACAACGCCTGATAAAACTTTTCCTAGCTGTGCAACAATTGTACAAAGTAAGTTAAAATGTAAAAACGCATTTGCTTTTGATGTACAAGCAGCATGCTCTGGTTTTATATATGCAGTTACAGTTGCTGATTCGCTCATAAAATCTAACAATAGAATTAAATATGCATTGGTTATAGGTGCTGAAATAATGTCTAGGATTGTTGATTGGGAAAATAGGTCAACTTGTGTACTCTTTGGTGATGGTGCTGGTGCAGTAATAATGAAATCAGCATGTCATTTTAACGTCATTCCAACAAATGATGCTGATACTTGGGTGGCAGAGAAGGGGGTTACAAAAGGTATAATTTCAACTAGCCTATATTCTGATGGCAATGTGGACATACTATGTACGAACGGAGGGATATCCTCAACTGGTGATTCTGGAAAAATATGCATGAATGGAAGAGAAGTGTTTAAACATGCAGTGGATAAGTTAACAGCCTCAGTAGAGGAAACTCTGAAATGCAATAATTTGAAAATCACTGATATTGACTGGTTAATTCCCCATCAAGCAAACATTCGTATTATTGAAGCAGTAGTAAAGAAATTAGATTTCCCTATAGAGAAAGTGATTAATACCGTTGATAAGCATGCAAACACCTCAGCGGCATCAATTCCACTGGCCTTAGACTATGCAATACAAGAATCAAAAATAAAATCAGGAAATCTGGTACTGCTGATTTCAATAGGTGCAGGCCTGACCTGGGGTTCCGTGTTGCTGCACTATTAGACTTCCTGCATTACCTCCTGTCATCCAAGTACCCTCTTTGTCATTCCAGTGCCTCTTTCTCCTGTCATCCCAGTGCCCTGACTACTTGGATCCAGGAAAAAAATGGTGTCATCCAACTCCCCTGTCATCCCAGTGCTTGACACTGGGATGGCTTTGTTGCATCGCTACTTATGAAAAGCTAACTATAATTAGGATTATAAGCAACTTATTGAAAATCTTGTTTTTTTTGCAATCAATCTGATCAAATTTAAGAATAGTAACTTGTTATTTATATTAATAAATTTAATTCTATTGAAAATAGCTAAAGCATTGAAATTCTTGAATTTTAGCCGGATTAGTGAGTGGTAGTGAAATTTCTTTTACTCAAATTTAGGTATTCACTGACCGTTCTTGTTATAAATACCAGAATAATAAGCTACTGATATTCTCCACCTTTTTTATCTTTAATCCATCATAGCTAGCGATGCAACAAAGCCCACTGGGATCCAGATATACAAATACTTACAAATCATGTAATGGACAAAAGATTCTAGGAGCATATGTCAAAAACAATGTTCGTGATGAAATAGGCTGGATCCCAGTGGGCTTTGTTGCATAGCAACTGAAAAAATCTGGTGGCTACTGACAAAATTCATTATAAAATAGCCATTTAACCTTGAAAGAAAAAATATGCCACAAAAAATGAGGGTCAGTAACCATAGCGAATATAACAAATTTCTAGAAAAAAGAGGAAATATTTTTCATTATATCAACGAAGCCATAGAAAAGTGGTACGAGAATGGTCCAAAAATACCAGGTGGCAACAATATTTATAGCGATAAAGTTGTAATTTTGGTGCACATAGTAACTTGTTTATTTAGAATAGGCCTGAGGCAAACAGTTGGGTTTATAGCAGGATACCTTGAGCAAATTGGGAAAAATTTGCAAGTTATCAGCTATTCACAATCATCAAGAAGGTTTAAGAAACTCAATATTAAGATCAATGATTGCAGAATTGATAAAAATAATATGGAAGATATCGAAATTGCTATAGACAGTACAGGAATTAGTATATACAACAACACTCCTGGTCATAGCAAAGAAAATAGCGAAGATAGAAAGTATCGCAGCTATGAACAGACAAGAAAATTGCATGTAATGTTGAATACAAACAGCAAAAAAGCCATAGCTGTAAAATACAGTAACGGCTGATCACTATGGAGCTTGTGATTTGCTAAAAGAAGTCGATTTTCAGTATGTCATAAAAGTACTATATGCAGATAGGGCATATGACAGAGAAAAGCTCTATAAGCTGTGTAATCAATATGGTATAAAAACGAAAATTCCTCCGAAAAACAACGCAGCAGAGCATCCAAAGTTAGACTATATGGCTGAAAGAAATTCTGCAGTCAAGCTCATAAAGTCATATGATGAAGATGGTATAAAGAAGTGGAAAAAAGAGATGAGTTATGGAAAAAGATCTTATACAGAAAGTTTTTTCTCGCGACTGAAACAAACATTCGGGTTTAGTTTTAGGAATAAATCTGAGACAAATAGAGAGAAGGAACTACTTGTTAAATGCTATTTGCTCAATAAGTTCACTGATATTGGTATGGCTAAATTTGAGATAGCTTCATAAATTTATTGTGCGTTACCTACTATCCGAAGAGCGATGCAACAAAGCCATCCCAGTGTCAGCTACTTGGATGACAGAGGGGGGTGGGATGACAGAAGATGATGGAGTGACAGGGAGTAATACAAAAAGTTTCGTCATCCCCATTGAATCGGCTTTAAAATCGATGTTCAAAGTTGAAATTTCCCTAGAAGATTCGGGGAAAATCAGAAAAGGTCAGGAAGTTGTATTAAATAACTTGCGTAATTTAAAGAATCATGATATTTGTTGTACGGTGGTGGGTAGTGTACCTATTGCAATCTGCAGTTTTATTTATGGTTGTGTGAAACCTATTCGTGTTTTTAATATTTAAAATGAGGTTTAGATGTCGATAACATCCGAAAAGAAAAAGAGTTTGATAAATATATATGCAATTAAAGAAGATGATACAGGCTCATCTTTTGTACAATGTGCAATTTTGACCGAGAGGATCAGTAACTTAACTGAGCATTTTAAAGTGCACAAGCATGACCATCACTCTAAGCGTGGTTTACTTATATTGATAGGTAGAAGACGCAAGCACTTAAATTATATAAAGCGTAAATTTGGTAATGAAGCCTATCAGGAATTAATAGAGAAGTTAGGCATTAGAAAATAATCGAGGAATTTAATATGTTTAAAATTATAAAAAAATCTATAGAGTGGGGTGGTCGTGCCTTATCTTTAGAAACAGGAAAAATAGCACGCCAAGCTCATGGTTCAGTAGTTGTAAATTACGGTGATACTTCTGTTTTAGTAACTGTTGTACGTAAAAAGAAGGAAGAAAGCGTTGATTTCCTACCTTTAAATGTGCAGTTTATCGCAAAAAGCTATGCCATGGGTAAGATCCCTGGCGGGTTTTTTAAAAGAGAAGGCAAGCCATCTGATAGAGAAACTTTAATCTCAAGAGTAATAGATAGAAGTATAAGACCACTATTCCCAGAAGGATTTCATGATGAAATTAGTGTGGTGTGCAATCTATTAACTTATGATACAGTCAATCCTCCTGAAGTGCCAGCATTGATTGGTGCTGTTGCAGCTCTTGCAATTTCTGGTGTTCCCTTTCACTTTACTATAGCTGGAGTGATGGTTGGTTGTGATGAAAATAATAACTATATACTCAACCCTTCTGTTCAAGAGATGAAAGCAAGCAGCTTGGATCTGTTTTTGTCTGGTGATGAAAATTCAATTTTAATGGTTGAATCAGAAGTGAAAGAGCTCTCTGAAGAAAATGTTTTTAATGCAATAAAATTTGGCCATGAACACCTTAAGCCTGTCATTAAGCTCATAAAAGAGTTTGCTGATACAATTGGCAATAAACCTGAGAGCTTTGCCCCTATTGATGCATCAGATATAACACAAGAGCTCGAAAAATACGGTAAAGATTTTGAAAAAGCATATTCGCAAACAGTAAAACAAGAGCGAGTTCAAGCTCTAGAAGCGATCAGAGAGAATATATTGAATACTCTTAAAGAAACTGGAAAAGACGAAAAGTTAATTACGTATGCAGTAAAAAACTTTGAAAGATCTTTAGTACGTGAAATAATTAGGAAGAAAAGTGTAAGGATAGACGGTCGTAAGCATGATGAGATACGTCAGATAGAAGTTGAAGTTGATATTCTGTCCAAAACTCACGGTTCTGCACTATTTACAAGAGGCAATACTCAGGCACTGGTTGTTACTGCTCTTGGCACCACTCAAGATGAGCAAATTGTGGATGATATTGAAGGGGATAGACGTGAGCATTTCATGTTGCATTATAACTTTCCCTCATTTGCTGTTGGAGAAACTTCTGCTGCGCGTGCACCAGGAAGAAGAGAAATCGGTCATGGCAAACTTGCTTGGAAAGCAATTCATCCTGTTTTACCCGATAAGTCTGAATTTCCTTATACAATAAGAGTAGTGTCCGAAATTTTGGAGTCTGATGGTTCTTCTTCTATGGCAACAGTTTGTGGGACTTCTCTTGCTTTAATGGATACGGGTGTGCCAATAAAGGCCCCTGTTGCTGGAATTGCTATGGGTCTCATCAAAGATAAAGACGAGTATGTAATACTTTCCGATATACTTGGTGATGAAGATTATCTTGGTGATATGGACTTTAAAGTAGCAGGAACTAGTGAAGGGGTTACGGCGCTACAAATGGACATGAAAATTTCTGGTATAAGCTTTGAAATTGTTGAAAAATCTTTAGAACAGGCAAAAGCTGGAAGATTACATATTTTAGAAAAAATGAATGCAGTGATTTCAGAACACAGTGATGATGTCAAAGACCATGCACCAAGGATGTTATCATTTTACATAGATAAAGACAAAATTTCTGCTGCTATAGGTTCTAAGGGGAAAAATATACGCAGTGTGTGTGAAAGAAGTAATGCAAAAATTGAAATAGGAGATGATGGTAAAGTTTCTGTTTTTGCTACGAGTGGCACTGAAGCTGAAATTGCAAAGAGTATGATGATTGATTCAATAACAGAACTAGAACAAGGTTCTATAGTTGATGTCAAGGTTGTAAGAATAGAGAAGTCTATTGTAGAGCTTGAATTTCTTAATGGCAGAAAAGGAAAAATGCACATAAGTGAAGTAGCTAATGAACATATAGATTCTATAGAGAGCGTACTTAAACAAGATGATACTTTCAAAGCACTAGTAATTGACTTCGAAAAAGGTGGGTGTCCAAAGTTGTCAAGACGTCGGGTTGATCAAGAGACGGGAGAGTTTTTTGAAGGTGAGCTTTACAACGAGGAAAGGAAAGATGGTCCAAATGACAGGGATAATTATTACAATAATTCATTTAGTAGAAAACCTGGAGGAAGTCACCATAAGAGGCCTCCTCGTCCTCGTTCTGGTTTCAGCAACAGAAATAGGCCGAAATTTGGTAATAATGATTCATCATCAGGTTTTTATTAAGAGTAAACTTCTTGCGTTACCTCTCGTCATTCCAGTGCTTAACACTGGAATGACACCCTTTCTGGTGAAGAGGTTGTTCTCAAATCACAATGTTAGTACAATTGTGGTGTTAGCTATAGCTAACCCAAGGTATCCGTTCAGCGGAGTGGTAGAATAAGGTAGACAAAGTGATCTAAAAAGATAATCATAGAGCAAAAGTGAGGTAATGTGGTAAACCTTTTAGAACTTTGCAAAAATTTACAGCAAAAAATAGAAAAACTGAAAGCAGAGATAGAAAACTTAAAAGCAGAAAATAAAGCTTTAAAGATAGAGAACGCTGAATTAAAGGAAAGGCTTGGTTTAAACTCGAAAAATTCATCTCTACCGAGCTCTAAAGAATTGTACAAAACAAAAAAGGACAAGCCAAAAAGCGAAAGGAATGTTGGCGATCAGGTTGGGCATAAAGGAAATTTTCATGCTACAATGGAAGCGGATAAAGTAGTAAAAATAGAGTTGCCTAATATTTGCGAATGCGGAGGAGAGCTTGTAATATGCGAAAAACCTTATGTTCACAAAAAAGTTGATCTTCCGGAAATTAGGCCTTATGTAGTATAGCATTTCTCATAATAGTCCGAACAGGTCATAGGAAGGCAGAATCAACAGCACGACGAAAGGATTCGAATAGAGGAATGTTTTTCCTGGCTCTGTTTTTTATAGCAAACCAATGATGCTCAATTTTGTTGAAATCTGGAGAATAAGGCGGCAGATACAAAATTTCTGCACCAACCCCTTTAGCAAGCTCGATAATCTTATCAGACTTATGAAAAGTAGCATTGTCAAGAATGACAGTCTGTCCAGGTTCCAAGATCCATACGCGTCAAGTTAAGAGATTGTGAGCAAATTTAGAGAGGTTAAAGTGGATACTCTAGCCCTTCTACGTTTGTCTTTTAATGAAAATCGCGACCAAGTTATAGTGAGTTTTTTAAGAAATGCTTTTAAACTATTAATTTTGGTTAATACTAAAAATAACTCTCTAACCCGCCTTTTTAGCTCAATAAATGCCTTTGTTAAGCTAAGTTCTGTATTCTTTTTCACTTCTGTGCAAACAACTATGCCGTGAAATATAAGAATTGCGCACAATTTAGCATATAGTTCACATAATACTCTGCATGGCTTTCCTTTTAGCTTATCAAGTCTGATATGGCTTTTATACAATTTAAATAATAACTCAATTTGCCACCTTACTCTGTAAATCGTTAATACTTGCTCAGCACTAATTTTATTTTCTGGAACATTAGTTATAAATATTGACCAGTTCAACAATTTTTGATTTCTTTTAGAGGATGTATATCCCTGCGATCTTGCTAATCTATTAGCTTTCCTTCTTCTGGCTATAGACTGTTCTTCAGTTAGTTTCTGACATATAATTCTTACTCTAATTTTTGCTTCTTTTCCTAACAATACCTCGTTTTCTAAAAATAACTTATCCTCTAAACATTCTAATAACTCCATTTTTTGATTTGTTTCTACATCATATACGTTGGTATCGGATTTATAACGACTTATGAAATAAGCTCCTATTTCATTGATTTGTTTAAAAGAACTTGGCACAAAATAACCGAGATCAGATATTAGCAAATCATTGCTTGATATATTACTTAAATGTTTCCTATATCCCTGGTCTGATCTTATTCCCTCCGTTAAATTAAGTTGGTCTATTATCTGATTCATGTAATCGAAAACTAATTGTAACTTTATTCCAGACTTAGTATTGCTTTCATAGCCACTGTAGCTAGTACCATAACCTTTATACATCTCTTCCATACTGTTAGGTAGAGTAATATAGCTACTGTCCAATAATTTAACACTATTAAATTGCTGTAAGATTTTGCAATCAACTTGCAAGATATTTTTAAAGAGAACCACAGATTCATTATACATCCTTTTCATAAATTCCACTGCTTCTTCAGTAAATCTAAAATCCAAACCTTGTTTTGTTATATCTATCGAGTCCTCGTTTAGTAATTGACACATTGTTTCTACGCTACAATTATCAACTCCTATATTACCCAAGACCATGGCTTTTACGAATGATGAACCTTTTAGCTTTCTCTTTCTTTTTATAAACCTTGTTGTAATTGAGATTTTCTCTGCTTTTTCATTAAAAAATTCTTTGAGCTTTTTTGATAAGCAAGTTATTTTATTCATTGGTTCTCTCACTAAAAGTATATCTGGGAGAACTTATACCTTATTATTCTATCTCTTTCATACCTTTATTTCCTTAACTTGACGCGTATGGTGATAGAAATATTGAAGCCTATTATAAAACGTTTGAAACAAAGTCTTGTGAAAGCAAACAGCTAAGTAAGCAAAAGAATAAAAATAGCAAAAGTAAGCCAAGCTTTGCTTTGTATGAGGAACTGCACCGAATAACTGGTATGGATTTCACTAAAATTCCTGGATTTGATGTATTAAGTATACAAACCATAATTTCAGAAGTTGGTATAAACCATAGTAAATGGCCAACAGAAAAGCACTTTTCATCGTGGTTGGGACTCAGTCCTGCTAATAAAGTTACAGGGGAAAAAGTGTTTAACACAAGAACACGTAAAGTCATTAACCGTGCTGCAAATGCTTTGCGAATAGCTGCTCATTCTGTAGGAAATAGTAAAAGTGCGTTGGGTGCATACTACAGAAGATTGAAAAAACGACTAGGAGCACCAAAAGCAATAACAGCTACTGCAAGAAAAATGGCATGCATATTTTATAGTATGCTCAAATACGGACAGGAATATGTAGAAAAAGGAATGGAATACTATGAAACACGCTATAAAGATAGAACTGTAAAAAATTTGATCAAAAAAGCGAGCGAATTTGGCTACATATTAGTTCAACAAGAAGAGTTAGTTGAGTGAGTTTCTTAGGAGATAATACTAAATCCGAATTCTTTGTTGCTAAAATTCCATTCAAAAAGATATCTAATTTTGTTTTATCTTCAGTTAAGTCTTCAGCTAACCTATTTCTGATGTTATCATTATCAAGCACAGTGTACTCGAGGTACGAGCAAGGCTCAATAAGTATAAAGTCCTCTAAAGGCACTAGTTCTGGATAGGTGCCAGCGTAATCAAGTATGCCACACTCAGTAATACACCCTCCTTTTCTTATAACACAGCAATTGAGACGACCATGATACATTGATAACAAAGAAAAAAGACGTATTATACTTGTACCTCTATCTTTCATTTCCTCGAAAAGCTTCCTATCATTTATTAATTTGTGCAAAATGTAATCCATAGCAGGACCTGGTTTGCGGAAATGAAACATATTATTCTCTTCAAAAATGGCCTCAGCTAATTCGATAGATTCTTTATCCTCATCTACGAAAGCTTTTTCATTTCTATTTAACTGTATGATCTCAGCTTTGCTATCTCTGCGTAGACCAGTTCTCCTTATTAACATCTCAAATATTTTTGTATTCATATATATCCTATATTAGTTAAAGTAAATATTAATAATGTTTACTTTTTAAATAAAAATAAATGAAAATTTTAATAAAAATTATATTTTTTTTAATAGAATAAAAATCTTTTATATTTGCTTGAGTACCAAAAGGGCTTTATTGGTGTAATGCGTTTTCTATTGCGCCTGGCCGCAGCGCGTGATGCAACCGGATTCAAGTGTCAGCTACTTTTATAGCACCACTTCTGCTTCAATAACTGTAAATACTAAGCGATCTGTCTTAAAATCTCCTCTTGTTGCTGAGCATGTACACTAGCATAACCACATGCAGGAGATGCAGCAGCAAGTCTTGCAATGCACTTAGGTCTTTTTGCTTGAATATTGAGATTGGATAACACTTCTTCTATCAATGGGTTGACAAAAAACCATCCTCCCATATTTTTTGGTTCTTCTTGACACCATATAATTTCAGCGTTCTCGTATTTCTCAAGTTCACTGCTTAGTTTATCGGCCGGAAACGGATAGAATTGCTCCAAACGTATTACTGCTATATCGTTTATTTTTTGTGCTTCACATACTTCAATTATGTCGTAGTAAACTTTACCACTGCATATTACAACTTTACGTATTTTATCATTTAGAACCAAATCTGTTCTATATTCTGGGATTACCGTGAGGAATTTTCCTTCAAAGTCAGATAGGTTAGAAACTGCTCTTTTATGACGCAATAGTGATTTAGGTGTAAACACTACTAAAGGCTTGCGAAAGTCTCTGTGGATTTGCCTGCGTAAAGCATGAAAATAATTTGCTGGAGTAGAGCAATTAACAACTTGCATGTTATCTTCTGCGCAGAGTTGCAAAAATCTCTCTATACGCGCGGAGCTATGCTCAGGTCCCTGTCCTTCATAACCATGAGGCAGCAACAAAACTAGACCGCTTGATCGCAACCACTTTGTTTCTGCAGATGCAATAAACTGGTCGATCATAATTTGTGCACCATTTGCAAAATCACCAAATTGTCCTTCCCAGAGCACCAGTGAATATGGGGAATCAAGGCTATATCCATATTCAAAGCCCATTACAGCATACTCTGATAAAGCGCTATCTATGACCTCAAAGTAAGCTTGCTTTTCATTTATATTGTTTAGCGGAATAAACGCTTCTTCTGTTACCTGATCAACAAGCCTTGAATGACGGTGCGAGAAAGTTCCACGACCAGAGTCTTGTCCTGATAAACGCACTCCTATTCCTTCTGTGAGCAGTGATGCAAACGCAAGACTTTCGGCAGTTGCCCAGTCTATATTACTACCAAAATTTATGCTGTCTATTCTGCCATCGAGTATTTTTCTAACCTTATTGTTAATGTTAAAGTTACTTGGGATATTGCTATTTATACGCACACCTAATTTTTTCAGCTCATCTGGCGGAACACCAGAATCCGTGTAGTATTCGCTCAAATCGCTCAGCTTTGCTCTTCTTAATTTTGACCACACTCCACCGAACCAGTCAGCTTTTTTTGGAGTGTAAGCCGCTGATTCAGCAAGACTTTTATCTAATTTTGCCCTGAATTCACTGCGCAATTTATTTACTTCATCGCCATCTAATACTTTCTCTGCAGTCAATTTTTCTTCATACAATGTTCCAGGAGTTTTATGCTTTGATATCGCCTTATACATAAGTGGCTGAGTGAAATTCGGTTCATCACCTTCATTATGGCCATATTTGCGGTAGCACATTATGTCAATTACTACGTCCTTTTTAAATTTCTGCCTATATTCCATCGCCAGACTTGTAGCAAAACTCACAGCTTCCGGGTTATCTCCATTGACGTGAAACACTGGAGCTTCTATTGATTTTGCTATATCAGTGCAATAAAAAGAGGATCGTGCGCAACATGGGTTAGCAGTAAAACCAACTTGGTTATTAATGACAATGTGCACAATGCCATCCACTTTATAGCCTTCAATATTGCTTAAGGTTAAAGTTTCAGCAACCACTCCTTGACCGATGAAAGCCGCATCACCATGAATTGATATGCCAAGCACAGATCTTATATTCTGTTTTGCTCTTATTCTTCCAGCCAAAACCGGATTTACCGCTTCAAGGTGAGATGGATTAGGGCATAAACTTAAATGTATTTTCTTACCACCGGCAAGTGTTTGATCAGAAGAGTAACCAAGGTGATATTTAACATCACCGGACACCTCAAGACCACCTGGATATGCAAGATTGCCTTGAAATTCAGATAGCATTGCCGCATATTCTTTGCCCATAACTTTGGTTAGAATATTGAGTCGTCCGCGGTGAGCCATGCCAAGAACTATTTCTTCAATACTAAAAGCTGCAGAATCACTAATGATTCTCTCAATTGCAACGATAGCTGATTCCCCACCTTCGATAGAAAAACGTTTATATCCAGGAAATTTCATATGGAGAAATTGCTCGAACATCTCAGATTCAATTAAGTGCCTCAGTATTTCCTTTTTATCTTGTGAACTCAGCGTATAGGTTTGATTTTCGATCTTTTCCTGCAGCCACATCCTCTCCTCATAAGAGGAGATATGCATAAATTCAAAACCGATGTTCTTGCAGTAAATATCTCTATAGATTCCAGCGTCACTTGCCGGATATAGATTCGAATATTTCTGATAATCTACTTCCTTATTCACATTGGGTGATAACGGATTAAGATCCGCAAAAAAATGACCGTAAGATCTGAAAAAATTTGCTAAACTAGAAACTGAATCATCCACCTTAGTTACATGTTGTGCACCGCAGGTCTCCGCTTTATTAACTTCTAAATTGCTTGAAAAAATTCTATACCAATCCTCCCCGATTGATTTATCACCCTGCAAATAACGGCTATACATTTCTTCCACAAATTCTGCATTATCACCATAAAGGCAGCTTAAACTCGACATAATCACTATAAAAAGTATCAAATACTTATAAGTATAACTTAAGTTTTTTAAAAAAGAACTTTTTTAGTTTCTATACGTCATACCGCGATTCATTCGCGGTATCTCTTAACATAGATCCCGCTAACACGTAGCGGGATGACGATTGTCAGGGTGTCATTCCAGCGCGTGACGCTGGAATCCAGTTTTTATTTGCAGCCTACTTGACTCGAAGCTAAGTTTTCTGGATCCAAATAGTCAAGGCACTGGGATGACAAAAAAAGGAGCACTGGAATGACAAAGCTATAGGTTGCAAGCGAGACGTCATACCGCCGCGGCGCTAACAAGAGATCCCGCTAACACGTAGCGGGATGACGGTTGTCGTTTAGCTATAAACATTAAGAAATTTACTAAGCGAAAAAAAAGGCAAAAGAAGCCCTGGGGTTATTATCCGCTTTAAAATATTGGCGTTTTTTATGTTTTAAACGCTTGACAAGCAAGATTAAGCTGCTTTTAATTGCAACTATAGCATTTCTCATAATAGTCCGAACAGGTCATAGGAAGGCAGAATCAACAGCACGACGAAAGGATTCGAATAGAGGAATGTTTTTCCTGGCTCTGTTTTTTATAGCAAACCAATGATGCTCAATTTTGTTGAAATCTGGAGAATAAGGCGGCAGATACAAAATTTCTGCACCAACCCCTTTAGCAAGCTCGATAATCTTATCAGACTTATGAAAAGTAGCATTGTCAAGAATGACAGTCTGTCCAGGTTCCAAGATCGGTGTCAAAAATTGCTCAAACCATCCATTAAAAACATCCATATTACAGTGGCCTTCAAAGGTTAACGGAACAACTATCTTTCTTCCACTTAAGGCTGCAACCATACTGATTCGTTGAGTTTTCTTTCCAGATTTTAAGGCATAAAACCGCTGTCCTTTCTGGCAATATCCGTAGGGGTAGTCTTCGGTGTTATCAATGCCAGACTCATCTATATACACTAAGTTTTTAGGTTCTTTTGTCGCTATAATTTTCAAAAATTCAGCACGTTTTTCTTCGTTTCTTTCCTTGTATCCATATGTCTTTTTTTGCGCGTAAATTCAATTTTTTTAAGGGCTCGATAGATCGTTTGGATACTAACGTTGTTCCAAAGTTTAGCCATTTCCGATAGAGTCTTTCCTCCGTGTTCTCTGGCAAATTTGGCAAAGGTATCCCAGTCGGTAATTTTGTGATTGTAACCCCCATTTCCAAGTTTTTTTGATTGAAAGTCTCCTGTTTCTTTTCTTCTTTGCTGCCACTCCCATAAAGTAGTTCGTCCAATCTTAAATCTTGCTGCCACTGTTTCTCTGCTTTCTCCTTCGTCTAGCGCTTCCATTGCTTTTTTTCTTAAATCATAACTATATGCTGCTGGCATTCAACCTCCTTATCATCATCTACCCTTATCCTATCACATCCGGACTTTTATAGAAAGAGCTCTAAGAGGTTGTCCGGAAACAAGTAAAAGGCTATAATATCTGAAATTTTAGTACGGGGTAAAGATGAGAAAAAAGTATCCAACAGATCTAAGCGAAAGGGAATGGGCAAGAATAGAAAAACACTTCAGAGTATCATACAAGAAAGGAGGAAGGCCGCCAAAGTATAGCAAAAGAGAAATATTAGAAGCAATTTTCTATGTATTGCGTACAGGGTGTCAATGGCGGTATTTACCAAATGATTTTCCGCTATGGAAGACTGTGTATGAGCAGTTCAGGCAATGGAAGAAGCAGGGAATTTTTGAGAAAATGAATTATGAAATTACAAAATATAGTAGAAGAAAAATAGGAAGGAATGAGCAGCCGAGTGCCTGTATAGTAGATAGTCAATCTGTAAAGACTACAGAAAAGGGGGGATCAAAGGCTATGATGGAAGTAAAAAAGTAAAGGGTAGAAAAAGGCATATAATTACAGACACTCAGGGTTTTATACTAGGTTGTTACGTAGGCGCTGCTAACGAAAATGATAGAGATGGTATTAAAATAGCATTAAACAATATGAGAACAAAATATACTAAAGTTAAAAAAATGTGGGCTGACATGGGATACCAAGGAAGAAATTTAAAGAATCACATAAAGGAAGAATATGACATAGATATTGAAATTGTTAAAAGGCCTACATGTAGATTTTGGGTGCACAAAGATACGCCACCTGAGCTACTACCAACAAGAGAACAAGGGTTTAAAGTACAGCCAAGAAGATGGGTTGTAGAAAGGACTTTTGCTTGGGTTAATAGGAATAGAAGGCTATCGAAGGAGTATGATTTACTCACAACATCCACTGAGAATTTCATATACCTAGCTATGAGTAGGGTTATGTTAAAGAGGGAATATGCTTGAATTTACTTGTTTCCGGACAACCTCTAACTTACGCTGCAAATGTTTAAGAAATTTACTAAGCAGAAAAAAAGACAAAGAATCCCCGAGTTAGCTAGTCTTTTACTATCTCTGTCGAGTATTGGCATTTTTTGATGTCTTGTAACGCTTTATAAGCGCGTTCAGCTTATTTAGATAAAAATCTAGATGTAGATGAAGTTTTGTAAAGACATACAGTATCTATATACTGCAAAAAATTGAACATAAGACGCCGATACATTAAGTAATCCTTACCTTTTAATCTGCAGATTGGCGAAAGCAAATACAATAGCTTCAGTTTCATGATAAGAGGGCTGGCGGAGTTTGTCAAGCAAGTTTTTTTGTTTAATCCGTTTCTATGAGCTACTTGGATGACGAGGAAAGAGCACTTACATATTTATGGCAACCTCATTACCTACGCTCAAAAAGTTTTTCAATATCACTGAGTTTCATTTCTATATAAGTTGGTCTTCCGTGGTTGCATTGCCCGGAATATGGGGTTTTTTCCATTTGTCTCAGCAGCTCATTCATTTCATCTAACCTCATTTTTCTACCCGCTCTAATTGATCCATGACAAGCGATAGTGGCCAATATTTTGTTCACTTTATCTTCTACTGGCAATGTATCTTCTATTTCCGTTAATCTATCGACTATATTAATTAGCATCTCTTTCACATCTATTGCTCCCAAAATTGCAGGGATTTCTTTTACTATCACTTTATTTTCTGATTTGATCTCAATATCAAAACCCATTTCAAATAACTTATCTTTATAAACTTCAATCATCTCCATTCCGGCTTGATTTTTGATTTCAACCGTTTCAGGAAGAAGTAGTTTTTGTCTTTTTACATTTGATTTTTGTTTTAAGCATTCATATACTAATCTTTCGTGGGCTGCATGCTGATCGACTATAATCAATTTGTCCCTTACCTCGGCAATAATGTAAGTATTATAGACCTGACAGCGTGCAAACCCGAGCGGGTGGCTCTCTATCAAATCAACTTGCTCTAACACCTTTTTTTCTAGAACCATAGTCTCCGCTTGTGATGGTAATTTCTGTATGCCGGTATAATCAAACGATTTTGACTGTTCTGATAAGCTTTTTACTCTTTCATTTGGAGAAGCAAATTCTTTTATTAGTTGATTTTCAAAAGGACTTGGCCTTCTTTCATTTTGAACATCAGGTTTATCAAAAGGATCTGGCAATGTTGAATCCATTTTCTGGTCATGCGCTGGAAAGGTGCCTATCCTTCTTGACAATGCTTTAATTAATCCTCTTGTCATTATCTCATATATGAGCTTCTTATTCTGAAACCTTACTTCTGACTTATTTGGATGCACGTTTACATCTACTTGATCATAAGGTATCTCTAAATGTAACGCTGCGAAAGGATACCTATCGCTTGGAATAAAATCATGATATGCATACCTAACTGCGCCAATAAGTAGATTATCTTTGATTGGCCTTCCATTAACAAACGTATAGATCTGAGTTGACTTACCACGATTGACGGTCGGTTTACAGATGTGTCCCGTAAGTTTAATGCCGTCTTCTTCTTCATTAATCTCCAGAGAACTGCCCTGAAATTCTTCTTCTACTTCACACAATCTATGAAATAACGAAGTCTGCTTAGCGTATTTTAAGAGCTTTTTATTACCTGAAGTGAGAGTAAACCCTATATGATAGTTAATCATTGCTAGGTTATTTACAATATCAACAATGCTTTGAGTTTCTGCTCTTTCAGTTTTTAGAAATTTTAGTCTATTTGGAGTGGCAAAAAATAAATCTCGTACTTCAATATGTGTGCCTTGTGATAAAGAGTAAGGAGTTTGCTCCCCTATTTTCTCTCCACCCTCATAACTTATAGACCATGCTTCATTTGCTTCTCTTGCCTTAGACGATAATTTTATCCTACTTACTGCTGCTATTGAAGGCAGAGCTTCTCCTCTAAAGCCAAGATGCTTGATTTCTATCAACTCATTGTCGCTCAATTTTGAAGTAGCATGGCGCATAAACGCAAGTTCTAAATCGTTTTTTTCTACTCCGTTACCATCATCTGTCACAATAATAAGGTTACGCCCACCACTTTCTATTTTGATCTCTATTTCTAAACTTCCAGCATCTATTGCATTTTCCGCTAATTCCTTTACTACACTTGCTGGCCTTTCTATTACCTCCCCCGCTGCTATACGGTTTATGGTTTTTGTGTCTAAAAGAATTATTGCCATAGATTTATTATGAAACTGGTTTTTCTTTTACTTCTTTGGTCTGCTTCTCTCTCCACTTTTTTAACCTACCTGCAATTTCACTGTTAGAAATTGACAATATAGATACGGCGGTAATGGCAGCATTATATGCTCCATTTTCTCCTATAGACATGGTTGCAACTGGAACACCCTTTGGCATTTGAACTATAGAGAGTAGACTGTCCAGCCCATTTAATTGTTTACTATGCACAGGAACGCCGATAACTGGTAAACAAGTTAGTGACGCAACCATACCAGGTAAATGAGCTGCACCTCCTGCACCAGCTATAATAACCTTAAAACCTTCTTCTTGTGCAGATTTAGCAAAATTGAAGAGCCTTTCTGGTGTTCTATGTGCAGATATTATGAATATATCATGTGAAATTTCTAATGCTTTTAACATATCAACAGTATGGACCATAGTGGTGTAATCTGACTCACTTCCCATAATAACAGCAACATCTTTTTTTATTTTTGTCATATTCAACACAATTTTACTTACTAACTAAATAATGTTCCAGCTAAAAAGCAACAAATATTTAAATTATATTATAAATATAATATATAGAATTCTCGTTAAAATAGAAATTTTAAAAATTTAAATAAATATTTATATTAAGATATAGAGATATAAACTTCTTATGTAAGATAAATTTATAAAATAATTATTTTTGTATTTCAAGCTTTGTAATCTTAGCTTGTTCTTTCTATAAATGGTTTTTTCAGATAGACTGATGGTAAAATGGTAATTTAAAATTACTAGAAATTTGATAAAAATATTAATATATAATCAACTTAAAGTTTTAAATATTGATATCATATAATTATTGACAAGTTACATGATATTAATATCTTGGTATATTAAATATTATGTTATAATATTTAATAAAGTTAATTGATATGTGAGTGTAAGAATTATGGAAATAATATCGTTAAATAACTTAGACAGTGCAGGAATAAAAACAAAGTTGCTTTATATAATAAATAAAATTGTAGAAAAAAATGCTTGGACTCAGGCTTTTGCAGCTGAGAAACTTGGTATTGATCAGCCAAAGGTATCGCAAATTAAAAATGGTAAAATAGATGGTTTTTCTTTAGAGCGATTGTTAGGATTTCTAAAAAAACTTGATCATGAGATAACAATCACGATGACAGAAAGCCAAGAAATAAAATCTGAGGCAGAAAAAGTAAAACATGAAGTTGAATCGCAATAGATACAAAGTTGACAACTTGTTTTTTGTGATATAGTATAAAACTTATTAAGGTAGTATCTTATGGCTGAGTCTATTGTAGAAAAGTGTATAGAACGGGTAAGTAACCGTTTCAAATTGGTTCTGTTGGCAAGTCAAAGAACACATGATTTAAATACAGGGGCAAGTAATCCAATTCAAGCAGCTAAGTTTAAAGGTCATAAAAATACCATAGTTTCCTTACATGAAATAGCAGGAAAACAGGTGGATACTCATGAGCTGTTTAGCCTTTTGGTAGGTAGATGCAAGGAATACATGAAAGGAAATATGAATAATGTTTACAGCAGTAATACAAGTAAGCTAGCGAATTTATTAAATTTTTCTGATAACACAGATCTTGATGCAAGTCAAGAAAGCCAAGATTATGAAGTGGATGGTGAAATAGATGATGAAATAAATGATCAAGATGGCGATGAAGAAGTATCCGTTTAGAAATCTACTGAAGTCACATAGTCTTTAAATGATTTGCATTGCTATCTATACACTGTTGTTCTGTATGAGTGTAATGTTGTGTTGCATAGTGTCTAAGTCAAATGATGTGTACAATAAGGTTTTAGCGTTCAATAATTTCTCAACGCAAGTAGTTGTACTTATAACAGCAATATCAATCATTCTGAATAATTTTTTTTTAATTGATATAGCATTGTTGTATGCTAGCGTTAGCTTTATATCAACTATAGCACTAATGAGATTAATGTTGTTTTGATAATTTATGATAGGATCCATTTTCATATTTTTAGGTATTTGTTTGATAATTATTTCAAATATAGGGGTGATCAGATTTCCTGATTTCTATACTAGGTTACATGCAGCAGGTATTACAGATTCTAGCGGTGCAACGTTATTGTTAATTGGTTTTGCTTTGCAGAATGGATTTTCAATCAATACTGTTAAAATAGTATTATTAATTTTTATAATATGGGTAGCTAACTCAACTAATAGCTATATTTTAGCGCGCACTCATTATAAAGTTAAGAAAAAAACTGTTAAAGAAGGCTAAGGTGTTAGAAATATTAAATGTAGTGTTACTTTTGTTGTTACTAACAGTTACGGTTTTTATAGTTTTCTCGCGACATTTAGTCGTAAGTGCTGTTCTAATGTGTGTATTTAGTTCACTGATTGCGCTTATATACTTAATTATGAATGCACCTGATGTTGCAATTACTGAAGCTTCTGTTGGTGCGGGGCTCAGTACAGTTTTTACGTTTGCAGCACTCTCCTTGATAAAGAATCATAAAGTAAATCTATCTCATAACCCTATAACGCTTTTTTTTATGTTATTTCTGGCTGTATGTTTGTCATATTTTATGATTCAATTGCCAGATTTTGGCAGCCACAATGCTCCGATCCACTTGCATGTTGCTCCTTATTATGTGGAAAATACCGAAAAAGCTACCGGTATTCCTAATATAGTGACAGCTATTTTGGCAAGCTTTCGTGGTTATGACACGTTTGGAGAAACTATAGTAGTTTTTACTGCTGCGCTTTGTATAACGTTGATATTAAAAGAAGAAAAAGAAAATGATTAAAGATCCGATATTAAATGCAGTAACATTTTTGATGATACCTTTTATCATTTTATTTGGTTTATACATACAATTTCACGGTGATTACACTCCGGGTGGAGGTTTTCAAGCAGGAATAATTATTGCCTCCGGGATAATATTATATTCAATGCTATTTGGTGTATCTACAACTCTAAAAGCAATACCTTATTCTGTGATTAGATTGACTAACGTGTTAGGTATTTTAATTTATGGAGGAACGGGCGTTGCAACAACTTTACTTGGCCAAAATTTTTTATCTTATGATATCTTGTTAACCAATAATAGAACCGGTCAAAAATTAGGTATTTTTTTGGTGGAATTAGGTGTAGCATTTACTGTCTGCTCCTCTATGTTAATTATATATATAAATTTTGCTCGTAGGAAAAAACAATGACTTTATATAATTATACGATTATTATTGTATTAATGGTGCTAGGTTTATATATTATTATAAACGATAAAAATTTAATCAAGAAAATGATAGGGGTAAGCGTCTTCCAAGCATCTGTTTTGTTATTTTACATATCTCTAGGATATATAAAAAGTTCCTTGCCTCCTATATTGGTTTCAAATTTTTATTCATATAGCAATCCTATACCCCATGTTTTAATGCTTACTGCTATAGTGGTTGGAATTGCAACATTTTCAGTTGGATTATCCATAGCAGTAAAAATGGAAGAAAAGTATGGAACAATCGATTAAGACAAGTGTACATAAATTAACAGTATCTTAAACTATATGAAGTAACAAATAGCCACAAGTTAAAAGTAAAATTATAGACTTGCTCGTTGTAAGTTTGTTTGTTAATAAGAAATAAAATTATAAACTATAAAGGTAATGATGTCAACTATTAATGATGCAGAAGATAAGAAAAAAATTATCAAAGATCTGGTAACTAAGAGTATAAAAAAGGGTGGTTTTATCACCTTTGATGATATAAATGATAAATTATCAGATGAAAATTTTTCGTCTGACTTTATAGATGATGCTATATCTTTATTGCAGGATTCCGGAATTAATGTGCTTGAAAGTAGCGAAGATGAAGAAGATATTCCTTCCAACAGTGATGATAGTAAACTTGATGATGATGACACATCGCCAAATGTTACTGCAACTTTAGTACAAAATGATGATCCAGTGAGGATTTATTTACAAGACATGAGCTCCGTAAAGCTTTTATCAAGGGCAGATGAAATCGAGATAGCAAAAAAAATTGAATCTGAAAAGCATAACATGTTACGTGCAATAATTGAAACATCAGTAACATTAAAGGTGATAAAAGTATGGCGTGATGATTTAAGTAATGGAGCTCTCTTACTGAGAGAAATTATAGATCTGGATGCAATTTATAACTCTGATTTTAATGTGGTACCCAAAGAAGAAAGTGAAGAGAGTGAAGAAAGTGCTGAAGATGTTGAGGATTCTGAGGATGTTTCTGAAGATGCTGAGTACTGTAGTGATGATGAGAAAGATAGTAAAAAAAGTGATGATGAGAAAGACGGTAATAATGAAGATATAAGTTCAGTCAATTTAAATGTTTCTATTCTTGAAATGGAAAGTGACTTATTGCCAAAGGTCATAGTTGCATTGGATGAGATAATTACTTTAACAAATGAAGCGTTGATATTAAGAAAAAATTCTAAAAATTTCTCTAATGAGCTAGAAAATTTGTATAATCAAATATGGTCTATAGCATTACAAATTAAGTTAAGTGATGCTGCTGTTGCCAGAATTACACAAGAACTTTATAAGATAAATAGATCCATTACGCTTGAAGAGGCTAATCTTATTGCTGAGGCTAGAAAATACGATATCGATAGAGAAAGTTTCTATAAAGTTTATGATGACGTGCTTTTAAAGCACGAATTGAAAAAGATAAGTCTTTTAAAGATCAATGAAAATCAGTCCTCTTTTACAGGTGAATTAAAAAACAAATTTTTAAGGTTTATAGACGATAACTCTGAACATATAGCTAGTACCTTGAACGGTATTAAGCAGCATATACAGGAAGATAACGTACAAGAATTTAAGGAGCTAATCAAGAGAATACAAAAACACGAACGAGAAGTCTCTGAAGCAAAGCAAGAAATGATTAAGGCTAACTTAAGGCTAGTAGTTTCCATTGCTAAGAAGTATTCAAAAAGAGGCCTTGATCTGCTTGATTTGATACAAGAAGGCAATATTGGTCTTATGAAGGCCGTGGATAAGTTTGATTACAAACGTGGATATAAATTTTCAACTTATGGCACTTGGTGGGTAAGACAATCAATCACTAGAGCAATACCTGAGCAGTCTAAAGTAGTTAGAATACCAGTTCATATGGTGGAAATTATCAGTAAAATCAACAGAGCATTAAGAAAGATGACTCATGAGATGGGAAGAGAGCCGACGTTAGAGGAATTGAGTGTAGAACTGACAATGCCACTGGAAAGAATACGCAAAGTTATGAAAATAGCAAGGGATCCAGTAAGTCTTGAAGCTCCAACAGGAAAAGATGATAGTAGTACCTTTGGTGATTGTATAGAAGACAAGCGAGTCTCCAGGCCAGAGGATGCTGCAATACTTGCTGACTTGCGTGGCATTACAACCAATGTTCTTGCAACTTTAACACCAAAGGAAGAAAGAATTTTAAGAATGCGTTTTGGCCTTGGTAAAGATGGGAAGGAACATACCTTAGAAGAAGTAGGAAAAATTTTTAATGTAACACGTGAGAGAATTAGGCAAATAGAGGCAAAAGCACTGCGCAAGTTGAAACATCCAAGCCGTGCTAGAAAACTTAGAGGGTTCTTTTAAGTATACGTGTCAAGTTAAGAAGAAGCTGATTTTGCCCGGAAAAAGTGGAGAGCAAGTTAGGCCAAAGTTGTATAATTTCACCGCTATTTTTCTTTTTCTATGAATCTAATGAAACAACATGCTAATCTACGGTAAATATTATGACAAACAAAAATGACAATTCTAATTCAAAGTATAGAAATTTTTATGTTCTGGGTGATAGCTTATCCGATAATGGCGCAATCATTGGAATTTTAAATAATTTATCCTTTGCAAAAAGCATAAAATTTGATGATCCTTTTTATCAAGGAAGATCTTTTAGCAATGGCCCTACTGCTGTTGAATATATAGCAAAATATTTAGATTTAGATGAATTTAAACCTGGGTGGAGTTATTCATTTTTTGGGAGATGCCACGAACAGCAAGGTCAGAATTACGCAGTTTCATATGCAACAGCATCTGAAATTTTTGACCCTATTTTTTCTTATTTCTTCAATAAATTTCGTTTAGCTAAGCAGCTAGATGCGGTAATTAAACATCATCCAGATATAGGTAAAGAAGATTTATTTTGCATCATAATCGGCGGAAATGATGTTATGGTTGCCACTGCTTATGACGATACTAAAGCGGAAGAAGTGTTGGAACAAGTAGTGAGTGAAATATGTAATGCACTTAAGGTTCTAAATGAACATGGTGTTAAGCATGTAGTTGTTGCAAATGCACCTGAAGTTGGCTCAATACCAGCTTTTAATAGAGATGAAGAAGCAAGGGAACTAGCTACAAAGCTCACAGAGAGTTTCAATGCAAAATTGGCTAATGGCTTAGATTGTATGAAGAAAAGTACAGATCTTGAAATCAAAGCATTTGATCTTAACTCTAAAATGAAAAGTATGCTTAGCGAATACAAGAGCAAAGGTTTAAATTGTCAAGATGCATGCACATCGAACATTGCAGACCAAGTTGGGAGATTTAAAGAAAATATAAAAATACTCTTAAAGTTGATATTTAAAGGGGAACTTGACGTTCACTATAACCCTGGGTGTAGCAAAGAAACACTAAAGGATTATTTCTTTTTTGATTATTTCCATCCAACTGCGGAACTTCATCATGAAGTTGGTAATGAAGTGTATGAGTTGATTTGACACAGTTTTTTTGAACATATCCTTTTAAATAGTAACCAGACTGCATTCTGTGATTTTTAGCAAAACACGATCTTTCATTTGAGCTTTCTTCAATTTAAAATAAATACAGAAAATTGCTGCCTATAGCTAAACTGACTTAGATTTACCGACAATTTGAAAAACCGTCATCCCGCTACTATATAGTTATTGATATATATTTTCTTTTAAGCCCTTGGTTTTGATCGATAAATGTAATCATTTCATCTTCTAAAGTTTTAATTTGATTACGTAAAATTGCAAGAAGTTCCTCTATTTGTTTGATTATAGATGTATCAGTTACCTGTTGGATTTGGGTTTTTTGTATTTTTGCTATTTCTACAAGTTGGTTTCTACGAGATAATTTTTGTTTCAAGCAATCAATATTACCATTACTAACTGTTAAAGGAGTAACACGCATATCTGTATTATTAATATAACGTGAGATGATACTGCAGTCTATTTTATCAGTTTTTGTAGTAATACCAAGGCTTTTAGCATAGTCTCTCCCACCTTGGTTGAATGACGTACACCTCAAAACCATTGCTTAGTAAAGTATAGGCACATAATTTTTCGTATCCACCAGTTGCCTCAAGACCAATTTTGGTTACATTATGCAAACGTAAAAAGTCCAGCATTTCATCAATGGATTGTACATTGTTTTCAAATATTTTATAATGCTCAAGTGGGTGAATGTGGAGATCTAATTTACTTTTGCTAACATCAATGCCAGCAATAATGTTTGATGAATTCATAATTCCTCCGTAATAATAACATATACTGCATTTTCCAGCCTTATATACGAGCCTAAAAGCTCAATCAGTTGTTCGGAACTTTCAGTATAATAAACCAGAGAAGAGAACCTTGCTGAACAACGATTCTTATAATCAAGGGGCGTGACGGTTCCTCTTCTCTGTGTGTCTTTAATATCACTACTTTGATATTTATAAAGACTTGTTCTTAACATATAAGGGAAGTGTCCTCTAGGTAAGATTGTGGAGTATTCGTTGTAGCATTTGGCTGTTCAATTACGCTAGTTGATTCTTTAGGTATACTATTTCCTTCAAAATTTCCATCTTTTTATTATGTTCTCTTTAGCATTTTGAGAGTGAATTATTCTAGTTTTGATATTTAAACGTTTTGTATCTGCTGTAATGATTTCACTTCCAATTTGCTATTCTTTACATATTGAATTGCAAGCACTAACGCTTTACTCCCAGAAGCTGTGGTACTGTAAGCTATATTTTGCAAAATAGCAGTTCTCCTGATATCTTTGCTATCTGAGACTGATTTCACACCTTTTGAAGTATTGATCACTAGATTTATTTTTCCATCTTTGAGCATATCAACTATGTGGGGTCTGCCTTCTCTCACTTTATTTACAGTTTGTGCAGCAATGCCATTATTATTCAGATAAGAAGCTGTACCTTTGGTTGCATATATTTCAAAACTCAGTTCTTTCAACATTCGTACAACAGGCAATATATACTCTTTATCATCATCTTTTACTGAAACCAGAGCTGCTCCTTCTGTTGGTAACTTGTATCCCGCAGCCATATGCACTTTTGCAAGTGCAGCTTCGAAAGATGAGTCAATTCCCATCACTTCTCCTGTTGATTTCATTTCAGGACCAAGTAGAATATCAATTCCCGAAAAGCGCGTGAATGGAAAAACAGCAGCTTTAACTGCAAAATGATTGAAAGGCTCGTTTTCCTGATTCAATTTTTTACCCAAAATAACTTGAGTGGCAAGTTTTGCAATAGGGATGTTAATTACTTTGGAAATAAAAGGAACTGTGCGACTAGCCCTTAGATTCACTTCAAGTATGTATACATCACTAGACCTCTTGCATAACTCGATTTCTGAAGGCAATTTTGTCGTCAAAGCTTGTCTGCGCTCCTCAAATACATTCGAGTATTCTGTGGTGCTCATCTGCACTTTTTCTAAAAATTTCTCATCACAAACAGGTTCTGCAAGAGGTCTATTCTCTTGAACAGCAAACTGAATGTTTATCAGACCTTTCACTTCTAGTGCAAGAGCTATTCTTTCAGTTTGTAGCTTAATCTCTTTTATTACTTCGTCACTCAATGTATTTGTCGGTATTGAGCATGTTGAATCACCAGAGTGGATACCAGCTTCTTCAATATGCTCCATGACCGCTGCAATGAAAACTTTTTCCCCATCACATACAGCATCAACGTCAACCTCAACTGCATTGACTAAAAATTTATCAAGAAGCAGCGAACCATGCTCAAAGATTTTAGTTTGATCTAAGACGTACTCTTTAAAGCTCTGAGTATCGTGTCTAATCGACATAGACTGACCGCCGAGGACATATGATGGCCTGACTACTAGTGGAAACCCCACCTTTTCTGCGTTGGTTAACGCTTCTTCTACTGAATGGCAGATAGAATTTTCAGGTTGTTTTAAATTAAGTTGCAAAGCAAGGTTTTTAAACCTCATGCGATCTTCTGCAAGGTCAATAGAATCAAACGAAGTTCCCAGAATTTTGAAACCTCTCTCGTTAAGCACTTTGGCTAACTTTAAAGGTGTTTGACCGCCTATTTGAACTATTACACCAACCAGTGTGCCATTTTCTTGCTCTTTACTTAGTATTTCAAGCACATCCTCTGCAATGAGTGGTGCAAAATATAAACGATCAGCGGTATCGTAGTCAGTTGAGACAGTTTCGGGATTACAGTTGATCATTATTGTTTCATACCCCATTTCTTTGGCGGCAGAAGCTGCATGTACGCATGCATAATCAAACTCAATACCTTGACCAATGCGATTTGGACCACTTCCTAAAATGACAACCTTTTCTCGGTCAGAAATATTCGCCTCACATTCCGTTTTATTTTCAACATCACCCTCATAGCAGCCATACATATAAGCAGTGCTTGATTCAAACTCAGCTGCACAGGTGTCTACGCGTTTATAAACTTGTTTAATGCCAAATTTTTTTCTTATTTCTTCGATTTGTTTTACTCGATCTCCAGCGTGTAACGCTGGCTGGATCCCAGTGTCACGCACTGGGATGACATTAGAGGGTACTGGAATGACAGAGGTAGGTCTATTACTTAACTTTGCTAATCTTGCATCTGAAAATCCCATTTTTTTCAGCTCTAACATTTCGTACGCAGTTCCAGGAAATCCATTTTCCTTGATTTTTTGTTCAGTTAATATAATTTGCTGTATATTTTGCAGAAACCATAAGTCATATCCTGTAATCGAATTTATTTCTTCTATGCTAATTCCGTGGCGCATTGCGTCAGCAGCAATCAGTAATCTGTTTGGTAGCAATTTTGCTAATTGAGATTTTACGTGATCAATATCAATGTTCTCAGGAAACACTTCATCAAGTCCTGTAAGATCAGTTTCAAGTGAACGAAAAGCTTTCTGCAGTGACTCATTAAAAGTGCGGCCTATAGACATTACTTCTCCCACTGATTTCATGGAGGTTGATAGTTCACAATTCGTTCCCTTAAATTTCTCAAACTCAAATCGAGGGATTTTAGTGACGATATAATCAATCACTGGTTCGAATGCTGCTGGTATTATTGGAGCGCAGTCGTTACGTATTTCATCGAGTGAATAGCCAATAGCAAGTTTAGTTACAACTTTTGCAATAGGATAACCTGTTGCTTTTGAGGCAAGTGCAGAAGAGCGAGAAACCCTTGGATTCATTTCAATTACAACGAGGCTTCCATCTTCTTTAGGATTCACTGCAAACTGAACATTTGCACCTCCGGCACTAACATCAATTTCTCTCAGCACTGCTATAGATGCATTTCTCATCTGTTGGTATTCTACGTCACGCAGAGTCAAAGCAGGAGCAACAGTTATGCTATCCCCAGTGTGCACTCCCATCGGATCAACATTTTCTATCGAACAGACTATTATGCAGTTATCTTTACAATCGCGGATAACTTCCATTTCATATTCTTTCCAGCCGATAATTGATTCATCTATCTGAACTTCATTTATTGGCGAAATTTTGAGAGCACTTTCTGCGATATTAAAAAACTCCTCTTTATTATATGCTATGCCACTACCTGCGCCACCAAGAGTGAATGATGAACGGATGATTGCTGGTAATCCAACGTAGTCCAAAGCCTTTTTTATTTGTTCTTGATTTTTTATAATGATACTTTTGGGGTATTTCAGTCCTATTCTATCCATGGACTGACGGAATAACTCTCTATCCTCTGCTTTTTTTATTGCTTCTCTATTTACTCCTATTAATTCTACATTGTATTTGTCTAACACTCCATCATCTGCAAGTTTTATTGCGCAATTGAGTGCTGTTTGCCCGCCCATTGTTGGCAATATTGCATCTGGCATCTCCTTAATTATAATTTTCTCTATGATTTCAGGCAGTACCGGCTCAATATAAGTTGCATCAGAGAATTCAGGATCTGTCATTATAGTTGCGGGGTTGGAGTTAACCAAAATGACTTTATAACCTTCGCTTTTTAATACTTTACAGCTTTGCGTTCCGGAATAATCAAACTCGCATGCCTGACCTATAACTATTGGGCCTGCTCCTATTACTAATATAGATTCTATATCTGTGCGTTTCGGCATAATTACAATAACGGTCTCTATTCAAGTAATGTTACCAATCTTTCCTGTATATGTGAATTTTTATTAAACCTATTAGCTAATTACTTTTAGGCTTGACGCATAACTGTACGAACATTGCAATTTGCGTGGCAGATTCCAGTGCTTGACACACAGCTGTACAAACATTCATTTTTGAAGGTAAATTGCACAGCAAATGATGTCATTCAAGTAGCTGACACTGGTTCCTTTATGACGGCAGTGCCCAGAGGTGTCATCCCAGTCTGGGATGGCTTTGTTGCATCGCTACTTATGAAAGGCTAACTATAGTTAGGATTATAAGCAACCTATTGAAAATCTTGTTTTTTTGCAATCAATCTGATCAAATTTAAGAATAGTAATTTGTTATTTATATTAATAAATTTAATTCTATTGAAAATAGCTAAAGCATTGAAATTCTTGAATTTTAGCCGGATTGGTAAATGGTAGTGAAATTTCTTTTACTCAAATTTAGGTATTCATTGACCGTTCTTGTTATAAATACCAGAATAATAAGCTACTGATATTCCCTATCTTTTTTATCTTTAATCCATCATAGCTAGCGATGCAACAAAGCCGTCTGGGATCCAGAAAACTTAACTTTAGAGGTTGTCCGGAAACAAGTAAATTCAAGCATATTCCCTCTTTAACATAACCCTACTCATAGCTAGGTATATGAAATTCTCAGTGGATGTTGTGAGTAAATCATACTCCTTCGATAGCCTTCTATTCCTATTAACCCAAGCAAAAGTCCTTTCTACAACCCATCTTCTTGGCTGTACTTTAAACCCTTGTTCTCTTGTTGGTAGTAGCTCAGGTGGCGTATCTTTGTGCACCCAAAATCTACATGTAGGCCTTTTAACAATTTCAATATCTATGTCATATTCTTCCTTTATGTGATTCTTTAAATTTCTTCCTTGGTATCCCATGTCAGCCCACATTTTTTTAACTTTAGTATATTTTGTTCTCATATTGTTTAATGCTATTTTAATACCATCTCTATCATTTTCGTTAGCAGCGCCTACGTAACAACCTAGTATAAAACCCTGAGTGTCTGTAATTATATGCCTTTTTCTACCCTTTACTTTTTTACTTCCATCATAGCCTTTGATCCCCCCTTTTCTGTAGTCTTTACAGATTGACTATCTACTATACAGGCACTCGGCTGCTCATTCCTTCCTATTTTTCTTCTACTATATTTTGTAATTTCATAATTCATTTTCTCAAAAATTCCCTGCTTCTTCCATTGCCTGAACTGCTCATACACAGTCTTCCATAGCGGAAAATCATTTGGTAAATACCGCCATTGACACCCTGTACGCAATACATAGAAAATTGCTTCTAATATTTCTCTTTTGCTATACTTTGGCGGCCTTCCTCCTTTCTTGTATGATACTCTGAAGTGTTTTTCTATTCTTGCCCATTCCCTTTCGCTTAGATCTGTTGGATACTTTTTTCTCATCTTTACCCCGTACTAAAATTTCAGATATTATAGCCTTTTACTTGTTTCCGGACAACCTCATATAGCATTTCTCATAATAGTCCGAACAGGTCATAGGAAGGCAGAATCAACAGCACGACGAAAGGATTCGAATAGAGGAATGTTTTTCCTGGCTCTGTTTTTTATAGCAAACCAATGATGCTCAATTTTGTTGAAATCTGGAGAATAAGGCGGCAGATACAAAATTTCTGCACCAACCCCTTTAGCAAGCTCGATAATCTTATCAGACTTATGAAAAGTAGCATTGTCAAGAATGACAGTCTGTCCAGGTTCCAAGATCGGTGTCAAAAATTGCTCAAACCATCCATTAAAAACATCCATATTACAGTGGCCTTCAAAGGTTAACGGAACAACTATCTTTCTTCCACTTAAGGCTGCAACCATACTGATTCGTTGAGTTTTCTTTCCAGATTTTAAGGCATAAAACCGCTGTCCTTTCTGGCAATATCCGTAGGGGTAGTCTTCGGTGTTATCAATGCCAGACTCATCTATATACACTAAGTTTTTAGGTTCTTTTGTCGCTATAATTTTCAAAAATTCAGCACGTTTTTCTTCGTTTCTTTCCTTGTATCCATATGTCTTTTTTTGCGCGTAAATTCAATTTTTTTAAGGGCTCGATAGATCGTTTGGATACTAACGTTGTTCCAAAGTTTAGCCATTTCCGATAGAGTCTTTCCTCCGTGTTCTCTGGCAAATTTGGCAAAGGTATCCCAGTCGGTAATTTTGTGATTGTAACCCCCATTTCCAAGTTTTTTTGATTGAAAGTCTCCTGTTTCTTTTCTTCTTTGCTGCCACTCCCATAAAGTAGTTCGTCCAATCTTAAATCTTGCTGCCACTGTTTCTCTGCTTTCTCCTTCGTCTAGCGCTTCCATTGCTTTTTTTCTTAAATCATAACTATATGCTGCTGGCATTCAACCTCCTTATCATCATCTACCCTTATCCTATCACATCCGGACTTTTATGGAAAGAGCTATATTATCCGCTTTAAAATATTGGCGTTTTTTATGTTTTAAACGCTTGACAAGCAAGATTAAGCTGCTTTTAATTGCAACTAACTTACGCTGCAAATGTTTAAGAAGTTTACTAAGCAGAAAAAAAGACAAAGAATCCCCGAGTTAGCTAGTCTTTTACTATCTCTGTCGAGTATTGGCATTTTTTGATGTCTTGTAACGCTTTATAAGCGCGTTCAGCTTATTTAGATAAAAATCTAGATGTAGATGAAGTTTTGTAAAGACATACAGTATCTATGTACTGCAAAAAATTAAACATAAGACGCCGATACATTAAGTAATCCTTACCTTTTAATCTGCAGATTGGCGAAAGCAAATACAATAGCTTCAATTTTATGATAAGGGGGCTGGCGAAGGGTGTCAAGTAAGTTTTTTCGTTTCATCCGATGCGCTGCCAAAAGCTATGCAAAAAGTCCAATGAGTTAACTCCCATATATCCTGAGTAATTCTTGTGCATTAGCTTTGATTAGGATAGGGCATTTTCTATCATTTAATAGGGAACGCAATATTTCAGTTGCACCCTTAACGTCGTTATTGTGTATCTTTACTATAGCGATGGCTTCTTGGCTTGAATAAGGGTATACTGTGCTTGATTCTAAATTATCAATTTTGTCTTTATTTATTTTTTCACCGTTGGAGTGAAGTAAGCTCATTACTTCTAAATATTGTGCTAACTCACGCAAAACATTAGGAGCATCTTTATCATCTGCCAAATCATTATAAATAGATGCTGTGTCTGTTGGCATTGAATCTGAGATATGATTGAATGCGCGTTCAAAATTTGTTAAATACTCCCAATTTGAATCTATTTCTTCTAGCAGCGGCTTATTATCTTTTTTTAAGAATAATACTTCGTAAAACTTGTCACCTGCAGTTATAGATTGTTTTGTGTTATCAATGTTGCGCAATAAGTATAGTGTAATGCCAACTAACATTGGCGCGAGTGCAAGCAGAAAGATGTATTTTTTCATGGTAATATTCTGAATAGTCATATATTTATACATTAATGCTTTTGATTTGCAAAAACATATTGACATAGTGATTATATCACATAATAATATTCTTAAAGTTGTTTGAATAGTTGGAGATTAAAATATTTCTAAAGTAGAAATAAAGACAGCAGTATTAAGCTAAATTATTTTTTGTCGGATTTATCCGATGTACCCTCAACCTTTTATAGGTTGAAGTCTAAATTTGAGAGTTTGATCCTGGCTCAGAATGAACGCTGGCGGCAGGCCTAACACATGCAAGTCGAACGGAGTTATATTGTAGCTTGCTATGGTATAACTTAGTGGCAGACGGGTGAGTAATGTATAGGAATCTACCTAGTAGTACGGAATAATTGTTGGAAACGGCAACTAATACCGTATACGCCCTACGGGGGAAAAATTTATTGCTATTAGATGAGCCTATATTAGATTAGCTAGTTGGTGGAGTAATAGCCTACCAAGGCAATGATCTATAGCTGATCTGAGAGGATGATCAGCCACACTGGAACTGAGATACGGTCCAGACTCCTACGGGAGGCAGCAGTGGGGAATATTGGACAATGGGCGAAAGCCTGATCCAGCCATGCCGCATGAGTGAAGAAGGCCTTTGGGTTGTAAAGCTCTTTTAGTGAGGAAGATAATGACGGTACTCACAGAAGAAGTCCTGGCTAACTCCGTGCCAGCAGCCGCGGTAATACGGAGAGGGCTAGCGTTATTCGGAATTATTGGGCGTAAAGGGCGCGTAGGCGGATTAGTAAGTTAAAAGTGAAATCCCAAGGCTCAACCTTGGAATTGCTTTTAAAACTGCTAATCTAGAGATTGAAAGAGGATAGAGGAATTCCTAGTGTAGAGGTGAAATTCGTAAATATTAGGAGGAACACCAGTGGCGAAGGCGTCTATCTGGTTCAAATCTGACGCTGAGGCGCGAAGGCGTGGGGAGCAAACAGGATTAGATACCCTGGTAGTCCACGCTGTAAACGATGAATGTTAAATATGGGAAGTTTTACTTTCTGTATTACAGCTAACGCGTTAAACATTCCGCCTGGGGACTACGGTCGCAAGATTAAAACTCAAAGGAATTGACGGGGACCCGCACAAGCGGTGGAGCATGTGGTTTAATTCGATGCAACGCGAAAAACCTTACCACTCCTTGACATGGAAATTATACCTATTCGAAGGGATAGGGTCGGTTCGGCCGGGTTTCACACAGGTGTTGCATGGCTGTCGTCAGCTCGTGTCGTGAGATGTTGGGTTAAGTCCCGCAACGAGCGCAACCCTCATCCTTAGTTACCATCAGGTAATGCTGGGGACTTTAAGGAAACTGCCAGTGATAAACTGGAGGAAGGTGGGGATGATGTCAAGTCATCATGGCCCTTATGGAGTGGGCTACACACGTGCTACAATGGTGGCTACAATGGGCTGCAAAGTCGCGAGGCTAAGCTAATCCCTTAAAAGCCATCTCAGTTCGGATTGTACTCTGCAACTCGAGTGCATGAAGTTGGAATCGCTAGTAATCGTGGATCAGCACGCCACGGTGAATACGTTCTCGGGTCTTGTACACACTGCCCGTCACGCCATGGGAATTGGTTTCACTCGAAGCTAACGACCTAACCGCAAGGAGGGAGTTATTTAAAGTGGGATCGGTGACTGGGGTGAAGTCGTAACAAGGTAGCAGTAGGGGAATCTGCAGCTGGATTACCTCCTTAGGCTTTGCACATAATTTACCATTTTTAATGATGGTGTTGTTATGTGCTATACTGCTGTCTTTACTTCTACTTTATTTTAATTTCCCGATAACGGAATTTTATGAGTGATAGACCTCTTTCTCCACATTTACAAATATATAAAGTACAAGTTACTAATTTTTTCTCTATTATGCATAGATTGACTGGTATCTTGCTATTCCTTTTATTAATGATACTTTCTTGGTATTTCATATTACATGTTTACTTTCCTGAGTTACTTATAGTAAGGTACTTAAATGCATTATTATTCACTCCTGTTGCTAAATTAGCTTATGTCTTATGTTTTATAAGTTTTGTATATCATTTTCTTAATGGTATTCGTCATTTATTGTGGGATGCTGGGCTTAATTTAGAAATTACTGGCGTTTCAAGGAGTGCTATACTGCTGACAGTAACGCTACTTCTTTCTACTATGGCTTTTTTATTTATGTTTATATGAGTCAGTCTGGAAATTCAGTACATCATTGGTGGGTTCAGCGTGTTTCTGCGGTAATTTTACTGTTCCTGTTTCCTTGGTTTATCTATTCATTTTCTTGCACATTTTATACTGATAGCTCTTTGTCTTTTAGTGAAAAATTTATTAATCACCCTCTAGAGCTTTTATTTTTTGTTGTATTGTTGTTTTGCATTTTTTGGCACGCAGTTCTTGGAATGCAGGTAGTATGCGAAGATTATATACACAGCGTACCTTTGAGGATTTTTACAATTACATGCATAAAGTACTTATCAAGCATTACTTATATAACCCTCGCTTTTACAATCTTTATCTTCTACAGGCATATTTTCTTGTAAAATCACCGGTGCTGTGTTAATATATTATTAGTGTACTAGTTTTATTATTGAACTATAGCATTATAGCGATTTTGGTTTGACAATATGTTTGAAGCATTAAAAAAGGGAGCAATAGATCTTACACTTAAAGCAAAAGGTCTGCTTACTTCACCTGAATCTCAAGTTTACGTCGAAGACCTTAGAAAGGTAATGATGTATGATGGAAGGAAATGCCAGTATCCAAAAAATTATGATCAAATTGTACAGTCTGCTAAAATCATAGAAAACAGGGATATGCATGGAAATGCTATACTAGATAAAGATAAAAATCCAACCTATAAACTTTTGTATGGTCAAAAAGATGAGAATGGAGAACAACCAAGTTTCAGATTATCTTTAGTTACCAAAGATAAAGATAATGATAGATCTTATTTTACTATCAATTATATAGACAATCAGGGTAAGCAAATTCCGATAAATGAGTTGCATAAGTCATATTTTGAGCCATTAGGCTTTTCGAGAATGGATTTGAAAAAACACGTGCCAATTTTCGAAGCTCAAAAAACTAAGAATCCTCAATATCCGTTTGAATTAACTAACTCTTCTGTGCTAACTAAAGAGGTAAAAAATAAAGAAGGTAAAGTTCAGGAAGTTGTTGATGAAAAAGGAAGAAATGGAGAATTATTATACACTAGTAATTACAAGAAGCTAAGCACCCATTTTTCAGAAATTAGAGATCAGGATGGTAATCTAGAGCTAGATAAAAGTCTTATATCTGTTCCTATCGTTTTTGCTACAAGCTTGGCTAAAGTTTGTACTAAATTGTTGACCTCTCTTCCTATAAAGTTAGGGGAGCATTTAATAAGCAAACAAAACCCAATTGCAAAGTCTTTTGGTTATCTTTTATTTACTCCTGCAATGGCAGTAAAAAATTTAGTGGATATGGGAGCTACCATACTTAAGGCTCCAATTTTATTATTTGTAGCAGATAAGAAGAAGTATGGTGATGCTTATTTCACTATGTGGAAACACCAATTGAAAGGATGTTGGGAAGAAGCAAAAAGTGACTTTAATGTTATTAAAGGTGGAGAAAGGCTAAAACCGGAGCAAAAGGATCATAAGCTACTTAGTATAGTGGGCACATGGGATGAGCTTAACGCCAGGAGGCCAGGTATTGAAAAAGACTTAGAGAAGCCGTCAAATAAAAGTAGTGAAAGTATAGATAAATCTAGAGAACCAGGTGTTGGAAAAAGCTTAAATAATGAAAGCATAGCTGAGTCTGGAAAAAAGGCTATTGCTCAGGAGAAATTGAGCAACCATGCTGATAAAATAACACAAGAAAGACAGGCAGGCGCAAGCGCTCCATCACGTATACCACAATAATCAACCATTACTTTAAATCAACGTTTACTTTCTTTATTAACTATTCCACAACAAAAACTTGCATGCATTTTGCCCTCAGTATAAGATGTTAATTAAATAATTAGTATCTTAACTAAATGCGCCCTGTAATATTGTGTGGTGGTAGTGGTAGCAGACTTTGGCCTTTATCTAAGCCAAAGCAATTTCAGAAAATATTTAGTCAGAACACTATGTTTCACAACACTTTGTTGAGGCTAAAAAGCGATTATATGCCGCCCATAATTTCTACAAATATACAGTACGAGTCATTAGTGATGGAGGACTTAGAGGTTGTCCGGAAACAAGTAAAAGGCTATAATATCTGAAATTTTAGTACGGGGTAAAGATGAGAAAAAAGTATCCAACAGATCTAAGCGAAAGGGAATGGGCAAGAATAGAAAAACACTTCAGAGTATCATACAAGAAAGGAGGAAGGCCGCCAAAGTATAGCAAAAGAGAAATATTAGAAGCAATTTTCTATGTATTGCGTACAGGGTGTCAATGGCGGTATTTACCAAATGATTTTCCGCTATGGAAGACTGTGTATGAGCAGTTCAGGCAATGGAAGAAGCAGGGAATTTTTGAGAAAATGAATTATGAAATTACAAAATATAGTAGAAGAAAAATAGGAAGGAATGAGCAGCCGAGTGCCTGTATAGTAGATAGTCAATCTGTAAAGACTACAGAAAAGGGGGGATCAAAGGCTATGATGGAAGTAAAAAAGTAAAGGGTAGAAAAAGGCATATAATTACAGACACTCAGGGTTTTATACTAGGTTGTTACGTAGGCGCTGCTAACGAAAATGATAGAGATGGTATTAAAATAGCATTAAACAATATGAGAACAAAATATACTAAAGTTAAAAAAATGTGGGCTGACATGGGATACCAAGGAAGAAATTTAAAGAATCACATAAAGGAAGAATATGACATAGATATTGAAATTGTTAAAAGGCCTACATGTAGATTTTGGGTGCACAAAGATACGCCACCTGAGCTACTACCAACAAGAGAACAAGGGTTTAAAGTACAGCCAAGAAGATGGGTTGTAGAAAGGACTTTTGCTTGGGTTAATAGGAATAGAAGGCTATCGAAGGAGTATGATTTACTCACAACATCCACTGAGAATTTCATATACCTAGCTATGAGTAGGGTTATGTTAAAGAGGGAATATGCTTGAATTTACTTGTTTCCGGACAACCTCTAACATGAGCAACTTTAGTGTCTGCACCACCTGGGCAAAAATAGATAATAAATTCTATTTACTTGATGTATATCGCGCAAAGCTTGAGTATCCAAAGCTTAAAGAACAAGTTTTATCACTAGCTGCAAGATGGTCACCACACGCGATTTTGATCGAAGCCAAAACAAGTGGTCAGCAATTAGCACAAGAGCTGAAGGCAAACAGTCATTTGCCCATTATCGAAATAGTGCCACATGATGGTAAGCTCACTCGATTCCACCGGATTGCTCCGATGATAGAGTCTGGCAAGGTTTTTCTGCCGCACCAAGCAGTATGGCTGAACGATTTTGAGTATGAGATTTTAATGTTCCCAGAAACGCGCCACGACGACCAAGTGGACAGTACCGTGCAATATTTGCAGTGGGTGAGAAACAGTACCTCTAGGGTTACGGCTGTACGGGCATTGTGATTTGAGAGCAATTTCCACAAGGGAGGATGTCATCCCAGCGCTCCTTTTTTTGTCATGCAAGTAGCTGACACTGGAATCTAGCTTCTCGTTGCTGCTGCGATCATATACTATTGTAATGAGCCTTCAAAGTCGCTTGAAAATATCAACGTCCAAGGGTTTTCTAAAGAGGGTCAAGAACCTACTTTGTAAAATTCACAAGAGCCATTAAAATATTTTTTTACTTTTCATTGTATATTTCTCAACATATTATCTTTAAGTACTAAAATAATTAACAATATGGCATTATTAATAGTTGAATCACCTGCGAAAGCAAAGACGATAGGTAAATATTTGGGTAAAGAGTTCAAAGTAGCTGCATCCTTTGGACATGTGAGGGATCTTCCAGCAAAAAACGGCTCCGTCGATCCGGATAATGATTTTGCTATAAAGTATGAGACCATTGAAAAAGCAGAAAAGTATATAAAAGAGTTAGTAAAAGCCGCAAGCAAAACATCAGATATATATCTTGCAACAGACCCAGACAGAGAAGGGGAAGCAATGGCTTGGCATGTGATAGAGACATTAAAAGAAAAGAAAGCAATCAGTAATGAAAACAACATTTATAGAGTAGTCTTTAATGAGATAACAAAAAGAGCAGTACAAGAAGCAATAAAAAATCCACGTGAAATTAATATGGATTTAGTGCGTGCACAACAAGCACGTAGAGCTTTGGATTATCTAGTTGGATTTAGTTTGTCACCACTGCTGTGGACAAAATTGTCGGGAAGCAAGTCTGCAGGGCGAGTGCAGTCTGTTGCATTAAAGATTATATGCGAACGAGAAGATGAAATTAGTAAATTTATAACACAGGAGTATTGGAGCATAAAAGCAGAAATGCAAAATAGCAAAGATGAGGCTTTTTTTGCTATGCTAAGCCACTATGACAATAAAAAGCTAGAAAAATTTGATATTAAGAATGAAGAAGAAGCAAAGAACTTAGTCAGGGAGATTGAATCAAGGCAATATGCTGTAAGCACAGTAGAACGCAAGCAAGTTAAGAGAAACCCGCTTCCTCCGTTTATTACTTCAAGTCTTCAGCAAGATGCAGTGAATAAACTGTATTTTAATGTGAAAAGTGTTATGCGCATAGCGCAAAATTTATATGAAGGTATCGATATTGGTGGTGAAACTGTAGGGTTGATAACTTACATGCGTACAGATGGGTTTCATATTGCAGATGAGGCTATAAACTCAATTAGAGGGTCAATTAAGTCATTATATGGTGATAAATATTTACCGCAGTCTCCTCGTAAATATGTAAAAAAGGTCAAAAATGCTCAAGAAGCACATGAAGCAATTCGTCCAACTGATATCAATAGAACACCGGGTAGTATTAAGGATTACTTAACGCCAGAGCAATTTAAATTGTATGATTTAATCTGGAAAAGGACCATTGCAAGTCAAATGGAGTCGGCGATTCTTGATCAAGTGGTAGTCGAAATTAGTTCTACTGACCAGAAAGTAGTTCTGCGAGCAAGTGGGTCGAGTATATTCTTTGATGGTTTTTATAGAGTCTACCAAGATAACATGGAAGCCGAAAATGAAGGCCTGCTACCTGCCATGAAGGAAGGGGAAGCATGTAAGCTGATTTCAGTTGAGCCAAAACAGCATTTCACTCAGCCGCCACCTCGTTATAGTGAAGCAAGTATCGTTAAAAAAATGGAAGAAATCGGTATAGGTCGCCCATCAACTTATGCAACAATTATTTCGGTATTACAAGATCGTGAGTACGTTTCATTGGATAGCAAAAGGTTTATTCCAAGCAGTCGTGGTAAAATCGTTACTATATTTTTAGAAACTTTTTTTCAGCGTTGTGTAGAGTATGATTTCACAGCACAAATGGAAGAAAAGCTTGACTTAATTTCAAATGGACATGCAGATTGGAAAAAAGAATTAAGCCACTTTTGGGTGCCATTTTTTGGTCATGTAAACTCTGTCAAGCAAATGACGCATGATGAAGTTTTCAGCGGCATTCACGATTTGGTAATCGATTGGTTTTGTTCAGAAGAAGGAAAAAAAGAGGTGAATACGAAATGTCCTGATTGCTTAGGTGGCATATTGAAATTGAACTTTGGAAAAGCCGGGGTGTTCCTTGGATGTTCTAACTATCCTGAATGCAACCATACAAAAGAAATTACGGGCAGTAACGACAATTCAGAATATCCAAAAAGTTTAGGTATAGATGATATAACAGGACAAGAGGTAGTAATTAAAAAAGGTCCTTTTGGGCTTTACCTGCAGTTTAATAATGAGTCAGAAAAGAAAAAGGCGGTTTCTATACCAAAAGATATAAATGTTAATGATATTGATCTGAGCACCGCTACTCAGTTACTTTCCTTGCCGAAAGTAATCGGAGAACACCCTGAAACCGGAAAGGAAGTAAAAATAGGCCTTGGACGATTTGGATACTATATTTTCTATGATGGTAAATACTTTTCTCTTAAGAAAAGCTCCAAAGAGGTGCTGAATACAGAATTGAGCGAAGTTGTACAAATTATTGCAAACAGTCCACGCAAAGAGTTAAAATCTCTCGGGGTTAATGAAAAGGGAAAAGAAGTTTTTATCTGCAACGGTAGGTACGGATTCTATATAAAATGCGGTAAAACAAACGTTGCTTTGGGCAAGAGTGCAGATATTGAGAGTATAGATCTGGAGAAGGCTTTAGAGTTGATTAAGGGTAAGAAGTAGACTTTTATTGAAATATTAGGTAAAGTTAAAATATACTCTAATAATGCGGTGGGATAAATGATATTTTACACACAGGGCGACACTCCAGCTTTATGTAGGTTAGATTACACGGATGTAAGTAAGTTAGTAGGCATACCAAATATCACAAGACTTGATTTAACTGAGTGCAAGATTAGTGTTGAAATTGTAAAAGAATTAGCTGAGCTCAAAAATCTTACTTCACTTCATTTAGGTAAGTGCAAGATTAGTGTTGAAGTTGCAAGAGAATTAGCTAAGCTTATAAATCTTACTTCACTTGATTTAAGTGAGTGCAAGATTAGTGTTGAAGCTGCAGGAGAATCAGCTAAGTTCACAAATCTTACTTCACTTAATTTAGCTGGGCACAAGATTAGTGTTAAAGATGCAAAAGAATTAGCCAAACTTACAAATCTTACTTCACTTGATTTAGGTAAGTGCAAGATTAGTGTTGGAGTTGCAAAAGAATTAACCAAACTTACAAATCTTACTTCACTTAATTTAGCTGGGCACAAGATTAGTGTTAAAGATGCAAAAGAATTAACCAAACTTACAAATCTTACTTTACTCAATTTAATTGGTTGCAAGATTAGCAATGAAGTTGCAAAAGAATTAGATAAACTCAAAAAAAATCTTCCTTCACTTAATATAATTGGTTACAAGATTAGCGGTAAAGGTGCAAACGTAAAATTGCAGGATGAGGTATCAAACTCGCAAGAAAAACTTAAAAGCAGTAGCAAATACTATATTTGTGGAGCAACAGTTGGTTTAGTTATTGGTCTAGTTGCAGCATATTGTTTAGGGGCTGCTGCTTTAACTCCTGTTGGTGTTTCTGTTGCAGCGTTTATTGCATCTGCTGTGGTTGGCGCGTTACTCGGAGCTGGGGTGGGTTATGCTGTGGTGCGCCAAGGTGCGCCAAGAAGTGCTTGGAGAACAGTTGGTGAAAATCCAACACAAACAAAGTCTAGCCAAAAGTTTGGAACAGACCACTATGTTGCATGAGGTAACGAGTGTAATAGAGCTAGTGGGATGGACAATGCAGGGCACAACGGAAGTGAAGGAGTGGAGTCCCGAAATACCTGAAGACATAGAGGTCGACATGTTCATGGCCATGGAAGACAGCATGAAGGATAACGTAAAGGCAAGTTATCACTCACTCTATCGGGATCTGAGACCGTGCCATGTATTGAAATGGACTTCAAGTGAACTTGGGAGATCCCATGCATTCCTATTAAGGTACGTTGGAACAAGTCAACAAAGGCAAGAACTAGCGGAAGATGCAGGGGAAGTCGGACTGATTGATAGTACTCAGAATGTGGGAAAGCCACGTACAAGGGGAAGCGATCAGCAATATAGTAACTGGAATAGGGATTGCTATGCCAATACAACGGAGGTAGGAATAACATGCGATATAAACTAAACCAGATAGCAGTAAGAGCAAAGCAAGATAAGCGACTAAAATTCACATCGTTAGTCCATCTGATAAATACAGAGAATCTTGCGAGATGTTATAAAGAACTGAAGCGTAACAAGGCTTGTGGAGTAGACCAGATAACAGTGGAATCATACGGAGAAAATCTGAATGAGAAACTCGAAGTGCTAGTAGAAAGTATGAAGAGGAAGCAATATCAACCACAACCAGTAAAGAGAGTATATATACCGAAAGCTGGAAGTAAAGAGAAACGCGGACTCGGAATACCATCGACCGAGGATAAATTAGTACAGATTATGCTGAAGAAGATATTAGAAAATATTTACGAGGCAAACTTTCTGGACAGCTCATATGGATTTCGACCTGGAAGAAACTGTCATCAAGCGGTAAATGCACTAGATAAAGCAGTTAAGTACAAGCCAATAAACTACATTGTAGAAGTGGATATCAAGAAGTTCTACGATAATATACAGCATAAATGGCTAATGAGGTGTCTAAGGGAACGAATAACTGACCCAAATTTGCTGTGGTTAGTAAAGCGGTTTCTCAAGGCAGGGATAGTCGAAGCTGGAAATTATGAAGCAACAAAACAAGGTACACCACAAGGCGGTATAGTATAGCTCTTTCCATAAAAGTCCGGATGTGATAGGATAAGGGTAGATGATGATAAGGAGGTTGAATGCCAGCAGCATATAGTTATGATTTAAGAAAAAAAGCAATGGAAGCGCTAGACGAAGGAGAAAGCAGAGAAACAGTGGCAGCAAGATTTAAGATTGGACGAACTACTTTATGGGAGTGGCAGCAAAGAAGAAAAGAAACAGGAGACTTTCAATCAAAAAAACTTGGAAATGGGGGTTACAATCACAAAATTACCGACTGGGATACCTTTGCCAAATTTGCCAGAGAACACGGAGGAAAGACTCTATCGGAAATGGCTAAACTTTGGAACAACGTTAGTATCCAAACGATCTATCGAGCCCTTAAAAAAATTGAATTTACGCGCAAAAAAAGACATATGGATACAAGGAAAGAAACGAAGAAAAACGTGCTGAATTTTTGAAAATTATAGCGACAAAAGAACCTAAAAACTTAGTGTATATAGATGAGTCTGGCATTGATAACACCGAAGACTACCCCTACGGATATTGCCAGAAAGGACAGCGGTTTTATGCCTTAAAATCTGGAAAGAAAACTCAACGAATCAGTATGGTTGCAGCCTTAAGTGGAAGAAAGATAGTTGTTCCGTTAACCTTTGAAGGCCACTGTAATATGGATGTTTTTAATGGATGGTTTGAGCAATTTTTGACACCGATCTTGGAACCTGGACAGACTGTCATTCTTGACAATGCTACTTTTCATAAGTCTGATAAGATTATCGAGCTTGCTAAAGGGGTTGGTGCAGAAATTTTGTATCTGCCGCCTTATTCTCCAGATTTCAACAAAATTGAGCATCATTGGTTTGCTATAAAAAACAGAGCCAGGAAAAACATTCCTCTATTCGAATCCTTTCGTCGTGCTGTTGATTCTGCCTTCCTATGACCTGTTCGGACTATTATGAGAAATGCTATATGAGGTTGTCCGGAAACAAGTAAAAGGCTATAATATCTGAAATTTTAGTACGGGGTAAAGATGAGAAAAAAGTATCCAACAGATCTAAGCGAAAGGGAATGGGCAAGAATAGAAAAACACTTCAGAGTATCATACAAGAAAGGAGGAAGGCCGCCAAAGTATAGCAAAAGAGAAATATTAGAAGCAATTTTCTATGTATTGCGTACAGGGTGTCAATGGCGGTATTTACCAAATGATTTTCCGCTATGGAAGACTGTGTATGAGCAGTTCAGGCAATGGAAGAAGCAGGGAATTTTTGAGAAAATGAATTATGAAATTACAAAATATAGTAGAAGAAAAATAGGAAGGAATGAGCAGCCGAGTGCCTGTATAGTAGATAGTCAATCTGTAAAGACTACAGAAAAGGGGGGATCAAAGGCTATGATGGAAGTAAAAAAGTAAAGGGTAGAAAAAGGCATATAATTACAGACACTCAGGGTTTTATACTAGGTTGTTACGTAGGCGCTGCTAACGAAAATGATAGAGATGGTATTAAAATAGCATTAAACAATATGAGAACAAAATATACTAAAGTTAAAAAAATGTGGGCTGACATGGGATACCAAGGAAGAAATTTAAAGAATCACATAAAGGAAGAATATGACATAGATATTGAAATTGTTAAAAGGCCTCCATGTAGATTTTGGGTGCACAAAGATACGCCACCTGAGCTACTACCAACAAGAGAACAAGGGTTTAAAGTACAGCCAAGAAGATGGGTTGTAGAAAGGACTTTTGCTTGGGTTAATAGGAATAGAAGGCTATCGAAGGAGTATGATTTACTCACAACATCCACTGAGAATTTCATATACCTAGCTATGAGTAGGGTTATGTTAAAGAGGGAATATGCTTGAATTTACTTGTTTCCGGACAACCTCTAAGTCCTGTATTAGCAAATATATACTTACATTATGTGTTGGATTTATGGATAGAAAAGAAATTTAAATCAAGATCCAGAGGATATATACAACAAATAAGGTTTTGCGATGATTTTGTGGTTTGTTGCGAAAGTAAGGTAGACGCGGAAGAATTTCTGGAATTACTGAAACAAAGGCTAAATAAATTTGGGTTGGAAGTATCTGAAAACAAGACCAGAGTAGTAAAGTTTGGCAAGAGGGAGTGGCAACGAGCGATAAGAGAGAAACGAAGGACGGAAAGTTTCAATTTTCTGGGGTTTACGCACTATGGTGCAAAAAGTCGTCGTGGTAGATTAATGATGGGACATAAAACCTCTAAGTTAAATCTAGCCAGAAAACTAAAAGAAATCAAGGAGTGGTTGAAAATAGTCCGCGGAAGTATTCGACTTAAAGATTGGTGGCAAGTACTGAAGGCTAAATTAACAGGACACTATAACTACTTTGGTATTAGCGGAAATTATTGGTGTTTGAAACAATTTTACACATCAGTAAGAAAGCTAGCATTTAAATGGATAAATCGGCGTAGTCAGAAAAAGAGTATGACCTGGGAACAGTTTGTACACTACGTAGAAGTAAATCCATTACCAAAGCCAAAAATACATTTTTCTTTATATGCATAAGAGGGACGACTGTGAAAACTAATATTGATGAGCCGTGTGCGGGAAATCTGCAAGCACGGTTCTTTAGGGGGAGTTGTAGTAATAAAACTCAAACGAGAGGAGTAAAGCTACAGCTTCTACCGAACGTTAACAATAAAGAAAAACATCAAATAGCGTTTTGCGTTTCAGCCGTTACATTCTTAGCTGGGTTATCATTAATCGCAACTGCAATTGCAGTGGGTACCGTACCTGCTATAGCTGCTTGTCTAGTGATAGGAGGAATTTTGACTGTCTTGTCTGGTGTGCAAGCAGTAGAAAGCTATTTATTTTTACGAAACAGCGAGAAAACTTTGAATAAACTGATAAGTAATATACGCGATGAACCAGAAAGCAAACTTTTTATAGAAAGGATTTTGCAAACGTTCATTGAACTTTTTAGTGAGCTTAAGCAACATAATTAAAGTACACTAAGCTTTAAGCATAGAAACCACTTTATCGTAACTTGGCAATGATTCAATTTCTCCAATTGCAGCTAGAGTGGTTTTTTCATGCTGAGATAACAATTCTTCTGCTGCTTTTTTTACGTTAGCAGTGGTAACTGCACCAATTTTTTCTATTAATTCATTTTTACTGATGTACCTATTATAGTTACCGTAGTAGTGTCCCAATGTTTCAGCACGTGAGCTAACACTTTCGCGTGACATTAAAATTTGGGATTTTACTCGCTCTTTCACTCTATTTACTTCTTCTTCCTTCAGATCATCTGTAGACAACTTCTTCAACTCTGTCGTTATAGATTTTAAAAGCTTATCTAAGTTACTACTGTCTGTACCAGCAAAAATGGAAAACATTCCTGTATTAGTATAGCTGGAATTAAATGAATAAACAGAGTAAGCTAATCCCTGCTTTTCCCTTACTTCCTGGAATAAACGTGATGACATTCCGCTCCCTAATATAGAATCAAGCACTTGAAACGTGTGATATTTATCGTCATGGCGAGAAACACTAGGTAGACCAATTAGCAAGTGTACCTGATCTAATTTACGATGTTCTAAATACTCACCACCAGTACAGCTCGCATTTTGGCTTTTTTTCAGCTTTTTAGAATGAATCTTTGAGAGAAAATCTTTGGTTAATGCAACAACTTCTTCATGTTCAACATTTCCTGCAACGGCAAATAGCATATTCTCACCAAAGTAATGCTCATTTATGTAATTATCTAGATCTCCTCGAGTAAAAGATTTTACAGTATTTTGCGTGCCTAAGATTGACCTACCAAATGGTTGGTCTTTATAAGCTGCCTCAAAATATTTGTCGAAAATAATGTCACTTGGTGAATCATTAGTTTGAAAAATCTCTTGTATTACAACACCCTTCTCACGTTCCAATTCATCTTCTGGAAACGTGGAATTCATCAATATATCTATTAATATATCAATACCAGTTTTTATGTCTTTCTTGAGGACTTTTGCATAATAGGTGGTGCTTTCCCTACCGGTGCTAGCGTTGAAAACTCCACCTATGTCATCAAAAGCTTTTGCAATTTCAAAGGCAGTTCTTGTCTTCGTCCCTTTGAAAGCCATGTGTTCTAAAAAATGGGATATTCCATTTTGCTTTGCACTTTCTGCTCTACTGCCAACACCAACTCGTATGCTTAAAGCTACGGAATCAATATCACGCACCTGCTCAGTTATTATGCGCAGACCATTATCTAATTTTGTTACCCGGGGTATATTCATCTCATATATTCTTCTAAGTTCTCTTCTGCAAAATCCCAATTAATCAAATGATCAAGGAAAACTTTTATGTAGTCAATTCTACGGTTTTGACAATCTAAATAATAGGCGTGCTCCCACACATCCATAGTGAGTAGTGGCACTTGGCCATAAATTATTGGCAAATCTGCATTTGGAGTCTTGGTGATTTTGAGCTTTCCTAACCTACCTTTTTCGAGCACTAACCATACCCATCCACTGCCAAACTGGCTTACTCCATGATTCGAAAATTCTTCATAAAATTTATCAAAGCCACCGATATCGTCTTGAATTTTTTTTGCTAGAAGACTACCATCTTTAGGCTTACCACCACCATTTTTTTTCATTGAATTCCAATAAAAAGTATGGTTCCAAACTTGTGCTGCATTATTAAATATAGGCAAGTTGCCGCTATTACCATGCACTTTTGTTATTAATTCCTCAATTTTTACATGTTGATAATCCGTATTTTCAACTAGCTCGTTGAGTTTATTTAAATATCCTTTATGGTGCTTATCATAATGAAAATCTAAGGTTTTTGCAGATATATAAGGCTCCAAAGCTGTGTTATCGTATGGTAATTCAGGTAAAGTAAAACTCATAAAAACCTCTTTATTTCTAACCTACTTGGATGGTAGGGCAATATATGCTTTTGTGCAACATATAATTAATAGCTAAAACATTTAGGTATCTATTGCATTATTCTAAATTATACTACAATAACGATTATTATATAAGCCATAGAAATGGATTAAATGCAAAAGTTACTTGACACCCTTCGCCAACCCCCTTATCATGAAACTGAAGCTATTTATTTATCTTCTCTGTACAGATTAAATGACAAAAACTCACGTATCTGGCGTCTCATGCTTAATTTTTTGCACTATGTGCATCTTATGTCTTATAAAATTTCTACCTACATAAGCTGAAACGCGCTTATAAAGCGTTTAAAACATAAAAAAACGCCAACTTAAAAAATGGATAGTGAATAACTAGCTACCCTAGGGGTTCTTTTGCCTTTTTTCTGTTTAGTAAATTTCTTAACGTTTATAATTTAGATTAGTTGCGGTTTAAAAGTAGCTGAATCGCGGTTATTAAACGTTTAGAATAAAAAACGCCATACTTGAAAGTATAATGTAAGTAATTAGCCAACCACGGGGCTTCTTTTGCCTTTTTTTTCATTTGGTAAATTTCTTAATGTTTATACGGAAGGTGTCATTCCAGCGTGTGACGCTGGAATCCCAAAAAAAGGATGATGTCATCCGAGTAGCTGACACTGGGATGACATCATAGGGGCGCTGGCCTGACAATCGTCATTCCGCTACGTGTTAGCGGGATCTAGAGATACCGTGACGGTATGACAAGGGAGAACAGTTGTATTCCTGCACAATTTATTCTCATGACAAAAACGTCTTAACTTTCTCTCTACTTTTTCTGGGTAAGGTCAATTTTGTGAAAAAATGGATTGAATTATAGGCAGATTTGGCTATTATTTGTAATACATGGGTATTAGGTAAAATGTTTAAATTTGATCCTTTATTATTAGCTCGAATTCAGTTTGCCTTCACAATAGGCTTTCACATTATATTTCCTGCTTTCACGATCGGGCTTGCAAGTTTTCTAGCCTTTTTGGAATGGTGTTGGCTTAAGACTGGTGATACACGTTTCCGTGATGTTTATAAATTCTGGATCAAGATTTTTGCCGTTGCTTTTGGCATGGGAGTGGTATCTGGAGTTGTAATGTCATATCAACTTGGTACCAATTGGTCGATTTTTTCTGACCGCATAGCCAATGTTCTCGGCCCTCTATTTTCCTTTGAGGTTTTAACAGCCTTTTTTCTGGAGGCATCTTTTTTGAGTATTATGCTATTTGGATGGAATAGAGTAAGTTCTCGTATGCACTTTGCTTCTACTTGTATTGTTGCAGTGGGAACGCTTATTTCAGCTTTTTGGATTATTGCGGCCAACAGTTGGATGCAAACACCCGCTGGATTCACGATTGGTGAGAATGGTCTCCTATATCCAACCAATTGGTTAGAGATTATTTTTAATCCTTCTTTCCCTTATCGCTTTATTCATATGGTAACAGCAGCCTATCTTACAACAGCTTTTGTGGTTGGTGGTGTAGGAGCATTTTATCTTTGGAGAAAACGACATGCTCCTCAAGCAAGAATTATGCTTGGTATGGCAACCATTATGGTAGCTTTAGCTGCACCATTTCAGCTGTTCATGGGAGATAGGCATGGATTAAATACACTAAAGCATCAACCTGCTAAGATTGCTGCAATGGAAGGTATATGGGAAACCGAAAAAGGGGCTGGCTTACTTTTATTTGCTTATCCGGATCAGCAAAATGAAATTAATCACTACGAGATAAAAATTCCTAATCTTGCCAGCTTGATCTTAACACATGATTTTTTAGGAGAAGTAAAAGGATTAAAGGAATGGAAAAAAGAAGATAGACCACCTGTAGTATGGGTATTCTGGTCCTTCCGTATAATGGTTGGAGTTGGAATTTTAATGATCATAATTGGGTCAGTAAGTGTTATACAGTATCTTCGTGGCAAATTATTCCAAAGTTGTTTCTTACATGGATGGTGGATATCAATGATGCCGTCTGGGTTCATAGCGTTACTTGCAGGTTGGTTTACTACTGAAATTGGCCGTCAACCTTACACTGTATATGGAATTATGCGCACAATTGAATCATTTTCATCTGCGATTACCGGTCCTCAGGTTGCATGGTCTTTGATTGCATTTATCGTTATGTATACCCTTATATTTGGAGCAGGTAGTTACTATATTCTGAAACTTATATACAAAGGAATTCCTGTCATTAAAGAAGAAGAGCAATTTTATAAACACGGTATTGGAGCTTCAGTGATTGATGCTGGTACATCTGGAAAGGACAACAATCATGTTTGATTTTTCTTCCTTAATTAATTTACCCCTAATCTGGGGATTACTAATTGCCATAGCTGTTTTACTGTATATTTTAATGGATGGGTTTGATTTAGGTATTGGTATTTTACTTCCTTTTGCACCGTCAGATAAATGCCGTGATCACATGATAAGCTCAATTGCACCATTTTGGGATGGAAACGAAACATGGTTGGTATTGGGTGGTGGAGGGTTGTTTGCTGCTTTTCCTCTTGCATATTCAATATTAATGCCTGCTTTTTATATTCCAATCATTATTATGCTGCTTGGCCTTATAGTGCGCGGAGTATCCTTTGAGTTTCGTTTTAAGGCAGAAGGAAAATACAGGCAATTATGGGATTATGCCTTTCATTTTGGGTCACTTGGTGCTGCATTTTGCCAGGGCATGATTTTAGGCGCATTTATACATGGTGTAGAAGTAAACGGACGCAACTTTTCTGGTGGCCAATTTGATTGGGCAAGTGCTTTTAGTGTAATGACAGGCGTTGCTGTGATATTTGGATATGCACTTTTAGGTTCTACATGGCTCATAATGAAGACAGAAAATATAACACAAGAATGGGCACGCAAGGTTGCTTCTTATACGCTTGGTTTTGTAGGTATTTTCATGGGACTAGTGAGTGTAGTGACACCATTTTTAAATGAACGTATTAAAAACTTTTGGTTTAGTATGCCAAATTTTTATTATTTATTTTCTATTCCATTACTCACATCTTGGCTATTTTTCATGCTGTGGTTTGATCTTCAGAATACTAAACGGGAGTACCGTCCATTCTTTCTCAGTATTGCTATTTTTTTTATGGGATATTTAGGTTTAGGAATTAGTATCTACCCATGGATTATACCTTTTCAATATACCATTCTGGATGCAGCTGCTTCTGGGCCAAGTTTATCTTTAATGCTCATTGTTATAATACCGCTTTTACCAATCATTTTAACTTACACTGGTTATTGCTATTATGTCTTTCGTGGAAAATCAAATTATGAACACACATATTAAGGAGTTAGTGACCTTATGGTTAAAACGTTACCCTTAAATCAAGCAGTCGTTCTGGCAATGGCGTCAACTTAAGAGCCTTCATTAGCAAATCCTCCTATGGATTTTCTGACTTCTTGTCATATAAGTAGCTTGACGCTGACATTCAGTTTTCTTTATAATTTTCTTTGTGAAAGAACAAAAATGCTTATTTGTAACGATAGCTGGCTTACCAAATGCTGGGAAGTCTACATTAATTAACAGCATCATAGGCAAGAAAATTGCAATTGTCACCCCTAAAGTGCAAACAACAAGGACGCAAATAAGGGGTGTTGCAACATGCAACAACACACAAGTTGTCTTTACTGACTCCCCAGGAATTTTCTCAGCAGAAACAAAACTTGAAAAAGCTTTAGTCAAATCTGCATGGTCGGCAGTTAAGGATAGTGACATCACTTTGTTGCTTGTTGATGTAAGCAATTATTTGAAAAATATAGAAAGAATTAAGACTATATTTATGCGGCTGCAGCGCACAAAAGGCAGATGCATTTTGGTTATCAATAAAACTGATTTGGTAAAAAGGCCTGAATTAAAGATGGCGCATGAGCATCTGAATTTGCTTTATAAATTTGAAAAGGTTTTTATGATATCAGCATTAAAGAATGATGGACTTTCTGATTTGATGAATTACTTGTCTGAAGTTGCATCGGTGAGCCCCTGGTTTTATGAAGAAGATCAAATAACCGATTCCTCGACAAATTTTTTATCAGCAGAAATTACGAGAGAAAAATTATTCTTGAACTTGCGTGAAGAATTGCCATACTCTACAGCTGTTATAACTGAACAATTTGAGGAAAAAAAAGATAAGAGTTTAGTCATCAAACAGATCATATTTGTGTTGAAAGATAGTCATAAAAAAATAGTACTAGGAAAAGATGGCAGTAATATTAAAAAAATTAATATCGAAGCGCGTGCTGAACTAGAAAAATTATTTGAGTGCAAGGTACACCTCTTTTTATTTGTGAAAGTGCGACCTTGGATCGACCGTCCGGAGGAGTATATAGGCAATGCTTAATTCTTTATTGGTATTTGATATTGAAACTATACCAGATGTAAATTCCTGCAAAAATTTACTCAATATTAGTGATGATAGTAGTGTAGAAGAGAAGAGAGATGCATTAACAAAATATCATCTTGAAATAACAAACGGGCAAAACTCTTTTCTGCGTCAGCCTTTTTACCTTGTTGTAGTTATTAGTTTTTTACTTTGCAATATAAGCTACCAGAGTGGTTATGAGGTGTTCACACTGCAAGAAATAAGATCTGGAGGCACACTAAATTCCAGTGAAAAGGAGCTAGTGAAAGGATTTTTTAACTACATATCAGAGAAAAAGCCAAGATTAGTTTCGTTCAACGGACGCACTTTTGATATACCAGTGCTGAAGTATCGTGCTATGGTCCATGGCATTCAAGCGGAATATTTTCATAAAGCTGGCGATAAGTGGAATAGTTACAATCAGAGATATAGCAGTGATTGGCATTGTGATTTGCTTGAATCCCTCTCTGATTTTGGAGCTTCTGCGAGAGTAAAAATGAACGAAGTTTGTGCAGCATTTAATCTTCCTGGTAAGATTGGAGTTGATGGGTCACAAGTTATGGACTTATACGATAGCGGCAAGATACAAGAGATTCGAGATTATTGTGAAACAGATGTAATTAACACTTATTTGATTTACTTAAGGTTCATGCATCATCAGGGAAGGATTACTACTGAAAGCTACAACAAAAGTGCGGAAGAGCTGCTTTTAGAGTGCGAAAAAAAAGAATACCTAAAGAAATTTAAAGAAGAATGGGAAAGAACTTGTGGTGGAAAAATTTTACTTCCATAGAATAAATAGTCGAGTTATAATGCACTCACAAGCGAACCTCTGTACTAAATTTTGGTTAATATACACGTTGAGCATATTAAGAAAGTTGCTTTTAAGGTATTGCATTTTACTTTTATTTTCGTTATAAGGTTGCTTTAAGTTGAATTTTCAACATTTTTATACTATTTACATTTAAGATATGATTTCGAAATTTTTTGGGGGCACTTCATGAAAAAGTCTATGTATACTAGAACTGCTCTAGTTTCTTTATTAACTTTATGTTCTTTCAGCAGTTTTGCAGCTGACTTTCCTGATGAGAGTATGAAGGAAATAAAAAAGCAAGAGAGCACAAAAACTTCTGGAAAAACAGAAGTTATGAAAACATCAAATAAAAAACTGAAAGAAAAGATGGACAGAATATGTAATGCTGATCCAAGAAAAAAAGCTGAAGAGCTTAAGAAAAAGGAAGAGATGAGATTAGCAGCCGAGCAGAAGAAAAAAGAGGAGATCAGGCTAGCAAATGAGAAAAAAGCAAAGCTTATAGAGGATTCAAAAGCGAAAGCTCTAAACGCTAAGAATTCTAATATAGAAAAAGGTAAAGTTTCAAAAACTAAGCGTTCTAAAACTAAGAATGCTAAAGTTGAAGCTAAAGATGTAAAGAAGGATATAAAAGTTGTTAACAAAAATACAGAGGAAAAAGGTAAGGCAAGTCCTGTTGTTTCAGTTGGTGGAGTTGATATTATCGATACCAATCAAGGGCAAAGTAATTTAAGAATAACTTTTGGTGGTGTTGTTGATGCTCAAGGTTATGGCAAAGCTGGACCAAGTGGCGCAGATTATAAACGTTATAACGTTATGCCAAACAGATCTACAGAGTATTATAATGCCACTCCAGATATAACAAGAGGAGCAAATCCAATATTCTATGAAGGAATAGGAAATATTGGTGATTACAGCAACGATATGGGTATGATTGCTGATGCAATATTGCACCTCAGAGCAGAAAATAAGAATGAAGATTTAGGTCTTCTTTATGGTGCTGACGTGCAGTTTCATGTCCCAGTGACCGAAGGTAAGGGAGCTTCACAGGGTGTTTATGCTGCAAAAGGCAGAAGTGCGCATGTGTTTGTTAACTCAAAATATGGTGACGTGAAGCTTGGTTACCAATTTGGTCCTGAGGCTCTGATGAGGCTTGATGCAACAAGAATTGCGACTGTTGACGGAGCTGCAGATAGTGACTGGTTCAGAAAAGTGAACTTAGAAGGAAGCGCTGCTAGCTTTCCATTTTATGTAACACCACGTCTTTACACTGAAAGTTTTTCGAGTGAAAGTGAAAAATTCTCTTTCCGCATGGCAGGGAAATATAACAAAGGCGTTATGACTACACTGCCATTTAGAGTTGCCTACTACTCACCAAATTATATGGGCGCAAGGTTTGGCATCAGTTATGCACCTCGTTATGATAGTAGCTTGTTTATTGTGAAAGAAAAAGAAGAGAAAAACGGTAAGGTAAAAGATAAGATAAGGCATGTCGGTCCAGACTATGGGCACATAGTAAGTGCTGGTGCATCATATGAATATGACTTTGATAAATATAATGTAAAAGTTAAAACTTCTGCAGTTGGTGAGTATGGTCAAGCAAAAAAACTAAATAAAGATAAGCATGTTTATAATGAATATGTAGAGTACAATGACCTTATGGGTGTTAATTTGGGTGTAAGCGCTGATTATAAGATTAATGAAGATCAAGGCGTAAAGTTTGCTGCCTCTTTTGCATACTTGGGCAAATCTGGTCAACCGAAGGGTATTAAAAAATTAATTGGTGATACCTATACGGAAATTGATAGTAAAGATGCTACTGATGGCAAAAGAGTGGAAGGGCTGAAAGCTCAATTTGGTAAAGATAGTATAGATACCATGTATTGGACTGTAGGAGCTGGGTATCAACATGAGAATATCTACACAAGTTTGACGTATTTTGGCAGCAGAATGAATGACAAAGATATGCTTCATGATGGTGCACTTGGCGTTCAATATGATCTGTCTCCTGCATGCAGTAAGAACAAATTTGTTCCTTACGCAGCTCTCCATTATTTTATGACTAACGAAACAGGTAAGCTGAAAGATGAGTCTGATGCTGATGTACCTTCTAACCAAGGAATTCTCCTTCTTACTGGTGTGAAGTTTTCTTTCTAACCAGCCAGTACACACCACAGTTAACTGTGGTGTATTCTTGTCTGTTAGTGTTTATTTGTCGATCAAATAAACATATGGTGTCCTCTCTCCTGTCATCCCAGTGCGTGACACACAACTGTACGAACATTGTGATTTGAGGACACTCCACCAAGAAGGATGTCATTCCAGTGCCCAGACACTGGGATCCAGCTTTCCATGCAACTTCATCAAAAGCGTTTATTCAGCATAAGATCAGCCACTTTTTATGCTCACCAAATCAGTTTGCTTACTTACAAGCAAAATTTCCTGGATTCCAGTGTCAAGCACTGGAATGACACCCTATGGTCACCGGAATGACGCTTTATGGCTACTTAGATGATGAGAAAAGAACACACTGCCCTTATTCTACTGGCCGTATAGCTATAGCCTTTCTTATAATAGTCCGAATGCGATAAGATATGTGTTTATGGCTATAGCAGGCCAGTAGCATATTACGGTCTGTTCGGATTATTGTAAAAAGAGCTATACTTTCAAATTTAATCAATTAAGCAGGAGGCCCCTATGCAAACCACACTAAAAAATCATTTAGCTGGAGAATTACTTACCACTGCTACGTGCTGGAAATTAACGCTTGCAGGTGGAGAAGTAATGGGATTCACTGACTATGATGAAGACTTAAATATTGATAATATACTCTATAAATCTTCAAGTGGATTTACAGCCAGTAGTATAATATTAAACAGCGATTTAAAGACTGATAATTTGGAAATTGAGGGAATATTAAATAGTGTTGATATCAAAGAAAAAGATGTTTTATCAGGAAAGTACGACTTTGCAAATATTGAGATATTTCTTGTGAATTATAAAGACTTGACCCAGGGAACAATGAATCTACATTCAGGAATTTTTGGTAAAGTGACATTAAGTAGTGGAAGATTTATTGCTGAAATTAGAGGGCTCTCAGCAAAGCTTGAGAGAAGCATAGCAGAATTATACTCTCCTGCATGCAGAGCACAATTTTGCGATGATAGAGGTTGTCCGGAAACAAGTAAAAGGCTATAATATCTGAAATTTTAGTACGGGGTAAAGATGAGAAAAAAGTATCCAACAGATCTAAGCGAAAGGGAATGGGCAAGAATAGAAAAACACTTCAGAGTATCATACAAGAAAGGAGGAAGGCCGCCAAAGTATAGCAAAAGAGAAATATTAGAAGCAATTTTCTATGTATTGCGTACAGGGTGTCAATGGCGGTATTTACCAAATGATTTTCCGCTATGGAAGACTGTGTATGAGCAGTTCAGGCAATGGAAGAAGCAGGGAATTTTTGAGAAAATGAATTATGAAATTACAAAATATAGTAGAAGAAAAATAGGAAGGAATGAGCAGCCGAGTGCCTGTATAGTAGATAGTCAATCTGTAAAGACTACAGAAAAGGGGGGATCAAAGGCTATGATGGAAGTAAAAAAGTAAAGGGTAGAAAAAGGCATATAATTACAGACACTCAGGGTTTTATACTAGGTTGTTACGTAGGCGCTGCTAACGAAAATGATAGAGATGGTATTAAAATAGCATTAAACAATATGAGAACAAAATATACTAAAGTTAAAAAAATGTGGGCTGACATGGGATACCAAGGAAGAAATTTAAAGAATCACATAAAGGAAGAATATGACATAGATATTGAAATTGTTAAAAGGCCTACATGTAGATTTTGGGTGCACAAAGATACGCCACCTGAGCTACTACCAACAAGAGAACAAGGGTTTAAAGTACAGCCAAGAAGATGGGTTGTAGAAAGGACTTTTGCTTGGGTTAATAGGAATAGAAGGCTATCGAAGGAGTATGATTTACTCACAACATCCACTGAGAATTTCATATACCTAGCTATGAGTAGGGTTATGTTAAAGAGGGAATATGCTTGAATTTACTTGTTTCCGGACAACCTCATATAGCATTTCTCATAATAGTCCGAACAGGTCATAGGAAGGCAGAATCAACAGCACGACGAAAGGATTCGAATAGAGGAATGTTTTTCCTGGCTCTGTTTTTTATAGCAAACCAATGATGCTCAATTTTGTTGAAATCTGGAGAATAAGGCGGCAGATACAAAATTTCTGCACCAACCCCTTTAGCAAGCTCGATAATCTTATCAGACTTATGAAAAGTAGCATTGTCAAGAATGACAGTCTGTCCAGGTTCCAAGATCGGTGTCAAAAATTGCTCAAACCATCCATTAAAAACATCCATATTACAGTGGCCTTCAAAGGTTAACGGAACAACTATCTTTCTTCCACTTAAGGCTGCAACCATACTGATTCGTTGAGTTTTCTTTCCAGATTTTAAGGCATAAAACCGCTGTCCTTTCTGGCAATATCCGTAGGGGTAGTCTTCGGTGTTATCAATGCCAGACTCATCTATATACACTAAGTTTTTAGGTTCTTTTGTCGCTATAATTTTCAAAAATTCAGCACGTTTTTCTTCGTTTCTTTCCTTGTATCCATATGTCTTTTTTTGCGCGTAAATTCAATTTTTTTAAGGGCTCGATAGATCGTTTGGATACTAACGTTGTTCCAAAGTTTAGCCATTTCCGATAGAGTCTTTCCTCCGTGTTCTCTGGCAAATTTGGCAAAGGTATCCCAGTCGGTAATTTTGTGATTGTAACCCCCATTTCCAAGTTTTTTTGATTGAAAGTCTCCTGTTTCTTTTCTTCTTTGCTGCCACTCCCATAAAGTAGTTCGTCCAATCTTAAATCTTGCTGCCACTGTTTCTCTGCTTTCTCCTTCGTCTAGCGCTTCCATTGCTTTTTTTCTTAAATCATAACTATATGCTGCTGGCATTCAACCTCCTTATCATCATCTACCCTTATCCTATCACATCCGGACTTTTATGGAAAGAGCTCTAAGAGGTTGTCCGGAAACTAGTAAATTCAAGCATATTCCCTCTTTAACATAACCCTACTCATAGCTAGGTATATGAAATTCTCAGTGGATGTTGTGAGTAAATCATACTCCTTCGATAGCCTTCTATTCCTATTAACCCAAGCAAAAGTCCTTTCTACAACCCATCTTCTTGGCTGTACTTTAAACCCTTGTTCTCTTGTTGGTAGTAGCTCAGGTGGCGTATCTTTGTGCACCCAAAATCTACATGTAGGCCTTTTAACAATTTCAATATCTATGTCATATTCTTCCTTTATGTGATTCTTTAAATTTCTTCCTTGGTATCCCATGTCAGCCCACATTTTTTTAACTTTAGTATATTTTGTTCTCATATTGTTTAATGCTATTTTAATACCATCTCTATCATTTTCGTTAGCAGCGCCTACGTAACAACCTAGTATAAAACCCTGAGTGTCTGTAATTATATGCCTTTTTCTACCCTTTACTTTTTTACTTCCATCATAGCCTTTGATCCCCCCTTTTCTGTAGTCTTTACAGATTGACTATCTACTATACAGGCACTCGGCTGCTCATTCCTTCCTATTTTTCTTCTACTATATTTTGTAATTTCATAATTCATTTTCTCAAAAATTCCCTGCTTCTTCCATTGCCTGAACTGCTCATACACAGTCTTCCATAGCGGAAAATCATTTGGTAAATACCGCCATTGACACCCTGTACGCAATACATAGAAAATTGCTTCTAATATTTCTCTTTTGCTATACTTTGGCGGCCTTCCTCCTTTCTTGTATGATACTCTGAAGTGTTTTTCTATTCTTGCCCATTCCCTTTCGCTTAGATCTGTTGGATACTTTTTTCTCATCTTTACCCCGTACTAAAATTTCAGATATTATAGCCTTTTACTTGTTTCCGGACAACCTCTAACTTGCGCACTCACTTTCGTATTATTTTGCAAATAAAATTCCCGCTTTGCTAGTGTTTTTTATTAAATATATAATATTTAAGTAGAAATAGAAAGATATTTAAGCAAATCTATTAATATAGAAATCTATTCTTTGGAAACTTGCTTGGATTCTTCTTTTATTGATTCGACTGATATATCTTGAATTTCTTCTTCCGGCTTGTTTGGTTCAGCTACTTCTTTAGATTCTGCTGCTAATTTGCGTTGTTTGATAAACTTCTTTAATGTTTTGACTGCAATAAAATTAATACTGAAAACACATGCCGAAGTTATTGCTAGTGCTGGCAAGGGAGCTAAACTGAATGTTGGTAAAATTGCCACAATCGTACTAGCTGTCAGTAAAAATGCTAATCTTTTGCTCCCGATTATCTTATTTTTCTTAACCTTTATGGGGTTTAATTTTTTTACTTTTCCTTTTAGCTTTTTGAAGCCTTTTTTGAACACGTTGCCCTTTTTCAGCTCTTTCTCTACGGGTTTTGCTTTCTTTGTTTTTAAGCTTTTTATTTTTTCTTTTATTCCTTTTTTATCTTTTTTGACATTTTCTGCTTTAGAGGAGCATAGGTTAGGTTTCACCACAATTTCAGAGAGCGGTTTTGGCTTATCGTTTGAAATTTTAGCTTCTTGCCCCTTAGTACGTTTTTTGGGCGAAACTATGTTTTTTAAACCTTTCTTTGCTTTATTTCTTTAGTTTGCTTGGCATTTTTATGTAAATTAAGATACGATATCGCAAAATTTATCGATTACTTTTTGATTACCTTCTATCATTGCATTTGCCTCCTGCTGCAGACATTTAATATTTTTAGGTGTTACATTATCCATCTCAGCCGACGCTATTGTCAGTTGTGATTGTATTCTTACGTATCTGTCGTCCATTACGTTACCTAGCTGGTAATTTACTACATCAAGGCTCGATGCAAACATCACATTTAATAGAGCAGGCTATCTTTCCTAATTTTCTGTATTTTATTCGATTAGATAGCCGACCTGTGCCAATTGATACCAGCACTATTTCTTCATTAGGGAAAAGTTTTTTGCTATTTGCATATGCACAAGCCGCTGGGTTATTGGCAAATACCCCTCCATCGACTAATACTCTTTTTTCTTGGCTAACTTCTAAGTACTTAGGTGCAAAGTATGTTGGTGCTGCTGTTGTGGCTCTGAGTGCATCTTTTAACTTGATGAAATTCCTGTTTTCTCTCCAACTTTTAAGGAAAAATGGACAGTTGTTGTGTATATCATAACTGGTAAGCAGTAGATTACTTGAAACATCAGCAATAGTACTTTCGCCGAAGTATTTATCGAGTACGCATTTTAAATCAGGCTTTGGTTCTTATTTTATGATAATTAACATAATGATAATAAATTATTAAATGGTAAACTATAATATTTATTCCTTAATTTACCGTTGTGTAATAAGCCCTTACACAGTAAGCTCTTCGCGATCTGTAAATTTATTAACACTACTTTCTTCAAGTGAATTTAAAGGTTTATTACAATAGTATATGACCGCAGCAGCAACTAGACAACAAGCTCCAACTGCTATTCCCACTGCTAGCATTTCCAAGTAAACTGCAATAGCTATCCCTATAGCAACTCCGGTTATTGCTAACATAGAAGCAGCTATCACAGGCAACTTACTTTTTGCATTTTGTAGAGCAGGGTTGTTTTTGCCTGGATAACTAGGTTGTTTGCTGTTACCTTGAACATTATAGCTCTTTTTACAATAATCCGAACAGACCGTAATATGCTACTGGCCTGCTATAGCCATAAACACATATCTTATCGCATTCGGACTATTATAAGAAAGGCTATATTTACTCGGTTAGAGTCTTTACTAGCTACTAAAGGTACCCCTGTTGGTATTAGTTTTGGTTGTGTATCTTTTTTACCACTATTCTTATCTACACTTTTAGGTGGAGCTAGTTGAACAGATGGTGCAGTAACACCTCCATTGTTTGGATTAGTAGACTGCTTGCTGTTGGTTTGGGTATCACTTTTTTGTTCTAGAATTGGCATTTTAACATTTTCATTTGTAACAGCTATATTATTAGGATTGCCATTGAGCACTATAGGTAAAACTTCTGGTTGTGGATCTTGTTGATCACTTTCAAGCTTAGAATTACCCTCACTGAGAGGAGCTTGCTCATTATCCATTTTTGTTATATGTCCGGTAGATTGATTGGATACTTGATCGCTACCAGTTCGTGATTCATCTAACTGAATTTTACTTGAATCACTATGATTATCATCGCTACTAATAGAAGCTACTACATTATCATTCTGAATTGGTTGATCACTTTCGTTTACAAGTTGAACATTATTATCCCTAATATTTACTAAACTTTTCGGCTGTACTACTTGTATGGAATCCTCTCGTATTACATGTCCAGCTAATTGAATAGGAGCTTGTTCATTCTTACCACTTTTTTGTTCTAAAATTGGCATTTTAACAGTAGAAAAATCATTAATAGCATTAGCTAGAACTGAATTTTCTTTATTAAATAGCACTTTTAGACTTTCTTCATTAATCAAATGCAAATTAAGTTCATAGGTATTACCATTAGAGAAAGAAAATTCGACCTCTCGATCAGACTTTTTAAAAATTTGAGCAACACTCTGATCATTAAGGAGAAAAATTTTGATTGTTCTGTTATTAGGCAAATTCTTTAATGCTTCAATAGTACTAACAGTCCCTCCACGAGGAACAACCTGTTGAGCACCCAAAGTCGCAACACGCAAATCTCCTGCATTTCCTGTTTTGGTAATGACATCTCCCATACCGTAACCTGTACTTGCTACAAGCTCTTTTTCATTACTTGGTACAAGTATTTGTTCAGGAATTCCAAGGTGCGCCAAGAAGTGCTTGGAGAACAGTTGGTGAAAATCCAACACAAACAAAGTCTAGCCAAAAGTTTGGAACAGACCACTATGTTGCATGAGGTAACGAGTGTAATAGAGCTAGTGGGATGGACAATGCAGGGCACAACGGAAGTGAAGGAGTGGAGTCCCGAAATACCTGAAGACATAGAGGTCGACATGTTCATGGCCATGGAAGACAGCATGAAGGATAACGTAAAGGCAAGTTATCACTCACTCTATCGGGATCTGAGACCGTGCCATGTATTGAAATGGACTTCAAGTGAACTTGGGAGATCCCATGCATTCCTATTAAGGTACGTTGGAACAAGTCAACAAAGGCAAGAACTAGCGGAAGATGCAGGGGAAGTCGGACTGATTGATAGTACTCAGAATGTGGGAAAGCCACGTACAAGGGGAAGCGATCAGCAATATAGTAACTGGAATAGGGATTGCTATGCCAATACAACGGAGGTAGGAATAACATGCGATATAAACTAAACCAGATAGCAGTAAGAGCAAAGCAAGATAAGCGACTAAAATTCACATCGTTAGTCCATCTGATAAATACAGAGAATCTTGCGAGATGTTATAAAGAACTGAAGCGTAACAAGGCTTGTGGAGTAGACCAGATAACAGTGGAATCATACGGAGAAAATCTGAATGAGAAACTCGAAGTGCTAGTAGAAAGTATGAAGAGGAAGCAATATCAACCACAACCAGTAAAGAGGGTATATATACCGAAAGCTGGAAGTAAAGAGAAACGCGGACTCGGAATACCATCGACCGAGGATAAATTAGTACAGATTATGCTGAAGAAGATATTAGAAAATATTTACGAGGCAAACTTTCTGGACAGCTCATATGGATTTCGACCTGGAAGAAACTGTCATCAAGCGGTAAATGCACTAGATAAAGCAGTTAAGTACAAGCCAATAAACTACATTGTAGAAGTGGATATCAAGAAGTTCTACGATAATATACAGCATAAATGGCTAATGAGGTGTCTAAGGGAACGAATAACTGACCCAAATTTGCTGTGGTTAGTAAAGCGGTTTCTCAAGGCAGGGATAGTCGAAGCTGGAAATTATGAAGCAACAAAACAAGGTACACCACAAGGCGGTATAGTAAGTCCTGTATTAGCAAATATATACTTACATTATGTGTTGGATTTATGGATAGAAAAGAAATTTAAATCAAGATCCAGAGGATATATACAACAAATAAGGTTTTGCGATGATTTTGTGGTTTGTTGCGAAAGTAAGGTAGACGCGGAAGAATTTCTGGAATTACTGAAACAAAGGCTAAATAAATTTGGGTTGGAAGTATCTGAAAACAAGACCAGAGTAGTAAAGTTTGGCAAGAGGGAGTGGCAACGAGCGATAAGAGAGAAACGAAGGACGGAAAGTTTCAATTTTCTGGGGTTTACGCACTATGGTGCAAAAAGTCGTCGTGGTAGATTAATGATGGGACATAAAACCTCTAAGTTAAATCTAGCCAGAAAACTAAAAGAAATCAAGGAGTGGTTGAAAATAGTCCGCGGAAGTATTCGACTTAAAGATTGGTGGCAAGTACTGAAGGCTAAATTAACAGGACACTATAACTACTTTGGTATTAGCGGAAATTATTGGTGTTTGAGAGGTTGTCCGGAAACAAGTAAATTCAAGCATATTCCCTCTTTAACATAACCCTACTCATAGCTAGGTATATGAAATTCTCAGTGGATGTTGTGAGTAAATCATACTCCTTCGATAGCCTTCTATTCCTATTAACCCAAGCAAAAGTCCTTTCTACAACCCATCTTCTTGGCTGTACTTTAAACCCTTGTTCTCTTGTTGGTAGTAGCTCAGGTGGCGTATCTTTGTGCACCCAAAATCTACATGGAGGCCTTTTAACAATTTCAATATCTATGTCATATTCTTCCTTTATGTGATTCTTTAAATTTCTTCCTTGGTATCCCATGTCAGCCCACATTTTTTTAACTTTAGTATATTTTGTTCTCATATTGTTTAATGCTATTTTAATACCATCTCTATCATTTTCGTTAGCAGCGCCTACGTAACAACCTAGTATAAAACCCTGAGTGTCTGTAATTATATGCCTTTTTCTACCCTTTACTTTTTTACTTCCATCATAGCCTTTGATCCCCCCTTTTCTGTAGTCTTTACAGATTGACTATCTACTATACAGGCACTCGGCTGCTCATTCCTTCCTATTTTTCTTCTACTATATTTTGTAATTTCATAATTCATTTTCTCAAAAATTCCCTGCTTCTTCCATTGCCTGAACTGCTCATACACAGTCTTCCATAGCGGAAAATCATTTGGTAAATACCGCCATTGACACCCTGTACGCAATACATAGAAAATTGCTTCTAATATTTCTCTTTTGCTATACTTTGGCGGCCTTCCTCCTTTCTTGTATGATACTCTGAAGTGTTTTTCTATTCTTGCCCATTCCCTTTCGCTTAGATCTGTTGGATACTTTTTTCTCATCTTTACCCCGTACTAAAATTTCAGATATTATAGCCTTTTACTTGTTTCCGGACAACCTCTAAATGGATAAATCGGCGTAGTCAGAAAAAGAGTATGACCTGGGAACAGTTTGTACACTACGTAGAAGTAAATCCATTACCAAAGCCAAAAATACATTTTTCTTTATATGCATAAGAGGGACGACTGTGAAAACTAATATTGATGAGCCGTGTGCGGGAAATCTGCAAGCACGGTTCTTTAGGGGGAGTTGTAGTAATAAAACTCAAACGAGAGGAGTAAAGCTACAGCTTCTACCGAACACCCTTGATCGCTATGTAACAGCAGATTTTTATCGGGTTTGCGTTTATCAACGGCCATCAATAAAGAATCTATAACTAATTATCATGTTACTCATTAACCACCATGCGTGAATATAGGTCAATTATTGCCGCCAACAACCTTCTTTAGTTTTTATGTAGGTAATCCCAAACTTTATTTGGCTGATCAGTAGTAAAATTTTGATCCAATGTGTTCGTAGCCACAACTCGGTTGCTTATTTGCTGTTTTTTATTTTTGAACCTTCGTCTAAGCTTGGTTTTAATGCCATTTACTCCTAAGAAACTCACTCAACTAACTCTTCTTGTTGAACTAATATGTAGCCAAATTCGCTCGCTTTTTTGATCAAATTTTTTACAGTTCTATCTTTATAGCGTGTTTCATAGTATTCCATTCCTTTTTCTACATATTCCTGTCCGTATTTGAGCATACTATAAAATATGCATGCCATTTTTCTTGCAGTAGCTGTTATTGCTTTTGGTGCTCCTAGTCGTTTTTTCAATCTTCTGTAGTATGCACCCAACGCACTTTTACTATTTCCTACAGAATGAGCAGCTATTCGCAAAGCATTTGCAGCACGGTTAATGACTTTACGTGTTCTTGTGTTAAACACTTTTTCCCCTGTAACTTTATTAGCAGGACTGAGTCCCAACCACGATGAAAAGTGCTTTTCTGTTGGCCATTTACTATGGTTTATACCAACTTCTGAAATTATGGTTTGTATACTTAATACATCAAATCCAGGAATTTTAGTGAAATCCATACCAGTTATTCGGTGCAGTTCCTCATACAAAGCAAAGCTTGGCTTACTTTTGCTATTTTTATTCTTTTGCTTACTTAGCTGTTTGCTTTCACAAGACTTTGTTTCAAACGTTTTATAATAGGCTTCAATATTTCTATCACATTCTGCTATTTTTTCTTGATAAATATTATATAGTTCAAATTCTTGCTTTAGCGTGAATAAGTGTTCCTCTCTATAGTCACCAGCTAACGCTTTTGCAATAGTAGACTGATCATTTTTCATTCGCACGTCCCTGAATTCTGCCAATTTTTCAGAATCTCTTTCGCCTTCAATTATAGCTTCAATGATTTTCATACCAGTTATCCCAGTAATATGACTAATAACCTTGTGTAATTGTATATTCATTTGAATTAATGCCTTCTGCATACGCAGAATATGTGTAGATGCACTTTCAGTGAGATTTTTGCGTTGCCGCACGTAACTGCGCAATACACACATCTGATTATCTGGCCTAAACGATCCATGAAGCAGTCCGTAGCTATGCAGTTGTTGGAGCCATTGGCAATCTTGAACGTCAGACTTCCTACCAGGTACATTCTTTACATGCCGTGCATTTACCAATCTTACCTCGAATTTGTATGACTTAAGTATTTGAAATAAAGGAATCCAATATACTCCTGTTGATTCCATAGCTACTGTTGTAACTTTACACTTTTTCAACCACTGTGCTAAGTTATGAAGGTCTTCAGTAAAGCAGCCAAATTTCTGAACGCGTTGTTCATCTCTTCCTTCAGGTACACACACATAGTGTACAGCTGAACCAATGTCTATTCCTGCTGCATTAGGATTCACTATTTCTAATTTACTTTTTGCTTTTTTCATGGTAACTCCTACATATAATTTGTAATAGGGAAACGCTTCAGCTTGGAACGGTTGATAGTACAATCTCCTAACCGAGGTAGTCTAAATGACTCCATCAATGATTTGACCGTTCCTTCCAAAACCATGCTTGCATACGGGCACTTAGGCACCATTGAAAATGTCGGTCATAACTGCAAAGGCGCTCCCTGTACAACTATACTTGAAAACTACTAAAAACTTAAATTTGTGTGTTTCTTTCTGATTTGACAGATTTCGTCTGTTCGATGCTTGCATAAAATTGCCTCCAAGACTATAAATAAACTGAGAGTTTAGACTAACCTTGTAATACGGGATATAATTCCAAAAGATACTGTTCAGTCTTTAACTCTATGGGAGGGAAGCAAAATCTGGCTTAATGGCATTAGTGTCGCATCAGCTTCACCCTCCCTGTGAGGTATTTTAGCTCTAATGCCTCACATCATAAAGATACAAGTGTCACGCACTGGGATGACGAGAAAGGAGCACTGGAATTTTTGTTTCAATATTTGTACATGAGCCATGCATCTGAACAGATACAATGTTATAACTAGAGATAATTTTTAAATGATTGATATTTATGAACTACGACTTTTCTTGTTGTCCACTTGTTCAACATTACCCTTCTCAAGTTTACTATCTACTTCTTTTGTGTGTTCATCATCTATACTAGTTTCATCTTTTATCTTACTAGGGTAATCTTCCTGCGATTTTTTATATGCTTCCATGTTGTCATATATAGGGTTACTGATGATTTCTATTTTTTCAGGTGTGAAAATCCTTGCTAAAAATCTCCTTATTATTGGTATTGACCTTAAGAGATCTCTTAGCTTTGAAGATTCTTGTCTTTTGTTTAGAGACTGTTGGTCTATTTTAGAGGTTTTTACACCATACTTTTTATCATCAAAATTTATTGTAGGCTTTCTTTTATTCGAAAGAACACTTTGGGCCTTTGATCCATTGGTTCCTTCAGGCCCTTGAGGTGTAGACATTGCAGGTTTAACCTTAGTTTCATCGTATTCCTTACTCATCTTTCATTTCATTATGTAATATTACTAATATTGCATAATAATAGCTAAATTACAATTAATTGCAAGGTAAAAATATTAAAACAATTGTAAATTTTGTCAGTAAAAATATAATAGAACTTTAAAATTAGAGGTTCATCTATATGAGATACAAAATTGCTGTTATTGGAGCAACCGGAAGAGTAGGGCGTGAGGTATTAAGCACGCTTGCTGAATTTCAAGATGAGGCGATAGATTGCGTTATTGCACTTGCATCGAAAAAATCAGAAGGGAAGAAGGTGAGCTTTGGTGACAAAGAGTTAACAGTTTTATGCCTTGAGGATTATGACTTCGTTGGAACTAATGTAGCCATTTTCTGTGCTGGATCTCATGTTTCTGAAGAGTATGTACCAATTGCAACACAGGCTGGATGCATCGTGATAGATAACAGTTCCCATTTTAGAATGAAAGAGGGTGTGCCACTCATTATTCCAGAGATTAATAAAGAAAAAATTATGGAATATAAAAACCACAACATAATATCCAATCCAAACTGTACTACAATACAGATGCTGCTAGTACTACATCTATTACACCAAAAAGCAAAAATAAAGAGAATCGTTGCTTCAACTTATCAATCAACTTCTGGTGCAGGCAAAGCAGCAATGGATGAGCTCTATGACCAGACAAAAAAAATCTTTATGAACGAAGCTAAAAAACCCAAGATATTCTCTAAGCAAATAGCATTCAATTGCATTCCCCATGTAGGAGAATTCATGGAAAATGGCTCTACAGAAGAGGAATGGAAAATGCAAGAGGAGACAAAAAAAATTTTAGAGGAAGATATAAAAGTTACTGCAACTTGTGTAAGGGTACCCGTCTTTATCGGTCACGCTATGGCAGTAAATGTGGAATTTGATCAACATATCACTGAAGAACAAGCTCGTGAAGTGCTAAGTGAAGCCGAAGATAGTGGAGTTTTAGTGTACAACAGGCGTGAAGATAGTGAATACATAACTCAAATTGATGTTGTACAGGAGAATGCTGTATATGTATCGCGTATTAGAAGAGACAATACTGTTGAGCACGGATTAAATATGTGGATAGTGGCTGACAACCTGCGCAAAGGCGCAGCATTAAATATAGTGCAGATTCTTGAGATTTTGATAAGAGAGCATTTGTCAATCAAGTGCATATAGAGCGCACGTACGTTGTAATTCGAAGGAAATTGTATATCACATGGCAGCGCGTGACGCTGGAATGGCTTTGTTGCATCGCTACTTATGAAAAGCTAACTATAATTAGGATTATAAGCAACTTATTGAAAATCTTGTTTTTTTTGCAATCAATCTGATCAAATTTAAGAATAGTAACTTGTTATTTATATTAATAAATTTAATTCTATTGAAAATAGCTAAAGCATTGAAATTCTTGAATTTTAGCCGGATTAGTGAGTGGTAGTGAAATTTCTTTTACTCAAATTTAGGTATTCACTGACCGTTCTTGTTATAAATACCAGAATAATAAGCTACTGATATTCTCCACCTTTTTTATCTTTAATCCATCATAGCTAGCGATGCAACAAAGCCATCCCAGTGTCAAGCACTGGGATGACAAGAAGAGGGTACTTGGATAAGAGGCATTGCCCTCCTGGTAGGCCCAAATTGCAATGTCCGTACAGTTATGGATTCATTCGCGGTATAGATTCCGCTAATGAGTAGCGGAATGACGAATTTGTTGTTTTTCAAATTGTAGGTAAACCTAAGCCACTTTAGCTATATATAATAGAATTTCGCTTTCTACTATCTTTCCAGTTGTTTTATACATAATTCTCGAATTTTGAAAATTTGCTCCATATCTAATTTCTCACTTGTATAAAATTTGTTTTCTTACTTCGAGACCTAATCTACCACAACTTTTATATGGCGTTTCTTTCCTGCAGATAATTTTATAAATGGCTGATCTTTAAAGCTTTCGAAATTTATTACATGATCAATATTGTTTACAACATTATCATTAATCTTGCATCCGTTGCCCTGTATTAAACGCTTTGCAGCGCCTTTTGAAGGTTCAAAACCGGTGTCATGTAGTAGGTCTACTAAGGATATGCCGCTTGCAACTTGTTCTTTTTTTATGATGTAATCAGGAAGTAGTGAGCTATCTTCATTCTCAAAAGCAGAAATTGCAGCAAATTGTGCAAGTTCCGCTTCTTTGTCACCATGACATATTTTTGTCACTTCTGTTGCCAAGACCTTTTTTGCTTCATTTATTTCTTGATCCTTTAAAGACTCTAATTTTCTAATCTCATCAATTGGCACATCAGTGAGCAATCTTAAAAAACGTCCAACATCTTGATCATCAACGTTGCGAAAATATTGCCAGTAGTCGTAAGGCTTTAGCATATTATCATCAAGCCACACTGCTCCACTTTCAGTTTTGCCCATTTTTTTTCCTTGTGCATTTAATAAAAGAGGCATGGTAAGGCCAAATAGCTCAGGTAAATTCAACTTTTTTCCAAGTTCAATTCCGTTTACTATATTTCCCCACTGGTCTGACCCTCCAATCTGCAGACGACAATCATATTTTTTGTTTAATTCAATAAAGTCGTAAGCTTGCAATAGCATGTAATTAAATTCCAGAAAGCTTAAGGTTTGCTCTCTATCCAGCCTGGTTTTCACACTATCAAAACTTAGCATACGATTTACAGAAAAATAAGCTCCTATATCACGCAAAAAATCTATGTATTTTATGTTATCCAACCAATCTGCGTTATTTACTATCATTGCACCAGTCTTGCTGTCATTAAAAGACACCATTTTCTCTAATATTCTCCTTATACTGGATGTATTTTGATTGATGTTCTCTACAGGCAAGATGCTTCTTGCTTTATCTTTGAAGGATGGGTCACCAATTTTTGTTGTGCCACCTCCAAGTAAGACTATCGGCTTATAACCAAATTTTTGTAGGTGACAGAGCATCATAATCTGAATTAGGTGACCAGCATGAAGACTTGGTGCTGTGCAATCAAACCCAATGTATGCAACTATATAATTGCTCTGCAATAATAATTGATCTAGTCCTTCAATGTTTGTGCATTGGTATAGGTACCCTCTTTCTTGGATGAAATTTAAAAATTCAGATGCGTGTTTCATTTTATAAACCCCAGTCTATCCTGTCATTAATGCCGAAGGTAACCCTAATAGAGAAGCCAGTGCCCAGACACTGGAACTTAATTATAAACAAGCACACTATACAACGTTTCCGATGAAATTGCATGAAAAACTGGATTCCAGTGTCAGCTACTTTCATGACACCACTACCTGTGCAGGAGTTGCCTTCAAAATTACAACGTTTGTGCAATTGTGTACCAGCTATCTGGATAATCAATTCCATAACTCTTCTATTTTATAATACTCCCTTACTTCCGGCCTGAATATGTGAACCATTATGCCTTGAAAATTCAAAACCACCCAATTGCCTTCATCCATACCTTCTACATCTATTTTATCATGTGGCTTGAGGCTTTTTATTACGTGCTCAGCTAAAGCTTTAACGTGACGGCTTGAATCACCAGATGCAATAATCATATATTTTGCAATAACGGTTTTATTCTGCACATCAAAAGTTACTATATCATGACCTTTATTTTGATCTATTATCTCTTCAATTGTACTTCTTATCGATTCCATATCGCTAAGCATTGTTTACAGGTTATATGATTCATTTATAATTATATACTCAAAATTTCTAAATATGAACTATTTTCAACGCAACTACTTGTTAAAGGTATTACCTGCATCTATTTTATCATCATGTTTTTAGCATGTACAATGTATATACTTTTTATATAATTGAAAATAGCTTTTTACTAGTATTCATTATGGGCAAGACTCTCATCTACTTAATCGGCTTTCCAGGCAGTGGTAAGTTTACTACTGCAAAGGAACTGTGTAAAATCATTGGTGCAGTAATAGTAAGCAATAATCTATTCAATAATATTATATTTGATATTGTTAAATTACAAAACGCTGAAGTTCCAGATGACCTATGGGAAAAAATTTTTGCAGTTAGGGAAAATGTATTAGCAATACTGGAAAAACACTACGTAAAATCAAAACATTATATATTTACAAATGAATTGATAGAGGGTGATCCCTATGACCAAAGATTATATAACTCAGTGGTAAATTTAAGTAAAAAAATGGACATGGAAATTTTTTCTGTAGTATTACATTGTAATAATGAAAAACTAGTAAGACGTGTCCAATCAGAAGAGAGATATCAGGAAAATAAAATTACTGATCCGGATTTTGCTATAAAGAAAATTGAAGGGAAAAGGCTATTTATACCTGAGGGTTCGCTTGAAATTGATAACTCGAACTTGAGTGCAAAGGAAGTTGCAAAGAAAATTGTTGAAGAGATGAAGAAAGAAAAAAATGGAAAATTAATTAAAACTTCTGTAACAAATCATTTAAAAACAGAGCGTACTCGTGGTTGAGCAGAAAGATAAGTACCGTCCTTGTGTTGGCATAATGCTATTTAACAGACAAGGACATGCCTTTATTGGAAAACGCTTTGATAGCGATTCTTACTGGCAGATGCCACAAGGAGGTGTTGATGATGGTGAGGAACTGGAACAAGCAGCGTTACGTGAGTTGCTAGAGGAGGTTGGTACTAATAAAGTAAAGGTTATAACTAAAAGCAAGGATTGGATATACTACAACTTGCCTGAAGAAGTTATACCAATATGCTGGAATGGAAAATATTCTGGTCAAAAGCAAAGGTGGTTCTTAATGAAGTTTTGCGGAGAGGATGAGGACATTGATATTAATTATACTGGTCATCCAGAGTTCAAAGAGTGGCGTTGGCAAGGTATAGATAGTTTAGTAGCCAGTGCTATATCATTTAAAAAAGAAGTTTATAAAACAGTGATAGAAGAGTTTTCTTCTATAATAAAAGCCTCAACAATAAGCTCATGATAGTAGATTCTCATTGCCACTTGATTTATTTTTCTGACGATGAAATACCAAAAGTAATTTCAAGGGCAGAGCAAAATGGTGTAAAGGTTTTGCATAACATATGCGTAAGCATTGACGATGTTCCTAAGTTATTAAAAATTTCTTCATCCTATGATCAGGTCTACTCCTCTGTTGGTATACATCCGCTTGATGCTGCTATAGAAAACGGTGAGTGTATACATGTTGATGAATTAGTTGAATTTACCAAGAACCAAAAGGTAATTAGTATCGGTGAAACCGGGTTAGATTTTTATAAATCTGACAACAAAGACAATCAGAAAAAAAGTTTTGCATTACATATAGAAGCGTCAAGAATAACTGGACTACCTTTAGTTATTCACACAAGAAGCGCTGATAATGAGATGATCGATATGTTAAGGTCAGAAATGAAAGCCGGTGCTTTTAGTGGAGTAATGCACTGCTTTGCTTCCTCTAAAGAACTTGCTTATCAATCTATAGATTTGGGGTTATATATTTCATTTTCTGGAATTATTACTTTTAAAAATGCGAGCTTACTCAGAGAAATTGCACAAAATGTACCACGCGAGCGTGTTTTAGTCGAAACTGATGCACCATATCTATCACCTGAGCCTTATAGGGGAAAAAAGAATGAACCAGCAATGGTGAAATACGTTGTTGATTGTTTGGCAGAGTTGTGGAATGAGTCACCAGAACAAGTAGCGAAGGTAACCACAAGCAACTTTTTTAGGCTGTTTGAGCTATAAAGAAGCTCTATAAAACCATTAATTTGCTTATGAACCTAAAGATTTCACCAGCTCTCTCACCGAGTTTACAGACTTATTAAACATTTCTTGTTCACTATCATTCATTTTAACTTCTAGGATCTTTTCAATTCCGTTTTTTCCAATAATTACAGGAACACCAATAAACAACTCTTCTACACCATATTCACCATTAAGGTAAGCAGCACATGGTAATATGCGCCTCTTATCTTTTAAATATGATTCTAACATGCATATAGCTGAAGATGCAGGAGCGTAGTATGCAGATCCAGACTTAAGCAGATCAACTATTTCTTTACCGCCATTGCGAGTGCGTTCAACTATTTCATCGACTTTTTTCTGTGTGATAAGACCCATATCGATAATTTGAGTAAGTGGAACTCCAGCAACTGAAGCACAATTGATTAGTGGTACCATAGTGTCGCCATGTCCTCCAAGCACAAAAGCAGATATATCTTCAACTGAGATATTTAACTCACTTGCAAGAAAGTAACGAAAACGGGAAGAATCAAGCACTCCTGCCATGCCAACAATCATATTAGTTGGAAGGTTTGAAAATTTATGCACCACTGAAACCATGGCATCCAAAGGGTTGGTAACCACTATTACAAACGCGTTTGGAGAATATTTTTTAATATTTTCGCCAACCTCCTTCATTACTTTAGCATTGGTTTGCAGGAGGTCATCCCTGCTCATTCCAGGTTTTCTAGCGATGCCAGCGGTTATTATAATTGCATCGGAGTTTTTTATATCTTCATACCTATTTGTGCCAGTAATATTGACATTAAATCCATCAATAGGGGATGATTCTGCTATGTCGAGTGCTTTACCTTGTGGTATTCCATCACTAATATCAAGTAAAACAACATCACCGAGTTCCCTTAGTGCAATCATATGGGTGAGAGTTCCACCGATATTTCCTGCACCGATTAAAGATATTTTTTTTCTTTGTACTGTCATTTTCTACTCCTTTGTATTTACTTTTATGGTTTTACCTTCCCAAGGCGATAAGCTATCAAACATACGAAAATCTTGCGGTAAATCTATAGGATTATACACAACCTTTTTTGTCTCTATATCATATCTTACTTCCTCATAACCAGTGAGAGGGAAATCTTTTGACATTGGATGACCTTTGAATCGATAGTCTGTTAGAATCCTACGCAAATCAGGGTGATCAGAAAACTCTATTCCATACATATCAAACACTTCACGCTCAAACCACAAAGCCGTACTAAATATCTTCGCTACACTTGGAGGCATGTCGCTTTCACATAACTGAAGCTTTATGTGTACTCTAATATTATGCACAATGCTGAGCAGATTGTATATTAGCTCGAAACGCTTCTCTCTATTTGGATAGTCAACCCCAAAAATATCAACTAATAGTTCAAACCTACACTTTTCATCATCACGTAGAAAGAATAGGTACTTTTCAATTTCATCTAAAGTTGAATATATTACAATAATGCCATCATCTTTTTGAATGCACTCGCATTTGGTCTTTTTTTGTATATACTTTGCAGTTTTATCCATTCCGAGTCCGTTTTATTTTGTTTTGTAGGCATAGCATTCCATATAGCAACGCCTCAGCGGTTGGTGGGCATCCAGGGACATACACGTCAACTGGCACAATTCTATCACAGCCTCGGACTACTGAATAAGAGTAATGGTAATAACCACCACCATTTGCACAACTTCCCATGGAAATAACATACTTCGGGTCTGCCATTTGATCATAAACCTTGCGCAATGCTGCTGCCATTTTATTAGTTAGTGTGCCAGCAACAATCATCACATCTGATTGACGTGGGCTTGCACGAAACATTATACCATATCTATCAAGATCATAACGGCTGGATGCAGTATGCATCATCTCAACTGCGCAACATGCAAGACCAAATGTCATTGGCCACAATGAACCAGACCTTGCCCAATTCATTACATAATCTGTTAAATCACCAAATTTAGTGACAAGAAACCCTTCTTTTTTATAACGACCCCAGTCATCATTAGATAGAATTTGATTTGTCATAAACTACTCCCACTCTAATGCACCTTTACACCATTCATAGATAAAACCTATAGTGAGTATTGCAAGAAATACCATCATAGACCAAAATCCACCATAGCTTATCTTAGATAAAGAAACAGCCCAAGGAAAAAGAAAAGCAATTTCTAAGTCAAATATTATAAATAATATTGAAACTAGGTAAAATTTAATGTCAAAATTTTTCCTTGCACTGGATAGTGGATTGAAGCCACACTCATATGTGGAAAGCTTTTCACCATCTGGCTTACTCACTGCAAGAAACATAGGCAATATACCTAAAGCAAAAGATACTACAATTGATACGCAGATAAAGATTACTATGGTTAAATATTCGCTCATTTAACAAAACATATAACACTATGAGTTTACATGCTTTCCTAACTTTTTACCACCTAAAATATGCACGTGAAAGTGTGGTACAACCTGCTCTCCATTTTCACCGTAGTTAGTGACTAATCTATATCCTGTTTTTTCTAGATTATATTTGTGTGCTATCTCTCTTACAGTTTTGAAGAAATCCGCTATTTCCTCTTCAGGAGCTTTTAGAATGAAATCATCATATGAAATATATTGATTTTTTGATATAACTAAAATATGAACTGGTGCGTCAGGGTACTTATCATGAAAAGCTAGTACATTTTCATTTTCATGTACCTTCTCACAAGGTAACTCACCTCTTAATATATGAGCAAAGATGTTATCGCTATCATAAACTTCATTGCTCATATTTTAAGAGCGACCTTTCCCTCTTTCTTCGTTTTTCTCTACATTAGGTGTAGATAGTGGTTTTATCGCTTCACCAGAAGCATCTTCAAGATTTAAAGAGCTTACAAGTTCCCTTACTTTTACCATGTCCTGCTGTTCTTTCAAAAAGGGTTCTATTCCACTTACCCTTTTTCCAGTAATAACTCCTGGTTGTAAGTGATACATATCCCCAGGAACAGTTAGACTATGATGTCTTTCCTCTATTTTTTTAGCTTCACTCATAATACTCCCCTATAACTTATTTTTGCATTCCACAACTTTGCGACTTACCTGCTTTTATAGCTTCTTGCGCCCATTTTTTCTCACCTGAAGCTATAGTTTCTGAAGGCTGACCAACATCAGACTTCACAACTTTGTCTGATGACTGCTTTTGATTATCATAATACAATTTTTCTGCAATACCATTTAGCAATTTTAAGTCTGTATGAATTTTAAATTCTCCACCGGTAATTTTTGCCAGCTTCTTAAGGTCTTCGTCAACTTTATTAGCAATTCCTTTAAGAACAAGCTCTTTTATTTCTTTCTCGCTCTTTCCTTTGTGTTTAGGATCGTTTTTAATGTCATTGGTAATTTTTTTAACATTAACTTCAACTACAATTTTGTTTTCTCCTCTAAAAATAGTTACATTCGATAAATCTTTTTTTATTGTATTTAATTGCTCTGGGCTCAAGTAAGGTATATCTCCTGTCAAAGTCCTTGATGCTAAAAAACTTACCTTTCCTGTCCCTTTCTTTTGCTCTGTTATTTCTACACCAAGATCTTTACTAGCTTGTGTGGTTTTTATGGGTGGATCATATTCTTCAAGTGGGTTGCCAATAATAGAACGCCCGCCATTTTTTATGTCGTGCCGCATTTCATCCCAGGACTTAAACCAATTCTTTGGCCATATAGGGTATACTGCACCCTTGACTAGAACTTTTACACCTCTACCCAGAAAACTTCCTACTCCCGAAGCTGCATTACCAACTTTAGCTAGTATAGAAGTAGATTCTTCATTTTGGTCGTCTTTTGGCATACACACCTCCAAGTTACTTTCTACAACTAAATACATTTTAATTATAGACGAAAAAATTTAAACTTCTATATCCATTATAAGATAGAATTATAGGGATTGCAACCATTATTTGTACATTATCTAAAACATGTAGTATTTTCGCTACTTTTATTGTTCAATTTATTATAAAGAATACTCTAAATTATGTTTAAATGGAACACAAATAATATCATTGATGCAACTGGCGGAAGAGACGTAAATGGTTGTAATTGGATACATAGCTCAAATATTTCAACGGACACAAGAAGCATAAAAAAAGGTGATTTATTTATTGCCCTCAAGGGAAAGAATTTTGATGGCCATAATTTTTTGCATGAAGCGTTTTTAAAAGGGGCTGTCGCTGCAATAGTGAATGAGGGTAAATATAAAAGTTTCCCTCTCATTATTGTACAAGATACCCTGAAAGCTTTGCACGATATGGCATCATATTACATTAGAAATGTTCTTATTGATGCTAAAGTTATTGCAGTTACAGGCAGTGTCGGAAAAACCACTACAAAGGATATGCTACACACTGTTTTATCGCAATATGGAGTGTCCCATGCAAACGAAGGTAACTTAAATAATAATATAGGGTTGCCTTTGACAATTCTAAAAGCTCCAAAAAACTGCCAGTACTTAATTCTTGAAATGGGAATGAATAAAGCTGGTGAAATAAAAGAATTATCAAAAATTAGTAATCCGAATATTGCAGTTATTACCAACATCGAACCTGCACATACTGAAAATTTTTCATCACTATTTGACGTTGCACAAGCGAAGTTAGAAATTCTGTATGGTATGAAAAATAACGGTACTTTGGTTTTAAGCAGAGATAATAAATATTATGATTATCTCTCATCACACGCCAATAGAAATGTAATAAGCTTCGGTAAAGATAAAAATGCTGAAGTTTGTTTACTAAACTTAATAAGAAACGATGAATCTTCTGTCATTTCAGCACTATCTTCTTTCATCCCAGTGCTTGACTACTTGGATCCAGGAAGTTCAATTGCAAATGAGCATATCAGACGGTTGTATAATAAAGACTGGATTCCAGCGTCACGCGCTGGAATGACATCAAACCGAGTTGCTAATAGATTAAGTTTAAAAATCAGGCTGAGTGATAATCAAATTATAAACTGTAATTTACGTGTACAAGGTGAGCATTTTGCTTATTCGCTACTTGCTGTTGCAGCAGTTGTGCAAAGCCTCGGACTTGATTTATCAAAATTACCACTTGCACTTAAGAATTTTAGTGTAGCGAAAGGTAGAGGCAATATTCATAAGGTCAAATGCAATAAAAAATATATACATTTAATTGATGACTCCTATAACGCCAGCCCTGCTTCGATGAAAACTGCAATAAAAACTTTGAGTACATATTCTAATCAGAGAAAAATAGCTTTGCTTGGTGATATGTTGGAACTTGGTGATGAAAGCATAGAGTTTCATACAGATTTGGTTAAGATTATCACAGAAAATAATATAGATAAAGTTTATACAGTTGGTAAATTTATGTTAGAATTGCATGAGCTTTTGCCAGATAATATAAGAGGCACGCATTTTAATGATTCTAATCAATTGAAAAGTGATTTAGCTAACATTATTCAGAATAATGACGCAATTCTAGTTAAAGGCTCACGAGGAATGAAAATGGATCTTATTGTACGGGAATTCGTAATAAAATATTAAGCGAAATCATTGTATTAATTTACAGTAACAAATTATTAGGAACTTTAATTGTGACAAAACGTGTAATTATTTTTGGTGGAACGGGGTTTATAGGGAAACACATCGTAAGACGCTTGGCAGCAGAAGGATATTTAATAAAGATATTCACTCGTAATCAGGAAAAAGCTGCTTGTTTAAAATTGTGTGGCAATTTAGGACAAATATCAATATTTAAAGGCGATTTTTTTGATGAAAAATCAGTTCTGGAGGGTATGGAAGAATGTGATGTAGCTATAAACTTAGTGGGAATATTATATGAAGCAAAAAAGCACGATTTTTACGCTGTTCACGTTAAAATAGCTGAAAGGATAGCAAAAGCTGCAAAAATGAAAAATGTACCTATGATGATACATTTTTCTGCTATGGGAATAGAAAATAGCAAGTTGTCAAAATATGCCAAAAGTAAATTGGAAGGTGAAAAAGCTGTAACTTCAGCATTTCAAAAAGCAATAATAATTAGGCCAAGCCTTGTATTTGGTAAAGAAGACAACTTCTTTAATAAATTTGCAAGATTAGCAACTATTCTTCCTTTCTTACCACTAATTGGCAATGGAACAACTAAATTTCAGCCAATATGTGTAACAGACTTAGTTGAAGTGGTATATCGTATTATCAGTTTTAATAAGCAAGACAAGAAAATTTATAACATGGGTGGACCAAAGGTTTACTCTTTCAAAAGCTTATTGAAGTTTATTCTGAATGTTACTAACAGAAAGTGTTTGTTGATCAATGTATCTTTTCCAATGGCAAAGTTAATAGCTTTCTTTTTAGAAAATAAAATTATTTCTATGCTGCTAAAACCAATAACCGGAGATACGAACCCTATGCTTACTCAAGATCAGGTGAAAGTTATGATGAATAGTTCAATCGAAAAGTCAGTTGACCTTGAAACAATGAAGGTTCGACCATTAGCAATTGAAAATGTGGTGCCAGAGTACTTGAAGATTTATAGAAAGTATTGATAAAAGAGTGTGCCCGGTGGGATTCGAACCTACGACCCACAGCTTAGAAGGCTGTTGCTCTATCCAGCTGAGCTACGGGCACACAACATATATAAAATGCTTCTTAGTACAAGTGAAGTCAAGTACTTCGTGTGAATATGATGTTTATCTTGCGACACCTTGTCATTGCAGTTGTGTGTCGCGCGCTGCCAAAATTGGATGCGAGAAGTCTATTTATTTTAGAAAATATTATATAGAAACTTGCTTGACAAGCCTTGCCAGTCCCCTTATCATGAAACTGAAGCTATTGTATTTGCTTTCGCCAATCTGCAGATTAAAAGGTAAGGATTACTTAATGTATCGGCGTCTTATGTTTAATTTTTTGCAGTACATAGATACTGTATGTCTTTACAAAACTTCATCTACATCTAGATTTTTATCTAAATAAGCTGAACGCGCTTATAAAGCGTTACAAGACATCAAAAAATGCCAATACTCGACAGAGATAGTAAAAGACTAGCTAACTCGGGGATTCTTTGTCTTTTTTTCTGCTTAGTAAACTTCTTAAACATTTGCAGCGTAAGTTAGTTGCAATTAAAAGCAGCTTAATCTTGCTTGTCAAGCGTTTAAAACATAAAAAACGCCAATATTTTAAAGCGGATAATAACCACGGGGCTTCTTTTGCCTTTTTTCATTTGGTAAATTTCTTAATATTTATAGCTAAACAACAACCGTCATCCCTAAGTATCCCGCTGCTTGTTAGCGGGATCTAGAGATACCGCGACGTCTCACCTATAGCCTTCAGTGCTCCTTTTTTTGTCATCCCAGCGTCACGCGCTGGTTTCAACATTATATCATGAACTTTCTAAAATTCATTGAGTTATGCTTTCAAACGGTAGTGCCGGGGTGTGAGTATAACGATTATCAGTATATAAAAGTCATAGCAGACAGGCTGGAAGCAGCGAGCGCTGGTGAAGTGAAACGAATAATATTCAATATGCCTCCGCGTTCGATGAAGTCCATATGTGTAAGTGTTGCGTGGCCCGCATGGATACTGGGAAACCAACCAACTGCGAGAATAATAGTTGCAAGTTATTCTCAGCGGCTCAGCGAAAAACACTCGCTCGACACCAGGTGCGTGATGCAGTCTAGTTGGTATAGAGCGCTATTTCCAGAAGTAGAACTATCCAAAGATCAGAATACTAAATATAAATTTCAAACAGTGCAGAGAGGATACAGAATTGCAACATCAGTTGGAGGGACGTTAACCGGTGAAGGTGGAGATTTCATCATCGTGGACGATCCGCTCAGTTCTGCTCAAGCTTTGAGTGAAACGTTTAGAAAGCGTGCTACAAACTGGTTTGACCAGACTTTAGTAACCAGGCTCAACGATAGAAAAAAAGGAGTCATCGTTCTTGTGATGCACAGGCTACACCAGGAGGACTTAACCGGGCACCTTCTCTCCAAACCGAAAAACATATGGAACCATACTTGTTTACCGATGATTTCTGAAAATAAGGAGATCATTTATTCAATCAAAAAGCCAGCGCCTCCTGTTCCTGTCATCCAAGTAACTATAAATGAGCGCATCGGGTGGCTGTATAATAAACCAGTATCACGCATTGCACCTGCAAGGATTTTATACTCAAGAGAAGAAGGTCAGTTGCTATATCCCCTCGATAGAGGAAAAGAAGAAGTTGAGATGATAAAGGTTGAACTTGGGAGTTACGCTTTTGCTGCACAATATCAACAGAACCCTCTGCCACTTTCAAGTGGTATAATTAAACGAGAGTGGTTGAAGCGCTATAGAAATTTTCCTGACGATCTTTCGCATGTAACTCAAAGTTGGGATACTGCGGTTTCAACAATTAGAGGTTGTCCGGAAACAAGTAAATTCAAGCATATTCCCTCTTTAACATAACCCTACTCATAGCTAGGTATATGAAATTCTCAGTGGATGTTGTGAGTAAATCATACTCCTTCGATAGCCTTCTATTCCTATTAACCCAAGCAAAAGTCCTTTCTACAACCCATCTTCTTGGCTGTACTTTAAACCCTTGTTCTCTTGTTGGTAGTAGCTCAGGTGGCGTATCTTTGTGCACCCAAAATCTACATGTAGGCCTTTTAACAATTTCAATATCTATGTCATATTCTTCCTTTATGTGATTCTTTAAATTTCTTCCTTGGTATCCCATGTCAGCCCACATTTTTTTAACTTTAGTATATTTTGTTCTCATATTGTTTAATGCTATTTTAATACCATCTCTATCATTTTCGTTAGCAGCGCCTACGTAACAACCTAGTATAAAACCCTGAGTGTCTGTAATTATATGCCTTTTTCTACCCTTTACTTTTTTACTTCCATCATAGCCTTTGATCCCCCCTTTTCTGTAGTCTTTACAGATTGACTATCTACTATACAGGCACTCGGCTGCTCATTCCTTCCTATTTTTCTTCTACTATATTTTGTAATTTCATAATTCATTTTCTCAAAAATTCCCTGCTTCTTCCATTGCCTGAACTGCTCATACACAGTCTTCCATAGCGGAAAATCATTTGGTAAATACCGCCATTGACACCCTGTACGCAATACATAGAAAATTGCTTCTAATATTTCTCTTTTGCTATACTTTGGCGGCCTTCCTCCTTTCTTGTATGATACTCTGAAGTGTTTTTCTATTCTTGCCCATTCCCTTTCGCTTAGATCTGTTGGATACTTTTTTCTCATCTTTACCCCGTACTAAAATTTCAGATATTATAGCCTTTTACTTGTTTCCGGACAACCTCTAACTGTACGAACATTACCTCCTGGGACAATGTTCGTGCAGCTGTGGGTGCTAAGTTTTACAAACACCGTTGTGCTGAACCTTGAATATCCACTTCTTTCAATTCAGTGTCAGGAGCGATGGGTTTTGATATTGTGTATGTAATGCCACCGGCTATCAGTGCAGATACCACAGAAGCTGCAACTATTAATAGAGCAGACAATCCGGAAGCAATACTAAGAGCAGCACCTACTGCTAACATAGCTGCAAGGCTCGCGTAGGCAACTTTTGGGGAAAATTGTCTTTTTCCTACTTTTTCTAGTGACACTTCATTTGTTTTAGTTTTGCCCAGTTCACCCTCAAGTGGTGTGTTTTCATTCTCCAGAATTTTTATTTTTTGTGTCAGTGATTCATTCTCTTTATTGAATTGTTTCAACTTAGTCTCATGTCTAGCTATACAACTTTTTGATTCTTCTAGTTCCTTTTGCGCTTTTTCTAACAACACTTCTGCTTTAGAATACTGACTTTCTGTTTTGTCTAATTTATCCTTAAGCGTTGCTTTTTCACTTTCTAGATCTTGTATTTTTTGTTCTAGTGATTCATTCTCTTCATTGAGTTTCTCCAGTACTTCCAATTTAGTCTCATGTTCAGTGACACAATTTCTCAATTCTGTTAGTTCCTTTTGCGCTTTTCCTAGTCCACCCTCAAGTGTTGTGTTTTTACTTTCTAGATCTTGTATTTGTTGTTTTAGTGATTGATTCTCTTCCTTTTGAGATCGCAGTGCGTTTTCTAGAGTCTGATTATCAACATTTTCCTCAACATGATTTGCCCCATCATGATTTATTTCGGAACGGGAAGAGGTATTAGATGCAGTCTCAAGTCCTAATTCTAGACCGCTGTCCTCACTATCACTTTCATCAGTAAGAATCCGTTTATCACTATATGTAGCATTTGTTTTTTTCGATGACTCAATTTTTTCTACCATATTCTTAACACTAACACGTAGGCATTGCTCATCTGCTGTACTGTCACTACTTTCACCCGTAACAGAAGTCTGTTTATCATTACGTGTAGCATCGTGTTGTTTCAAATAAGGACTTATAACATTTGCTGGTGCAGCAGCTGCATTACTTCTTTTTTTCACAGTTTTTGCCGGAGTTCCATGACTGTCCTGCAATAAATGGTAGTGACCTTCTCCTTCAATCTTTATATTAAGATCTTTTGCGTTTTCCTTAGGCTTTGTACGATAACTTTTTTCTGCTGCCTCTAACATTTTTATTATATAGCTCTTTTTACAATAATCCGAACAGACCGTAATATGCTACTGGCCTGCTATAGCCATAAACACATATCTTATCGCATTCGGACTATTATAAGAAAGGCTATAGTATCCCTATTTGGCACATCACCAACCATCTCTCTTGGAGTCATATTTTTGCTTTTCAATGAAGGATTAACTCGATTATCACTTAGTAACAGCTCTATTATGTTTTCATGGCCATAAGAAGAAGCAATGTGCAAAGCAGTTAGTCCACCATCTTTAGATCCATCTTTCACTCGAGCGTTAACACTTACTTTCTTTTCTAGTAGAAGTTCTACTGTCAATAAATTGTTACATGCCGCAGCAAGATGTAATAATGTCCAATCTTCTATTTTGTCTGAAATTTTTATACTGAATTGATGCTCCTTACTAAAATTACGTTTAAACTTGTCGTATTCTGCATAATCTTTTTTACATAACTCATCTTTTATTTTTTGGAGCAAATTATCCTCATTCAAATCTTTACTCTCACTCACATTGCATATTATTTCAAAAAACTTTTCCTTTTCTATTGCCATAACTTTTACACCTAATTTATTTATTATTGCTGAACCATCTCACAAAAAAGTTAAGTTTGTCGAAATTCCATGTTTGATCTAAAAATTAGTCATAAACATTTTCTATGCAAGTAGCTGACACTGGTTCACTCTATAATGGTGTCACAGCAGTCCTACGTCATACCGCCTCGGTATCTCTTAGCCGCTAACACGTAGCGGGATGACGGTTGTCGTTTAGCTATAAACATTAAGAAATTTACCAAATGAAAAAAAAGGCAAAAGAAGCCCCGTGGTTATTATCCGCTTTAAAATATTGGCGTTTTTTATGTTTTAAACGCTTGACAAGCAAGATTAAGCTGCTTTTAATTGCAACTAACTTACGCTGCAAATGTTTAAGAAGTTTACTAAGCAGAAAAAAAGACAAAGAATCCCCGAGTTAGCTAGTCTTTTACTATCTCTGTCGAGTATTGGCATTTTTTGATGTCTTGTAACGCTTTATAAGCGCGTTCAGCTTATTTAGATAAAAATCTAGATGTAGATGAAGTTTTGTAAAGACATACAGTATCTATATACTGCAAAAAATTAAACATAAGACGCCGATACATTAAGTAATCCTTACCTTTTAATCTGCAGATTGGCGAAAGCAAATACAATAGCTTCAGTTTCATGATAAGGGGGCTGGCGGAGTTTGTCAAGTAAGTTTTTTGTTTCTGCGGACTACCTAGATTAATATTATATAGAAAGTCTGCTGCCAATAAAGCCTAAACTTACCAAATACATTTCTGTAGATTCAGATCTACTTGACTTTGGTTTAAAGTATTTTACTGTTTTAAACATTTTTTTTAGCTCGTTACAAAAATCTTTATCAGATTCTCCTTGGAAAATTTTTACTACAAACGTGCCACCATGACTCAAGAAATGCTTTGCAAAATTGAGCGCTGCTTCGCATAAAAGCATAATTCTGATATGATCCAACGATTTTAAACCACAAGATTCGGGGGCCATGTCAGATAAAATTACATCAAATTTTTGATCCTTGAATTTTTCTCTTAAAATTTCAAACTCATTGATAATATCACATTGTATAAACTCTACTCCATTAATTGCGTTCATTGGTTTTATGTCAAGAGCAACCACATTTGCACCTTTCTGAGATGCAACTTGTGACCATCCACCAGGAGAAGCACCAAGATCAATAATTTTTTGCCCTTCTTGGAATAATTTAAATTTGTTATCCATTTCTACCAGCTTATATGCTGAGCGTGACCTATAACCATCCTTGCTAGTTTTTTGCACATACTGATCATTCAAATGACGATGTAGCCACCTTGTTGAAGATAGTTTTCTGCCTCTAGCCGTCTTTACTCTAGTTTTTATTGCTAATACCCTACTTATTATTGATTATATCTTTAAGCTCTTTTTCAACTACTTCTTTTACCAGTGCATGTAGATATTTATTCAGCCATTCTGAGAGCTGAGGTTTTAAAAGAGATGTAACTAATTCTTCAACAGTAAGGTTCGCTTTTTTTTGTTGTTTATGCTGTAATTCGTTTTGCATTTTTCCAAGCAACGCTTTGATCTCTTCCATATTCTCTTTTAAAATTAGATGATCGTTATTTTGCGCTTGTAAGCCGCTATTACTCGCTTTGTTATTACTCATTTGGATATTATCGTACAAATAAATATCTTTTTTTTCTTCTGAATTGTAGCTATGGCCATTAAATTGGTTATTGTTGCAAGCCATTTCCTCACTTTGGTCATCATTATCAATGTCCTCTTTTTCATTATTTTCTTTTTTGCCATCTTCTTCTATTTCTTCTGGATACTCTTCCTCAAGGTATAGCACATCATCATTTTCATCCTTTATTTCTGCTTTATCGTTACTCGCGTTTTTACCCGATATAGCTTTTTTTATATCTTCTAGGATATCTTTTACAGATTGATTGCCTTGTTCATCATGCATAGTGCTAATACCATTAAATTTAGAGGTCTATACTATTTATCATAAAAAGCAAGTTGTAAACACTAATCACATAATTGCTTTTTGCTTCAACTAAGTCTGAACGTGCTTTAAATAATGCATCTTCAGTGTCCAAAAGGTCAGATGTATTCTTTAAATTTAAGTTTACTTCTTGCTCAACTCCTTCCAATGCTAGAGCTGCTGCTTTTTCCGCTTCTTGACTTGCTTTGATAATGGCCTTTGCTGTCAACACATTATTCCAAGCATTTACAACTGCTTGTTCTATATTTTTTACCGTTTCATAATAATCGTAGGTAGATTTTTTTGCATCCATTTTAGCTTTACTGACACCAAAAGCATTAACTCCTCTCTTAAAGATTGGAACATCAAGAGTAAAAACTACATGAACATTTTCTAATAGTTTGTCTACCTTCATACCATCCTCCCCAAAATTTTTGCTTGCACTTAGATTTAAAGAAGGAAGCCACTTGGAGCTTTCAGCAATCACTTCCATTCCGGCTGCTCTTTTTTGATAAACTGCTGCTTTTAGAGATAAATTATTGGTTTTTGCTAACTGTAAACATTCATTTAGCTCTGGAACAGAAGGTAGTTTATCATTAGCTTCAGAAAGGTCATCAGCATCTTCGCCAATCAAATGATAATAAGCAATATTTACCAACTTTAATTTACCTTCAGCATCAACTCTTTCGGATATAGAAGACGAAAATTTTGCTTTTGCTAACAAAACTTCAGCATTGGTTACCTCTCCAAGGGAAAAGCGTTTTTTCATAGCTGACAAATGTTCCAAAGAAACGCGTTCTTTATGTTCTCTGAGCTTTAATATTTCTGTCTTTTGTAAAACATTAACATATGCTTTCACAGCATTAAGTGCAAGCTCTTGTTTTAATTGCTGAAATCGCATCTTTTCTGCTTTGAGAAGATGGCTTGATCGACTGAATGTGGCAAAGGTACCACCGCCATCGATTAATTTCTGGCGCAATGTAAGTTTTCTTTCAGATGTATCAAGATTAAAGTTACTATCGAAATTGTATTGCAAATTAATGTCAGGTAAAAATCCAGCTAACCCAGAAGATTTATAGTGTTTTTCTGCGCTTTTATATTGGTAAAATTGAGACTTTATTTTTGAGCTATTTTTGATGGCTTTGCTTATCACTTCTCCCACATCGGTTGCATAGCAACTTATAGTATTAAAAATGATCGCAAGTGTGATAATCAATCGAAACATTCTAATTCCTATGCATATTGGTTGCGCAGCTCAATTACTAACATAAATTACTTTAATAATCAATAACTAATATTGTTGACACTATTGAGAAATTAAGTATATCATAGCTTACTATTGTTGGATCAAATAATGAAGACTTTTTTCTTAAAGGAGAAACAAATCAATAAAAAGTGGTTTGTCATAGATGCAGAAGGATTAGTGGTAGGGAGGCTTGCAGCATTTGTAGCGACACTATTACGTGGAAAGCATAAACCTGAGTATACACCTCATATGGATTGTGGCGATAATGTAATTATTATCAACGCAGAAAAGGTGCATTTCACCGGAAAGAAGCTTAAAGATAAAATTTACTATAAGCATACAGGTTATTCTGGTGGTTTGAAGAAAACTACTCCAGATAATATTTTAAATGGCAAATTTCCTGAGCGTGTAATAGAAATGGCAGTGAAAAGGATGCTTGATGATGGGCCTATGGCACGTAGACGCTTTGAAAATTTGTATGTTTATTCTGGTTCAGAGCATAAGCATCAAGGACAGCAACCTGAAAAGATAGATTTTGCCTCTTTGAATCGTAAAAATAAAAAGTAATGGAGTAAAAATGAAGAGTTCTACAATAAATAACAATGATTGGTCAGAAAAGACAATTAAATCAGCAGTTGATTCGCTTGGTCGTTTATATGCTACAGGCCGAAGAAAAGAATCTGTAGCAAGAGTATGGATAAAGCCGGGGAGTGGAAAATTTAGTGTTAACAAAAAAGGCGATCTAATTTCTTATTTTAAAAGAGAGTCAGTGTGCCAAATAGTAAAAATGCCATTTGTTGCAACTTCCACATTGGATAAATACGATGTATTTGCAACTGTAAAAGGTGGAGGGCTATCTGGTCAAGCAGGTGCTCTAGCTCATGGAATAAGCAGAGCTTTAAGTAGTGTAAGCCAAGATTTGCATTCTATACTACGTAATGGTGAGTTCTTAACTAGAGATTCACGTGTTGTTGAACGTAAGAAATATGGTCAACATAAAGCTCGGAAAAAGTGTCAATTTTCTAAGAGATAGTTATTTTATAGGGGTGTTTTTTTGTAAGTATTATACAAATATTTGCAAAAATGTATGATATCCTCTATTTTTGTGATGAATTTAGTTGACTATCGGTGTCAACATAATATGCTATTTATGTGATTTTTTCAATATTAAGGTAATTTATGAGTAAAGAAGATATAATAAAACAATTAAAGGAAGATTGTTCTAGTCAGAATATAGATATAACAAAATCTGATTTGAGCAAGATTCATGATGCGTTTATCAAAATAATAAAGAATGAGCTGCATGGGAAAGGTGAAATACGTTTGCATGGAATAGGAACATTTTCTACTGCTATCAGTCAGGAAAAACAATGTCGTAACCCCCAAAGTGGTGAGATCATGACTGTTCCTAAAAAGACAAGGGTAAAATTTAAAGCAAGCCAAACTCTTTTAAGTATTTTAAATGAGAAGGAAAAAGCAGCAGTTAGTTAGACATTGTCATTTTCATTGTTTTTACTACGCTGTGTAAGCCGTAAAATACAGCTTCGCTAATTAAATAGTGGCCTATGTTAAGAGCTGAGATGTGAGGTATTCTTGTCATCTTCTTAGCGTGTTTATAAGTTATGCCATGTCCTGCGTGGCATTCTATTCCTAATTTATTGACGTACTCTGCAGCATTAGTAATTAACTGTAACTTTTTTTCTGATGGATTATCACAGTAATCCCCTGTGTGAATTTCTATTATGTCAGGTTTTGTCCCTAGCTTTTCAAGATATTTTAGTTGATCAATATTTGGATCGATAAACAGTGAGACTTTTATGCTAGAGCTATGCATTTCCTCTATTATACTAGAAAGTTTACTGTGCATATTCACGATATCCAGGCCACCTTCGGTTGTTAATTCTTCTCTTTTTTCTGGTACTATACTAATCGAATAGGGTTTTACCTTTTTTGCTATTTCAAGCATTTCTTCCGTGGCTGCAATTTCAAGATTTAACTCAGTGCTAATGCTTTTTTTTAGGTTAAATACGTCTTCATCTCTAATATGCCTTCTATCTTCTCGTAAGTGTACAGTAATAAAGTCTGCTCCAGCGTCAATGGCTATTTCTGCTGCTTTCAATGGATCTGGATAAGAAGTTCCGCGTGCGTTGCGGAGGGTTGCAACGTGATCGATATTAACACCTAGTTTCACAATCTACCTCAGAAATTATTTATAGATTATACATGTTATTAGGTTTTTTGCATAGTCATTGTTTGACCTTACCCAGAAAAAGTGGAGAGAAAGAAAGGAGTTTTTTCGGGTAAAATAAAATTTTGGAGGATTAGAAATGGCAAGAGAATATACGGCAGAATTCAAATTGGAAGCTGTTAAGCTGGCAAATGAACAAAGAAAGGCAGGTCAAACAATTACAAAAATAGCAAAGGATTTAGGAATAAAGGGTGGTTTATTAGGAAAATGGATAAAGAAACACAACGAAAAAAAGTCGGCAGCAGATGCATTTCCAGGTAGAGGTAACATGGCTCCTTACGACAAAGAGAGGTTTGATTTACAAAACAAGAGTAACAAGGGAAAGAGACATTTTAAAAAAAGCCCTGGCCAGTCAAAAAGAGTAAAATATTTTTTTATATAGTAACTGCTATAAAGTACAGGAATTATGTAGGATTTTCTGCTAGTGGCTACTATAAGTGGACCACAAGAAAAATAAGCAGTAGAGAATCAGCAAATAAAGAGCTACTCGAAGCTATTCAAAAAATATATCAAGTTTCTAAATGTAGATATGGAGCTCCTAAAATTCATGCTGAATTGAAGGCTTTGGGTAAAAGTTGCAACTTAAAAACAGTGCAAAGTATTATGCAGAAAAATGGTATTCAGGCTATATTGAGAAGAAAATTTAAAATTAAAAAACAACAAACAGATAATAGAGCTGTAGCTCCCAATATACTAGATCAAAACTTTATTGTTGATCAACCAAATAAAGTATGGGATTACTTACATCAAAACCAAGGAGGGATGGCTATATTTGGCAGCAATAATTCTCACGTATGGTAGTTAATGAGTAGTGCAATAAATAAACAATTGGTTATGAACTCTTTATTAATGGCCATTAATAGGCGTAAACCTGTTAAAAATCTACTATTACATAGTGATCAAGGTTCACAATATACTTTGCAAGGTTATCAATATCTCTTATCCATAAAAAACATAGATGAATCATAAAGGTTGTTGTTACGACAATTCTGTTGTGGAAAGCTTCTTCAGTTCTCTAAAAAGGGAGTTACCAATAGACACCTCTCGGCACTCTAAACAGCATATCAAAACTGCTATATTTGAATATATAGAAATTTTTTATAACAAACAACGTCACTATTAGAGGTTGTCCGGAAACAAGTAAAAGGCTATAATATCTGAAATTTTAGTACGGGGTAAAGATGAGAAAAAAGTATCCAACAGATCTAAGCGAAAGGGAATGGGCAAGAATAGAAAAACACTTCAGAGTATCATACAAGAAAGGAGGAAGGCCGCCAAAGTATAGCAAAAGAGAAATATTAGAAGCAATTTTCTATGTATTGCGTACAGGGTGTCAATGGCGGTATTTACCAAATGATTTTCCGCTATGGAAGACTGTGTATGAGCAGTTCAGGCAATGGAAGAAGCAGGGAATTTTTGAGAAAATGAATTATGAAATTACAAAATATAGTAGAAGAAAAATAGGAAGGAATGAGCAGCCGAGTGCCTGTATAGTAGATAGTCAATCTGTAAAGACTACAGAAAAGGGGGGATCAAAGGCTATGATGGAAGTAAAAAAGTAAAGGGTAGAAAAAGGCATATAATTACAGACACTCAGGGTTTTATACTAGGTTGTTACGTAGGCGCTGCTAACGAAAATGATAGAGATGGTATTAAAATAGCATTAAACAATATGAGAACAAAATATACTAAAGTTAAAAAAATGTGGGCTGACATGGGATACCAAGGAAGAAATTTAAAGAATCACATAAAGGAAGAATATGACATAGATATTGAAATTGTTAAAAGGCCTACATGTAGATTTTGGGTGCACAAAGATACGCCACCTGAGCTACTACCAACAAGAGAACAAGGGTTTAAAGTACAGCCAAGAAGATGGGTTGTAGAAAGGACTTTTGCTTGGGTTAATAGGAATAGAAGGCTATCGAAGGAGTATGATTTACTCACAACATCCACTGAGAATTTCATATACCTAGCTATGAGTAGGGTTATGTTAAAGAGGGAATATGCTTGAATTTACTTGTTTCCGGACAACCTCTAAAAGCAGCTAAATCTTGCTTGTCAAGCGTTTAAACCATAAAAAACGCCAATATTTTAAAGCAGATAATAACCCCAGGGCTTCTTTTGCCTTTTTTTTCATTTGGTAAATTTCTTAAATATTTATGGCTAAACGACAATCGTCATCCCGCTACTTGTTAGCGGTATGACGTAGGGAAACCTTTCTTGGGTTAGCTATAAAACTAATCAGCATCTTGTTTAGCACATATAAATTAAGTTTCACAAATATAGTGCTAAACCTTGAAAATATGTTATAGCTACTTCTTCCAATTTAGTGGTGGGTTTTGACAGTACACATGTTATTTTACTAGCTACCAACTCAAGTGTCACAGAAGTTGCAATCACTGCATTTATATTCTGTACTTTAACATTTACTCTACTTTCTATTAGAGGCTTTACCCCCCCTACATCATTACGTACAGCAGTATGATTTATTTCATTTTTAGTTCCACTACTATGCTGCAACAAGATATCCCCATTAACTTTTATTTCAACATTTTTGTCACTACTACCATTGTTAAAATTTAATCCCTCATCTCTTCTACTTTGTCTTTTTTCTTTTAATTTTAATTCAGTTTCTCTTTCATCAAGTACGGAAACGGTAGGAAATGGGATGTGAGTTTTTTCCTGACCATCTTGATTTATAGCTCTTGTTGTATTAAAAGCTTCGTTGCTTTTACATGATATTGTATAAGTAAGTGGTGTGTAGATTTTTTCTTCACTATCTGGATATTTTATAGTTATTGTTGCATTAAGAATGTCTTTCAGAATATCGTTTTCTCTAGCTATGTCTAAAATTTCTTGAATAACTTTGCGATCATGTAATGCGGCAAGTAACTTATCAGTTACTTTTTGATTATTTTTATGTTTTATGGTTATTGTTGTGTTAAGAATGTCTTTCAGAATACCGTTTTCTTTAGCTACTCTTAACATTTTCTCAACAGCTATACTATCTTTACGTAGTATAGCATAAGCAAGTGGTGTGCAAGTTTCTTCCTGACCATCTGGATATTTTATAGTTGTTGTTGCGTCAAGAATGTCTTTCAGAATATCGTTTTCTTTAGAGATTTTTAAAATTTCTTCAATAGTTTTGCTATTTTTACATGATATGGCGTAAGTAAGCGGTGTGTAAATTTCTTCTTGACCATCTAGATATTTTATAGTTGTTGTTGCGTCAAGAATATCTTTCAGAATACTGTTCTCTTCAGCTGCTACTAGAATTTCTTTAATAATTTTGCTATCCTTCCGGAACATAGCAAAAGCAAGTGGTGTGTAAGTCACTTCCCGGCTATCTAAATGTTTTATAGTTGTTGTTGCGTCAAGAATATCTCTCAGAATACCTTTTTCTTTAGCTACTCTTAACACTTTTTCAACAGCTATACTATCTTTACGTAGTATAGCATAAGCAAGTGGTGTATAAGCCACTTCCCAGTCTAGATATTTCATAATTGTTGTTGTGTTAAGAATATCTTTCAGAAGAGTACTGTTCCCTTTAGCTGCTACTAGAATTTCTTTAATAGCTTTGCTATCCTTCCAGAACATAGCATAAGTAAGTGGTGTGTAAGTCACTTTCTGGCTATCTGGATATTTTATAGTTGCTGTTGTGTTAAGAATATCTTTCTCCTTAGAGACTTTTAAAATTTCTTCAATAGCTATACTATCTCCACATAGTATAGCACAAGCAAGTGGTGTAACAGTTGCTCTCCGACCATCTAGATATTTTATAGTTGTTGTTGCGTTAAGAATATCTTTCAGAATATCGTTTCCTTTAGAGACTTTTAAAATTTCTTCAATAGCTTTGCTATTTTTACATAATATGGCATAAGTAAGTGGTGTGTAAATTAATGAATCATCACTAATTATTTTTGCACTAAGAACACTCTTTAAAAGGTTGCTTAATTCGGCTTGTTGCAAAATATCCTTTACAGTTTGACTATTCTCGCAAAATATAGCATGAGTAAGTAGTGTAAAAGTTGATTCTTTACCCCGATGTTTGCTTACTTCCGTAGTAAGAATCCTTTGTTTTTCCTTTTTAGATATTTTTTCTAGTTCTTCAGCAATGCTACTTTTTTTGCCTTTTATTTTTGATGCTAATTTTAAAATACTTTTTTCATCTTTCTCTTTTAATTTCGAATCGTTTACCTGATGAGTCATTTTTTTTCTCAAGGTCTTTCTTATTAAACTAAGCATAACATTTCCTCTCTTCGTGGTTATAATATTTGCTTTTATGAATCAGTTGTGTTGATAATGTATTAATTGCATAGTTCAGACATTGTTTTATAAAGCAAAATTTTAGTAGACCACCTTACAAGAACGTTTCTTGCTAATTCTGAATCCGAAAAAAGGACGCAGTAAAGTTATTTGTAAGGGAAGAATGAAACTTGTAGCTATAGCTAAACTGACTTACGATAATTTGAAAAACCGTCATCCCGCTACATTAATATTGTATTAATAAAAACTTAATAATAATCCTTAATAATATATGAACTAACATGTTCGCAATTTCGTATGACAGAGGAAACAAAAGATGGATATGCTTCCTTATACGTTGCAATTCAGGAAGGTAATATTGAAGCTGCAGAACTACTAATAAAATGTGGCACAAACGTCAATGATCATTATGAACGCAATCGTACGCCACTGCATATTGCCATCGGACGCAAACAATTAGAAATAGCAAAATTGCTGATAAAAAATGGAGCAAACGTTAATGCAAAAACTCAAAATCATGGTAAAGATGATCTAACACCAATGCACTTTGCAGTTTTTGCAAATACGCCAGAATTTATAGAATTACTAGCTAGCCATGGTGCATTGATTAATGAAAGAGAAAGTACCGAAGGGTATACTCCTCTTCACTTTGCTGCTTTGTATGGGAACAAAAATATAATACAAGCCTTAATTGATAAGGGACAAGATATTGAAGATGTGGACAATAATGGGCGAACAGCTCTGTTTTTAGCTGCTAGGCAGTGCACTGAAGCAGAAGATGATAGCAGAATAGAAATTATCAAGTATTTGATAGACAAGCTCAAAGCAGATGTAACAAAGAAAGACAATAATAACAATGCAGTACTCTTTCCTGCCGCTAATAATTGCCCTGGAAAAGTGGTAGAATTCATCATTGAGCAATATATAAAAATCTTTGAGTTAGAGAATTTTATCAACCACAAAAATAATGATGGAATGGATGCTTTGGATATTGCGCTGAATAGTGGAAACGAGAAAGCTATTGAAGTATTAAGATCATATGGAGCAGATATCAAGAATAAGGTAGATGGTAGCATTCAAAAAATTACTGCAGAAAAACCAAGTAGTACCCTAGACAGAGCAGAAAGTGCAGAGGTAGCACCTCCAATTAAGCAAAGAGTATAAAGCTTTTTATAAAGCGATTATAAATTTCAGTAAGTTGCAGAGGCTCTACAATGGGAAGTGTAGTATGTTAGCAGATACAAATGACTAGATAAATTATATTTCATTAAAGTCATTTATCTTGAAACATAAGCAGGATTTTGTATAGTTGTTTCAATTTGGGTCTGTATATTGAAACAACGCGTGAAAATGACAGGTCATTGTACAAGAGATACCTAATTCGCCGACAAGAATACTAGATAAAGAAACTTACATTTCAATTATTTCACAATTTCTGTATAATCTTAAAAACTCAATTAGTGCGTTATGAAGATAATAATAGGTAATGCTAGTAAGGAATTAGGGGAATCAGTAGTTAACCGGCTAGATGTTCAACCATCCTCTGCTTGGATATCAAAGTTTACCGATGGTGAGGTAAATGTAGAAGTAGCAAATGATCTGTATAATCAAGAAGTATACATAGTACAATCTCTTTCTCCACCTGTGAATGATAACCTTATGGAGCTTCTGCTTATAATTGATGCAGTAAATAGATTAGGAGCCAAAAGGATAGTAGTAATTATCCCTTATTATGGATATAGCAGGCAAGATAGAATTATCAAGAACAATAATATGCAATCTGCTTTAAGTGCTAAATTAGTTGCAAATCTTATTCAAACTGCAGGTGCAAGTAGTGTTGCAGTTATTGATTTGCACTCAAGTCAAATTGAAGGATTCTTTGATGTACCGATAACTAATTTGAACTGCTTTGAAGCATTTGTTGACTCTATAAACACGGAAAATTTGACAATTGTTGCACCTGATGTTGGAGCAATTGGCAGAGCACGTGCTTTTGCGAGAGCTTTAGAGGAAAAGTACAAGATAGGGTTAAGTGATAAGATTATTGTAGTAGATAAATATAGGGAGAGAGCAGGCACATCTCAAGTAATGAACATAATAGGAGAAGTTGCAAACAAAAATTGTGTCATTGTTGATGATATAGTCGACTCTGGTGGAACGTTGTGTAATGCAGCTCTTGCTTTAAAAAATTGTGGAGCAAAATCCGTAACTTCATGCATCACACACGGTGTGCTTTCAGGAAGTGCAGTTGAGAAAATCTCTTCCTCTTCTTTAGATAAATTAGTGATTACGGATACCATACTTCACAAACTTGAAAAAACTGGTAAAATAGAAGTTGTTTCGGTTGTAAATATTTTAACTCACTTCATCCAAGGAGGTAGAAATGCCAGCTAAGTCAACAGAAGATGTTATTACTTCACTAATAGAATTTGCAAATAAGAGAAAAATAACAATTACCAAAGAAGAAATGCTTAAAATTGCACAGCTTGTAAGGATTAAGTTATCAAATGACGAGATGGATCACTACTCCAAAGAACTGACAATGCTGGATTGGATACACGATACTTTATTGCAAGTTAATACTGAAGGTGTTTCTCCTATGCGTTATGGCAGTATAGACAAGGATATTCATGTACGCGATGATGTTATAAATTCTCAAAATATTAAAGAAGAGATATTGTCCAATACAAAACCTGAGCATGGGTATTTCGTAGTGCCAAAGGTTATAAGCAATTAAAGTAAAATAAGGCTCATATCAAATCTATAATAGATCTACTTTCAAAAATAAGACCAATCCGGTAAAGAAGCATTTGTGGGAGTGGAAACCATTTTTTGATTTTTCTTTACTAAGTCTACTAAATATAGTTTAGAGTTGCTTGGTGATTCTGTTCTTGTAAAAATGATTTCTCTACCATTTGGTAGCCATGCCGGGGATTCAATTTTATGCCCCTCTGAAAGCAGACGTTCTTCTTTGCCATCTGGCTTCATAACTCCTATGTAAAATTTTCCTGACTGAATCTTTGTAAAAGCTATCAGATCTCCTTTTGGCGACCAAACAGGCGTAGCATATCTTCCACTCCCAAAACTAATTCTTTTAGGTTTTTTACTTTTGTTAGTAAAATCGATAACGTACAGTTGCTGACTCCCACTTATATCAGAACTAAAAGCCATATACTTTTGATCTGGAGAAAAAGAGGGAGAAGTGCTTATAGCTGAACCTTTAGTAATTTTTTTTGTTCGTTTACTACTTAAATCCAAAGATAATATATTCGTTTCACCACCCAATGAGTGGGAAATTAAAAGAGATTTACCATCGGGAGAAAATCTTGGTGCAGAAACAACTCCTTCAAATGCGCTGATTATTGATTCAGTGTTATCTTTTAAATTTTTTAATATTATATAACTTTTACCATTTGCGTACGAGATATAAACAATGCCCTTTCCATTTGGTGAGAATCTCGGTGTTGACACAAATCTATCGCCATTTGTTAAGTATTTTATATTACTTCCATCTTGATTCATCACAGCAATTTTACGCACAGATTTGTAGTTGCTATCTTTTTCTTCAGCGATATACGTGATTTTTGTGTTGAAGTGCCCTTTCTCACCAATTAATCTATCATGTATCACATCCGAAACGAGGTGACCAATTTTTCTCCAGTCTTTTGCTGGAAAAACAACTGACTGAGTAAGTAATTCTCTTTTTGTAAAAGCGTCAAATAAACGAAATGATAGCTCTAATGCACTACCAGATATTTCGCTTAAACTTACTGTGACTACAGTATCGCTTTTCCAAGATTTAGATTCAGCTTCCGCGCCACGTTTTACATTAAATAAGCCACAATTAGATAAATTTGTTCCTATTACCTTTGCAATATTTTCGCTTAATTCGCTTTCCAACGCTGTTTTACATGTACATTTAGATACAACAAGACCAATGTTACCAACACTGCTTTTTTTTATATCAACATATAAAGCAGCTTTTGTAAAATAAGGAATAAATAACGAAATAAATAACACCAGATGAACGAATAGCTTCATTCATTTCATACCTGTTCTATCTGAACCTCAATTATAGGTCTTTTTAGTAAATATTCCTTTAAGATACTCAATATTGAACTTTCAATCTTATTTTTAATTTTTTTTGTTGGCTGCAAACTAAACAACGACTCAACTTTCTTGACAATTTTCTGTATGGTAGCTGCATCTTCTAGCACTTCAAAAACACCAGGTACAAATACTTTTGGTTTAGCAAGCAATTTATTTTTCTTGTTTACAACTGCTGTTACCACAATAACTCCGGCATCTCTCATTCTTTTACGCATTTTTATAACACTGCTCTCCGGATGACGTAGCAACATACCATCAATACCAAAGTAGTCAACATCAATTGAATCAACCTTTTCTCCGTTCTCCAAATTAACAATATCACCTGGTGCAATCATTATTGCTTTTGCCACACCGCACTCTTTAGCAAATTTTACATGTGCATGCGTGTGAATATATTCGCCGTGAACTGGAATAGACATCTTCGGTTTTATTAAAGAATACATTTCCTTTAGCTCTTCTCTTGTTGGATGCCCAGAAGCATGAACATGCTCTGTTTTTTCAGTAATAACTTCTACCCCCATCTCAATAAAGGCATTGAGCATGTTGTGCGCACGAGTTTCATTTCCAGGAATGATTTTTGACGAAAAGATCATGGTATCACCTTGCTGCATTTTAAATGCTTGATGACTCTTAGCAGCAAGTCTTGCGGTAGCTGCCAGTGGCTCACCTTGACAACCTGTGCAAAGTAGCACCAGTTCTTCCCTTGGAAAATTTACTGCTTCCTTTGCTTCAAGAAACTGAGGAGAATCAGTTAAATAACCACTATCTTGCGCAACTTTCACTATTCTCCATAAAGATCTACCAAGTAAAACTACTTTTCTATTTAGTGCTTTTGCAGCTTGGCTTATCGTTTCAATTCGTGCCACATTTGAAGCGAATAGCGAAACAGCAACTAATTTTTTAGACCGCTTTATTATGTTATAAATATTATTATAAATTTCACCTTCTGACTCAGGGTGATGCTTGCTTAATATATTGGTTGAATCGCAAATTGCTGCAAGCAGGTCACCTTTATCGCCAATTTCTTTTAGACGCTCCATATTAGAAGTTAATCCAACAACAGGTTTTGGATCAAATTTCCAGTCTCCGGTATGGAGTGCACTACCCATTTCAGTGCTAATTAATATTGAATTTGCCTCAGGAATTGAATGAGTTACATTTATAAACTCGACGGTAAAAGGACCCAAATTTATGCTGCCATTTATGTCTACCTCTTTCACAGGCACTATACCTTCCAATCGAAATTCTTTTAGTTTCTCTTTAAGAAAATTAACCGTAAACTTTGTTGTATATATGGAGCACTGCAACTCTTCCCATAAGTGGGGCACTGCACCGCAGTGGTCCTCATGTGCATGTGTAATTATTATTCCAAGTAAATCTTTTTTTCTTTGAGCAATAAAATCTATATCAGCAATGAGCAGCTCAACACCTGGCATAGTTTCATCTGCAAAACCAACACCAAGGTCGATCATAATCCACTTACCTTGGTAATGATATAGGCTAACATTCATCCCGATTCTTCCTACTCCCCCAAGCGGAAGAAATAAAAACTCATTTTTGTTTATATTCATTAAATTTAAATTATTAAAACCTGAGAATAGCAAAACTTCGACCTTAAATAAAGAAATTTATTGCTTTTACATAGTTTTAAGGAACTAAGAAGTTTCTGTTGGCTAATAATAACACTATTGTTAAGTTTTCCATTAATAAGGTCAAAGAATTGCAGGATTAAATGAAAACCCGTAAACAGTTACCCCTTTATGTCATTTAGCAGATTTCTTATTTTTTTTTTACTTTACTAAAAAACCCTTCAGATTGCTGTTGTACACTTGCATTTTCCTCTTCTTCAAGCGCTTTTAATAGTTCAATTTGCTTTTTAGTTAAATTTTTTGGATTTAAAGTCTCAACTATTACCTGTACGTATAAATCACCACGAGCATGTGAGTTCATATATGGCATACCCTTTTCCCTACAACGTAGTTTGGTACCAGTTTGAGTGCCTTCAGGGACCTTTACTTTTATTTTAGCTCCATCAATTGATTGAATATCGATTTCACCACCAAGCACTGCTAGTGTCATTCTTATAGGCACTTTACAGTGTAAATCTGCTTTATTTCTAGCAAAGATTTTATGGGAAATTATTTTCACGTATACGTATAAATCTCCACTTTTTCCACCTTTTGTTCCAGCTTCTCCTTTACCACTTATCCTTACCTTAGCTCCTTCTTCTATGCCTTTTGGAATTGAAACGGATATATTTACTTCATCTCTTCTACGTCCACTTCCACCACATTTCTTACATTTGTTTTGTATTATTTCTCCTTCCCCATAGCATGTAGTACATGTTCTTTCGATGGTAAAAAAGCCTTGTTGAGTTCTAATCCTACCGCTTCCCTGGCATGTGTGGCACTGAACTGGTTTAATTGCTCCTTCGCCACCTGTGCCTTGGCATGTATCACATTTTACATTTGTCACATAATGTATAGGCGCTTGTATTCCTTTAAATGCATCTTCTAAGGTAATTTCAAGATCATAACGTAGGTCTGCTCCAGATACTCCTGTTGTACTTCTTTTTGCTCTCGATCTACTTGCACCACCACCGAATCCTCCACCAAAGAAGTCATTGAATATGTCGCTAAAATCTCCTGCAGAGCTAAAGCCTTGAAATCCACCAGAAGCACCTTCGTGGCCATAACGGTCATAGCCTGCCCTTTTCTCAGAGTCAGACAGAACTTCATATGCAGCTGTTACTTCTTTAAATTTTTCCTCTGCTTCTTGATTGCCAGGATTTCTATCAGGATGATATTTTAATGCTAATTTTTTATACGCTTTTTTTATCTCATCAATACTGGCATTTCTGCCTACTTCCAGCAGATCATAGTAGTCTTTTTTGCTCATATATAATAGTTTAGTGCTTAACCTTTAAAGATAGGTATTACATATATTAATTTCAAGTGTGACTTCTGTTTCCTATAAAATGTGGTGCACCCTGAGCGACTTGAACGCCCGACCTTTTGATCCGTAGTCAAATGCTCTAATCCAACTGAGCTAAGGGTGCTTTCACAAAGTTAACTTTAGCAGGTTTTGTAGCTTGATTCAATTAATTTGGCTAAAAATAAAACTGTTAATTTTTACCACGCATGAACCACTCACAATTCCCAGACTGCTGTTCCACATTAGGATTATTAAATTCACTATAAGAAGGAGAAGCGCTTTGAGGAAAGTAAGGAGGAGCGCTTGGAGTAGTATTAGGATATTGAGGAGAGTAAGGAGGTGGTGCATCACGAGAAGAATCTCCATAACCATGCACTTGTTTAAGATAGCTATCTACCGCTCTTTCAGCTTTCTCGATATTTTCTGATTCTTCCTCATGCTTCATATGAAAAGCTAAACCACCAGCAAAACATACGAGAGAATTAACGCCAAGGATAGCTAAACCCCACACTGGTAAGACTGGGTAAACAGCACAAGCTACCAAAGCTGCCAAAGAAACAACGCCAACCGCAAATTCTATATTTCTGAACGTTTTAAATTTACTATCCAGGTAATCTATTTTTTCTTCTTTTCTAGCCACTTTTCTGCTGCTGTTATACCAAAAACACATACCAGCATGGAAAGCAACACACACAACTGCAGCTACTATACCCAAAGCTAATAGCTTTCTACTGTCTTCTGATTCTTTTTTATTCTCTTTTCTCCCTTGATGAGTGGTATTACCATTGTTAATATTCGTTATATTATTAACCGTAGTGTGACCACGTCCACCGAATAAAGAATCCATCCAGCATTGTAATAGCAAATAATCCCAAAAGTCTAAACCTCTATTGTGTACATGTATATGTGTAATCTGAGAGCCTGTAGGTTGTGCGTTATTCCCTGCGTTATATTGATCATTTCTGCTTCCTGTATCGTGCCTATTGCTTGAATTTGGATGTGTAAATTCTTCATACACATTTTTAAAATTCTCCTTGCTCCAAGTTAAATTCGGTGTATTATTACAATACTGTAGAAACCCTTCAATATTATTATTATTACCTAATTTCTTTATATAGGCTAACGCATACCTTTTTAAAACACTATCACTTGCTACCATAAATACCCTCTTAAGTTAAGATTAAATTAATAAATATTTATTATAACAAGATAACATCTACTTGTCAACTTGAGCCTGATTCAAGTATCTGTTCAGAGTGTGGCAGAAGAATTTATTCAAATAAAGTAGGTGGTAAAATATAAACATTTTATAAAGTGAAAAATGGACTTTTCAGACCACTGCCGAGCTAAAAAAGCCCTGAAAACCGTGATACTTAGGCCACTTCTTGCTTAAGCTGTACAATTTCAGCTTGAGAAAGGCCAGTGGATTCAGCTATTAAATTAACAGATACACCAGCTTTAAGTAAATTTTTTGCAACTTCGATTTTTCCTTTCTCTATACCTTCCTCAAGTTTGTATTCAAGAATGGCTTCTTCCTTACGTAGATCCATTATTCTTTCTTCGTAAGCTACTAAATCTTTTTCATTCCAGCTAAACCTGTCTAATTCATCGTAGACTAACTTTATTATTGGTGCTTTTTCTGCTATTTTCCTTAGGTCTTCATCTGTAGTTTCATCTGCATACTGTTGTCTAAGTGAAGAAGGTCGCCCCTCCTCACTCGACTTCAAAACCGTACGTGAGACTTTGCGCCTCATACGGCTTCTCTCCAATTTGGTGCTTTTCATGCACACCTCCTGTGTAATTCATCGTGACAATGTCCATGTAACAAAGATAAGTTTTTGATCATATTGTTTCGTCTATTCCGGTCTTTATGATGTATTTCTATTATATCATCACTTTCAAACCATAGTCTACATTATCACATTTACTTTGTTGTAACTTCAATAGTTTTATTACTCTTAATGGCTTATCTGGTATTTTTCTCAGACGTTTACCCCAATATACCCAATCACCATCATATGGAGATCTGGTTTTTTGCACTTTGATATGTCGTTTAATAACATGATCGCTGTGTATAATAAGATGTATCTTGTTACTTGTCATAAAACGCCAGTTATCGTTATTATACTTTTTAAAGTATTTTCTTTTTATCCAGCATTTCCCTTTGTTTGGGTGCCTAAAGACTGCCCACTTCCAGAGCTTTCTATGTATAGTATTATCCAATGAGCTAAAGATTTTACATGAAACTACCGAAGAGTAATATTGACTCCATCCTCTGTTTATTGGATTGAGATTCCTTATTATTACTTCCTGTGGCGCCCCACGCATTTCTCTAAGTTTATGTTTAATAGCAAATGTATGCTGCTTTATAGAATTACGACTTGGTTTTATTAATAATGTGTAACCTTTTTTACTTTCTTTTGTTGGATATTGTCTTATTGAAAATCCAAGAAAATCAAATCCTGGTTTTATTCCATTAATGATTTTTAATGTATGAGAAACTTTTGTCTTAGAAGACTTTAATTCTAATCCAATGGTTTTTAACCATTCTTCAACTAGAACTTTTGCCCTAAGAATAATTTCTTCACTTTCATGTATGACGACAAAATCATCACAGTAGAAAATTACACTAATAGACTTTTGCGCGTTTTTATGCGATATCCTACCATATTTTCTTTTCATGCATTGAAAGAGTTCGTTTGTTAATGCTTTTTTGACATGTTGCTCTAATCCGTGTAATGCAACACAAGCTAGCAGCGGTGCCTCCTTGAATTGTACCACGTTTTGTGGATTGAAACTTTCCATCTTCCATAACGCCTGCCCTTAACCATCTTCTTATGATTTTCTTTAACGTTGGTGTGGTTTTCAAGCAGTTTATTATGGTTAATATTGTCAAAACATCCAGAAATATCAGCATCTAATACATATGCTGTTTTCTGTTTTAGCACATCAAATATGGCTTCAATTGCATCATGACATGATCTACCAGGTCTAAAACCATAAGTGTTTGGCTCAAGTTTTGCCTCCCATTCTGGTTCTAAAGCCATTTTTACAAGTGTTTGTGATATAGTAGGTATACCAAGCGGGCGATGCTCCGATGGCTTACCAGGTTTTGGGATTCAGACGCGTCTTGATGGCTTTGCTTTTTCTTTTATATCTAAAGAATATGATAGTTGTAATCTTTCTTTTTGATTAAGATTAGCCTTTCCATCAATACCTGCAGTCTTCTTCCCCCTATTGTCCTGTGTTACTTTCCTAACAGCGAGTGTTTTTGCACTTGTTGATTTGAGCAATAATTTTTGAAGATTATGCATCTTTTTGATATCATTACATTTAGAGGCTTGGTAAATTCGTTTTTGTAGCTTAAATGAAGATTTCTTCAGCTTTCGCCAAGGAATTCCATTCCATTCATACCTAGCTTTTTGCTGGTCCATAACATATTCACTACTATTCACCACTTTACCTTCCAAATTAAAGTGTTTACGTCTGCATATCCCAGATATTACTTTGGGCATTAGCTTCTTAAACAATCCTTCCACATAGCAGCTTGTGGTTGGCTACCTACTTATATTTAATGAATATAAGAGCTTTTATGTGGTTACTCCGTTCCATAGCTTCGTTTCACGTTAAACTTAGATTCCTACTATTTGCCGGAAGCTGGGAACATCAATAACTAAAGTCTTCAATCTTTAGTTCCCCTTTTGCTTCGTACCATTTTGGTCTATGCGTAGTTCAACCTCTTTTCGCATACTATGCTTTGACGACAATTCAAACATAGGTTCCTCTCGTAATCATATCTAACTCTGTTTGCAGGATGAGGTTTAGTGTTACCTGCTTTTATCTCATGCTTGCATCCCAAAGGTTGCCATCCTTTGAAATGTGAGACATACATTATCCCCGATGTCTAGGGAAGATGGAATTTAACCATCATGATTTCATGACATCGGATCGCACACTCACTTTTGCTCTATGATTATCTTTATTATCTTGCTTTGTCTACCTTATTCTACCACTCCGCTGAACGGATACAATTTACTAAACAGAAAAAAAGGCAAAAGAAACCCTAGGGTAGCTAGTTATTCACTATCCATTTTTTAAGTTGGCGTTTTTTAATGTTTTAAATAGCGCATTTCAGCTTATATTAGGTAAAAACCTAGAAATATTGTGAAGACATAAGGTGCACATAGTGCAAAAAATTAAGCATGATTTACGCCAAATACATTAAGTTTTTTGTCATTAATCCACTGCAGAGATTGCGAAGATAAATAAATAGCTTCAGTGTTATAATAAGGGGGCTGGCGAAGGGTGTCAAGCAAGTTTTTTCGTTTCTATTTCCAATAAAAGTTTGTTATATGGTTATGCAAGAAGTCTATTATAAATGAAATGAATGTGAAAAATATCTTGTTAGCACTTTTAGTACAAATGATATTCAGTTTGCCGCTATTTGCAGCTGATCCTGTTTTGCTCAACTGCATTAAAACTCCGGAAATATATGACCTTGATGCAAGGCCAAAAAATTTTAGCTCTTCAAACAATTTAAGAAGGAAACCTGGTTCTCCAAATAGTGCAATAGGGGAATTAATACACATAGTGGGTAGAATTACTGATATAAACTGCTTACCAATACAAAATGCTGTAGTTTCTATATGGCACGCGAATTCACGAGGCGTGAACCATTACGATAAGAATATAGAGGATGATCTGAATTTTGCTGGATCAGGAAGGTTTGTAGTGAATAATCTTGGCTATTATAATTTTATTACGATAGCACCTGGTAAAATTGGTGATAGAGCTCCACATATCAACTTTCTAGTTCAACATCCGGATTTTCCAGAATTCACAACGCAAATGTTTTTTGCTGACCATAATTGCGATAATTGCGCTGATCCTGTTCTTGAAGATTTTGTTAGTAATGGGCTTGCAAGCCTTCTCATAACACCATTTACTTACAGTGATCAGGTCATAAAAACCTATACGTTTAACATTACCTTGGGCGGATATAATAAGTTCTCTAATAAAAGATAAAAAACCTTGCATGTAAGGGAGTCCATAGTAAACTTAAGTGTTATTGTACTTAGGATGTATATGAAAAATATCTTACTGATGTTTTTGCTATGTTTTATGTACAGTTTACAATTATTTGCAACGGAGATACCAGCAATGAAAATAACAATTTCTAAAATTTCGCCCGATTTTAAAACAATAGTAATGGGTTTATTTGAAGACAACGAAACCGTAAATGATGGCGGAGTTTTGCAAGGAAAACAGGTCATAGATAATATAAAGCAATTTAGCGATTTCAATGGAAGTTTTGGTGAATTTTTCTCTACTGCTTTGCCAGAAGAAAAAAATGTTATAGTTGTTGGACTGGGTAAGAAGGATGAATGGAATGAAAATAAAGAATTAAATATTGGTGGTAAAATATATTGTGAGCTAAGCAGATTAAAAATTAAAAAAGCAGCGGTTTTAATCGAAGGTAGTGCAGCAAATGTTGCATATGGTGCGTTTCTGCGTAGTTTTAAGTTTGATAAGTATAAAACTAAAAAGGATGAGAAAATTACAGAGGTAGAGGAGATTACCGTATTAGTAAAAGATGAACAATTAAGTAATGCTGAAAGATCATTTGAGCACTTAAGGCAAGAAGGTGAGAGTATATTTCTTGCGCGCTCTTTTATAACAGAGCCTCCTAACATTCTATATCCAGAATCCTATGCTGATCATATAAAAAAAGAACTTACTAAGCTTGGCCTTGAAATCGAGGTGCTTGATAAAAAGCAGATGGAAGAGAAAAAAATGGGAGCCTTGCTTGGAGTTGCACAAGGAAGTAGTAAAGAACCAAAATTAGTAGTGATAAAATGGAATGGAGCTTCTAAAGAACAAAAGCCTATAGCTTTTGTTGGTAAAGGTATAACGTTTGACACTGGTGGAGTATCACTCAAACCTTCACGTGGTATGGAGTCGATGAAATATGACATGGCAGGCTCTGCTACTGTGGTTGGGGTGATGCATGCTTTAGCAGGACGAAAAGCAAAAGTAAATGCAATTGGCGTGGTCGCACTTGCAGAAAATGCAGTGGGTGGTAATGCTCAAAGACCAAGTGATGTAGTAACTTCAATGTCTGGACAAACAATAGAAGTGTTGAACACCGATGCAGAAGGAAGGCTCATACTTGCAGATGCTTTATGGTATACGCAAGATAGATTCTCACCAAAATTTATGATTGATCTTGCAACTTTAACTGGTGCTATAGTGGTTGCACTTGGAAATAACGAATATGCTGGTCTTTTTTCAAATAATGATGAATTAGCAAACCGTCTGATTGATGCAGGAAATGAAGTAAATGAGAAGTTATGGCGTTTTCCTATGAATGAAACTTATGACAAAATTATTGATTCACCGATTGCTGATGTTCAAAACATCGCTCCTGCAGGCTCTGGTGGAGATAGCATAATGGCTGCACAGTTTTTACAGCGTTTTGTGAATGAAACTTGCTGGGCACATTTAGATATCGCAGGCACTGCTTGGCACGAGAAAGGTACTGACATTTGTCCAAGAGGAGCAGTAGGTTTTGGTGTAAGGTTACTTAATAAGTTGGTTGAGAAGTACTACGAAGCCAATGATTAAAGGTCTTTATACTGGATTTATGGCTTAGCTACATGAACGTTTATTTTCGAGGCGCAGCAAATGAAAGTAGCTGATACATATTTCTTTTTTTCTGGATTCCAGTGTCAGCTACTTTCATGACACCCTGACAACCGTCATCCCGCTACGTGTTAGCGGCTAAGAGATATCGCGACGGTATGACGGTTCGTGACGGTATGACATAGGGAAACCTTTTTTGGGTTAGCTACAACAGTAGTCAGGAAATAATAGCCTAAAAAGAGACTTAGTGTTAAGTTATCAATAAGCTACTTTAAAAATAAATCCTATGGAAAGCAGAGCTAAGGCTTGGTTCATTTGGCTGATTAGTAACTTGGTTGTTATATTCAGCAATATGCAGATAATTTATGCCTTTATAAGTGTGAATCTTGAAAGGGAACTTGGACTTACAATCGCACAAGTTGCACTGGCTAATTCAGCATATACTTGGACTTTCGCCATCTTACAATTTTTTAGTGGGGCAACGTTTAATGTTTTTTCCAATAAAAAAATTTATTTTTTCTCATTATTAACTATGATTTTTGGGTTCTTTGTCCTTATTAATAGCGACAATTTTGCTCATTTGATTTTATCACAATTATTGATTGCAACTGGAGCATCATTTGGTTTTATTGGTGCTGCTCATATAAGTAGCATCTGTTTTTCCGCTGCCCAATTTGGACTAATGTTTTCACTAGTGCAGACAATTTCAAGCCTTTCTGCTTTGGTGATTCAAATACTGTTCTCTAACTTGCTTGCCGAAGATGCATATTGGAAAAATCTGATTGTATGCATAATACTATTTGGTGTGTTGATATTTGTACTTACGCTTTTTTGTCCAAACACACTTCCAGAAAGCAGCTCAGAAAAGCGCACAATAAAAAGCTCTATGAAGACAGTAATGTGCTCTATATTAACAGTGCTAAAATTAAGAGATATCTGGATAACTTCAGTGGTGGGTGCTATTACTTTTGGAACATTTTTAGCACTTAATACCTTGTGGACTCTAAGGTTACTGGGCAACTCAGAACTCAATGCAATGGAGTCAGGTATAGCAACTGCAATACTATGGCTTGGTCTTGCAGTTGGTGCTCCAATTGCAGATCGAATCTCAAACTTATTTAAAAATAGGAAACATGTAATTTCTGCTTTTGCTTTATTGCAAGGCGTCTCAATTATTATTTTACTATACAGCCATTTAACAGTCCACGTTGTGTACTTTTGTATGTTAATGTTCGGGTTTTTTGCGGGAGGACATATGCTTAATTTTACTGTCGGCAGCGAGATTGTGAAACGAAAATACATCAGCACATCATCATCCATTATCAATGGATTTATGTTTATTGGCAGTGGAGTTATAGTGTCAATGTTAGCACTTTTTACAGATCATAAAATGGCACTTTTTGCAATATTTGCGATATTGATAGTTGCCGGTATTTTAAATTATGCAACAAAAGAGACATACTCTAAAAAATAAAGTAGCTGAATCTCGAGTCGATTGCTATATTATATTTACGTATTGTAATATTTATCAATAATGGATCACGTTACAACAAAAGACACAACAGTAACTAAGGCAACGATAGCTGGAGATATAAACCAAGAAATAGGATTATCAAAGGAAGACTCTGTTTCGATAATAGATGATATATTGGACGAAATAAAGACAAGCTTGGTAAAGGATGGAATAGTAAAAATATCGTCATTTGGAACATTCTTGGTTAAGAAAAAGAAGGAAAGACCAGGAAATATACCAAATACATCGGAGAAATTGATGATTCAGGCAAGAAATTCAGTTTCTTTTAGGCCTTCAAAAATTATAAAAAAATCAATCAATAATTAATGAACAAGGAAAAATTATTTTATACGATTGGGGAAGTAGCTGAAGAGCTACATTTGGAACAGCATGTTTTGAGATTTTGGGAAGGTCAATTTCATCAAATTAAGCCTACAAAGCGTAAAGGAAGAAGGCTATATGATCGTAAGTGTATAGAGGCCATAAAGAAAGTAAAATACATGCTATATGATAAAGGATATACAATAAAAGGAGTGCAAAAAGAATTTGGTAATGATATAAAAGTCACAAAGAATTTGTTGCAAGAACTCACTGATTTGAGGGACTATTTAACTAGTAAAATAAATAACGAGGAAAGTAACAAGCAGGCGTGAAACACTACGTCTCGCTAAAATTTTGGAGTTTTGTGAGAGTTTAAAATGTGGCATATAGCCTCATTTCTTATGTTATTAGCAATATTAATAGGCTGTGGCCTGCAAAAACCTGCACCTGTGCTGCTTAAAGGCGAAGAATTTTACGGGAAAAGAGATCTGGAATATACAAGAGAGTACCATTTAATTAGGGAGCCTTCAGTGCAAAAAGAAAGTAGAAAAGCCATCATAAATAGGGTATACAAAGATAACAATAATACACAAAATGTGGGGGTAAATTGTAAATTTGTAATGCCAGTTAAAGGTTCAGCTACCTCTTCTGATGAAATGTGTAAGGATGGCATAAAAATTGCTGCTCAAAATGGAACGAACGTAGTTTCCTCTGCACCAGGCAAAGTGATATATGTAGGCAAAGGGCTGAGATGGTATGGGAATTTAATTATAGTGGAACACAAAGATAATTACATGACTGTGTACTCCTATTTAAAAAACATACATGTTGAAATTGGCGATAAAGTAAAGCAAGGTCAAGTAATTGGATCTGCAGGTAAATCAAGCACACAAGATAAAGATCCACAGATGTGTTTCACAATACGACATAATGGCCAAGCGGTTGATCCTTTGATGCATATGAACTGTAATTGAATTTGGATTTATATGAAATATGATTTTAAAAGTGTTGAAAAATTTTATCAAGATAAATGGGATTTTTCTGTAAGCAAGAGTGGTAAACAAGAAAAGTGTTACGTGTTGGAAATGTTTCCATATCCATCTGGTAAAATTCATATGGGACACTTACGTAACTATGCAATAGGGGATGTGATAGCGCGTTACAAGAGAGCTAATGGATTTGAGGTTTTGCATCCAATTGGCTGGGATGCGTTTGGATTACCAGCTGAGAATGCAGCAAGGGATAACAATATTAGCCCCGAAACATGGACAAAAGAGAATATAGATAATATGCGTACACAGTTGAAATCTATAGGTCTTTCTTATAATTGGGAGCGTGAACTCTCCACATGTGAGCCTGATTATTACAAACACGAACAAAAATTTTTCCTGGATTTTTTAAAGCATGGGCTTGCCTATCGAAAAGAATCATGGGTTAACTGGGATCCAGTGGACCAAACAGTGCTTGCAAATGAACAGGTGGTTGATGGAAAAGGATGGCGATCAGGTGCAGTTGTTGAAAAACGTAAGTTGTCCCAATGGTTTTTAAAGATTACTGATTTCGCTGAAGATTTACTCAAGTGCCTGCAAAGTTTGAAAAATTGGCCAGAAAAAGTCAAAACAATGCAGGAGCGTTGGATAGGAAAATCTGAAGGAGCAACTATAGAGTTTGAAGTAGTTGGCCTGAATAAGAAATTAAAAGTTTTTACAACTTATCCTCATACTTTGTTTGGGGCTTCTTTTTGTGCAGTGGCAGCAGAGCATCCTATTGTGCAGGATTTAAAGAATGGTTCTTCTGTTGTCATCCCAGTGCTTGACACTGGGATCCAGGAAATAAAATCGAAAAGAGAGAACGATGAAAAAATAGGAGTTTACACCGGATTAAACGTCAAACATCCATTTCTTGATAAGGAATTGCCGCTTTACATAGCGAATTTTGTGTTGATGGAATATGGGGAAGGCGCGATTTTTGGTTGCCCTGCACATGATCAGCGTGACTTTGAATTTGCACAGAAATATAATTTGCCGATAATTCCCGTTATTTCTTCAGCCCACTTAGGTGTCATTCCAGCGCGTGACCAGAATTCTTACAATGGATCCCAGTGTCAAGCTACTCAGATGACAAAGGAGGCGTATACTGGAGACGGGACAATGTTTAACTCCGAATTCTTAAACGGATTAATGGTTAGTGAAGCAAAGGAAGCCATAGTTAAAAAATTTGAAGAAAAAAAAATAGGCAAAAAAACAATAAACTATCGTTTGCACGATTGGGGAGTTTCAAGGCAGCGTTATTGGGGATGCCCTATACCTATCATATATTGCAAAGATTGCGGAACTGTTCCAGTGCCAGAAAAAGACCTTCCTGTAGTTCTACCAATAGATGTAGAATTTACAAGTGGTGGCAATCCGCTGGATAAGCACCCAACTTGGAAATTTGTTGATTGTCCAAAGTGCGGAAAGCAAGCAGAGCGTGAAACTGATACATTCGACACCTTTTTTGAATCTTCCTGGTATTTTGCTGCATTCTGTAGTGAAGATAAATCAATAGACAAAGATGCATGTAATCGTTTTATGCCTGTTGATTATTATATAGGTGGGATAGAACATGCAATTCTGCATTTGCTTTATTCAAGATTTTTCTGCCGTGCTTTAACCAAATGTGGCTATTTTGATATTAAAGAGCCTTTCTCTACTTTAATCACTCAAGGAATGGTCTGCCATGCAACTTATAAAGACGAAAATGGTAAGTGGCTATTTCCCGCAGAAGCAAAAGAATTAATAGCGCGAGGTGCAAAAGTTCAAGTGGGCAAAGTTGAAAAAATGAGCAAATCGAAAAAGAATACAGTTGACCCAAACTTTATCATAGAAAAGTATGGTGCTGATACTGCTCGCTTGTTTGTGTTGTCCGACACTCCTCCGGAGAAAGATATGGAATGGTCCGATGATGGCGTGGAAGGTTGTTCTCGTTATGTAAATAAATTGTGGCGTATGGTCATGCAGCTAAGACCTGTAAATATACACTATGATAATGAAAATGTTACGGGTGGACTTCTAGAGTACAGAAAAAAAATTCATAAACTCTTACACGGACTTACAGATGACTTGGAAAACTGCAGATTAAACTGTGTAGTGGCAAAATTTCGTGAGATGACGAATTTAATAGCTGAAATAGACGTAAAAACTGGAAAATCTCTTATTGATGAAGGTATATGTATATTAATCAGAGTAATCGAACCATTCATACCACATCTAGCTGAAAGCCTATGGCAAGAAATAGGAGGTCAACCTTGGCCAAGAGCTGATGAATCATTATTAGTTGACGATACGGTAACTATAGCAGTGCAAATCAATGGAAAATTACGTACAACAATCAAGGTGGCAATTAACTTACCTCAAGAAGAATTGAAGAAAATAGCGATAGACTCTGTGTCCAGTAAGATCGATCAAAGCAAAGTTCGCACTGTATATGCTGTACCAAATAAGATAGTAAATATAGTTATATAAAAGACCTGAGTAGTACGTTTTATATAATCTGATTTTATGGCTATACTTTTTTTGACATGTAGTTATATCTTTTTTAATATAAAGGATATATACTTATGCATTATATATTTTTTTGTATGAGGAGTTATATGAAAATAAAGAGATTGTGCGTTTTGGCTGTGTTGCTTACTTCATCTCTAGCAGGTGCAGCTAGTAATAGTGCAAGTAAGTCAGAAGATAAGTACTATGCAGGTTTAAACTTTGGTGCTGGTTGGGGTGGTGGCTTTAAAATGAAACCTGGTGTTGTTCTTGGTTACCATTATGACCAAAACTCTAAATTTGAACTTGAGGTTCTCAGTAATATTAAGTCATTAAAGAGCATAGGAGCTAGCTTATTGGCAAACTACCGCTTCTATCCTGACCTTGATATTGATCCCGTTAAACTATATGTCAGCGGAGGTTTAGGAGGATATCTCCAAATAACACCTTTTGGCTTTGGTGTTAGTGATACAGTTGATGGTGATGGCGATAGTTCACAAGAAGAAAAAGAAAAGGAAGAAGAAACACAAGGTGCTCCAGAATCAGGTGGTGAAGCTGCTGTTTCATCTGTAGTAGATAAAATACTGAGTTCTATTTCCTATAAACTAAAGTTAGGTGTTGATTATGAAATTACTCCGCAGATAATTGGTGCAGTTGGTATGACCATGGGTGGGCAACTAAGTGGTATAAAAGCAAAACAAATACCAGATGCAACTCTAGAGATAGGGGTACGTTATAATTTTTAATGCTGCTACTTAGTTCATAAAGGTAGAGACGATGTTGAGGATGAAATAAACAGCATTAAAAAAAATCCGAAAACGTATTTTCGAATATGGTTTTGAACGCTAGCTATAGATTAGAAAAATAACAAGAAAAAGGGTAAACATACTGTAATTGCTGTTGAATGATGGAGTCCATTATTTTAGCACGAAGTAACGAATTCAGTAGAATAAGTTCTTCAAAAATAATTTAAACTTTTATTAGTAGGAGCAGTCTCATGGAATATTATAGCGATCTCACTAAAAGAAACTTTTATAAGTATCGTTGATGAGAAAGGAAAAATTGTTAAGGAAGAAGTTGTTGCAAGAGAAAGTAAGGCAATAGCTGAATTTTTTCTTGGTCAAGGCAAAAATGACCTTACCCAGAAAAAGTGGAGAGAAAGTTTGGAATGTTTTTTACAAAAAGAATGATGCATCAAATTGTTCTGGAATGCAATAGTTAGAGGTTGTCCGGAAACAAGTAAATTCAAGCATATTCCCTCTTTAACATAACCCTACTCATAGCTAGGTATATGAAATTCTCAGTGGATGTTGTGAGTAAAGCATACTCCTTCGATAGCCTTCTATTCCTATTAACCCAAGCAAAAGTCCTTTCTACAACCCATCTTCTTGGCTGTACTTTATAGCTCTTTCCATAAAAGTCCGGATGTGATAGGATAAGGGTAGATGATGATAAGGAGGTTGAATGCCAGCAGCATATAGTTATGATTTAAGAAAAAAAGCAATGGAAGCGCTAGACGAAGGAGAAAGCAGAGAAACAGTGGCAGCAAGATTTAAGATTGGACGAACTACTTTATGGGAGTGGCAGCAAAGAAGAAAAGAAACAGGAGACTTTCAATCAAAAAAACTTGGAAATGGGGGTTACAATCACAAAATTACCGACTGGGATACCTTTGCCAAATTTGCCAGAGAACACGGAGGAAAGACTCTATCGGAAATGGCTAAACTTTGGAACAACGTTAGTATCCAAACGATCTATCGAGCCCTTAAAAAAATTGAATTTACGCGCAAAAAAAGACATATGGATACAAGGAAAGAAACGAAGAAAAACGTGCTGAATTTTTGAAAATTATAGCGACAAAAGAACCTAAAAACTTAGTGTATATAGATGAGTCTGGCATTGATAACACCGAAGACTACCCCTACGGATATTGCCAGAAAGGACAGCGGTTTTATGCCTTAAAATCTGGAAAGAAAACTCAACGAATCAGTATGGTTGCAGCCTTAAGTGGAAGAAAGATAGTTGTTCCGTTAACCTTTGAAGGCCACTGTAATATGGATGTTTTTAATGGATGGTTTGAGCAATTTTTGACACCGATCTTGGAACCTGGACAGACTGTCATTCTTGACAATGCTACTTTTCATAAGTCTGATAAGATTATCGAGCTTGCTAAAGGGGTTGGTGCAGAAATTTTGTATCTGCCGCCTTATTCTCCAGATTTCAACAAAATTGAGCATCATTGGTTTGCTATAAAAAACAGAGCCAGGAAAAACATTCCTCTATTCGAATCCTTTCGTCGTGCTGTTGATTCTGCCTTCCTATGACCTGTTCGGACTATTATGAGAAATGCTATAAACCCTTGTTCTCTTGTTGGTAGTAGCTCAGGTGGCGTATCTTTGTGCACCCAAAATCTACATGTAGGCCTTTTAACAATTTCAATATCTATGTCATATTCTTCCTTTATGTGATTCTTTAAATTTCTTCCTTGGTATCCCATGTCAGCCCACATTTTTTTAACTTTAGTATATTTTGTTCTCATATTGTTTAATGCTATTTTAATACCATCTCTATCATTTTCGTTAGCAGCGCCTACGTAACAACCTAGTATAAAACCCTGAGTGTCTGTAATTATATGCCTTTTTCTACCCTTTACTTTTTTACTTCCATCATAGCCTTTGATCCCCCCTTTTCTGTAGTCTTTACAGATTGACTATCTACTATACAGGCACTCGGCTGCTCATTCCTTCCTATTTTTCTTCTACTATATTTTGTAATTTCATAATTCATTTTCTCAAAAATTCCCTGCTTCTTCCATTGCCTGAACTGCTCATACACAGTCTTCCATAGCGGAAAATCATTTGGTAAATACCGCCATTGACACCCTGTACGCAATACATAGAAAATTGCTTCTAATATTTCTCTTTTGCTATACTTTGGCGGCCTTCCTCCTTTCTTGTATGATACTCTGAAGTGTTTTTCTATTCTTGCCCATTCCCTTTCGCTTAGATCTGTTGGATACTTTTTTCTCATCTTTACCCCGTACTAAAATTTCAGATATTATAGCCTTTTACTTGTTTCCGGACAACCTCTAATTGCAACTAACCTATGCTGCAAATGTTTAAAAAATTTACCAAGCAGAAAAAAAGACAAAGAATCCCCGAGTTAGCTAGTCTTTTACTATCTCTGTCGAGTATTGGCATTTTTTGATGTCTTGTAACGCTTTATAAGCGCGTTCAGCTTATTTAGATAAAAATCTAGATGTAGATGAAGTTTTGTAAAGACATACAGTATCTATATACTGCAAAAAATTGAACATAAGACGCCGATACATTAAGTAATCCTTACCTTTTAATCTGCAGATTGGTGAAAGCAAATACAATAGCTTCACTATCATGATAAGGGCGCTGGCGAAGGGTGTCAAGTAGGTTTTTTCGTTTCTGTGAACCACCTGCTAACCGACAGCTAACATTAACTACCGATATCGTATCTGAAGAAGCCCCCTGGCCATTCTAAAAAATTTAATGCTGAGTATACCTTACTTTTGGCTTCCTCTATAGTGCTCCCTTCTGCTACTATATTTAGCACTCTTCCGCCATCGGAAACTAAGTTACCACTTTCATCGAATTTAGTACCAGCATGAAACACCAACACACCAGGAATGCTTTCAATCTTATCTAATCCTTTAATTACTTCTCCCTTTTGATAATCACCCGGATAGCCTTTACTTGCAACAACTACACAAACTGTAGATTTGTTGTTAAGTTCCACCATTTTGACATTTAACTTTCCTTCTGCAACTGACAACATCAATTTTAACAAATCGCAATTTGAATCAAATCTAGGTAATATAGATTGCGTTTCTGGATCACCGAATCTAACGTTATACTCGAGAAGTTTTGGGCTATCTTTGCAAATCATTAAACCAGCAAAGAGTACTCCTTTATAAGACGTACCCATGTTAACCAATGCTTGAGCTGTAGGGTATATTATTTTTTGGATAATTTTTTGCTCCATGTCCTTACTTATAATTGAAGGTGATGAGTACGACCCCATACCTCCAGTATTTTGGCTTTTATTACTTTCATCAACTCTCTTATAATCTTTTGCACACCCAAGAGTTACTACTTTCAACCCATCAATAAGAGCAAAAAAACTTACTTCTTCTCCAACTAAAAACTCTTCTATGATTATTTCTTCACCTGATTCACCAAATTTTTTCTCCACTAGCATTGAATTTATTGCTGAAAAAGCTTCGCTTTCTGTATTACATATAACCACCCCTTTTCCTGCTGCAATTCCATTTGCTTTCACTACAAGTGGAAACTTTATTTTATTGCTACGTACAAAATCTTTAGCTAACCCTTCATCAACAAAACACTCGTACTTGGCAGTTGGTATACCATATCGTTTACATAGTCCCTTGGTGAAAGACTTCGATCCCTCAAGTTTTGCAGTTGCTTGACTTGGAGCAAAAACATTTATTCCCTCTGCAACTAAATCATCAGCAAGCCCATCAATTATCGGTTGTTCTGGACCAATAACAACCAACTCTATATTTTCTCTCTTGCAAAATTGTGTAACATCCACTGAATTTTGAATATTTACATCCACAAGAGCCCCAAGATCTTTCATAGCTTGGCGACCAGGAGTTACATATAACTCAGTCAAGATAGGAGATTTTTTTAGAGCCCAAAGTAGAGCGTGCTCACGCCCACCAGAACCTATAACCAGAACCTTCATCTTTATTTCCTCGCTTTTCTATATGTCAAAATTATTATTTGCTTATAACAGTATCATTACTCATGTATTTTTGCAACACGTTTGGTATTGCAATCGACCCGTCAGAATTTTGATAATTCTCCATTATGGCAATAATCGTTCTTCCTATAGCTAAAGCTGAGCCGTTTAAAGTGTGAATATATTTTTTCATCTTTTTATCAGTTTCTGAAGAGTATTTAGCGTTCATCCTTCTTGCTTGAAATGCACCACAATTTGAGCAGCTTGATATTTCTCTATATTTATTTTGCCCAGGTAACCATACCTCTATGTCATAAGTCCTTTGTGCAGCAAAACCCATATCGCCACTGCAAAGCAGCATTACTCTGTATGGCAATTCTAATTTTTTTAATATCTCTTCAGCAACACTCGTCATACGCTCAAGCTCATCATTTGATTGGTCTTCAGTTGTGATGCTTACCAACTCCACTTTACCAAATTGGTGTTGCCTTATCATACCTCTCGTGTCTCGCCCTGCGCTGCCTGCTTCTTTACGAAAGCACTCCGAATATGCAGTAAAGCGAATAGGCAGTTCTTTTTCTTCCATTATTTTGTCAGCAACTAAATTTGTTAAAAACACTTCACTTGTGGGAATCAACCTCAATTCGTCGGTAGTTAAATACGAATCGTCAGAAAATTTCGGTAGCTGACCAACATTATACATAGCCTCGTTTTTCACCAAAGTCGGGTGGTACAGCTCAGTATAGCCAAATTCATTAACATGCATTTCAAGCATAAAATTTATTAGCGCTCGTCCAAGCTTAGCTAACTGTCCTTTTAATATCGTAAATCTTGATCCGGAAATTCTCGCCGCTTGTTCGAAGTCCATTAAACCTAATTTTTCTCCGAGTTCATAATGAGATTCTGGTACAAAATCAAACTGTCTTTTTCCTCCATATCTTCTCACCTCTAAATTAGAGTTCTCATCTGCGCCTATTGGCACATCTTGCGCAGGAATATTCGGCAAGTTAGATAAAACATTCACTAACTTATCCTTTTCTGCTTGTTCTTTTAAGCTGATTGCCTCTATCTCATTTGTGATGCTTTTTGACAACTCTATTTGCTCTTCACAGGGGCTCTTGCTCATTTTAAGCTTTTTTATTTCCTCTGTGATTTCATTGCGCTGCCTATTCAAATCCTGCAGTTTAGTGGTTAATGATCTTTTCTCGTGATCGATTTCTAATATCTCTTCCGCAGTAGATTCTCTAATTCCCCTGCTTTTCATTGCCTTTTCAAATCCTTCAGGGTTTTTGCGTATATATTCTATATCGTGCATATATTGTGCTATTACTAACATTGTTACTGTACTCCAAAAGCTCTTAATATTCAATATATTCTCATACTACTAAAATTATTATGGTTGATTTTTTTGTTAGAATTTGTTAAAATTTAATTAACTTAGCGTTCATAGGGTGTAGTATGTTGGGCATTACAAAAAATAATCAGAAAGAGAGCACTTACTTTGCTGGTGAGGAATTCGTTATCTACGCTACTTGTGTATGCCTAGCAGCCACATTCGCTGCTGGCTGTTTAGGGGCGGTAATAGGATCCCCTCTATTGACCTTTCCACTTGCTATGCTCATCTCTAACCCCGTAGTTTGGGTTTTAACGGGAATAATTCTTACAGTAGCATACAAAATGGTTGTTGAACCTTTATTTTACTTAGCGAAGAACTATATTAATGGAAAAAGAGCTTCAAAGGGGGAAAAGAGTGAAGAAAAAGATACAGAACTACAAGATTTGCAAGGCAAGACTCCAGAAAAGCAAGCAAGACCGAAAACTCCTGATAGGGATAGTGGTGTTATTACATCGGAAATAGCTATAGATAATAATTCTTTTTTACATCAAACAGAGAAAGAAAAGAATTATAATTACAAATTAACTACTACTGATATTAGAGATATTGTAAAAAGCAAATATGGGTGGATAGCACACAAAAATAAAAAAGGCTTAAAAGATACTTCTGAAGGTGTGATTTTTGCTTGTCCTGACTCTACATCATCTTTAGAGCAAGAACTAAAAGAATATAAAAATAAAGTAGAACGAGAGGGTAGTGATTTAGTGTTCACTTCAATCCTTAATTTAAATGGAAACCATTGGGTAACACTGGGTGTTTCTTACGACGAAAAGAGTGAAAAGTTTAGAGCTTGCTATTGCGATTCATTTGGTGAACCATTACCAGAAGAGGTATCAAGTGCGCTACAGAAAACTCTAGGAATAGACAATAGTAGTATTAGAAACTCAAAAGCTAAACAACAAGATGATAAGTATAATTGTGGAATATTTGCCTTAGAGAATGCTAAGAAAATTACAGATATGCTGAAAGCAGGCAAATCGTTTGATGAAATTGATGATCAGCTAAAATATGAACTTAGTTCAGAGCAATTAATAGAGAAGAGAAAAGAATTTGCAAAAGCGTTGAAAAAGGATGAACAAAGCAGGGCTGGCACGCCAAGCCCTGTATTAGGTAGTCCAGGAAATATAAGTCGTAAAGATAGCGGAGTAAGTTTAGATTCAGTAGAAAGTAAGCAAACAAAAATTGTTCAATATAATACTACAGGTGATGGCAACTGCTTTTTCCATGCGGTATTTGGTGATAATAGCTCTGGTCAATATAAAACTGAAAAAGCACAAGATATGAGAATGGAATGGCACAAATTTTTAAGTCAATTTAACTCTTTGAATGATCCAAGGATGCCTGAGTTATTGAAGGGACAGATGCAGAAAGTTTTTGGTGCATTCTTAGAAAATCCAAATCATTTGATTGGTATGTCGGACTCAATAAAAGATTTGGTTCAGCATACAAACAGACGGGTAGAGAAGATCAAAAAAAAGACTAATAAATTAATAAAAAAGTTATGTTGTTTTACAACATTAAAAGAAAATGAAGTTATAGGTGATTTAAGAAGCATTAGTGCTAGTAATCTCAATATTAGTGAAAGAAAATATGATAGAAATTATAATAGTGATACTGCAGCAAATTCTTTTCTCAATGGCAAATCCATTTATAGATCTTATCTAGAGGCAATCAGCAGCCAAAGTTACCATGTTTTCATAGAAGAAATTTCTATCTTAGCTTCGCTGGCTAATATTGAAATTGACGTCTACTATAAAAATAATGGTAATGATGTAAATACATTGTTTCTGCCAAATGCGGGAATGATAAATGAAGGTTATCAGCAGAACAACGAGCTATGGGGAAATAAAGAACAAGAAACGGTATACTTGGCACCTGGTCATTATGAGAGAGCTGAGATAGTAGAGGTAGAGCCTTCTCTTATGGAAAAAGTAAGTTCGGCTATACAAAGTGTTGTAACAGTATGTGTAAATGCGCTAGGTTTGAACACATAGAATATATGTCCCTACAAGTAGGAAATTTGACAATTGATTCTCCAGTTATTTTAGCTCCAATGTCTGGAGTGACTGATTATCCGTTTAGAAGTATTGTGAAGAAACTTGGTGCAAGTTTGTTAGTTTCAGAGATGATCGCAAGCAGAGCTATGATTATGCAAACTCGCCAGAGTTTGCAAAAAGCAAAAGTCGATGCATTAACTGCTGTGCAGCTTGCTGGGTGTGAGCCAGATGTTATGGCGGAGGCTGCAAAATTAAACGAGGACATGGGAGCAAAAATTATAGACATAAACTTTGGTTGCCCTGTTAAAAAAGTTGTAAACGGTTATGCAGGATCAGCGCTAATGCGTGATGAGAAAAAAGCCGCTGAGATAATTGAAGCTGTGGTCAAAGCAGTGAATATGCCAGTTACGGTGAAAATGCGCACTGGATGGAACGATGAAAATCGCAATGCCCCGAGACTTGCGAAAATTGCCGAAGACTTAGGAGCAAAAATGATCACTGTGCATGGAAGAACAAGAGCGCAGCTTTATAATGGTCAAGCAGATTGGAAATTCGTTAGAAATGTTAAAGAGCAAGTGAAAATTCCAGTTATAGTAAATGGCGATATTAAAAATTTAAATGATATTCAGAATGCTCTCAAAGAATCTGGAGCAGACGGAGTGATGATAGGTCGTGGTGCCTACGGTAAACCTTGGCTGATTAATCAAGCAATGAACTTTCTCAGTGGAAGTGAAACTTCTGAGCCAACAGCTTCAGAGAGATTAAGCATCATACTCGAGCATTACGACAATATTCTTGAGTACTATGGAAATGACACAGGAATAAAGATGGCCCGCAAACACATAGGTTGGTACAGTAGCGGGCTTCAAGGCTCATCTGAATTTCGTGTGAGAGTAAATAACATGACAGATAGCACAGAAGTGAAAGAAAATATTATTGGCTTTTTTGGTCAAGAGACACACTAGCTGTACTCAATTCGACTGATCGTATGCCACTACGCTCTCTTCCTCACCAGAGTGTAAATGACAACCATTATCCATCAACCATCAACCATCCCTCGTCATAAGTTTCAATATCAAAATATTTTTCATATTTATCCACATTATCACAAAGTGAAAGTGCTCTGATCTTATTCATAATCAAACCTGTACCAGCAGGAATTAATCTTCCTACTATAACATTTTCTTTTAATCCACTTAAAGGATCACTCTTCCCGCAGAATGCTGCTTCTGTAAGTACTTTTGTTGTCTCTTGGAAAGAGGCAGCAGAAATAAAGGAGCTAGTTTCAAGACTTGCCCTAGTAATCCCCTGCAGAATAGGAAGATAATGAGTAGACCGTTTGCCAGAGTTACTCATAGCATCATTTTCCCTATCAACTTCCAGCTTGTCAATGCTTTCGCCAACCAAGTACATAGTATCACCAGGATCAGTAATTTCCACTTTTTGTAGCATTTGTTTTAAGATCACCTCTAAATGCTTATTGTCTATACGAACACCCTGCAATCTATAAACTTGCTGTATTTCAGAAATCATATAGTGCGCTAAAGCTTCTAACCCAAGCACACGTAAAATATCATGGAGATCAGGGTCACCATCCATCAATAGATCACCTTTACGTACAAAATCACCTTCATTGACTATTACATGCTTACTTCTTGATACCAAATATTCAACTGGAGAAATTTGTTCATCTACAGGTTTAATTAATATACTGCGTTTTCCTCTACGGTCTTTTTCAGAAAACGCTACATAGCCATCTATCTCACTAACAATAGCATGCTCTTTAGGACGACGTGCTTCAAATAACTCTATAACCCTCGGTAAACCACCAGTAATATCACGAGTTTTAACTGACTCTCTTGGTGTTCTTGTAATAACATCACCTGCATGAACCTTCTGGCCATCTTGTACATTGAGCACTGCACCGATTGGTATAAAATAACATGCTTCAACGCCACTTGCGAGTGTCATTACTTTACCATTATCGTCAAGCAGCACAATACGAGGACGTAAATTAGCTCCACCAGAATGCAATTTCCAGTCTTTTACTACTTTGCTTGATATTCCTGTAGATTCATCCATCACTTCAGTGATCGAAATTCCATCTTTTAAGTCCTGATAAGACACTGTACCAGTCTTCTCCGTGATAATAGGCAATGTATAAGGATCCCATTCCGCAACTTTATCGCCAATTTTTACTGACCCACTCTCATCTACATAAAGTTTAGCGCCGTAAGGTACACTGTGCTTCAACTTCTCACTACCAAGGCTATCAATCAACACGACTTCACAGGAACGGCTTATCACAATTTTATTTCCGTTTCTATCTATAATTATATTACTATTGTTTAACTTTATTTTAGCATTAATAGAAGCTATAATATTCGAGGATTCAACGCCTCTAGTCATTACTCCACCTATATGAAAAGTACGCATCGTTAACTGAGTACCTGGCTCTCCAACAGATTGAGCAGCTATAACACCAACTGCTTCACCTATTGAAACAATTTTACCAGTTGCAAGGTCTCTTCCATAACATAAAGAACATACACCAGGACTTATTTCACAAGTTAAAGGCGATCTAATTTTTACAACATCAAGACCTGCAATGCTGATTTGCTTTACTTTATCCTCATCAATTAATTCCCCTGCTTTTACTAATAATTCTTTTGTCACTGGGTTATATATATCATTTGCAGCTGTTCTACCCAGCACAACACTCTCTAGAGATGCAACTATAGTACTTCCTTCAACTGTAGCTCTCACAACAAGACCATTTTTTGTTTTACAGTCATGCTTTGTAACTATGCAATTTTGAGATACATCAACTAAACGACGAGTTAAGTATCCAGAGTTTGCAGTTTTAAGTGCAGTGTCAGCTAAACCTTTACGCGCACCGTGAGTAGAATTAAAGTATTCAAATACGTTCAATCCTTCACGGAAATTAGAAATTATAGGTGTTTCTATAATCTCACCAGAAGGTTTGGTCATGAGCCCTCGCATTCCTGCTAGCTGTTTCATCTGTGAAGTAGAACCCCTTGCACCAGAGTTAACCATCATATACACTGAGTTGTACTTACTATTTCCATCATATATAGATATTGCTTTTAACATATCATTAGCTATCATATCCGTACACTTAGACCATTCATCTATAACCTTGTTATACCTCTCACTTCTAGTTATTAGCCCATCTTGATATTGCATAGAGAATTTCTTAATTTCACCCCTCGCGTGATCAACATGTGTAGCTTTAGTTTCAGGTATAACCATATCACAACGACCAAAAGAGACACCAGAAAATGTGGCATACTCAAAGCCAAGTACCATTAATTTATCAGAAAATGCCACTGTAGCACTTTGACCACAGTTACGATATACCAAATCAACTATACCAGTTATTTCCTTGACTGTTAATATCTGATTTATTAGATCGAAGCCTAGATTCTCATGCTTAGGAAAAATTTGCCATAATATTAAACGGCCAGGAGTTGTACAAACAGTTTTATAGTGAGTTTCACCGCTGCTATTAATATACTCCATCCTATACTTTATACTAGAATGAATATGTAAAGTACCATCACTCAAGGAATGCTCAACTTCACAAAAAGCACCAAAAGATGGTAAATTATCTTCCTTAGGTTCTTGTAAAGTCAGATAATATATACCAAGTACTATATCTTTACTAGGAACTATAATCGGTCTGCCATTAGAAGGACTTAAAACGTTATTAGTGGACATCATCAACACCCTAGCTTCAAGCTGAGCTTCCAATGAAATTGGCACATGCACTGCCATTTGATCACCATCAAAATCAGCATTAAACGCCGTACAGACAAGCGGATGAAGCTGTATTGCTTTGCCTTCAATAAGGATTGGCTCAAAAGCCTGAATACCAAGTCTATGTAGCGTAGGCGCTCTATTCAACAAAACAGGATGCTCTTTTATTACCTCTTCAAGCATATCCCAAACTTCTGGTTTTTCTGCTCTTATCAACTTACTAGCAAACTTAATAGTTGGAGCCATACCATACATCTTAAGCTTTGAGTAAACAAAAGGTTTGAATAGTTCAAGAGCCATTCTTTTTGGTAATCCACACTGATTTAGTTTCAAAGTTGGACCAACAACTATTACAGAACGTCCAGAGTAGTCTACCCTTTTTCCTAAGAGGTTCTGGCGAAAACGACCCTGTTTTCCTTTTAACATATCACTAATGGACTTTTTATATCCAACAGCACCAGCTTTATTTACCAAAGTATTACGACGACTATTATCAAAAAGAGAATCAACTGCTTCTTGTAACATCCTTTTTTCATTACGAATCATAATCTCAGGAGGATTTAAGCTCAACAATTTCCTCAACCTGTTATTTCTATTAATAATAGTCCTATAATGATGATTCAGATCAGAAACTGCAGGACGACCACTCTCAAGCGATACCAAAGGACGCAAATCAGGTGGTAAAATAGGTATAGTTGTAAGTATCATCCACTCAGGCCTATTTCCAGATTTAATGAAGTTTTCAACAATACGCAATCTCTTTATAATTTTCTTTCTTCTTATCTCAGAAGCAACAGATTCTAATTCTAGTCTTAAATCCTTCCTAATTTCATGTAAATCAAGGCGCGTTAGCAACTCTCTTATAGCTTCAACACCTTGCATAGCTACAAAACTATCGATCCCATAGCTATCTTTAGCTTCATTATAAGCTTTTTCACTAATAATCTCACCTTTTTCAAAAGGCGAAACAAGAGGATCTATTACGATATAATTATCGCTATATAAAATATTCTCAATATCTCTGAGAGACATATCCAATAATGCTCCAATTCTTGAAGGAAGCGATTTCAAAAACCATATATGAGCAACAGGAGATGCAAGCTCTATATGACCCATCCTTTCTCTTCTTACTTTAGAAGATGTAACTTCTACTCCGCATTTTTCGCATATGCGACCTCTGTGTCTTCTTTTTTTGTATTTTCCACATAAACATTCATCGTCATTGACAGGGCCAAAAACCTTAGGGCAAAATAATCCACCTTTCTCAACTTTGAACGTACGATAATTTGCAGTTGAAACATCTTCTATCTCACCACAAGATATACGCTTAATACTTTCAGGGCTAGCAATCGATATGCTAACCTCATTAAAAGGTTGTGCAATGTTAGTGTGAGATATATCTTCAATCACTACATCATTTTGCTTTAAATCTACATTTAAACATAAAGAACGTAGTTCTTTTATCATCACATTAAAGGATTCAGGAATTCCACATTCAAAATTACTGTCACCTTTTATTATCGATTCATAAATCTTAACTCTACCATTAATATCATCAGACTTCACAGTTAACATTTCCTGCAAAGTATAAGCAGCACCATAGGCTTGTAATGCCCAACATTCCATTTCACCAAAACGCTGACCACCAAAATGAGATTTTCCTCCAAGAGGTTGTTGAGTAACCAAACTATAAGGCCCTACTGAACGCGCATGAATTTTACCATCAACCAAGTGGTGCAACTTAAGCATGTACATGTAACCAACTGTAACCTTGCGGTCGAATTTTTCACCACTGCAACCGTCATATAATACAGCTTGTCCAGAGTTATCTAAACCAGCAAGTTCAAATAATTTTGCTATTTGTTCATCTTTTGGACCCTCAAATACAGGTGCAGCAACAGGAACGCCATCACGTAATTTGCGTGCAAATTCAATGAGATTATTATCACTAATATTACGAATATCATTACAGATAGATACGTTACTGCCATAGCTATAAACCTCAATCAGGAAGTTACGTAAATTGCTGTATGAACTTTTACAAGAGTTCAAATAGTTCTCTACTAACTCATTCAACTCGTCATTTAGTGCATTCTTATTAGGTGTATTTAAAACAGAAGCCGTTATTTCATCATCATCAATATTTTCAATTTTTTTATTATCAAGGTATGCTACTGCAAATTGTGTAAAATTATCATCGTTAAGGGACCTAATTCCCTTGCAAAAAGCACTTTTGATCTTATTGATCTCATCGAGAATATTACTTACCTTTTCCCCTAATTTTCTACAAGCCCAACCTACATGCGTTTCCAGTATTTGTCCTACATTCATTCGTGAAGGAACACCAAGAGGGTTAAGAATAATATCAACAGGAGTACCATCTTCCAAATAAGGCATATCTTCCACTGGCACAACTCGAGAAATCACACCTTTATTTCCATGTCTACCAGCCATTTTATCCCCTGGTTGCAGACTATGTTTCACAGCAATGAAAACTTTTACTGACATCGACACACCTTGAGGCAGGTCATAACCTTCATGTAATTTTTCTACTTTTCGCTTAAACTGTGCTATTGCATGTGATACTTTTTCATCAAAATCTTTTTTTAAGCTCTTAACTTGCTCAGAAATGGATTGGTTTTTTAATCCTATACCCCACCATTGCTCACGTTCAATAGAGTCAAATTTTTCTCGATCTTGAGAACCAGAATTAATAAGAAGTTTCTTCAGTTCATCATAGAAATATTCACTAGTAACATTGATTATATAATCTCGCTCTTCCTCAAAGTCATTTATCTCTTTTTGTTTGATGAGTAATGCCCTTTCATTTTCTTCAACCCCCCTGCGTGTAAAGACTTGTACATCAATTACTGTCCCTTCAACATCTGGAGATGTATATAAAGAGGAATCCGCACAATCGAATGACTTTTCACCAAAAATTGTCATTAATAACTTCGTTTCAGGAGGCAATGAAAGAGAAGGTTTAGGTGTAACTTTACCTACCAGAATATAGCCTGGACCAACTCTTGTACCAATTTTCACTATACCACTATCATCCAAGTGATATAGATTTTCTTCATTAACACCAGGTATAGCACGAGTTATTTTTTCTGATCCTAAAGGGGTATCATGTACAACACAGTCAAATTCTTCTATATGAATAGAAGTAAAGAGATCTTTTTTAACAACTTCACTAGAAATAATAATAGAGTCTTCAAAATTATAACCTTGCCAAGACATAAAAGCGACTAGCAAATTTTTACCAAGCGCCAACTCACCACTGTTAATTGCAGGACCATCAGCTATTACATCACCCTTTTTAACATAATCACCTACGCACACTAGCGGTCTTTGATTAATACAAGTATTATGGTTAGAACGCTGAAATTTCCTTAGATGATAAATATCTACGTCCAAGTAGTTAACCCTTTCTTTATCAAAAGCACGTATAACTATAGAGTTACTATCAGAGCTATCAACTATGCCATCGCGTTTTGCTAAAACTACAGCACCAGAGCCAGAAGCTACAAAAGACTCCATACCAGTAGCAACCAGAGGAGCGGTAGGCTTCAATAAAGGTACGGCCTGACGTTGCATATTTGAGCCCATTAATGCTCTATTAGCATCATCATTTTCTAAAAATGGAATCAAGGAAGCTGCAACTGATATTACCTGCTTAGGAGATACGTCAATGTAACTAACTTGGTCGCTACTTACCATGACGAAGCTACCAGCATATCTACAGTATAGCATGTCATCAACAAAGCAATTATTTTCATCAAGCTTTACGCTAGTGTCAGCTATATGATGTGAGCCTTCGTCTATAGCAGAAAGATACTCAATTTGATCAGTAACAACCCTATTGACTACTTTTCTATAAGGGCTTTCAATGAAACCATATTTATTAATACGCGCGTATATAGCTAAGCTGTTGATTAACCCTATATTTTGCCCTTCAGGAGTCTCAATAGGGCAAATTCTTCCATAATGAGTTGGATGAACATCACGCACCTCAAATCCTGCCCGTTCTCTTGTTAAACCGCCAGGACCTAACGCGGATAACCTTCTTTTATGTGTTATTTCAGATAACGGATTAGTCTGATCCATAAATTGAGATAATTGAGAAGAATTGAAGAAATCTCTTAAGACATTAGTTAACACTTTTGGATTAATAAAATCAGATGGAGAAACTTTATCTAAACTAGAAGTGGACATAGAATCAACTATTGCGCGTTCCAATTTCAACAACCCAGTTCTAAATTGATTTTCTATAAACTCTCCAACTGATCTTACTCTTCTGTTTCCTAAATGATCAATATCATCTACAGATCCTTGACCGTCACGTAACAATACTATTTTTTTCACAATTTCAATAATATCTTCATGCGTTAAAACAGTTAAATCCTCATCATAATTTAATCCAAGGTAAGAGTTAAGCTTCAACCTACCAATGTTAGACAAATCATAATATTCCGGACTGAAGAAAAGATTACGGAAAAACTCTTCTACTATCTCTAAAACAGGAACTTCACCAGGACGCAAAACTCTATATATTTCATATAGTGCATCCTGATAAGACATGTTTTCATCTAAGAAAAGCGTATTTAATATATAAGGTCCAACAAACAAATTATCTATGTTCAACACTGATATTTCATCTACAGATAATAACTCAAGCTTCTTTATGTCTTCCAGCTTTATAGATTCACCAGCAGATAAAATTTTCGTAGAGCTAGCACTATCCATTAAATCTTCTGCGAGGAATAAACCACATATAGAATTAAAAGGAACCAGATACTCTTTCAATTCATTATCATATAGCTTTTTAGCTAGTCTTGAGGTAATACGAACGTTAGCTTTAAGCAGCACATTACCTTCAATATCCATTAAGTCGAAAGGCAGCCTCACTCCTTTAAATTTATCAGGAACAAAAGGCACTTTCCAACCATCTTTATGTTTTACATACTTTATTTTCTCATAAAATCTATCGAGTATATCATTATTTGATAGACCCAACGCCTTTAATAAAACTGAAATTGGCAATTTTCTTTTTCTATCAACACGAAAATACAAATGGTCTTTAACATCAAATTCAATATCAAGCCAAGAACCCCTATAAGGAATAATTCTAGCAGAATAGATCAATTTACCAGAATTGTAAGTTTTTCCCTTATCGCTATCAAAAAATACACCAGGAGACCTATGCATTTGTGAGACGATAACTTTTTCCACACCATTAATGATGAAAGTGCCCTTATCAGTCATCATAGGCAACCCACAAAAGTGGACTTTCTGCTCTTCTATAGATTTTACAACGGTTGCAAGTTTATAATGATCTCCACTCTCTTTAATCGATTTATATTCATCAAGAGAAATACCATCCTGCATAACAACAAGACGTATAGAAGCAATAACCTGAGCAGAAAAAGTTACACCACGCTTTATACACTCAGATTCATCATACTTAGGATCATCTACCCTACAACTTATAAACTCAATAGTAGCCCTACGCAAAGGATCATTTATTGGAAAGATTGTATGAAAGATAACTTCAAGTCTTTCATTACCCTTATTCTTAGGAGTAAAAGAATCATATGATTCTTTTTGAACCTTAACCAAATCCAATAAAGAATCTTTTAAATCAATCGACCTAGAATAAGAAACTCTAGGAACAAAAGCACCAGAAGCGTACATATAAGAAGAATCAACCATTAAAATACCCCAAACTAATTAAAAGAGCTATATCAATATAAAATTAATACATTAAATATTATTCAAGCTCCACTTTAGTTGCTCCTGCTTCAATAAGTTTTTGCTTGATTTTTTCTGCTTCGTCTTTAGGAACATTAGCAGTCAAATCTTTAGGTAAAGATTCAACCAACTCTTTTGCTTCTTTTAAACCCAATGTAGAATTAACCTCTCTCACAGCTTTAATAACTCCTATTTTTTTACTCGCATCAATTTCTTTAATCACAACTTTATACTCAGCTTTTTCTTGAGCAGCAGGAGCAGCAGCATTATCACCAATAGGCGCCCCAGCACCAACAGCTCCACCAAGAAAAGAACCAGCAGGCAACCCTATTTTCTCTTCTAAAACTTTTACAAGTTCAGAAGCCTCTAATAGGTTTAAAGATAATATTTTATCAACCAAATCACTTGTTACATTACTCATAATTACCACCTTACTTAACAACAAATTTATTTTTTAGAACTATAATAATCCAAAACTCTCATAAGCCTCATAGAAGATGAATTAATAGACAACGCTAACCGAGCAGGAATATCATAAGATATTAAACGCATAATTTTAACACGCAATTCATCCAGAGAAGGCAACTTAGCCAGTTTATTAACATCTTCCACTGTTAACAATTCATTTAAATGAGCTGCGCAAATCACAGACATTTTTTCTTTGTTAGCATTAGTAAAATCAACTATTAATTTTGCAGCTTCTACTATGCCACTAGAGTATATAATAGCAACAGGACCGGAAAATTTGCCTGATAAATAAGAGAATTTACCAGTACTTTCCAAAGCCAAGCGCGCTAGAGTGTTTTTAACTACTAATACCCCACCTGCTATAGACTTCAGACTATTCCTCAGAGTTAATGAATCATTAGCATTTATAGATTTAAAATTTACTAATATCAAGAAATCATTATTTACAAATACGTTTATTGTGCTCTGTATAAATTCATCCTTATCTTTACGCTTCACGGTATCACTCCCTTAAATTATATCTTCCACTTTGCCTATCTTATAAGCTTTACCCATAGTTGAATTTAAAAAAACACCCTTAAAGTAAATTCCTTTCGCAGAAATAGGTTTATTATCTTTAATTACTTTAAGAAAGGCTTTTAAATTTTCTAGCAAGTCATCAATATCAAATTTAATATTTCCTAATTTACCATGAATAACACCATTTTTATCTGTTCTAAATTTTACCTGACCAGACTTAATGGTTTTAATAGCTTCTGCAATGTTAGAAGTCACAGTACCAAATTTAGGGTTAGGCATCAGCCCTTTAGCACCCAATGCTTTTGCAATAGGAGTGATTTTTGCCATAAAATCAGGAGTAGTAATGCACCAATCAACATCTAACTTTCTACCTTTTTTTATTTCTTCAACTAAATCCTCTCCTCCTGCAATATCAGCACCAGCTTTTTCAGCTTCTAATAAATGTTTATCTTGAGCGAAAACAGCTACTTTAATATTCTTCCCGATACCTTTAGGCAAAACTACTGTACCACGCACCTGCTCTTCAGATTTACGTGAATCTACGCCTAAATTGACCGCAATATCAACTGATTCATTAAATTTTGCTGAAGCAGACTCAACAATCTTCTTCAAACACTGCTTAGGATTATCATTATATGTATTCATTTACCTAACCTTCCACAACTTCTATACCCATAGATTTTGCAGTGCCTACAACCATTTTCACTGCTGAATCTTCATTATCCACTTTCATATCAACCATCTTGCACTTTGCTACTTTAATTATAGCAGACATAGGTAATTTAGCCACTAATCCTTTACCAGGATTACCAGAACTTTTACTTAATTTAGCCTCCTGCTTAAGTAAATAAGCCACAGGCGGACCGCTGACAGTAAAATCATGAGAGCGATCATCCTTTATGGAAATTCGCACTGTTACTAAATCGCCTACTTTATAATTAGCGTTAGCAGCACTAGTAACTTTATTAAAAGCTTCACAAAACTTAGGAACAGGTATACCACGTGGACCAAGTACTGAAGCAATTTTCGGTCCTGGAACTGCTTTCCCAGCTTCCATAAGTAAGTTAATCTTAGCAACTATAACACTCATAATTAATCCTCTATTTTCTCTACTTGAGCCAGATCAAGCTCTATTATTGTCGGCTTACCTAAAATCGATACTTCCACATTAATAATTTTTTTCTCATCGTTTACCATATTTACCTTACCAGTAAAATTTTGAAAAAGACCATCATTAATTTTCACTTTTTCACCTTTTTCATAACCATAACCTAACTTCTTTGTCTCTTGAGCATTATAAAGTGCATTACACATTGAGTGAATCTCATCATCCAAAATCACCTTTGGAATATTACCGTTTTTCAAAAATCCATAAACCTTAAGAGATTTTGGTATATTATTGATAAAATTCAATACTTCATCGCATAAATTCACGTATAAAAAGACATAACCAGGAAAGCATTTCCTTCGTGTAGCAATTTTCTTAGATTTCAACTCTACTTCACTTAGCTCTTCATATGGAATAAAAACTTCCTTAAAGTAATCATTAACACCCAATCTCATAGAATTTTCCAATATATGTTGGCGCACTTTCTCTTCACAATTAGAAGCAACTCTCAAGATATACCATTTATACCTATTAAATTCTTTACACTTTAAACTTATCTCATCATCTAAAATCATCTCAAAATTACCAGATTCGCCACTGCAGAATCCAGGCGTTTGATTCAAAATATTTTTGCTTTCATCACATAGATGCATATATACATACACTTCACATAACTCTTTTATATCAGACTTTGCATTACATACCGTTTGATAAGGAATAAACACTTCCTTAAAATAAATAGCATTACTTACCAATCCGCGTATATCTTGCTCATATCCATAATCAACTTTAATGATATACCATTTATATTCACATTCCATAAATAATTCCAAATAAAGCCTTAATTACGTAAAGAGACATAAAATCCACAAAACAGAAGAAAATCGAAAAGCATAATATAACAATCATTACAACAAATAGAGATGACAACACCTCCTGTTTCTTTACCCAAGCAATTCTTCGTATTTCTTGCTTTATATCACAGAAAAAAACACACAAACTTTTTAACATTTTCACCACAACATTAATGCAGGAGCGATAGGAATTGAACCTACAACCTCTGGTTTTGGAGACCAGCGCTCTACCAATTGAGCTACACTCCTATAACTCAAACTCTCACTCCAAAATTTCAGAAACAACACCAGAACCAACAGTTCTACCACCTTCTCTTATCGCAAAACGCAATCCCTTATCCATCGCTATCGGTACTTGCAATTCTACTTCTATACTCACATTATCTCCTGGCATTACCATCTCCTTCCCATCTAGCAATTTTACGCTCCCAGTTACATCTGTTGTCCTTAAATAAAACTGTGGCTGGTAATTCGCAAAAAATGGTGTATGCCTTCCTCCTTCCTCTTTCTTTAATATATAAACCTCCGCCTTAAACTTTCTATGCGGTGTTATCGTCCCCGGTTTCGCTAATACTTGCCCTCTCTCCACTTCTTCTCTTTTTGTTCCTCTTAACAATATTCCTACATTGAGTCCTGCACTTCCCTTATCCAGCAACTTCTTAAACATCTCAACACCTGTGCATATCGTCTTTTGCGTCGCTTTCAGACCTATTATCTCTATCTCTTCTCCCGTCTTTATCTCTCCCTTCTCTATTCTTCCTGTTACCACTGTTCCTCGCCCCGATATCGAAAATACATCTTCGATTGGCAATAAAAATGGTAAATCCACAGGCCTTGGTGGAACCGCTACATATTCATCTAACTTTTCCATCAATTTGTCTATTGATTTCTTTCCATATTCGCTGCTGTCATCCTCCAGCGCCTTGAGCGCTGAACCAACCACCACAGGCACCTCATCCCCTGGAAATCCGTATTTACTCAGTAATTCCCTCACTTCCATTTCTACTAAATCTATCATATCAGCATCAGCAACATCAGCTTTATTTATATACACCACGATATATCCAACACCTACCTGCTTCGCCAGCAATATATGCTCTCTCGTTTGTGGCATTGGCCCATCAACCCCCGACACTACCAATACTGCCGCATCCATCTGTGCTGCACCTACTATCATGTTCTTTACATAGTCAGCGTGTCCAGGACAATCAACGTGTGCATAATGCCTTTTTTCCGTCTGATACTCAACATGCGCTGTTGCTATCGTTATCCCCCTCTTCCTTTCTTCTGGCGCTTTATCTATCTGATCGTACGCTACAAAATTTCCATAATGCTTCGTTATCGCCGCTGTTAACGTCGTCTTCCCATGATCCACATGTCCTATTGTTCCCACATTTACATGCGGCTTTCCAAATGCTTCCACTACTGCTGTCATAATTATTACCCTTAATTATACTCTAACTTTAACTCATCAACCACATATTGTGGCACTTGCTCATAACAAGAAAAATGCATACTATACTGCGCCCTTCCCTGAGACATAGAACGCAAAACGTTGATATAACCAAACATATTTGCAAGAGGTACCGAAGCAGTAATTATTTTACTATTATTACCTAAATCGAGCATATCAGCAACATTTCCTCTTCTACTATTTATATCACCCATAACATCACCCATATATTCTTCAGGAGTAATGATTTCAACTTTCATTATAGGCTCCAGCATTTTTGGACCAGCTTTATTTGCCATCTCTTTAAAAGCACCTTTAGCAGCAAGTTCAAAAGCTAAAGGACTAGAATCAACCTCATGAAAAGCACCATCAAGAAGGGTAGCCTTAAAATCAATCAACGGAAATCCCGAAATTATACCACCTTCTTTTATCAACTCCAAGCCATTTTCTACCCCAGGAATATACTCTTTTGGAATAGCACCACCTACAATTTTACTTTCAAATTGAAACCCAGAACCAGGCTCAAGAGGTTCAAATTTTATTTTAACCTTAGCAAACTGACCAGCTCCACCAGATTGTTTTTTATGAGTGTAATCAATTTCAACAGATTTAGTGATAGTTTCACGATATGCAACCTGAGGAGCACCGACGTTAGCCTCAACGTTAAATTCGCGCTTCATTCTATCAACAATAATCTCAAGATGGAGCTCACCCATGCCTTTCAATATAGTCTGGCCACTTTCCGCATTTACTGACATTCTTAAAGAAGGATCTTCTGCAACCAACCTATTTAGAGCAATACCTAATTTTTCCTGATCTGAAGTGGTTTTAGGTTCCACAGCAATTTCAATAACAGGCTCAGGAAATTCCATACGCTCCAATAATATAGGAAAATCAACAGAACATAAAGTATCTCCGGTGGTTGTTTTCTTTAGCCCAACTAAAGCAACTATATCTCCAGCCCTAGCCTCAGTTATATCTTCTCGGTTATTTGCATGCATAAGTAACATTCTGCCAATCCCTTCAGTTTCGTTTTTTAACGCATTTGAAACGGTAGATTTAGACTTTAATTTACCAGAATAAATACGGATAAACGTCAAGCTGCCTACAAATTTATCCGTCATCACTTTAAATGCAAGAGCAACAAATTTCTCTTTTTCTGAAGGTTTGACCTCAATTTTCTTTTCTGAATCTTTAGGATCAATTCCAACAATTACATCAACATCAATAGGAGAAGGTAAAAAGTCAACCACACCATCTAAAAGTGGTTGTACGCCTTTATTTTTAAAAGCTGATCCACATAACACAGGAACAAATTTTCCTTTAATGGTCCCATTTCTCACGCATTTTTTCAGTAAATCTACTGGCAGATCATTAGACTCAAAGTAAGTATTCATCGCTTCATCATCCATCTCAGCTGCAGCATCTAATAAAAGATTTCGATATTCTTGAGCCTTATCAAGCAAATCAGAAGGAATATCTTCATAAGAAAATTTAGCGCCCAACGTTTCTTCTTGCCATATAATGGCTTTCATAGAAATAAGGTCAATTATACCTTTGAAATCTTTCTCACTCCCTATTGGTAAATGAATAACTAAAGGTGCTGCACCAAGCTTCGTCTTTATCATATCAACACATCGATAAAAATTTGCCCCTATTCTATCCATCTTATTAACAAAGCAGATACGAGGAACGCTATATTTATCAGCTTGACGCCACACTGTCTCAGATTGAGGTTCAACTCCAGCAACTCCATCAAATACAGCAACTGCACCATCCAAAACCCTTAAAGATCTCTCAACTTCAATAGTGAAATCAACGTGACCAGGAGTGTCTATTATATTGACCCTATGATCATTCCAAAAACATGTTGTTGCAGCAGATGTGATTGTAATACCACGCTCTTTTTCCTGGTCCATCCAATCCATAGAAGCTGCACCATCGTGCACTTCACCAATTCTATTTTGCTTACCAGTATAAAATAAAATACGCTCTGTTGTGGTAGTCTTACCAGCATCTATGTGAGCCATTATCCCTATATTTCTGTATTTAGATATTCCAATTTCCATATCACAATTAATTAGCTAACATTAAAAACGAAGATGAGAAAATGCCTTATTAGCTTCAGCCATTTTATATTTTTCTTCGCACATCTTAAACGCACCACCGCGTTTATTATAAGCATCCAGTATTTCAGATTGCAAACAATCAACAGTGGTTTTTCCACTCTTTTTTCGAGCAGCAGAAGTTGCTTTAGCAATCCACCTTAACGCTAAAGAAACCGCTCTATCTTGTCGAACTTCAACAGGTACTTGATAAGTTGCACCACCAATGCGTCGAGAACGCACTTCTATAGAAGGAGTAACATTTCCTACTGCTGTCTCAAAAATTGATAACCCACCTTCGCCTATTTTCTTTTCAGCTAAAGACAAAGCGTCATAGATAATCTTTTCTGCAGTAGATTTTTTACCACATTTCATGATTGTATTAATGAAACGCATCAGCAAAACACTGCCGTAACGCGAATCAGGACTTATTTCTCTTTTTTTTGCTTTATTCCGACGAGCCATAAACTTTAACCAGATTTCTTTACACCATATTTTGAACGAGCTTTCTTTCGATTTTGCACACCACGCAGATCAAGGGCACCTCTTATTATGTGATAACGCACACCTGGCAAATCTTTAACCCGCCCACCACGTATCAAAACAACAGAGTGTTCTTGTAAATTATGACCTTCACCAGGTATATAAGCCGTCACTTCACCATACCCACTAATTTTTACTCTGGCTACTTTACGGAGTGCTGAGTTAGGCTTTCTAGGAGTTGTAGTATACACCTTAGTGCAAACACCTCTCCTTTGAGGGTTGCTTTCTCCCAAAGCTGGTACCTTTTTCTTATGGGTCAATCCTAATCTACCCTTACGTATTAATTGATTTATCGTAGGCATATGTTATAAACTCAAGCTCATTAAAATAACTAAGTTTTTAGTTATAAAATAATAAACCTCAATAGTCAATATAAAAATAAACATTACTACTCTAATAATTAAGCTCAACTGCCTTGAAAGCCATCAGTAGACTTCTTGCACTACCTCCCAAGCCACAACTGTCATTCAGTAGAAACGAAAAAATTACTTTACAAGCTTCGCCAGCCCCCTTATCATGAAACTGAAGCTATTTATTTATCTTCTCTGTACAGATTAAATGACAAAAAAACTCACGTATCTGGCGTATCATGTTTAATTTTTTGCACTATGTGCACCTTATGTCTTATAAAATTTCTACCTACATAAGCTGAAACGCGCTTATAAAGCGTTTAAAACATAAAAAAACGCCAACTTAAAAAATGGATAGTGAATAACTAGCTACCCTAGGGTTTCTTTTGCCTTTTTTTCTGTTTAGTAAATTTCTTAAACATTTATGACTAAAGGTTAGTTGCATTAAAAAGCAGCTAAATCGCGGTTATTAAGCGTTTAGAATAAAAAAACGCCATACTTGAAAGTATAATGTAAGTAATTAGCCAACCACGGGGCTTCTTTTGCCTTTTTTTTCGTTTGGTAAATTTCTTAATGTTTATAGCTAAACGACAACCGTCATCCCGCTACGTGTTAGCGGGATCTAGAGATACCGCGGCGGTATGACGTGGACTGCTGTCATTCCGCTACGTGTTAGCGGCTAAGATACCGCGAATGAATCGCGGTATGACGGTTCGTGGCGGTATGAAGTAAAGCTCGCGTTAGCTATACTTTTATGCTCACCAACTTAGCTGGATCCAAGTAGTCAAGCTACTTGGATCTACAAATTGCAATGTTCGTACAGTTGCGTGCTTGACACTGGGATTTAGTGCAGTTATCCTAAACTCAAAGATTTACGCTCATCTTGCTATTCTTGGCTGAAAGGAACATATTTTTAGAATAATGAAAACAATCAGCACTTTAATTCAAGAAGGATCGGAGTTATTATCGTCACATAAAGTTGAATCACCACATTTGGATTGTGAAATCATCATGCAGCACGTACTTGGAGTGGAAAGATCATTCATAATTATGAATCACACTAATCAGGTACCAAGAGACAAAGAACTTCTATTTTGGAAATTAACAAAAAAAAGAGCGGAAAGATATCCAATATCGCAAATAATAGGTAATCGTGAATTCTGGAGTAAAAATTTTATAGTTAATCAGCATGTTTTAGATCCAAGGCCAGATAGTGAAACAATAATCCTAGCAGTGTTAAAATATTACCCAAACAAAAAACAGAAACTAAAAATTGCAGATTTTGGTACAGGTACAGGCTGTTTATTGATATCCGTACTCAGTGAGTATGAATATGCTGTTGGCGTCGGTTTTGAAAAAAGCTTGGAAGCATACAAAGTTGCCTATCAGAACACAAAGAAACATGATCTCCTCAGCAGAGCCAAAATATTTCCTAGTTCGTGGACAGAGTGCAGCGATTTATTTGATCTGATAATTAGCAATCCTCCATATATTAAAAGAAGTAAATTGAAAGACTTGCAAGCCGAAGTACAAAAGGAACCAAGAATTGCTCTTGATGGTGGTATTGATGGTCTGAGTTGTTATTTGAGTATTTTTCCAATATTGAGAAAGTGCCTTAAAAAAAATGGGTTTGCGATATTGGAGGTAGGTGAAGATCAAAATGATATTGACAAAATAATACCCTTGTATGAACTAGCTTTTCAGGAGTACGTACATGATTTAGCAGGAGTGAAGAGATGCATTGTTGTGAAAAGAACATAGCTAATGTTTTCTTGTATTATCTCCTTCATCCCATATTATCCTATGTCATCCCAGTACCCTCTACCTCGTCATCCCAGTGCGTGACACTGGGATCTATATTTAGAGGTTGTCCGGAAACAAGTAAATTCAAGCATATTCCCTCTTTAACATAACCCTACTCATAGCTAGGTATATGAAATTCTCAGTGGATGTTGTGAGTAAATCATACTCCTTCGATAGCCTTCTATTCCTATTAACCCAAGCAAAAGTCCTTTCTACAACCCATCTTCTTGGCTGTACTTTAAACCCTTGTTCTCTTGTTGGTAGTAGCTCAGGTGGCGTATCTTTGTGCACCCAAAATCTACATGTAGGCCTTTTAACAATTTCAATATCTATGTCATATTCTTCCTTTATGTGATTCTTTAAATTTCTTCCTTGGTATCCCATGTCAGCCCACATTTTTTTAACTTTAGTATATTTTGTTCTCATATTGTTTAATGCTATTTTAATACCATCTCTATCATTTTCGTTAGCAGCGCCTACGTAACAACCTAGTATAAAACCCTGAGTGTCTGTAATTATATGCCTTTTTCTACCCTTTACTTTTTTACTTCCATCATAGCCTTTGATCCCCCCTTTTCTGTAGTCTTTACAGATTGACTATCTACTATACAGGCACTCGGCTGCTCATTCCTTCCTATTTTTCTTCTACTATATTTTGTAATTTCATAATTCATTTTCTCAAAAATTCCCTGCTTCTTCCATTGCCTGAACTGCTCATACACAGTCTTCCATAGCGGAAAATCATTTGGTAAATACCGCCATTGACACCCTGTACGCAATACATAGAAAATTGCTTCTAATATTTCTCTTTTGCTATACTTTGGCGGCCTTCCTCCTTTCTTGTATGATACTCTGAAGTGTTTTTCTATTCTTGCCCATTCCCTTTCGCTTAGATCTGTTGGATACTTTTTTCTCATCTTTACCCCGTACTAAAATTTCAGATATTATAGCCTTTTACTTGTTTCCGGACAACCTCTTAGAGCTCTTTCCATAAAAGTCCGGATGTGATAGGATAAGGGTAGATGATGATAAGGAGGTTGAATGCCAGCAGCATATAGTTATGATTTAAGAAAAAAAGCAATGGAAGCGCTAGACGAAGGAGAAAGCAGAGAAACAGTGGCAGCAAGATTTAAGATTGGACGAACTATAGCATTTCTCATAATAGTCCGAACAGGTCATAGGAAGGCAGAATCAACAGCACGACGAAAGGATTCGAATAGAGGAATGTTTTTCCTGGCTCTGTTTTTTATAGCAAACCAATGATGCTCAATTTTGTTGAAATCTGGAGAATAAGGCGGCAGATACAAAATTTCTGCACCAACCCCTTTAGCAAGCTCGATAATCTTATCAGACTTATGAAAAGTAGCATTGTCAAGAATGACAGTCTGTCCAGGTTCCAAGATCGGTGTCAAAAATTGCTCAAACCATCCATTAAAAACATCCATATTACAGTGGCCTTCAAAGGTTAACGGAACAACTATCTTTCTTCCACTTAAGGCTGCAACCATACTGATTCGTTGAGTTTTCTTTCCAGATTTTAAGGCATAAAACCGCTGTCCTTTCTGGCAATATCCGTAGGGGTAGTCTTCGGTGTTATCAATGCCAGACTCATCTATATACACTAAGTTTTTAGGTTCTTTTGTCGCTATAATTTTCAAAAATTCAGCACGTTTTTCTTCGTTTCTTTCCTTGTATCCATATGTCTTTTTTTGCGCGTAAATTCAATTTTTTTAAGGGCTCGATAGATCGTTTGGATACTAACGTTGTTCCAAAGTTTAGCCATTTCCGATAGAGTCTTTCCTCCGTGTTCTCTGGCAAATTTGGCAAAGGTATCCCAGTCGGTAATTTTGTGATTGTAACCCCCATTTCCAAGTTTTTTTGATTGAAAGTCTCCTGTTTCTTTTCTTCTTTGCTGCCACTCCCATAAAGTAGTTCGTCCAATCTTAAATCTTGCTGCCACTGTTTCTCTGCTTTCTCCTTCGTCTAGCGCTTCCATTGCTTTTTTTCTTAAATCATAACTATATGCTGCTGGCATTCAACCTCCTTATCATCATCTACCCTTATCCTATCACATCCGGACTTTTATGGAAAGAGCTATACTTTATGGGAGTGGCAGCAAAGAAGAAAAGAAACAGGAGACTTTCAATCAAAAAAACTTGGAAATGGGGGTTACAATCACAAAATTACCGACTGGGATACCTTTGCCAAATTTGCCAGAGAACACGGAGGAAAGACTCTATCGGAAATGGCTAAACTTTGGAACAACGTTAGTATCCAAACGATCTATCGAGCCCTTAAAAAAATTGAATTTACGCGCAAAAAAAGACATATGGATACAAGGAAAGAAACGAAGAAAAACGTGCTGAATTTTTGAAAATTATAGCGACAAAAGAACCTAAAAACTTAGTGTATATAGATGAGTCTGGCATTGATAACACCGAAGACTACCCCTACGGATATTGCCAGAAAGGACAGCGGTTTTATGCCTTAAAATCTGGAAAGAAAACTCAACGAATCAGTATGGTTGCAGCCTTAAGTGGAAGAAAGATAGTTGTTCCGTTAACCTTTGAAGGCCACTGTAATATGGATGTTTTTAATGGATGGTTTGAGCAATTTTTGACACCGATCTTGGAACCTGGACAGACTGTCATTCTTGACAATGCTACTTTTCATAAGTCTGATAAGATTATCGAGCTTGCTAAAGGGGTTGGTGCAGAAATTTTGTATCTGCCGCCTTATTCTCCAGATTTCAACAAAATTGAGCATCATTGGTTTGCTATAAAAAACAGAGCCAGGAAAAACATTCCTCTATTCGAATCCTTTCGTCGTGCTGTTGATTCTGCCTTCCTATGACCTGTTCGGACTATTATGAGAAATGCTATACTATGGTCAAGCCATAGGATGACAGGAACGGTTTTATGCATTTTTTAAAAGGGCAACATGTTTAAGCTTTGCTGGCAAAGTGGAAAGTAAGGCCAGCCTCTATGCCGTGTGTATGAAAAAAGCCGTTCTGTATGGTAGTGGATACTTGATTATTACCTGTTTGTTTAGCCATTTGACTTGTTGCGGTATCCCACTTTAAGGTTTCTAGTTTGTACTCACTGCTACCAATAGCACCAAAACCTCTATATCCGATATGCATATTTACATCTTCGTTTATGCGATAATCAAGGCCAGCTTTTAATTGACCTGCGGGTCTTATTGACGATTTTTCAAACATTGTCATTCTTGTTGCACCGACTCCAACCCCAACATAAGGAGAAAAAGAGAAACGGTCACTTTTCCAATGATGATAAACATTTGCCATTACAGATATGTTCTCAATTTGGTCATGATTGACTATTGCTCCATAACTCTCTTTTGGGTCATTTTTATCCTTTGTGTAGGATATTGTCATCTGGCCACTTGTTAAACCAATATTATCCACTTTTACAGAAGAATACATTCCTTCCAATTCAGCTCTGTAGCTATTGCCATTCAATTCCCCTGTATAACCAAGTGCCACATTTGCAGCAAAAGGTGGATTATAATCTCCTTTATACTTACTTAGTGACTGACCGTCTGTGTTCTGAGCACTCCTGTCATTTATAGATACATTATTGGCATCTGTAGCAGCAGTATCTCCAATTTTTGCTTTCAACTCACCCATGCCATTAAAAAATTGACCATAATACCCACTACCAAAGTAAAACCCTTCTGTTTCACTTGCAAAAGATTGTTGTGACAACAATAAAGCAAGTGCTGTAACCGCTAATGTTTTTTTACTAATCATTACTACTCCTCTAGTTAAAATAGCTAATCTAATACTAATTAATTAAAAATGGCTTAATATGAAAAACCTAATTATTTGCATAACTTGCACTTTTCTGAGCTAAAAATAGGCAAAGTTAACCTTACTTCTCGTCATTTTTTAATTTATCGTCAATATCCTCATCTTCAAATTCATCCTCCTCTTCTTCGTCATCAAACCCATCATCGCTCCTATCCTCATCTTCCTCGTCATCATCTTCAAACTTATCGTCAATATCTTCATCATCAATATCTTCGTCTGCAAATTCATCTGATTCATCATATACTGCATCTTCGGTTTTAGTTTCAGCAGGATAATCAACTGAATTAGGCCCCTCAAGAGCATTATTCCCCTCGTTATTAACCTTATCTTTGCTCGCAGCGGCAGAAAGAACTTTATTTGGGTCATATGGTTCTTGTGTAGGCACACGAGTTTGCTTGAGCAGCCTTCTTGTGAAGGTGGTATCACTGTAGTACAAAATTTTCTTTGATTTAATTGGGTAAGTCGACTCTATTAAAATTATCTGATCGTCACGTGGCAACATAATAACTTCTTGAGGCAATAGCAATGCTCTCTGTATTTCAGAGATATGTAATGACCTTGAAGCAGGATTTAAATCTAAAAATTTAGGCTTATTCAACGATTCTTGTTGTACAGTTTTGTTTCCTATAAGTTGCGATATTAAATTAGCTGTTTCAATATTATTGGCTGCAAAAGTTATTCTGTAAGTCGAGTTTGACAAAAAGGAGTTCATCCCTGCTTCTTCGTATATTCCTTTGAGCTGCTCAGTATCTTGAACAATTAAGAATAACCTAACTCGATAACCACGAAAATATGCAATACCTGTTTGAAATTGCTCCATTTTTCCAAGTGTAGGAAACTCATCCATTAAAAACAATACACCATAAGGCTCATCATCCGATGGCAATTTTCTACATAAAAACTCAGTTGCCTGTTGGTAAAAAACCTGCATTAAAGGCCTGAGCCTAGTCAAGTTGTCAGGAGTTAAACCAACATAAACTGTAATTTTCTTCTTTTTAAAATCTAGAATATTAAAATCACTTGACGCAGTTGCAGTATCAATCAATGGGTTTGCCCACAATTCAAGCGATGAGTTCATGGTTGATACAACACCCGACCTTTCTTTATCAGCTTTTTGTAAAAAAGCTGCAATATTCATATATGCTACAGGGTGTAGTATTTTACCCATCGTATCAAGAGCAACAGCAAGATTATAAACTACATCATCACTACGCATCGTACGCACAACTTCACCAAAAGATTTAACTTTCTCTGGTGCAGCAAGTAAGTATAATACCACTCCAACAAATAAGCTTCTTGCTTCATTCTGCCAAAAGTCTTGTTCAGGCATGATTAGGTTAGCTATTTTCTGCACATCGTCAACCATCTGCCCAGGTTTTTCACTAATCCATTGTAATGGATTGTAACAGTGACTTATTCCATCTGGCTGCGCTGGATTCCATACGTATACTTTTTGTCCTTGTCGTTCTCGCCAACCACTTGTTATTTCATAGTTTTCTAATTTTATGTCGTGTACAATTACCGAGTCAGTCCAAAATAATAAATTAGGAATTACAAAGCCAACACCCTTACCAGAACCTGTAGGTGCAAATAACAATGCATGCTGAAACCCATCAGAAATGAAGTATCCTCTTTTATCTTTACCAAGCAATAATCCCTTTTTGCTTCTTAATCCTGCTTTTCGTATGTCTTTCTCTGATGCCCACTGCGAGTCTCCATGAAGTGATTCTTTCTTTTTAAATGGTCGCCACTCAATTATCCTTTCTCTTAAATTCCACAAAATAATCATTAAAACAATGATAGGCAGTGCAGAAGATATAATTAATGTGATTTTGAGCTCAAGGCTATATAACTCTGGATGATGCCAACAATATTGTATATGATCAAAGATTGTTGGCCAAAGAGCTTGAGGGAAAGGCGTCAAACTAGGATTAATTGCCTTAAAATCCACAGCATCCGGACCGTCAACTAATAGAAAGAACAATATACCAGATAGATAGAAGCAAAACTCAAGTATGCTAAAAGCTACTACACCTCCTATGAGAATATTACGTAGGTGATTTCCATTACTCATAAACTACTCTTCCTTAACTTATGTATAAATTTAAGCATTTTCGCTCGCAGATCTAGTAAATAATATCTCAGAAATGCTTCTTTTGCCCCCACCGGTTCTTTTTAGCTGAATAACAATATCAATCACATTTCTAATGTATGGTATAATTTGATCTGGAGGAATGCCAAGGTTTGCTTGCATAACCATCAGTTTTATTTGCTCAAGGGCCATCGTTGGACTATCCGCATGAAGGGTTGATATTGATCCAGGGTGACCAGTATTTATCGCCCTGAGAAAACTAAAAGCTTCCGCTCCACGGAGCTCACCAACTATTATTCTGTCTGGCCTTAAACGTAAGCACGCTTCTATCAAATCTTGAGTGGTTACTTTTGCTCTGCCCTGCCCTCCTTTAGAGGCAATTAGATGGACTTTATTGGGGTGTTCGTTCAAAACGATTTCCCTTGCATCCTCAACAGTAATAATTCTTTCCTCAACTGGAATAGCACGCAAAGTAGCATTAGTAAAAGTAGTCTTACCAGTGGAAGTTCCACCACTAATTATAATATTTTTCTTACTTATTACAGCGTATTCTAAAAACTCTTTTATTTTTTTTTGCCTTAACAATAAATCCAAATGACGGTCAACTGGATTATCAGTTGCTTCTGTAACAGTTTCAGAAAAAGCCCCCATTTTTTCGTAATCATCGAGTGCTAACTGCATGCTAGAAGGCTTACGAATCGACATGACTACTTTATCAGGTTCACATGCTGGCGGAAATACTATCTGTATACGGTAACCATTTGGTAATGTTGCCGAAAGTAACGGCGCTTCTTCGCTAAGTTTTTGTTCTGTAGCTTGAGCAATCAGTCTGCCAAGAGATTTCAAATGGTTAAGATCGAATACTTCTAATTTTTCACACCTTATTTCACCGCGATTTTCAATCCATACTTCCTTTGGCTTATTTATTGATATTTCATTTACGCCTTCTTCTTGAAATATGCCTTGTAATGGCTCCAAATATGTATCAAGTGCAGCATAGTTCATTTCATTGATTTAATATTGCCTGTGGAGGAAATACTATATCTTGGTTAACAAATACTTTCAATGCAGTGCCTTGATCAACATAAATAGTTGGTTTTTTATCTGTATATCTGCCCACTACATCCCGCATATCTTTAGAAAAATCCTCGATTGATTTCCCGATTGCTTCATCATAAACAGACTTGCTTTTTCTTTGAATTTGTTCTAACAGTTGATTTACAATTTCCAGGCTTATATTTACCTCGTCTTCTTCAATTCCTAGTGCTTTTGCTATTTCCTCTTTCATTATTTTTAGTAAATCTTGTCTGCTTTTGGCACTCCGAATTCTTCCGATAGCCCCAAGGCCTAATTTCCATTTGTCACTAGATATCTTCTTTTCTGGGTCAATAATGAGTTGGAGAGAAGAAAAATCTATTTCGGTTGCAGTGATAGACTTTACTGCATCTCTGATAGTTAGCGTATCAACAAGATTAGAAGCCTTTTGCCCTATAACAGCAGAACCAATCGAAACACCAGCAAGTGTCACTGAAGAGAATAACGCACTTACTATTTTGTTATCAACTATTCCTGCTATTCCTGCTCTACCAAGCTCGTCAGTACTAAGTGATGAGATTGCAATATCTATTCCATGTGGCAGAATCACTCTATTCCAGTTTATATTTACACGAGATTTAGCAACATTCGAGTCAAATGAATAACTGCCTATCAATCTTGAGCCTTTAGGTATTAAAACTGTATCACCAGTTTCTGCATAAACATCTCTACTCACCATAGCACGCAGCATTCCTTGCAGATCAGAGTTTATTGCAGTTTCAAGAACAGCATCAATAATTTTACCTTGAGTAATCATTAAACCAAGCTTTCCTACTCTGGTAGCTTTGCTCGATTGTGCTGAAGTGTCGGATAAAATAGCATCAGCAGACTTGTTCTCTCCACTACCACCTGAAATTGTCAACATCTGTGCACTACGTCTGTCTCTAGGATAACCGCCACCCCCTATTGTAGGAAACGAGGTAGGTAAATTGCCCATAACATTACTAGAAGGAAAATTTTGCTTTGGCAAAATAGGTATATTTGACACAGGAGTTTCTTTTGGTTTCTCTTCTTCTTTTTTCATCACTTCTTCTTTTCTAATTTGTTTTATTTCTGGTATGATTAGTGGTGTAGGAAGAGGAGGTAAGGGTGGTAAGGGATCAGTTATTATTCTTTCAGGAACCATTACATTATCTGGAACTTGTTCCAACTTTCCTTTCAATTCTTGAACGTTTTGCTTTGTTTCCTCTTTTTTAATAACTTCTGAACCCTCTTTAGGAGAAGGACTAAAATAGAGATAATACACTCCACCAGCCAGAAGCACTAAAATAATGACCATCAATGCCCTATGACCTTGATTAGAGCCAACTGTTACTACCTTATTCTCTATTTCTGATTCATCTTCTGAATTGTTACGCCTTTCTTTATTCATATTGCATGTACCACAGCTAAAGTGACCTATTTATAATTTCAACTTCACCATCTTCATAACGCATAAATAGCTTTTTATGTACTCCTTTTATTATAACATAATCATCAAATAACAGCCTTTTACAAGGTTTATCCTCCCCTTCTACAAAAACCTGAGGTATTTTATTATTATTTCTAAATTTTAAATAGGTTAAATAACCATCATCAAATAACTCGATCGGAACTATATCCGCATTACCACCTTCATCAATATATGTATAATTGTACTTCGTATCATTTTCTTGTATTATTTTTTCTAGCTTGTCTGTAGTATATTGCATTTGAGTAGGTAAAGAAACCTCATCTAAATCAACATCAAATTCACCTTCTTCTTGAGGATAATAAAAACGTACTACGTAAGATATATCCTTTTCAGCAGAATAATCGTGATCCACTTTCTTAGCATCAGTATCCGGGTATTTATCGTAGTTTGGCCTTGAGATTAAATCAAAAATGTAATTTCTTTTTTTAGTTGTCGTAATAATCATGTTAGTGCGACTACTAACTTCAAATGGCATGATAAGCAATTTATTGTCATAAGGATTAATTTTCCAACTTGATGCATCACCAACAGCGATATTTTTAACTTTTTCTCCTTCCGCAAATTCAATATAAGAATAGTAACCCTGACTAAAAACCACCGTAAATACTTCATTAGGGCTATACACAAAAGTCTTTATTCTACTATCTATAGAAATAGGCTCATTATAATTAATGGATGCGTTTAAATTGCCACTTACAAGTAAAGCTAAAACTAATAATATCCTATACATATTCATCATCTACTCTATATGAAATAACTTGAAATCCTAATGGGTTAATATATCTTTGCTGATCATCCATTTCAAGCGATGCATATCTATATGACATAATAACTATCTTATTTTTTCTCGTAGAACTTCCATCTTTCCGTGTAAATTCCACAAAAAATCTCACCTGAAGAGCATCGTTACCCAACTTTTGAATTGAGCGAATTTTAAATTCACTTTTGGTATCTGAATATAAATTAAAAAGATCATCCATATTCTGCGATCCTACATAATTTCTAAATTCATTATACACATTAGGTGAGGAAAACAACCTCACCTTTGTATAATAGTTATCATTATAATGATATGGATCAAAAACCTCCCTTGCTTTTATATACTCTGAAATAAAATAATCGTTTAGCGCTTCATCTGCAGAATACTGTTTTACTGTGACAGGATCAACCAATTGCACTATTCCTGATTTCTTGTCAATTTCTATAACAAATGGCTCAATAGTGCTACTTGTGCTAATTTTAAATACGACTAATATGCTGATAGAGATCGTTGCTAATAATATTAATGCAAATAAAAGTAGAATATTCCTTTGAGCAATAACTGTGCTGTAGCGGTTTGAATTCCAATTTATATCCTTATCTAAGGATTCAGTATTTTTTTCTCGCTTAAAAAATCTTAGCATTTTAGTATTCCTAAAAATCTTAACTTATGTTAATAAACATAGCAAATTAACAAAGTAGTTACAGCAAAAAAGCTAAAAAACTCTTAATCTATGGCCTAATTTACCAAACTTTGTCTCCATATATGAATCGTTATATTTATTACGTTCCACAATAAGTGGTAGACACTTTGTAACTCCTATACCACTACTTTCCAATTCTGACAATTTCCTATCATTGTTTGTAAGTAATTGGATTTTGTTAATGTTCAATTTCTTAAGCATTTTAGCTGCAACAGCAAAACTCCTTTCATCATCTTCAAAACCCAATATTCTATTTGCATCAACAGTATCAAGATTATGTCCTCTTTGCATACTGTACGCTCTTAACTTATTAGTTAAACCAATGCCTCTTCCATCTTGCATCAAATACAATATAATACCACTTCCAGAGTCAGCTATCATTTGAATTGCTTGATGTAACTGACTTCTGCAATCGCATGACAAGCTATCTAACAAGTCACCCGTATAGCACGAAGAATGAATTCTCACTAATGGTTCGTCATCTTTATCTGGATTGCCAATGATAATTGCATGATGTTCTCTTCCACCACTTTCGGTTCTATAAGATATGATATTTACTTCTTGAGTCTGTTTTAAAAATAATGATGTTTTGCACACTTCATATACATCCTGATTTTCTTGAAAATTATTTATGAATGACGTGTCCAGTGCAATAACGTCATTTTTCTCGCACCAATTTCGCATTTCATGGTTATTCTCAAAAGTCATATCAGCCACTAACGCGTATGGCAATAATTCTGAGAACTTAAGCAAGGCAATAGCACATTCATCTATTGTCTTTGAGCATTGCAACTCTTTTATGCAATCTTCCTTTGAACAGTTTATTAAATAGAGCAGTTCATCAAAATTATTCACCAACAGACGTTTGCTGTTATGTTCTTTATTCTGAGATATGTATTTTACCTTACTTGAAGTTAAAGTAACATATACATTACTTGATGTAAGCTTGTATTGATTAAATAAATCTCTTTCTAAAGCCTCAGCAGCAGCAAACAATAGGTAATTACTTTCATCATATATTACAATTGGCCGACCGCGCCTGATTTCGCTGATAGCTCTTTCTACCTTATTGCTACTCTGATTTCCTATAAACATTTTTACCCATATTAAACAGCGATAAAAACTGGTGCGGCCGAGAAGACTTGAACTTCCAAGGCCTTATGAGCCACAGCGACCTCAACGCTGCGTGTCTACCAATTCCACCACGGCCGCACTATATTCTAGTTTTTATATAATTATTTTAAATTACTTAATCATTTTAGAATTTTTCATCTAGAGTGTCAATCTGATACTAGAATAATTTAGAAATTGTTTGTATAATTTGATTATGAATTTTGTGATTATAAATTTTAATCATTTAAGATAACCTTACTACTAATTTTTAACTTAGGTTTTTATACAAATGAATATAGCTAATATCTTTATTTTTTTAGCTCTCTCTCTTATAACTAGCTTTCATTTCGTCCATGCACAAATATTATACACATGGTCTCAAGTTATCCCAGAAAATAAACTAAGCATACGCGCAATTACGGACAATGACATGTGTCCCATTGTTTATGTTGATGGCGAGGAAACAGAAATGCTGAATCGCAGCTCAATTAACAATGGTGATCATAACGAAACAGTTTGTGAACTGACAGTACAAACAAGTGCCAAAAACATTAGTATTGAGGATCTACGGGTTCCTATATTACCAAAAAAGGTTAATAAAATTGCTTTCATTGGTGACACGGGCTGTAGAATAAATATGTTATTTCAGCAGGAATGTAATTCGGTAGATAGCTGGCCTTTAAAAAAAAATTTAGATTCAATCGCCCTTCATAAACCAGATTTAATTATCCATGTTGGTGATTATCATTATAGACAAACAAAATGTAGAAATACAAAAAAGTGTGGCGATATTTATGGATATAATAAAGAAGTTTGGTACGCTGATTGGTTTGAGCCTGCAAAGGATATTTTATCACAATCCCCTTTCCTTTTTGTTCGTGGAAACCATGAGAGTTGTGATAGAGCTTATGAAGGATGGTTCAGGTATCTAGATTCATACCCCTTTTCGTCTGAAAAATGTGGTAACTTCGTTTCTAGTTGGTCCTTAGATGCTGGACCGATGAAATTTTTTATCTTCGACTCTTCATCCGGTGAGGATATTTTTACAACCCAAAGCACAATTGATGCTTTTGAGAGGCAATTTGATAAATTGATACAAAATAGTTCTGACAAGCCCATGTGGTTTTTAACTCATAAACCGCTTTGGAGATCTCCAAAAAAAGAATTTTTGACATTAAAAAGCCATGGTAATCTTACACAAATCGAAGCTTTTGGAGATAAATTTCCAAGCAATGTTACTACCATAGTTTCTGGTCACATTCATATAGCCCAGATTTTATTAATGGATAATGTTCCAGACCAAATTATAGTTGGAAACGGTGGTGCATCATTACACGCTCAAGATCAAGAATCTGTTTATCAAAATGTAGAATTTGACTATTTAAATGGTAAAAACTACTTAGCACACGAGGTTAGAAACTTTTTTGGCTTTGGCTTTGCAATACTAAATTTAGATGATCACGAATTTACCTTCTATAATCAACACAATAAGGAAATGTATTCTGCGAAGCTAACAGAAGATTTTAAACTTAAACGGATTAAAACTATAGTCGATTCATTTTAGGATTTGTTATTAGCTATTTTAAAAACGCTACTTAAACATTTTTTTTAATCGATTGATTTCATCAGCAAATTTTGAGTCGGTCTTTATAAAATTTTCTACTTGTTTTACTGCATGTATAACAGTAGCATGGTCTCTGCCACCAAAGTTTCTCCCAATATCTGGTAGGCTTTTTTGCGTAAATTTTTTGGCAAAATACATAGCTATTTGTCTTGGCCTTGCAAGACTGCGAAGCCTTCTATTGGATTGCATATCTGCAACCTTTATATTGAAAAATTCAGCTACTTTCTTTTGTATTTCTTCTATTGTGACTGACCTATGATTTGACCTAAGAAGATCGATTAGGGTTTCACTAGCTGATTCTACCGTCATACTTCTTCCAATTAATGAGGTATGGGTAACCTTATTTAATGCTCCTTCTAATTCTCTTATATTAGATTTTATGTTCCTTGCTAAAAACTCTAGGACATCTTTCGGAACATACATATTCATCTGCTCCACTTTTGCCTGCAATATACCAAGCCTTAATTCAAAAGTTGTTTCATTAATATCTGCCACCAACCCCCAACCGAGTCGTGATTTTATTCTTTCTTCCACTCCATCAAGATCACTAGGAGACCTATCAGCTGATATAACCAATTGTTTATTTTGGTCTATCAATGCATTGAAAGTGTGAAAAAATTCTTCTTGTGTACTATCTTTACCACTGATAAATTGCACATCATCTACCATCAATACATCTACTGATCTAAATTGCTCTTTAAATAACATAATATCTTTGCTTCGCAGCGCTGTAATATATTGGTACATGAATTTCTCTGCTGATAAATACACCACTTTTCTTTTTGCTGATGGGGAATTGACTATGTGCCAAGCTATAGCATGCATTAGATGTGTTTTACCAAGTCCCACTCCACCATATAGAAACAAAGGATTGCTGCCTAATATTGGATCTATAGATTCTGCCACACGCTTTGCCGCCGTAAATGCTAATTCATTTGGCTTTCCCACTACAAAATTATCAAAGGTGAACCTTGGATCCAGCGGCGAACCAAGATTATGATTACTTTCCTCTCTGTTTTTTAGTATAACATTAAAATTTGAATTCCTCTCCTCAATTACTTGAATATCAATAGAACGTATACTTTTATCTTCGCTTTGCCATAATGATAATATTTTTTTCATGTAATGAACTGTAATCCACTCTTTTATAAACCTTGTTGACACGGATAAAAGAACTTCCCCATTTCTGCTACTGACAAATTTTAGTGAACTCAGCCAGCTATTATATGTTGCTTCTCCATAAAGATTATAAAGACAATTTTGGATTTTTTCCCAAGTAACATTGTGATCCGTTACTGTAATAATCTGATCAAAAAACATAGTAGAAACCTTAGGGCTAGTTAAGTTCATATACTACACCAAGAAAAAAGCAATAATTAGAAAAATATAAGATAATCAATAGCTTACTGCAAAATGAAAAGCTAATACTACTTAATACATACTAAAAATTATGGTGATTTTTTGATGGGTTGTAAAGGGTATAAAAACATTAAAATTGATCATTTTTATTTCAAAAAAATGAAAAATTTGTAAATGTCGCTTGTATCGAGGATTAGAAGCATGCTATTAAAAACAGTAATACATTATGTATAAATAAGATGTTAAATTTACTGGCAAATAAGTAAAGTATTCATATAAATATAGCTAACCTAATATAGATTTACTGAAGCAAATTTATGATTATATTAAGTAATTTGAGTTGTTATGCTGTATTCGGTATTGAACTAGAGTTTTACATTGAAGGAATAGAAAAAGAATACTTATTTCTGAATAGCATCAAAAATAAAATAGCATCTCTTGAATTTTCTTGCGAGAAGGAGAATTCTACACATCAGTATGAGATAAAAAGTGGTTGTTATACGAACTCCTACAATTTAATTAAGCATTTTGAGTTAGCAAAACAATCACTTACTGAAACAGCACAAAAACTAGGTGGGAATGTTTCTTTTAAAGCAAAGCCTTATTTGGATAGAGCAGGCAGTGCATTAAATGTGCATGTTAATCTCGTGAATTCAAATAACGGTAACTTATTTTATATCAATGAGCAAAAGTACAGTGACTATCTGATTCATAGTATTGGTGGATTATGTGCAATGATGAAAAAACATATGTTGTTTTTTGCTCCAAATGATGATTCATATTTAAGATTTCAGTATCCGGATATTCACACTCCAACTACGATTAGTTGGGGAGTAAATAACAGAACTGCTGCGATAAGAATTCCCTATTTTGGCAACGATTTCAAAAGATGCCGCCTAGAGCACCGCGTTCCCGGAGCAGATTGTGACCTTGAAAAAGTACTCACAGCAATAATTGAAGGTATGGTTTTTGGTATAGAGAACAAAATTGCTCCGCCAAATAGGGTCTACGGCATTGCATCTGATCCTCAATATGAGATGGAGAGGTTAATATAACAACTATCTATCAAATCCTAATCCGTTAAACCCCTTTTGGGTAATTGGCTGTTTTAGCATTTTTTTTACATCATTATCTACATTTTTGCACTGTAATAGCAAGTCTAAAGCAGATAGTTTCTGCGTGCCTTTAGATTCAAGCTCTAGATTGCTTAACACTTGCCCAGGAAGTGGATTACCAAGCACATCCATGTGCTCAGGAAGAGGTTTCATCTGATTCTTTATAGAGCTAGAGTTATTTTGTGTAAGAGTTTTATCATTTAGCATGCTCAGAATAATTTCCTCAGGCACTACCATAGTTTTTGTATAATCAACAGGATTACTATTTTCAGCATCTATAGTCACATGAATTGGTTCGCCAAACGCATTTATAGGACCACCAAGTGATCCTTTCTCCATGCGTTCTTGTGCTCTTTTCCTTATTATTTCTTCTTCTAACTCAGTTTCAGTTCTTTCTGGTTCTTTTGCGGTATCTTTTTCTTCACCTTCATCAACACTGCTATACCCTTCATCTTCTGAAACTTTCTCTCCTGAAACACCAGTAATTTCAGGCTGTTCTTTTTTAGTTCTTATTTTATGAATCAGCGAAAGTAATAAGTAAGTAACTGCAGCAGCAGAAACGATAATGGCTATCTTTGCGGCAATGTGGATTGCTGTTAAAAATATTAAAGCTGATAAAGCTCCAGCTAATCCAGACACAATAACTTTATTTTTGCCCTTTGTTACATTTAGAATTGCCCCCATAATAACCTCTCAAATACTGTTCTAGAATTATTATACAGGAATTTTCTTATACTTGCAATTTTGCGAAAATTTTAATTATTTGCGTAAAGTTTTAAAGCTACACAAGGATTAATTAATATGCAATGTATCTCGACTATAATATTGTACAAACACACATATTCAGCTAACATTCAACATGCAGAGCTTACTCATAGAGCGAAACAGGGCGGTGGTATTATTACTTATAGTAATTTTTATCTTCGGTTCATACGTTTATGTAAAAATGCCGAGGGAAAGCAATCCTGATATACAGATTCCTATAATCAGCGTGTTTGTTGGACTTCCTGGGATTTCTGCTCAAGATAGTGAAAAGCTATTAGTGCTTCCTATAGAAAATGAACTAAGATCCATCGAAGGTGTAAGAGAATTGAGAGCTTTTGCAACTAATGATGGTGCTCACATGATACTCGAATTTGGAACAGAGTATGATAATAAAGAAGTGCTCGATAATGTTCGTTCAAAGCTTTCAAACATAAAATCGAAGTTACCTGTTGAAGCGGAATCTCCGATACTCAATGTCGGCTTAATTGGTAATTTGCCAGAAAGAGCCTTAACTGAAATAGCACGCAAGCTAAAGAAAGAAATAGAATCTCTGCCAAATGTTCTCAAAGTTGAAGTGGCAGGTATGCGTAAAGAAACAGTGGAAGTGATAGTTGAGCCCACAGTTCTAACAAAATATAACATTCAATCAAACGAAATATTCCAAGCTATATCAAGCAATAACAGACTAGTGGAAGCTGGGTCACTGGAAAATGATACCGGTAAATATTCGATTAAAATATCAGGGTTATTAAAAGATATAGAAGATATTATGAATATTCCTATTAGATCTCAAGGCGATGCAGTTTTGAGAATCAAAGATATAGCAAAAGTATACCCTAGGTTTGAGGATCACCAAGGATTTGCTCGCATTAATGGATTACCTAGTGTCGTGCTAGAAATTTCAAAACGTAACGGAAAAAACATAATAGACACAGTAAATCAAGTAAAATACTTAATGGATAAGGCAAAAGATCAATTACCTGAAAATTTAAAAGTGGTGTACTTAAACGACCAGTCAAAAAACGTCCGCGATGTGCTTGATGACTTGGAAAACGGCATAATATTTGCTGTGTTGTTAATATTGATCATAATGATGCTTTCTATGGGAACAAGGATTGCTATTCTTGTGGCACTCTCGATACCCGGTTCCTTTCTCATTGGGATAATAGCTCTTTACTTTATGGGTATAACCTTAAATATCGTTGTGCTCTTCAGTTTAATTATGGCTGTTGGCATGCTGGTTGATGATGCAATTGTGATCAGCGAATATGCCGATAGAAAGATGATCTGCGGAATGGACAAAGTAGAAGCTTTTTACACTTCAGTTCGTGATATGTTTTATCCGGTTCTATCATCAACGTTAACTAAATTAGCAGTGTTTTTTCCTCTATTATTCTGGCCTGATACTGTTGGTAAATTCATGCAGTACATACCAATTACAATAATTCTAACTTTGACTGGATCGCTCATTATGGCTTTGGTTTTTATACCAACACTTGGTGCAATATTTGGTAAGCCTTCGATAACTTCAAAAAAAGAAATAAAAAAAATGAGTGCTATAGAAAGTGGTGAAATAAAAAATGCTGGGCCTATAATAAGAGCTTACGTACGCATGCTAGAGAAGGTTTTGGATCATCCTAAAAAATTCGTATGTGCTACTGTATTCGTTTTGTTTTCATTTAGTGTGCTGTACTTTACTTTTGCTCCTGGAGTAAAGTTTTTTCCGAAAGTGGATTCAGATAATATTTTAATCAGTGTTAAAGCAAAAGAAAGCTTATCAGCCAAAGAACGAGATCTGATACTCAAAGAAGTGGAAGAACGCATTTTGAGCATTGAAAAAGAAATTCATGTTTCTTATGCTAGATCAGGAGCATTTTCAGACAACGTTATCGCCAGAATACAACTAGAACTTATGGATTGGCGCTTCAGGCGCAAAGCTAAGCACATACTAAATGATATAAGGAGCAGTGTGCAAGACATGAAAGGAATAATAATTAATGTTCAAGAGGAAAAGCCAGGACCGTCGGCTGACAAGCCAATACAAATTAACCTCAGCGGGAGTGTATCCAGTTTGAATTTAGCAGCAGAGAAAATTCTAGAAATTATGAACCAACCTTCATCCGGGTTTATAAATATTCAAGATAGCAGATCAGCACCTGAAATAGAGTGGAATATGAGTGTTGATAAGAATAAGGCTACAAGCTCTGAAGTAAGTGTTGCAACCATTGGCGATTTTATAAAGATGGTTACAAATGGAGTGTTGATTGGAAAATATAGACCAAATAACACGGATGAAGAAATCGATATTGTACTCCGTTTCCCTGGAAAGGATCGCAACATGAAGACTATAGACAATCTTTTTATCAATACAGTTAATGGCCCGTATCCTATGAGCAATATAGTAAAATATGCTCCCGAAAAAAAGGTAAACAAACTAAACAGGATTGATGGATTACGCATAGTGACAATCTCTGCTGACGTTGATACTGGCTATCTTGTTGATGAAAGAGTAAAGTTCATTCAGAATTCTATTGCCCAGGATTGGGACAAGGGAGTAAAAATTGATTTTAAAGGCGACAAAGAAGATCAACAAAAATCAGGAGCATTTTTGTTAAAGGCTTTTATATTAGCGATTACACTAATGATATTGGTATTAGTGACACAGTTTAATAATGTATACCATACATTTATCGTAATGACAGCAGTGTTTTTATCCACAACATGTGTGTTTTTTGTTTTCTTTCTTATCCAACAAGTTTTTGTAGTTGTTATGTGTGGAGTGGGGATAATTGCTTTGGCGGGAATTATAGTGAATAATAACATACTATTACTTGATGCCTTTCATCACCAAATTAAGGTACACAAAAATGACATCAAGCGATGTGTAATAAACGCTGCAATTTCTCGCGTTAGGCCAATATTGCTTACCGTTGCAACCACAGTTCTTGGTTTAATACCGATGATTACCAGGTTAAATATCAATTTTTTTACGCTACAAATCACATATGATGCTCCATCAAGCCAGTGGTGGGTTGACATTTCAACAACCATAGCAAGTGGAATATTGGCTGCAACGGTTTTAACTTTATTCTTTACTCCTGCGTTGCTTGTTATACAAAGACATGAAAAAACTTGACTTAAATTAGCAATCATTTAACATTTAAGATAGTGTTCTTTGCCCGTTGGAGCTATAATTATAACTAATTACATTGGATTTATTTATTATGATTGCTAATCGTAAAAGCAGTGTTAAGCAGAAAAGTAACAAGAATAACATAGTTGGAAGCCTTGATGTAATAAAAACAGCAGGAGAGCTTTCACTTCAAAAAGGTTTAGATTTTGATGTTGTAATAAAGGCACTAGAAAGTGCTATAGAAGCAGTGGCTTATCAAAAATATGGTAGCAAAAGTAAAATTGTAGTTAATATAGATAGAAACACAGGCAAAGTTACTTCATACAGAAAACTAAAAGTTATTGATGATGAATCAAATGAAAAAGAGAATACTGAGTGTGAATCAATTACGCTTACACAAGCTAAATTAATAAAAGGAGATGCAAAAGTTGGAGATACTGTTAGTGAATTACTCTCTCTTAACACTGATCTTGCTTCAGCAAGAATTGCCCAGCAAAAGATTGCTCAAATAATTAAAGATGAAGAGTCAAAAAAGCAATATGAGGAATTTAAAGATAAGGTGGGAGAAATAAGGTATGGTATTGTTAAACAAGTAGAATATTCAGATCTTATTATAGACATAAATGGCACTAGGGCATATCTTCCATTGCGAAATTTAACTGGTGGTGAATCATTTCGTGAAGGTGATAAGGTTAAAGCTTACATACAGACTGTTAAGCGCTCTGATGATGGACGTCAAATTATTCTTTCTAGGACTCATGAAGGCTTTTTGGAGGCATTATTAAATCAAGAAATACCAGAAATTGCTAACGGATTAGTGACAATTAAAGGTATAGCTAGAGATGCTGGTTCAAGGTCTAAGGTTGCCGTTTTCTCTCCCGACAAGAACATTGATCCAGTAGGTGCTTGTGTTGGAGTTAAGGGAGATAGAATAAAAACTATTATACACGAATTAAATGGTGAAAAAATTGACGTTATAAATTACTCCTCAGATTTGGGTCAATTTGTTATTAAAGCCATTACTCCTGCAGAAGTATCGAAGGTTATTATTGATGAAAATGAAAATTGCATAGAGTTAATAGTTGCTGAAGATCAATTGAGTTTAGCGATAGGAAAAAAGGGCCAGAATGTAAGATTAGCTTCAGAGCTTGTTGGATGGAAAATTGAGATATTAAGCACTCAGCAAGAATCAGAAAGGCGAAGTAAAGAACTTAGTCAATGTTCAGCTTTATTTGCTGAAGCTTTAAACTTAGAAGAGATTATGGGTCAGCTATTGGTAACAGAAGGTTTTTCAAGTGTAGAAGACATATCTAGCGCTTCAATTAAAGAGCTTGCTTCAATAGAGGGCTTTAATGAAGATATTGCAAACGAACTTCATAATAGAGCAAATAAGTACCTGAAAGCAGAAAATGATAGAAAAATAGAAGAGCTAAAAAGTTTAGGTATGGAGGATGATGTAATCAATTTAACTTTATCAATAGACAATAAAATTGCTCTTAGTAAGCATGATATTAAGACTTTAGAGGACATAGCAGATTTATCAAGTTATGAGTTTTGCAGCATACTCTCTTCCTCATCCGATAGCAAAGAAGATCTAAAAGATACAGTAGATTCAATAATCATAGAAGCACGTAAAAAGCTTGGATTAATATAATAAAATAATATGAATAATGAAGATATCAGTGATAAAAAATTAACGCTCCAAGGTTTAAGCAAGCTTAAATTAGACCTCAATTTAAACTCTTCAGCTAGCCCAAGTACTGGAGCTACAGTAGTAAAAAAAAGAAGAAAAAAATCTCATGATGCAGAAGAACATAATTTATTTGACGAGAGTAAATTAGGTTCTTTAACAGAGAAAGAACAAATTTTTCGCATTAATGCTGTGCAGAATGCTGCTTTGCTGAAAGAAAGAAATCAGAGAGAAGAAAAAGAGAAAACAGCAAAAGAAGACAGCAATAAAGAGATTGACAAGAAAAATGAAGCGGACGCTTTATCTAAGGAAATAAATAAGCAAGTTTTAAGTAATACCCACTTAGTTGAACCAAAAGAAGATAGTATTGACCATGAGGACAACGATAAAAAGTCTTTTAAAGTCAACAAAGATATATATTCTAAGCATTCTAAACTGGTAATTGCACAGGCAATAGATGAAAAAACTGAACAACCCCCTGTATTTAAGCAAAGGTTTGGTATAAGAGGTAGAAAGTCAAAGTTTACTAAGGGTAAAAATATATCAAGAGAAGTTATTATACCAGACAAAATAACTATCAGGGAGTTATCTATTCGCATGGCAGAAGATAGCAAGAGTGTGCTAAAAATGTTCAAAGAAGAAGTCGGTGAGAGTTATAGAGTAGATGATCTGGTGGATCCAGATATAGCATGTGAAATAGTGGAAAAATTTAATCATACGGCTAAACGAGTGAGCGATACCAACAGAGAAAAAGATTTATTTTTTATAGAAGGCAGAGAAAGCCTGCCTAAAAAACCTAAACCACCAATCGTCACTTTTATGGGACACGTCGATCATGGTAAAACCTCATTGCTCGATGCATTTCGTGAATCTAATGTTGCAGAAAGAGAGTCAGGTGACATAACTCAACACATAGGTGCTTATCAAATAACGACAAAAGATAAGCAAAAAATTACCTTTATTGATACACCAGGACATGAAGCGTTCACTGCGATGCGTACACGTGGTGCCAATATTACTAATATAGTTGTAATAGTAGTTGCAGCTGACGATGGAATCATGAAACAAACAGTTGAAGCAATAAATCATGCAAAAGCAGCAAATGTTTCCATTATAGTTGCTATTAATAAAATTGATAAATCTGAGCCTGGTGATGTAGAAAAAATAATTAATAGTTTGCCTCAATATGATCTCATCCCTGAAGGGCTTGGTGGTGATGTTATGATTGTGCCAGTATCAGCAAAAAAGAAAACTAATTTAGATAAACTAGAAGAGACGATTTTGTTAATCGCTGAATTAATGAAGCTAGAAGCAATAGAAGATTGTCGAGCACTTGGATGGGTAATAGAATCCAAAATAGATAAAGCGAAAGGAATATCAGCCACATTGATAGTTGAGGAAGGAACGTTAAAGGTTGGTGATATATTGGTAGTTGGTACAACATACAGCAAAGTACGTAGTATGGTTAATCACCTCGGTCAAAGAGAAAAAGCAGCACTACCCTCCGCTCCAATTGAAATTACTGGTCTAAATGGTGTACCAAATGCTGGAGATAAATTTGTTGTTGTAAATTCTGAAAAGCAGGCGCGTGAAATTGTTGAATACAGGCTAGAGTTAATCAAGAAAAAGAAAGAAGATTTGGGCGACAATAATTTAGATATATTCAGTCGTAATAACAGCGAAACAGAAGAACTATCTGTAGTTTTAAAGTGCGATGTAACTGGTTCTATTGAAGCAATATCAAGTTCAATTGATAAACTCGGTAAAGACCAAGTGAAATTAAATATCCTACACAAAGCAGTAGGAGGGATAACAGATTCAGATGTGCTGCTTGCAGAAGCATCAAGTGCAGTAATTTTAGCTTTTAATGTAAAAGTGGACTCAAAAATAAGGGACTTGGCAAAACAAAAAGGTATAGAAATACATACTTATAACATAATATACGAGCTCATTGACGACATGAGAATGTATTTAACTAAAATGTTAAAGCCTGTTACACGAGAGGTTCGTGTTGGTTCTGCATCTGTAAGGCAAATATTTAATGTATCTAAAGCTGGTAATATCATTGGATGTTATGTAAGTGATGGAGTCATAAAAAAAGATTCTTTAATTAAGGTAGTGCGCAATAGTAAATTGGTGCATGAAGGAAAGTTAAAAGCACTACGTAGATTTAAAGATGATGTTAAAGAAGTAGGTGTAAACTTTGAATGCGGAGTATCACTAGAGGGTAATGTCGATATTAAAGTTGGAGATATTTTGGAAGCTTATCAATTAGTGCAAGAAGAAAGGGTGTTATAGTAGCTGGATATGAAAAAGGAAATTAGAAACCTAAAGATAGCATCGGTATTGCATAGAGCAATATCAAGAATTCTAATGGAAGGTAAGGTGTTCAATAAAAATGTAGCGGTATCTGACGTAAAATTAAGTAAAGATTTGAAAAAAGCAGATGTATATATTGTGTTATCTGCATTGAATATTCAAGTAGCTGACTACTTAGATCCAGAAAAAAGACGCACTGGAGATCCTTCTGAGAATAATTGTGATATTAATACTGTTGTTAATGAAATGAACCAATCTGCATGGTCAATACGTAAATCTATATTGTGTTATGTTGATTTGCGATTTATACCTGAACTAGTTTTCAAGCCTGACTTAGCGTTCGATAATTTTGTTAATGTAAGCAAAATATTACATAATCACACTTAATTAATGCATTTCAATCGTTACTTTTCATTAATGAGGTTGCACAGTTTAACGGGTTTGTGGCTTGTGCTATTTCCCAGTTTGAGCGGTATTCTTTTAGCCTCAACTTCTCTATCGTATCAGGTTCTTTTTCTCCTTGTTTTGTTTACTATAGGTGCATTTTTAATGAGACCCGCAGGGTGCATAATCAATGACATTTTCGATAGGGAAATAGATGCGCACGTTGAACGAACAAAATATAGGCCACTTGCAAGTGGTGCATTAAACATAAAGCAGGCTTTAGCTTTACTTTCACTGTTACTGTCTATTGCCCTGGTAATCTTATTATTAACTAATAAAACTACACTCATACTTGGAATAATCTCAATGTGTATGATAGCTACTTACCCTTTATTAAAGCGGTATGTTTGGTGGCCACAATTGTTCTTAGGGTTTACCTTCAATATGGGATCGCTCATGGGCTCAGCAGCAATAACAAACCAGATCAGTATAGAATCCTTGCTGTTTTATATAGGATGCGTCTTTTGGACACTTAGCTATGACACCATATACGCCCATCAAGATAAAAAAGATGATGAAAAACTCGGGATGAAATCTACCGCATTATATTTTGGTGATACAACAAAATCTTGGTTGAAAAGATTTTATTTAATATCTCTTATGACGTGGCTATATGCTGGTATCTTATCATCATTAAATAACATTTTTTATATTGCTCTACTTGCTGTAGGGTTCATATTTCACCGCCAATACAAAAATTTCAATCCTGACGATCCCAGTCAATGCATGTCCATATTTAAAAATAATTCCTACGTAGGGTTGCTGCTCTTTTTCGGCATTCTTTTAGATAGAATTATCACCTAGGTCTCAAGAGTTTCGGCTCTAATGAAATCAATAGACTCAGGTAGCCCGCAGAAACAAAAAAACTTGCTTGACAAACTCCGCCAGCCCTCTTATCATGAAACTGAAGCTATTGTATTTGCTTTCGCCAATCTGCAGATTAAAAGGTAAGGATTACTTAATGTATCGGCGTCTTATGTTCAATTTTTTGCAGTATATAGATACTGTATGTCTTTACAAAACTTCATCTACATCTAGATTTTTATCTAAATAAGCTGAACGCGCTTATAAAGCGTTACAAGACATCAAAAAATGCCAATACTCGACAGAGATAGTAAAAGACTAGCTAACTCGGGGATTCTTTGTCTTTTTTTCTGCTTAGTAAATTTCTTAAACATTTGCAGCGTAAGTTAGTTGCAATTAAAAGCAGCTTAATCTTGCTTGTCAAGCGTTTAAAACATAAAAAACGCCAATATTTTAAAGCGGATAATAACCCCAGGGCTTCTTTTGCCTTTTTTTTATTCGGTAAATTTCTTAATATTTACAGCTAAACAACAACCGTCATCCCTAAGTATCCCGCTGCTTGTTAGCGGCTGAGATACCGCGAATGAATCGCGGTATGACGGTTCGCGGCAGGATGACGATAAGCTCGTCATCCCACTACTTGTTAGCGGCTAAGAGATACCGCGGCGGTATAGCTATAGGATGACAAAAAAAGGGCACTGTGACGAACTTAGAGGTTGTCCGGAAACAAGTAAAAGGCTATAATATCTGAAATTTTAGTACGGGGTAAAGATGAGAAAAAAGTATCCAACAGATCTAAGCGAAAGGGAATGGGCAAGAATAGAAAAACACTTCAGAGTATCATACAAGAAAGGAGGAAGGCCGCCAAAGTATAGCAAAAGAGAAATATTAGAAGCAATTTTCTATGTATTGCGTACAGGGTGTCAATGGCGGTATTTACCAAATGATTTTCCGCTATGGAAGACTGTGTATGAGCAGTTCAGGCAATGGAAGAAGCAGGGAATTTTTGAGAAAATGAATTATGAAATTACAAAATATAGTAGAAGAAAAATAGGAAGGAATGAGCAGCCGAGTGCCTGTATAGTAGATAGTCAATCTGTAAAGACTACAGAAAAGGGGGGATCAAAGGCTATGATGGAAGTAAAAAAGTAAAGGGTAGAAAAAGGCATATAATTACAGACACTCAGGGTTTTATACTAGGTTGTTACGTAGGCGCTGCTAACGAAAATGATAGAGATGGTATTAAAATAGCATTAAACAATATGAGAACAAAATATACTAAAGTTAAAAAAATGTGGGCTGACATGGGATACCAAGGAAGAAATTTAAAGAATCACATAAAGGAAGAATATGACATAGATATTGAAATTGTTAAAAGGCCTACATGTAGATTTTGGGTGCACAAAGATACGCCACCTGAGCTACTACCAACAAGAGAACAAGGGTTTAAAGTACAGCCAAGAAGATGGGTTGTAGAAAGGACTTTTGCTTGGGTTAATAGGAATAGAAGGCTATCGAAGGAGTATGATTTACTCACAACATCCACTGAGAATTTCATATACCTAGCTATGAGTAGGGTTATGTTAAAGAGGGAATATGCTTGAATTTACTTGTTTCCGGACAACCTCTAAATCACAATTATCAGTTAATGCTAATTACGGCATTATAAAAAACGCCAAACTTTTTTCTGCTTTTATGCAAGAAGTCTAGTCCATATATTCCTCCCACTTTTCCGTGACTTTTCTTACTATTTCCTCACTCATTTTAATTTTCTTTCCCCATTCTCGTTTGGTTTCAGGCGGGATTTTATTTGTCGCATCAAATCCCATTTTACCTCCAAGTCCACTTTCAGGGGAAGCAAAGTCTAAATAATCAATAGGTGCATTTTCTATCATGATTGTATCACGCACAGGGTCCATCCTTGTTGACATTGCCCACATCACTTCCTTCCAATCACGTATATTTATATCATCATCAACAACGATAATAAACTTCGTGTATAAAAATTGCTTTAGAAAGGAAAGTATGCCCATAACAATTCTTTTTGCCTGCCCTGGATAGGATTTTTTTATCGACACTACCGCTATTCTATATGAGCAACCTTCCGGTGGCAGATAAAAGTCCACTATCTCTGGAAATTGATTGATAAGAATGGGCACAAAAATTTCGTTGAGTGCTTCACCAAGAATCGATGGTTCATCAGGTGGCTTGCCGGTGAAAGTGCTGAGATAAATTGGATTTTTACGCATAGTAATTGCAGTAATATTAAATTCAGGAAATTGCTCAACAGAATTATAGTAGCCGGTGTGATCTCCGTATGGACCTTCGTCTTGATATCTATCCAAACTCACATAGCCTTCCAGAACGATTTCCGCGTGAGCTGGCACTTGAAGTGGAATAGTCTTACAATTTACAAGCTCAAGCGGCCTCTTTCGCAGCAGTCCAGCAAATTGGTATTCTGACAATGTTTCTGGCACTGGAGTTACTGCAGCAATAATCGTTGCAGGATCACTACCGATCACAGCAGCAGCAGGAAATTTCATATTTTGTTCCTTCTCTTTCCATCGTTTATGGTGACCTGCTCCTCCACGATGCGCAAGCCAACGCATTAGAGTTGTTTTTTTATCTATGACCTGCATACGATATATTCCAAGATTGAAATTATCTTGTTTGTCTTTCGTAGGTCCTTTTGTCACCACAATCGGCCAGGTGATAAGTGGTGCAGGTTCATTTGGCCAGCATGTTTGAATGGGCAGTAGACTTAGGTCCACTTCATCTCCGGTTAGCACTACCTCTTGACATGGAGCCTTGCTCACGACTTTACTTCGCATCGATAACACGACTTTCAACAAAGGAAACATTTTTATAGCATCCTTAAAGTTTTTTGGTGGCTCAGGTGATTGCAAAAATGCTAAAAGTTTACCAAGATCTCTTAGTTCATCAGGGTTTATGTTCAACCCCAATGCAATCCTCTTAATAGTACCAAATAAATTCACCAAAACAGGAATCGAATTTTTACCATTTTCTGTGACAACATTTTCAAAAATGATCGCTGGCCCTTTGTTTGACAAAACCCTACGGTGAATTTCTGTCATTTCAAGAACTGTTGAAACTTCCTCCTTAATCCTAATCAGATCTTTTTTTTCTTCTAAGGCTTTGATGAAGTCGCGTAAGTTGTTGTACATATTCCAGTTTTTAAAATTTTAAGTTTATATCTAGTTTTCAAGCACTTTATTGAAATTTGATCTATGCACTGTCTAGCGAGCTTTCAGTTAATTTGAGATCAAACCTTCATATCGCTTACTAAGTTTGTATTTCCTTCCTCTATTGGAAAAATCTACAATCTTGATAAACCCCATTTCCACCCACTTTTTACAAAGTTGCGCACTGGTACGAGGCTTAAAATTAAATAGTTCGCCAACCTGACTAGCTGTAATAGCGGAAAACTCCTGGAAGAGCTCAAGAGCCCTACGCTGTTTAGGATCAAGCTTACGTATAAGATCAGTCTGATCAGCGTGGTATTCTTCTTTATTTATACGTTGTAAAACGTTCTCAAATGAATTTGCCATACCTTCTACGAAATACTCCACCCACTTAGTAATATCTGCTTCAGCTCGTCCCATGTAATAGTTGTGCGATGGACCTATACTGATTGCTTCATAATACGCTCCTAGATTCTTAGCATAATATTCTTCCAATGAATAAAGTCCTTTTAGGTCATACCCACCAAGGTGTAAAATTAATGTAGTCAACAATCTTGCAGTACGACCATTACCGTCATAGTAAGGGTGAATTGTTACAAATTGATAATGCGCAATACCTGCAATAATTGGGCAAGGCACTTGCTCACTGTTACGAATCCAATCAATCATACTGCTCATGAGCTTTGGTACATCCTTTGCTTCAGGTGGCATATAAATTATTGCACGTGTAAGACTATCGCGGATAACATTTTGACCATCACGATAAGGTGTTGATTTTATTTTAGATTTTCCACTTGCTATTACTAGAGCATGTAGTGTTTGAACAGCTTTCTCAGTAATGGGTATTCTCCTTGCTGCCCATTGTTCAACTTGAGTTAAAGCTGCATAATATCCTTTAACCTCATTTTCATCTCTCCTATATTTTGGAAAGTGGCTTTTACCACTTAAAACCTCTTCAATCTGTTTAGGTTCAAGTCGATTTCCTTCAATCATAGTAGAATAGTGTGTGGTATAAAGCCGTGCAGTTTCACGAAGAGACAAAAGCATTGATACAGTGAGCGGCAAATGTAACACTTTTTCTTTTGCTGCTTCAATCCTTATAAGACAACTAGCAATTTTAGAAGTAATCGTATAATTCGGCATCGGCATAATATCTGCATTACATTACTTCTATATTATGCTGATAAAATGCAGATAATACAACATTTACACGACGCCGACCATAAACAGCAATAAATTCGGCTGATTGAGAAAGAAGTTTGTCTTGTAGAATAGCTATTTCTTTTTCTCTGCCAATTATTGGTTCACTCATATGTTTATTCCGCGGAGTTTGTTGAAATTATACACAGCGGAATAAAATTATCAACTTTGTTTTACCGCCATGCTTACAGCGCGGCGGTAAAAGATAGAGCATCTCATAATTGGCTATTCTGGGGGTAGTTTGGTCACCTACATTATCAAGTCTTCTGATGAACTTTGTGACAATATACCTAATCATTGTACGTAAAGTTTGTATTCGAGGCAAAACTGACTATAAAATACACTTGATATAAATGTTTTTATATATTAACATTAGATGCTTCTTTTAATATATAGATAAATGTGTACTAAAAGTTTTATATTGTAGGTTCTTTAATAAGTATATGTCTAGAATATCGTTTTTATTGATTCTTATACTGGCAGTAGCAAGTTTACCAGTAATAAACAATTGGCTTTCACACCGCGGTCAAACCCTAACCGATGACCAAATAAGTACGAGATTAGATGATTATATCAGTAGAAATTTTGATAAGATCGTAAAAACTCTCAAAGAGGAGTCGATTAAAAGTAGTTACGCTGCTCGAGATAATGTAACCAAAAGTAAAATTTCACAATACAAGGATGAAATATTTGACCTTACTTATCCTTACTCCGGAAATGAAAATAGTAGTGTTATAGTTGCAGGCTTCCTTGACTATTCTTGTGGATATTGCAAAGCTATGAAGAATGATATAAAGCAGTTAATTAACGACGGTAAAATTAAGTATATCTTTAGAGACGCTCCAATACTTGGTAATGACTCTTTAAGGGCAGCAAAAAGCGCTTTAGCTGTTTACTTTATTGATAAAGAAAAATATTTCGATTTTCACTATTCTGCTTTAAGTCACAAAGGAGGATTTTCAGACGAAAGCATATTGGATATAGTGAAAAGCATAGGGATTGATGAGGACGATTTTAATGATTCCATAAAAGATAACGCGGACAAAATTGAGCAAATGATAAACAACAGTAGGCTTCTAGTAAAAGATTTGGGAGTAGGTGGTACACCTTTTTTAATAATTGGAGATAGCCTGTTTGTAGGAGCAACTGATTTGAATGTATTACGCAAAAAAGTAGATGAATTAAGTCACAAGCAAGGCTAGTTTCAATTTGCCATAAAATTTTATTTTTTTGCTTGACAACTCAAATGAACCTGAGTATAGTAATTGTGGGTATGACAGCAGTTTAACTCAGTGGTCTCATCCACTTTCCATGGCGTCATTTACTATGTGAAACGCTTTCAAATTACAACATTTTCTTCAACCAAACTATTTTACTTTCACAGGAGGACATATGTCATTCACAGAAATTAGATTTCCAGAAAATATATCTTATGGTTCCACTGGAGGACCGGAATTTTCCACTGACGTTGTAACAACTCACAATGGTTGTGAACAGCGCAACATCAATTGGTCTCATGCACGCACTAGATACAACATAGCTTACGGGGTCAGATCAAACGAGCAGCTACTAGAACTAATAACATTTTTTCATGCACGAAAAGGTAAAGCAATAGGGTTTCGTTTTAAGGATTGGTCGGATTTTATAGCCATCAACCAAGAGATTGGTATAGGAGATAACAAAAAAACGACTTTTCAGCTAATCAAAACTTATGTAAGTGGGGAAGATAAGCATATACGCACGATCAAAAAGCCAGTACATGGGACAGTAAAGATTTATTTAAATGGTAAAGAAGAGAGTGAATATTCAGTAAATTATTCAACGGGAGAAATAACATTCATGAAACCGCCAGTAAAAGATGCAATAATCACTGCGAGCTTCGAATTTGATGTGCCCGTGCGCTTTGATACAGATTACTTAAACGCTTCTATTGATGACTATGGAAGCAATAGCTGGAATAACATTCCACTAATAGAGGTAAAATTTTAGTTATAAGCGAGCATAGATCTACATCATAGTAGGGCTACTAGTCTACCATAAATTAAAAAATTAAGCACCACTGAGGCTCTATACCTAAATGAGCCTTAGTATATGCAATTATTTTAAACTTTATCACCAGCTATATACTACAATGTTGCTGAGCTTTGCTAACATTTACACTTGAAGCTTGGGGAGATTCTAACTCAGTGCTTTCTCCTTCCTGCAAAATAGAAAGCTTCAACAATTCCTTTAGAGTTGATTTTGCAAGTGTTGTATCATCTTTGTTTAAGATGTAGTCTAGCATGCCGTTTTTCTGTAAGAGATTAACAAAATATCTATCTCCCTCATTAAGAACCTCTATCTTGTTAATACAAGCATCGAACAGACGAAATCTGTCAAATCAGAAAGAAACACACAAATTTAAGTTTTTAGTAGTTTTCAAGTATAGTTGTACAGGGAGCGCCTTTGCAGTTATGACCGACATTTTCAATGGTGCCTAAGTGCCCGTATGCAAGCATGGTTTTGGAAGGAACGGTCAAATCATTGATGGAGTCATTTAGACTACCTCGGTTAGGAGATTGTACTATCAACCGTTCCAAGCTGAAGCGTTTCCCTATTACAAATTATATGTAGGAGTTACCATGAAAAAAGCAAAAAGTAAATTAGAAATAGTGAATCCTAATGCAGCAGGAATAGACATTGGTTCAGCTGTACACTATGTGTGTGTACCTGAAGGAAGAGATGAACAACGCGTTCAGAAATTTGGCTGCTTTACTGAAGACCTTCATAACTTAGCACAGTGGTTGAAAAAGTGTAAAGTTACAACAGTAGCTATGGAATCAACAGGAGTATATTGGATTCCTTTATTTCAAATACTTAAGTCATACAAATTCGAGGTAAGATTGGTAAATGCACGGCATGTAAAGAATGTACCTGGTAGGAAGTCTGACGTTCAAGATTGCCAATGGCTCCAACAACTGCATAGCTACGGACTGCTTCATGGATCGTTTAGGCCAGATAATCAGATGTGTGTATTGCGCAGTTACGTGCGGCAACGCAAAAATCTCACTGAAAGTGCATCTACACATATTCTGCGTATGCAGAAGGCATTAATTCAAATGAATATACAATTACACAAGGTTATTAGTCATATTACTGGGATAACTGGTATGAAAATCATTGAAGCTATAATTGAAGGCGAAAGAGATTCTGAAAAATTGGCAGAATTCAGGGACGTGCGAATGAAAAATGATCAGTCTACTATTGCAAAAGCGTTAGCTGGTGACTATAGAGAGGAACACTTATTCACGCTAAAGCAAGAATTTGAACTATATAATATTTATCAAGAAAAAATAGCAGAATGTGATAGAAATATTGAAGCCTATTATAAAACGTTTGAAACAAAGTCTTGTGAAAGCAAACAGCTAAGTAAGCAAAAGAATAAAAATAGCAAAAGTAAGCCAAGCTTTGCTTTGTATGAGGAACTGCACCGAATAACTGGTATGGATTTCACTAAAATTCCTGGATTTGATGTATTAAGTATACAAACCATAATTTCAGAAGTTGGTATAAACCATAGTAAATGGCCAACAGAAAAGCACTTTTCATCGTGGTTGGGACTCAGTCCTGCTAATAAAGTTACAGGGGAAAAAGTGTTTAACACAAGAACACGTAAAGTCATTAACCGTGCTGCAAATGCTTTGCGAATAGCTGCTCATTCTGTAGGAAATAGTAAAAGTGCGTTGGGTGCATACTACAGAAGATTGAAAAAACGACTAGGAGCACCAAAAGCAATAACAGCTACTGCAAGAAAAATGGCATGCATATTTTATAGTATGCTCAAATACGGACAGGAATATGTAGAAAAAGGAATGGAATACTATGAAACACGCTATAAAGATAGAACTGTAAAAAATTTGATCAAAAAAGCGAGCGAATTTGGCTACATATTAGTTCAACAAGAAGAGTTAGTTGAGTGAGTTTCTTAGGAGTAAATTCACCAAAATAGAGAAACAGCTTAGGCAAGCTAATACAGGGCAAAAAGATTTGTACTTTAAATTACTAAAAGCTTTTGAAGGTGAAGATTTGGTATCAGCAAAAGAGCTAGTAAGGGAGATGAAGAACCTTAATATATCTTATCGGGTACAGGGTGTCAAACTACTACTCTTATTAAGATTGTTTGTTACAAACGCATGTAAAGATGCTGGCTGGTTCGAATTTTACAAAGATGTCTTGTCAGAAGGTGGTAAAATTGATCTTAATGCCGATGTTTGTTCTAGTGGTACAGCTTTAAGTTATGCATGCAGAGAAAAGAACAAAGATGTTGCAGAATTACTATTAAAGCATGGAACTGATATTAATAAAGTGAGTGCCCTGTCGGGTAAAACACCAATTCTTATTGCTCTAAAAAACAATGACCACAATCTAGCAAGTTTGCTTTTTCGATATGGAGCAAAAATTGATGTTACCCCTGAATTAGAACAAGCAATTATTGCTGATAGCTACAGCGAATATGAAAAGGAGACGATGGGGATTCTGTTGCAGCATACTTCTCCTGAACAAAATACCGAGATGCTAAAACATTTTTCAAGCAATGTAACCCTGGAAAGTACTGAAATTGTAAAGTTGCTTTTAGATAAAGGGGCTGATCCTAATATAGGAGAACCTGATGCAATGCAAATTGCTACCGATAAAGGTAATATTGAGCTTATGAATTTATTTAATCAAAAATTGGGAAGAGAGTCTAAAAGTTTAGAGGATTCATTTGTCATTATTCCTGACAATTTAACTTTGAATAAAATACAGGACATTCTAGATAAAGCAGCAAATGAAAATGATGATGCAAAATTGACTGAGGTTGTAAATAATATTCAGGATTACGAAAGTCAGGTGATTTGCAATTTTGATGATCCAGAAGAAGCAGGGCTTTTCGTGGGATTCTCTAAGAAGGTTTTGAATTTACAATCGCAAGTTAGAGACCAATATGTACTAAGCCGTATATTAATGGTGCTTCAATCTCAAGAAAATGGTAGCAGGTACTCAGTAAAAGAATTGTTACTGCTGGCAATCGCAGCTAATGATGAGCTAACAAAGAAATACCATGATATGCTTTTTGCTAAAGGAAACTTGAATCTTTTACATCTGCTTGTTGGTGGTGAAAAGTATATTGAAACCTTTATAGGGAAATTTCCCGATCTTTATCAAAGTTTAAAAAATCAAGCAATCCGACTTGAAAATGGTGAAGTTGGGTTTTTCTCAGTTATAGTGCTAAGGGAAGAACAAGAATTACTGGATAAAGTTTTTGCTAATGAAGATACTCTTCAAAATCTAAAAGAAATTTTGAAAAATAATACTTCTGATCCTACGTATGGTGTACTTGAAGCAGCGTCATTAGTACAAAATGAGGAATTTATCAAGAAAGTATTAGATGTGTTTGAAAGAGATGCTAAACAGAATATCAATGATCCAGCTACCAAAACTCTGTTGAAGGAGAGTTGTATTACTTTATTAGAAGCTGCAATAAGTCAAGAGTGTTTCCCGATTGTTGAATACTTATGCAAAAAATGTATTGAGGACAAAAATGAAGCAATTCAAACAATCTACAAAGAAGCATTTACAGATGATAAGATTATTGAGACGTTAAAGAAACAAATCCTGAAAAGCATAGGAACTCGCGGTAGAAGGGAAATTTACGATTTAATGTTGAAAACTGCATCGAGTGCTGATAACATTATATTTTTAGGAAAAGTATTGAATTTAGTTAAAGGTAATACAAAGCCTTTTCGTGAAAGTTTTGCTACTATTTCAGAAAATGCTTCTCCTACAACTGTTGAGCAATTACAAAAGTATAAAGATATGACTAAGTTTACAGAAGTGCCACGTGACGTTGAACCTAGAGAGGAAATACAAAAGGCCTTAGAAAAATGTTTAGAAAGTAGAATCCCTCACAAATACTCAGAGTTCGAAGCAATCGAAAGCAGAGATATTAAGGCTTCTTCTCGTGGGTGGTTTGCTATGCGCAAAGGAGTAGATTTTTTTATTAAGCCATTGAATGTTGACAATGACGACTCTGTACGATCATTTATAACAGAAGTTATTGCTGGTCCGCTATATAGACTAGCACTGTTTGGCAAATCACCAAAAATTTGGCTAATTGAAGACGATCAGGATCAAATCTTTTTGGGTTCGGAATTTCTGCCTAACTTTAATGCATTTAACCATCTATATATAGAAGCACGTGACAAAAGCAATATCAAACAAGAAAAATATTCAGATGAAGCTCAACATAAATTCTAAGAGGAGTTGCAAAAAAGCGTAGAAAATTCCAAATACTTCGCTAAGTTTTTAGCTGCATGTTTAATATTTAGGGAATTTGATTTTCATTTAGGAAATTTTGGAATGACGGAAACAAATGACACAGGCATAGCAGAAAGAAAATGGGCAAAAATTGATCATGGCTTGTCATTTGAATATCAGCGCTTTGATCAGGAGTGTTCATCAAGTGATTGTCTAGGGATTTTGAAGTTTTATTTGCAAGAAAGAAAACAGCACGGGCATCCAGCAGTAGATGGCTTGTTGAAAGAAGTTTTAGCAGAGTTAGTAGATGATGGTAAATTGTCAGAAGAATTGGGTAATATGTGCAAATTCTTAGAAGAAAGTAAAGCACTGATTGAGCAATTAATAGACAAACAAGTAGGAGATTTAAACAAGGCTCTAAGTGCACATCACGGTATAAAATTTTCCATTCTCAATGAGACTTTTTCGTATAATGCTAAACATCGTGTATTCGTTACTGATCAAGGTGATGAGCTTAGTAAGTATTTCAAAGAAATATTGTATGATCAAGTTAAAAAAGCAAAAGAGTTTTCAGAAGAGTTGAGCAAGAAGAATAAAGATCTTAAAATGGAAGATTTGAGTTTAGGTTGTAACTCTTTAGACAATACAACTGGGTCGAATGCGCAAGGTGATAGTAGTAAAGCACATTCTGAAGTTATAGTAACTGAAAGCAACAGTAGTGACGGTGAAAATAAAAAAACAGTAGCCTCATCTATTAGGTTTCAAGGTCATACTTCACAAGATAGAAAAGAGAACTTAGACATTACAGGGCAAAATGCTTTACAATTGGAACAAGAAGAACCAAGTCAACAAGCAAAGACTGATGACCTTATTCAAGAAAAAAATCAACTAGGAAAAGAACCAAATAGTGCACAGAAAAGCTTGGATGGGAAAATTGCAGAACTTAAAGACAGAAAGACTTTTGCAAAAGAAGAAAAAAATGATACCTTAAATAGAATGGGGAGTTCAATACAGAACCTTATAAGCCATAATTCCAGGGAGGGTAAAATGCCTACAAATACAGAACAGCAAGTCAAAAGCTCATTAGGACAAGAGAAATCTGAGAATACAAGAAATCAGCTTGAAAAGCTACAAAAAGAATTGAATGAAAAAACTCAGGCACTTGAAAGCATGAAAACTCAGCTTGCAGAGAAAGAGGAAGAGCTGAAGGGTGTACAAGTTCAATTAGAGCAAGAGAAAACAAAACTGCAAGATGAGCTCAAGAAGAAAGAGAAAGAGCTGAATAGCAAAACTAGGGAAGTAACTGAGCTTACTGAAGAAAAAAGTCAACTAGAGAAAAAGCGAAATAGTATACAGCAAGACTTGGTTGAAAAAACTAAGGCACTTAATAGCACACAAGCTCAGCTTGAAAAGCTACAGAAAGACTCAGATGCAAAAACTAAAGAATTCGAGGGTACAAAAGCTCAGTTAGAACGGGAGCGGGATAGTGTAAAGCAAGAATTGGATAAAACAACTGAGGAGCTTAAGAGGAAAGAGGCTGATCTTAAAAACGGCAAGAAAGAGCTGGATAATGTGAATGAAAAGGTTTCAAAGTTAGAGCACGAGACATTAAATCAACAAGCAAGTATTGATGATACAAATCAAGCTCTGGATACAAAAACTAGTGAAGTAACTCACCTTACTGAAGAAAATACTCAATTAAAGGATAACCTAAAGACTACAACTGAAGAAAACACCGAACTAAAGAATGAGCTAAAGCTGAAAAAGCCTAAAAATGAAAATAACGACCTGAAGACAAAGCTGCAGGAATCTGAAAACAAAAGTAAAGGACTAGAGAGTCGAATCGAAGAGCTACAAGAACAGCTTGCAAGTAAAGATAAAGAGATGGATGCTGCAAATCAAGCTTTGAATGCAAGAACTCAAGCTCTTGAGAGGACACAAGCTCAGCTTGAAAAGCTACAGCAAGAATCAGTTGGAAAAGCTAATGAAGTAACTAACCTTACTGAACAACTTAAGAATACAAAAGCTCAAGCTGAAGAAGAGATTAACAAGCTAAATGGTCAAATAGATCAACTTACTCAAGAAAAAAATCAACTAGATGAGCAGTTGGATAGTGTACAGAAAGAATTGGGTATAAGAATTAGCGAAGTAACTCAACTTACTGCAGAAAATACTCAATTAAAGGACAATTTAAAAACTACAACTGAAAAAAATACTAAACTACAGAGCAATTTTGATGCTATAAAAAATACCCTAAAGACTACAACTGAAGAAGATACTAAACTGCAGAATGATCTAGAGGTTACACGAAAAATCGTGAATGAAAAAGACAGTCAAATTGGGAACCTAAACAGTAACATCATAGAACTAAATGAGCAACTAAGAAATAAAGACAGTCACATTGAAGGCCTAAATGATCAACTAAAAAGTAATGATGTTCGAGTCAAAGAGTTAAACAATAAACTTAAAAGTAAAGAGTTAAATAATACACATGGACAACTTGAAAACAAAAGCAAGCTGGAAAATCAGATTAAGGAGCTAAGTTGTAAAAATCAAAAGCTGTCGAAGGCAAGCACTCATAGTAAAAGGCAAAGTAATTATGCCTCTGTTTCTTTTGTGTTGTCAGGAGTATTTGCTGTTGGTGCAAGTTTAACAATGTTTCATTTAGTAATATGTATTTCACTTGCTGTAGCTGCATTAACTTTTCTTGCAGTAGGATTTTACTGTTCATATAAGGCAAATACAGCGCTTAGTAATGTTGAAGTTAAAAATGGTGTTGATCCTATAGCTGTGGAAGTTTAAAATAGCCCAAGTTGAGAAAGGATAGCAGAAGTAGAATAACTGTTTAGATATTGAGTTAATAATTTAGATATTCTTCTAAAAAAATTACTTGATATTTATGATCTTTCAAGCATACCACTAGCTTTAAGATTTTTTAGGTCAGTCGCCTATATTAATAGGAACACCTACCTCAAGTAGATTCTTCACCAACTCTTGAAATTCAGCTAACTTTAATAGACTTTAGCATAAAGAAGTTGAACATTTCTTCAGAATTGTGTATAATTGTTAACGTCCTATAGGTTTACTTATTATGGCTCTTTCTAAATTTCTTGACCCCAAAAATGATATATCGTTCAAGCGTATCTTTGGTACTGAAAAAAATAAGGATATTCTTATTCACTTCCTCAATGATATCCTTGGCTTCACTGGTAAAAATGAAATAAAGGATATAGAGTTTTTAAGTACTATTCAAGACCCTGATATCGCCGCTAAAAAGCAAAGTATTGTTGATGTTCTCTGCAGAGATGAAAATGGACTGCAAGTGATCGTCGAAATGCAGGTCGCTAAAACTAAAGGCTTCGAGAAACGTGCTCAGTACTATGCTGCTAAAGCTTATTCAAGACAAGCTGACAAGGGTGATCAATACCATGACCTTAAGGAAATTATCTTTATTGCTATAGCAGATTGTATCTTGTTTCCCGATAAATCTGAGTATAAATCAAAGCATACTATTCGGGATGAAGACACATACTGTAATTGCTATTGAATGATGGAGAGACATACTCCATTATTTTAGCACGAAGTAACAAGTTCAATAGAATTAGTTCTTCAAAAATAATTTAAACTTTTACAGTAGGAGCAGCCTCATGAAATATTATAGTGGATTAGATGTCTCACTCAAGGAAACTTTTATCAGTATCATTGATGAGAAAGGAAAAATTGTTAAAGAAGAAGTTATTGTAAGTGAAAGCAGTACAATAGCGGAGTATTTGCTTAGTCAAAGCAAAAAATATGAAGCAATAGGGATAGAAAGTGGACAACTATCAATATCAATGTGCAAAGAATTGAGGAGATTTGGATTGCCAGTAACTTGTGTAGATGCAAGGCATATGGCAGCAGCATTGTCTGCAAGAATCAATAAGAATGATAAAAATGATGCAAGAGGTATAGCACAAATGATGAGAGTTGGGCTATTTAAAGAGGTATTAGTAAAGTCAGATGAAGCTTGTCAGATTAAAATAATGCTTGGAAGCAGAAGACAATTAACACGTAGCAGAGGGAAAATTGAGGGAACAATAAGAGGATTATTAAAAATATACGGGATAAAAATTGATCAGCGTGCCAGATCTACAAGTTTCGTTTTAAAAGTGCAAGAAATAATTAATGAGCTAGATGAAATTAGCAAGAACTCAATTGAAGTATTAGTACATAGCTTAGAAACAATAGAAGAATCGATAAGAAAACTTGACAAAATGCTCTCAGAGCAAGGTAAAAAAGATGAGGATTGTAAATTATTAACTACTGTTCCAGGAGTTGGTATTATAGTAGCAATGACATACAAAGCTGCGATAGATGATGCATATAGGTTTGAAACATCTTATGCAGTTGGAGCCTATATGGGATTGAGCCCAAGACAGTACGCTTCTGGAGAGATTGATCGGCATGGAAGTATATCAAAAATGGGACCAGTAGAATGTAGGAATGTGTTGTACGAAGCAGCACAAGTCTTACTGGTAAAATGTAAAAGGAAATTTAAATTGAGAAGCTGGGGATTGAGGCTTGCAAAAAAGAAGGGTATGAAGAAAGCAATTGTTGCCGTAGCGCGGAAGTTGTCTGTAATTATGCATAGGATATTGGTTAGTAAAACAGAATTTTGTTATCAATAAATGCAAAAAGTAGATAATTTGATGTAAAGTAAAGATAGCAATGCCGATGGAAGGGATAAGCAAGATCCTAGGTTGAAGCATAGACTTCGTAAGACACATGTTGCCGTCCACTTCCGCCTAACAAGTATAGTGCGGCTTGGCTAAAATACAAATTAGCCATATCAGACCGCGGAGAGAACCATGGAAGCATGCTATTTTAACTTATATTAAGACTATGGAGGGAAAGAATGATACCTTAGTTTTTATAAGCTTAATGAATATGTGGATAAATACTTTAAATGTGTGTGGCGTATTTATCCACATATTCATTGGCTGCATAATTTAAAAGGGATTAATTAGAAATTTAGTGCTGGTGTTTTTATTGCCAATAAAACCCCTTTTGATTGAATAAGATAATACGATAGTAAATAAAAGGTTGTATTAGAGCTGAATTTTACATCAAAAAATATTTTTCATGATACAAAAAATTATTATTGACTTTCATGCAATTAGAGAACTTGGGTGGCTGAGAGCAGTGAAATTAATAAGCCTAACACTTACCTATTTGATGAGAGGAACTACTCAAACTTAACGACTCCAGCCTTGAAAGTGGTAAAGAATCTCTTTTCGGAGATTTTCTTGTACTACTTCCAGCTAAAGGTTCTGGAGACTTACGTTTTGGCAATCTTTCTCCAGTATTCTCACAATCCATAGACTCATAACCACTTGTTGTTGCCTCAGCTTTAGAGCTTACGTTTTCAGCATCAGTTACGAACCCGGAAGAGTAACCGCTGCTGCTGTCATCCTTTTTACTCTCCTCTATCTTTTTAAAGGTAGTAGTAGTATTTCTAGTACCTTTAGCAGGCCATTGCTCTTTCCTAAACGACTCTACTTCCGAACCATCATAATCACGGTTAATCCAGTATCCACCTTTGTCTTTTGTAATTGAAATATATTCTAATACGCTTTCATCGGGATAACAGGTGTTAATTGCTTTTTTAGGGGATAACCCATGTTCTTGCACCTGAAAATTTACCCATTTGTCCTTTTCAGATTTCACTGCCTTTTCGACGATGTTAATGTCGATATCTTTTATTTCTACTTTTCCCTCATGCTCCCGACTAAAAAGTTCTTTTAAGTTAAGTAAGGCACCACGACTTATATTAGCAACAACTGTTGTTTCTTGGTTTTCCTCACAACTAGAAAGAAATTTAAATGGAAACTCATTGAGATCACAGGCTTCTTTCTTATTGACACGATACTCTTCTTTCGTTTTATCTATTATCTCCTCTAAATACTCTTTTACATCAACACTATCATCAATTAAACTAGCAATCTTCCCATTTTTTACAATAAAGTTAGTATGAGGAGGATCCAAAGCATAATTATTTAAGTTAAACCAATAAAGCAATGCTTTAAACAACTTTTCTTCTTCCTTTTCCTTAGTAACTTGCTGTTTTTCAGGTTCCTTATTACAAATGTTCGCCGTATCTTTTGGAGAATCTTCAGAAATCCCAGAATTTAAGGACATTGAATCATTCCATGCTATAGGAGAAGGAATCGATGATGATCTACAGGTCATTTTCTGATCCCGAATCTCTATTAGCATACTTTCATAATCACCTTCCGATAATGAAAGTTCTCTAAGCATCGACGGTTGTGACATTAACGGTTTCCGTCTACATCTGCTCGTGTATGACCTGCGTGGCATATCGTCCGTTTGCTGAGAAGAAGTACTAGCCTGACCTATCCCCTCCCGAAGCACCCGAAACAGCCTCCCTGTTTCTTCCTCTTTTTTTGATCTTCGCCTGGGATGCTTCTCTAACTCTTCACCACGACTTCGCTCGGGAAACTCCCGTGTCGGTGATGCTTCAGCTAATAGCGTTCGAGGAAGCTCATGGTCAATGGACAGTTCATGTTTTGCATTGATTACAGAGCTTTCTATAATTTTAGTTATCATACAGTGAGAAATTTCTTTATTAGAAAAGTCTATGCCATATACCCCACTGCTTCCATTTACTTTGAATGTTGCTTGAGTTTTATTACTCATATCATCAAGTACAGGATTATTAAATTTATGATTTATATCACGTGCTTCTTCCTTTGTTAAAAACCTAGTTCCTCTATTACTTAGTATAACAGGTATAAGAATTGAGGTTTCCTCTCTATTCAAAGGAGAGGCACACAAAAAGGCACTTGTCACCACACGTGTTGATGGATCAAGAACTTCCATTATCAAATCTTTAAATGCCCTTACATCACTACGACTTTTGCTATCAGCTTGAAGATCACGGCCTATAAGCCATGCGGCACGCCGTGTTACACTATCAATAAAACGAGCGTCATCAAAAACGTCCCTGATATATACACTATTGTCTCCACCCTCCAGAGGGTTCTTAGGAGCATTCTCATATCTTTCCCTCATCCTTGATAAAAACTCACGCTCAAATTCCTTGCGTAATTTTTTATTAGGAAATTTAGAATGACACAAATATTTTTCCTTGTTGAATGAGTTAGTAACTATGCTACAAGTTGGCATATCTTCTAAAACATCCTTTACAAGTGAAGAAGCCAAATGAGACTTCAAATTAAAAATTACACCTTGATCTATAGGTGCTACAAACTCAATCCTACCTTGTTTACCTACAGACCAGTCTCCTTTATAGTCGTTAAATGGAAAAGATTTAACATCAAAAATTAACTTGGCTGTATTTAACACTACCTCATCCGTATCTCCTTCTTCAATACCGTAGAACTCACCTACTATCTTCTTTTTTATATTGTAAAGATATTTGCTACACTGATAATCCTCCATACCTTTATCAAATGAGACTACGATACAGTCCTTCCCGTACCTGCTTTGCAGCGTAAAATTAGTTTTAACTGTATTACGAGCATAATTATGTACATTAAAAGCACTAACCAATGCTCTTACTGTTTTTGTATTAGGCATACCAACCTCCCCATTTTTAAATTACAACAGCTACTCTTTACTTAACGTCTAGGACCACCGGGATTATTTTTTTGCTCAGACTGACGCCTCCTTTCTTCTATCTCCTTGGCTTTTTCACGATGATCATCAAGCCTTGCTCCTTTAACTCCCAGCAATTGTCCACCACCTGGTCCCTCATTCCGCTCATCCCATTCTTTTTCTCCCTTGAACCTTTCCTTACCATTATCATTTGGCATATTGCCCTCCAGTAAAAATATTATGTAATTAATATACTCAAAATAAAATTAAGTGCAAGCACTTTTTTATATTTTTTTTCAAAAAATTTTATTCACTCTTTTTCATAAAATTCAGTTTTCTAGATTCCAGCGTCACGCGCTGGAATGACAAGAAAGAGGTACCAAAAAGAGTAAAATTCCTTTTTCTTGTCGCCTTAGTAGCCATTCTAACATAGAATGGCATCCCAACTAAGAAGGGTGTCATCCCAGTGCCCAAGCAACAAGGACAACATTGCAAATTTAGAGTTCAAAAGGGTTATTCCTCGAGAACTACTGCGTCAGAAAGCTGGCGCTGAATTTGTATATAATGTTGATCTTGGAGGTTTTTATGAATAATAGTGAGAGAAAAGAGAAATTAGAAACTCGTATTCTATCAAGTAGAGGTAGGTCTTTACTTGACCATGAGCTACTGGAACGTAATCTATCTGCGTGTGCAGAAGGAAGAGAAGTCGCTAAAAGGCTAATGGAGCTCTTTAGTAGTTTAGGAAGGGTAATTAATGCTGATTTTTATGAGCTAAAAAATGTTACAGGAATGAACGATGGAGCAATAGCAAGTATCTTTTGTCTGAAAGAGATTTTTGATAGGATACTGAAAGGTAAGTTAAAAAAATTGTCAATTCTTGATAATAGAGAAGAGCTACTAAAATACTTTAAAGCAGCAATAGGGCAGTCACGAAAGGAAAGCTTACAAGTAATATACTTAGATCGAAGTGATCATTTAATATATGAGTATATTCAAGACTGTGGAACTATAGACAGAGTACCTCTGTATGTCAGGGAAATAATAAAACAAGGATTACTGATTGATGCAGCATCTGTTGCAATTTCACACAATCATCCAAGTGGAGATATAGAACCTTCAAAGGAGGATGAGGATAACACACTTACATTAGCTGCAACCTGTGAAAATGTAGGAATGAAATTAATAGATCATATAATCGTAACACAGAAAAGCCACTTTAGTTTTTATGACAGTGGTTTATTGTAATCTGTAGACCGGAAGGAAAGTTCTCCAACTTTCCTTCTTTTTTTCACTTTATAAATTAAAAAATTCAATATAAGCTTGAACAGCTAAAATTAGTAATGAAAGGTGGAATTAGGCAAAAAAATAAAAGAGCTTAGGTTATACTGTGGTTTGACACAAACTGAATTAGGAAAAAGAATAGGTGTTTCATATAGACAGATACAAAGGTACGAAAATGGTTCAAATTGCATTTTAGCTAGTAGACTATATGACTTAGCAAAAGCCCTATCGATTGATGTTGCTGATTTTTTTACTGATGTGCATGATGACTCACATGAAGCTTATGATGAGGAGATATTAAAATTAGTTAAAGGATACAATGAAATTAAGAGCAAAAGGTTACGTAGTGTAGTTTATATATTGGTAAAATCTTTTTCTCAAAGTATATTATCTGATACGTAAAATGACCATACAACATCCTATCGATAAGCAAATAGGTGAAAGAATAAGGAAAAGAAGGCTAATGTGTGGTTTTAGCCAAAGAGACTTAGGAAAAAAGCTTGAAATTTCATTTCAGCATATACAAGGATATGAAACTGGAGAGGTAAGGCTTGTAGTTGATAGATTATATAATTTGGCAGAAGCTTTGTCAGTTGATATGTCATATTTTTTTACTAAAACCTCTGAAGACTTACGTGATAAGGCCTTCCATAGTGATGTAGGTAGCGAAGAAATATCAAGATTAGTAAGAGAATATAGAAAAATTAAAGATGAAACATTGCGTGATATTGTGCATTCAGTGATAAAGGCTCTTGCTAACAAATAGTACAAATTTTAAAGTTCAGGTATTTTTTATAATATAAAACACTTCTACAAGCAATACTAATTAAAGTAAATTATTTATGGTAAATTTGATTAAGTTTTAAAAACTACTTTACTTTGTAATAGTTAAATTGTTTACTATTTATTTCTGATAGACAAGTGGCTATGTTTCACATAGCCACTTGTCTCCAATCAAGAACGTCCTACGGATGTCGTTTTGTTGTCTTTTAATTTATTCACCCAAGAAAAGGTCTCACTACTTTTAGAATTTTGGTCGCCCCACCTTCCACATCTAGTAAAACAGCCTTTTTCTACTGCTTCTTTAACAGACATTCCACCAAATAAACAACCCTTTCCTACGATTTCTCCTATTTCTTGCAACTCGTTCCACATTTCTTCATCTTCTACCTCAATTTGTACTTGATTATAGTCTGCTGTGTCATGGTATACCATTAAATTTAGCTCTCCTAGGCTAGTATAAAATGTGACTGCAAAAGCACTGTTATCCGATATATCCACGTAGTCTCTTTCACCGCCTTTCCCAGTTTTGACTTCAACTTCACCATCACCTATTTTTATAATATTGCCACCAAGGTTTAAGTCTCCTTTACTTAAGCCCAAATTTTTTGCACCTTCTACAACTTTAGCAACATCAACTATGCAGCTATGTGAAAATTCCATATAGAAGGTCTTATTATCGATTTCTACATTTTCAACAGTTCCTTCTATAGTAGCGTTCTCTCCAACTTCCCTGAGTTTTGTGAGCCTACTATATATTTGTGGCTCAATTTCTTTTTGCACCTTTTGATGAATTTCAGTTATTTTCTTATCAACTTGTACATTAAAATCTGCTCCATTTAATGCTAACTTCCTGATTATATCCTCTTGTTTATTCCCTTTGAATTCATCACGATACATCTTAAACATTGTAACGTTAGCGAAGCCAAAGCCATCTTCATTGGCAGCATTTATTCTTATTCCTAAGTCCAAAGCTTCATCGATAACTTTACTTAACTCGTTTATATTTTTAGCTGCAATAGCTTTTTCCAGGAATTCATTTAGTTTCATATTTTCATATTCACTTAGTCTTATCCTGCATAAAGCTGATCGAAATGGATTGAGCTCCTCAGGATATGTTAAGACAGGTAATTTACTAATCTTTTTATTCGCTGTTGGAGCAGCTTTTATAAAATTAGGTAATAACCCTTCTTTTGCTATTCGCTCTACCGCTTTTAACATTTTACTAGACAATTTTTTACCATTTATTTTTTTCATTGTAACCCTCACTTAATTTCATTACTATTCGATCATATCGTGATAAATATTATTTAATTGTTAATATTATACGACTTATTGATTTACTGTATGTTATAATAACAAGTTTTGCGGGCATTTACACTAGAAAAACACATCTTGTAAAAATTATTTCAATTTCAATCAAAGTTGGGTATTGTGATTGTAAAACTGAAAGAAATGGATCTCTTGTCTTACTCCACTGAAAAGTTGAAGAAGCATTGTCAGCTACTTGATAATGAAGAAAAAATAATTCTATATGAGCAGCTGCTAGACAAGGCTAAAGACATACTTGAAAATTCAAGAGATAATGTTTCTGAACTGAAAAAGATCAGTAAAGCTGCTGTAGCAATAGAGGAAACCACCGATAAGCCGTTACTAGAAAAGTTTAATGATGACCACCCGCTAAGAGAAGTGGACATTTTAATCTACTCTCCTCAGGGAAATACTGAATATCTATTCAGCATAGATAACTCGTCAGAGCTTTATGATTTAAAAGAAGATAAGGATAAAGCTCTTTATAATGCAGTAAAATCAAATGATGTTGAGCTTGTAAAAAAGCTGCTAATGATCCTTTTACCTACAGAAGTAGGTAATTTTGATGTAGAATACTTGGAAGAATTGAAAATATTGCTGTCAGGAATTCACAAAGAATTGCAATTATCACAAGATATGAAAAATTATCTTGTGAAGACGATAAAGTTCTATAGTTTTTTATGTAGTAATTTTAGCTTATTAGTTGCAAATCCTACTGATGTAAAAGCTATGATCAATCTATTTGCTACTCAACCAAATATTGATTACCAAATAGATAAGCTTCTGCTTTCTTTTATTGTGAGAGATGTTGAGGAAAAAAAGCTAAATTCTGAAATCAAACACATGATAGAGCTTCTTGAGCAGCATGAAAGATTTGCTGAGCTCGAATATAAGGTTAGAAGATTAAGATCAGAGTTTGCATGTGGCAAAAGCAGATATTCGGCTGAAGTAATACGAAATAGCATTGCAGAACGAGAAAAAGAGATGAGGGAAATTGAGAAAAAATACGTAAGGCCAAACGATTTAATTAGCGAGAGGCAGAAATTATTAAAGCAATTACTTTGCTAGCTTTTTTTCCACTTCATAAAATTTGTTGTAAATTTGAATAAGAGGTGAAAAGTGCAATTAGGTAAAAAAATAAAACAACTTAGGTTAGATCGTGCTTTGACACAGACCGAATTGGGAAAGAGAATAGGTGTTTCGTATAGACAGATACAAAAGTACGAAAATGGTTCAAATTGTGTTTTGGCCAGTAGATTATATGATTTAGCAAAAGCACTATCGATAGATGTTGCTAACTTTTTTACTGATATGCATACTGACTCACATGAAGCTTATGATGAAGAAATACTAAAGTTAGTCAAAGGATATAACGAAATTAAGAGCAAAAGGTTACGTAGTGCAGTTTATATATTGGTAAAATCTTTTTCTCAAAGTGATAATACATAGTTAATATTATCTGATACGTAAAATGACTATACAACATCCTATCGATAAACAAATAGGGGAAAGAATAAGGAAAAGAAGGCTAATGTGTGGTTTTAGTCAAAGAGACTTAGGAAAAAAGCTTGAAATTTCATTTCAGCATGTACAAGGATATGAAAGCGGAGAGATTAGGCTTGTAGTTGATAGGTTATATAAATTAGCAGAAGTACTATCGGTTGATATGTCGTATTTTTTTACCAAAGCCTCTGAAGACTTACATGATAAGGCCTTCCATAGCGATGTAGGCAGCGAAGAAATATCAAGGCTAGTGAGGGAATATAGAAAAATTGAGGATGAAACTCTGCGTGACATTGTTCATTTAGTGATTAAGGCTCTTGCTAATACAGGCTTTAAAGCATAAATTCTCTCCTTGAATCGTTGAAGAAAACTTAAACTTTCATTTTCTTCATCATTTTGCTTTTGATTTTCTTTCACTTTGATGCGTGTAGTTATACCCTACACAAAGTATAGCTCTTTTTACAATAATCCGAACAGACCGTAATATGCTACTGGCCTGCTATAGCCATAAACACATATCTTATCGCATTCGGACTATTATAAGAAAGGCTATATAATGTTTTAAAAATAAAAACCTGCACCATAAAATATTGAGATTTAGAATATTAACTTATAAAGTCTTTTCGGCAGTTTTAGTGAGGGTTTATTAGCAAGGATGTTGGAGGTTAGAAATGACTATATCTGAAGGTGTAATACAGGGTATAAGGCATAATGATAAGAACGAGATAGGGGAATGATTTTTTGGTCAAGATGGCTTTGCATCATCCAGCTAAGTTTGATAGCTTAGAAGTAACAAAATTTTTAGTAAATAATAAAGGTGTAAGTTTTAACACTAAAACTAATGACGAAAACAAGCCTATTCATATTGCAGCTGATTTTTGAAATATTGATATTGTAAAGTTTTCTCTTAATCAGGGAGTAGAAGTTGGTACAAAAGGTAAAAACAATTGGACTCCTTTGCATTATGCTACCAATAAAGGATATCTAGGAATTGTAAAGCTTCTAATAGAAAAGCAACAACAAGAATCATTTATTAATAATTCTAAAACTACAGATCAGTCTACTATGCTGCCAAGGAAGGACATTTACCATCTGTAGAATTTCTCATAGAAAAAGGAGCAAGAATTGATATTAGAGGTTGTCCGGAAACAAGTAAAAGGCTATAATATCTGAAATTTTAGTACGGGGTAAAGATGAGAAAAAAGTATCCAACAGATCTAAGCGAAAGGGAATGGGCAAGAATAGAAAAACACTTCAGAGTATCATACAAGAAAGGAGGAAGGCCGCCAAAGTATAGCAAAAGAGAAATATTAGAAGCAATTTTCTATGTATTGCGTACAGGGTGTCAATGGCGGTATTTACCAAATGATTTTCCGCTATGGAAGACTGTGTATGAGCAGTTCAGGCAATGGAAGAAGCAGGGAATTTTTGAGAAAATGAATTATGAAATTACAAAATATAGTAGAAGAAAAATAGGAAGGAATGAGCAGCCGAGTGCCTGTATAGTAGATAGTCAATCTGTAAAGACTACAGAAAAGGGGGGATCAAAGGCTATGATGGAAGTAAAAAAGTAAAGGGTAGAAAAAGGCATATAATTACAGACACTCAGGGTTTTATACTAGGTTGTTACGTAGGCGCTGCTAACGAAAATGATAGAGATGGTATTAAAATAGCATTAAACAATATGAGAACAAAATATACTAAAGTTAAAAAAATGTGGGCTGACATGGGATACCAAGGAAGAAATTTAAAGAATCACATAAAGGAAGAATATGACATAGATATTGAAATTGTTAAAAGGCCTCCATGTAGATTTTGGGTGCACAAAGATACGCCACCTGAGCTACTACCAACAAGAGAACAAGGGTTTAAAGTACAGCCAAAAAGATGGGTTGTAGAAAGGACTTTTGCTTGGGTTAATAGGAATAGAAGGCTATCGAAGGAGTATGATTTACTCACAACATCCACTGAGAATTTCATATACCTAGCTATGAGTAGGGTTATGTTAAAGAGGGAATATGCTTGAATTTACTTGTTTCCGGACAACCTCTTATAGCCCTTCCCATAATAGTCCAAAAAGAGTAAGATATGGATTTATAGTAGTGAAGGTAAGGATGCCAGTAGCATATAGTTATGACTTAAGGAAAAAGGTAATGGAAGCGTTGGATGAAGGAGAGAGTGGAGAAACTGTTGCCAAGAGATTTAAGATCGGAAAAACAACTTTATATGAGTGGAAGAAAAGACGTGAGAAAACGGGAGATTTTCAGTCAAAAAAGCCTGGAAGCGTGGGCTATAACCATAAAATTACCGACTGGAATGCATTTGCCGAATTTGCAAATGAACAAGGTAGCAAAACTCAGTCAGAGATGGCTAAGCTTTGGGGCAATATTAGTAGACAAACAATTCATCGAGCACTTAAAAATATAGGATTCACAAGAAAAAAAAGACCTACGGGTACAAAGAAAGAAATGAGGAGCTCAATTTGCAAAGGTTATAGCGACAAAAGAACCTAAAGAATTAGTGTATATAGATGAGTCTGGCATTGATAACACTGAAGACTACCCTTATGGATATTGCCAGAAGGGACAGCGGTTTTATGCCCTAAAATCTGGCAAGAAAACTCAACGAATCAGCATGCTTAAGTGGAAGAAAGATAGTTGCTCCGGTAACCTTTGAAGGCCACTACAATATGAATATCTTTAATAAATGGTTTGAGCAGTTCCTGACACCGATTTTGGAACCTGGACAAACTGTTATCCTTGATAATGCTACTTTTCATAAGTCTAATAAGATTACTGAACTTGCTAAAGGAGTTGGTGCAGAAATTTTATATCTACCGCCTTATTCTCCCGATTTTAACAAAATTGAGCATCATTGGTTTGCTATAAAAAACAGAATTAGGAAAAACATTCCTCTATTCACATCTTTTCATCATGCTGTTGATTCTTCCTTCTTATGACTTTTTGGGACTATTATGGAAAGGGCTATAACTCTCGCTTTTGCGCTTCATGTCCTGGTTGCCTTCCTGGATTCCTGTTACTCTTCTTTTTTGTTTTTTTACATCTTGTGATGGTGGTAGAGATAAATTTTTTGAATTTAAACCCAGCTTGTCTTGTAACTCTATTACTTCCTTTCTAAGATTTTCTATCTCTGCTTTCAGATCGGCATTTTCTGACTCTAACACCACAATCTTCTCTTGCAGCACTTCTATCATTAAACCCTCTCTATCTAGCTTATCTTCTCTATACCACTATACCATTTTTGTAAACTACTTTCTTATATCGTGAACGGTTACTAGAAAAGCTTTCGAACTATGCAAGGTATCTTTTTGCCTTTACTATTTCTTTATTGTTTTAAGGCAACTGTCTGAGCTCCTCTGCCTTAGCATTATATCTCCACTTTCTGCAAGTTATTCCATTAAGTAGTAAAAATATTAGACTTGCTGCAAAACTAAGAAAAAAAGACCAAAGATAGAGCAGATTGAACTTACAGTAAAAATAGAACAAAAAACTCCAACAATAAATTGTACAAACTTCATCAGGTTAACTTTAACTTAAGAAAACATAAATCAAATTTTCTTGCTAAAAGACCTTGCTTTTTCTCCAACCTTACTCAAACGCACTCTAGCTTAATGCATAATTTTACCCATAAACAACCTTATCTTTGGTACTTTTATTAGTTACAAGTCATCTAGAAAACCCAGATGCTCTACGAAGCCCACCAATCAATATCAGATCCTGCTCTTGTTCTATAGCATTCAATATAGCGTATAACAAAACCATCGCATCTCCCCCAGTAATACGCTTGCATCCTCCACAAAATTCATATTCACTTAACTGTCGATTTGCCTCCACCCTTTTTCGTTCAACTTGCTCTGCGGTGTTAGCATACTTCAACTCTATTCCAATTGGATGAGTATCATCATTTTCCGCAGATTTTGATAATATTAGGTCTATTTTCCTTCCTCTCTGTAGCTGGAACTCAATAATTACCTTGGCAGGATTACCGCAACTTTGAAATATCCCACGCAACAAAGCCTGAAATTTAGCTTCATTGTTCACGAGTAGACGGTTTCCATTTAATAACGGAGACAACAGACGAGAAATCTCGTTAAATAAAACTTCATACCTAGCCCTGTACTCACCATTCACATTACCATCATTACCAAAATTAGGCGCAGCACTCATCAATTCATCTGCAAATTGATGTAAGTTCCTAACGTTACCCATTTGTTCTGAGAACCTACCCTCAAAATAACCTTCTCTATGAGAACGTGAGTAAGCACGTAGTGATTTAAACTTCCTTGCAGAAACCACTTGTAGATGATTCTGGGCATCCACCTTACAAAGCACCTCACGTACCTTAGCATCACCTGTGGCTTGAGGTAGTAACGATAGGTCCAATGCCTTATCTGGCAAAGTCTGCCACTTCAAATGACGAAAAATGTGAAGCACAACAAAACCAATACTTGATACAAATAGAGCTAGAGTTAACGTATGCCTTACAATTTCTGCTGCATTTCCCCTACCACCTATACGTCTCATTCTCTCTCTTTGAGAGCAGTTAAATAGATACTTGTCAACCGTTACTACCCTTCGTCTACCAGCTACTCTTAAAAGATCGGCTGTGGACAAAACATTTCCCAAGAAAAACGATGACATACAGGAAAAAGTGTCACAATGAGGTGATTGAGTGAACTCTGATTCTATGGGTTGTGAAAAACGTTTTACACTCCCAATAACTTCATTTCCATGAGGATGTAGTAACCCCGGTATTAAGGAAAGACCACCTTCTGAAAAGGCCTGCACAGAAGTTCGTAGACCATCACCTCCACGCAATTGAAAATTTAACGCTACACAAACAGCACTTGGTGATGAGGTATGAATAGGCAAAGACGAAACAGAACAACTTTTAGCATAATCTTTAGCTTGTTCTAACCCTTCCTCATCACCAACCTTCAACTCAATTATAACTGGAACTGAATCATTTGCCTGATCAACACCACGAACAAGCAAAACAACATCTGCATAACCTTTTCCTATGAGTAGCTCTGGGTAGACACCAGCCACAGACCGGTATCTAAAATTTACTAAAAAACCACACAGAAAACCGTGGTAATCAGACTCTGCACCGAACACTAAGCTACCTTCATGTTCATCATGTATATCAACAATGTATTGCAAAATCCTTTTAACATTAGTACGCACTTCTCCTGCGTTATCATTTGCCAACTCATTCATCAGGTCTAACAATTCACCTGGTGCTCTGATTGGGTTAATTTCGTGAAAAACTGGTGCTTCATATTCATCACGTTGAGGGAAACTGTGTCCTTCATCAAAATGCCTACATTCCTCTCCAAATCGAAATATTTTATACTCTTCCCAGTCCAGATCCTCATCTTCCTGTAATTCTTGTGGAAGATTTTCTTCTACCTGCTGCTTCTCTTCTGCACTAAACCTTGACCCAGGGCTGTTCTCATTATCAGCAATAGTATAACACCTTACTATTCTTCTATCTTCTTCATTAGTAAGAACTGCAACTTTCAGATTTCCACAACCGTCAAAACGAAAATAAATTCTTTCATCATTTGGATCTGCAATACTAGAATCATGTGCAGTAGCAAACATGCCAAAGAAGAATGCAGGAAAAAAGCCGTGCTTATTAGCAGAATGCAAAAAAGATGGACAATTGTTTAAAAAATCCTCAAACTTCCCACTGAACTCAGTACAATTTCCATTTAATAAATCCCTAACTAATTCATCATCTTCATCATTACCATGCATAAACACTCCTACTTGTTAATAACTACAACAGGCGAACCACTAACACTAGTGCCTGCTAACGTGGATTGAGGAACTTCAGTGCTAGCAGAGGATAAATTCAAATTTCTTGCCGACTTACACAACTCTTCTATTAAATTGCAGGAGCTAGTTGCATCTATCATCTTAGAATTCCTTGTTTTATCTAAACTATTTGCTATCCTCTCTTTTAATGATTTAAAGCTTTTGTCTGAACAACAATCTTTAGCAAACTTTAAAATACTCAAGACCAAATCAACTTTTTCACCATCGCCAGCACTTTGAGTATTCTTGCTGTTCTCCTGATCTACAATCAAATTTGAAATTGCATTTTCCATTGCAACAAAAGCAATCCTATCTTTAAAAGAATCAACAACATTTATTTTATTTTGGTTAAATACGCTAGATCTCCAAAGACTGCTAATAGCTGACCTTGCTTCATTCCTGTTATCCAAGTCATAATCTTTAGAAACTACAACAAATGAAAGCGATGAGAGAAGATGTGCATATCCTCTAGGTGAAAGCATTTTCTCTACTTCAGATCTTGAACATCCCTCGCTCAAGTACTGGATAACATACTTAGTTGTGCAAAGAAAACCGTGCTCTACTAAGCAACTAAGAGGACGATAGATAACACCCCTATCTTTCTTATTCGGTAGCCCGAGCAGTGACTTATGATCTACTTTCGCGCTTATGACTTTACCTAGAAGGGAATTTAAGGTAGCAGCAAGTTTATAGCTAGATTGAAATGGAGATAATTTTGCAATAGCAGAAACTAGCAACTTTTCTCGCCCTTCTTTCCCTAATTTTTTTTCAGAACATAGAAGATTATAGAAGTGTTCCACTCCCTTACTCCACTTGAAATCTACAGCCTTATTAAATCCATCTTCTGCTTCTATATTTTCTTTGAGGTCACCTGATTTTTCATCAATCCAGAAACTGAATACATGGTCATCCTTCTCTACAAAGCGCAACAGTTCAACTCTTGCAAGTTTGTCGTTGGCAGCCAACTCCCGATTCTCCTTACTCGCGCCTTTATGACATAAATCAAGCTTAAAAGACTCCAACATCTTGTTGAATAGTTGCCTAATTTCACTCTTCACACATTCAATACATGCTATTTCATAGATAGCAAAAGGATCCAATATATCTAACCTGGCCAACTCTTTCACCAATCTAGCAGGATTTAACTCTATACCTGACCAACAAGATTCATCACGAAACGCATTACATAAGAGGTCCGATTGCTCAACGGTTAGACCCTCTACTGTTACAGGGTGAGCCTTGACCCATTCCTCAATAGCTGAAGTTCTATCACCTTTAACAACATCCTTCAGCTTACTTATTACTTTGCTAGAGATAATCTCTTTATCTTCTTCAGAATCAGAACTGAGACGAGATCTTTTGCTTGGGCCTGCATTACCCTTCAAATCTTCCGTTCCACGTTTAGTTTTACTTTTTGGCATCTAATTACCTCAAAATCAAATATTCAATGAAGGTATTATACAAGCATTAGAATAATATACAAATCGAAAAATTAGTGTGCACCTAAATTTAAGCAGTAAGTATAGACCTGCTGCAAAAGAGGAGATATAAAGAGAGATGTAGCAAGAGGGAAGATGAGCTTAAATTATCAAATCAACGTTATTCTACTCTACCTCACTAGCATTTTCCTTACCTTGAACCTTACTATTACTCACAAATATAAACATTCGTTACGTAGTTCTTAATATGTCTACAGAGACGAAATTTCCCGAATTATTTATAATTAACCCTCACGATCACATTCTGGGACCATACATCAGAAAACTTTTATATTATTAGTTTTGTAGTAAAATTATATGAGTACATCATATCTATTAAATCAGAAGCTTTATGGATTATAGACTGAGAGTTATTTGTTTGGGGTTATCTGGTTTATACTTAGCTTATTTAGTAGTGTAGCTAATGATACTATATCAAAATATCTAAGTTTACATCTTCAGAGTTTTGAAATAATTTTTTTCCGCTTTCTGTTTACCACTATTACCCTTGTACCTTTTATGTTTTACTATGGAATAGAAGCTTTTAAAACAAGTCAAATATCTATTCAAATAACTAGAGGTGCATTATTGTTTTGTGGAACGGTCTTATGGACCTATGGATTGAGTACTTTCCCCATAGTAACTGCAACGATTATAAGTTTTTCTGTACCATTATTTGTTATACTTCTTGCAATCCCTTTACTAAACGAAAATATAATTTGGCAAAGATGGATAGTAACTATTATTGGTTTTGTTGGTATTGCTATTACTATCAAAGCTCATAGTGAAGACTTTAATCCTAAAATTCTTATTTTTATTGTATCTGCATTAATCTTTGCTATATTAGACATACTTAATAAGAAACTTGTGATAAAAGAGTCAGTAATAAGTATGTTATTTTATTCAGCTCTAACGACAACTATTTTTTCTACTCCACCTTTGTTATTTTATTGGCATATGCCTTCCTTGTTGGAATTAGTATTACTGCTGATTCTGGGAATTAATTCAAATCTAATTTTGCTCTTTATCTTAAAAGCTTTTACTCTTACTGATGCTACTGCACTTGCACCTTATAGGTACATAGAGCTAATAATTTCTGCAATAGTAACATACGTTATATTTAATGAATTACCTGATAAAAGTGCTTTATATGGTACTTTGATATTAATATCTTCAACCTTATTTATAATTTATTCGGAAAGTAAGGCAATTAAGCAAAATAATGTAACAACAAAAGTTTATGACTCTCATTGTTAATGGTATTTATTTTAGATGCTAAGCTATATTTTTAAGGTGATAATAAAATGCACATAACTATTATAGGAGTAGGGTATGTAGGCTTAGTATCTGGTACAATGTTATCGGAGCAGGGCCATAAAGTTGATTGCATTGACATAAATACTGAGAAGATTGAACTTTTGAAATCAGGGAAAATTCCTCTATATGAACCTGGATTAGCAGATTATTTAGAGAATAATATAAAGTCACAAAGGATAAGATTTTTCGATTCGTATTTTCAAATAAATCCCAATACAGAAGTAGTATTTATAACTGTAGATACTCCATCAGACTCCCTAGGAAATGCAAATTTAAAGAATGTATATAATGCAGTAAGTGAAGTTTCTGAGAGAGTTAATCAAGATTGCTTAATAGTGATAAAGTCAACTGTTCCTCCTGGTACTGCAGAAAATATACATAATTATTTATCTAATAAGGGCTATAACTTTGATTTGGGGGTGAATCCAGAGTTTCTCAAGCAAGGCTCTGCAGTATCAGATTTTTTATACCCAGATAGGATAATAATAGGAGTAAAAACTAAGCTAGCTAGGGCAAAACTAGAAGTTATATATAGACCATTTATAGATAAGAATATTCCGTTAATAGTCACTGATACAGTTACTGCTGAAATGATTAAATATGCTTCTAATGCTTTTCTAGCAACAAAGGTTGCTTTTATCAATGAGATGGCAGGTTTATGTGAGCTATTAGGAGCAGACATTGACCTTTTAGCTAACAGTATGGGAATGGACCATAGAATAGGTAAGGAATTTCTCAAAGCTGGTCCAGGATTTGGAGGATCATGTTTTCCTAAAGATTTGTCAGCTTTAATAAGGCTTGCTGAAGACCACAATGTTAAGCTACAAATTTTAAATTCAGTTAAGGAATCTAACTATAATCATATAACAAACATTGCTAAAAAGGTAGAATATCTATTAAATGGAGTCCAAAATAAAAAAATAGCAATATGGGGGCTAACTTTTAAGTCTGGTACTGATGATGTAAGAAATAGCCCAGCTATAGATATTGCACAATTGTTAGTGAATAACAAGGCTAAAATTACTGCATATGACCCAATGGGGATGGATAATGCTAGGCAAGTTCTAAAGGATATAGAGTACGCGGATAACGCTATAGAAGCTGCAAGGGGCGCAGAAGCCTTGTTATTGTTAACGGAGTGGAAGGAATTTAAAAATCAAGATTTTTTAATCTTAAAGGATGTGATGGCTACACCTAATATCTTTGACTTTCGTAACTTGTTAGATAATGAATTGTTACTAGGATATGGTTATAACGTTTACTCCCTGGGTAAAAATCTATCTACAAAGCTTAACTGTTGAGAAATGTTTTCTACACCGCTTTACTTAGTTTTTTAAGGCCTTTGCTTGATAGTATGGAAAAGCAAACGAGTGCAACAACAGAGCAAATGGAAAAAAATGAAAACATAATACTGTTACCAAAGTGCTTAACAAGTACTCCTAAAACCACACATGAAAATATTGAACTTGCAATATACCCAAATAATCCTGTCAAGCTTACAATTGCACATACATTATTTTGTGGAGCAATTTCTACAGCTATAACACCTGTCAGTACTTGCACTCCAAATATAAAAAATCCTGATAAGATTGCGCCAAGGTTCATAAGAATTATGTTTTGACAAAAGTTCATTGCAATAAAAGTGAGTGCTATACCCAACATGTAAAGTAATGCCAGCAAGCTTCTATTTTGAAAGAAATACATATCACTAATTCTTCCTGTGATTAAAGTTCCAAGGATTCCACCTAAATCATATACACCTGTTATTAGTGAGGATTGTACAAGAGAAATTTGTAATTTATCCTTTAAAATTATAGGAAACCAAAAGAAGATTCCCATTTTTATAATATAAGCACAAAAAGTAGCACAACATAGAAACCATATGGAACTTTTCACTTTGATACCTATCTGAGATTTCTGCACCTTATAATAGGTAGTAAAGTTGGCACTTTCTTCGTAATATGCTTTTAATATTATATAAATTCCAAAAAGTAAGCATAAGAGACCAGAGTACAAAAATGCACTTTTTGCATCATATATTTTGATTATACTTGGTAATACAATTAAAGTAATACAAGAACCAAGTTGCTGAGATGCGCTCATAACTCCCCATGATGATGCAATTGAAGAGATACTAGAGTTTGTAACCATAAACTTGGTAATAGCTGGCCAACCTAACCCTTGTGTCCAAGCTAATAATATTAATGTTAACAGTAATAAAGTTAGATTATTATATGATAAAGCTATACCAATGGTTAATAATCCAGTTGCAATATTGCATAGCCCAAACATAAATAATGGATTATTTTTGGAGTCCATGACTATTCCATTAACGAATTTTGATACTCCATAAAAAAAAGAAAAGCAGGCAAAAAAATAGCTTAATTTTATATGGTCAGTATCTATTAACAGTGGTAGAGCAATTGGTATACTCTGCCTTGAGAAGTAAAGTAGCACATATCCAAAAAAGAATAGTAAATATTGAAAGAAAACAAAGTTCACACCTATTCCCCAAACAGTCCCATGCAAATACTAGCATAATACTATGTTGGTATAATATTGTTTTACAAGAAGTTTGCAAACCATTAATGTAGAAAATTGATAACAATCGAAATTACCTATTCAGTATCTTTCTTATAGTAGATATAGTAGTATTAATATCTTCACAGCTTATATCTCTATGTGTTATAACTCTGATTTTACCTCTTATGTTAGCCATCCTAATTCCATAATTTGTCATTAGTATATTTATTAATTCTTGAGCAGATATACAATCAGTACGTAATGAGAAATACGCTATATTAGTTTTGTATAGGTCAATATTGATTATAACTTGATCTATAGAGCTAAGACCTTTTATAAGGTGCTGCATTTTTTTATGATCTTCTATTAAAGAATTCATGTTGTTGTTGAGAGCATATAAACATGCAGCTGAAATAATGCCAGCTTGGTGCATACCTCCGCCAATTTGAAACTTATAGTACCAAGCTTTTTCAATAAACTCTTCACTTCCAGCCAATACTGCACCCATTGGAGCGCCTAATCCCTTACTAAAATCAATAAACACCGAATCAAAATAATTTGCATATTCTTTTGGAGATATTTTAGCATAAGCACAAGCATTGAACAGCCTTGCTCCATCTAAATGAGAGGATACGTCGTTCTTTTTGCAGAGACTTGAGATCTCTTGAATATACTCTAAAGGCCACACAGCTCCACCACCAAAATTCGTTGTTTGTTCGACAGAAACAAGCCCAACTTTTGGAACATTCCTTAAGCTAGGACGAGTAATAAACTCAACGATTTGCTCTCCAGTAAATATTCCTCTTGTTCCTTTAATAGGTAAAGGAGTGGCATGTGCCTGGGCTGCAATTAATCCAGATTGCACTATTAATGGATGCGAAGTTTCATCGAGTAACAAATAATCACCAGGTCTTTGAATGTGCACTTTATAAGCAATTACATTACACATCGTTCCCGAAATCAAAAATATTCCTGCTGGCTTACCTAATATTTTACATGTGGTTTCTATTAATTCGTTTACAGTTGGATCTTCACATGCAGCTTCATTTCCAACTTTTGCTTTAGCCATTACTTCCCTCATTTCAGATGAAGGATTAGTGTTTGAATCGCTAAAGAAATCTATTTTTACCCTCATACTAAATTTAATACAACCTCCTTTATAATTTCAGCAGCATTTATTATGTCTGCTTCCTCTATGCCAAGATGAACAACTGCTCTTATATGAGATTCGAGCCAAGGAAAGAGCAATAAACCATAAGCTTGGCATTTACTCAAAAAAAACTCATTAGTCACATTTAGTTCTTTTATACTAAAGCTTACTATGTTAGTTTCTGGATAAGGTAGTATCAGCTTTACATGTGGAATTTCTTTAATCTTGTCTGCAAACAATTTAGCAAGCTTATTATCTTCTTTAAGCCTAGAGATATTATTCTGTAGTACATATTTTGCTGCATTAGCGCAGTACCCAATTTGATGATAACCACTCCCCAACCAAACCTGTAACTTCTTAGCCTTTTCAATTATCTCTCTTTTACCCATAAGCATTGAACCAAAAGGAGCTCCAAGTCCTTTAGTAAAAGAAAAGCTCATTGTATCTACATATTTAGCATAGTCAGCTAAAGCAACATTTGTTTCAGCATGAGCATTAAATATTCTCGCACCATCTAAATGAAGACTTATATTGTGAGCTTTTAAGAAATTATATAACTCTACTTGTTTCTTAAAAGGATAAATTTTACCGTTAAACCCGTTTATACTATTTTCTATAGAAACTAGACTCACCTGAGCAAAAATTTTATATCTCGGTTTAGAGTTAATAGCATATTCTACTTCATCAATATCTAAGATTCCGGTATTATTCCTAATACAGTTAAACACTATACTATTTACTTTTGCATTGCCTGCACTATCGAAAAAATTAACATGATAATTATAATGAGTAATTAGTTCATCACCAGGACTTGTTTGACTGGCAATAGCTAACCTATTTGCAAGCATACCGCTGGTTACGAACAATGCTTCTTCTACTTTGAATAATTGTTTACAATATTCCGATAAGTTGTTACAGCTTTTGTCTTCACCGTAAGCAAAATCTCCAACGATTGCACTACTTATTGCGTGTATAACGTTGGAGCTTTGTAAAGTTGTAGTGTCACTTCTCAGGTCGATAGTTTTTTCCATTTTCTTTTTTGATATTTAGACAGCCAATTTGAGCATCCCAAAGTTCTTTATAAAGACCTTTCTTGCAAACTAGTTCAGAATGTTTACCATCTTGGACAATTTTTCCTTTGTCAAATACTAGAATTCGGTCCATATGTAAAAGTGTAGAAATACGGTGTGCTATAGTAATGGTGGTTTTATTTTCCATCAACTTAAATAAACTCATTTGAATTGTTTTCTCTGTTATAGAATCTAACTGACTAGTTGGCTCATCGAAAAATAATATCGGAGCGTTTTTTAGAAATGCTCTCGCTATGATTATTCTTTGTCTTTCCCCTCCAGATAGCTTTATGCCTTTTTCTCCGACTACAGTTTCATATTGATCGGGTAGAGTCATAATGAAATCGTGAATACCAGCCAGCTTTGCAGCTCTTATTATTTCTTCGATAGTAGATTGAAGTTTACCATATATAATATTTGCTAAAATAGTATCATGAAACAACAATGGTTCTTGAGGTATTACAGATATTTGTTGCCTCAAAGAACTCTGTGTAACTTCCGATACTACTTGATTATCAATCTGTATATTACCTTTTTTAACATCAAATAGCCTTATGATTAAGTTTATAAAAGTAGATTTACCACCTCCAGAATAACCAACTAGACCTACCTTTTCGCAAGGATTAATGGTAACTGAAAAATCTTGAAATAATGACTTCTGACCCTCATAAGAAAAAGAAACATTATTAAACGTTATTCTTCCACTTAATAAATTTAATTTTTTAGCATTTTCCTTATCTTGAATTTCTGGTACGGTAGTCAAGATTGGCAATGCATCTGAAACTTTGCCGAAATGAGTAGAAAATTGGGTAAGATTCCTAGTTAGATGGTTAAGAAACTCTATAATCGATATATTAATTCCAAGTACAAGAGCAATATCTCCTATTGCAATCTTGTTCAATTGATAATCATGAATTAAAAAATACAAGTTTACTGCTTGGAGTATATCAAATGAATAGCCATATATAAACCAAAGCCAAAAGTATGCCCATTGTAATTTTCTTTCTGCAATAGTTTTTTTCTTGCATACTTGAAAAAATTTATGCCTCTCATGCGCTTGCCGAGAAAATAACCTTACTGATATAACATTTAAAATACTGTCGGCTATACCCGCTATTACTTGTGAACTTTGTTTAGAATGATCATCGGCTAATCCGGTAAGCACCCGAAAACTGAAAACCGAAATCAAAATAAAAATGTTCACCCAAATGAATGTAGCTATTGCAAACTTTATATTTACTAGTGATAAAGTATAAATAGCCAAGATTAATGCTATACTATAACTAAAGAAACAGTCTATAAGCAGTCTTATTAGCTCTATCACACTATCCATTAAGTTACTGACCTTATATACTAAACTTCCGGATAGGTTGTTTTGATAATAGGAATGGTCTTGCTGAAGCAGCCTGTAAAAAGACATATCAGCTATTTTTTGACGCATTGAGGTAAACATTCGAATGTCAACAAAATAGCCATAGAATCTAAAAGCAGTAGTAATAAGTAATGCCATACAAACATAAGCGCTTACAGGTAATAAAAGATTTTCAATTACATTACCTTCTTGATATTTTACAGCTGTATCTAAGATATTTTTTACTAAATACTTTCTAAAAGATAAATCAACAGCCACTACTAGGGCAACCAGGAACATTACAAGCACATTAAGCTTAAACTTGGATAAGATATTCAAAATGAACACCAATATATACTTGAAACTACCAACTCTACTTTTGTTCATTTATAATGCTAGCTCCACCACATTGACTTTTTTATTGAGAAATACAAGCAGTGAAAACCATAAATTTTTGTATATTTTTCCTGAAATGTCTCCAGCATCATGTAGTGCTGACGCTTGATTCAGAATAAGTAGCTTATATAAATCTCGCTTAGCTTCAGCAGTGTTGACCTCAGAAATATTTGTAGTTGTGTCTGTAATAAAGGCTAACCAGCTCTTAATAAGTTCTTCCATATTTTTTGTTTTTATACTTTCCTGGCGACGAAATAATGATAAGTATTCTCTCAGTATAAATTCTGTTAATGCACCACAGTTTAATATACCAAAAACTGAAGGCTGAGGTTTTGGCACACAAGGAAGACTTTTATCTTTTACAACCCATCTCGTAACATAAGCAAACCTATCTTTAGCATCTATATTCTTATCACTACCATGCCATAACCGTGAATCAAAAACTATCGCATCTCCTGCTGAAATAGGTAGTGACTTAATTTTATAATTTTCTCGGTTATCTGAGTACTGATCAAAAAAATATGGATACCAAAAATCAACTAAAGGTTGTATTTCCCATTTATGACTGTTTTCTATAATTTGTAGTGCACCTGAAGTTTCACTGACATTATTCAAAGCTAACCAAACGGAAAAGTGGTAAGGATCATTAAAACTATAGGAGATGTCTTGATGGAAGGGAACTGCATCTATTAAATCAGCAGTTTTACATATAACATTTGATTTTTTCTGCAGTATCTGACACTGAAGTGACTTTTCAAGGTAATTTTTAATAATTTTATCTAATGCTTGAGATATAATTCTAGTTACTTGAGATAACATGCCCCATCTGCCGGTACAGTTTAAGTAGTCAGAAGTTGAAACACTTAGTTCTTGGGATAGCTTTGATATTTTATTTGTTATATCACTTAAAGACTGAGTTATTAGTTCTAAAGGAACCAGATTTTTGATAATAAAAAAACCATTTTTTTGTAGTATTTTCATATGATTAACACCTGACATCAATGACTGATAAGTAATCTGTTAAAGGTACAACAGAAGAAATTTTGAATCCTTTTACTTGTTTGAGTATTTTTTCCCAATCGCTTAATGTTCTTAGTTTACCTCCTGTTTCAACCATTACATTAATATCTACAGAGCCTCCAGCTGGAGAGCGGTAATCTAAAATAGTTTCTATCAATAAAATACGAGATATTCCTTTGACCAATTTTAAATAAGATAATACTTTATCATCATCATAATGCTGTAGAAAGCAGCAAAAGACACCTAATTCATAATTTGTAGCTGATAGTTCTTCCTGAGTTATAAGTTTGACTTTTAAATTTTCTACTAACTGTCTTGGTACTTTATGTTCGTTATATAGGCCTATAGAACCTTTATTGTGTATATCAGAATAAGCAAGAAATAAAGAATGTACACCAAATAGCAATATATTCTTAGCATCATCTATATTAATTCTAGAATTAAACTCTTTAGTATCAAACCTAGAATATCCTAGCAATGCTTGGTAAAACGCTATTTTCTTATCTTCTGATGCTTCTCTTTCCTTAAAAGATTCAAATGAAGAGATTGACTTCTGTTTTAGTATATCGGCAATCTTTAACCAATTCTTTTCAGCTGCAACTCTCACCCACATTGTTGCAGCTTTAGACAAAAACGGTATTTCCTTAAAGCACTTACCTTTTGATGATAGTTGCCATAAGTCCTTGTCCTTATCGTAATCAATAAACCCTATTTCCCACAACGCCCTTAACAGCCTTTCTAGATTTGGTACGATAATGTTTAACTTTTTAGATAAAACCGGCATAGTTGCAGGTAAAATATTTAACAAATCAAGTTCAATAGCAACGTTTGTTAGGTACGTTTTCCAAAAGGCTGAAAGTTCTGCAGAAATCCTATGCACTTGAGATTCTTTACCTAAATCAAAAATATTAAACTTTACATTTCCGGTAATATCGATTTGTCCTAACACACCTTCAAGAGTTTCAACTTTTGCCATCCCATTATAGAATGCTTCTACCATTTTAAATCTCTGCTGGTAAACAGGATCACCATTAATATCTATATGAAACCAACCATGTTGATCTTCTGCAATAGAATACCCTTTATGAAAAACATTAAGTTTTTTATACCATTTATTATGTACTAACTTTCCATGATGATTAATATGTGTAGCTTTGCCATCCTTATAGACTACAGCGATACCATCCTTAAAATCTCCAACATAATCATATTCCTCCTGATAAATCCTGTTGCCATTTAAATTAATATGAAAACATTTATCATGTCTTCTAACTACACAAGCATCTTCCTGATAATTTCCAATCCATTGATACGACTGTTTGTATACTCTACATCCAGATGAATCAATATGGTAACACCCTGTATCATCTTCTACGGCCGCTCTATTAAAGTAGAATCCAAAAGTTTTTAGAAATCTATGATGATAAACTGCTTCTCCTCTCACATTGATATGATAAGCGCCTATCTGATCATAAACCGGTGCAAGACCGGGCTCATGAAATTTACCAACCTTTATAAACCTATTTTCATACAAAGGATTTCCTAGCAACTCGTGAAACCTCTCACACGGTGAAATTTTAATAGATCTAAGATTATCTTTGATTAATTGATCAAAGGTTTTCTCATGTTGCATGTTTTGCATAATTTGTAATTTAAATAATTTTTTTGTAAGCTTAGGTACTCACTACTCTGCCATATTTCCTCGAGTTTAACCTCATTAACATTACCAAAATTTCCTAATGTCTTACGGAGTTCATCTGGGGCACAGCAAGGACTAAACTTTCCTTCATTGTTTATCCATGCTTCTTTACCTAAAAATGGGCATTGACCACCTGGAGCCAAATCCTTAATACCTTCTTGAGAAAGGATTGTGAAATTTTCTAATTTTATCTTTTTACCATTTGGCAATAGCATATTATCTCTAAGTTCGTATAACCTTCTCACCTCCGTGTTCCATCTACTAATTGCTAACTCATCTCTTCTCATAGATAGATCCTTAATTTCCTCAAAATGTGCCCAAAGATGATGTCCTTTAACTCTATCTATGCCATTTTTTATGGCCATCTTAACTATGTCATAGAGTTCATGTAAATTACTTTCCAAAAATGTTAATTGTAAAGTAACGGTACACCTTTCACCTGTATTGCTAAAGTATTTATCTCTAACTTCAAGAAAAGTTTTTAAATTTTCTGTCACTACTTCCCATTTTGAACCTTTCATGATTCTTTCATGAGTTTCTTTGGTTGCCCCATTCCAGGAAATCTTAACATCAGATAAAATTGGTACCAATAGTTCAGCCCATTTTCTAGCTCCTTTAATAGGAAAAGAACCATTGGTCGTGAGGTTAAGCTTAAGGCCGAACTCATGGCACAAATTGATTATTTCATCAAAGCTTTTGTACATTAAAGGTTCACCCATAGTAGAAGGAATGATTTCCCTTAAAGGTGTGCCAGCTGCTTCCTTAATTACTTTTCTGATAGTTTCTATCGACAGTATCTTAGGTTTTATTCCTTTAGCTTTCTTTTCTTCTTTAACTTTGCTGTATGGTGAAAAACATTCGCACATTATACAAGCAAAATTGCAGTAATCTGGATTAGTATCAAAAGTAATTCTCCAAGGACCGGGTTTAACAGCTACTGATTTGCCTTTCTTTTCAATAGCATTACGGTAAATCTTGTTAAGTTTCTCAATATGCTCACTCATAGAAGGTATATTTCCATTTTCAGTATAAGGATAGCCTTTTTGGGTAAGTTTACTATATAACCCCTGATCTGTAGATAGGATTTGCATTTTTTCTGATAAACTACTTGCATCTCTGTGCTTAAATAATAGTCCATCTCTTACATATTCTGCCATACCACCATAATCGGCTGTTATAACTGGTATTCTAAGTTGCTGTGCTTCATGTATTACTAATGGTGAATTTTCACCCCAAATTGAAGGAACGACTATTGCATCAACTTTATTAAATACGTCAGTAACTATATTCTTATTATCATAACTTCCCATCCACTCTATTCTTTCTTTAACAACAGGTGAAAACTGATCGGCAATCGCTTTTAAAGCTTTAGTTTCTTCTCTTGCTGCTCCCCAAATTCTAAGTTTTGCTTTAGATGGTAAGTGAGAAAAAGCCTTTAGTAATAGGTCAACACCTTTTTCGGGAGTATGAGTACCAATATAACCGAAAATAAACTCTTTTTCTTGTACTCTATTTCTATTCTTAAGACGATTGAGATCAAAACCATAATCAAGATAAGAAATTTTGTTTATCGGAACATTAAAATCCTGAGTAAATTTATCCATCAAGAATTTCGATGGGGAAATAAAGTAATCTATATAGTCTATTATTTTCCTTGTGTGCTTCATTCTAGTTGCAACCCATTGTTCCCAATAATTTATGTCTAAATTCAGGAATTCTTTATCTCCTGTAAAATATCCTTTGTAACATTGGGTTGCACATTTTTGATCCTTTTGTCCATCACAAAGCCGTAACAAATCTTCAGAATTGCGTTGAATAAACCTTCCTCTTGGACACATTAACCAAAAGTCATGTAGCGTAAAAATTGTAGGTATATTTTCTTTAAAAGCAATTTCTGGTAAAGTAATTGATAGATGATTAAGATGACCAAAATGTATAAGATCTGGCTGAAAGTTATCTATTACTCTTTTAAATTGTATATCTACTTCTTCATTGATAAATTTGTAACGATATTTAGCTATGGGTATATTAATTAAATGCAGTAAGATTCTGGAATCACTACTATCTAGGACTGTAGTGTAATAAAAATCAGGTAAAAAGCTATTTTCATACCTAGTAAATACTTGTACCTCATTGTTATTTGCTAGTTCATGAGCAAGAGTTTGGCTATAAACCTCTGAACCAGCACTATAATAAGGAGGGTAACCATGAATAACTTTTAATATTTTCATATATTACCATATCTATATTGTTAGGATATTGTTGTGTATTGTTTTGTAGACTTTTTATAAATTTACTTAATCCTACTTCTAATGAATGTTTTGGAGACCAACCAAGTAGCTCTTTAGCTCTAGTAAAATCACCATGGAACTTAGTTACATCAAAATTTCTTGGAGGATAAAAATCAATTCTAGAACCACTTTTCGTGACTTTTAATATTGTTTTTGCTAAGTTTTCTAAAGTACATGGGCTATTAGTAGTAAGATGAATAGCAGGAAGAGAAGATTTTTCGCTTTGTAAATATTTAACAGTTAAGCATATACCCTCTATAACATCATCCAAATAGGTAAAATCAAAAACACATTCTTTACCTTCTATTTTAATTGGATCACCTCTTAATGCATTAATACAGAGTGCAGGAATTACTCTACTGTTATGATCTAGTAAACCACCGTATACATTTGAAAAGCGTAATATTGCTACATTAAAATCTTTTGAACTTGTTATTTGTTCCTCAATAAATGCTTTACCTTTTGCATAATTATTTATTGGATCGATACTAGCAGATTCTGTAACTGGCAGTTCCTTCTGCTCTCCATAGACTTCCCTACTACTTGCATATATAAACCATGGTTTATTTGAAAGTGACTTACATAACCCTAAAAACTGCATTGTACCATCAACATTAATTTTTCTACACAGTTCAGGATAAAGTTCACCATGTATAACTCGAGAAATTGCAGCCAGATGAATAATTCCTGTACACTTAGCAAGTAGTGGTACTATATCTTCTGAAAAAAAACTGAGTGGATTGTTGTGAAACCTAATATCACAGCTTATTACTTCATGGCCCTGGTTTTCTAACTTTTTCACCAAGGTTGACCCTATCAAACCTGCAGCACCTGTTATTAATATCCCCATGTATACCCTCTCACTACAACTAGGAAAATTTGTCGTACCAATTATCTTACGAGTAAGAATCAAAAGGTATTATAAAACCAGTATAAAACAAATGTCAACTTAAATTAATGAATAAAAAAATGTAGTTATGAAAGAAAAGTTGGCCGCCTTTTTTTTGAAAATAGTGTTCGGCTTTAATCAAATCCTCTTTATTATTTACTCCCATTGCTTCTCTTTCATCAGAAACTACATAACCTACACTCAAGTTATTGTTTGCTGCAATGGGTACTATATCATTAAGACAATATTCATTGGTCGAATTATTAAATTTTATTTCTTTTACTAAGGTAAAAAGATCTTTAGCATATGAAACTATTATTCCAGAGTTTGCAAGAAGCATTTTATCTCCATTTTTTAGGATTTTTTGAACATTTCCGTAATTATCAATTACTAATCTTCCATATTGTTCATCTTGACTATTGAATCCAAGAAGAACTAAATTATTATACTTTAAACAATCAGTCATTTTCATAACTGTATCACTAGATATAAAGGGAGTGTCTCCATACTGTATTAAAACTATGTCTTGATCAGATAACTCCTCCAGATTTTCTAGAGCAATTTTAACTGCAGTGCCAGTACCTGTAATATCTTCTTGAATTATTAGTTTTATATTGTATTGATCGATTATACTTTTTAGGGTATCAAACTTTTCTAAATCTTTTAGAAGGGAGTTGTTAACAACAATTGATAAGCTTTTTAGACTCAGCGATTTTGCATTAGAAATTATATGCTCTAAAAGAGTAAGATTTCCCACTTGGTGCAACGCTTTTGAATATTCAGAATTCATTCTACTGCTCTTTCCTGCTGCTAATATTATCAAAATGTTACTCATACATGACTTAGGGATTGATTAGATAGTAAGTTAATTTATAATTAATAAGATGTAAAGCCCACTATAATTTTCTAAATGATCTAGATCTTGGCACCCTCATTAGAGTTTCATTTAAGAGAGCTATAACTTCAAACTCTTTACTCGATTTTCTACGCTGACATCTTGTAAACTCTGATCTGGACTTTTTAATATTTCTAATAATCTACTTGCAAGGTTTGAGTGTTTATTAATTACTGCAACCTGGACTAATGACTTGCCTTGATCATCACGAGCATTTGTTACAGCTACGCGCTCATCAGGTTTTATTGCTTTCAGCTTACTGATAATTTCAACATTACCATTTTTTGCATTCTCAAACAGCTCTTCTACTAATTTCAATAGGTTAGTAATATTCTGGTCTCGAGAAAGATCAAGTGGTGTTTTACCTTCTTTATTCTTGATGTTATAAATTGCACCATGTTTCAACAAAGACTTTACAGCTTCAAAAAAGCTATTTTCAGTAGCAACATGCAACGATGTAGTGCCTTTAACTATTGTTTTAGCATTAATAAAATCACTCAATTTATTGTGGCTTACACGTTGTAACAAAGCTTCAATAATTTCTTTATGACCTTTGGAAGCAGCAGTGTGTAATGGTGTATTACCTTTGTTAGTAACTTTAGTAGCATCAGCTCCATTTGCTAGCAAGATATTTACAACTTTTATATGCCCATTATTAACAGCATAATGTAATGGCGTTCTTCCATCCACGTTTTTCGAATTAGTGATTGCTCCATCTCTAATTGAACTCTCAATTCCTAAATAATTATTATCTTCTATAGCCTTAAATAACTTCTCAGTCAATTTTAGTAATTTTATAACTTCTGGGTTTCCTCTTCTTTCTGCAAAGTGTAATGGTAAAACATATCTATCTCCTTCAGCTCCAGCATTAAAGTATGCTCCGCTCATAAGTAGAGACCTAACTATATCTAAATTACCAATTTGTGCCCCTAAGTGTAAAGGCGTAGCATTTTTATCCATTTTTGCATTAACATCCGCTCCATTTATAATAAGAGTTTTAACTACCTTAGGATGACCATATTGAGCTGCAAGATGTAGGGCTGTGCCTTTATTTTGATTTTCTTTTACATTTACATCAGCACCATGTTTCAATAGAACGGTTGCTATCTGATCATAACCTTTTTCTGCTGCAAAATGTAAAGGAGTCCAATTTGTGTGATCTAGAGCATTAACTTCTGCCCCTTTTTTTAAGAGCAATTCAACCACCTCTAAATGATCATGGTCTACTGCAAAGTGTAGAGGTGTAGTACTTTTAACTGTTTTAGCATTAATGTCTGCTCCTTTATTAAGCAAAGATTTAGCAACTTCTAAATTACCATCATATGTTGCACAATGTAGAGGAGTCCAACTTCTGTTATCTAGAGCATTAACATCTACTCCATTTTCAACCAAGAAATTCATTATTTCCAAGTGATTATGCTCTGCGGCCAAATGTAGAGCTCTTCTACCATCATCCATCTTTGCATTTATATTTGCTCCTTTTGCAATTAAGCTCTCTACTATTTTTAAAGAAAAACCATTATATGCTGCATTATGTAAAGGAGTCCAATTCTGATCATCCACGTTGTTAATGTTTGCTCCATTTTTAATTAAAAAATCACTCACCTCGAAATGACTTTGCTGAATTGCTAGATGCAAAGGTGTAAAACCTTCGTTTTTTTTAGCATTAACATTGGCTTTTTTCTCTATTAGTAGCTTCACTACTTCTAAGTGACCATTCTGAGATCCTATATGTAAAGCTGTGGAATTATCGTGGCCTTTAGCATTAACATCAATTCCCCTTACTAGAAGAAGAGACTTAACTACTCCAAAGTGATTACGTTCTGCTGCTAAATGCAGAGGTGTAAGATTCTCATAATCCTTAGCATTAACATTAGATTTTGCTTTTATTAAAATGTCTACTAACTCTAAAAAGCCATTTTGAGACGCTAAATGTAGAGGTGTAATCTTATCACCTGTTTTTGTATTAACGTTTGCTCCCGCTTCAAGCAGAGCCTTAACTATATCTAATCTACCAGTTTGTGTTCCCAGATGTAAGGCTGTAATGTTCGCATCAACTTTATGATTACCTACTCCTAAAGATCCAGCATTAATATCAGACCCATGTGAAACAAGAGCTTTAACTACCTCGAGATTACCATTTTGTACTGCAGAATGCAAAGGTCTTGCTCGATCATTATTTACAGCATTAACATCTAATCCCTTTTCAATAAAAACATTTACTATATCTAGATGACCATTCTCTGCTGCTAGGTGTAAAGGTGTATTAAGTTTATCTGTTTTAGTACTAAGATCTGCTCCATTTGCAATCAAGGTGTTGACTATATCTAAATAGCCTTGCTGGGATGCAAAACTTAAAGGTGTAAAGCCTAGAATGGCCTTATGGTTTACATCTGCTCCATGAGCAATAAGAAAGTTAACCATCTCTAAGCGATTTTTTGCAATTGCAAAATACAGTGGCGTAAAGCCATCGTACTTAATCTCTGAATTAATATCTAAACCTTCTCCTAATAAAGTGTTGACTAAATCCAACTGACCATTTCCTGCTGCTAAATGTAGCGGTGTAAGACCAAGATGTTTCTGAGTTTCATAATTTTCATTTAAAAACTCTACAAAAAATTGCAGCTGATCCAGATTATTAGATATTCTATTAGTAAACATAAAAGCCTCGCATTGAAGAATTTATGTAAAATATAGCATCTACAAGTTTTTAAGCAAGATAAATCTTCTTCTTAAAAAAGATACTGTAATCCAATCTGTGTGCTTATAACTTTTTTATTTGATCATGAGTGATCAGCTGTCTCAGCTGCAATAGAGACACCTGCCTTAAGTAGCTACGTCAATTTTCTCTTTTTTTTCGCTGATGATGATGTCTTCATTCTTCTCAGTAACCAACATTCCTTTTAGAGTATAATCGTTACGTGCACCAAGAAACTTGGAAAGAACAATAGGAAATCCACTTAAAAAGCATTAATAATTATACACAATTCTGAAGAAATATTCAATCTTTTTATTGTTTTGAATGTGTTGATGAAAAAAACGTCTGTCAGAGATCATCTGAGAATTGCATTTTAGGCTTTAGATGTAGAAGGGGTCTTATCGTCTTTTTATAAATACTCTAAAAATAGGCTTAAATCGCCAAGAGATGGATATCATGAATTTAGTAGCGTAAAAACATCAAAGATACCTCATATCATAAAGTTTAATGTCAACATTTGGTAGCAACATTCCCGATTTACAAAGCAGAGGCAATAAAGGTTGCAAATAATCTACGTATGTTGGACGTTTCTGTTGATGCTATTTCTAAAATAACAGATTTATCTATTGAGGAACTTGAAAATCACGCTTCCAAAACTTAACCTGAATTAAAAGCAACATTAGTTTACTGATTTCTACACAATATATTAAAATATCAACGAAGGTGATTACATAATTAATTATCTGCATTGCTGAATGAAATTCTTGTGCTTCTGTATTCAATATATAATATTAAAAAAATATTTTAGTAAATTTATTAAAGTAGATACTAGAAACTCGCTTATTTCGTTTTTCTAGCTCAGTTATAGTTTTGGATTTTGCTTGCAGAATTTGTCTATCACTTTCTGGTTATCCTCTATCATTTTACTTGCCTCTTGCTGAAGAAATTTGATATTTTTGAGTGTAATATTGTCCATCTCAGTCGATGCTACTTTCAATTGCGATTGTATTCTTATGTATTTATCATCTATTACTTGTTCTAGTTGATAATCAACGCAATCCAATCCAGAAGCAAACATCACATTCAGTAGTGGCTTGATCCACCCTATTTTGCCAAATCTCCTTGAGTTAGCATACTTTATACTTCTATTTGTTCCACCAGTGCCTATTGATAGCAGTATAATCTCATCATTTGGAAATAACCTTTTACCACTTGCATATGCACAAGCCGCTGGATTATTGGCAAACACTCCGCCATCTATCAACACTCTCTCTCTTTGGCTAATTTTTAGACGTTTTGGTGTGAAGTACGTTGGAGCAGCTGTTGTAGCTCTGAGTGCATCTTTTAACTTAATGTTTTCTTCTTTCCAACTTTTGAAGAAAAATTCACAACTATTGTGAATGCCATAACTGGTGAGCAGTAGATTACTAGCAACATCGGCCATAGTGCTTTCGCCGAAGTATTTGTTGAGAATAAATTCCATATTTTTATATGAGTACTGAGAACCACTCAGCCAAGAAGCGATTGATTTTCTCCAAAGTGATGCTTGAAAGATATATGGTCCATACTCTTGGTAAAGTTCAACCAAATCATTGGCAGAGTATTGAAGTTTATTGCTTTTACAAAGTCCAGCAACAACAATTCCACCGGTTGAGGTTCCTGCCATTAAGTCAAAGATCTGGGAAATTGGCTTTTTTGTCCTAGATTCAATTTCTGCTAGAATAATGGCAGGAATTATTCCTCTAATTCCTCCTCCATCTACAGATAAAATGTACTTTGTCATTTGTTATAGTTATTTTTGTCTCTGCTCAAGCTCGTTAACTTCTTCAGCAAGGTTTTTGACCCTTTCTTCAAGACGATAGATGATTTCTGTAGTCCTTTGGTTTTGTTCTATAAATTTATCATGCATGTGTACTCTTAAGTCGAGTTTGGCCAGCCACCAGATAAATGCTATTGTTTGTATTACCATAGTAGCAATTACTGCTACAGGGATCTTTCCTGTACTTTGGTTTTTCATCTTAAAGTTCTCTTGCACAAATAGCTGCGTATTGATATATACAAGATTCATCAAAATTACGTCCAAAAAATCTTTTCTAAAATAAAGTTAATTGGTTGCACTGAACAAGCGATGCAAATAATATAAGAGACATGAAATCTAGCCTTTTTCGAAAATTATTAGTAAATTCGATAATACCAATAATATGTACTATCTTTTTGTTTCAACATTTTAGACCTTCAAAAAACATACCAATAAAAAGTAATGCAAATGGCAATAATCTGGAAAGATTGTCTACTGCAGCTAAAAAATGTAACTTAGATACTGTAAAGTCCTTAATAAAAAATGTGGTAGATATCAATGCTACTCATCATTTTGGCGCAACATCATTACACTATGCTACAAGCGGAGGCTGTTTAGAAGTTGTAAAATTTCTAATTAAAGAGGGCATTGATATAAATATTACTGATGCTTTTGGCTGGACAGCTTTGCACTATGCTGCACAGGAAGGACGTTTGGAAATTACTAAATTTCTACTGGAAAATGGAGCACATTCTCTTGCTAAAAATAAAGATAAAAAAACTCCTTTAGATCTTGCTGTAGAGGAATTAAACAATAATAAAGAAAAAAAAGATATTTATGAGGAAATTATCAATTTACTTTCCCATAACTGCTGTTAATATAGTACGATAGCCCAAATTATCAATTACATGCCCAGCCTTATTTATTATCCAATCACCATAAACTCCTTTGCGAAACCCCAAAAGGTTGATCTTTGCTTCGGCAAATAATTCAGGACTTCCTGGCATTGTGATATTATAGCTCTTTTTACAATAATCCGAACAGACCGTAATATGCTACTGGCCTGCTATAGCCATAAACACATATCTTATCGCATTCGGACTATTATAAGAAAGGCTATAAGTGTTACTGTACTGCTCATCAGCTGATTTAATTTTGCAGATGCTGCACTTTGCGCCAAATCACTGCTTGCATAAACATCTCGCAGAATATAGCTTGGTTCCTGATCACCTACTTTTTCTGTTATAGTCTCTGCTTTTTCATAATCATACCAGTAGGCAATAACCGAGCCATATTGATTACGCTCATTAAATCTTACTTTCCAATTTGTAATATCTCCAGGTGTGAAAGTAATAGTGCTTAAAGTTTTTCCGGTAACTGATTTTGCTTTTCCTTTTGAAACAAACAGTATAGCATTTCTCATAATAGTCCGAACAGGTCATAGGAAGGCAGAATCAACAGCACGACGAAAGGATTCGAATAGAGGAATGTTTTTCCTGGCTCTGTTTTTTATAGCAAACCAATGATGCTCAATTTTGTTGAAATCTGGAGAATAAGGCGGCAGATACAAAATTTCTGCACCAACCCCTTTAGCAAGCTCGATAATCTTATCAGACTTATGAAAAGTAGCATTGTCAAGAATGACAGTCTGTCCAGGTTCCAAGATCGGTGTCAAAAATTGCTCAAACCATCCATTAAAAACATCCATATTACAGTGGCCTTCAAAGGTTAACGGAACAACTATCTTTCTTCCACTTAAGGCTGCAACCATACTGATTCGTTGAGTTTTCTTTCCAGATTTTAAGGCATAAAACCGCTGTCCTTTCTGGCAATATCCGTAGGGGTAGTCTTCGGTGTTATCAATGCCAGACTCATCTATATACACTAAGTTTTTAGGTTCTTTTGTCGCTATAATTTTCAAAAATTCAGCACGTTTTTCTTCGTTTCTTTCCTTGTATCCATATGTCTTTTTTTGCGCGTAAATTCAATTTTTTTAAGGGCTCGATAGATCGTTTGGATACTAACGTTGTTCCAAAGTTTAGCCATTTCCGATAGAGTCTTTCCTCCGTGTTCTCTGGCAAATTTGGCAAAGGTATCCCAGTCGGTAATTTTGTGATTGTAACCCCCATTTCCAAGTTTTTTTGATTGAAAGTCTCCTGTTTCTTTTCTTCTTTGCTGCCACTCCCATAAAGTAGTTCGTCCAATCTTAAATCTTGCTGCCACTGTTTCTCTGCTTTCTCCTTCGTCTAGCGCTTCCATTGCTTTTTTTCTTAAATCATAACTATATGCTGCTGGCATTCAACCTCCTTATCATCATCTACCCTTATCCTATCACATCCGGACTTTTATGGAAAGAGCTCTAAGAGGTTGTCCGGAAACAAGTAAATTCAAGCATATTCCCTCTTTAACATAACCCTACTCATAGCTAGGTATATGAAATTCTCAGTGGATGTTGTGAGTAAATCATACTCCTTCGATAGCCTTCTATTCCTATTAACCCAAGCAAAAGTCCTTTCTACAACCCATCTTCTTGGCTGTACTTTAAACCCTTGTTCTCTTGTTGGTAGTAGCTCAGGTGGCGTATCTTTGTGCACCCAAAATCTACATGTAGGCCTTTTAACAATTTCAATATCTATGTCATATTCTTCCTTTATGTGATTCTTTAAATTTCTTCCTTGGTATCCCATGTCAGCCCACATTTTTTTAACTTTAGTATATTTTGTTCTCATATTGTTTAATGCTATTTTAATACCATCTCTATCATTTTCGTTAGCAGCGCCTACGTAACAACCTAGTATAAAACCCTGAGTGTCTGTAATTATATGCCTTTTTCTACCCTTTACTTTTTTACTTCCATCATAGCCTTTGATCCCCCCTTTTCTGTAGTCTTTACAGATTGACTATCTACTATACAGGCACTCGGCTGCTCATTCCTTCCTATTTTTCTTCTACTATATTTTGTAATTTCATAATTCATTTTCTCAAAAATTCCCTGCTTCTTCCATTGCCTGAACTGCTCATACACAGTCTTCCATAGCGGAAAATCATTTGGTAAATACCGCCATTGACACCCTGTACGCAATACATAGAAAATTGCTTCTAATATTTCTCTTTTGCTATACTTTGGCGGCCTTCCTCCTTTCTTGTATGATACTCTGAAGTGTTTTTCTATTCTTGCCCATTCCCTTTCGCTTAGATCTGTTGGATACTTTTTTCTCATCTTTACCCCGTACTAAAATTTCAGATATTATAGCCTTTTACTTATTTCCGGACAACCTCTAAGTTATTTATACTACTTTTCTCCGGTTGCCAATACATTACCCTTCTTCCTGACCCTGCAGCGTCCCAGGCTGAGCTTTTTATCTTTTGTTTGTTAAATAATTGCTTGAAGGTTTTTAGCAGCATTTATAAAATTCCTTTATTGGTTGAAAAAATAATCTTTCTCTTTGGCTTCATACCTGCAACTTTTAACTCAGCCTTAATTCGTTGTCTTAAATTCAATAAATCATTTATTTGAACTTCCCCGTACCGCACAACATGGTCACCATAAGCAATTGATACCACTCGTTCTCCGCTTTGCAGTTTTTGAATTGCTTTCTCAACTTGAGTTAAATATTCTTCACTGTACATTTTGACTACTAAGCCATTTACTCTGTCTTAATTTTTTGGGCTTTTTACTTTCCATTTTTCCACTCAAACTATTCCATTTACTCTCTGGCCAACGATCGATTCCAAGCGCAATAGATGCAGCTCTTGCATAAATTCGGCAATCTAGTACTTCATTTCTTTCTCTTACCTTTTGCCACTCTTGTTTGGTATATCCTTTCACCACTTTGCTGACTAATTGCTCTGCCGTTAGCTGCTTAAAATATTCAGGTGCATATTCTGGAAAGTGACAATATCCAGGTAGAGCTTTTCCTTCTTCTTCTTTTAAAATATTAAGTAGTTGAAAAAGCTCTGACTTTAATATCGATACTCCTACTGGCCAGAGCTTTATTCCTCTCTTTAGCTTTTGACCACCAACTGTTATATCTACTCTGCTTGGGCTACTCAGCGGCACTAGTGCTTTATTTGCACCTTTTACTGCCATTACTCTTCCAGATCCTTGATGACCTCTTACCCAATTGTATACTTCCTGTGTTGCATACCCAGCATCAACTGCCATCATGCTTATCATGTATTCAAGACCATTTTCACCGATAAAATGATGATTGAGTAACTCCGAAAGTTTTTTCCATACTTCTCTACCCCCAGTATCTCCTTCAAATACTCGATAGTCTATTGACCAACTTTCGCGGCTTTTTCCCCAGGCTACAACTTCTACTTCTAAACGATCTTTTTGTACATCTACTCCTGCGGTAAGTACCACTTCTCTCCTAGGTACTGTGCCTACGGGAAAAAATTCTCTCCTGTTAAATAATTGCTTCCAATCTGGTACTTCTCCCTTATCTACCCAGGTTTCTCCAAGCGTTGTGTTGATCCAAACTTTCAGTAATTGTTCACTTTCTTTGGCATGCAGAAAATCCTCTACTGCTTGTTGCCAACTATACCAGCCAACTGGGCTATAAAGACTTGAAAGATGAAATCCTTTTTTCTCCCCTTCTTTTACCCCTATAGCTCTCCATTCTCCACGCTCAAGCATCTCTGTCTTTTGATGATTTTCTATCTTTCCGCTACATTCTATGCAAATATAATGTGCTGTTCTCGAATCATTATTTTCCCATTTTATTTGTGACCATTTTAGAACTTGATAGTAATTACAATACGGACATGGTACAAAAAAGTATCTCTTATCTGTTGCTTCAAATTCTTTCTCAATTCTGCTTATTCCATGAATCGTTGGTGTTGATACCAGAAAAATCTTTCGACGTGCAAATGTATTGGTTCGAGCTATGCTGAGTAAAACTGGATCTCCTTCTCCTCCTGAATCTCCAGGGTAAGCATCTATTTCATCAAGAAAGAGGTATTTTACTGGCATAGATCTCAGTCCTACACTGCTATTTGCTCCAGTTATTACTACTATTCCACCTGGAAACTCCTTACTCTGTACAGTATTGCCTGAATCTCTTGACCTTGGGTCTTTTACTTTACTTTTTAAACATGGTGTACTCTCTATTAATGGTGCAAATCTTCCCTTCGACCAACGCTTTCCCATTTCAACTGTTGGCTGTACTACTAGCATTGGCCCTGGTGTTTGGTCTATAATATAGCCTATCCAATTATTTCCTGCTTCTGTTCCTCCAATCTGCGCTCCTTTCATGAATATTACTTTTTCCGCTGGAGAAGATGGAGATAGTGAATCCATGATTTCTTTTAAATAAGGAGTTCTCTCTGTTCTCCACTTTCCTGGCTCTGATGCTGCAGTTGGCGCTAAAACTCGATACTCATTCGCCCACTCTGATACTTTAAGCTGCGGATCTGGTCTTAAACCTTCAGAAAAAGCTCTAGCATATATCATTGCCTGCATCTACTCACAATTGGTTCTAACTCAACACCATTAACAGTAGGACTACACTCTTCCAGTTCCATAAACATCTTTTTCTGAAATTCGTTTTCTATATATCTTTTTCTTATCTCACTTAGCATTATTGCTACAGCAAGAGCAAATATCCCTGTCATTGTTGCAAAAATGATTGCACTGCTTATTGTTGTTGCTGTTAAACCTATATATGCTGCTACTGCTATTGCGCTGACCGTAATATAGATGCAGATAATGTTATTATGCTTTTTCATCCTTTTATCTGCTATTTCTCTCTGTGCTATATATTTATTATTAAGGGTTGGAAATTTGACAGCTGTATCTCTACAGAGCAATGCCCCATTTTTTTCAGTAAACAAAACTTTTAGTAATTCTAAATTGTTTGATTTGATTGCTAAATGTAAAATAGGTGTATAATTTGCTCCTTTTTTCAGCAATAACTTTACTACATGTAAATGCCCTTTTTCTGCAGCAAGGTAAATCGGTGATAAACCTTTATTATTTGAAATATCAATATCAATTTCTTCCTTTAAAATTGCATCTATAAGCTCAATTTCTCCTTTTTGTGCAGCTAAATGCAATAGACTATTCTTTTCAGAACCGTATTTATTACTCATCAAAGCCTTTTTTATCTCAGGTTTAGCGTAATCAAATGGTGTCTTGCCGCTATCGTCTTGTACCAGAGGGTCTATATCTTCTCGCGTTAGTAAAACTTCTATTGTTTTAAGTCTTTCAGCATAGTGTAGTGGTGTTTTATTTTCGTAGTCTTGCAAATTGACTTGAGCATTAGGCTCCCTTATTAAGCATTTGAGGATATCCAAACACAAATCTCTTTCATCGTAATTAGTATTACTTACAGCTATATGAATAGGTGACAATTTCATTGAGTTTTGTCCCATGCGCGCGCTATTTACATCTGCTCCAAGCTTTAGCAGTAACTTTACTATCTCCAACTTTTTGTTATTAACTGCATAGTGCATTGGTGTCTGATTTCGTGCATCAAAGACATCTATTTCAGCGTTTCCTTCTTCCACTAAAATTTTGACAACATTTCCATGTCCTATGCCTGCCGCTAGATGTAATGGCGTATGATGCAAAGCATTTCGTACATTAACGTCAATACCTTTTCCTATCAAATATCTAACTGCATTAACTTCACCTATCATTGCAGCTAAATGAAGTAAGCTATCTTGTTCTGATCCGTATTTGTTATTAATTAGCGCTTGTAATATTTCTGCTTTTTTCCCTTCTTTGGCGTAATCAAGAGATGTTTTACCGTCATTATCTTCTACAAAAGGATTAATGTTCTTCTTTGTGAGTAACAAATCTACCATACTTAATTCGTCAAACTCTATAGCACAATGTAGTGGTGTCTTTCCATTCAACCCTCTAACATTAACATCTAATCCAGGTTGATTGATGAGACACTTTATTAACTCTAAACTTAAGTTATCAGCCATTTTACATTCAAAATCTTTTTATATTTGAAATCTATTGTTAGATAATTCTTGGAGTGAGTTTGTAATCTCTTCAGTTAGCACCATATGAATCTTTTCAGTGTCACTCAGTGATGCAAGCAGCGCTGAAACTCTATTTGGAATATTAAGCAAATTATTACGAACAACTCTTGCTACGTTAAATGCTTCAGTTTTTACCTCTTCAATTGACACAAATTTGCCTATTTCAGCTTTCACTTTAGCTTCCAAAAGTTTACCACGCTCCGTTTCATTTTTTATTCGCGTTTTTAGCAATATCGTTGAAAGTTTTTCTCCGCGCTCTTTTCTCCTAAGTGGTTGACTTGGATCTCTTATTGCTGCTACCGCTTCATTTGCTTGTTCTCGGTCAATAAGTCCATCTTCCAGCTCAACTATTCCTTTTTTTACTAAAGAACAGACATATTGCCTCGAAAACCCTTTTTCCCTTGCCCACTCTGCTTGCGTAATTCTCACCTTTTTTTCTCCTTTTTAGCACTGCTCAGCTATAATTTCGTAAGTAGTTAACATTTGAAATATATCTAACGCTAAAGAAGGCCCGAGGTCAGGACCACCAAACCCGCCAGCATGGCCGGAAGGACCCACTTTCTATGGTGTTTTTAATATATTAAAATCTTTACTAAAATTCATAACATAGAACATTAAAGCTAAAGAGTCCGCTTCATTATCATCCATTGGACAAAAACCCTTTTCCTGTACTGCCTCAATGACATCAGCTTTACTTGCATTACCCTTGCCAGTTATAAAACGTTTAATAGTCTTAACCGAAACACCTTGATAGGGAATATTGCTTTCCTCACACCAAGCAGAAAGGTGTGCTAAAAACCCTCCATAGATATGTGCAGCATCAGTTCCTAGATGTCTTCTCACTTCTTCAAAGTACACAACTTCAATACCTGGAAATTTATACTTAAGTGCATTAAGCCAATTACGAAAATTTAAAAACTGCATTCCACCACCACTAAACCTGCTAACATGAAAACTCTTACTTCCACTTTGTACTATTCCATCATGTAAAATAGTCCAACCAGTTTGTTTACCAAGATCTAGTGTAAGCATTCCCCTTTCAATCGTCAGGTACATATATATACAAGATTTGAAAAAATTACGTCCAAAAAATCTTTAATTTTCGAAATTTAACAACTAAAAACTAACATGAAAACTCTTTTACAGCCAGTTTGTTTGCCAAGATCCAGTGAGCTTTCAATTGTTGTGTACATATATATACAAGATTTGGAAAATTTTTGTCCAAAAAATCTTCAATTTTTGAAAAATTTTTTATAATTCTTGAATTTGAAAACCTTCTAAACATGATTTTTCTACTTTTAGAGGTTTTTTTATTATTCTAATCTTATATTTTATATGTTTTTATATATGTGTATATTTTTATATATGTATTATATATAAGGGTTTCAGGAAGCTAGAATCCTCCATATTGGCGGACTTCAGATATGCCGTTCCTAGGAACGGTTTTAGGAACGCATGGTGAAAACCCGCCATATAGGCTAGTTCTAGATTCCTGATTCCTGATTTAGGAAGCCAGTAATTAGGAACGGAACTTAAGGTTATAGAGAGCATACTTTTCAACTATTTTCCTCTTAAAAATTTAAGCTATTCTTTTAATAGCGAAATCCACATTTTTAGCTCTTTAGGTGATATTGAATTTCAAAATATGAAATTCTTATATATTTTTAATATAACTTTAGGAAGCCTGAGCTACCCATTCTTAAAATATTGAAATCCATTTAAAATAGGTTCCAAAAACCTAAACTGTATTATTTTAAATTGCATCAGTATTATTCTCAAAAAAAAATAACAGAATATCAATAGATTAAAAATCGCATCAGTATTATTTATTTTTGCTCCTGTCCTACATAACAGCATTAATAACTCTCATCCTTAAAAGCATCAATTTGTTTTTAAGGAAAGTTATGAAATTACAAAACTACCATATAGTTATTAAAAATGTAAAATATCAAGCTTATAGACTGAAACTTGCTAAGTGCTTTATTAATGAAGCTCACGAAGATCTTGAGCAAGAACTCTTCTGTGAAATTTGGCCATGCCTTGATCAGTATGATGAAGATAAAAGTAGCTTTAACACCTTTGTAGCAAGATTAACTGAAAATAAAGCTATTAACCTGTTAAAGAAACAGCGATGTGCAAAACGTGACATCAATAACTATATTAGCATTGATGTAACAGAGCTACTTGAGAGTGAAATAACAAAACGCATTGATGTAGACTATATGATCTCGGTTTTACCAAAGGAATGGCAAAATATATGTGAGCAACTTAAATTTTTCAACTTACATGAAGTTGCCAAGATGAACAACGTTTCAAGAACCACTTTAAACAATATTATCAAGAAGATACGTGCCAAACTTTCTCCTATTTACTACGCAGGCAAAAAGAAAAATTGAACAAAATTTTTGCCTTTCTTGTATATATATACATCGTAGCATGGATAAATAATGGTTCTTACAATTTTGAATAATAATGAAAGATTGCAAACAATATCAACTGTAAAAATGGTCATCTTTGGCCCTTATGGTATTGGTAAAACAAGTCTCCTAAAGACCGTAGATGAACCAACACTTTGCCTTGCTTTTGAAGCAGGGCTTCTTGCCGTTCAAGACTGGCAAGGAGATTCAATTAGCCTTCGCACTTGGAATGAAGCTAGAGATATTGCTTGTCTTATAGGGGGGTCTAATCCTGCGCTGAAGTCTGATCAAGCATATAGCCAAAGACACCATGAACATGTATCTCGTAAGTACAAAGATCTTTTTTCGGAGTTTTCTAAATACCGATGCATCTTTGTAGATAGTATAACCGTTGCTTCACGTTTATGTCTATTATGGGCAAAAATGCAACCTGAAGCTTTTTCTGAGAGATCAGGAAAGCAGGATATGAGAGCTGCCTATGGATTACTTGCTCAGGAAATGATGGCTTGGCTCAATCAATTTCAACACATCAGAGACAAAGACATCATCATAGTTGGCACTTTAGGTCAATATCTCGATGATTTCAATCGTCCAATTTGGCTACCTCAATGCGAAGGGGCTAAAACTGCTAGTGAAATTCCTGGAATAGTTGATGAAGTAATCAGTATGGTTGGAATCAAGAGAGATGATGGAACGGAGAAACGCTCTTTTGTTTGCCATACTCTAAATCCTTGGGGATACCCAGCTAAGGATCGTAGTGGACGCCTGAGTATGCTTGAAGAACCACACTTGGGGAAGCTGCTTACAAAGATTAAAAGCAAGTTTTAAAATTTAAACATGGAGAATGATATATGTTAGAAGACCTGTTAACTGACTTTAACACTGTAAAACCGCAAAGTAGATTGATACCAAAAGGTACAATAGTAAAGGTAAAAATGACAATCAAGCCTGGAGGTCATGAACACTGGTTTACTAAAAGCCCCACTACTGGTAGCATTTATTTAAATACAGAATTTACCGTTATTGAAGGTCTATACGCAAAGCACAAGATTTATCAGATAATTGGTATTAAAAGTAGTAAAGCAGAAGATACTTGGGGAGAAATGGGTCGCTCTATGCTTCGCAGTATCTTGGAATCGGCACGTGACATTCATCCACATGATAACTCAGAAAGTGCAATCCTTGCTCGTAAGCTAAATTCAGTTGCAGAATTAAATGGGTTGGAGTTTACAGTAAAGGTAGGTGTTATAACTGATGAATATGGAGAGAAGAACAAAATTGCTTCGGTAATTACTCCAGAATACCGTAAAAATTATGAAATTGACAGAGTACCATTTTGAAGTACGACGAGGAAAAGCTTTGGTCTGCTGTCGTTACTAGAGGTATTCAGGACGCAGTAGGAAAAACCCCAAAGCTAAGAGAAGAAGCAATTAATTGGCTGAATTCAAAATCTTTTGAAACTGTTTGTGAGCTAGCTAATCTCAACTTTAAACGTATGAAAAGTATGTATGGGAGTTTTATGTCTAAAAAGCAAGAAAAGATAAAAGCATTATTAATTGATAATATCAAAGAGTGTGTTTCTTACCTACTTCCAAATGGTGAATTTTACCGAGATAAAACTTATATTGGAAACTTAAATGGAAATACAATTACAGTTAAAATAGTAGGTAAGGAAGCTGGTGATTGGCGTAATTTTACTGAAGGGACTAGCGGTGATATTATTGATCTTTAGGTTTTAATTAAAGGTGATATAGATTCTGCTAGGAAGTGGCTCAATAAGAAATCAAAGAGTGGAGAAAAAAGGGAGAGAGCAGAAAAAATATTTTCTGTAAAGCAGTACTTGAGTGATCAATCACCAATACCAGAAGACATAATAGCTCCACGAATTCTCACTCCAGGTGGTCTTTTAGTCATTGGTGGTACTCCAAAGGTTGGCAAAAGTTATTTTCTTCTCTCTTTGCTTGCACATCTTGCAGCAGGAGTATCGTTTCTTAAGATGAAGTCAGCAAGGCCACTAAAAATAATCTATCTGCAAAATGAGATGGAGTACAATTAGAGGTTGTCCGGAAACAAGTAAAAGGCTATAATATCTGAAATTTTAGTACGGGGTAAAGATGAGAAAAAAGTATCCAACAGATCTAAGCGAAAGGGAATGGGCAAGAATAGAAAAACACTTCAGAGTATCATACAAGAAAGGAGGAAGGCCGCCAAAGTATAGCAAAAGAGAAATATTAGAAGCAATTTTCTATGTATTGCGTACAGGGTGTCAATGGCGGTATTTACCAAATGATTTTCCGCTATGGAAGACTGTGTATGAGCAGTTCAGGCAATGGAAGAAGCAGGGAATTTTTGAGAAAATGAATTATGAAATTACAAAATATAGTAGAAGAAAAATAGGAAGGAATGAGCAGCCGAGTGCCTGTATAGTAGATAGTCAATCTGTAAAGACTACAGAAAAGGGGGGATCAAAGGCTATGATGGAAGTAAAAAAGTAAAGGGTAGAAAAAGGCATATAATTACAGACACTCAGGGTTTTATACTAGGTTGTTACGTAGGCGCTGCTAACGAAAATGATAGAGATGGTATTAAAATAGCATTAAACAATATGAGAACAAAATATACTAAAGTTAAAAAAATGTGGGCTGACATGGGATACCAAGGAAGAAATTTAAAGAATCACATAAAGGAAGAATATGACATAGATATTGAAATTGTTAAAAGGCCTACATGTAGATTTTGGGTGCACAAAGATACGCCACCTGAGCTACTACCAACAAGAGAACAAGGGTTTAAAGTACAGCCAAGAAGATGGGTTGTAGAAAGGACTTTTGCTTGGGTTAATAGGAATAGAAGGCTATCGAAGGAGTATGATTTACTCACAACATCCACTGAGAATTTCATATACCTAGCTATGAGTAGGGTTATGTTAAAGAGGGAATATGCTTGAATTTACTTGTTTCCGGACAACCTCTTAGAGCTCTTTCCATAAAAGTCCGGATGTGATAGGATAAGGGTAGATGATGATAAGGAGGTTGAATGCCAGCAGCATATAGTTATGATTTAAGAAAAAAAGCAATGGAAGCGCTAGACGAAGGAGAAAGCAGAGAAACAGTGGCAGCAAGATTTAAGATTGGACGAACTACTTTATGGGAGTGGCAGCAAAGAAGAAAAGAAACAGGAGACTTTCAATCAAAAAAACTTGGAAATGGGGGTTACAATCACAAAATTACCGACTGGGATACCTTTGCCAAATTTGCCAGAGAACACGGAGGAAAGACTCTATCGGAAATGGCTAAACTTTGGAACAACGTTAGTATCCAAACGATCTATCGAGCCCTTAAAAAAATTGAATTTACGCGCAAAAAAAGACATATGGATACAAGGAAAGAAACGAAGAAAAACGTGCTGAATTTTTGAAAATTATAGCGACAAAAGAACCTAAAAACTTAGTGTATATAGATGAGTCTGGCATTGATAACACCGAAGACTACCCCTACGGATATTGCCAGAAAGGACAGCGGTTTTATGCCTTAAAATCTGGAAAGAAAACTCAACGAATCAGTATGGTTGCAGCCTTAAGTGGAAGAAAGATAGTTGTTCCGTTAACCTTTGAAGGCCACTGTAATATGGATGTTTTTAATGGATGGTTTGAGCAATTTTTGACACCGATCTTGGAACCTGGACAGACTGTCATTCTTGACAATGCTACTTTTCATAAGTCTGATAAGATTATCGAGCTTGCTAAAGGGGTTGGTGCAGAAATTTTGTATCTGCCGCCTTATTCTCCAGATTTCAACAAAATTGAGCATCATTGGTTTGCTATAAAAAACAGAGCCAGGAAAAACATTCCTCTATTCGAATCCTTTCGTCGTGCTGTTGATTCTGCCTTCCTATGACCTGTTCGGACTATTATGAGAAATGCTATAGCAGTGGTTGTGGGAATTGTTGGATTAGCTTGTGTGAGTTATGCGTTGTATGATGTCCTAAAGCCGAATACGACGCTAGAGAAAGTAGAAAGTGTGGAGCAGCCTATTCAGTCTTCTTTGAATCTAACATAAAAGGCTATGCTCAAAAAACTATAAGCGTCAAGTAAATTTCAAATAAGGTAATTTCTTTAGAAGAATCTATAAGTTATTAAACTTTCTGCAATTCTTTTATCTCACTTATAGAAAGACCAGTAAACTTGATAATAGTGTCAATATCAACATTATTAGCCAGCATTGTTTTTGCTACTTCAACTTTTCCTTCAATTTTTCCTTCCTCTTTACCAATTTTTTTGCCTTGTTCAGTAGCATCATCGAGTCTTTGAGCGAGGACAGCCTGTTCATCAAGAATACGTTTTATTTCCTGTTCGTAGGCAATAAATTCTTTCTCTGACCAGTTAAATCTATTTAGCTCTTCATAGGCTTTTTTGATTATAAAATCACTCCCTATTATTTTTTCCAGCTCCTCTTCACTGGTTTCCTCTGCATACCTAAAGAAATAGACCCACTTTTCAACTATATTCTCCAACTGATCTTCCTTAGTTTTTGGAAATTTTGGCAATTCAATAAATATAAAGTAGAAATCTTTTAAATCATGTTCATTAGTGTCTTCATCCCGAATAGTATGCTTTGATTTATACTCAGATTTATCGGGAAACAAGATACAATCTGCTATAGCAATAAAGATAATTTCCTTAAGGTCATGGTATTGATCACCCTTGTCAGCTTGTCTTGAATAAGCTTTAGCAGCATAGTACTGAGCACGTTTCTCGAAGCCTTTAGTTTTAGCGACCTGCATTTCGACGATCACTTGCAGTCCATTTTCATCTCTGCAGAGAACATCAACAATACTTTGCTTTTTAGCGGCGATATCAGGGTCTTGAATAGTACTTAAAAACTCTATATCCTTTATTTCATTTTTACCAGTGAAGCCAAGGATATCATTGAGGAAGTGAATAAGAATATCCTTATTTTTTTCAGTACCAAAGATACGCTTGAACGATATATCATTTTTGGGGTCAAGAAATTTAGAAAGAGCCATAATAAGTAAACCTATAGGACGTTAACAATTATACACAATTCTGAAGAAATGTTCAACTTCTTTATGCTAAAGTCTATTAAAGTTAGCTGAATTTCAAGAGTTGGTGAAGAATCTACTTGAGGTAGGTGTTCCTATTAATATAGGCGACTGACCTAAAAAATCTTAAAGCTAGTGGTATGCTTGAAAGATCATAAATATCAAGTAATTTTTTTAGAAGAATATCTAAATTATTAACTCAATATCTAAACAGTTATTCTACTTCTGCTATCCTTTCTCAACTTGGGCTATTTTAAACTTCCACAGCTATAGGATCAACACCATTTTTAACTTCAACATTACTAAGCGCTGTATTTGCCTTATATGAACAGTAAAATCCTACTGCAAGAAAAGTTAATGCAGCTACAGCAAGTGAAATACATATTACTAAATGAAACATTGTTAAACTTGCACCAACAGCAAATACTCCTGACAACACAAAAGAAACAGAGGCATAATTACTTTGCCTTTTACTATGAGTGCTTGCCTTCGACAGCTTTTGATTTTTACAACTTAGCTCCTTAATCTGATTTTCCAGCTTGCTTTTGTTTTCAAGTTGTCCATGTGTATTATTTAACTCTTTACTTTTAAGTTTATTGTTTAACTCTTTGACTCGAACATCATTACTTTTTAGTTGATCATTTAGGCCTTCAATGTGACTGTCTTTATTTCTTAGTTGCTCATTTAGTTCTATGATGTTACTGTTTAGGTTCCCAATTTGACTGTCTTTTTCATTCACGATTTTTCGTGTAACCTCTAGATCATTCTGCAGTTTAGTATCTTCTTCAGTTGTAGTCTTTAGGGTATTTTTTATAGCATCAAAATTGCTCTGTAGTTTAGTATTTTTTTCAGTTGTAGTTTTTAAATTGTCCTTTAATTGAGTATTTTCTGCAGTAAGTTGAGTTACTTCGCTAATTCTTATACCCAATTCTTTCTGTACACTATCCAACTGCTCATCTAGTTGATTTTTTTCTTGAGTAAGTTGATCTATTTGACCATTTAGCTTGTTAATCTCTTCTTCAGCTTGAGCTTTTGTATTCTTAAGTTGTTCAGTAAGGTTAGTTACTTCATTAGCTTTTCCAACTGATTCTTGCTGTAGCTTTTCAAGCTGAGCTTGTGTCCTCTCAAGAGCTTGAGTTCTTGCATTCAAAGCTTGATTTGCAGCATCCATCTCTTTATCTTTACTTGCAAGCTGTTCTTGTAGCTCTTCGATTCGACTCTCTAGTCCTTTACTTTTGTTTTCAGATTCCTGCAGCTTTGTCTTCAGGTCGTTATTTTCATTTTTAGGCTTTTTCAGCTTTAGCTCATTCTTTAGTTCGGTGTTTTCTTCAGTTGTAGTCTTTAGGTTATCCTTTAATTGAGTATTTTCTTCAGTAAGGTGAGTTACTTCACTAGTTTTTGTATCCAGAGCTTGATTTGTATCATCAATACTTGCTTGTTGATTTAATGTCTCGTGCTCTAACTTTGAAACCTTTTCATTCACATTATCCAGCTCTTTCTTGCCGTTTTTAAGATCAGCCTCTTTCCTCTTAAGCTCCTCAGTTGTTTTATCCAATTCTTGCTTTACACTATCCCGCTCCCGTTCTAACTGAGCTTTTGTACCCTCGAATTCTTTAGTTTTTGCATCTGAGTCTTTCTGTAGCTTTTCAAGCTGAGCTTGTGTGCTATTAAGTGCCTTAGTTTTTTCAACCAAGTCTTGCTGTATACTATTTCGCTTTTTCTCTAGTTGACTTTTTTCTTCAGTAAGCTCAGTTACTTCCCTAGTTTTGCTATTCAGCTCTTTCTCTTTCTTCTTGAGCTCATCTTGCAGTTTTGTTTTCTCTTGCTCTAATTGAACTTGTACACCCTTCAGCTCTTCCTCTTTCTCTGCAAGCTGAGTTTTCATGCTTTCAAGTGCCTGAGTTTTTTCATTCAATTCTTTTTGTAGCTTTTCAAGCTGATTTCTTGTATTCTCAGATTTCTCTTGTCCTAATGAGCTTTTGACTTGCTGTTCTGTATTTGTAGGCATTTTACCCTCCCTGGAATTATGGCTTATAAGGTTCTGTATTGAACTCCCCATTCTATTTAAGGTATCATTTTTTTCTTCTTTTGCAAAAGTCTTTCTGTCTTTAAGTTCTGCAATTTTCCCATCCAAGCTTTTCTGTGCACTATTTGGTTCTTTTCCTAGTTGATTTTTTTCTTGAATAAGGTCATCAGTCTTTGCTTGTTGACTTGGTTCTTCTTGTTCCAATTGTAAAGCATTTTGCCCTGTAATGTCTAAGTTCTCTTTTCTATCTTGTGAAGTATGACCTTGAAACCTAATAGATGAGGCTACTGTTTTTTTATTTTCACCGTCACTACTGTTGCTTTCAGTTACTATAACTTCAGAATGTGCTTTACTACTATCACCTTGCGCATTCGACCCAGTTGTATTGTCTAAAGAGTTACAACCTAAACTCAAATCTTCCATTTTAAGATCTTTATTCTTCTTGCTCAACTCTTCTGAAAACTCTTTTGCTTTTTTAACTTGATCATACAATATTTCTTTGAAATACTTACTAAGCTCATCACCTTGATCAGTAACGAATACACGATGTTTAGCATTATACGAAAAAGTCTCATTGAGAATGGAAAATTTTATACCGTGATGTGCACTTAGAGCCTTGTTTAAATCTCCTACTTGTTTGTCTATTAATTGCTCAATCAGTGCTTTACTTTCTTCTAAGAATTTGCACATATTACCCAATTCTTCTGACAATTTACCATCATCTACTAACTCTGCTAAAACTTCTTTCAACAAGCCATCTACTGCTGGATGCCCGTGCTGTTTTCTTTCTTGCAAATAAAACTTCAAAATCCCTAGACAATCACTTGATGAACACTCCTGATCAAAGCGCTGATATTCAAATGACAAGCCATGATCAATTTTTGCCCATTTTCTTTCTGCTATGCCTGTGTCATTTGTTTCCGTCATTCCAAAATTTCCTAAATGAAAATCAAATTCCCTAAATATTAAACATGCAGCTAAAAACTTAGCGAAGTATTTGGAATTTTCTACGCTTTTTTGCAACTCCTCTTAGAATTTATGTTGAGCTTCATCTGAATATTTTTCTTGTTTGATATTGCTTTTGTCACGTGCTTCTATATATAGATGGTTAAATGCATTAAAGTTAGGCAGAAATTCCGAACCCAAAAAGATTTGATCCTGATCGTCTTCAATTAGCCAAATTTTTGGTGATTTGCCAAACAGTGCTAGTCTATATAGCGGACCAGCAATAACTTCTGTTATAAATGATCGTACAGAGTCGTCATTGTCAACATTCAATGGCTTAATAAAAAAATCTACTCCTTTGCGCATAGCAAACCACCCACGAGAAGAAGCCTTAATATCTCTGCTTTCGATTGCTTCGAACTCTGAGTATTTGTGAGGGATTCTACTTTCTAAACATTTTTCTAAGGCCTTTTGTATTTCCTCTCTAGGTTCAACGTCACGTGGCACTTCTGTAAACTTAGTCATATCTTTATACTTTTGTAATTGCTCAACAGTTGTAGGAGAAGCATTTTCTGAAATAGTAGCAAAACTTTCACGAAAAGGCTTTGTATTACCTTTAACTAAATTCAATACTTTTCCTAAAAATATAATGTTATCAGCACTCGATGCAGTTTTCAACATTAAATCGTAAATTTCCCTTCTACCGCGAGTTCCTATGCTTTTCAGGATTTGTTTCTTTAACGTCTCAATAATCTTATCATCTGTAAATGCTTCTTTGTAGATTGTTTGAATTGCTTCATTTTTGTCCTCAATACATTTTTTGCATAAGTATTCAACAATCGGGAAACACTCTTGACTTATTGCAGCTTCTAATAAAGTAATACAACTCTCCTTCAACAGAGTTTTGGTAGCTGGATCATTGATATTCTGTTTAGCATCTCTTTCAAACACATCTAATACTTTCTTGATAAATTCCTCATTTTGTACTAATGACGCTGCTTCAAGTACACCATACGTAGGATCAGAAGTATTATTTTTCAAAATTTCTTTTAGATTTTGAAGAGTATCTTCATTAGCAAAAACTTTATCCAGTAATTCTTGTTCTTCCCTTAGCACTATAACTGAGAAAAACCCAACTTCACCATTTTCAAGTCGGATTGCTTGATTTTTTAAACTTTGATAAAGATCGGGAAATTTCCCTATAAAGGTTTCAATATACTTTTCACCACCAACAAGCAGATGTAAAAGATTCAAGTTTCCTTTAGCAAAAAGCATATCATGGTATTTCTTTGTTAGCTCATCATTAGCTGCGATTGCCAGCAGTAACAATTCTTTTACTGAGTACCTGCTACCATTTTCTTGAGATTGAAGCACCATTAATATACGGCTTAGTACATATTGGTCTCTAACTTGCGATTGTAAATTCAAAACCTTCTTAGAGAATCCCACGAAAAGCCCTGCTTCTTCTGGATCATCAAAATTGCAAATCACCTGACTTTCGTAATCCTGAATATTATTTACAACCTCAGTCAATTTTGCATCATCATTTTCATTTGCTGCTTTATCTAGAATGTCCTGTATTTTATTCAAAGTTAAATTGTCAGGAATAATGACAAATGAATCCTCTAAACTTTTAGACTCTCTTCCCAATTTTTGATTAAATAAATTCATAAGCTCAATATTACCTTTATCGGTAGCAATTTGCATTGCATCAGGTTCTCCTATATTAGGATCAGCCCCTTTATCTAAAAGCAACTTTACAATTTCAGTACTTTCCAGGGTTACATTGCTTGAAAAATGTTTTAGCATCTCGGTATTTTGTTCAGGAGAAGTATGCTGCAACAGAATCCCCATCGTCTCCTTTTCATATTCGCTGTAGCTATCAGCAATAATTGCTTGTTCTAATTCAGGGGTAACATCAATTTTTGCTCCATATCGAAAAAGCAAACTTGCTAGATTGTGGTCATTGTTTTTTAGAGCAATAAGAATTGGTGTTTTACCCGACAGGGCACTCACTTTATTAATATCAGTTCCATGCTTTAATAGTAATTCTGCAACATCTTTGTTCTTTTCTCTGCATGCATAACTTAAAGCTGTACCACTAGAACAAACATCGGCATTAAGATCAATTTTACCACCTTCTGACAAGACATCTTTGTAAAATTCGAACCAGCCAGCATCTTTACATGCGTTTGTAACAAACAATCTTAATAAGAGTAGTAGTTTGACACCCTGTACCCGATAAGATATATTAAGGTTCTTCATCTCCCTTACTAGCTCTTTTGCTGATACCAAATCTTCACCTTCAAAAGCTTTTAGTAATTTAAAGTACAAATCTTTTTGCCCTGTATTAGCTTGCCTAAGCTGTTTCTCTATTTTGGTGAATTTCCTTGCATCTTTACACGCTCTTCTTTTTCCTGTAGATGGAATGTCTTTAACTTGAACTTTTGGCTCAAATTTTAGCTTTCTTTTTTGTTCTAATTCCTCATGAATAGAACCCTTTAATTCTTCATAGCGCACAGGCAAACTAGTATTAACTTGTTGATTTTCACTATTAGTACCAAGAACCATATTTCTCACTCATTGCAATTAATTTAGTCTATCACTAAAAAAAGATTATGTCAAACAAATTACGAATTTTGGTAAAATGCTAATACCAACCTTCGTTATTGGTTTTGCCCTATTACCTACGAGATTTGGTATTACATGTCCATTTTTCCATATCCTACAATACAGGCAACATTTTTTAGGCAAAACATTGCAATAACTAGTATCAGCAACAATTTAATTGTTTACTCTTTATGAAAAATCGTAAAGAAGGTACGTATCTTTGTGAGAACTTTTTACGTAAAAGCGGTGTTTCAAAAATAAAAACGCAAAATTATTACAACAAAGTTAGGCAAATTAGTTCATATGTAAATTTAGTTAAAGTAGGCTAAAATAGCTGCTTTTACAATATAGTAGAATTATTATAAAGAAAAGTTCGAACAGGTTATTTGGTAGTCCAATCCATACCAAAAAAACTTGTTCTCACCGCACTTGGTTTTGAGCGCTGAAAATGGTTGATTTACTTGAGATATTAATAATATAGTTTACTGAATTAATAGTAATTCATTTGAGAATAAAAAGAAAAATTTATGATAATTTTACATTTCAAATCGATATTGTTCTTTTTATAAAAAATATTCCTATACTGCGCAAGGTCAAGTTTTAACCACATCAATTTTTCTTTCAAATTAAATCTTATCTTTTACAATGGGTCTTACGTTTAAATTATTTGATACCCAAAATTAAGGAAGCCATTTTAAACGGCACACAACCTCAGCATCTAAAACTAGCTGATTTGAAGGAAATATCACTCTCATGAGAGGAGCAAATGAAGGTGCTTTACGGACAAGAGTCTTAATAATAGTCTTCTATATTATTGTTAATAAACACCACCATAAAATATCTTACTATTACCCACAAATAAAAACATAGTATTGTATTTACTCAAATAATTTAATTTTATTAACCTGAAAGCTTATTGGATTAAAATTATTAAACTAAGAGTTATAATTTTAGCAACTAAAAGCTGTAAATTGCACCATATAAACAGTTATTTCAAGCAAAAGTTATGCCATTAAGAGCTACGCAACAAACATTTATATTTGTGGGTAATAGTAAGATAAAATATGCAGAAACAACCTAGAAGACCGATTACAACCAATGCGTAAATATAGAGTAAAGAAAACTTCATCCACCTATTAACTTCTACCTACTACCTCTACTATTGCTATGGTTATAAACTCTACTCACTCCATCAATTTTATCTAATGCAGACTGCGGGTTACCCAAATCAATTGATATCACTCTTTCTCCGCCTAATTGTAATGCTCCTCCACCTCCACGCTGTGGGTATTGGAGTCCTAAAAATTGTAATAGTAATGGATCAATTTCATGTTGAATTCCTGGATGATCTTGAATCAGTCTACCCCTAGGAGAAGATAGAGGATCATTTTGGAATAATTGTGAAATATTTCTTCTCCGATTTTTAAAGTGTTGTTCATTTCTTTGAGATTGTCTAGTGTCATTTCCAATGCCTACACTAAGAAGACCACGTATATAACCTATAATACCCTCACCTTTCTCTCCAAAGTTATTATTTCCCTGTAAAGCTTGATCAATAGCTTGGTTAATATCCCTAGCATTTTCGTATACCCATATGCCACAATTATGGCCATCTGTTTGCTGATGAACGGAAACATTATGGACATTACCATCGTTAATATCACATTCTCTTAAAGCTCCTCGAATATTATTGTCAATACGACTATCTGGACCAAGTGAATCAGCATAATACCCATAATAATTTCCATTTTGGTGTACAATAACTAATGTAACCCAATGATGATTACCTACATTAATAATAGCAATTAATCTATCTTTTTCACCCGAATCTACTTTTTGTTTAAAGTTAGCTATGTGACTACTTAATAAGCCCCTACCTGTTGGATCATTTTGATTTCCATCGACTCCTACTGAAGTTATTGTAAAATCATGACGATTATTAGTTGGATTAGATCGATCATCATAGAAAGTATATTGTTGTGCAGCGAAAAACATGTCATGAGTTTGTAGCCAATAACGATCATTTTGATTATCTGTTGCAAAGTCTAGTGCAAGTAGATCATGCACATCTTCTATCTCACGAGCGTTGTTTCTACGAAGGATAGCATTTATTTGTTGTAATATTACTTGTGCTGTAGGAGTACCACCTATCCTTATTGACTTGAATGTTTCTATTACCTGTGCTTTAATACCTTCCAAGTAACTAAACGGAACATGTAGATTGCTGCCTATATTAAGCAAAAAAATCGCATTTTGTCCTGGTGCTTTTTCTTCGTAAAAACGCCTAAAGTTTACACGAGCCTGATCTGATAATAGACCTTCTGGGAAAAGTATAAGATTACCTGCTTCGCGTGCATCTCTATTAAACACAATAGGAAATAAAATCACCTCATTTCTAGAAGTAATAGGTATAAATCCTCTTTGCTTGTTCATAAGTTCTTTTATTCGATCTTTTGCATTATTCTCCTTTTGTGCTACTTCTTCTGCATTATTAGCAAATCCTAATACATATACAATCGGATGAGTATCTGGAGCATTCTCCGTAGATTGTCTTAATAATAAAAGGTCTAATCTCTGTTCTGTAATTCTTGTGAGTATTGCCCTTTCTCCTTCTTCTTCCTGCCCCCTTTTAAAACTATATGTTTGACCAACTTTATACATAGCAAGCACTTTATAAGGATTATCACTAGCATAAAATGTACCATGTAGTATAGAACGGAACTTATTCTCACTATTAACATTTATTGTATCCACAAGCGGCATCAATGCTCCAGAGATCTCTTGAAATAATCCTCTATGCTGAGCTATATTTTTCCAGCCATCATTCACAACTTGATTTAAAGTATTATGTACATTTTCAGTATTGGGCACTTGTACAAGATCACCAGCAAGAAAATTATTTGCATTATTATTTTGGTAATCGTGATATAAACCAAGGTCATTTGGTAGATCAATATCTAGTTCAAGTTGATTATTAAGTGTGCATGAAACTTCCCACACATGAACATTATTTCTATTAACATTAAGAGTCTGTAAATTGATGGCTCCTTGTTGTTGCGCATTGTAAGCTCTAATATGAAGTGTAACTATATCAGAACCTTCAGCATGAAAGACCATAGTTAAACATCTTAAACCCTCATCACCATGTCTAAATATGTACTTTGTTATAGGTGCTTCGTCTTCCTCTTCTAGTTCTAAAGGGTGCCTATCAAAAGCACTACTTCCAAAAGCAAAGCCAGTTATGCAATCAAATATTCTATTATAATTCTCTGCATTTCTTGGTATTTCAGCAGGAAAATGGTGAAGCAAGAAATCTCTAACATTTTCTCTAATGCCTTCATTCTCCAAACACTCAAATAATCTTTGTACTAAAGGAAATCTATCCTGTTGAAGTTCTACTGTATCAACACTAAAAGGATCTAGATTTAAATTAAAATTTAATCCAACACAGACAGTATTTCTTGATTCAGTATGGATAGGTATAAATGAAGAATTGTGTAACCTTCCAGCGTAGCCTATGGCACAGTTTAATGCAACATCTGACGGTGTGTCAAATATAGCAAGATTAATAACAATAGGAATATTTTCTCTTTCTGCTTGGTGACGTACAAGAAATGCAACATGTGAGTTTCTAGGAGATAAATCAAGATCGATGCCTATTGTGTAGCGATGACTAAAATTTGCTAAGAAACCTAATAAAAACCCGTGACTCTCAAATTTTTGACTGCGATTTTCAATATTATATTCCAGTTCCTGCCTGTAATTATGATAGATGCGAGCTATGTATGGGACAATTTCTTCGTACATTCTATCTCTTACATCTTGTCTTCTATCACTCGCTAGCATTTCCATAAAATTATCAATTCCTTGTTGACCCTGTGCTACTTGCGCAAAATTGACCAAGTTACCAAGTTGTCTACGCTGATTTTGACTGAGTTGTCTTCCTGCTATTTCCTTAATTGTTAGTCTGTGATCTTCTAAGAGCAGTCTAATAAGATTGATTTCAGATGCTGAATATTTGGCAAATTTATCCCTACCTTGACGATCTTTTGCACGAATTACCTCGAATACCGTTGCAATTGCCTCTCCCTGACTCTTGCCCTTTCCGTGCGTGCATACTTTGTATTGCTCAAAATCTAGGTCTTCTTCCCTTAAATTTGGATTTTGCCGTCTAATCTCTTGTACTAGAGCATTTCTCTCCCTTGTACTGAACCTCAACCCATCACTATTAGGACGATCAGAAATACTGTAGCATCTGACAACTTGCTGTCCGTCACGATAAACAGCAACTTTTAGGTTTGCCGTATTTCGATTTTCACCATTACGTGGATTAACACCATGGTTATCAAAACAAAAATAGACTCTCTCATTTGCATTTAAGATATTAGCATCATGTGCAGTAGCAAACATACTAAAAAAGAATACAGGAAGGAAACGACCTGTACTTACATGATACAAGAAAGATGGACATTGATCTAAAAAAGATTCAAATCCTTGTCTGAATCCTTCAAGATCTCCATCCACCAAACTCCTAATAAGTCCATCACCATTACTCATACAAAATACCCCTTATTTACTACGACCAGAAACACCAAGAGTTCATAAGTGGATTACTTGTTACCACTAAGCGTAAAGACGCTTTTTTCTTATAAGAAGAAACACCACTTACACTAGGAGTTCCAAGCTCAGACTGCGGACCATCATCAACTGGCAAAGTTGTTTCCTTACTACCATGAGCTTTAGATCGTGACCGTAAATTATTCCAAGGACCATCACCTACAGGACCAAGAGGTAGAGTTGTTTTCTCTAACTCAGAGAATAACTCTTCTGCAAACAGACCGTAATCTACATTTACTCTTTTACCTTCTCTACCACATAATCTAAGGTTTTCTATCATGACTTCTTTAAAAAGTTCAAACTTTTCAGGAAAGCAATCTTTGGCAAATGACATCATATCTAATATTTCTTTTTTCTCTATTTCTTTTTCTTCATCAGTCTTATAAATGTCTTCTCGTCTCCAATTGACTATTAATCCTGCAAGCATACCACTTACATGAACTGTATAATTAGAAGTATTAACGGCAGCCTTCTTGTGTTTATAAAAGTGATCACATTCCCAAATCTTCATAATAAGAGATCTAGCTTGAACACTTGACTCAGAATTTTTCAACATTACATCTGAGAGTGATGAAAGAAGAAGTTCATACTCTCGCTGTGAGAATATTTTGTCTGAATGGTCTCCTCCTGCTGAAACGTCTTTATAGCACCAGCACTTTACCAAATCATGAACTGTATCAAAAAAACATGACTCTATTAATTCAGCAAGAAGAGCATATACTCCCTTATCTTTCTGCAATAATTTCTGTAAAAGAGTATCTTTATCGACTATCTTATTTACACAAAAATCTAAAATAGGAGCATCTTTCTCAACAGATTGAACGCGAGATAGAGCAAGAATAGCTTCTGTGAGCTTCTTTTCTTTATCTTCTTCTTTCAACAGATTATAAAAATACTCTACTCCTTCACTCCACTTAAGTTTTACAGCACTGTCAAAACCTTCTACTGCATCATACTTCTTTAATTCCCCAGATTCTCTATCGATCCAGAAATCAAATACAGGACCTTTCCTCTTTATGCTATCTAGTAACGAGTTTCGTACGTATTTGCCAAATTCAGTTTCAGTTTTACCATCAAATGCACCAGGAGGAAACTTGTTCCTATAAGATTCAAATCTTTTTTGAAAGAGAGGATGAATTTTATCCACTACACAGTAACTACAAGCCATCTCATATTTGCGAAGTGGATTATCTATTCCACCTATTTTTTCTTCAGTAAACCTTTGACCTAAAGCAGCATTATCCAACCTTACACCTGACCAGCAACCTTCATCTTGAAATACATTGTGCAAAAACTTCAACTTATCACCCTTAAAGTATTTTATGTGCTCCATAAAGTTATCTTGAAGGACTCCCACCCATCTCTTGATAGCTGACTTCCTCCCGGCAACAACTGCTGGATCTGGATGTTTAATAGCTTCCTGTAATTTTTTGGACATCGTAGCCCGAAGCTCTTTCTGTGTTGACATTATCCCCCCTATTAAGTATTAACAGTGTCATGTAAAAAAGGCATTATACAGACATTAGAATGGATTGCAATATTAAAATTACCAGAATAGAGGGTTTAATAAAAAAACGTTATGGCTAAAACTTCTTTTCTTGAATTTTCTCAATATAATCAACAGAAAGACCAGTAGTTTGAGTTATAATGTCAATAGAAACTCCTGCTTTAAGTAGATTCTTTGCAACCTCAATTTTCTCTGCTTTTCTGCCTTTTTCATGGCCGATTTGGATGCCTTCTTGTCTACCTTCTTGTCTACCTTTTTGAGTGGCATCATCGAGTTTTTGAGCGAGGACAGCCTGTTCATCACGAATACGCTTTATCTCTTGTTCATAGGCTATAAATTCTTTTTCTGACCAGTTGAACCTATTTAATTCTTCATACGCTCTTTTAATTATTAGATCACTTCCTATTATTCTCTCTAGCTCTTCTTCACTAGTTTCATCTGCATATCTAAAGAAGTAGACCCATTTTTCAACTATACTTGAAAGCTGATCTTCTTTTGTTTTTGGAAATTTAGGCAACTCAATAAATATAAAGTAAAAATCTTTTAGATCACGTTCATTAGTATCTTCATCGCGAATAGTATGCTTTGATTTGTACTCAGACTTATCAGGAAATAAAATACAATCTGCTATAGCAATAAAGATAATTTCCTTAAGGTCCTGGTATTGATCACCTTTATCGGCTTGTCTTGAATAGGCTTTAGCAGCATAGTATTGGGCACGTTTCTCGAAGCCTTTGGTTTTAGCGACCTGCATTTCAATAATCCATTGCACCCCCGTGGAATCTCTACATAATACATCAACAATGCTTTGCTTTTTAGAGGCAATATCAGGGTCTTGAATAGTACTTAAAAACTCTATATCCTTTATTTCATTTTTGCCAGTAAAACCCAGAATATCATTGAGAAAGTGAATGAGGATGTCTTTATTCTTTTCAGTGCCAAAGATACGGCGAAATGCGACATCATTCTTGGGATCCAGAAACTTCGAGAGAGCCATAGGGAATCGACTTAAAAAGCATTAATAATTATACACAATTGTGAAGAAATATTCAACTAAAATGCAAACATAGAAGTTTTTGTATATCTTTGTTTGGTAGTATTAACATGTATAATATTTATGGCAAACATCTCAATAAGGTATCAGATAGCACAAAAAGTAAGGAACTGGAGGTTAAAGCGAGGATATACTCAAAAAGATTTAGCGAAGAAAGTCAGTGTAACGTATCAAGTAGTACTACAATATGAAAAAGGAACACGTAAAATTTCGATTGAAAAGTTGTATGCTATAGCAGAGATATTGTCGATTGGTATTGTAGACCTAATTCCTGTATCAAATGAAAAAATCTGTCTTGAAGATGAGGGAGAAGAAATACTAAATCTAGTAAGAGAATATAAAAAGATTAATGATCAGGAATTACGTAAGATGTTTTGTTTGCTAACCAAATTTGTCCAAGTCAGTGAAAGAAGTAGTAGGAAAGCAGAGAAAGTAAAAATTGCAAAAGGTCTGGTTAAAGCAGGAGTTTCTGTTGATACTGTTTCAAAAACAATTGGTCTATCTGCTGATGAATGTGTTGAAGAAAAAGGAGGTTCTATTTACTGCCAAATAGGAAAGAAGATAAAAGAATGGAGGCTAGTGAGAGAGTATACTCAAAAGGATTTGGCTGAGAAAATGGATACAACACGTGATGAAATAAGCAACTATGAACAAGGACGTGTAGCTATTCCACTGGAAAAATTATATGCAATAGCAGAAACATTATCGATTAATATTACAGATCTGCTAATAGAGGAAGGTAGTAAAGTAGAAAATGAACTACCGAATTTAATTGAAGAATACAAAAAGATTGAAAGTCAAGAACTACGTAATGCATTAATAAGATCTCTATTTGAAGGCATACGGATTTGCGAAGAAAAAGTGAAAAGAGCAGAAAAGATCAAAATTGCAAAAGACTTAGTAAAAAAAGGAATTTCTATCAATATTATTTTAAAAATAATAGGCATCTCTTTAGATGAAATTCGACAAGTTTAAAATAAAAAAATCACCATATATTAATATCTTTACTTATTCATGAAAAAATAAGTAAAAAAGATTGAAAAATTGATTTGACTTCACTCGGAAGCTATGGCTCTATGCCAATGCTGATAAAAAACAGCAGTAAATATCTAAAAAAAGTTTGTTGTTAGTGAAGGGTAAATTATATGAATAAAAGTAAAGAAGAAATCGAATTCAGAATATTAGAAAGCAAAGGCAAGGCATTACTTGATCGTGAAATAATGGAAACATTTTTAAGTGCAGTACATGAAAGGCCACAAGCTCAAGAAATTGCTAAAAATCTGGTGAATACTTATGCAGGAGTAGGAAGGATTTTAGGTAGAGAAATGGATGACCTGAAAGTTATAGAAGGAGTAACTGATTCTGCAGTAGCAATGATTATGTGTGTTAAGGAAACACTAGAAAGAGTACTGAGAGAAAAGCTAAAAAGTGAGCCAATAATGGACTTACAAGGGCTAGTAGAGTACTTAAACGTAAGTATAGGCCACTCAGAAAGGGAATGTGTAAAAATACTGTACTTGAATAAAAGGCGCCAATTAATCGGAGAAGAATCCTATATTGGTGAAATGGAAAAAGCACCAGTATACATAAAGGAAATTACAAGAAAAGCATTAATAAAAGATGCAACATTAGTAATAATGTCACATAACCATCCTGGAGGGAGTTTAGAACCATCAGAAGAAGATCAAGAAGTAACGAAGAGTTTAGCAGCAGCATGTAGTACTGTAAGCGTTAGATTATTTGATCACATTATTATCACAAGTGGAGGCTATTTTAGTTTTAGAGAAAACGGATTGTTATAGCAGAAAGTATTTGCAAATCTACTCATTATAATTTATACTGAGTAATAGAATGTATAAACTAAGATTTATATACTTAAAAAGTATTTTTAATATGGGGGTTATATGACTAGTAAAGACAAGTTATTGAAGAAAATATTTGGTGCTCTTGAAGGCGTTGATATAAAGCAGTCTAAGTTTGTGAGCAAAATTAATAATCAGAAGGAGATAAAACCGGAAGATGCAATGCCTTTCCCTGGTAGAGAAGTTCGCGAAAACAAAATCAACTATGGGAAAGGATTTGACTATATTTATGGCACAAAACCTTTGAGTAATCAAGCAGATTATCCAGAAGGATTAAATCCATTTGCTTCAGCTTTGCAAAAAATAAAGCCAAATACAGAAAAGTTGAGCTGGTTTAAGAGTGCTGTGGTAAGAGCAAAAAATCCAAATGAACTGCACAAGGTTGTAGACGAAGCACTAGCTGCTGGAGCAAGGCTAAATGCATGTAATGATGGCGAATGGAGTTTTGCAGAATATGTAGTATTAGGTACACATTTTCACAAATTAGAAAAAAGTGATCGTAAAAAGCTAATACGAAAATTAATGCTAAGCGGTGCAGAGTTTCATGATACTCTACTACAGAATAAACTGATAGGTGAAATCTATAATGAGCTACAACCAGAAATTCAGCCACAGAGAGATAAGCAACTAGAAGAACTAGAAAAAGCTGGCGAAAGTGCTGTTCAAGAAGGATCCTTAATAGATTTCGAGATAGACAATACAACATCATATATAGAATTTTCTGATGATAGCAAGGTAGAGGTAGCCAAAATACTGAGAGAGTTAGGAAGTAATATTTTAAAAATTGGCAATGATGCAGTTGAGGTTAAAAGTGAGAAGGGAGGTATAAGAAACTATATCGATATGTCAGATGAAAGCTCTATTATATTAGAGTTTCCTACGAGCATTGGTAAGCTAAATGTTATATTGTACCACGATGTAAAAAAATATGATCAAGTACAAGTCAGAGTAGAAAACAAGGAAATGTGGGCTGAGTTACAAAAAAGAGGCGAAGAAATTGGAAAAAATTGCCTTTTTGCTGGAGTAAAACTTAAAGAAGCAGTAGAGAAAGGTAATTTCACTAGGTGCGGCATATGGAGTGAAAAGCAGAAGGAAGTAAGTGAAAAATTGTTTTCATGGGCAGACAAAGTACGTGAAAATAGTAAAGAAACTTGTAGAGCACTTTAATTTAAAGGTTCCAGAGTCTGGCTATTATATCTGGAGCCTTTGAGCTATAGTAGAAAATATTATATATGGTTCTTTGCGTGGAAAGAAGTCTAGACTATGAAGTAGGGCAAAAAGTAAAAAGTTGGAGGTTAGAGCGAGGGTATACTCAGAAGGATTTAGCTGAGAAAATTGGTGTAAAGTATTGGGTAATACTGCAATATGAGAAAGGGAATCGTAGAGTTCCAATTGAAAGGTTATATGCTATAGCTGAGGCACTATCAATCAGTATTACGGATCTCATTCCTGTATCAAATGAAAAAATCTGTTTTGAAGATAAGGGAGAGGAAATATTAGATCTAGTAAGAGAATATAAAAAGATTAATGATCAAGAGTTACGTAAGATATTTTGTTTACTAACCAAGTTTGTTCAAATTAGTGAGAAAAGTGGTAAAAAAGCAGAGAAAATAAAAATTGCAAAGGATCTGGTTAAAGCAGGAGTTTCTGTTGATATTGTTTCACAAGCAATTGGTCTCTCTGCTGATGAATGTGTTGAAGAAAAAATAGGTTCTATCTACTACAAAATAGGGAAAAAGATAAAGGAATGGAGACTGGTAAGAGAGTGCACTCAAAAGGATTTAGCAGAGAAAATGACTACAACACGTGATGAAATAAGTAACTATGAGCAAGGAAGGGTTGCTGTTCCACTTGATAAATTATATGAAATGGCAGAGGCGTTATCGATTAATATCGTGGATCTACTTGAACCAGCAGAAGATGCAGATGAAAGAGTAGGAAATGAATTACCGAATTTAATTGAAGAATACAAAAAGATTGAAAATCAAGAACTACGTAATGCACTAATAAAATCTCTGTTTGAGGGAATACGTATTTGTGAGGAGAAAGTGAGAGAGATAGAAAGGATTAAAGTTGGAAGGGATTTAGTAAAAGGGGGAATTTCTATTGATATTATTTTGCAAATAGTTGGTTTATCTGCTGATCAAATTGGATGAAAATTTATTTCTAAATAAGGTATATATGTTTGTTTCTGTAAGAGATGTTAGTTCTATACACTACAAAATAGGGCAAAAAATAGAAGATTGTAGATTAATGCAAAGGTGTACTCAAGCAGAGTTAGCAAGTAAAATCGGATTAGCATATAAAGAAGTAACCAATTATGAAAATGGGTATATTCCTATTCCGATTGAAGTACTATATGTAATAGCAAGAGTATTGTCAGTTAATGTTGTAGATCTATTACCTAAACCAATAACAGTAAGAGAGTATAAAGATGAAGACGAAGAAATACTCTATCTAACAAAAATATACGAGAATCAAAAGTTAGGCAAAATAGTACCTTCATTAGTCAGGTTTGTTCATATTAGCGAGAAAATCAATCAAGAGGAGGCAAGATTAGAAGTAGCAAAAAATCTAGTTAAAGAAGGAGTTTCAGTTGACATAATTTCCCAAGCAACCGGCTTATCTATTTACGAGTATAATGATACAGAACAAGAAATTTACACTGATTCTATATATTACAGAATAGGGCAAAGAATAAGAGAATGGAGATTGATAAGAAGATATACTCAAAAAGATTTGGCGGATAAAATTGATTTAATGCTCAAGGAAATACACGAATATGAAAAAGGATATACTGCCATCTCATTTGATAAATTATATGAAATAGCAAGAGCATTATCAGTGAATATTAAAGTTCTACTGCCTAAAACAAGAGAAAGCAAAAAGCTATTGAGTTTAATGGATGAGTACAGAGAACAAGAATCATTAGATGCATTAGTCAAATCTCTATCTGAAGATATGAAAAGCGGCAAGGAAAAAGTTAAAAAAGCAGAGAAAATCAAGATTGCAAAAGATCTAGTTAAGGCAGGTGTTGCTAGTGATATTATTGTGCGAGCAAGTGGCCTAACTGCTGATGAGTGTAAAAATTGAATTGTGTTTAAGATATAAGTAAAAATGGTTAATATATTATCTATTCTAAATCCTTATTTAGCTCTGCAGAATTTGACGTATCAAGATATAATATTACAGAATTTTTCTATCACTTTCTGATTGTCCTCTATCATTGCATTTGCCTCTTGCTGAAGAGATTTGATATTTTTTGATGTAATGTTATCCATGTCAGCCGATGCTAGCTTCAATTGCGATTGTATTCTTACGTATCTATTGCCTATTACTTGATTCATCTGATAATTTACGCAGTCCAATCCAGAGGCAAACATCACATTTAGAGGTTGTCCGGAAACAAGTAAATTCAAGCATATTCCCTCTTTAACATAACCCTACTCATAGCTAGGTATATGAAATTCTCAGTGGATGTTGTGAGTAAATCATACTCCTTCGATAGCCTTCTATTCCTATTAACCCAAGCAAAAGTCCTTTCTACAACCCATCTTCTTGGCTGTACTTTAAACCCTTGTTCTCTTGTTGGTAGTAGCTCAGGTGGCGTATCTTTGTGCACCCAAAATCTACATGTAGGCCTTTTAACAATTTCAATATCTATGTCATATTCTTCCTTTATGTGATTCTTTAAATTTCTTCCTTGGTATCCCATGTCAGCCCACATTTTTTTAACTTTAGTATATTTTGTTCTCATATTGTTTAATGCTATTTTAATACCATCTCTATCATTTTCGTTAGCAGCGCCTACGTAACAACCTAGTATAAAACCCTGAGTGTCTGTAATTATATGCCTTTTTCTACCCTTTACTTTTTTACTTCCATCATAGCCTTTGATCCCCCCTTTTCTGTAGTCTTTACAGATTGACTATCTACTATACAGGCACTCGGCTGCTCATTCCTTCCTATTTTTCTTCTACTATATTTTGTAATTTCATAATTCATTTTCTCAAAAATTCCCTGCTTCTTCCATTGCCTGAACTGCTCATACACAGTCTTCCATAGCGGAAAATCATTTGGTAAATACCGCCATTGACACCCTGTACGCAATACATAGAAAATTGCTTCTAATATTTCTCTTTTGCTATACTTTGGCGGCCTTCCTCCTTTCTTGTATGATACTCTGAAGTGTTTTTCTATTCTTGCCCATTCCCTTTCGCTTAGATCTGTTGGATACTTTTTTCTCATCTTTACCCCGTACTAAAATTTCAGATATTATAGCCTTTTACTTGTTTCCGGACAACCTCTAACTTTTGCATTTAATTTAAAGTAAAAAAAACAGAAATGTTTTGGTTTGAGGTTTAATTGCCGGAATTTACAATTGGGAGTTGCCTGTATGAGCTTTGAAAGAGGTACTATTCATTTGATAATTCAAAAAACTTGAAAGAATAAAGATAGCTATTGAAATTATCTTGATTTACATCAGTTATCCAAGTTTGACATTGAATACTTAACACTTCCTCCATTAACGCCTTTCTGTAATGTTTATCCAGATGAGACATTATATCATCAAGTAGAAGAAGTGGTGCCTTATTGTAATGAATACACCTTGCTTTTACACTGGATAAAATAATAGAAAGCAGTAATAACTTTTGTTCTCCAGTGGAGCACAGATTTATTGGTACGTTTCTTTTTTGACAAAAAACCCGAAAATTATCGTTATGCACACCAAAGGTTACTCTACCAGTCAATGAATCTTTTTCTCTGTTTTCCTTTAGACGATTCTGAAAATATTCTGCAGTATCGTCCAAAGTTAGCTGGCTGCTGAATTTCAAACTTGCCTTCGGAAAAAACTCACTGGAATGGTTATCAATTGTGTCTTGTAGTGTCTTTAAAACAGACGATCGCATACGTAAAATACTAACTGCATTAACGGCCATTATGTTTTCAAGACTAGAGAGCCAATTTTCGTCCAAGGTGTTCTCTCTCAACAGTTTACTTCGCTCACGTTTAGCTTTTCTGTGTTTCATGTAGCAGCAAGTGTAATTTTCCTCAAACAGTGAGACTATACGGTCTAAAAATTTTAATCTGTCACTTGGAGAATTAAGAAGAACATAGTCCATTTGTGGAATCAGCCATATTACATTGGATATCTTATACAGAGATGAATAACTCGATTGCGTTTTTCCATCAATTTGTATTAGTTTCTTATCAAAACTCTTTGCGATACCAATTGAGTTAAAATCCGTTCCATTAAAAAAATCATAGTGCACTACCCAATCTTCATTACTGAATCTATTTTGTATCTCACTGGCTTTTGCTTTTTTCATTCCATTGCTTTTAGCAAGCAACGAGATTGCTTCAAGTATATTAGTTTTACCAATACCGTTTTTGCCAGTTATTACAACTGAGCTATCATCTGAATCCAGTTCAAAGTTTGAGTGGCTACGAAAATTATGTAATTTCAGCTTTTTTATGTAGCAATGGGTAGCCATTAACCTATTCTTTAGTTTATATTCTCTTTACTTCTTCCAGAACCTCATCAACATGTCCACTAACTTTTACATTTTTCCAGATCTTCACTATTTTACCTTTTTTATCTATTAAAAAAGTAGTGCGTTCTATTCCCATATACTTTTTGCCAAACATACTTTTCTCTACCCAAACACCATATTTTCCCAACATTTCAGCATTCTCATCAGAAACTAAAGAAAACGGCAGAGAATATTTTGCTTTGAAGTTAGTGTGACATCTAACACTATCTTTTGATACACCAATTATCACTGTGTCAAGGAAAGAAAAATCATCTATTTTATCTCTAAAGCCTTTTGCCTCCATTGTACAACCCGGAGTATCGTCTTTAGGATAAAAATAAAGAACTACATTTTTTTTATCAAAAAATTCACTCAGTGATAAATTTTCACCAGAATCTGTTGGTAAGCTAAAATCGGGTGCATTATTTCCTACTGCTAATTCCATACCTTGCTCCATTAATAACACTTCTATCTATAGTAGTATATTGTAGTCAGAGTATCAAATTTTATATATAGCTAACAGATAAGATTCTTGATGGGGGCTTATTGATGAATTTCTGCCTACCTTCTCGGCTTGCCGCTTTTGATAAAGTGTGGTTTTCGTCTGATGTAAGGCCATATCAAATAGATCCTATTAAAAATCAATCGAATCTTCACATGTTTGTTCTTCATAAAAGAAGTTCAATGTTATCGTAGTACCAAGTTTTGCTTCACTTTTAATGTCAAAAGTTCCACCCATTAACTCTACTAATTTCTTGCTTAGCGGCAATCCGATGCCCGTACCTTCGTTTCTATACCCCGAATCTGCTTGGCCAAAAACAGACATAACTTTATATATGTCCTGCTGCATTATCCCTATTCCATTGTCATGAAACTCAATAGTTAATAAGTTTTTTTCTATATTTTCTTTTACCACCATTCTTATTAAACCACCCTTTGGGGTAAATTTGATTGAGTTTGATAATAAATTTATTATAACTTGTTTCATTCTCTTAGGATCTGCAATAACTAATAATTGCTTATTAGGTATCTCTTTTTTTAAATTAATCTCAGTTTCTCTTAATTTAGGTAATAGCATATTTATGCATGAATCCATTATTTTGTTCAGGTTAAACTTCACTTTTTCTACTGTTAAACTACTTGATTCAGCTTTAGAAAAATCGAGCACATCGTTAATTAAAGCAAGTAAATGCGTCCCTGCATTATATATATCGTCTGCATACTCCTTGTATTGAGAGTTATCCATTGAACCTAAAGTTTCATTTTTGATCAACTCTGCAAATCCAATAATAGCATTAAGAGGTGTGCGTAACTCATGTGTAACGCCTGCAAAAAACTTTAGCTTGTTTGCATTTTCTTGCTCTAATGCCTCTTTTATCTGCTGTAATTCAATGTTAGTTTTATGTTGCTTGGCCAGCATTTTGGTATTAGAAAAGTGCAAATAGAACATTATTAATATTAAAATTATTAATAATAAGCCTAAAAATAGGCCATATGCTATAACATAAGAATTATTGTAGCTTCGAAGAATCTTCAAAAAAAACGACGGTTTAGCGCTATTTTCATGGAATATAGGGAAAATAGAAGTTAATGTATTTCCTGTAGTATAAAATATTTCTTGGTTACTTAATAGTTTATCAATTTCATCGTTTGTAAGTAACTGTTCATAATCATAATCTTGAGTGTTAAAATTACTGAATATTATTCTGCCGTTTTGATCATACAGTATTAAGCTGAAATCCTTTACTTTGCTCACTGATTGTAATAATTCAGCACGTAGTTTTACTAGTTGGTTTATGTAGTCAAAATTTTTGTATTTAATGTGATGCTTTTCTATTAGTAAATAATGGTATTTTTTTATTATGCCATTTTCCAGTACGCTTTTTAAGTTTACACTTGAATCACGGTAAGAAGAAAGGAAATTACTCCTTAGTAAATAATTACAATATATCACACTGAATAAAATCATAAAAATTGATGAGAATAATGCGATAACTTTTGTGTATTTGTTTTTCCCCAGTGCAGAAAACATTAATTTACCTATCTTATACATATCCTTACTCATTGCGAAACAACGGCTTTTATGTTATTAATAATAAAATTTAGCATATAATATTTTATGACAATTTCTCCTATTTTGCCAGTTTATTCTCCTGTTAATATAAATTTTTCTCATGGCAAAGGTATCTACCTATATGATGTTGATGGTGAGCGCTACGTAGATTTTCACTCCGGAATAGCCGTTAGTAGCTTAGGTCACACTAATTCGCGATTAATTAGTGCTCTTAAATTGCAAGGAGAAAAATTATGGCATATATCAAATACCTATAATATACCTGCTGCCAATAATTTTGCAGAAAAATTAATAAACAATAGTTTCGCTGACACTGTATTTTTCTCAAATTCTGGATCAGAGGCAGTAGAATGTGGACTTAAGATTGCTAGGATCTATCAAAATGGAAAAGGCAATAAAAATCGTCACAGAATTTTAACATTTCATGGTGCATTTCATGGAAGAACCTTTTTAACTTGTGCTACAAACGATAAACAGAAATTTTCTGAATTACTAAATCCCTACATTGATTGGTGTGATAACATCGAGCCCAATATTGAGAGCGTAAAGAAAGCAATTTCAAGTGGTATAGGCGTTATATTAATAGAACCAATACAAGGGCAAGGTGGTATCAAAGTAATGAATGAAGTCTTTATGAAAGAACTAAGAAGGCTGTGTGATGAAAATGACATATTGTTATTTTTTGATTGCGTACAATGCGGTGCTGGTAGGACAGGAAAATTATTCGCATACGAACATATAGGAGTGGAACCTGATATATGTGCTCTTGCAAAGGGAATAGGCGGGGGGTTTCCGCTGGGGGCTTGTCTTGCAACTGAAAAGGCTGCTAAATATATGGCAGTTGGTATGCACGGTTCCACTTTTGGTGGCAATCCGCTTGCAACCTCAGTAGGTAATGCTGTGCTCGAAGAATTGCTCAGCCCCGGCTTTTTGAAAAATGTTGAAATTAGAGGTAAGTACTTAAAAAATAAACTAGAAGACTTAGCAAGTAAATTTCCAATAATAGAGGAAGTAAGAGGGAAAGGGTTAATGCTTGGAATAAAAGTGAAAGCAGACAATCAAAAGTTTGCAGAAGAGTTAAGTCATCGCGGCTTGCTTACTGTTGGGGTAACATCAGATAACGTTGTGAGAATTTTACCTCCACTCATTATCACTGAAAAAGAGATTGATGAAGGCATCGAGATTTTGACTCAATATTTATCTGAGAAATCTTCTGATTAGATACTTGCATTAATATGAACGACAATCTGGTATGCTTAGGAATTATTACCTCTCCTCACGGAATTAAAGGAGCTGTTAAAGTAAAAACCTTTACTGAAAAGCCTGAAAATATCTCCTTATATGGTAAGCTAATAAGTGGTGATGAGAATTATAAAATAGACTCAGTATCCGTCATAGGTGATAATTTAGTAATAGCTACAATAAGCGGAGTAAATTCCCGTAATGAAGCAGAGCTTTTAAGGAATAAGAAGCTATATATAGAAAGAAGCAAGTTACCAGAGCTAAATGATGAGGATGAATTTTACCAAAGTGACCTTGTAGATATGGAAGTAAGGCTGAAAAGTAATGAATTATATGGCTATGTAAAATCTGTGTATAATTTCGGCTCAGGGGATATATTAGAAATTTTAGTTATCAGCACAAAAAAACGTATTATGCTGTCTTTCACTAAAGAGATATTTCCACATATAAATATAAAGGGGAGGTATATAGTATTAAATATACCAGAATTTATTGACTAATAAAGACTTTGATATTTATATAAAGCTATTTATAATTGTAAGATCAAACTGAAAATGTAATTATGGCAGAAAGAGCTAACGATATTAGACCAGGTCAGGTGTTGGAACATAACGGCGGATTATTTTTGGTTGTAGGTATTATGCATACTCAACCTGGTAAAGGTGGTGCATACATACAAGCCGAAATGAAAAACATCAAAACCGGAGCAAAACACTATGAAAGATTTCGTTCTGATGCAACAATCAGAAGGGCAATTTTAGATGAAGAGGAATATGTTTACCTTTTCACTGAAGGAAACATTGTAAATCTTATGCATCCAAGTAATTACGAGCAAATCACTATAAATTTGGACTTATTGGGAGAAAAAAAAATTTATTTACAGGATAACATGAAAATTAAAGTTGTAGCTTATCAAGACAAAATAATTTCTGCGCATGTGCCTGATTATGTTACACTTGCTGTGAAAGAAACAGAGTCTGTTATTAAAGGACAAACTGCTACTGCTTCTTATAAGCCTGCAATTTTGGAAAACGGAATGCGCGTTAACGTGCCTCAGTTTATAAAAGAAGAGGATAAAATTGTAGTATATACTCCAGATGACAGCTATTATGAAAGAGTGAAAGAGTAAAAAGAAGAATGTCCATCTCATCACCACGAATTAATGTGATGCTTGATTCTGTGCGTAATGCTTCCAGGCAGCTTATGCGCGATTTTAATGAATTGCAAATTTCTAATGTTAAATCAGCAGACTTTATTAATAAAACTTATTCAAAATCCAAGCAAACCATATACGATTGCTTGCACGACTACAAACGAGACTATGGGTTTATTTCCGAAGATGATACTGATCAAGAAGTAAAAGATGACACTTATACCTGGTTTATTATGCCTATAGAGGGCAGGGAGAACTTTTCCAGTTGTATGGTTTATTTTGCAGTATCAGTCTGTCTCATTCATAAAAATAAAGTTGTGGCGGCTGTAATTGATGCTCCGGCTCTTAGAGAAACTTTTTGGGCAGAAGAAAAGAAAGGTGCTTTTCTTGAGGATTTTAGATCTCGTCATATAAAAATGCGAGTGAAAAGCCGTGAAGGGGGTCTAATAGATGTAAGTGGTAATTTATTAAATAAATTGCTGCCTGGTAATAGTAATGTACGCTCCATAGGTTCAACAATTTTAGGCTTTGCATACCTTGCAGCAGGAAGGCACAGAGGAACAGTTTACTCTGGAGTTAACAAATATAAAGCCTTGCTCGGTAGACTTTTTCTGCAAGAAAGCGGTGGAAGGCTAACGGAAGACAACGGGCTAATCATTGCTGGAGATATAAAACTATAGCTAAAGTAATTTATGTTTACCTACAATTTGATAAGCGTAAAACTCGTCATTCCGCTACTTGTTAGCGGAATCCATGCTGAGATACCGCGAATAAATCGCGGTATGACGTAGGGCTGTACTAGCTATAGCATAAACAGGCTAAAGGGATAGACAATTTTTCGAAAACTTTTACAAGAGATTCTGTTAAATGCTCTATCATTTCATCTGTATGATAAGGTGTAGGGGTAATACGGAAACGCTCAGTTCCTCTTGGAACTGTCGGGTAATTTATATGTTGAACGTATATTCCATACTCATCAAATAATAATTTTGATGCTTTTTTGGATAACTCTGGGTCGCCAATTATTATTGGAATTATATGAGTTTCTGTTGGAATGAAGTTAATTCCTGCATTTCTCAGCGAGTTTTTTACTTTTTCAACGACTTGCTTTTGCTTTTCCCTTTCAATGTTGCTCGATTTTAGGTGCTCAACGCTTGCCTTTGCTGCCGCTGCTAAAACAGGCGACATAGCAGTGGTAAAAATAAATCCTGGAGCGGAACTTCTTATTACATCTACCAAGCTCTTTGAAGACGCTATATACCCACCCATCACTCCAAAAGCCTTCGATAGTGTACCTTGAATAACGGTTATTCTATCCATCAGACCTTCTCTTTCTGCAATTCCGCCACCATGTGAACCATACATGCCAACTGCGTGCACCTCATCCAAATAGGTAATTGCATTATGTTGATCTGCAAGATCACATATCGCTTCAAGCGGCGCTATATCGCCATCCATTGAATATACGGATTCAAGCGCTATTATTTTTGGTGTCTTTTTGTCTATAGACTTGAGTAACTGCTCTAGATGATTAACATTATTGTGTTTAAATATATGTTTTGGCCTTTTTCCTGATTTTATGCCTTCTATCATCGAAGAATGGTTCTTCTCATCTGAAAAAATTACTACGCCAGGAATAACAGACGATAAAGTGCTAAGTGTTGTCTGGTTAGCAAGGTAGCCACAAGCAAAAGTTAAAGCAGCCTCTTTTTTATGCAAACAAGCTAAGGATTTTTCAAGTTCGACAACCTCTTTTGTTGTACCAGATATATTTCTTGTTCCTCCAGCGCCAACAGATGAATTTTGGATAGCGGCAATTACACTCTCATTTTGTGACATTCCCAAATAGTTATTACTGCACCAGACTATTACTTCCCTATTTCTTTCATAGTCCATAATGTGGGGAAGCCTACCTGGCAATGACGCAAAGTGCGTAAATTCACGGTAGCGCCCCTCATCTTTTATATCTTTTATTTTATTCAAGAATATTTCTTCGTAGTTTACCAAGTCCTTATTTACCGATAATTAACATAATTATAATAAATTATTAAATGGTAAACTACAATATTTATTCCTTATTGTGCTGTTAGTTCAGCTGTTTTAACAGTTTCAACATTGCTGTTTTCAACTGAGCTTTTAGGTGTGCAGTAGTATATAACTGCAGCAGCAACCAGACAACAAGCTCCAACTGCTATTCCTGCAGCTAGCATTTCCAAATAAACTGTAATAGCTACTCCTGAAACAACTCCAGCTACTGCTAACGTCCATGTAGCTACGGTAGGCCACTTACTCTTTTGCGTATTTTGTGCTGCAGTAATACTTCCATTTCCTGGATTATTAGGCAGCTTGCCATTGGTTTGAGTATCATTCACCTGCTCAGATTTGTTGTTAGCTACTGAAGGTATTAGTGTTGGCTTCAGTGCCGGTGTTGTTTGTGGTGTCGGCTCTGGCGTAGGTGTTGGAATTGGGTTCGGTGTTAGGTTCGGCGTTGGCGCCGGTGTAGGTGTTGGAATTGGATCTTCCTCTGAAAGCCTATGACCGTCAATATCATCCTGTGCCCCAGTGCCAATAGCATTGCGAGTTCTATCATTAAGTGCACCATTCTTATACAAATCTGTAAGTACTTTTACTATATTTTGCAATTCTTCTGGACTTGCTTCGTTGATCACATTCAAATTAAAGGTAATGCAACCATTAGAGGCAGGAAGTTGGATTTCCGATATTCCATTGTTAAGAAACTCCTGTACCGTAAGCTTAAGCGGAGTAAAATCCTCTCTACCATGCTTGTTGAAAATTTCAATGACATTGAGGGAAGCAAGCTGTTGACTACTTAAAACTGCAGATTGCAAATTCTGTGCATTTCTTGTTTTGACAGTAATATTTCTTTCATGCGCAACTTTCAATGGAGTATAGCCAAAACTATCTCGTACCCTAATAGATTGAGGAGAATGCGTGTTATCTTCTGGAGGTGGAGAAACTTTAACAAACTCGTTATCACTACCGTCAGTAACATCCTTATCACTCACAAGACTATCTACTTTTTTAGGTATAGTTACTGCTGCATTAGCAGAGGCTTCTGTATCTTCAACATCACCACTCGCAGAACTCTGTGGTGAAAGTGGTGGTGAATCTGGCTGCTCATCGCCGCTTTGAACATCATTCACTTGTCCAGAGTTTTCGCTAGCTACCATATTGTCATTAATATTTTCAGCCGTAGACACGTTGCCGACATCTGGAGAAACGCTAGATGATGGTACTAAAATTTATGATCGTATATCTTGTGAAACATCCTCACTAACAGGAGCTGCTTGACTACTTGTAGTAGCACTAACATCATTTACTGATGATGCAGCAGTCTTAGCATTCATTTCAATGTTGCTGATCTTTTCTGTAAGCAATTCTTTAGCTTCTGTGAGTCTTTTCTTCTGATTAATTCTTATGTTCTTCTTAGCAAGATCTAGACCTCTAGTGTTCTCCTTCTTTGTAAGTTCAGTATTTACTTGGTTTAGGGCTTTCTTCAAAACAAGCTTATCATCATTGCTTTCTAGGAAATTCTTCATCCGCTTAACATCGTAGATAACATCAATAAACAATCCCTGCTTTATACTTTTTTTATTTTTAGACATTTTACCTCTCCTATAATTATTACCTATAGCTTCTTCTATTGAAGCCTCTTCATTGTTCATAATATTTTTTCCTTTGTCAACATTTTCTTGTGGCTGCTTACTGCCAGCACTTTCAAGTCCTGGATTTTCTGATTGATTGTTATCTTCTTCATTCACTACTTGACTTGAAGTTGCAGTTTCATTTACTAAGTTACTATTTGATCGTACATTATCCTTAAGAAAATTTAGTATTTCTGTACGATTCCGCTCCTCAGCCTTCATTCCATCTGGATACTGCGATATACAAACTCTTCCCTCCTTATATTTTTCATAAGCATTTTGTACGTATTGTATGATTTTTTCAGTTATAACAGCACCTTTCTCTACAAACAATTTTACTCTTTCTAGATTACCTAATTTAATGGCTTCTTTAAATTGATCTTTACTAGTCTTCATAAGAAACGTTAATACGCTTAAATGAGCTTGCTTTTTATCTTCCCTACAAATTTTACAAGCATCTCGTGTGCATTGTATGATTTCTCCAGATATAACAGTACCTTTGTCTACATACGATTTTATTTTTTTCAGATCACCTTGTTCAATGGCCTTTTTAAATAGCTGTTCATTATGAATATCCACAAGAAACGTTAATACGCTTGAATGAGCTTGCTTTTTATCTTCCTCACATTTTTCATAAACACCTCGTGCGTATTGTATGGCTTTTTCAGTTATAACAGCATCCTTACTCACAAGCAATTCTATTACTTCCAGACTACCTGCTCCAATGGCTTTGTTAACTTCCTCCTTACCAATTTTTGCTCTCTCTTCAAGAAATAACTTAACTATCTTCAAGCGATTATTTTGAATAGCTACACTTAAAGGACTCTCACGATGACTATTTTTAGCATTAACATCCTTACCCTTCGCAAGAAGTCTTTTAGCCCTGTCAATATTACCTTCCTTAGCAGCATGATGCAAAAGCCCTCCTGGGTGTAACACGTTAAGAAGGAATGATTTAGTTCCTGAAGCTACCATGTCTAAAAATGTCTTACCAGATTTATCTTTAATTTCCTCATTAGCTCCCTCTTTTAAAAGCAACCTTACTATTTCATCCTTATTGGAAGCAGCAGCATAATGTAGAGCTGTTTTGCCATCGCTATCTTGAGTGTCAATCTTAGCACCACTTCTAAGAAACTCCTAAGAACCTTCTTCATCTATCGGCTCCTCTTTCATTAGTATATAACCAAATTCCTTTGCTTTTTTAGTCAAATTTTTGACTACTCTCTCTTTGTAGAGTGTTTCATAATAGTTCATTCCTTTTTCTACATATTCTTGTCCATATTTTAGCATATTATAAAAAATACATGCTAATTTCCTTGCTGTAGCAGTGATCGCTTTTGGTATCCCTAGTCGCTTCTTTAACCTCCTGCAGTATGCACCAAGTGCAGTGTTGCTTCTTGATACACAATGAGCAGCAAGTCGCAAGGCAGTTGCAGCACGATTAACAACTTTACGAGTTCTTGTTCCAATAATTTTCCCTCCTGTAATTTTATTAGCAGGACTTAATCCGAGCCAGGAAGAAAAATGCTTTTCTGTCCTCCATTTATTGTGATTTATACCTGTTTCTGAAATGATAGCTTGTATACTTAATACATCAAGTCCTGGAACTCTAGTAAAATCCATCCCCGTTATTCGATATAAATCTTCATCTACGGCAAAATCTGGACTATTCTTCTGTTTTCTCTTTCGTGTCTTATTCAATGCCCTGTTCTCATTCGACTTTGTTTCAAATGTTTTATAGTAATTTTCTATACTTTTATCACATCCCGTTATTTGCTCTTGAAAAAAAGTATATGCTGCATATTCTTGTTTTAGCACAAACAAGTGTTCCTCTCTATAATCACCAGCTAACGCTTTTGCTATAGTAGACTGATCATTTTTTATTCGTGCATCCCTGAATTTAGCCAATTTCTCAGGATCTCTTTCGCCTTCAATTATAGCTTCAATGATTTTCATACCAGTTATCCCAGTAATATGACTAATAACCTTGTGTAATTGAATATTCATTTGAATTAGCGCTTTTTGCATACGTTGAGTATGTTTAGCTGCATTTTCAATTAGATTAGCACGTTGTCTAACGTAACTACGCAGTACACACATTTGATTATCCGGTCTAAATGATCCTTGAAGCAGTCCATAGCTGTGCAATTGTTGCAGCCATTGACAATCTTGAACATCAGACTTTCTACCAGGCACATTTTTGACATGTCGCGCATTTACTAATTTTACTTCAAATTTATGTGATTCTAATATTTGAAATAAGGGAATCCAATATACTCCAGTTGACTCCATGGCTACAGTTCTAACCTGACACTTTTTTAACCACTTTGCTAAGTTGTGTAGATCTACTGTAAAGCACCCAAATTTTTGGATACGTTGTTCATCTCTTCCTTCAGGTACACATACATAATGTACAGTCGAGCCAATATCAATCCCTGCTGCATCAAGGTTTATTGTTTTTAATTTACTTTTTGCTTCTGCCATATAAAATCCCTCCTATATTATTATGATAAGAAGCACTTCAGCTTGGGACGGTTAGGTTATACAATCTTCTAAACGAGGTAGCCCAAAAAGAACTCCATCAATGGTTTTACCATTTCCCCCAAAACCATGCTTTCAAACGGGCATTTATAGCACCATTGATTGTTTCGGTTATAGCTGCAGAAGCGCTTCTTCATAACACTATACCCAAAGAACATAAAGTAAAGAGGGAGTTTCTTTTTGGTTTTACAGATTTTATCTGTTCTGGGCTTTCAACAAGCAACATTACCATTTTATTAACATTTTGAATGTCACCATAAGAGGAAACGGCATAATGTAAAGCTGTTTTGTTATTCCTATCTTGAATATTAACATTAGCGTCATTTTTAATAAGTGAGTTTACTAAATCATAATCGCCTTTTTCTACAGCATAGTGCAAAAGTTTCGATGATATAGCAGGATCTCTACTCTCAGTATCTTCAAATCTATTTAGTATCGCTTCCACGCATTCCTGATTGCCAATTGACGACGCCCTTTTAAGTTTTTCACATATATTATTCCAAGAGAGTACACGACTTTGTTTTTCTTCTAAAAATTCTAATAAAGCTTTAATATACCCCTGTCCACCAGCACCAAGAAGTAGCCTATCCAAATCTTCATCTTGCGTGAATAATATACCTTCGTGCATCTTTGCACATTTTTCCACAAGCGTATCATTAGCAGCAATGGCCAGCAGTACAAGCTCTTTCACTGTATTATTATAGTTACCCTTTTTATAATTCGACAGCATCGTGTACATAGGCTTAGTCAAATTAAGTTGTTGAGAGCAAAAACTCTTAAAATTACCACGATTCAAGTCAGCGATAAACCTATCATTCTTCTTATCTTCTCTTATATTATTTATAACTTCATCCAAATCCGTATAATCACCATTTTTTGCTTTATTTATACTATCTACCAATTCATCAAAGGCTAAACTTTTAGGAATGATATCAAATGAATTATCAACATCTGAATCCACCTCTGCTGGCGAACCTGCAACAACCGCATTATCGGCACTTTAAAATACTTATTGATATCATCTAGTAAACTTTCTCTACCAGTTTTTAACTGCTCGGGAATGGTAAGTGTTACTTTACCTTCTTCATACTCTACCTTACCATTCTGAGATTTAAGCGTGAACTCTAAAATAGCATCAAGCCTGCATATTTCTATATTTGTATCCTGTTGCTTAACAGGCATACTTGGACAATACTGAATATTTAGGGAATCTTGGCTATTACATATAATACTTATCTTTCTATCGTTAGCGTCAGACAATTGTAGGTTATGCTCAAAAAATATAGGAAAGAGCTGCATGAACAAAGAGCCGTCATACCCGGCTTGATTGCAATTAGTAATTAACTCTTTCAGTATATGATCATCTGGAACTTCTGCCTTAGCATGCTTAAACATTTCTATTAGAACATGCTTTGCAACTTGGCGTTTATTACTTTGAAGCTCTTGATTATACCTATCGCACAACTGGCCAACAAAATCTTTACTTATGGTTTTACCATTGATTATAAAATTCATTCTAGGTAAGTCTTTATAAGCTTGCTTACCAGAATTCGCATCAGCATTATTTTTGTCTGCCCTTACTTGACTGAGCAAAGATTGCGTTAGCTGGAATTCTAATGTAGTCGCTCTGTTGGTATTTTGTTCTTCTTCAGCCTCTGAACAATTACCTGAATCCCCAGAATTTTTCGTACTTTTAACTTTATTTTCTTTTGCAGCATCTGCTGCTGGTGGCATGAGCCCACCAAGTAAACTCCAAGTCATGTTTTCCCCTACTAAAACAACTTAACTAAAGTATAGCATTAAACAGAAATCTTGCCAAGCAAATTATTCAGTCTCTTAGCAAACAGGCTTGCATTGTCCATCTCTTCGCCTTCCACGATGCAAGCTTGGTAAAACAATAAGTGAACCATGTCCTCCAATGTTGGGTTTTCACCACTTTCAGCATAAGATTTCATTATACTCTTTATTACAGGATGCTTAGTGTTAATTTCCAGCACCTTTGGCGTGCGGTAATTTAGCTGCTTTTGTTCACGCAAAAAACGCTCCATGCGAAGATCCATAGCACCTTCATCAACCGCTAGGCATACGGGACTATCAGTCAATTTTTTGGAAATTTTTACGCTTTTTACTGAATCTCCAAGCACTGTGGTAAAATATTGCAATATAGTTTCCTCAGTTTTTTCTTCATTCGATTTGTTTTCTTCATTTTTCTTATCTTCTTCTGAAGAGAATTTTTCCAAATCAACATCAGCGCGAGTCACAGACTTAAACTTTTGATCTTTATATTCATGAATTACACTAGTCCAGAAATCATCCACTGGATCAACGAACAGAAGAACCTCCAGCCCTTTACTGACGAACCCCTCAAGTTGCGGACTGTTTTTCACTGAATCGAGGCTATTTCCGGTGAGATAATAGATATGTTCCTGCTCAGGCTTCATTCTGCTTATATAGTCATCAATGCTGACTAATTTCTCATCACCAGTACTATGAAATCTGCAAATTGAGAGTAGTGCTTCTCTCTCATCAGTTGGCATAGCTTCACAAAGACCTTCCTTTAAAACTGCACCAAAATTGGTCCAGAATTTTGTATATTCCTCTAAATTCTCTTTTGCTTTTTTACCGAGCTCTGATATCACACGCTTAGTGAGAGATTTTCTGATCTGCTCAACAACACGATTATTCTGCAGCGTTTCTCTGCTGATATTAAGAGGCAAGTCCGGTGAATCAACCACGCCTTTCAGAAAACGCAAGTATTGTGGTATAATCTGTACGTTATCTTCAGTGATAAATACTTTATTTACATATAACTTCACAGAGCAACGTCTATCTGGATGGAATAAATCAAAAGGTTTTATAGAAGGAACATAAAGCAAATTTGTATATTCTATTGCACCTTCATTTTTATTATGCAATATCATCCAGGGCTCCCCGCCAACGTGAGCAACACTGCGAAAAAAATCGTTGTGCTCCTCTTGAGTAACGTCATTTTTTGGCTTAGTCCAAATTGCAGCCTTACTGTTTAACTTTTCACTTTTTCCTTCTTCGTCTATAAATTCAACAGGAAAATTTATGTGATCAGAGTAAGTAGTGACAATATTTTCAACACGAAATTTATCTAAAAACTCGTTTTCTTCAGGATGCATAATGAGCGTAATTTTGGTTCCGCGAGGGACTTGATTATCTGACTTGCTGATTGAATATTCCCCATCTCCTTTGGATTGCCAGATCCAAGACTCCTCTTCTCCAGCTTTTCTCGATTCTACTATTACTTCTGATGCAACCATAAAGCTTGAGTAAAAACCAACACCAAACTTCCCAATCAGCTCCACAGTTTGGCTTGAATCCTTGCTATTCTTAATCGCATCCAAGAACTTTTGCGTACCAGAGCTTGCAATTGTACCAAGATTGTCTATTAAATCCTGTCTATTCATTCCAATGCCATTATCAGTGATATATAGCTCGTTCTTATCTTTATTGGAGCTGATAGTGATTTTTAATTCGTCACTCAAATCTAGCAAATTAGGGTTTAGTTGAGATTCATAGCGCAACTTATCACATGCATCTGATGCATTTGATATTAATTCACGCAGAAAAATGTCTTTATTGGTGTAAAGTGAATGAATCACTATATTCAGTACTTTCCCTACCTCAGCGTCAAATTTTAAATTTTCAGTTTCTTGTACATTATGCATTTTGAGCTCCATTATTTGCCTACTACCCTAATAATTTAAGTATTGAATCACGATCTTTCAAGGTCACGTACACCAAAATTAATGTGGGTGTAGTTATTATGACACCCAATTTATGGGATCTCTTGCATAACAAACTTTTGGCAGCGCATTGGATGAAACGAAAAACTTCCTTGACACCCTTCGCCAGCCCCCTTATCATGAAACTGAAGCTATTTATTTATCTTCGCAATCTCTGCAGTGGATTAATGACAAAAAAACTTAATGTATTTGGCGTAAATCATGCTTAATTTTTTGCACTATGTGCACCTCATGTCTTTATCAAATTTCTAGCTACACAAGCTGAAATACGCTATTTAAAACATCAAAAAACGCCAACTTAAAAAATGGATAGTGAATAATTAGCTACCCTAGGGTTTCTTTGCCTTTTTTTCTGTTTAGTAAATTTCTTAACGTTTATAATTTAGATTAGTTGCGGCTTAAAAGCGGCTGAGTCACGGTTATTAAGCGTTTAGAATAAAAAAACGCCATACTTGAAAGTATAATGTAAGTATAGCTCTTTCCATAAAAGTCCGGATGTGATAGGATAAGGGTAGATGATGATAAGGAGGTTGAATGCCAGCAGCATATAGTTATGATTTAAGAAAAAAAGCAATGGAAGCGCTAGACGAAGGAGAAAGCAGAGAAACAGTGGCAGCAAGATTTAAGATTGGACGAACTACTTTATGGGAGTGGCAGCAAAGAAGAAAAGAAACAGGAGACTTTCAATCAAAAAAACTTGGAAATGGGGGTTACAATCACAAAATTACCGACTGGGATACCTTTGCCAAATTTGCCAGAGAACACGGAGGAAAGACTCTATCGGAAATGGCTAAACTTTGGAACAACGTTAGTATCCAAACGATCTATCGAGCCCTTAAAAAAATTGAATTTACGCGCAAAAAAAGACATATGGATACAAGGAAAGAAACGAAGAAAAACGTGCTGAATTTTTGAAAATTATAGCGACAAAAGAACCTAAAAACTTAGTGTATATAGATGAGTCTGGCATTGATAACACCGAAGACTACCCCTACGGATATTGCCAGAAAGGACAGCGGTTTTATGCCTTAAAATCTGGAAAGAAAACTCAACGAATCAGTATGGTTGCAGCCTTAAGTGGAAGAAAGATAGTTGTTCCGTTAACCTTTGAAGGCCACTGTAATATGGATGTTTTTAATGGATGGTTTGAGCAATTTTTGACACCGATCTTGGAACCTGGACAGACTGTCATTCTTGACAATGCTACTTTTCATAAGTCTGATAAGATTATCGAGCTTGCTAAAGGGGTTGGTGCAGAAATTTTGTATCTGCCGCCTTATTCTCCAGATTTCAACAAAATTGAGCATCATTGGTTTGCTATAAAAAACAGAGCCAGGAAAAACATTCCTCTATTCGAATCCTTTCGTCGTGCTGTTGATTCTGCCTTCCTATGACCTGTTCGGACTATTATGAGAAATGCTATAACTAGCCAACCATCGGGCTTTTTTTGCCTTTTTTTTCGCTTGGTAAATTTTTTAATACTTAGATTAGTTGCAATTTAAGAGACCAGAAATGGTCAGTGCTTGGCACTGGGATGACACCATTCTTTTTCCTGGATTCCAGACTGGAATGACACCATTTGTTGTGTTTAACAAAGTTCGTACTTAGCTTCATATTAGCCGTAAATATTTAAGAAATTTACCAAGCGAAAAAAAAGGCAAAAGAAGCCCTGGGGTTATTATCCGCTTTAAAATATTGGCGTTTTTTTATTCTAAACGCTTAATAACCGTGATTCAGCTGCTTTTAATTGCAACTAACTTACGCTGCAAATGTTTAAGAAATTTACTAAGCAGAAAAAAAGACAAAGAACCCCCGAGTTAGCTAGTCTTTTACTATCTCTGTCGAGTATTGGCATTTTTTGATGTCTTGTAACGCTTTATAAGCGCGTTCAGCTTATTTAGATAAAAATCTAGATGTAGATGAAGTTTTGTAAAGACATACAGTATCTATATACTGCAAAAAATTGAACATAAGACGCCGATACATTAAGTAATCCTTACCTTTTAATCTGCAGATTGGCGAAAGCAAATACAATAGCTTCACTATCATGATAAGGGCGCTGGCGAAGGGTGTCAAGTAAGTTTTTTCGTTTCTATTCCCAATAAAAGTTTGTTATATGGTTATGCAAGAAGTCTAATGAATCGCGGTATGACGTCTTAGCTATAGATGCTGGTTTGTGTGATTTCAAGAGAAGCTTAGTAGATAAGTTGTGTTTTAAACCAGATTCGGTATTTTAAACTGAACATTTTCAATAATACCACCTGGCATAACTGAAATTTTTACACTCAGGTTTACTTTTAGGTAGTCCATTAATTCATCAACCAATATGTCAGGAGCGGAAGCACCTGCAGTGATTCCTATCTTTTCTACGCCCTGGAACCAGCTTTTATTTACACATCTGTAATTATCAATCAAGTAGGCTCTTTTTCCTCTGGCAGTGCACAGATCTAATAAGCGGTTTGAATTTGAGCTATTTTTACTTCCTACAACTAATACCATGTCTACAATTTCAGCTAGCTTTTTAACAGCATTTTGTCTGTTTTGCGTTGCATAGCATATGTCCTTTAAATCTGGACCTGTTATGCCTGGAAACCTTAATTTCAAGGCAGCAATAATGTCACGGGTATCGTCGATGCTTAACGTAGTTTGTGTAACATAAGACAAATTATCTGGATCTTTAACCTTTAAATCATATACATCCTGCAAAGTTTGCACTAAAGTGATAGGATTGTTTACTCTTCCCCTAATTCCCTTAACTTCTGGATGGTTTTCATGCCCAATGAGAATTAATTCTTTACCACTGTTTTCATACCTTTTTGCTTCTTTATGCACTTTGTTGACTAAAGGACATGTTGCATCAATCACTTGAATACCCTTTCTTTTTGCCTCATCTTCTATATTTTTTGATACTCCGTGCGCGCTGAAGATCAGTATTCCTTCATTATCTTCAATTTCCTCGATACTGCTTACAAAAACCACTCCTTGTTTCTTAAAGTCCTCTACTATATATTTATTGTGAACAATTTCGTGTAGCACATAAACTTGGCGCTCGTTTTTGTATTTTTCTAAAGTAATAGCTAATATGTCCACAGCTCTTTTTACCCCGGCACAAAAACCTCGTGGTTCAGCTAAGATGATTTCCATTTTTGTCAAATCAAGTAAATATGCAAGCATTACTTAAAAATAAGCTCCGCTCACTGTGTTTTATAGTACCATTATTTATATTTTATATAATAATTATTTTTCGCATATTCTCTTTAACATTTGATCAACTTACTACTTCAGAAAATTTTAGAAAAGATAATATAGTACATAAACAACCTGATATTTTAGATAGAAATGGAGTGGTAATAGCAACAAATGTGCCCACAACATCACTATATATAGATGCAACCAAAGTAAAGAATCCGGAAAGTATAGCAGCACAACTGTGTTCTACTTTGCATGACCTCGAATACAAGAACTTATATAGAGTACTTACTTCAGAAAAGAAATTTGCTTGGATAAAGCGGCACTTGACTCCAAAAGAATTACTAGCGATCAAAAACGCTGGTGTACCAGGAGTAAATTTTTATGACGACATAAAGCGTATATATCCTCACAGTAATTTATTTTCACACGTGCTTGGTTACACTGACATAGATGGCAATGGTATTGCAGGAGTTGAGGCGTATATAAGTAAAAACAATGAGCAAGAAAAGCCCATAATACTATCCTTAGATACACGAGTGCAAAGCATAGTGCATGAAGAGCTAACTAAAGCTGTAAGCAGATATCAGGCACTTGGCGGAGTAGGAATTGTTTTAAATGTGAGAAATAGTGAAGTCATCTCGATGGTCAGCCTACCTGATTTTAATCCCAACTTACAGAATAAGGCAGAAGACGTACAAAAGTTTAATCGCGCCAGTCTTGGGGTATATGAGATGGGGTCGGTATTAAAATACTTTACAATAGCCGCAGCGCTTGATGCGAACGCTACAAAAACTAGCGATTTATATGACGTATCAACACCAATCACCATTGGAAAGTATAAAATTCAGGATTTTCATAAATCTAAAATTCCAAAAATTACTGTGCAAGATATATTTGTAAAATCATCCAACATTGGTGCAGCAAAAATTGCAGTCAAACTAGGTATTGAAAAACAGGTAGAATACTTTAAAGCTATGAAGCTATTTTCTCCTTTGAAAATAGAAATACCAGAAAAATCCACACCGATAATCCCGGATAAATGGAGTGAAAACACTTTAATAACAGCATCTTATGGTTATGGCATAGCTGTAACTCCTATACATCTTGCACAAACTGCAGCAGCATTAATCAACAATGGGATATTTCATAACGCAACCTTGATGTTGAATAAAAGAAGTATAGGAGAGCAAATTATCTCAAGAAGAACTTCCAGGGAAATGAGAAAATTATTACGTGCAGCAGTAACAGATGGCACTGGCAGAAAAGCAAAAATAAAGGCATATTCAATAGGAGGAAAAACTGGATCGGCGGAAAAAGTTGTAGATGGTAAATATAGCAAAGATGCAAACATAGCATCATTTATAGGAGTGCTAACTATGCTTGACCCAAGGTACATAGTGCTAATTGCTATTGATGAGCCTCAAGGGATACACCATACCGGGGGAATAATTGCTGCGCCTATAGTAAAGAACATTATAAATAGAATAGTGCCTATACTAAATGTTACACCTGAGATGTAAAATTATGATTGCTTTACTACAACTTCAAATTTATCATCACCAAAATCCTTATTAATATACCAAGAACCATCATCTTTAGTTACAAATTCAAGACCTTTAAGGTCTTTTTTTATTGTCTTTCCATTTTGACCATCAATAGCGATATTAATATCGAATGTAATAATGTCTAGATTTATCATAGCTTCTTTCCCGCTGCACGAATTTAGACTGAACTTGCCTAACATGACATCATTAAAACTCACTTCCCCTGTATAGACATCACACTGACCGTCCACACAACACGTAGTTTCAATATAGAAAAGGTCTGACATATAAAACACCTTACGTTTATAAAAAAAGAGCTAAAGCCCTACGCCATACCGTTATAGTCAGTAAACCTAGAGCACTTTAGCTATAATACAGCTAAGAATGTAAAATTCAACAGTTAATTGTGTAAGGAAGTCTAAATTACTATATCTTAGAGGAATGGCTGTTTAGTTTTTTTGTTAATCTTTTTTACCATGCTGTCAATCATATGCTTTATCCCTTGATATACAGAGTATGTACTTTCGTCGCTACGCATATAAGCAGAACAGGAAAATACATTATGTTCTTCGTCTTCTATTGATAACCCTGTATCACACTTTATGTGTTCGCCGCCAAGCTTTTCTATCAACTGTTCTTTGTCATCTCCTATAGTTACCTTAACCTTACTTTCTTCTTTACCTATCTTGCTACTTAAAATTGAAACAATGATGGCTGGAGATATGCATATCGCTCCTATTAGCTTTTTTGTAACAAAGAATTCTGAAACTAATCTTTCAAATTCAGGCATTACTGTCACCATGTCTTTATTTTCAGCTAAGTCAGATAAATTTTTCGCAACCCCGTATCCACCAGGTACAACTAGCATGTCAAAATTTTCAGCTTTGGCTCCTTTTAAGTCATATATTTCGCCTCTTGCGATTCTTGCTGATTCTGCAAGCACATTCCTTTTTTCTTTCACTGCCTCTTTTGTTTTATGATTCATAACTTGTGTGATATTGATGTCAGGTGCAAAGCATTTAACATCCACTTCCTGCTGATCAAGCACAAGCAAACTTAAAACCACTTCTCTTACCTCTGCACCGTCAAGGTGACCACACCCTGATAAAACCACAGCAGCTTTTAATTTTTTTTCACCCATAAAGTACCTTAATTTCATGTAATCTAGATATTTTAATACAAATTATATATTTGGAAAGGGGTAACTATATTAATTACCTCATATTTATTATAATATAATTAATAATTAGTATGTATAATCAAGCATGTTTATAATTGACAGAAATTGAATATGGTACAAGGTGGTGCAACAGATACTGGTGATTCAGAGGTGTTGATTGAAAATATAGTAAAATATATTAGTGGAAAAGAAGATTTGTTACAACAACTGGAGGCGCTATTAAAACTAAATAGCCTTCAAAAGGAAGGTGAAATTTTTGACGAATCAGCTATTAAGCATGTGTCTGAATTGCTGATGAAAGATAAAGATCTTTTGAAGAATGCAATAGATATTGTAAAGGAGTATCTTGAGAAAAACAACAATGAATTAAAAATATTGCTTGAACAAGTAAATAAAGTAAAAGGCATGGAGGAAAAGCTTGAAGCTTTAGGCAATCAACTGTTAGTTCAAGGAGTGATAGGTGGAGCAGCAGTTACAACATTAACGGGTACACTGGCAGGTTTATTAACAGTAGGAGGAGTGACTGGTGCATTAATTGGTGGTGGAGCAGCATTAGTAGGGTTTGTGGCACTATTTGCTATAGCTGCTATTGGTTATGCTATATATCAGCATAGAGGTGAGATAAAAAAAGGTGCGATTGATGCAGGAAAGGCAGTGAAAAGTTTTGTGAAAAATGTAATCGATAAATTGACTTGGGAAAAGACTAACTTCTCTAGATTAGAGAAAGAGTTCATTCACGATATGGTATACCCTACAGACGATGAAAAATCAAAAGAGGCCCAGAATAAAATAAGGATCATAAAAATGCTTCAAGACGAAGGGAAGCGATCTGCTATACAAGAGTTAGTAAAGAATGGAACCATTCAAAATTTTTCAAAAGATGACATGAGCAGACTTATGAACAAAGGTCTTAGTACTCATGAAAGTGATATGGAAGCATTTAAGAACCTTGTCGATCAATTTCAACCTGTAATTATGGCAATTGGTAGTGACATAAAAGAGGTAGAACAAAAAGTTAATGAGAAAGCTCATGAAATGAAGCCAAATTCTCACTTAGGTATTTCAAGTGCTGCACGAGTGAGTGAAGGAGGAATCACAGGACCGAATTGATGCATTTGAGGAGCGTTTTGACGCAAAAATTACTATTAGAAAGTGGAATTACGCTATTCCTTTCTATCCACTTTCTTGAGCAATCCACTTTCAAATCTAACACACATCTCAGTGATTATAATATCCAATTTTTGATCATGTTGTTCTACAGGTAAATCTTTACAATATTGTTTTTCATAGGCTACACCTATAAATATTTTTCCAAGCGGCCGTAATTTTTTTATCATTGTATCATACCAACCACCGCCAAAACCTAATCTATTAAAATGATCATCAAAAGCAATAACAGGAGTAATGATTACGTCAGGAATTATGTCTTCATTTGTTTTGTTCCATTCCTCAAATTTTAGTAACTTATTTTTATTAGGAATTGCTACTTTATAATCTAAATCGAGTAAACTATGCATCAAAGGCACAACATCTATTTCCCCATCCATTGGAATGTAAGCTGCTATTGTTTTGCCTTTAACGTAACTTAAGTTCTGATTAAAGAGATTAACAAGGGAATTTGCCGCATAACTGGAATAACTTTCATCAATATCTTTTCTTATAGCTCTATATTGCTCTCTTATCTCCTTTTTGTGCTGTTTAATATCTTTGAACATGATCTATCCATTTCGCAGTAAGTTTTTCTTGTAAACTATTTTGCTTCAAACGCTCACTTAAAAAGTCAAAGTCAATAAACTCCATATCCTGGTCTTGATTACTGCAACTATAAACAAAACTCCTTTCTCCTGTTTTCGCATTTATATGTTGCTGCACACACTGAGCGCAGATTTCTTTCATCATACACTGCATAGGAGAATTAACTGATGATATTGCTATGTGGCTTGATTTCAGATATGGCTTTAAAATTGTTTTTCTAGCTTCATTCACAGCTTTCATCATTTTATCAGAACCAATAGTGATAATTTTATCTATAGCGTTCAAATTAATACCTAATCTTCCTTGTTGATAAGAGACTATTGCATCAACTATATTACCATGAAAGGATTTATCTTGATCTCTGCTTGTTTCTATCAATCCTTCTTCACATGCCCAAACTACTGCATTTGATGCACGTTCTATCAGTGCTCGTTTAAATACATCACTTAACTTCTTATAGCCAGCGAAGTACAAAACCTTGTTATTATTTTCAAGACATGCCTTCCCTATCGAAAATAATACTGCATTTCCAACTCCACCACCAATTAGCATTATATTCTTCATGTGCTATTTTAACTATATTTGTTCAAATTTTTCGAAATTTTGTAGAACAAAGGCACACAAAGACAGAGACAAGGACACTCTCTGACTTCAACTAAACCGATAACTGACAGCTGCACTTTTACGTATAATATCCAATAACAAGTTGCTTTGTATCATAATCTTTTGTTGGTACATCTGCTGTTTAATTGCTTCTATATCCGCTGCATTACTCTTGATATCACACAACATCATTAACTTTGCAGTGCCATTTTCTCTAAATTCTACTATTTCATTCACACTTGTTTTACTAAATAAAATCTGTAAATCAGGATTTAAATCTCGCATTTTTATTTCAAATTCCTTTGCGTTTGGCAACTTAAAATTATCTGCCAATTTATCAAAATTTAAACAATTAACTTTTTGCTCCTTGAGATTATCTAATAAACTTTCTGAACCTTCAACCACAATCTGTTTTAATTTTAAAGTGCTTTCCAGCAGTGCATGATTAAGTTGTACTTTATCTATTACTTTTATAACAGAGTAACCTTCACTAAAACTGAATGGACCTGCTATGTCGCTGACTTCTAATCCTTCTAAAACGCTCTTGAGTTTGCCTTTCAACTGACTTAAATTAACTGTTGCTTTACGCATCTTTATTAGAGATTCTGGGTTATTACTGTTGCGTAATTTTTTTACTAAATCTTCAGCTATACCATAAACGTCCTTGTCTTTTTGATCAGGAATTATAAACTCTTGGAACGTGATAAGATAATCCGGCTTTTCTGTTTGCCTTTTTACATCATCTACTTCTTTATCGCTTATATTAATAAATGGCACAATTCTTACTTCAATAATTTTGCTCCACAGTAACTGACATTTTATTTGTTTTCTTAAAATACCAAGATCTATATTATGCTTCTCTATGTATTGATCAACTTCATTAGCCTTAAGTTTAAAACTTTGGGTTAAAAATAACATAATAGCATTATCTAACTCCTCGTTGCTCAATTTTATATTCAGCCTCTGTGCTTCATTGATAATGATAATTTCGTCTATTAGCTCCCTAAGCACTTGAGGCTTTGCTTCTTTTTGATTAACACTTTGAGTGCCAAACAATGAATTTATAAAGTTGATGCGTTTTTCGATATCTAAATTTGAAATTGGTTCACCATTTACATCTGCAACAATTTCAATCTCGGTTGCAAGCAACCTAAGTGGCAACACTATCAACAGTAAAATTAGTATTTTATACATACAAGTAAAGTTGTTTAGTTAATAACCAATTCTATAATAAATACTGAGTCAATGCTAGCCAACTTTTTAATAGTGATCTCAGTGACAATGGAAATAAAAACCATTGCAACAAAATCAGGTACGCTGGTAAATAGGCTAAAAACATGCTAATATAGCGAATTTAAACCGTGCTAAAAACAGTATACGGAAGGAGAGGGATTCGAACCCTCGATACGACTTTTGGGTCGTATAACGGTTTAGCAAACCGCCGCCTTCAGCCGCTCGGCCACCCTTCCAAATTTAGAACCTAAAGATTATATAATACCAAGACCTCTACCACCTGTCTAATGCTTTTAATTGCAATATTTGTATCTGTTCAGATGCATGGCTAATGCTGAAACAAAAATTCCAGTGCTCCCTTTCTTGTCATCCCAGTGCCCAGACACTGGGATCCAGGATTTTGATTAGCACTAAGTTGGTGAGCATATAAGTGTTATGTTAAAATATAACGTTTTTACGGAAAGTCTGGATCCCAGTGGGCTTTGTTGCATAGCAACTGAAAAAATCTGGTGGCTACTGACAAAATTCATTATAAAATAGCCATTTAACCTTGAAAGAAAAAATATGCCACAAAAAATGAGGGTCAGTAACCATAGCGAATATAACAAATTTCTAGAAAAAAGAGGAAATATTTTTCATTATATCAACGAAGCCATAGAAAAGTGGTACGAGAATGGTCCAAAAATACCAGGTGGCAACAATATTTATAGCGATAAAGTTGTAATTTTGGTGCACATAGTAACTTGTTTATTTAGAATAGGCCTGAGGCAAACAGTTGGGTTTATAGCAGGATACCTTGAGCAAATTGGGAAAAATTTGCAAGTTATCAGCTATTCACAATCATCAAGAAGGTTTAAGAAACTCAATATTAAGATCAATGATTGCAGAATTGATAAAAATAATATGGAAGATATCGAAATTGCTATAGACAGTACAGGAATTAGTATATACAACAACACTCCTGGTCATAGCAAAGAAAATAGCGAAGATAGAAAGTATCGCAGCTATGAACAGACAAGAAAATTGCATGTAATGTTGAATACAAACAGCAAAAAAGCCATAGCTGTAAAATACAGTAACGGCTGATCACTATGGAGCTTGTGATTTGCTAAAAGAAGTCGATTTTCAGTATGTCATAAAAGTACTATATGCAGATAGGGCATATGACAGAGAAAAGCTCTATAAGCTGTGTAATCAATATGGTATAAAAACGAAAATTCCTCCGAAAAACAACGCAGCAGAGCATCCAAAGTTAGACTATATGGCTGAAAGAAATTCTGCAGTCAAGCTCATAAAGTCATATGATGAAGATGGTATAAAGAAGTGGAAAAAAGAGATGAGTTATGGAAAAAGATCTTATACAGAAAGTTTTTTCTCGCGACTGAAACAAACATTCGGGTTTAGTTTTAGGAATAAATCTGAGACAAATAGAGAGAAGGAACTACTTGTTAAATGCTATTTGCTCAATAAGTTCACTGATATTGGTATGGCTAAATTTGAGATAGCTTCATAAATTTATTGTGCGTTACCTACTATCCGAAGAGCGATGCAACAAAGCCATCCCAGTGTCAAGCACTGGGATGACATCGTTTACTATGTGCCATATTGCAATGTTCGTACAGTTGTGGGCGGTATCTCATCAGCTAACACGTAGCGGAATGACGAATTTGTTGTTTTTCAAATCGTAGAGCCACTTTAGCTATAAATCAACAAAAACTAATTTCCGCTTTTAATAGAGCTTGCAACAATTTGTTTTGCTTCTTCTACACCAACCCATTCTCCAACTGCTACTGTTTTTCCCTTTTCTAGATCTTTATAATGAGAAAAGAAATGAGTAATTTTATCTAGTAGATTTTTAGATAAATCAGAATAGTTCTTTATATTGTCATAATAGCTATCAACACTGGAAACAGGCACTGCTAATATTTTCTCATCTTCTCCTTTTTCATCTTTAGTGAGTAATGCGCCTATTGGACGTACCGATATTAAAACACTAGATGCTAAGGGAAATTGAGTTAGCACCAAAACATCCACAGGGTCACCATCACCTGCGCAGGTATTTGGTATAAATCCATAATTGCAAGGATAAGTCATTGAGGTAGATAAAAATCTGTCAACTTGTAACAACCCAAGCTCTTTATTAAATTCATACTTTACAGGCTCAGCATTTGCACTTATTTCAATTACCACATTCACCGCATTTGGTCCCGCTGTTATTTTACTTAAATCCATAAATCACCTCTTAACTTAAGATTATACAATATGTACTTTTAAATTGCTACATTTATGTAGTTCTAAGCTTGTTTTGCATGGAGCGGTCCTAAATTTTCATTCGTCATCTTATTGACTGTTGAAAGTGGTGGTTCCTGTGATAATTGAAATAAAGCATATACTATTACAATAGTAAGCACCGCACCAACTATCAGGTTAGTAAGGTTGTCTTGTAGCAAAACATTTTTTATTGAGTTGAACAATTTTTGCTCCATAAAGAAATAATCAGCAACATATAACCCAACAGATAATACAAACATACCTAAAATAAGTTTACAGACTGTGTTTTTATGGTTCTTTTCTTTTTTCTTGCCGACAATGAAATTTGGCCTACATTCATTCTCTTCTTGTGGCACTGAATAATATGTGTTGTTTATTATCCTCTCTTCAAACTTATTGCTATTTTGCTTCTTCAACAGCTGTTTCACAGTTGGTCCAATGCTTTTCAGGCATAAAAAACCTTGATTATTGTAACCTGCTGACATATTGAATATTCTGTTTAAGCTACCTATCCTTCTGTAATCCAGCGTATATTTGATGGCTCCATTTTGATCTTCCAGGCCAATACTTTGCAATGAGATAGCTACATTTCCTATATATCCGAAAATAACTCCATTATTTATTATTGATAATGTTCCTTTTTTAATTAATTTATTAGATGGTGAAAGTTCTTTATAGTAACTACCTATGGAAAACAACAATGCAATATCTTTATCTACTTTTATATTATGAATAGAGTAGTAACAGCCAATAACGCACTTATTTAATGCAAATTCTCTGTCATATTTGTTTAATGTATTTCCTTCACTTAGTAACTTTCTAAGACCAATGAGTACTTTATTTTCAAAATCTTCTTCTGTTTTAAATATTGGTTCTCTCTTTGGATTTGCTAAGATGTTAAGTAAATCTAATTTTCTTCCATCTACTACTTCATTTATATATTCATTTAACTCAGATCCTTTAATAACTTCATATATTTTATCTATGACATCTTTAGTATTCAGGTTATTGTTTTCACTTAGAATTCGATAAGCTAGAGCATAAATTAAAAACAACCCTTGTAGACTAAATTTTAAGTTAAAATAGTAATCTAATTGTTCATCTTGCTTCTGTATGAATGCAGACAGACCTATGTGATTCCTGTGATCCATAAAACGATCTAAGTCAGCATGTTGAAAGCTACCTAAAAAAATAAATAACGTCTCTAATAAATTACCCTTACCAACAATTTTTATTAGTTCTTCAATTTCTTTTATCATTGCTGAAACCTATAATGTTCTACTTTATAGTATAAGGGATACATGGCAAAATAGCAATAAATGTTATTAGACTTCTTGCATAACCCAAACTAAGTAGAAAAAGGTATAGCTATACCGCCGCGGTATCTCAGCCACTAACAAGAGATCCCGCTAACACGCAGCGGGATGACGGTTGTCGTTTAGCTACAAACATTAAGAAATTTACCAAATGAAAAAAAAGGCAAAAGAAGCCCCGTGGTTGGCTAATTACTTACATTATACTTTCAAGTATGGCGTTTTTTTATTCTAAACACTTAATAACCGCGATTTAGCTGCTCTTAAGCCGCAACTAATCTAAATTATAAACGTTAAGAAATTTACTAAACAGAAAAAAAGGCAAAGAAACCCTAGGGTAGCTAATTATTCACTATCCATTTTTTAAGTTGGCGTTTTTTGATGTTTTAAATAGCGTATTTCAGCTTGTGTAGCTAGAAATTTGATAAAGACATGAGGTGCACATAGTGCAAAAAATTAAGCATGATTTACGCCAAATACATTAAGTTTTTTTGTCATTAATCCACTGCAGAGATTGCGAAGATAAATAAATAGCTTCAGTTTCATGATAAGGGGGCTGGCGGAGTTTGTCAAGCAAGTTTTTTTGTTTCTATTCCCAATGTTATATGGTTATGCAAGAAGTCTATTGTATGTTTACACTCTGCATTAAAGCTTTTAGTTAAGAGCATATCCATCCACCGCCGATAACTTGCTCATCTTTATACGCTACACAGGCTTGACCTGGACTGATGCCAAAGTAATCGTCGTTTAAAATGACACAGGCTTTATTTTTTTCGTCAGTTGAATGTATTGTTGCTAAACTTCCCGCATGTGATGATCTCAGCTTCACAGTTACTTCCATACCTTCCTTTGGTTGTTCTAACCAATTTAACTCCTTGATCAATATTTTTTTTTGCATTAATACGTTGATCGGACCTACTATAACCTCATTATTTTCTGTATTAATTTTTATCACATAAAGAGGTTCATTGTGTGCGATACCCAAGCCCTTTCTTTGCCCCACTGTAAAATTTACTATGCCACTGTGCTCGCCTAGCACTTTTCCATTAACATCCACTATTTTACCTTTCTGTACAGATTGTGGAGCTAATTTAGCTATTGTTTTACTATAGCTTTCGGAAACAAAGCATATATCTTGACTGTCCGGCTTTTCAGAAATTTGTAAGCTGAAATACTTTGCTAATTTTCTTATATCACTTTTATAGAACCCACCTAGTGGAAATCGCAAAAGCTTCAATTGCTCTTGAGTTGTAGCAAACAAAAAATAACTTTGATCTTTACTTTTATCAATGCTTCTGCACAACTTTACCTCACCATTTTTTTCTAACCTTCTCACGTAATGTCCTGTTACGAGCACATCCGCACCAAGATTTTTTGTAACTTGTAATAGATCACGAAATTTTACCGTTTGGTTACATCTCACGCATGGTATGGGAGTTTCCCCACGCATATAGGTACTCGCAAAATCCTCTATTACTTCCTTTTTGAATATTTCCTCATAGTTTAAAATATAGTGAGGAAAGCCAACACTTTCAGCTACACGCTTAGCGTCATAAATATCCTGTCCAGCGCAGCATGCACCCTTTCTTGCGTTAGCATTACCGTCAGTGCCATAGAGTTGAAGAGTCACACCTATCACCTGGTACCCAAGGTTATGTAGCAGTGCTGCAGCAACCGAGCTATCAACTCCCCCGGACATTGCAACAACAGCCTTAGTCTGGTGCGGAGTTTTATCTTTTAGCAGAGGTTCAATTTCAAATTCTTTTAGCATAACCGCCTTAATTTATAAACGCAAATCTTGTGTCATTCCAACATACAACTGTGCAAACGTTTTGATTTGGGGGCAATTTACATAGTAGATAATGTCATGAAAGTAGCTGACACTGGAATCTAGCTTCTATTACACAAATTCATTAAAACAGCATATTTATTTGTAATCAAGTTTCCTGGATCCCAGTGTTAGCTACTCGGATGACACCCTTTTCTGCTAGAAGTTGCCTTCAAATTACTTGGTGCATGACACTGGGATCTCATTTATATTACATAATTCCATCAAAACAATTCGATAAACTACCTTCAAAAACAATTTAATCTTGCTTGAATAAAACATGGCCAAAATAATCCATGTTTTCAAGCACTTTTCCACTACCTAAGGCAACACAACAAAGTGGGTCATCTGCAACACGAACCGGTAATTTTGTTGTTTCACTGATAACTTTACCTAGATTACGTAATAATCCACCACCACCGGATAAAACTATTCCTCTATCGACTATATCAGAAGAAAGTTCAGGTGGAGTGCTCTCCAGCGCAGTCTTAATAGCAGAAATTATCTGATGTACAGGCTCTATTAAACTCTCTGCAACTTGGTATTCTGATAAAAGCATTTCTTTTGGCATGCCACTCACTAAATCCCTGCCTTTAATTATCATTTCCTCTTTGTTATTTTCACCTGGCAGACTGGCTGAACCTATGCTTTTCTTAATTTTCTCAGCGGTTGTTTCACCGATTAACAACTTATGATTTTCACGAATATATGATTTTATTGCTTCATCCATAATATCGCCACCTACTCTGGCAGAACGTGAATAAACAATTCCGCCTAAAGAAATAATTGCAACTTCAGTTGTACCGCCCCCTATATCAACAATCATAGAACCCTCAGGTTCAGTAACCGGGAGCCCAGCTCCGATTGCTGCAGCCATTGGTTCTTCAATTAAAAATACTTCATTTGCACCAGCACTTTCTGCTGCATCTTGTATAGCACGCCTTTCAACTGGCGTGGATCCAGATGGAACGCATATGATAATATTAGGTTTATTAACAGTGAATTTTGTGTTTGCACTGCGTATGAAATATTTTAGCATTTCTTCCGCACTTTTAAAATCAGCAATGACTCCATCTTTTAAGGGCCTTATCGCCTCTATTTCTCCAGGCGTTTTTCCAAGCATCATTTTAGCTTTTTTACCAAAAGCATAAGGAACGTAACTTCCTTTTTCTTTTATTCTTGCTACAACTGAAGGCTCATCAAGCACTATTCCCTGATTTTTCTGATAAACTAAAGTGTTTGCAGTGCCAAGATCTATAGCAATATCGCTAGCGAATAAACCTTTGAAAGTGAAAAGGCTATAAAACTTTCCGGTTAATTTTCGAACAAAATTCATACATAACTCAAGAAAACCATTTATTAAGACAAATTATACTTTTCAGATAAGTAGTAAGTAACACACTCAACGTCTAAACCCTTACCTGTTACTTTTTTTAGCAGTTCCAGGCCACACTTTGCACTGTATATATTTTGAGATAACCAACTGATAAGTAAACTAAAATCTCCTTTTATTATAGCACTTAATGATTCGTAATGATTCTTTTTAACGCAAGAGAAAATCTGCACAGCAGCAATTAAAGCAATAATTTTTATAGGAAAGTATCCCATAACACCGCTTGCCCAATATTCATCTTGAAAATAAGTGTTTAGCTCATTTTCAGCTTTTACTGGAATTTTATAGTGCTTCATACCTTCCAGCCACGCATCATGCAGGTCTTTGACTTCCAATGTACCATTTATTATATCTTGTTCTAACCTAGTTCTCAACATAATATGAGCTAACAGACTAAATTCATCTGCATTTTTTAAAAAAGAAGAAAGGTTTATTTCATTGAAAATCAAGTACAAATTTTCAACACTGCTAACTTTCTCGTTAGTTTTGCCTTTTATAGCAAATTTCTCTTTTATGTGTGGTTGAATAAACTCAATAAATTCTCTGGATGTTCCAATCATCCTTTCCATGAATAACCCTTGAGTTTCATACATAACATGTCTCGTAATTGGACTACTTATAGAATTTTGCGCTAAACATTTTTGATAAATTGCATAACCACTATGCCGTAAAAGTGAAAATAAACCATAACAAAAATCAGATTCATCATAATCTATAGGGTAGTAATAAGAAGTACGAATCTCATTTAGTGCAATACCCATTTGCTGTAAACATAATGAGCCAAGTTCAATCTGTTTCTGAGTAGCAACTTTTTGTATATTAGTAACCTTATCCTTTTTCTGCTTTTCAATTATTTTATCTACATTTTCGCTAAAAAATTTGCCTACCTTGGGGAATACTTCCCTTATATTCTTTTCTGTGATATCAGAGTCATAGTCAGCAAGCAGTGAGTCGTATTTTGAGCATTTTAATTGCTGCGATTTTATAGAAGCTACTTCGCGAATGAGTGTGATTAAATCAGTAAAACGTTCTTTTAGTTTTTCTAAGTTACTGGTTTCAGAATGAGATAGCTTCCATAAATCTTGGCATTCAACCTTAGCTTTGGATAAAGACTTTACTAAATCAATAGGAACAGCACTGTTGCTTTTATGTATTCTCTCTATTAACTTTAGCTGCTGAGTATTTGCACTTTTTTTGTTACCAAGAGCATCTGCTAATGATTCCTTTATTGCGTCATGAGAGATAATTTCATGTCTGATTTCTTCTAGAAGACTCATTTGTTCAACTTTGTCCTCTATATTCAATTGGCTTTGGTTTAGTACTTTTAGCGTATTTTCGATATTCTTTACCCTATATAATACTTCCTCTAAAAACTTATAAGATTGCATATTTGTTCATTATTTTAGAAAACATCTGTTTAATACCGTAATAGATTAATAATAAAGTTAAAAGTATATTTGCTTAAAGTACAATAAAAAATTGTACTTTTTATTCTTTTATTGGATTTTTCTACTCAGAGTCCAGCATATTATAGGAAAATTAATTGTAAGGTTGTAGAAAAAGTATTTAGTATTTTATTTCTCTTGACTATATTACAATATGGAGAGATATTAGCTACTGAAATTAAAGTTACGCACTATTTAAAATTTATGGAGGTTTAGTAATGTGGAGTAGACTGGTTATAATGTGCTGTTTTTGTTTATTACTTACTGGTGTAAGTTCTTGCCCAAAAAAAGGAGCAAATACAACAAATAAAATAAATTCTGTTGTTAAGCAGATAGGTGATAAAAGAGTTTTCTTTGGTTATGATGAATCTAGTATTGCTGAAGTAAGTGCAGATGCATTACTTGACGTAATGGAGGTGTTACAAGATAACCCTGACGCGAAGGTTACTTTAACTGGTCACACTGACAACCGTGGTTCTCATGAATATAATCTTGCGCTAGGCGCTAGAAGGGCAGATGCAGCTAAAAAATTTATGGTTAGTTGTACACCCTACATAGAAAACAGAATAAAAACTGCTTCTAAAGGTGAAACTGAGCCTTTGGTTAATGTAAAAGATGATTCTAGAAATTCTAAATATGAAAAAGAGCATGCTAAAAATCGTAGAGTGGAATTTTCATTTTCTGGAATAAAGAAATAGTTTCTTGCATTAAAACCTGGATCCCAGTGTCAAACACTGGGATGACATAAAGAAAGGGCACTGGGGTAGACAAAAAAGGACAAACTTGTCATATTTCGTTGCTTGTTAGCGGGATCTATATATACCACAAATAAGTCGCGGTATGACGTAAGAGATCTGACCTGTCTGGCCATCAAGAGACATAATGGAATTAGAGTTATTATTTCAAAATGTGGTTAATAGTTTTGCTTTCTATAACAATCAAGTTGCAGTTGCAGTATCAGGTGGTGTAGATAGTATAGTCTTACTGCACTTAATGACTAACTGGGCAAAAAAAAACAAGCTTTCACTTCCTACAGCATTAACAGTAAATCATGGGTTACGTCCAGAGTCTCAAAAAGAAGCTGATTTTGTTGTAAGTTATGCAAAGGAACTTGGAGCAAAGGAATCGTTCATATTAAATTGGGAGAAGCAAAATATTAAAGGCAATATTCAGTTACAGGCACGAAAAGCACGGTATAAGTTACTAGCAGAGTGGTGTAAAAATAATAATGTTAAATATTTACTTGTTGCTCATCACAAAGATGATCAAGCAGAAACGTTCTTGTTAAGATTAGAGCGAGGTAGTGGCGTAGATGGATTATCATCAATGGACTACAAGTCTTTCCTAAATGGTATTTATATATTTAGGCCATTGTTAAATTTTAGTCGTAGTGAAATAGAAAAGTACGCTAAGCTTCATCGGTTAAAATGGATCGAAGATAGAAGCAACTATGACTTAAAATACAGGCGAACTTTATACCGTAACTTACTTAAAGCAAGTGATAATCAAGAGATTTTAACAGAGCGAATATGCCTCACAGCCCTTCATATGAAAAGAGCTGCAAAAGCGTTGATGCACTACACACGCCTTGCGTTTAATGACTGCGTTAATGTGCATGATCTTGGTTATATTGAAATTAAACTAAGTGAGTTTTATCAATTGCCAGAGGAAATAGCCTTGAGGCTTCTTCTTTACTCCATAATGGCAATTGCCAGTAAACATTATAAACCAAGGTACAACAGCCTTATCGTAATATTTAATAAAATATTGCAAAAGGATAGTAATGTTAACTGTACACTTTCTGGGTGTAAAATAAGAAAACATGGAGAAAATATCTTGATAATTAGAGAATCGTCAAAGATACAAGAAATTACCTTAAACCTACCTTTAAATGAACCTACTCAATGGGATAACAGATTTAGCTGCACAATACTCGGAAATCAAGAGTGTTCAGTTATCATCGCTCCATTAAAAAAAACACAAAAAGTTCCTGAATTTCTGAAGGATTACAACTGCTGCCCTGAAGTTTTCTATTCTTTGCCTGTAGTGCTAAAAGATGGAAAGGTGCTTGCTTATCCTGATGTAAATTATAACGGAAAAAATACCAATGACGATAAGGTTCAATGCATTATTAATAGCACGATAAAACAAAATTTGGTAAGCTTGATTAGTATTTAGTTACAAATAGAAATGAAAAAATTTTTAGAAGGCTTATTGATCTGGTTAGTAATTATTGTTCTTATTTCAGTTGCTTATATTCAGTTCAGCGGAAATGTAGGTAAAAGTAAAACAATTATACCTTTTTCGGAATTTTTAACTAGACTAGAAGACAATGATGTAGAAAATATTGTCATAAAAAACCAGAGCATTGAAGGCAAGTTCAGGGACGGTTCAAGTTTCAATTCAAGCGGTGTCATATATAGCGACCTAATAAAAAATTTACATGATAGAAAAGTGAGATTCTCCTTTTCAACTGGAGATTCTGCCATGAACGTAATTGGTGGATTACTTATCTCATGGGTCCCAACATTTATCTTTATTGGCTTCTTGCTATTCTTTCTTAAACAAACACAAGCGGGGGGCAACAGAACTATAAGCTTTGGCAAGTCAAGGGCTAGACTCATGACTAGTGGAAAAAAAGTAACATTTGATGATGTTGCCGGAATTGATGAAGCAAAAGAAGAGCTAGTAGAGATCGTTGATTTTCTTAAACAAAGGCAAAAATTTCAAATATTAGGTGGAAAAATACCAAAAGGGTGCCTTTTGATTGGCTCTCCTGGAACTGGTAAAACTTTACTTGCTCGTGCAATTGCAGGAGAAGCTAATGTGCCATTCTTTAGTATTTCTGGATCTGATTTTGTTGAAATGTTTGTGGGTGTTGGTGCAAGTCGTGTTCGTGATATGTTTGATCAAGGCAAGAAAAATGCTCCTTGTATAATTTTTATAGATGAAATAGATGCGGTGGGTAGACATCGTGGCATTGGTCTTGGTGGCGGCAATGATGAAAGAGAACAAACATTAAATCAGTTATTAGTTGAGATGGATGGCTTTGAGTCTAATGAAGGTGTAATAATAATTGCTGCGACTAACCGTCCGGATGTCTTAGATCCAGCACTGCTTAGACCTGGTCGTTTTGACCGACAGATTACTATTTCTTTACCCGATATAAATGGGCGTGAAAAGATATTAAATACTCATATAAAGAAAATATCAATAGCACCAGATGTAAACGTGAAAACAGTTGCAAGAGGAACACCAGGTTTTTCAGGTGCTGATCTAGCAAATTTGGTGAATGAATCTGCACTTATCGCTGCAAGAAGAAACAAGAAGATTGTTACCATGGATGATTTCGAATATGCACGTGATAAAGTGATGATGGGCGTAGAAAGGCGATCTCTCATTATGACAGAAGAGGAAAAGAGACTGACTGCATACCATGAAGCTGGTCATGCGATGATTGCTGTTAATATGCCTGCTTCTGATCCTATACACAAGGCAACAATTATTCCACGCGGTAGGGCACTCGGTTTAGTTATGAGACTACCAGAAACAGATAGAGTGTCCCTCACAAGAGAAAAGATGCTAGCAGATATAACTGTTGCAATGGGTGGAAGAGTGGCAGAAGAGCTAATTTTTGGCTACGATAAAGTCACAAGCGGTGCATCTTCGGATATAAAACAAGCATCTGATTTATCACGCGCTATGGTAACAAAATGGGGAATGAGTGACAAAATAGGCCCGATCTATCACAATCGCGAACAAACCATACATGGTTCTGAGATAATTTCTGAAGATACGTTAAAACTTATAGATGAAGAAGTGAAGAAAGTTGTATCTTCTTGCTATGAAAAAGCAAAAGACATTTTGACCAAGCATAAGAAAGGCTTAGATCTCATTGCCGAAAATCTACTGGAGTTTGAAACTTTAACAGGAGATGAAATAAAGGACATATTAAATGGAAAAAAAATTGTTAGAGAGGAAAATGAGAAGAATGAGAAAATAAAAAAATCCTCTCTCTATGAGAGTTGACCTCATCTTAAAAATGCTAATCAGCTAACGCTGCAATAAAACATTCAGAATTGTAACTGTCAATATAAATTGTATTAAAATATTCATAATATTGCATTTTCATCACAATAATGCTATCATTCAGTTAGTATTAATGTTTAATGAGGTGTGAGTAATGATTGATATAGCTTCTATTGGTGTAAGTACAGTTATTGATCAGAATTATAGAAGAAAAGCACAATTATGTTTATCAGGATTATTTGTAACTGTGTCAATAGCAACTGTTACCTGGTTTATTTTCCCTGCGTCACAAAATGTATTAGCTCCGTTTTTACTTCCGGCTATGTTCTTGCTCTTCACTTTATCGATGGGTTATTACATGTTCATATTTAGTTGTGAAGAAAAATCTTTGGTAAAGAATGTTCTTGGTATGGTTGAACCGGATGAATCGGTAAAGAGAGTGCATTGCCAAGAAAATATTAAGTCCTTATTAGCAGAAGTGAGAAGTATAGCATTTCTCATAATAGTCCGAACAGGTCATAGGAAGGCAGAATCAACAGCACGACGAAAGGATTCGAATAGAGGAATGTTTTTCCTGGCTCTGTTTTTTATAGCAAACCAATGATGCTCAATTTTGTTGAAATCTGGAGAATAAGGCGGCAGATACAAAATTTCTGCACCAACCCCTTTAGCAAGCTCGATAATCTTATCAGACTTATGAAAAGTAGCATTGTCAAGAATGACAGTCTGTCCAGGTTCCAAGATCGGTGTCAAAAATTGCTCAAACCATCCATTAAAAACATCCATATTACAGTGGCCTTCAAAGGTTAACGGAACAACTATCTTTCTTCCACTTAAGGCTGCAACCATACTGATTCGTTGAGTTTTCTTTCCAGATTTTAAGGCATAAAACCGCTGTCCTTTCTGGCAATATCCGTAGGGGTAGTCTTCGGTGTTATCAATGCCAGACTCATCTATATACACTAAGTTTTTAGGTTCTTTTGTCGCTATAATTTTCAAAAATTCAGCACGTTTTTCTTCGTTTCTTTCCTTGTATCCATATGTCTTTTTTTGCGCGTAAATTCAATTTTTTTAAGGGCTCGATAGATCGTTTGGATACTAACGTTGTTCCAAAGTTTAGCCATTTCCGATAGAGTCTTTCCTCCGTGTTCTCTGGCAAATTTGGCAAAGGTATCCCAGTCGGTAATTTTGTGATTGTAACCCCCATTTCCAAGTTTTTTTGATTGAAAGTCTCCTGTTTCTTTTCTTCTTTGCTGCCACTCCCATAAAGTAGTTCGTCCAATCTTAAATCTTGCTGCCACTGTTTCTCTGCTTTCTCCTTCGTCTAGCGCTTCCATTGCTTTTTTTCTTAAATCATAACTATATGCTGCTGGCATTCAACCTCCTTATCATCATCTACCCTTATCCTATCACATCCGGACTTTTATGGAAAGAGCTATACTACGAAAGATAGGTTTCGTAACGTGCTTGTTAATCTTTGTTTTGAAGATCGTAGTAAAGCACACAAACTTGCATTATATGTGAAAGAAATTGACGATATTGTGTCTTCAATAAAAAATAAAGACCTCTTAGACCATTTTGATCAATTTTTTACTATTACTGAAGTAAGCAATAAAAAAAATAGAAGTGAATTAATGAACCTCGCAAGGGCATATAAGATGATAAGTGAAGAAGATCCAGACAAAATACAGGATTTTTTAGCTACTCAAACAAAAAGTTATTCATATGAAATAATGTTACCTGAAATTGATAATTTTCTATCACAAGCTAGGTGATTTTATCAATAATTTCATTGTGTACGTGATTATCATTTTTTGTTTCAATTCCAGTGATAACACTGCACCTAACGGGCTCTTTTATGGCTATTTCCTGAAATCCTTTTCTGACCTTATTGTAAAAATTAACATCCATTTCTTCATATTTATTCTTGTCTTTTGCTCTATTTAACCCAACTTTAACATCAATATCTAGAATGAATGTAATATCTGGATATTTAATTTCCACTAGCTTATGTAAGTCCCTTATTAGCCCTAAGTCAACTCCAAACCCATATCCTTGATATGCAATAGTTGAATCAATAAACCGATCACAAATCACTATTTTTCCTTCTGCAAGAGCTGGTAATATTAATTTTTTCATATGTTCGCGCCTCATCGAGATAAGTAGCAAGAGTTCAGAAATAGAATCAATATTATTCGTTAACAATACTCCTCTTACCTTCTCTGCAAAGTTAGTGCCACCTGGTTCTCGAGTCAATACCACATTATTTTCGCCGCGAATTTGCTTAAAATGATTTGTAAGTAGCTTAGATTGTGTTGTTTTACCAGAGCCGTCTATTCCTTCGAAAGTTATGAACATAAGTTTTATAATTATAATACTAAAAAAGAATATGCAAACAGTATACATAGAAACCGTTTGACATTTAAATAATAAGACCGTAAATTACATGTGGTATAATAATAGTCTATGGTTGCTCTGAATACTCCTAAAGTCGATTTTAGTTTTACTGCAAAAGATTTTAATCTTTTGGGAGTAGACAATAAATATTATGCATTAAGTGACTGTTGTGGAAAAAATGGTCTTATTATAATGTTTATATGCAATCACTGTCCTTACGTTCAGTCAATTATTAGCAATCTGGTAAGCGATGTTGATCAATTGAAAAAAGATTATCAGGTAAACACCATTGCAATAATGCCAAATGATGTAAATGAATATCCAGAAGATTCCTTTGAAAATATGATTAATTTTGCCAAGGAAAATAAGTTTACATTTCCATATTTAATTGATAGTACACAGAAAATAGCTAAAGAATACGGGGCTGTTTGCACTCCTGACTTTTTCGGCTTTAATTCCAATTTAAACCTTTGCTATCGTGGACGTTTTAACGACGCAAAAAAAGAAAAGGTTCAAAGCTATGAAGTAGGAAGTAGTGACTTATTTCAAGCTATGAAATTTATTGCAGAAACTGGTAATTCTCCAATTGACCAAAAATCAAGTATTGGCTGCTCAATTAAATGGTCTAATTCTACAGGTTAAATATCATGCACAGTGGCTCTCAGCATTTGTTTGATATTATAATTTTGCTTTCTGCTGCTGTGTTTATAGTCATAGCATTTTGGAAAATGAATATTAGTCCAGTGCTTGGTTACTTCGTTGCAGGTGCAGTTATTGGTTCTCACGGATTTAATCTGATACACTCAGCTGAAGTAATGGATAATCTTGCAGAATTTGGTGTAGTTTTTCTATTATTCATTATAGGCCTTGAATTGACATTTGAACGCCTGATCGCTATGCGTATTCATGTATTTGGGTTCGGTTCTCTTCAAGTTATAGTTACCATGGTAGCAATATGGTGCATCGCTCTTGCTTTCGGAGTGAATACGAATATAGCAACAGTTATTGGTGGTGGGCTTGCGCTATCCTCAACAGCAATAGTGTTGCAGGTTCTGCAAGAAAAAGGTTCTCAAGCAAGTCAGGTTGGTAGGTTGTCGATAGCAGTGCTATTAATGCAAGATTTTGCAGTGGTACCATTAATAGTATTGGTACCTTTACTTACTGGCAATTCTGAGCACAGCCTGATAAGCTCATTGGCAGGTTCATTGGTGCAAGCAGCTATTGCATTAGTGCTGATATTTATAACTGGTAGATTATTGCTTAGACCTTTATTTTCGGTTATTGCTAAAATGGAAAGTAATGAGATCTTTATATCAACAACGCTTTTAATAGTATTAGGAGCAGCATTTATTACTGAGCAATTCCATTTATCGTTAGCATTAGGTGCATTTGTTGCTGGATTGTTAGTTGCAGAAACAGAATATAGACACTCAGTAGAACACGCAGTATTGCCATTTAAAGATTTGTTTCTTGGCTTATTTTTCATGACTGTTGGTATGTCCATCAATACCGAACTTTTACTCAATAAGTTACCACTAATTACTTTATTATCGATTATCCTTATCGTTTTAAAAACATCTATTATATATATATTGTGTAGATTTTTTGGGTTTAAGAGTGCACCTGCTATACAAGCTGGGTTACTGCTTTCACAAGGCGGTGAATTTGCGTTTATTTTGTTTCGCTTAGCAGATGAGCTAAATGTGCTACCAAGTGAAATCGCTCAAGTACTTATGATGGTAACTACAGTAACCATGGCTTTCACTCCTCTTTTATCGGGGCTTGGAGATTGGATAGCAAACTCATTTAGCACTGAGAAAACAATATTAGATGATGAAGCTGTTGAAACAGATACACAAGATCTTTATAACCATGTGATAGTTGCTGGATTTGGTAGAGTGGGATATATGGTAACAAAAATGCTTACGGCAGAGCATTTAAGTTACGTTGTTGTAGATATTCAATCGAAAATAGTCAAAGAAGGAAAAAGTGATAGTTTTCCTATATATCTTGGAGATGTTACAAGATGTGAAATTTTAAAATCTGTAGGAATAGAAAGAGCTCAAGCTCTCGTTATTTCAATAAAGAATGAAGTTACTATAAAAAAAGTTGTTTCTTTAGTTGCAGCAAATTTTCCGCATGTAAATATTGTAATACGCTTACCAGATCTGAGTAATGTGGAGGTTTATAGAGATCTAGGAGCTAGTAAAATTATTCCTGAAACATCTGAGATAGGATTGCAGCTAGGTGGAGCTGCACTGAGCCTTAGTGGTATTAGCGAAAGTGGAGTTACGTCTTTAAAAAGTAGATTCAGAAAAGGCAATTACAGTATGTTAAAAGACCTTGGTAGTGATAAAGATGAATAACTACTTCTCTAATTTTATGTACAGAAAGCTTCAAGCTTTATTGAGGTTTTGCCTATAGTAAATTACGCACATAATCAACCAAATTAAGGAAAGTGCAAACCAAGTGATTGCATATTCCAAATGCTTCATTGGCTGTACAGCTAATTTGCTACCAAAATTGTTCGGCCACAATACACACTTCTCTAGCTTAATACCTAACTCATTGGAAATTTCTTCTGTACTCAGGGTAAACCATGTATTCGAAGCAGTATCGTTCTTGATAAACCAATTTTTGCTTTTACTGCTATTGCAATATAAAACTCCACCTGCAGCTACTTTTTCAATTTTTGCTCTTTCCTCTTTTTTTTCTTTAACTATTCCTTTGTTCACTAGCATATAATTTCCAGTAGTAAGTAGCATAGGAGATAACACATGATAGCCATGTTGTCCTGCAAAAACATATAGTTCTATGTCACTTAGAATCCCATCAATCTTGACATGCCTATAGTTAAATTTTTCAAGGTCGTTATTGGGCAATAGATGAACAACTGGAAGACTCATATTTTTGATAATATTATTCTTCCAGTTCAATCTGAATACTTGCCATAATCCTAATAAAAAAAGGAGCAAGCAAGGTACAATTAAAATAAATACTATTTTTTTTAACACTCTATATTTGTGTTCTTAAATAGTTTTCAACACCCATTAGTTCAATAAGGTCAATCTGTTTCTCAATCCAATGGAAGTGCTCTTCTTCATTTTTTAACATCTCTTCTAATAACATTACACTAACAAAATCCTTTTCTTTCTCAGCGATAGAAATCGTTTCTTTGATATCTTTGATACCTTTTCCCTCTAATTTCAAATTAGCTTCTAAGATTTTCCGTATTGTGTCTTTTGTAAACTTTCCATCATGCTTTGATATTTCGTTTGTATCCTGAAAATTTGGAACTCCTTTAAATAACAAAATTCTTTCTGCCAACTTGTTTGCATGTTCAAGTTCTTCGTTAAGCTCATTTTTTACCTTTTCTGCAAGTCTATTAATTCCATTGTTTTTGAGAACCGCAAAATGCAAAAGATACTGGCGTACAGAAGTCAGCTCATTGGTCAATAATTTATTCAAACATTTTACTATCTCTTCATTCATAATCTTCCCTTAGTTCAATTTATCAGCATAATTTATATGATAACGATAGTTATAGCAACTCATTTAATAGTTCCTTTGATAACAACCGTATTAAATAGCATGTCGTGGTATGTCTGTTTTTTCTTAGAGAAGCAAGCAACTAGATACCAGCAGAGAGTGAGCAGCACCGTTAATATAGTGAGTAGCACTATTAATATATCGAAAGCGTTTATTAACACGTCCTGTTCTTGGAAAAGCTCGATGAGGATAACTATTATGTTATATAATAGAGAAAGAAAAAACTGAGAAATGCTTCTATCAAATGCTAAACTCAAATCTATTTTAGAACCGTCCAAGCTTATGGTATGTATGTTCATTAATTGCTGACCAGGAGTTGCTTGGGCTTTTGAAGATATAAAATATGTGAAGTAACTGCAATCTATACACATAGATGAAATTAACGGAAAATTCTTTAACAATAGTCTGATTAATAAGTTTGGAATTAATAAAATTGCTCTATCTATCAAATATGCGCAAAAGCGTCTTATTATACTGGCAATCTCTGTAACAGTGGTCATTACCTATCTTCTAAATACTTTATTATAAAATCTGTAAGCTTATCAAAATGTTGAAAACATAACAAATCTTCATAACCGCTTATTGATTGACCGTATATAATAGGTAAACAATTGGCATTTTGTGCACACAGAACATCTGTGATGCTATCACCAACGAAAAACACATTTTCTCTATTTATAGGCAACGTACTCTCTTCTAGTGCAAATAGCAGTGGGGTTGCAGATGGTTTATCTTCCGCGGTATCGCATGACCCAACCACTCTTTCAAAGTAAGAATCCAGTTTAAAATAGGTAACTTCTTCACGTAAATTAGTATTTTTCTTATTACTTACTATTGCTAGATAAATATTGTGGCTTTTCAGTGTCTGCAACATTTTCTCTACTCCTTGATTCAAAGCAATGTTTTGCAATAGTGCATCATCTAAATATTGTTGATATATCTGATTCGCTTTTTTCCACTGATCGCCAAATAAATTGACCATATAGCTCTTTCTCGACTCATGGGAATTTCTATCAGCAGCTTTATTACTATACCCCATTGAGTTTATGGTATGTTTAATAGCATTAAAAATGTTATCTTGAGTGTCAACTAAGGTATTATCCCAATCGAATACTACTGCTAATGGGCTATCTTTCATTTCTTATATAATTATACATTTTAACTTAATAAGTAAATAGCATTTTAATGAAAAAGATATAAATAGGACGCCCTTGATAAACACTTTTTACCACAAGTTATGTTAACTGTTTTTTATATAATTAGCTAATATACTGGTTATATGATATGTTTTAATAGGTAACAGGTATGGCCCAGACATCTAAAGAAAGTGTTGAAAAAAAGTTTAAAGATGTTTTTGAACGTTCTCCAGGTGCTTTTCCAGAAGGTACCTCATTAGAAGAGAAGGTTAATTATATCGCAAAAGGAACAGAGGCTCTAAAAGCTGTGAAAAGTAAGGAGCTTGAGAACAAAATGAAAAACGTTGCAGAATTGAGTCAGAAATTTGAAAGTCAAAAAGGACGTGCAGATGAAAAAGTACGTCAAGATTTTGAAAGAATTGCTGAGCTTGACCAACAATATAAAGGGAAGGGCATCTTCACAAGTGAAAAAGTTGCAGAATTAAAAAATGACAAAAAATTTCAAGAAGCAGCTAACACTCTTAGAGAAACTACAACAGAAGGTAAAAGTGTTGAACAGAGTGGACAAAAAAAGACTTCTGAGGCTTCTGTACAAACAGATACACAGCCATCAGAGCACATCGTTAGTCCCTCAGTGAGCAAGAGTTCTGTAAAAGAGAAGCTCAACACTGAGCCGGACAAAAAAGATACCACGCCTCAACCACAAGGAAATCAAAAAGAAGAAGGGTTTTTGAGTCTTCTGAAGCGCTTTGTTAAGAAAATATTAGAAAAACTTTTGGGTGAAGGTGAAAAGGATGTAGAGAATGCTCGTGGCATGAAAGAAGATGCTCAAAGAGATACGTCAAATAACGAAGAGCAACAAAAGAGTAAGCAGCTTGATGAAATTTTAAAGGACAAAAGTGTAAGCGAGGGTTTGAAGCAGGCAACAAAGCTTGAGAACCCAGCAATAACGCCTGTTAATACTCCTAAAGTGAATGAAGTAAACACGGGTCGTGAAAGGTGATCCGCTTTCAAGCTTCATTATACCGCCACGAACCGTCATACCGCCGCGGTATCTCTAGATCCCGCTAACACGTAGCGGGATGACGATTGTCAGGGTGTCATCCCAGATACTGTCTCTGCTGTCAAACAAATTATCCAACAAAATTACAATTAAATGGTTGATTATTTTTAAGAATACCAAAAAAGACATGCATTAATTTTCGCATTAACGCAAGAACTATGACTTTTGGACATTTGCCTTTACTTGCTAGACGCTGACAAAACTTTTGAAAATGATTATTATGGTTTTTGACTACTATAGCTGGCATATAAAGAGCTTTTCGAATACGCTCAGATCCTATTTTGCATATGCAACTTCTCTTACTTACTGACGATCCCGATTGATAATGTCCTGGATTTAGACCAGCAAAAGCTGTAAATTGTTTAGCATTGTCAAAGTTATCAACTGATGGCATTTCTGCGACAACAGCAACAGCAGTAAGATATCCTATACCTTTTATAGTCTTAAGGTTTTCCACCATATTTTTTAGATGTGGATAGTTATTTATATGCTCATTAATTTCTTTTTCGAGAACAATAATTTGCTCCTCTATTGCCAAAATTACTTTAGATATAGCTTCTTTGCAACTGGAATGCATATTTTTGTTTTCCAAGCGATTTGTCTGTTGCACCTTATCATCTTTTAGCGATTGCATGCAACGGTAAAGCTCCCTCAAATGCCTCATTTCAGGTGCAATGGGCTTCCAAAGAGCAGGTTTGTTGGCGATACAAAATCTAGCTATCATAGCTGCATCTGATTTATCTGTCTTATTTCTGAGCAGCTCACTTTTGCCAAAAGCTTTCTGGGTTTACTATACTGACATTATGTCCTAAATCGTGCATAAAAGTAGCCAAATCTTCTCCATACCAACTAGTTGCTTCAAGACATAAATGAGTAAGATTTGCTCCATGGCCATTGCACCAAACTACAAGTTTTGCAAAACCATCTTGATTATTTTGAAAGACTTTGTGTCGTTTTTTACTGTCCACTAACAAACATCAAATTTCTTTTTTGAAATATCCACACCCAAAATAGCATTTACTTGCATAAAATTGCCTCCAAGACTATAAATAAACTGAGAGTTTAGACTAACCTTGTAATACGGGATATAATTCCAAAAGATACTGTTCAGTCTTTAACTCTATGGGAGGGAAGCAAAATCTGGCTTAATGGCATTAGTGTCGCATCAGCTTCACCCTCCCTGTGAGGTATTTTAGCTCTAATGCCTCACATCATAAAGATACAAGTGTCACGCACTGGGATGACAGCAGTCCTACGTCATACCGCGATTCATTCGCGGTATAGATTCCGCTAACAAGTAGCGGAATGACGAATTTTTGTTTTTCAAATTATCGTAAGTCACTTTAGCTATATCAGAGCAATAGAGGCAGTGCGTAGAGGAGCTCACCAGACAAGATTTGCTCAGGAGGCTCGAGTGTGAGCGTCAGGCTTTTAGTTGTATCGATGAAATCCCATCTCAAGCAGAGCTACATATCGGAGAAGGTGATGATGAGGATTACTTCACTGGTGAAAAAGGAAGAGTACTCGGAGATTTCTGGAATTTCTTTGAAGCTCTCTTTAACCTTTTTGAAGTAAATGTAGATGATCCGAAAATCTACCAAATGCTCAAGGAGAAGAAAGAAAAAAATTGGCTTCTTTCGATAATTAAATTTATGCGTGACAAGCTTAAGGAGTTAATCAAGAAGATTTTTGCACGCGATTTAAGTTTCAATCAGAGGTTGGACAAAGAGATAAAAGAATTGCAGGAAAAATTAGGCAGTGGTGAGTTATCAGAAGAAGAGTTTGCAAGGGCGTTAGAAAGATTAACTGCATTGCAAGATCTGAAACTCAGGTTACAAATGGCCGTTGTCGGATGGATTGTTACAATGTTCGCAGAGATGTTTGGAGTTGAGTTGGCGGCTGCGGTAGCGGCATCTACAGAAAAAGAAGATAAAAAAGCAGAAAAAACATCATTAAAGGAAGAAGCAATTAAAGAAGTTCATAAAGACGTAGAAATCAAGGTAGATGAAAGAGAAAAGCCTAAAGTGCCAGTTTTCCTTTTTGAAATTTCACCAGGATTTGTAAGGCCAATTCCTCTGAGCAAACCAGAGCTTGATCTTTTGTCGAATTCTCTGAAAGATCGAGTGCCTTTTGTGCAAACACATGATAGAGGTAAGGAGGATATTGAGAATTTGCCAAAACAAGAAGTAAATAAAGAAGACAAAAAAGCGAAGCCGAAGAAAGGGGTGTGTCCACCTGATCCAAAGACTGCAACGAATACGACAGGGAAGGTACAAAATCGGAGAGTGCAAAGATGCGATAGTGATTGGCAAATAAGAAAAAACCTAGAGACCCACGGAAGCACTCCAAGCCGGCCTGCTCAAAGCTCTATTTCCAGCAAAGAAGCTTCGAATCAATCTGCTGAGAGTTCTATTCCTAGCGGAAGTGCTTCAGGACAATCTGCTCGGGAATCTGCTTCTAACAGAGAAGTCCCAGAGCAATCTAATCAAGCTAACAGAAGAGCTCCGAATCAATCTGTCAAAAGTTCTGTTGCTGATTATGAATACGATTTTACAGTTGGTGTTTGGAATGATGCTGAGAATGAAGGTTCTGTAAGTAATGCTCAGCCAGCAAGCGAATGTAGTAATGTAAAAGTTAATAATCATGTGGATTCAATGGGAAAGGCACCAGAAAGAGCACCATCAAGGGGATACTAGTGTAGCTTTAGATGACAAAAAGACTAGATCCCAGTGTCTGTACGACTAGTACAACATTGCATAATTCTATTATGGCTATTTTGATCAAAGTTTGCAAGACTTTTTATGCGAAATACTATATACAAGTGATTGTGATTGATTTCAATTTGATGAATTAACATTCTAATAATATTTTGCTTAGTCTGCCAATCTACCAGATCAAGTTTTGATTCAACACTTGAGGAAAAGTTTTTCAAGCTATCTGTAACAAGGCTCAATTCTTGTTGTAATTTCTTTTGATCAAGTACTTTTTCTTTTTCCTCCTCAATTTCTTTTAAATGCTGTTTCATTGTTGTAATTCTTGGCTCAAATTCTTCTTGGCTTATAAACCCTTTGGCATAGCTATCTATAAATTTTTTTATACTTAATCTTAACTTACTTTCTTGCTTTTCACGTGTTTGATTATGTAGAGGTTTTTTGTTCTCTGACAATCTACGTTGATATTCATTTGCAATCCTATCTGGCTCTTTTAGTATACTCTTGACTTCTTCCCATATAACTGCATCTAATACATCAGTGCGTATTGATTTATTGTCACATATTCTGTTGCCATTAAACCTGGAGCCAGAACAACGGTAGTAAGAATAACGTTTATTTCTACTATATACACCACAATAAGTATATTGGCAACGCTGACATACTGTTAAACTCCGCAACAAAAAAGTTTCTTTTCTTTCTCGAGCTCTTGCCCTTTGCCTATTTTCAGTTAGCTGTACTTGCACTGAATCAAATAAATTATCACTGATTATTTTTGGCACTGGAACGTAAATCCAGTTCTCTTTATCATTACTAAAATGACCATTTTTGAGTTTACCACAAGTTCCTTTTTTTGATTTCCTTACTTGTGGCTTCGAGCATGCCTTAGTTTTACCATAAGCTGCTCGTCCTATATAAGCAGGATTTTTTAACATCTTCCAGATAGTACTTCTTTTCCAACGTTCCTTTCCTGTTTGTGTTATTACCGATATCTCGCTAAGTCTACGTATAACTTCATTGATGCTTATTCTTTCTTGACCAACCCAATTAAATATTTTGCGTACTACATTTGCCTCTTCTTCATTAATCTCAAACTGAGCACTTCCTTCACCTACATGTTTTGCTATGTAGCGATAACCATAAGGTGCATTACTCATTACACTGATACGGCCAGTTTTAGCTGCATGAAGTTTTCCTCTGCGATTACGTTCCATAATCTTTGCACGTTCATACTCTGCTACTAATCCTTGAATTCCTAAAAACATATTAGATTCTGGGTTATCCTCAAATTTATGATTTAAGAAAACAACCTCTGAACCTGCTTTTCTAAACTCTTCGAGTAAGAGCGCTTGGTATGCAGATTTGCGTGATAACCGATCAGGTGAATGAATATATATCTTATCAATCTTACCTTCTGCTACTCTATCACGTAAACTCTCTAAGCCAGGACGTTCTAAATTTGATCCACTATAACCATTATCGACAAACTTATGCTCATCTAATAACTCATGTCCATCACTACCAATGCGACGCTCCAATTCTACAATCTGACTCTCTATTGTATTCTCCTGTGCCTGTTGTCTTGATGAAACTCTTGCATACAAGCTTACCGTTGTCATTTTCTTCTACCTCCTTTGTTTTACATTTCAATAATTGTTCATAAGCATTTGCCAAATATGTACCCGCCAACCTGTGAGGTTCATAACGGCAATTAATAGTTAATTCCCCTTTTTGCATGTTTTTCTTCCTGTGAATTTTTTTATAGGTTAGGAGACTTCTATTAAACTAAACCAATGCACACCTTATGTTCCATTTAAGAAAGCTATCTAGTTTACACAAATTCTCCCTAATTAAATATACAAGATTTGAAAAAATTATGTCCAAAAAATCTTTGCTTGAATTGTCATATTATGTATAATATAGCTTATTTAATATGGTATGAATGTTCATCCAAGTTACGAATTCTGGGAAAGTGATTTAGAAGTTCCGGTCAACCTTTTACTAGAACGTTTTCAGGATTATAATATACGTCAATCTTGGTTAGATTCCCTTTCTGGTAAACAACTGAGCATCATTTTTCAGCATTGCTTTAAAAATCATTTAAATGGACAACTTTTTCAGGACGGAGATTATGACGATAGATCCACTCAACAAAAACGTAAGATACTTACCAGTTACTCTGACTCTCTTTTTAACTATTATCTCATTAGCTACTTTGATTGTACAAAGCTTGAGGCTACAGTCAGTGAAGTAGCAAGATTTGCCCTTACTCAAGAGTTAATGAGATCATACCTGATAAAAAATAACACTAAGTATGATAAAAGATCCTTATTGTTTTTACTATTTCACATAAATTGCAAACTTCTAAAATTTGTCTATCACTTTGATAAAGTACAAAAGAAAGGTTTCGTATCATTTGCTCTACAGAAATCACCAAGACAAATAAATACTTCATTTAAGGAATTTATGTCACAAGAAGCCGTAGAGCAGATACTTAAGGATGATGACCAGTTGCAGGGTTTTTTCCATCATCAAGATCGAATATATATGTTTGTACGTCGAGGAAGTGACATGGATTTACTGCTTAATTCAAACAAAGTTGTTCATGGTCATAAACCTGAGTGGATGATTTTAGATTTTTCGCTTGATGGTACAAAGGTTAATCTCTGTGCTAAAAATACTAATAAAGCTGTGGAAATAGCAAATAGTATTGTAAGTGGTTATTTTAACTGCGAATGTACTTTTGTAAATATACAGGATAAGAACTTTCCACTACAAGTGCATAAATTTCTTCAAGCATGTATAGAGGGTTCTGACCCTAATATTTGTATATTTGAGTTAAATTTTAAGTCAGATTATTTCAAAAATAGTAATACATATCTTACTTTGAGTGTAAAGCCGTATGATCCTATTGCACCAGAGTTACATATTTTAAAGTCATCTATTGGCAATATACTACAATCTATTCAATCAGCTAAAGTAATGTTCCAAAACAAAAAGGTAACATTTTCTTTCAAAATAAGTGGGGAAGTTTATTATTCAGAGCATCCACTCAATAAAAAGGAAAGAGAGGAACTGAAGAAACATATAAAACAATCTTATGGTCTTAAAATCCTTTCACGAGCAAATTGCTGATCTTTTAAGTTTAAATATACTATGATATAACCATAGTATATTTATATATATAAGGTAATTTGCCAATCTGCCAACTTGCTGAAACCAGCCTGAGAAGAGCGCTTTTGGCTACTCCTTCTAGTTGGCAATTTTTTGCCATCTTGCCAATCTGACGTTTGTACAAAACTATATAAGATATTGATTTTCTTGTATTTTTACTAAATTCAGAATGGCAGATTGGCAAATTCTGCAGTTTGCCAATCTGCCATTCTGCCAATCTAATTTGGTAAGATCACGCATAACCCAAATATCTGGGTTTTCAACAGGCAGAGTTACTCCATTGTTTGACGAGAGATAATAATCTGGTTTTACTAATCTATATTGATTTTCAGCAATCTTCAGCTCCATGTCTCTTACACACAAGTAACCATACTTTGACCTTGTACTTGATCTTACAGCCTTTTTAAAGAATTTTATATAACCTATGGTTGCAAGATGGCTGATTCTTTCACGAATGCTACGTTCACTACCAAGTCCCAACTTTCCTTCAAAGCATTTTGCAAAGCTCGCTGCAGTATACACTTCTCCTTTATATGCTTCATTGGCAATTAATTCTAAAATTATATCATGTCTTCTCAAGCGCTCTAAATCCAGTTTATTATTATAATCATCCCTTACTACCCTTTCTGAATTAAAATTTGTATCATATTGCAAAAACGATCCATTTTGCCAACAAAATGAAATCTTATTTTCTTCTGATGCAGAATAATTAGATTTCATTCGGCAAAGAACACGATCATTACCAGTCTTTTCTGGTCTTGACAAATACCATCTAGATCGAACAGAATTATTCCATGCTGTTGAACCTCCTGTGCCAGTTTTGCGTATTATTCCAGAATCCGAAGGATGTGCACATAACAAAACAGCCCCTTTAATTATCTGCGCTATTCTGCCACAACAGTTTTGTATAAATTGTCTCACATGAGAGCGATCATTTTCGTTACCTCCAAACAAATCTGCTGCTGTATCCAGAACTACAAGTTTTGGCTGAAATGATTTAATATCTTCAAGTAATTCCTGAAAGTAAGTAGTTATAGCCTTTCTTATAATAGTCCGAATGCGATAAGATATGTGTTTATGGCTATAGCAGGCCAGTAGCATATTACGGTCTGTTCGGATTATTGTAAAAAGAGCTATAAGAGGTTGTCCGGAAACAAGTAAAAGGCTATAATATCTGAAATTTTAGTACGGGGTAAAGATGAGAAAAAAGTATCCAACAGATCTAAGCGAAAGGGAATGGGCAAGAATAGAAAAACACTTCAGAGTATCATACAAGAAAGGAGGAAGGCCGCCAAAGTATAGCAAAAGAGAAATATTAGAAGCAATTTTCTATGTATTGCGTACAGGGTGTCAATGGCGGTATTTACCAAATGATTTTCCGCTATGGAAGACTGTGTATGAGCAGTTCAGGCAATGGAAGAAGCAGGGAATTTTTGAGAAAATGAATTATGAAATTACAAAATATAGTAGAAGAAAAATAGGAAGGAATGAGCAGCCGAGTGCCTGTATAGTAGATAGTCAATCTGTAAAGACTACAGAAAAGGGGGGATCAAAGGCTATGATGGAAGTAAAAAAGTAAAGGGTAGAAAAAGGCATATAATTACAGACACTCAGGGTTTTATACTAGGTTGTTACGTAGGCGCTGCTAACGAAAATGATAGAGATGGTATTAAAATAGCATTAAACAATATGAGAACAAAATATACTAAAGTTAAAAAAATGTGGGCTGACATGGGATACCAAGGAAGAAATTTAAAGAATCACATAAAGGAAGAATATGACATAGATATTGAAATTGTTAAAAGGCCTCCATGTAGATTTTGGGTGCACAAAGATACGCCACCTGAGCTACTACCAACAAGAGAACAAGGGTTTAAAGTACAGCCAAGAAGATGGGTTGTAGAAAGGACTTTTGCTTGGGTTAATAGGAATAGAAGGCTATCGAAGGAGTATGATTTACTCACAACATCCACTGAGAATTTCATATACCTAGCTATGAGTAGGGTTATGTTAAAGAGGGAATATGCTTGAATTTACTTGTTTCCGGACAACCTCTAATTGTCCTGTACTTTTACTATTGAATACCATCAGTAAATTATCTTCTCCTGTACGAGATGATAAACAAATGTTGTTAAGAAAATCAGGAGACTTCATATCAAGCTGATATAATTTATTTATTGCACATTGTCTACGCCAAAGCTCTTCTGTGTCGTCTTCGCAAAATACACCATATGTCTTGATTTTCTCAATTGCTATCCCTAGCCAAGATTTACCAGTACTAGCAGCAGTCATTAATTGCTGAGCAAGGAGAGATTTTCCAACACCACCATCACCGTAAAGAGCTGTAACACTACCAACAGGAAGCCAATCCTTTACAATCCATTCCCTTTCTGGAGCAATATTAGTCCAAGCTCTAGTATCTATTCTGAGTGGCTTTCTATGATAAGGACTATTTGTGCTAAGGATAAATTCTTCAATATTTATTCCCTCTAACACACAATCAGCAGCATCCCAACTCCTTGGTTTATCTGGTGGAATCTTAAGCGTAGCAAGTGATGCAACACCAAGTTCTAAAAGTTTCTTTTCAGCGTTTTTGGCATATTTATTACCTGCTTCATCATTGTCTGGCCAAATGATAATTTGTTTACCTTTTAGCGGAGTCCAATCTGTTCTATCAATAGGCGCATTTGCTCCAAACATCGCAGGTGTAGCTGTAATTCCTTTCTCTATAAGTGCTTCTGCGCATTTTTCTCCTTCAACCAGAATAACCTTATTGGACTTTAAAATACCTGGAATGTTGTAGAGTGGCCTTATCTCTGGCTCTTTGAATCTTTGTTTTTTAACATCAAATGGTTTAAACTGTTTTTTCTCTAAAGGAGGATCATAACGGTAGACTATTACAATCAATTGGTTATTTTCATCGTAGTAGTTCCAACTACAAGTCAGATATTGTTCTAGATCTCTAATATTATTTTTTTCTTTGATGCCAAGCCATTCACTTATTGAGAGCATTACTTCAGGAAATTCTGTTTTCGCATTCTTCCCGTGTACTGTTGCCCAAAGGTCGATAATGTCACCACCTTCTCCCGTTGCAAAATCTTTCCATAATCCAGCTTTTTCGCCTGTTAACTCTATTACAGTACTTTTGCCTTTGTTACCCTGTACATCACCTACATAAAACTTATCACCACGAAATGTCCCTCTTGGTAACAGATGAAAAAGACAAGATCTGATGTTTTGCAAAATCTGAGTTTTTAGCTCTACCATGCTGTCCGTTTTTGCAGACAAATTAAGCCGTAGCTATAACTTTAGAGTTCTGCCAACGCCCATTTACTCTGCTAATGAATTTTGCTGGTATTGATTTACCGTTTCTTAGCTCATATACTACTTGCAAGACATTTGCACGTTTATTTGGTTGAAACATTACCATACCAGATGTATAAAAGCTTCTTAAAGCATTAGCACCAATTAAAGCTTGAAAAGGACTTTTTGCTAATGTAGCTGTGGATACTTTTCTGGTATGACGTGTAATAATTATTCCAGCCATAGGATTAATTATAGAACGTAATTTTTCTATTCTGCTTTGCAGACCGGAAAATATATTTTCATAGTCAAGGGAATCCAAAACGATAAGGTCTATCGTTTTAAATTTTTCTCCTATAATCTCTTTTATTCTCTCTATACCTTCATCGTTTAAAGTTAATCTCATCTTTGTAGTAACAATCAAGTTTTCTTCTGCTAGATTTGGCAGCCTTTGATTAGTTATGATTTGTTGTATGCGTTCCCTGATGTATAGCATTTCTCATAATAGTCCGAACAGGTCATAGGAAGGCAGAATCAACAGCACGACGAAAGGATTCGAATAGAGGAATGTTTTTCCTGGCTCTGTTTTTTATAGCAAACCAATGATGCTCAATTTTGTTGAAATCTGGAGAATAAGGCGGCAGATACAAAATTTCTGCACCAACCCCTTTAGCAAGCTCGATAATCTTATCAGACTTATGAAAAGTAGCATTGTCAAGAATGACAGTCTGTCCAGGTTCCAAGATCGGTGTCAAAAATTGCTCAAACCATCCATTAAAAACATCCATATTACAGTGGCCTTCAAAGGTTAACGGAACAACTATCTTTCTTCCACTTAAGGCTGCAACCATACTGATTCGTTGAGTTTTCTTTCCAGATTTTAAGGCATAAAACCGCTGTCCTTTCTGGCAATATCCGTAGGGGTAGTCTTCGGTGTTATCAATGCCAGACTCATCTATATACACTAAGTTTTTAGGTTCTTTTGTCGCTATAATTTTCAAAAATTCAGCACGTTTTTCTTCGTTTCTTTCCTTGTATCCATATGTCTTTTTTTGCGCGTAAATTCAATTTTTTTAAGGGCTCGATAGATCGTTTGGATACTAACGTTGTTCCAAAGTTTAGCCATTTCCGATAGAGTCTTTCCTCCGTGTTCTCTGGCAAATTTGGCAAAGGTATCCCAGTCGGTAATTTTGTGATTGTAACCCCCATTTCCAAGTTTTTTTGATTGAAAGTCTCCTGTTTCTTTTCTTCTTTGCTGCCACTCCCATAAAGTAGTTCGTCCAATCTTAAATCTTGCTGCCACTGTTTCTCTGCTTTCTCCTTCGTCTAGCGCTTCCATTGCTTTTTTTCTTAAATCATAACTATATGCTGCTGGCATTCAACCTCCTTATCATCATCTACCCTTATCCTATCACATCCGGACTTTTATGGAAAGAGCTATAAGAGGTTGTCCGGAAACAAGTAAATTCAAGCATATTCCCTCTTTAACATAACCCTACTCATAGCTAGGTATATGAAATTCTCAGTGGATGTTGTGAGTAAATCATACTCCTTCGATAGCCTTCTATTCCTATTAACCCAAGCAAAAGTCCTTTCTACAACCCATCTTCTTGGCTGTACTTTAAACCCTTGTTCTCTTGTTGGTAGTAGCTCAGGTGGCGTATCTTTGTGCACCCAAAATCTACATGTAGGCCTTTTAACAATTTCAATATCTATGTCATATTCTTCCTTTATGTGATTCTTTAAATTTCTTCCTTGGTATCCCATGTCAGCCCACATTTTTTTAACTTTAGTATATTTTGTTCTCATATTGTTTAATGCTATTTTAATACCATCTCTATCATTTTCGTTAGCAGCGCCTACGTAACAACCTAGTATAAAACCCTGAGTGTCTGTAATTATATGCCTTTTTCTACCCTTTACTTTTTTACTTCCATCATAGCCTTTGATCCCCCCTTTTCTGTAGTCTTTACAGATTGACTATCTACTATACAGGCACTCGGCTGCTCATTCCTTCCTATTTTTCTTCTACTATATTTTGTAATTTCATAATTCATTTTCTCAAAAATTCCCTGCTTCTTCCATTGCCTGAACTGCTCATACACAGTCTTCCATAGCGGAAAATCATTTGGTAAATACCGCCATTGACACCCTGTACGCAATACATAGAAAATTGCTTCTAATATTTCTCTTTTGCTATACTTTGGCGGCCTTCCTCCTTTCTTGTATGATACTCTGAAGTGTTTTTCTATTCTTGCCCATTCCCTTTCGCTTAGATCTGTTGGATACTTTTTTCTCATCTTTACCCCGTACTAAAATTTCAGATATTATAGCCTTTTACTTGTTTCCGGACAACCTCTAATTTGTTATTTATATTAATAAATTTAATTCTATTGAAAATAGCTAAAGCATTGAAATTCTTGAATTTTAGCCGGATTGGTAAATGGTAGTGAAATTTCTTTTACTCAAATTTAGGTATTCATTGACCGTTCTTGTTATAAATACCAGAATAATAAGCTACTGATATTCCCTATCTTTTTTATCTTTAATCCATCATAGCTAGCGATGCAACAAAGCCCACTGGAATCCAGGTTGTAACCGTTCACGGATTGTGAGAATGAATAAAGAACTAAGCAGTCGTAACTTTTGGAAGGGATTTTGGCCATTGAGACGTGATGTCAAAAATATCGACAACATTCTTTCCACAAATCTTTCTCCATGTTCCGACCAGGTGAAAAAGCTGTTTTTACGATAGCCGTCTAATTTGCCGTTCTGCAAGGGTGTTGATTGACTTCAGGCTTTCGTAAAAACTTCCACACCATATCCTCGGCCTTAACATCTTAATGGCCATTCTCAAACCATTTACAAGCCTTGTCATTTCATGCCCCCCCTTTTTGCATTAGTTGTGTAGCATCTTTTAATATTAGCAAGGCCTATAATAGTGCAACACTGCCTTACGTATTGCCAATCCAAATTCTACTTGCTGTAAAATAACACAATCTGCTACATCACTGCTAATCTCAATCCCTCTGTTTATTGGCCCTGGGTGCATAACAATCGCATCTGGTTTTGCGTATGATAGCTTTTGTGAATCAAGTCCATACAAATGAAAATATTCTTTCTCTGAAAAACTATTATTCATGCGCTCTCTCTGCAGCCTTAAAAGCATAATTACATCAGCATCTTTTATACCTTCAATTAATGAATAATGGACTGAATCTACTTCAGGAAAATGCTTACAAATTAAAGTTGGTGGTGCGACCAAGCTTATCTCTGCTCCAAACATTTTTAGCAACCTTATATTTGACCTTGCAACTCTGCTGTGCAGAATATCTCCACATATCACAACTTTGAGATCCTTTATTTGCTTTTTATGACTGCTGATTACAAGATAGTCTGCAAGAGCTTGAGTTGGATGTTCACTGCTTCCATCGCCTGCGTTGATTAGCGAGCAGTTAACATACTTTGCCAGTGTATTAATGATACCACTACTTTTATGCCTGATTATTATGTAATCAGGATTCATTGCATTTAATGTTTTGATCATGTCTTTTAGATCTTCTCCCTTGTTAATAGAAGAAGATCTTATTGGCAAAGTTACAACATTTGCTCCAAGGCTTTTTGCTGCTATTTCAAAAGACGCAAGTGTACGCGTTGAATCTTCAAAGAATAAATTTATTACTGTCTTATTTTCCAAGATATGACCATTTGTAACTTCTTTTTTAAGGTACTGGTTGGCCAACTTAGTTATATTTTCTACATCATCGACTGTAAGGTCTGAGATGTTTAACAAATTCCTTCTCTTGTTCATAGTTTCCTTTTCAACTACTTGAACCTATTCTACTTTCTTATTACCTTTTTTCAATAGACTTCTTGTGCAGCAATTGTTTTGGTGAAAGAACGGAAAAAGATAGTAAAGTCAAAATTAAGTTAGAAGGAAGAAAAAGTTCAGCGAGTCAAGAGTAAGGTATATTAGCATAAATCTTTCATCCCAATGTTTAGTGGCGCTGGGGATTACTTCCACTTACACTCATCCGCTATCATAACAGCCTCAAAAAGATGCTTCTCAAGTTCACTTAGAGGCAAATCACTTTGTGAATAATTTCCCCAAGATTTTAGTATATCGGAAGTTTCAACGCCTTCAATAATAGGATATTCTTGGTTTTTTTTAGCATATAACTCTTGAGCCTGCTTGCTTACTAAAAATTCCAATAAGACTATAGCATTTTCCCTGTTTTTTGCGTTTTTTGTTACTGCTGCACCACTGATGTTTACCATTACACCGTGATCGTTGCGATTAGGAAAAAAAGCCCCTAGCTTGTCTGCAACATTCTTTTTATTTTCTGATGAAAGAATTCTCGCAAAGTAGTAGCTGTTTACTATTGCAACATCTCCCTCACCCGCTGCTACGGCGTAAATTTGATCAGTATCACCACCACTTGGTTTTCTTGCCATATTGCTCACAATTCCGCTTACCCATTCTTTCGTCTTTTCAAAACCATTATTTGCAATCATAAAAGCAATTAACGATCTGTTATATGGACTTGTAGAAGAACGCACTAATATTTTTCCTTTCCATTTTTCATTTGCTAAATCTTCATAAGTACTTAAGTCCTTAGGGTCTACTGACTCTTTATTGTAAACCAATATCCTAGCTCTTTTTGTAAGACCAAACCAATAATCTTCACTGTCTCTAAATCTTGCAGGTATAACACTTTTTAAAACCTCTGAATCTACTTGAGATAAAAGTCTTCTTTTTTTTGCTAGAATTAAGTTGATTGCATCAGCAGTCAAAAATAAGTCAGCTTCACCACCGTTTTCCATTCGTGAAAGTAGCTGAGAATAATCATCAATGATGTAACGTACTTTAATACCTGTATTTTTCGTGAATTCATCAAACAAAGTACGTACTAATTCTTCTTTGCGCGATGAATAAACATTTACCACTTGTGAGTCATTAGTTCCGTCGTTTCTGTATAAATAAGTAATAACTATCAATATAATTGCTATTAAGGATGTGAATATAAAGGCTTTTTTCATATTGGATAAAAAATAACTTCTTTCAGTTAAAGTTACCAAGATGGTACAACTTTAGCAAGTGTAAAGTTCGTTAGATAAATCATAAAAACTTTCTTGACAAGCTTCGCCAGCCCCCTTATTATAACACTGAAGCTATTTATTTATCTTCGCAATCTCTGCAGTGGATTAATGACAAAAAACTTAATGTATTTGGCGTAAATCATGCTTAATTTTTTGCACTATGTGCACCTTATGTCTTCACAATATTTCTAGGTTTTTACCTAATATAAGCTGAAATGCGCTATTTAAAACATTAAAAAACGCCAACTTAAAAAATGGATAGTGAATAACTAGCTACCCTAGGGTTTCTTTTGCCTTTTTTTCTGTTTAGTAAATTGTATCCGTTCAGCGGAGTGGTAGAATAAGGTAGACAAAGCAAGATAATAAAGATAATCATAGAGCAAAAGTGAGTGTGCGATCCGATGTCATGAAATCATGATGGTTAAATTCCATCCACCATAACATCTGGTTGAAATCATAGTTCACATTTTAGGAAATTGGCAATTTTCTAGGGTGCAAGCATGAACTAAAAGGGAGTAATATTAAACCTTATAATAAATCCTCTCGAGAAGAGTTAGATATGGTTACGAAAGAAACTTATGTTTGAATTGTCGTCATTGCAAATATGCGAAAAAAAAGGTTGATACGCATAAACCAAAAGGTACAGAGAATGGATGATTAAAATGCTCACGTTTAATCAAGATGTTTCCGATCTCTCGGCAAAAAGTAAGAACCTAAATCCAACACGAAATGGTTTCATGGAACGGAGTAACCACATGGAAGCTCTTGTTAATCTTTATAAGAGTAACAAGCAGGTAGCCAACCGCAAGTCTCTGTGTGGAGGGATTGTTTAAGAAGCTAATGCCTAGGGTAATGTCTAGGATATGCAGACGTGGACACTGTAATTTGGAAGGTAAAGTTGTAAATAGTAGTGAATATGTTATGAGCCAACAAAATGTTAGGTATGAATGGAATGAAATTCCTTGGCGCAAGCTAGAGAAATTTTCGTTTAAGCTACAAAAACGAATTTACCGAGCTTCACAAGGTAATGATATCAAAAAGATGCACAATCTTCAGAGATTATTACTCAAATCAACAAGTGCAAGAACGATAGCAGTTAGAAGGGTAACTCAGGACAACAGAGGGAAAAAAACTGCAGGTATTGATGGAAAAGCTAACCTTAGTCAAAAAGAAAGATTGCAATTGGCAAACTCCTTAGATATAAGGGAGAAAGCAAAGCCATCAAGACGCATTTGGATTTCAAAACCTGGAAAGAATGAGAAACGCCCATTGGGGATACCCACTATATCGTGTCGAGCAAAACAAACACTTGTAAAAATGGCTTTAGAACCTGAGTGGGAGGCAAAATTTGAGCCAAACACTTATGGTTTTAGACCTGGTAGATCATGTCATGACGCCATTGAAGCAATATTTCAAGCGTTGAGTCGAAAGACAGCATTCATCTTAGATGCTGATATATCTGGGTGCTTTGACAATATTAACCATAATAAACTACTTGAAACCCACACCAACGTTAAAGAAAATATTAAGAGGATGGTTGAAAGCAGGTGTTATGGAAAATAGAATATATAAACCAACTGAAAGTGGTACTATCCAAGGAGGAACAATTTCTCCATTGCTCGCCTGTATCGCTCTAAATGGTTTAGAAAGCTATTTAAAAGAAACAATGGCAGATCAGATAAGAAGCTATAGAAAAGAAAAACTTGGTAGATCATGTAGAGAAAAGGCAAAAAGATCACTCAGCATAATTACTTATGCCGATGACTTTGTGGTATTTCATGAAAGTAAGCAAATTGTGCTTAAGGCAGAGATTTTAATTAAGGAATGGTTAAAAACCATTGGATTAGAATTAAAGTCATCAAAGACAAAAATTTCTCATTCATTGAATCCTCTAAAGGAAAAAAAACCAGGCTTTGATTTTCTTGGATTTACAATACGACAGCATACAGTAAAACAAGGTAAGAAAACATACAAGTTACTAATAAAACCGAGCCGCAACTCTATAAAACGATATACATTAACCGCTAAGTACAAACTTAAAGAAATGTGTGGAGCACCACAAGAAGCTATTATAAAAAACCTAAATCCACTTATTAGAGGATGGTGTCAATATTATACTTCAGTGATTTCAAGGAAAGTCTTCGAGTTACTAGATAGCGTTATGTTTAGAAAACTATGGAAATGGGCAGTACGTAAACATACAAATAAAGGCAAATACTGGATAAAGAGGAAATACTTTAAAAGGTATAAGAATGATAATTGGAGGTTTATGACAAGTAATGGAAAATATCTTATCAAACATGGAGACCATGCTATTAAGCGGCATATCAAAGTGAGAGGAGCAAAATCTCCATATGATGGAGACTGGATATATTGGAGCAGTCGTAGAGTACCAGATAAGTCACTAAGAGTGATAAAATTACTGAAGATGCAACAGGGTAAATGTAATTATTGTCAGCTATATTTTAGGTCAGAGGACATAATTGAAGTGCATCATCAAGACAAAAATAGGAACAATAATACCATAGGAAATTTGTCTTTATTGCACGGGCATTGCCAAGGTGCGCCAAGGTGCGCCAAGAAGTGCTTGGAGAACAGTTGGTGAAAATCCAACACAAACAAAGTCTAGCCAAAAGTTTGGAACAGACCACTATGTTGCATGAGGTAACGAGTGTAATAGAGCTAGTGGGATGGACAATGCAGGGCACAACGGAAGTGAAGGAGTGGAGTCCCGAAATACCTGAAGACATAGAGGTCGACATGTTCATGGCCATGGAAGACAGCATGAAGGATAACGTAAAGGCAAGTTATCACTCACTCTATCGGGATCTGAGACCGTGCCATGTATTGAAATGGACTTCAAGTGAACTTGGGAGATCCCATGCATTCCTATTAAGGTACGTTGGAACAAGTCAACAAAGGCAAGAACTAGCGGAAGATGCAGGGGAAGTCGGACTGATTGATAGTACTCAGAATGTGGGAAAGCCACGTACAAGGGGAAGCGATCAGCAATATAGTAACTGGAATAGGGATTGCTATGCCAATACAACGGAGGTAGGAATAACATGCGATATAAACTAAACCAGATAGCAGTAAGAGCAAAGCAAGATAAGCGACTAAAATTCACATCGTTAGTCCATCTGATAAATACAGAGAATCTTGCGAGATGTTATAAAGAACTGAAGCGTAACAAGGCTTGTGGAGTAGACCAGATAACAGTGGAATCATACGGAGAAAATCTGAATGAGAAACTCGAAGTGCTAGTAGAAAGTATGAAGAGGAAGCAATATCAACCACAACCAGTAAAGAGGGTATATATACCGAAAGCTGGAAGTAAAGAGAAACGCGGACTCGGAATACCATCGACCGAGGATAAATTAGTACAGATTATGCTGAAGAAGATATTAGAAAATATTTACGAGGCAAACTTTCTGGACAGCTCATATGGATTTCGACCTGGAAGAAACTGTCATCAAGCGGTAAATGCACTAGATAAAGCAGTTAAGTACAAGCCAATAAACTACATTGTAGAAGTGGATATCAAGAAGTTCTACGATAATATACAGCATAAATGGCTAATGAGGTGTCTAAGGGAACGAATAACTGACCCAAATTTGCTGTGGTTAGTAAAGCGGTTTCTCAAGGCAGGGATAGTCGAAGCTGGAAATTATGAAGCAACAAAACAAGGTACACCACAAGGCGGTATAGTAAGTCCTGTATTAGCAAATATATACTTACATTATGTGTTGGATTTATGGATAGAAAAGAAATTTAAATCAAGATCCAGAGGATATATACAACAAATAAGGTTTTGCGATGATTTTGTGGTTTGTTGCGAAAGTAAGGTAGACGCGGAAGAATTTCTGGAATTACTGAAACAAAGGCTAAATAAATTTGGGTTGGAAGTATCTGAAAACAAGACCAGAGTAGTAAAGTTTGGCAAGAGGGAGTGGCAACGAGCGATAAGAGAGAAACGAAGGACGGAAAGTTTCAATTTTCTGGGGTTTACGCACTATGGTGCAAAAAGTCGTCGTGGTAGATTAATGATGGGACATAAAACCTCTAAGTTAAATCTAGCCAGAAAACTAAAAGAAATCAAGGAGTGGTTGAAAATAGTCCGCGGAAGTATTCGACTTAAAGATTGGTGGCAAGTACTGAAGGCTAAATTAACAGGACACTATAACTACTTTGGTATTAGCGGAAATTATTGGTGTTTGAGAGGTTGTCCGGAAACAAGTAAATTCAAGCATATTCCCTCTTTAACATAACCCTACTCATAGCTAGGTATATGAAATTCTCAGTGGATGTTGTGAGTAAATCATACTCCTTCGATAGCCTTCTATTCCTATTAACCCAAGCAAAAGTCCTTTCTACAACCCATCTTCTTGGCTGTACTTTAAACCCTTGTTCTCTTGTTGGTAGTAGCTCAGGTGGCGTATCTTTGTGCACCCAAAATCTACATGGAGGCCTTTTAACAATTTCAATATCTATGTCATATTCTTCCTTTATGTGATTCTTTAAATTTCTTCCTTGGTATCCCATGTCAGCCCACATTTTTTTAACTTTAGTATATTTTGTTCTCATATTGTTTAATGCTATTTTAATACCATCTCTATCATTTTCGTTAGCAGCGCCTACGTAACAACCTAGTATAAAACCCTGAGTGTCTGTAATTATATGCCTTTTTCTACCCTTTACTTTTTTACTTCCATCATAGCCTTTGATCCCCCCTTTTCTGTAGTCTTTACAGATTGACTATCTACTATACAGGCACTCGGCTGCTCATTCCTTCCTATTTTTCTTCTACTATATTTTGTAATTTCATAATTCATTTTCTCAAAAATTCCCTGCTTCTTCCATTGCCTGAACTGCTCATACACAGTCTTCCATAGCGGAAAATCATTTGGTAAATACCGCCATTGACACCCTGTACGCAATACATAGAAAATTGCTTCTAATATTTCTCTTTTGCTATACTTTGGCGGCCTTCCTCCTTTCTTGTATGATACTCTGAAGTGTTTTTCTATTCTTGCCCATTCCCTTTCGCTTAGATCTGTTGGATACTTTTTTCTCATCTTTACCCCGTACTAAAATTTCAGATATTATAGCCTTTTACTTGTTTCCGGACAACCTCTAAATGGATAAATCGGCGTAGTCAGAAAAAGAGTATGACCTGGGAACAGTTTGTACACTACGTAGAAGTAAATCCATTACCAAAGCCAAAAATACATTTTTCTTTATATGCATAAGAGGGACGACTGTGAAAACTAATATTGATGAGCCGTGTGCGGGAAATCTGCAAGCACGGTTCTTTAGGGGGAGTTGTAGTAATAAAACTCAAACGAGAGGAGTAAAGCTACAGCTTCTACCGAACAAGTTTTTCTTTCCCGTGAATTCCCTTTGAGGTTGAATATTGAAAATTGACTGGAGAGTTGTGGATTACTTTGTATATGTCATAACAAGCCATGGCGCTCTCAGCAAAACCATTTAGTATTAATTTTAGTTTGCCTGAATAAATAGCTATATCTCCGATTGCATATATCCTATCTCTACTGGTTTTAAGTGTAGCTGGGTCGACAACTATGCGGCTATGTTCTAACTGTATACCCCAATTGTTTATTGGACCAAGATTCATTGACAATCCAAAAAATGGCAGCAAAAAATCAGCGGATATTTCTTTTTCTTCCTTAGAGGCAATGTTTTTTACTATCACTGCGCTCAACTGCCCATTACTTCCTGCTAGTTCGTGTAATTGATATGGCACTACCAGTTCTATTTTTCCATCAATTTCAAGTGATTCTAATTTATTTCTAGTTTCAGGAGTGCAGCGAAATTCCTTTCTTCTATGTATCACATAAATTTTCTTTGCAACTTTAGAAAGTTCTACAGTCCAATCAGCCGCAGAATCACCCCCCCCTGCAATGACTATAGTTTTATCCTGAAAATCAGAAATTTTATTTACACTGTAAAATACAGATTTATTTTCATATTCTAATATACCATTCAAGGGTGGGCGGTTAGGTTCAAACATTCCGTTACCTGCAGCAACAATAACGGCTTTGCATTTTACCTCTGTACCTATGTTCGTTATGACAGTAAAGCTTTCACCTTCGTTATTTGAAATCTTTTCTACTTTTTGACTTAAATGGTAAATAGGCTTAAATGGCGAAGCTTGCTCCATTAGCTGCTCAATTAATTTTTGGGCAGTAATTACAGGATAACCAGGTATATCATATATTGGCTTTTCTGGGTAAAGAGCTGTGCATTGTCCTCCTGCTTGATCCAAAACATCTATTATATGACATTTCATATCAAGCATTCCCGCTTGAAAAGCAGTGAATATTCCAACAGGTCCTGCACCTATTATTACTATATCGGTTTTCATATTCAGATGGTGATCTATTTATAGATATTAGCTTTCTTTGCTAACAAGGTCAATTTACAAAGGGATGTATTTTTAAAAGATGTGGCTAGATTAGACAAGATTTCCAGCGTTATGAACCACATAGTCCAAATAAGCTCTAAAAATCAGCTAGCATAGCGAGATGCTGTGCGGACGGAATGGGATTCGAACCCATGGTACGCTCATCACGTACGTCAGTTTTCAAGACTGGTGCCTTAAACCGCTCGGCCATCCGTCCATTTCTTTTCTATCACAACATTTGATTTTAAGCAATCTATAAAAGCTTTACTTGCCCACGCAAAAGTTGCTAAATATACTATCCAATATTTCCTCAACATTAATAATCCCAATCACTGCACCAAGTTCAAATGCAGCAAGCCTCAAATCTTCAGATATCAACTCAATTGGATTATCGATATTAAAACGTTGTAAATGTTCCAGTGCTTTCTGCATGTGATTCCTATGTCTTTGCCGAGTGATTACAGGAGTGTCTCTATCATGCCCAAATTTTTCCTCTGCCTTCTCTTTTATGAGAGAGATCAATTTGTTTGTACCTATTCCCTTTAAAATAGAAATAGGTAGAAAATCTATGCCATTAATTTTTATATTGTGATTATTGATAACATCGTCAGCTTTGCTCAATACATAAATAGTATCGCTATTTACAACGTTGCAATTGATATTATGACGCTGTTCAAAAGGAAATAGTTCTATTCTTAAATCAGCTTCAAAAGACCTCTTTTTCGCTCGACTTATACCTTCTGATTCTATTGGATCTGAACTCTCACGAATTCCAGCAGTATCAGAGAGAATGATTGGGTATCCGCCAATGTCAATATGAGCTTCAAGTATATCTCTTGTTGTGCCTGCATATTCAGAAACAATAGCAATATCACGCTTGGCTAAGAAATTAAACAGAGTTGATTTACCGACATTTGGTTCACCAGTTATTACAATATGTAAACCCTCACGCAACCTTTCGCCCCGTCTATTATCATTTAAATGCTCTTGTATCAATCGCACGAGAGATTGCACTTCATTATTAATTTTTTCCAACTCACTTTTTTCTGCCCAAATGTCCTCTGGAAAGTCTATATATGCTTCGATTTTGGATTGTATCGTTATCAATCTTTGCCTCCAATTGCTGTATAGTCTCTCCAATTCTCCTGATATCTGCTTAATCGCTTGTTTAGCTTGCATTTTCGTCTCAGCATCAATTAAGTCTGCAATCCCTTCTATTTGCGTTAAGTCAAATTTATCATTTAGAAAAGCCCTAAGTGAGAATTCTCCAGGCTTGGCCATAACGAAAACTTTTGATAATTCCTCCAAGATGATTTTTATAACTGCCTTGCTTCCATGCACTTGTAACTCTATAACGTCCTCGCCAGTGAAACTGTTTGGAGCAGGGAAATAGATGATTATTCCATTATCTATCAATTGACTGGAATCATCATATAGATCAACTAAAGTAGCAAATCTTGGTTTAATTTCTTTCTTAATATGAAAATGATTTAAAGCTTTAAGCGCATAGTTGCCTGAAATTCTAATTACTGCAACTCCTGACTTACCAAATACGGTCGATAAAGCGAAAATAGTTTCATTTGTGTTTGTCATTATTTATATAAACTACTTAGCAATATTACACTTAAGAAACCAAAATACCTAATTTGAAAATATTCAAAATTTTTATCTATCTTGCTAGTTTATATTAATGCAGTACTATCATACTAGTGAATGTATTATATAGAAAAGCTGTAAAAGTCACCCAGGTGAAAATATTTATTTTGAAAACTGATAATATGATTTATAATGACTGACACAAGTTTTAAATATTTTATGCTCAAGAAATTAGCTTGGTATTGGTCTTTTGCAGAGTTAATCAAAGGGTTTGCTATTACATTGAAATATATGTTCAAACCAAAGGTTACGTTAAGATATCCTATGGAGAAGGGCCCTTTAAGTCCAAGGTTTCGTGGTGAGCATGCGTTGCGTAGGTATCCAAACGGTGAAGAACGGTGCATAGCTTGTAAATTATGCGAAGTTATCTGCCCTGCTCAAGCAATAGTTATTGAAGCAGAGGAAAGAGAAGACGGTAGTCGTCGCACCACACGCTATGATATTGACATGACAAAATGCATATACTGCGGGCTTTGCCAAGAGGCATGTCCAGTTGATGCAATTGTGGAGGGTCCTAACTTTGAACTTGCTACTGAAACGAGAGAGGAGCTAATGTACAATAAAGAAAAGTTATTGCGTAATGGTGAAATTTGGGAAGACGCAATTGCACTCAGGTTAAAAAAGAATAGACCTTATTATTAATGTTCAGAGCTTATAACCCTGTTATCCATTATGATTTAAGGGCAGTGCCCACTAGGGGTGGTGTCATCCAAGTAGCTGATACACAACTGTACGAACATTTGTTTGCGAGGGCAGTATGTTAAATGTTATAGCCTGTTTTGCCTCAAACACAAAGGTGTCATCCCAGTGCTTGACACTGGGGTCCAGGTATAAAAATATTTGCAAATTGTGCAATGGACAACAGATTTTAGGAGCATACGTTAAACTAATTTCCATTATAAAAATAAGATGGATCCCAGTGTCACGCACTGGGATGACAAAGAGAGGGTTAGACAAAAGGGTCGATAAATGATTAGGATTACTTTTTCAGCCGAACAAAAAGTAAAAGAATACAGTGGTAAAGTTACTGGCTTTGATATATTACAACCGGATGTTTTGAAAGAAGCAATTGCCTTTAAGGTAAATGGTGAGTTGCATGATCTCTCACGTGAAATTGAAGCTGATGCAGAGATAGAGGTGATACAACTGAGTGACGAAGCGGGTTTAGATATAATAAGGCATGATGCTGCTCACATAATGGCACAGGCAGTGAAAGAGCTATTTCCTAATACTCAGATTACTATCGGCCCAACAATTCAGGACGGTTTTTACTATGATTTTGCTACAGGTCGTACCTTCACTACGGACGATCTTACCGCAATAGAAAAGAAAATGAAAGAGATTGTAAAAAGTAACCACAGATTTGTTCGAGAAGTTTGGACTCGCAAGCAGGCAATTGATTTCTTTAGTGATATAGGCGAAAAATATAAGGTTGATATTATCTCATCCATACCAGAGGGTGAAAACCTAACTGTTTATAGGCAAGGTGATTTTGTTGACCTATGCCGTGGTCCGCACTCACCATCAACCGGTAGAGTTAAAGCGTTTAAACTTATGAAAGTAGCGGGTGCATACTGGCGAGGTGATGCAAAGGGCCCAATGTTGCAGCGAATATATGGCACAGCATGGAGAAATAAGGATGAATTAAACGCTTATCTTGAGTGCCTCAAAGAAGCAGAAAAACGTGATCACCGCAAAATTGCCAAGGATATGGATTTATTTCACATCCAAGAGGAAGCTGTTGGGCAGGTTTTTTGGCATGAACAAGGATATATTCTATATAATGTTCTTGAGTCTTACATCAGAAAGAAGCTAATAAATAATGGCTATTTTGAGGTAAAAACTCCTATTTTAGTAAGTAAAGAGCTGTGGGAAAGATCTGGACATTGGGATAAGTTTCGTGAAAATATGTTTATTGTTGACGAATCTGAGAATAAAAAGTTAGCAATAAAACCCATGAATTGTCCTTGTCATGTGCAGATTTTTAATTCTCACACCAGGAGCTACCGTGATTTACCAATACGTATGGCAGAGTTTGGCACATGCCATAGAAATGAAAGCTCAGGCTCATTGCACGGACTGATGCGAGTGCGTGGTTTTACGCAAGACGATGCACACATTTTTTGTATGGAAGAACAAGTGAATTCTGAAACTATAAAGTTTTGTGACCTTTTAAAAGAAGTATATTCAGAGCTTGGATTTAATGAAATTTCTGTGAAATTTTCAGACCGTCCAGATATTAGAGCAGGTAATGATGAAGTGTGGGATAGAGCTGAAAAAGCGCTGCTTGAAGCCGTTAAAGAAGCGGGCTTGAGTTATGAACTGAGCCCTGGTGAAGGTGCATTTTATGGTCCAAAGCTAGAGTTTGTTTTGAAAGATGCAATAGGCAGAAGCTGGCAATGTGGAACATTGCAAGTTGATTTCATTTTACCAGAACGTCTGGGAGCTTTTTATATAGGGGCAGATGGACACAAGCATCACCCTGTCATGTTACATAGGGCAATTCTTGGAACTTTTGAGCGTTTTATTGGAATTTTAATAGAAAATTATGCAGGAAAACTTCCAGTTTGGCTTGCTCCAACGCAACTTGCTATTCTGACCATTACAAATGAAGCTGACGGTTACGCCACAGAAATTAGCAATATTTTAAAAGAACAAGGTGTGAGAGTCAAGACTGATTTGACCAATGAAAAAATTAGTTATAAGATACGTTTGCATAGTTCAAACAAGGTTCCTATATTGTGGATTGTAGGCAAAAATGAAGTTACAAGTAAAACTGTGTCAGTAAGAAATTTAGGATCGGAAAGACAGGAGTCTTTTTCTTTGGAAAAGGCTAATGAATCGCTGTTAAAAAGTATTAATTTGAATTAAGGGAGTTAAAGTTTGCAAGTTAAAAAGAACAATAAAAACAGAATTAATGGATTTATCACAGCTAAGGAGGTACGCTTAGTTGATCATAGTGGTGAAATGGTCGGAATCGTGCCAATAGAACGAGCTTTGGAATTTGCACAGGGTGTTGGTTTAGACTTGGTGGAAATTGCACCTGATTCAACCCCTCCAGTATGTAAAATTCTGGATTATAGCAAGCAAAAGTATGATATAAAAAAGAAAGCAAGTGAAGCAAAAAAGAAACAAAAAACATTAACTATAAAAGAAATTAAACTGGGTCCCAATATTGGTGATCACGATTACGGAACAAAATTGCGTCAAGCAAGAGACTTACTTGCCCACGGACATAAAATTAAAGTCACAATGAGATTTAGAGGGAGAGAGCTTATAAACACTGAAGTTGGACTGGAAAAATTAGAACGGCTAATTCGAGACACTGAAGATATCGCAAAGGTAGAATTGGCACCTAAAAGAGAAGGGAATCAATATTTTTTAGCTCTGGTTGCTAAGTAGCAAAACGGCTTAAGAAGTATAAGTAAAGTTAAATTATCGCTCTCTCTTTGATAACATGGCGAAAATGTCTTATTAATCCTTGAATCGGCCAAGCTGCAGCATCGCCAAGTGCGCAAATTGTATGTCCTTCTATTTGAGTTGTAAGGTCAAGCAGCTTATCTATTTCATCAGGCTTAATATCTCCTGCCACCATCCTCTTCATAATCCTCCACATCCATCCAGTACCTTCACGGCATGGTGTGCATTGTCCACAGGACTCATGCATATAAAAGTGTGATAACCTCTCTATTGCAGCTATTATATCAGTTGATTTATTCATCACTATTACAGCAGCAGTACCAAGCCCTGATTGTGCAGTTCTTAATGAATCAAAATCCATTTCAATAGTATCACATATAGATTTTGGAATTAATGGCACTGAAGACCCACCAGGTATTACAGCAAGTAAATTATCCCAACCCCCTCGCACTCCACCTGCGTATTTTTCAATCAATTCACGTAATGGAATTCCGAGCTCTTCTTCAACATTACACGGGTTGTTTACGTGCCCTGAAATACAAAAGACCTTGGTACCAGTATTATTTGGTTTACCAAGAGATGCAAACCATTCTCCTCCGCGATTCAGAATATCTGGAACCATGGCTATAGTTTCAACGTTGTTTATTGTAGTTGGGCAGCCAAAAAGTCCAACACCTGCAGGAAATGGAGGTTTCATGCGAGGAAAGCCCTTTTTTCCTTCAATTGATTCAAGTTGAGCTGTTTCTTCTCCACATATGTAAGCTCCTGCACCCCTATGGATAAACACATCAAGATCATAACCTGATTTGCAGGCATTTTTTCCAATTAAGTTTTCTTTATAGGCTTCCTCAAGTGCCTTTTTTAGAACTAAATATTCATTATAAAATTCACCCCTGATATAAATATATGCAACTGATGCGCTGATCGCTCTGCTGGCCAGGAGAATTCCCTCAAGTAACTTATGTGGCTCATATCGCAATATATCTCTATCTTTACATGTACCAGGTTCTGACTCATCTGCATTGACTACTAAATATGCTTTTGGGAGATTTTTGGGCATAAAGCTCCACTTAAGGCCGGTGGAAAATCCTGCACCCCCTCGACCTTTCAAACCAGATTTCTTTACTTCATCAATGATCTTTTCTGATCCTAAATCCAGTAATTCCTTTGTTTTTTGCCAGCTACCACGTTTTTTTGCACCCTCAAGTAGTGGAGTTCCTTTACCATTTAGGTTGGTGAATATTTTGTCTTGTTCTTTTAGCATGTTTTTCAAAATTTGTGAGTGATCCCGACGCGATTCGAACGCGTGACCCACTGATTAAAAGTCAGTTGCTCTACCGGCTGAGCTACGGGATCATTTCATTTTTCAGCTATACTAAACATCAATACAGTTTTTATCCGTTTTAATCAAACTAAAATTTTCATGTGTGGTTAAATAAATTATATAATATACTGCGTTAGTGATAATTTAGTTAAAAAATTTTTAAAGGAAAACTTCTTGTTAATTTTCAGTTCACAGATTTATTTGGATGGTGTGACGTATAACGCTAAGGAGACAAAAAAATAGAGAAGTGTGTACACCCTGCAGAATTTGTACACTATTTAGCAATAGCCTAGTAGATAAATATTTCTTGCATTTCAGCCTGAGTGATTTATGCTTTAAGCAAGAATTACCTGGGGGTATAGCTCAGCTGGTAGAGCATCTGTTTTGCACGCAGAAGGTCAGCGGTTCGATCCCGCTTGCCTCCACCAGTCTATACAGCTCTAGCCGCCACAAAACCTGTCAAAGCAGCTTATTTTAATCTATGAGGATTTTATACTACTTCCCTGAAAATCTCTATTTCTTTTCGTAACTTTTCTCTACACAAGTAATGTTGGTTATTACAATTGTAATATATACCAATTTAACAATAAATTAATCAATAAATGTTAGAATACTAACAATTAATTTATTGGTAACGCCTATGAGTGGAAAAAAGCATGTTTTTAAGATGATACCTGGAAAAGAGGTGTTTAGAAAAACCCCGACTACAAGGATAAAGTGGCCTGAAGGTAATGATCCTACAATGCCTATTAAAAAAGTTGAGCTTGTATCGCTGGATGATAAAAACGATGTAGTACTAGGCTTATTGCCTATAAAACTTTGCAGCAGTTCTTGCCTAGACAGTTACATATGTCTGGAGGAAGAAAATGAAGGAAATCTGGTAGCCAAAGATTATAAAAGTGATTCTAAATTAGATTATGTAAAAAGTAACCATACATTTGTATATTACGGTAATGAGTTGGCTAAGTTATCATATACAAGAGAGATTGTGCAGCCTTTCAAAACTATGTGTAGCAGTTCTATTAAATCAAAAAAATTGGAATACAAATATGTAACATGGGAAGATTCAGATACTGGCAACAATAAATATTATTTTTCAGACGAGGCAGGAAATATAATCGATTCACCTGACAATAAGGTATTACAAGACATTATGTTATACTACGGTGAGAGACATATAAGAGATGTGCTACTGTTGCTATCAAGCACGTTTACCAAAGTTTTTATTCAGGGCCTAACAGACGACCAACTAAAAACTCTTGCCAATACTCTTAGTAACGAGCAACTGCAAAAAATAATTCCTGAACTGAGCTCAAGCCAGTTGCAGGCCTTAGCAGAGAACTTAACAGATGAACAACTCCAAGCTTTAGTGGATCATCTAACCAATCACCAGCTAAAAACCCTCGCTCAGGAACTATAGCATTTCTCATAATAGTCCGAACAGGTCATAGGAAGGCAGAATCAACAGCACGACGAAAGGATTCGAATAGAGGAATGTTTTTCCTGGCTCTGTTTTTTATAGCAAACCAATGATGCTCAATTTTGTTGAAATCTGGAGAATAAGGCGGCAGATACAAAATTTCTGCACCAACCCCTTTAGCAAGCTCGATAATCTTATCAGACTTATGAAAAGTAGCATTGTCAAGAATGACAGTCTGTCCAGGTTCCAAGATCGGTGTCAAAAATTGCTCAAACCATCCATTAAAAACATCCATATTACAGTGGCCTTCAAAGGTTAACGGAACAACTATCTTTCTTCCACTTAAGGCTGCAACCATACTGATTCGTTGAGTTTTCTTTCCAGATTTTAAGGCATAAAACCGCTGTCCTTTCTGGCAATATCCGTAGGGGTAGTCTTCGGTGTTATCAATGCCAGACTCATCTATATACACTAAGTTTTTAGGTTCTTTTGTCGCTATAATTTTCAAAAATTCAGCACGTTTTTCTTCGTTTCTTTCCTTGTATCCATATGTCTTTTTTTGCGCGTAAATTCAATTTTTTTAAGGGCTCGATAGATCGTTTGGATACTAACGTTGTTCCAAAGTTTAGCCATTTCCGATAGAGTCTTTCCTCCGTGTTCTCTGGCAAATTTGGCAAAGGTATCCCAGTCGGTAATTTTGTGATTGTAACCCCCATTTCCAAGTTTTTTTGATTGAAAGTCTCCTGTTTCTTTTCTTCTTTGCTGCCACTCCCATAAAGTAGTTCGTCCAATCTTAAATCTTGCTGCCACTGTTTCTCTGCTTTCTCCTTCGTCTAGCGCTTCCATTGCTTTTTTTCTTAAATCATAACTATATGCTGCTGGCATTCAACCTCCTTATCATCATCTACCCTTATCCTATCACATCCGGACTTTTATGGAAAGAGCTCTAAGAGGTTGTCCGGAAACTAGTAAATTCAAGCATATTCCCTCTTTAACATAACCCTACTCATAGCTAGGTATATGAAATTCTCAGTGGATGTTGTGAGTAAATCATACTCCTTCGATAGCCTTCTATTCCTATTAACCCAAGCAAAAGTCCTTTCTACAACCCATCTTCTTGGCTGTACTTTAAACCCTTGTTCTCTTGTTGGTAGTAGCTCAGGTGGCGTATCTTTGTGCACCCAAAATCTACATGTAGGCCTTTTAACAATTTCAATATCTATGTCATATTCTTCCTTTATGTGATTCTTTAAATTTCTTCCTTGGTATCCCATGTCAGCCCACATTTTTTTAACTTTAGTATATTTTGTTCTCATATTGTTTAATGCTATTTTAATACCATCTCTATCATTTTCGTTAGCAGCGCCTACGTAACAACCTAGTATAAAACCCTGAGTGTCTGTAATTATATGCCTTTTTCTACCCTTTACTTTTTTACTTCCATCATAGCCTTTGATCCCCCCTTTTCTGTAGTCTTTACAGATTGACTATCTACTATACAGGCACTCGGCTGCTCATTCCTTCCTATTTTTCTTCTACTATATTTTGTAATTTCATAATTCATTTTCTCAAAAATTCCCTGCTTCTTCCATTGCCTGAACTGCTCATACACAGTCTTCCATAGCGGAAAATCATTTGGTAAATACCGCCATTGACACCCTGTACGCAATACATAGAAAATTGCTTCTAATATTTCTCTTTTGCTATACTTTGGCGGCCTTCCTCCTTTCTTGTATGATACTCTGAAGTGTTTTTCTATTCTTGCCCATTCCCTTTCGCTTAGATCTGTTGGATACTTTTTTCTCATCTTTACCCCGTACTAAAATTTCAGATATTATAGCCTTTTACTTGTTTCCGGACAACCTCTAAATCCAGAAAAGTTACAAATAATTGTTCCTATTTTAAATGATACTCAGCTTGAAGCTCTAGTGAGAAAATTAAATTCAGAGCAAGTAAAAGAAATTTTACCTCACTTAAAAGTGGATCAGTTCAAAGCACTTATTAAAACTTTAAATGACGAGCAATTTACAGTGCTTGCAAAAGACTTGGCTGAGCACCACTTGACAATACTCTCCAAAGAATTAGAAGGTGATCAGTTGAAAGCTTTAGTAAATAGTCTGCAAGAAGACCAACTGAAAGACTTAGTTAATAAGCTTGATCATGAGAAACTCGAATTAATTGCTCAAGATTTAACTGATTCTAATAGGATTCAGGTTATCATCAAGTCTTTAGTTAATAATCCAGAAAAACTTCAAGCTTTTGCTCGCAATATGTCTAATGAGCAGTTTAAAGAACTTTTGGATAACGTAAGCGCAGAAGAGCTTAAAGACATCATTCACAAACTGCCTTATGAGAAAGTGACAGCTGTGATTGGTGATCTCAGCAATCAAGATCAGTCTAAAGCTATTATTAATGCGTTAAAAGGGGAACTTGAAGAGCAGAGTAAACAGAACAAGGAAATGATTGAGATGCTCAAGCAAATCAAGGACGATATGCCAGGCATTGCAGAAGCTCCAGATTTTACAATAGTAGAAAACAATAACGATTCAATGCTACTTGTATGGTAGCAATTTATGAAAATCAATTTTTTTATAGGAGGTAACTTATTATGAGTAAAAACAATGTAGAATTATATTTTAATGAAAAGATTTCAGACCAAGAGAAATTAATAGAACTTAAGGACCCGAGTTTTACAAAACCAGATTTTGTAAAACCAAATATAGATTCAATAAAAATTGATAATAAAGACAAAAATGCTGATATTAAGAAGTTAGATTTTGATATAAATCAGCCACTGGACAAAATACCTGTAGAGCAAATGAAGCCAACAAACGTAGGTATAACATACCTTAAAAAGGTTTATGATGGCTTGATAGACAGTATTAATGAGTATAACACAAGTTTAAGCAGTAACATTACAACTGGCATAGTGGAGCCACTGTCAACAACTATATCAAATATAGGGAACAATACAACTGAAATAAAAAGTCAACTTCAAACTCTTCGAGATGAGCTTCAGGAATTTCGTGATGATCAGCCAGGCATTGCAGAAGCTTCCATATTCCCTCATGCTACTGGTGAAGAGAACGGGTTGCTTTAATAAAAAAGGTAATAGCTTGCTAGCTGTTACTCTTTCCACATACCACTTCAATGTAGCTGAGTTGATTTTAAAAGTATAATTTTTTATAGGAGTTAATATGAGTAATTACAGTGTAAAAGAAAGCGGAGAAGACTTTGAACCAGTAAGCAGAATAGTCGAAGACGAATATAGAATAATAGATGACATAGAAGTCAAAATTAAGCCTAAATCTTTTGAGAGCAATAAAGAAAAGAATGCGTCAGTTGGTTATGTTCACAAAGTTCTAGACAAACTAATCACAGAATTAAACGACACATTTGTTTCTGACTTGGATTACCAATTGAGGCTTAATGCAAACTATGTTCAGAATAAATTGAGTAAGGATTTATATGATTTGGACAAGGTAGTTATGGGTACTAATCAGAATTATGAAATTTTGGAAAAAAACTTTAATAATCTAAGAGAAGAAGTTGAAAAATTAAAAACAGGAACGGTTAGTGATGACAACATAGATGAATGGGAAGCACCAACTCACTCTGATATATTGTAGTAGTTAGGAAAGTCACAGCTTGCTAGCAGGCTGTGACTCTCTCTACATACCGTTTCAATACAGCCAGGTTAAGGAATCTATTTTAAGACTTTCGGCATATAGTTCTCATCATGTTTTGCAAACACCGTATCTGCAAGAAAGGTATTATTATCAGACATTTTACCTTGCACAACAACACCACTTTTTTCTGAAAACATCGGTGGAAGTATTCCCTGGTATTTTACCACAACGCTTTTGTTAAAATCTGTCATTTGAAAAACTACTTCACTTTCGCTCCGTATCACGCTATTTTCAACAACCATTCCACCAACACGGATTGGCTTTTGATTATTTGGCAAGACTATGGCTTCACTTACTGTATAGAAAAATGAGATATTTTCTTTGAGCGTCGTTAAAATAAAAAAGACTATGCAGCTTAAAAAGCAGAAAATTCCTGAAGTTATAAGTAATCGCTTATGTTTCTTCTTCATTATTATCTTTCAGGCTTTCTAGAATTTTTTTACTTTTAATATAGCAAGAAATGGTAAAAATCAGTTCTCCGGTAATCAACGTAAAACTAATAAGGTAAGCAAAAATTACATACGTATTCATAATGCACTGACAATAAATAACTCACCTGCATCAAAATAAATTAAGCTTCCATCCTTTTGCTGCAACACCAATTTACCACTTTTATCTATATCAGCAAAAATTCCTTCATACAATTTGTCAGCTAACTTTACACTGATTTGCTCATTCATTTTGAATGCTTTTTTTAACCACATTTCTCTTATAGCATAAAACCCATCAAATAGCCATTGCTTTCTTAGCTTATTAAAATTTATTATTAATTTTTTTAGTAGATCTATGTTAGACACAGACTCACCGTAATTGCTAATGCACGTTGTTCCTGGAAGTGGTGCATGATTGACATTAATTCCAATTCCTATAACCAGCCAACTTAAATTTGATTTTTTTTCAAGCAATATTCCACTTATTTTCTTGCCATCAATAAGGACATCATTTGGCCACTTATACTGGAGATTTAGACCATTTATAAATGACAGTATAGTATTTCCAACAGCAAGAGCAGTAACAAAAGTCAATTCTGTTAATTTGCTAACTTGATTCATTGAACCTCTTTCTATCATCCCAGTATTTTCCCCAGTGCTTGACACATAACTATGCGAACATTGCAATTTGCAGGTGGTATGTGGTGTCATTCCAGTGCGTGACACTGGAATCCAGTTCTTATTACACAGTTGCCTGATGTGCCCATTTGTAATTAAGTTTTCTGGATCCCAGTGTCTGAGCACTGGGATGACATCATCCTTGGTGGGAATACCACAACGTTTGTACAGTTGTGTGCTTGACCATTCTTCTTTTTTTCTAGATTCCAGCGTCACGCGCTGGAATGACACCGAAAGCTGGCTTTCACTTAGATAATCGTTAAAGAGGTTTATCACCAAACTCGCATAAAAATTACCCTCGGGAGAAATCCAGTTTTTTCCAATGCGCCCTCTACCCTCTGTTTGTTTGTCGGCAATAATAATGGTTTCATTTGATATTCCTTTATCAATTAAATCCAACGCTTCTTTATTAGTGCTTGAAACTTTTTTGTAATGATGAATATGAAAACCCTCAGGGGTCACCTTGTCAGCCCTTTAGTTCAATGAGTGAGTAAAACGTACAAGAAAAGAACGAGGTTGATCAGCGAAGCCACCAAAGTGATAATGAATAGGCCCTTAGAATAAGCAACCTTATTACCACTAGCTTTATCGAAATACATAGCTTTTATAATATTTAGATAATAGTAACACGATACAACACTCGCCACCACAAGGGTCAAAGACAGGCTGATAAAGCCAGAATTTATTAAACTTTTGAATATAAAAAATTTAGCGATAAAACCTGCAAGTGGAGGTATTCCCGACATCGAGAGTAACAGTACAGAAAGATGAAATGCTACAATTGGGTGTTTCTTCCCTATACCAGACAAGTTTGCGATATTGCAATCATCATCGTTCATTTGTATGAAATATGAGAATAGTCCTATGCTTGTGATGATATATATCACCAAATACATTAAGGCACTATCTGTTCCTGCTTGTGTAAAAATAGAAAGTGAAGCAAATATAAAACCAATGTGACCAATTGAACTGTAAGCAAGCAGCCTTTTTAAGTTTTGCTGACGCAAGGCCCCAAAAGCTGAGATAAGCACAGACAATGCTGAAACGTATAAGAAAATAGGCTGAACATAACTTTTTACATTTACTAACTCTTCATTCATCAATCGAATTAAAAATGTTACAAGTGCAGCTTTTGGGGCCGTAGAAAAAAACGCAGTTACTATGGTAGGTGCACCTTGATAGACATCTGGAGCCCACATATGAAAAGGAGCAATAGCAAGCTTGAAACACAAACCAATTAGGATAAAGACTAATCCAAAAACTATTCCATAAGTTATCTGATGGCTTTGCAAGAATGAACCGAGCTCAGAGAAATTGACTTGTCCTGTATATCCATAAAGCAGCGACATTCCATATAGCATAATGCAGGAAGATAGTGCACTAAGTGTAAAATATTTCACTCCTGCTTCACATGAATAAGCTGAATCTTTATTAAAGCTCGCAAGAACATACAAAGATATACTCATCAACTCAAAAGCTAAATAAAAAGAAATCAGACTATTTGCTGAAACCAAAGTTATCATGCCAAATAGCGCAAAAAGAATCAGTATTGAAAATTCATATTTATAGTCATATTTTGATAAATTCAGCATCAAAAGTATTAAAATTCCTGTGCTGAGAATTAACCCTTGGGCTGACCTGATGTATAAATTGAGTTTTAACAACGAATTAAAGAGAAAAATTTCATTGTTTTCTGCCGAAATAATTAAAATAATCAAAGTTACCACTGTGCAGCCAAGTGCTAATAAGTTGATAGTTCGGCGGTTAAATATAATTCCAAGCAGTAGCAACACTAACGAGGAGATAATAGAGAACGTTTCCGGCAATATCTGTATATAATTCATAGCGCATTATATTTGACTAACAAATTTGCCATACATGGCTTCAAATAATTCAGTGCAAGGGTTGGGTAGAATCCAAGCAAAATAACAAACACTGCAAGCAGAATTAAGACAGAAAATTCTATGCTATCCAAGCGGTTATTTAATAATTTAGAATAGCTAACCCCCCATATTATTTGCTTACATAAATTCAGCATATAAACTGCGCTTAAAATAGTGCCAAGTGCGATAAATCCTGTAAAAAACCCTATGCTCTTAAACATTCCAACCATAGCCAAAAACTCACCTATGAATCCAGATGTTCCAGGTAGCCCTATTGAAGCCATTGAAAATAAAATGAACATAAAACCAAATTTTGGCATTGTGTTTACTATGCCAAAATATTTTGCAATCTCCAAAGTTCCAGTTCGAGTATATAGCATTCCAACACACAAAAATAAAGCAGCAGAAATAAGGCCATGACTAATCATTTGAAATATGCTACCCAGTACTCCTTCCTCACAAAATGAAAAGAGGCCAGCAGTAACGATCCCCATATGTGCTATTGAAGAATAAGCTATTAACTTCTTTATATCATCTTGAGCAAACGCAACTAGCGAAGCATATATCACCGCAATAATGCTCAGCACAACAACGAAATTTGAAAAATATAAACTTGCCTGAGGAAGCATTGGAATAGAAAACCTTAAAAATCCATATCCTCCCATTTTAATAAGCAAGCCAGCTAAAATCACAGATCCAGAAGTTGGTGATTGTACATGCGCATCAGGAAGCCAAGTGTGAAATGGAAACATCGGTACTTTTATTGCAAAAGAAATAAAAAATGCAATCCACAGCAATGACTGCACTTCAAGATCAAGGCTTGGCACTAATGTAGCTAATTTTTGTATATTAAACGTTCCAAAAATGTTATAGATGTAAACCAATCCAAGTAGAAATAATAATGAGCCAGTTAATGTATAAAGAAACAACTTAAACGTTGCATATACCCTGTGTTTTCCTCCCCAGATGCCAATAATAAAGAACATTGGTATTAAAACAGCTTCAAAAAACACATAAAAGCTTATAGCATTCAGTGAAACGAAAAAACCGACTACAAAACTCTCAAGCAGTAGAAACAATGCCATATAGGCTTTTAGGGTCGTATAACTCATTTTGCAGTTGTAGAGTATACAAATTACAAACAAGAAAGTTGTAAGCAGAAGGAAAAGCAACGATATACCATCTATCCCTATTCCAACATTTCTAATTGGGTAGCTGACAAACTGAAAGTCCGCATTGTTATAATCAAATTCTATACAAGCTACAATGCTAAGCAAAAATGGAAGTACAGCAAAAAATAGAGCAAGGAATCTTAAGTGTATAGATTGATGATTAATCCTGATTAAGGATAAAATCAACGCTCCTATCAGTGGAAGCAAGAATATACTAAGTAACAACACCTTCTATTTAATTCCAATAATATATAAAGCACCGATTATTAGAGTAACAAACATAATAAATGCATAATCAAATATATAACCAGTTTGTAACTTTATAGAACTTTTTGAACATTCATTAACCAACCTTACAACACCATTTGGTCCAAATGAATCAATAGCCTTAACATCAAACTTCCATAGAAGCCTAGATATAAACCTTATCGGTGCAATTATAACAAACTCATACACCTCATCAAAGTACCATTTATTCTGCAAAAACTTAAGTAAAAATTTACTCTTAATTTGCCTAATTACTTGATATTGGTAAATTAGGTACGCAAGTGCTATTCCACTTAGGCTTGCTAAGGTTGGCAGTAGTTTTATAAAGAAATTATGAACTCCATGCTCATCAATCATCACTAAACTTGATTTCCAAAACGCATTACTAGTTATGTTCAAAATATTTGCTCCCCATATTCCAGAAAATACTGATCCAAAAGCGAGTATCAGTAATGGTATAAGCATAATCTTTGGTGCCTCATGTATATTAATTTTACTTTGTTTTTGGCTGTGGAACACAAGAAGCAATAACCTCCAAGAGTAAAACGCTGTGAAGAATGCAACAACTAAGCTTATTACAAAAGCAAAGCTATCCGTGCTATAAGCATGTTCAATTATCAAATCCTTTGAATAAAAACCTGCAAATGGGAATATCCCAGAAAGCGCAAGAGATCCAATCCACATGAGAGCGTAAGTGCAAGGGATTTTCTTCCAGCAATTTCCCATTTTCTGAATGTTTTGCTCATGATGCATTGCATGAATCACATTGCCAGCACCAAGAAATAGTAGAGCTTTAAAAAAAGCGTGTGTCATTAAATGAAAAATAGCAACATTGTAAGCAGAAAGCCCACATGCCATGAACATATAACCAAGTTGACTGCAGGTTGAATAAGCAATTATTTTTTTTATATCATTCTGAGTAATCGCAACGGTGGCTGCAAAAAAAGCAGTGAGTGCTCCAACGATAACTATTAATTCTCGTGCCACATTTGATAACTCAAACAATGGAGAACACTTTGCTACTAAAAATATACCTGCTGTTACCATCGTTGCTGCGTGAATAAGTGCAGAAACAGGAGTTGGCCCTTCCATTGCATCTGGCAACCAAACATGTAAACCAAGCTGTGCAGATTTACCCATACAGCCAATAAAAAGTAATATGCATATTATATGAATTATTTTAAATTCACAGCAGAACACACGAATGTTTTGAGTGCCAAGAAAATCAGGTGTATCAAATATATATGCAAATTCTAGAGAATTAAATGTGTAATAAATAAGAAAAATTCCAATTAATAGTGCAAAGTCTCCTACCCTATTCACAACAAATGCTTTAATTGCTGCATTATTTGCAGAATATTTTTGGAACCAAAATCCTATGAGTAAATAAGAACATAGGCCAACCCCTTCCCAGCCAAAAAAAAGCTGCACGAAATTATCGCTTACAACCAGCACAATCATGCAAAACGTAAATAGCGATAGGTAAGAAAAAAACCTCGACTTCCCCTTATCATGCTCCATATAACCGATAGAGTAGAGATGTACTACCAGTGAAACGGTGGTAATAACAATAAGCATTAAGGATGAGAGAGCATCCACACTAATTGCCCAATTTACTTTTAAGATGCTCAATGAAAACAAAGGAAATAAACTCAAGTGATAATTTTCAGAGAAGGTGAGAAAAACATACCAAGATAAAACTGCAGATATTCCAATCCCTGCCGTTGTAACTAACTGACTTTTTCTAAAAAGTGCTGCAAATAGCGAACCAAAAAGTGGCAAAAATACTATTAATTTCAGTATATCCATCATACTTTCATTCTTTCATTAAATTTGCTTGTTCAACATCTATATTGCCACGGCTTCTATAATATACAACCAATATTGCAAGCCCAACTCCTGACTCTGCTGCCGCAACAGTCAACACAAACATCACAAAAATTTGCCCAACTATATCATTCATAAAGGCAGAAAAAGCAACTAGATTGATGTTAATCGCCAACAATAATATTTCTATTGATAACAATATATTGATTATGCTCTTACGGTTGATGAAAATACCGCACACCCCAACAGTGAACAAAATAGCAGCAACTATCAAAAAATGATTTAATCCTATTTCCATTCCACTCCTTTTCCAAATTTAGCCTTAACCAATTTTACAGATGAAGATTGCGTCAATTGCTTTAATACATTCTGTTTTTTAACTCCTTTTTTCTTGTCCTGCAAAGTAAGAGCAATTGCACCGACAATTGCAACAAGTAGCAAAATTCCAGAAAGATGAAAAGCGTACATGTAGTCAGTGTAGAGCAAATTACCGATAGCTTTCACGTTATTGGCATTATAGTTTATAACATTACTTATATTCAGCGTTGAGCTGCGGATTACAAAACTGATAATCAAAAAAAACACACCACACAATATAGCACCAAGAGTGAAATGCTTCGCAAAACCCTGGCGCAATCTTATGTAGTCAATATCGAGCATCATAACTACAAAGAGGAACAACACTGCAACTGCACCGATGTATACTATCAGTACCATCATAGCGATGAATTCAGCTCCAAGGAGAATGAAAAGCACTGCAGAGTTAACGAAGGTGAAAATTAAAAATAATACTGCATGCACAGGATTTCTTACACTAATTACGCATACAGCAGATAAAATGCTAAGAATTGCAAAAAAATAAAAGAAAAAAGGCATTGATACTTTAACTGCAACAATAGTTACTAATTTAAAGTGACTATCGTTGTAAAGTCAATATTATATTAAACGTTTGAAAACATTGTACTACAAAGCTCCAGCTCCATTTTAAATTATTATACAGAGCGCTTTCTAAGTGCTTAATCAATACACTAAATCCTTAATTTATCAATATATAATATGTGTATGTTAGTAATTAATGGCGGCTCAAAATGTACAACATATTTGGTTATTTTAAAAGCAACAATAGTTCTAACGCACAAAGTAGCAGACTAGATGGAGAAAGTTATCAATACACCACAAGAGACTATATGACAATTTACTTTAATAACACACTAGCAAGTTTCAGTAGATCATTGAGAGAATTTAAAGAAAAAGCGTATGGATTTATGTATGATATCGGAACTTGGTTGAAAGAAACATATGAAAATCTCACTGAACGACCTGCAACGCATAATCGCTATACCCCAAAAGAAAAACCCCTTGTTGAAGTTGAAGAAATAGAAATGAAGGAACTAAACCGTACATATAAGCCATTCCAAACTCCACTTATCCACCCAACAACTGGTGCCAATACCTCAAATCAAGTTGTTGTTACTCGACATACACCTGAAACTACTAAAACAAAATAGATGTAAAACCTACGTTTAAATATATAGTACTTGAGTGAAGCATTCTTTAACTGTTCTATTCAATAAAACCTTTACAATATTTCAATCATAGGTTTAACTTTACGAAGTTATAATCTATAGGGCTACGATGAACTATTATCTCTCACTGCTAAATCCAGAACAACAATCAGCTGTAACTAACATAGATGGACCAGTTTTGATACTGGCAGGAGCCGGGACGGGAAAAACAAGAACGATTACTTCAAGAATAGCACACATAATTAGAAACTGTCACGCTTATTCTGATGAGATATTAGCAGTTACATTTACAAATAAAGCAGCAAATGAGATGGTATCAAGGGTACTTGAGCTAACGGGCACAAACATACCATGGCTTGGCACTTTCCATGCAATTGCAGCAAAAATCTTGCGCCTGCACGCAGAAATTGTGGGCTTAAACCCCAATTTTACAATCATTGGTGTGGATGACCAATTACAGGTAATAAAAAATATTATCAATGAAATAAATCCTGATTACCTATCAGAAAAATGTAAGACCATTATGAATATTATTCAGCAATGGAAAGAGAAGTGCTTATTGCCATCTGAAGTGGAAGATATTCAATCATTTAGGCCAGTATATGTAACTGCACTCAAAGTCTATCACCAGTATCAGGAAAGGTTGAAATTCCTTAATTCTGTCGATTTTGGTGACTTATTGCTATATAACATACAGCTCTTTAATCAAAAGACCGAAGTTCTGTCCTACTACCAAAACAAGTTTAAATATGTTATGGTAGATGAATATCAAGATACAAATGCGATACAATATCTTTGGCTAAAATACCTTGCAAAAGAGCACTCAAATATTTGCTGTGTAGGAGATGATGACCAGTCGATATATAGTTGGCGTGGTGCAGAAGTTGAAAATATTTTGAAGTTTTCTGATGATTTTAAAAATGCAAAAACCGTTAAACTAGAGTGTAACTACAGGTCAACATCCCACATACTTGCAACTGCGTCATATGTTATCAATCACAATAAGACTCGCTTAGAAAAAAAATTGTGGACAACAAACATTGAAGGGGAAAAGGTAAATCTAATAAAATTATGGGATGGGAAAGCTGAAGCAAGGTTCATAAGCGAACAGATATTAAAGCTCAATAAATACAGATTTAGTGACATTGCAGTGCTGGTAAGGGCCACTTTTCAAACTAGAGTTCTGGAAGAGTATTTTATAAAATATTCAATTCCCTACAAGATTATAAGTGGCGTAAAATTCTACGAACGTCAGGAAGTCAGGGATATAATTGCATATTTAAGACTTGTTACAAACAATAACGATGACTTAGCTTTCGAAAGGATAGTAAATCGGCCAAAAAGAAGCATAGGAGCTACAACTCTAAAGAAAATATACACGACTGCTCAGGATAACAAAATTTCTTTTTTTGAGGCAGCAAAAATATTAGTTAATAGTAATCAGGTAACCGAAAGAATTAAACTCTCACTCAACGATTTTTTAAATAAAATTAAAGCTTGGGAAGAAATAGTAAGCGTAAAACCACTGCATGAATTCGTTAAAATCGTAGCAAACCAATCAAGATATATTGAAATGCTTGAAAATGAGGAGGTAACAGGCTTAGCACGAATAGAAAATGTTAAAGAGCTCATCTCATCTTTAAAAAATTTCGATAATGCCACAACTTTCTTGGAGCATATAAGTCTGGTGATGGAAGTGGATAATATGAATAACGATGACACCGTATATGTTATGACTCTTCATGGAGCCAAAGGACTTGAATTCCCGTGCGTGTTTCTACCTGGTTGGGAAGAGGGATTATTTCCTCATCAAAGATCTTTTGATGACAAAAGTGGTAAAGCTTTAGAAGAAGAAAGGAGACTCGCATATGTTGGCATAACCAGAGCCAAAGAAAGGTTAATCATTTCATGTGCAGATAGGAGGGAAATTAACAACCAGTGGCAACCGATGCGCACTTCTCGGTTCATTAAAGAATTGCCAAGAGAAAATGTTGAGGTAATTAAAAGCAACATTGCCTACTGTTGAAGCTATAATTGCAGATAAACATATCTTACAAATCTGAATTACTTCAACTATATGTTTCTCCTGGCAAAAATTCTGTAACCGTTCACACTTAATTCTTCAATCTCATACCAATTTCTATTACATAACAAACAAATAGACAATAGAAGTGGGAAGGTTATACTAAGGCAGTATAATGATGGAGTTTTGGAATGGCATTGGTATCAGGTTGCAATTTTAGCTTACATTGTGCCAATCTTTCTTCGATTGCTGCTCGCATAAATTCTGCCTGTCTTTTAGTTCTGCAGTGCACTATCGCATCATCCACATATCTTTCAAATGGTACTGTTGGGTGATTTTGTTTCATCCATATATCAAATGCATGGTGCATAAATATGTTTGAAATGATTGGGCTTATTGAACCTCCTTGCGGAACTCCTTTTTTCCCTAACTACCTTACTGCCATCTGCTTGCTGAATAGGGAATTTCATCCACCTTTCAACATACAGTATGACCCATTTGCAGTCTGTGTGCTTCTTGATAGCCTGCAGTGCTAAATTGTGGTCCAGATTGTCGAAAAATCCTGTAACATCAACAGCTTTCTTGGTAATCGTATCCTGTCTCCAATAAACAGCGGTTTTGCTATGTATCCTTGACCAGCAAAAAACTTACGTAAAGTTGGAGCCTTGTATTTAGCTTGAGTGAAAAGATTTAGAGCACCATCACGATCTTGAACACTTGCACTATGAACATCAGCCGCAATAATTAAGCCCACTGTATCTACAACAATATGACGTTTTCTACCCTTTATTTTTTTTCAGCATCATATCCTCTGGATCCCCTTTTTGAGTGGTTTTTACTGATTGACTGTCAATTATTCCTACTGAAGGTGTTTCATTTTTACCAAACATTTTTCTTACCTCTTTTACTAGCATATTATGTATTTTTTCCAATTTGCCATTACTACGTCACCTGAGAAAATAGTCATACACCGTCTTCCATGGAGGAAAATCTTTCGGCAGCATTCTCCATTGACAACCACCTCTCATTATATACCTTATTGCATTAATAATTGTTCTGATATTGTGCTTTCTTGGCCTCCCTATCTTTCCTTGTGCAACATGTGGCTCCAAAATTTCCCATTCCTTATCACTTATATCACTTGGATACAATTTTCCCTCCTATTTTTTACTTACACTATCATATTTTTTTCCTCATTCCTTTTCAAGACATACTCTTAGACAACTGGACGTCAAGCCTATCCTAGTGCTGCATATCAAGCTCATACTCAGTATGTAAATCTTTGACTAAAGCTACAGCGCATTCTTTTTGAACAATTATACTGATTTTGATTTCAGATGTTGTGATAGCAAGTATTTCTATCTTTTTTTCGCTTAAAACCTTGAGTGTGCGGTGCATCACTTCAGTGTTAGACATAACACCAATACCAATTATTGAAATTTTAGCTACATTATCGTTTATAGCATAATTTTCATTCTTATTCAGTAACTTTTCCATTAAATCAATATCAAATTTGGAGATAACAAAACTTGACCCATGTATCATATCAATTTTAACGTTTGCTCCTGCTATATCTCTTAAAGTACGCAAGTTATTTGCAAGGTTAGTGAAAGTTACAAGAGCTTCATTAGTGCTATAAGTTATTCCAGTAATTAAGTATCTCTCTAGTACATCCCTTTTGTATAGCACTGTGGTGCCTTCTACTTCCTTAAAAGTGGATAGCACTTGCACTTTAATGTTATGTTTCATTGCAAGTTGTACTGAACGATTATGCAGTATTTTAGCACCAGATGACGACATTTCCAACATTTCATCGTAAGAGATAAATTTGAGCTTGCGTGCCTTTGGAACAATTCTCGGGTCTGCTGTATATATTCCATCAATATCAGTAAAAATTTCGCAAATTCTAACACCAAAGGCTACCGCGAAGGCAACTGCTGATATATCAGAGCCTCCTCTTCCAAAAGTAGTGATTCTATCATCATTTATACCCTGAAAACCAGCAATGATCGCAGCAGTATAACCCTCAGCAAAAGATCTTTTCACACGGTCAATCTTTATTGTTTTTATTTTAGACTCAGAATAAAAATCATCAGTTACAATTGGTAACTGCCAGGCAAGCCACGATTTAGCATTAACTCCGATCGATTGGAGAGTGATAGCTAATAGACCGCAAGAGATTTGTTCTCCTGCTGAAAGCATAACGTCATACTCTGATAACTCTTGTCTGCAACTTAAATTTGAGATTTGCCTAGCCTGAAAAGCCATTTGGTCAGTAAATCCTGCAACAGCAGATACAACAACGATTACATTACAACCTTTCTCAATATCGTTTTTTATCAAATTTGCAACTCGGTTTAAATCAGTTAGCGAAGTCCCACCAAATTTTTTTATGATTATTTTGTCCATAGTTACAATATAACTCTCTTCTGAAGAAAAACATAGTTTTTGTAGAGATAGCAGCTTGCAAGCCATTCAGAAAAGGGAAGATAAAACTATAAAAAACCATAGGCGCCAGTTGGTTTTTAGCTAAAGTCAAGTGTCTGGAATTTTAGGCATAGAATCCCCCATATGAACAAGATTCAGAAAAAATGCAACGCACATTGGGCAGAGATTAAGTATGCGTGTGCACCCACATACACTGAAGAAGATACGCCACATTTTTAACTGAAATTTAAATGAAAAGTCTGCAGACGGAGACAAATTTTGAGCTCGAGAAACATCTCTAATTGTCATTATAATGAGGTTTCAAGTATGCGGAAGTAATTTTTTTAGCTAAAGTCAAAATTTTCTACCATGACATGAGCCCACCACTAAGCAGCAGGAGACCTTGCATGACCTCCAAAAAATGCTTTTACTCTTTCAAGATAAGTAGGTGGTTCTGCAGGGATTTCTATATTATACATTGAATAATACACTGCTTCCTTTATACTATCATCTGTAACTAATTCCCTTAATTTTTGCTTTATGGCACCTCTTTGAATACTTTTTCCATACTCTTCGTAAAATTTTATGTAAAGCTCTTTAAAGACAAATTCTCTTATTTCTATTATTGATTGGTTAATGTTGCTCTTCACCTCATCGCTTATATTATTTTTATCCGCATAATCTTCGGAGTAAAAATCTTCAAACTTGTCTACCAAAATTTTTAATTTTTTATAATTGCAATATTCTTTTAAAAATCTTTCAGTAAATTTAGGTGTTAATACGTTCACTGCTCCATTTATTTGAACCAAGAAATTATTTTTCGCTTCAAGACAACTAAGCGAATAAATAATACGATCGAACATTCCCAGAGTACATAAACCAAGTCCATCCTTTAAATTCATTAGTAATAGTGAATTCACATCTGATTTTTGATTCTTAGCAGCAGTTGAAACTAAGTTTGTAGCTTGTGTGAGAGTTAGTCCAGTTTTTGATTCTTGCCAAGCTGCTTCATTGGAACCATTAAAGTTAAGATAAAGTTTTAATTGCTCTTTTTGCTCAGTTGTAAGCTCATCTGAATTATTTATGTAGTCTTCAAACTCTTTATTGAGTACATTTGGTTGAGTTCCAAATTTCTGTTTTAGTTCTTCAGCGCAGTTTATGACACTTTCCTCAAAACTTCTAGTATGAACACTTTGACTACCAGTGCCCACATCACTTACATTAAACAAAAAGCTTAGCTGCTTTACATTCAAACCCAAAGGTGAAAAGAGTTTTACTGATGGATATTTTATTAACTCAAGAAGTGCTACTGGAATTAGCAGTGCATAATTTAACAATAATAAACCAAAATTAAATATAAGAAACCCACGTAGAGCTGATACCTTTGATGCAATATACAAAAATGGAAGCTGTAGGTAATATATCAAGTGTATACTGAAGAATAAGATTTTGTCCTTTAATTTTATTGTTGGATCTTTATAAACCTCAAACAACATGCTATTGCTATCAATATTGTTGTTTTTAAAGGAGGTATAGTTGTTTATGATCTTCTCTTGCAAGGGAAGAAGCATTTTATTCAGGCAAATAAACGCAGCAATAACAATAAAACCTGTAGCCAAAAATGCTAGTGCAGGGCTAGAAGTGCTTGTAGATAAATAGGCATAAAGACCATCAACAATTAAGTTTTTGTATAATCTTTCAAAGGGACGAACTAGAATCGGGTCAAGGATATAGTTAACAAGAAGATTTAATAATACACGAGAAACAAAAGTGCAATCAAAAATGCAATAATACTACAAACAACCAAAAATGCTTTTAATCTCGGATTCATAACCCCCTCTTAATAATCTGTTAATATAATCTATTTTAGGAATAAATTGAAAAAATGCAAGTTTTTATGTTAAAAGATCAATTGAAATTTCTGAGTTTAGGGTATATTGTTAATCTATTTAGATAAGAATTATTGTGTCAAATAAAATAGGTTTTTGGGCTATTTTTGCCTTAGTGATTAGCAGCCAAATTGGCTCTGGAATTTTTATGCTTCCAATTAGCCTTGCTCCATATGGCATGTATAGCCTTATAAGCTGGATAATATCAGGGCTTGGTGCTATATCTCTTGCTTTAGTTTTTGCCTCACTCTGCGCAAAATTTCCGGAAACGGGTGGCCCTCACGTCTATGTAAAGCATGCTTTTGGCCCTGCTGCAGCTTTTTTTGTTGGTTGGACGTATTGGGTGATCTCATGGGTTAGCACAACAGCCGTAATAGTTGTGGGTGTTGGTTATCTTACACCATTTTTCCATGAAGATATTCAAAACGTACATCTGTTTTTAGAGATGTTATTACTTACAATTATTACACTAATAAATTTTAGAGGAGTAGCTACTGCTGGACGTGTTGAGTTTTTATTGACGGTGATAAAAATTTCTGTATTGCTTGTAATACCTATAGCAGCATTGTTTTTTTTTGATAGAAATAACTTCATCATAAGTGAAGAAATATCAAATCTTACAACATCGCAGATTCTTGCCCGTTCTACACTTATTACTCTATGGGGTTTTATTGGAGTTGAATTGGCAACAGCACCTGCAGGGTCAGTTGATAATCCAGCTAGAACAATACCAAGAGCTGTGGTACTTGGAACAATCTCTGTTGCTGTTGTGTATTTTATCAACAATCTTGCAATTATGGGATTAATAAATGGCAATGATTTAGCAAGTTCAAGAGCACCATATGTTGACGCAATAAAAATTATGGCCTCTGGCAATTGGCACTTGATTATTTCTATAACTGCGTTCATTTTTTGTGTTGGTACTTTAAACGCTTGGGTACTAGCTAGTGGACAAGTGGCCCTTGGCCTTGCAAAAGATAAACTGATGCCACAGTTTTTTGCTCAAAGAAACAAGCACGGTTCTCCTTTCTGGGGCATAACAACTAGCTCAGTTGGAACTGCAACTTTACTAATCCTCACTTCAAGCAACAATTTTGCTAAGCAGATCACATCAATTATCGACTTTTCTGTAGTTTCATTTTTATTTGTTTACCTTGCATGCAGTCTTGCTTTTCTCAAAGTTATTGTGCAAGAAAAGAGTTGTTACAAATTTTTAATTGGCAGTATAGCAACAACCTTTTGCTGCTGGGTAATATTTGAAACTTCTGTGAATACCTTGCTGATCGCAAGCTTATTCACTGCAAGTGGCGTACCTCTTTATTTATTTTGGTATCGCAGAGTTTCTGTATAGCAAATGTTATGTATCTGTTCAGCAGAGTGGCAAAATAAGGTAGACGAGAAAAGACAACTATAGGAAGAAATGGGTGTCATGCCAGTGCGTGACACTGGCATCCAGTTCTTTCGCGCAGTTCCATCAAAAACGTTGTAAAGGATTAATCGCTTTCGTGTTTACCAACTTAGTGCCCAATCTGGATCCCAGATACTGTCTCTGCTGTCAAACAAATTATCCAACAAAATTACAATTAGAGGTTGTCCGGAAACAAGTAAATTCAAGCATATTCCCTCTTTAACATAACCCTACTCATAGCTAGGTATATGAAATTCTCAGTGGATGTTGTGAGTAAATCATACTCCTTCGATAGCCTTCTATTCCTATTAACCCAAGCAAAAGTCCTTTCTACAACCCATCTTCTTGGCTGTACTTTAAACCCTTGTTCTCTTGTTGGTAGTAGCTCAGGTGGCGTATCTTTGTGCACCCAAAATCTACATGTAGGCCTTTTAACAATTTCAATATCTATGTCATATTCTTCCTTTATGTGATTCTTTAAATTTCTTCCTTGGTATCCCATGTCAGCCCACATTTTTTTAACTTTAGTATATTTTGTTCTCATATTGTTTAATGCTATTTTAATACCATCTCTATCATTTTCGTTAGCAGCGCCTACGTAACAACCTAGTATAAAACCCTGAGTGTCTGTAATTATATGCCTTTTTCTACCCTTTACTTTTTTACTTCCATCATAGCCTTTGATCCCCCCTTTTCTGTAGTCTTTACAGATTGACTATCTACTATACAGGCACTCGGCTGCTCATTCCTTCCTATTTTTCTTCTACTATATTTTGTAATTTCATAATTCATTTTCTCAAAAATTCCCTGCTTCTTCCATTGCCTGAACTGCTCATACACAGTCTTCCATAGCGGAAAATCATTTGGTAAATACCGCCATTGACACCCTGTACGCAATACATAGAAAATTGCTTCTAATATTTCTCTTTTGCTATACTTTGGCGGCCTTCCTCCTTTCTTGTATGATACTCTGAAGTGTTTTTCTATTCTTGCCCATTCCCTTTCGCTTAGATCTGTTGGATACTTTTTTCTCATCTTTACCCCGTACTAAAATTTCAGATATTATAGCCTTTTACTTGTTTCCGGACAACCTCTAAATCCATTACCAAAGCCAAAAATACATTTTTCTTTATATGCATAAGAGGGACGACTGTGAAAACTAATATTGATGAGCCGTGTGCGGGAAATCTGCAAGCACGGTTCTTTAGGGGGAGTTGTAGTAATAAAACTCAAACGAGAGGAGTAAAGCTACAGCTTCTACCGAACAAAAGGACTATTATAATATATCATCTACTTGAATTAAACTGGGAGATAGAATAAGTAAAAAATATGAATGACATAACAACAAAGCAAGTCATATCCTTATGGGATGCACAAGTTGGTGGATTTTTGCCGGATAAAAGAGAAATGGAGATTGATAATATTTTTTTAATCTAATGCTTCAATGTTTCCGACATAGGAAAAGTATCATCTTTACTTTCTATAGAGGAAGGCACACTATTTTGATTATCATCACCATCAATTGGAGTAGTAGGGTGCATTAAAGCAACTTTCATAACTTCATCAATATTCTTAGCAAAAACTACGTTGATCCCCTCTTTGATGCTTGCCGGAATCTCTTGCATATCTTTCTCATTTTCACTTGGTATAATCACAGTTTTGATTGATCCTCTGAGCGCTGCAAGCAATTTTTCTCTTAAGCCCCCAATAGCTAAAACTCTACCACGCAATGTCACTTCGCCTGTCATAGCAACATTTTTGTTAACTGGTATATTCGTCATAAGAGAAACAATAGACGTACATACCGCGCCGCCAGCAGAAGGGCCATCTTTTGGTACCGCACCCTCAGGTACATGTAAATGTATATCATTATTTTGGAATTTTTCGGGCTTTATACCAAAAAACAAACAATTTGATCGAATATAACTATACGCAGCTTTTATAGATTCTTGCATAACCTCTCCAAGCTTTCCTGTGTATTTTATTTCTCCCTTGCCCGGAATTAGGACTGATTCTATCATCAAAATATCACCACCTGTTTCAGTATAGGCGAGCCCAGTTACTATTCCTACTAAACTCTCATTTTCCGCAATGCCAAAGGTATATTTACGTACCCCTAAATAATCTTGTAAATTGTCAACCCCTACGGATATTTTCTTATTTTTATCAGTCAATATTTCTTTAACTGCCTTTCTCATGAGCTTTGCAAGCTCCCTTTCCATACTCCGCACACCACTTTCACGTGTATATAAACGTATCAACTCGTATAACGCCTCATTAGTTATGTCCCATTCCTTCTGATACAAACCATGCTCCTTCTTTAACTTCGGAATAAGGTGGTGTGTAGCAATACTGATTTTTTCATCTTCAGTATACCCGGACAATTGTATAATTTCCATCCTATCACGCAAAGGATGTGGTAAATTTAAGCTGTTTGCCGTAGCTACAAACATTACACTTGAAAGATCAAACTCAACTTCCAAGTAATGATCCGTAAAGTGTTTATTGTGCTCAGTATCTAAAACCTCAAGTAATGCCGATGCAGGATCGCCACGCGAATCAGAACCCATCTTATCTATTTCATCAAGCAGAAAAAGCGGGTTGCATGAATTAGCTTTTTTCATGTGTTGAATGATTTTACCAGGCATTGAGCCAATATAAGTTTTCCTATGCCCTCGTATCTCAGACTCATCACGCACACCACCAAGAGCTATGCGAACAAAATCTCTTCCTACTGCTCTTGCCATAGACTTAGCTAAAGAAGTTTTACCAACACCTGGCGGTCCAACTAAGCAAAGTATAGGACCTTTTATCTCTTTTACTCTTTTTAATACCGCTAAAAATTCTATTATTCTATCTTTTACTTTCTCTATGCCATAATGATTTTCATCTAAGATTTTCTTAGCTGCATTTAAGTTAATTTTTGCATCTTTGTACTTTCCCCATGGCAACTCAAGCAACCAATGCAAGTAACTAGATATAACTGTAGCTTCAGGAGAAATGGGATTCATTTTCTTGTATCTCTTCAAATCAGTTATAGCTTTCTCTCTTGCTTCCTGAGAAAGCTTTGTTTCATTTATCTTTTTTTCAAATTCATTGAGTATATTCCCTTCATCACCATTCTCAAATTCGCCTAATTCTTTCTGTATAGCTTTCAATTGTTCGTTAAGGTAGTAAACTTTCTGAGTGCTTTCAACTTGCGATTTAATTGTCTTATATAAACGGTTTTGTGCGTTCAAAATACTCATTTCTCTCTCAATAAAAGCAAAAGCTTTTTTTAAACGCTCTTCTGGGTCATAAGCCTCAAGTATGCTTTGTTTATCTGATACTTTTATATTTAAATGTGAAGCTACCGTTTCTACAAGTTGATCAACTTCTTTGATTTGATCAATGGAGTTAATGGCAACCTCGGGCTGATTTTTCTTGTTTAGCTTACACCAGCTATCGAACGCGTCTACAACAGATCGCCTTAAAGCTTCTAAGTCAATATTGTCTTCATCTTCTTTATAATAACTGTCTAACTCTACCCTGGCTTGTAATAAAGTATGAGAGCTAATATATTCTACAACTCTTCCCCTTCTTATCCCCCGGATTATAACTTTTACTGCATTGTCAGGTAATTTTATTAACGGTTGTACAATGCTTGCTAACACACCTACTTCATAAAGATCTTCAGGCTCTGGATTATCAACAGAGCCATCTTTCTGTGCTACAAGAAAAATCTCATTTTGGTGATTACTACTACTTATTGCATACTCTAGTGCATTAACAGATTTTTCTCTGCCTATGAATAAAGGCACCATTATATTTGGAAAAATTACTACATCTCTTAAAGGTAATACTGGCAATGCAGTAAAACTAGAGCTTACAGCACGTTCAATGTTCATAATATATGCCTCAAATTAATCATTAACCGTTATAACATTGCCATTGTTATTATGATTAACCGTTGCTTTTCCTAATTCTACCATTTTCTTAGTGATTACTATAGTGCTACCTTCAAAGCCTCCGTTTCCAGATGTATACATAATGTCAAGCAAAAGTGACTCCAAGATAGCACGTAACATTCTTGCACCTGTTTTGTAGCTTATAGCCTTTTTAGCAATAGCTGATATTGCTTCATCTGAAAACTCAAGGTTTACTTTGCTAAACGCAAGCAATGCTTTGTACTGTTTTATTAGTGCATTCCTTGGCTCTGTCAACACATGTATTAAATCTTCATGATCCAGCTCATCTAAAACAGCAGTTATTGGAACCCGCCCTACAAATTCGGGTATTAAACCGAATTTGATTAAATCTTCAGGTTGAACATCATGTAAAGCATTCTTTTTCTTTTGCTCTTTAGACTGACTTATATCTGCTCCAAAGCCAACTGACGTTCCCTTTTTTCTCGCTTCAATAATTTTATCGAGGCCTTCAAAAGCTCCTCCACAAATAAACAGTATGTTACTAGTATCCACTTGTATAAACTCTTGTTGTGGGTGTTTTCGCCCTCCTTGTGGCGGAACATAAGCAACTGTACCCTCCATAATCTTAAGCAGAGCTTGCTGGACCCCTTCACCTGAAACGTCACGGGTTATTGAAGTGCTTTCAGATTTTCTTGTAATCTTGTCTATTTCATCTATAAACACTATACCACGCTGTGCTTTTACAACGTCATAATTTGCAGCTTGTAATAAACGCGACAACACGCTTTCTACATCATCACCCACATAACCTGCCTCAGTTAAAGTTGTCGCATCAGCCATAGCAAATGGCACATCTGAAACTTTAGCAAGTGTTTTGGCTAGCAAAGTCTTACCAGAACCAGTGGGACCAATAAGCATTATATTTGACTTCTCGATTTCAATATCACTTATAGCATGAAATTGTACCATGGATTGACAATGGTTATACATAGCTACAGATAAAACGTGTTGCGCGTGTTCTTGACCTACAACATGCTTGCTGAGAAAGTTTTTTATATCCTCAGGTTTCTTTAGTAATAGCTTCATATCAGATATACGATCTGAATTAAAAGATCTATCTTTCTTTTGACTTATTGCTTTATGGGATAATTCTATGCACTCATTACAAATAAACACCTTTAAACCATCCGAAGAGTTAGTAATCAATTTATCTACTTCATCTTGCGCCTTGTTGCAAAAAGAACAGTAGTGTAAATCATTATTGTTATCCATTAACCCACCTTTTGTTTAACTTTAATATTTTCAATTTCAATATCTGTACGCTCAGCTATCACCCTGTCAATTAAGCCAATTTTCCTTGCTTCTTCAGGATCCATGAATTTATCTCTTTCCATCATTCCTTCAATTTTCTTCAGTGAATTTCCAGTATGTTTTTCATAAATTTGATTTAGTTTTTTCTTAACCCGCAAAATTTCATTAGCATGTATTTCTATATCAGTTGCTTGACCATGATAACCACCAGATGGCTGATGTATCATAATTCTTGAATGAGGTAGAGAGTAGCGCTTACCTTTTGTACCAGCTGCAAGCAATAAAGAACCCATAGACGCAGCTTGACCTATACATAAAGTTGAAACGTCTGGGTTTATATACTGCATTGTATCGTAGATCGACAAACCAGCAGTTACAACACCACCTGGTGAGTTGATGTACATACAAATGTCTTTATCGGGATTTTCCGATTCTAAAAATAAAAGCTGTGCTACTATTACACTGGCCATATTGTCTTCAATAGGACCTGTTACAAAAATTATTCTTTCTTTCACTAGTCTTGAATATATGTCATAAGCGCGCTCACCGCGACTAGTTTGTTCAACTACAATTGGTATAAGAGTCATACCTTTTCCTATTAAATATTATCAAATAATTCCTTTAATTCTTTCACAGAAACAATCTGCTCTTCTTTACTAACTTTTTCTATTATATAATCTGTCACTTTATACTCAAGCGCTTGCCCTCTAACTAATTCTTGAAATTGTTTATTTGATTCAAAATGCTTAAGTACTCTGTCAAATTGCACATCTTTACTGACATATTGATTTACAATAACACTCAAAACATCATTTTGAGTTAATGATATTTTATGTTCTGCACTAAATTTCATAAATAACATAGCAAGCTTTACACGTTTTTCAGCTTCTTTACGAGAATCATTTTGAGCACCCAATTCTCCTTCCATTCTTTGTTGCTCCTGTTTTACTATGTCTGTGGGTAAATCAAAACTATAATTAGCATCCAAATAATCAAACAGCTCCTTTTTAATTAAGAGATTTCTCATTTCGGTGCACTGATCACCAATCATTTTTTTTGCATGATTTATTAGCAAAGAATAATCTTTAAACCCAATACTCTTAGCTATTTCATCATCATTTTCAAAATCTTTGGCAATTTGAATCTCATTAACTCGCACAGAAAAATCAGCTTCCTGTCCTGCAAGGGAAATGGCTTGGTAATTTTCAGGAAATTTCAACTTAAAGTTCTTTGTTTCTCCCTTTTTCATACCAGTTAATTGATCTTCAAAACCATTAATAAATGTGCCAGACCCTAAATTAACGGCAAAATCTTTGCTACTTCCACCTTGAAAGAGCTTATTCCTAATCCTCCCTTCAAAATCAATTATCAATTTATCCCCATCTTTCGCTTGATAAGAAGCATCATCAACAGAGGCAAAATTGGGGAACTTTGTTTTGATAGAATCAATAAATTCTTTTATATCTTCCTCTTCAATCTTTGCTTCAATTTTCTTTAAGTTTATTTTGTCAAGATCTATCATCGGTACTTCAGGCATCGACTCAAAAGATAGCTTGTATACAAAATTGCCCTCCTCATTTTCTTTGCCCAGATCTGGTAATGATATAACATCAACCTTAGGATAAATGTGAGACTTGACTTCAATTTTTTTCATCAAATCACTTGAGCAATAATCAATTGTATTATTTATCACATATTCCAAAGCCTCGTTTTTATAATTTGCAACAACAAGGTCATAGGGCATCTTTCCAGCCCTAAATCCAGGTGATTTTGCATTTTCTGCTATCTCTTGCAACCTGGAATTTACCTTTTGTTTTATATAATCACTACCAACTGTGATTTCATACTCATACTTTAGTTTATCTATACTAAGCTCTTTGTAGGTATATACGCTACTTACTTCGACTGTATTTTGAGGTATATTATTAGACATCATAATTCATTTATTAACATTTTAATTCATATCTTAATAGAGTCATTTTACCAGAATTTAAGTTAAACACAATCCTTAAGAACAGGTTTTTACACAAACAAAAGTGTATTTAGTGATTATAAATTTTCCCTTAAAACCTAAGTTACATGACTTTAAAGTGCGGATAGAGGGACTTGAACCCCCACGAGCAAGCTCACCAGGACCTAAACCTGGCACGTCTACCAATTCCGCCATATCCGCAAGAAATTTTCAGTACCCTATTATAGGTATTCCATTAAAAATATTCAAGGTTTAAAGTCTTACTTAATTTATGGTATTTACACAATCAAAAAAGCTTATTAACATTTCTTAATGAAAGCTCTAAACCATGAAAATCAATAATGAGATTAATAACAAGCTTCTTACTCGCAATTTTTTTGATTACACAAAGTGGTTGCACAACCCTTATAATAGGTGGTGTGGTGGCTACAGCGACAGCAATAACAATGCAGGACAAATCCTTGGGAAATATCATTGATGATACGACTATGGTCATCAGAATTAATAAGGGGCTCTTAAAACATGGGCTATTTTCATCCATAAAGGTTAAAGTAAGTGAAGGAAGAGTATTGCTCATTGGAAGTGTTGACACTCCTGAAAAACAACTTACAGCAGAAAAAATAGCTTGGCAGCAAAAAGAAATTAAAGAAGTGATAAATGAAATAAGAGTAATACCAATTCAAATGGCTTCCATGCTAGACACCACTGTAGATGGCATGATAACAGCGGAAATAAGAACAAGACTCCTGGGAAAAAGAAATATTAAGTCAATTAATTATAGCGTTAATACGGTTGATAGAGTTGTTTATTTGATGGGTATAGCCCAAAATAAAGCGGAATTAAAAGCTGTAATAGCAATTGCAAGAAAAGTAAAGGGAGTAAAACAAGTTGTAAGTTATGTACGATACAGGTACAGTAAGTTACGCCATTAGGCAAAAATCGCTTTCAAATTATAACATTTGTACAGTTGTGACAATAGGTAGAGAACATAAATGAAAATTGCCTTTCAGATGGATGAAAATATAAATTTTGAAACTGACACTACATTCGTGCTAATAAAGGAAGCACAAAGGAGGAAGCACGAAGTTTTTGTCTATGCTCCTAACAATTTAGCACTAAAGCTAAACCATCCAATTGCTCTGGCTCAGAAAGTCAGCGTTGATGATTTTAGTTTTATCTCTAAAGAGGATGTAGCAATCAACTTGAATGAAATGGACATCATATTTATCAGACAGGATCCACCCTTTGATATGCGTTATATTACAACAACATATATCTTAGAAAAAACCAGCGCATTGGTAATGAACAATCCAACAGAAATAAGAAATTGTCCTGAAAAATTGATAACTTCATTATTTCCAGAGCTAATTCCGCCAACTTTGATTACTGAAAATATATCAATGATTAGAGATTTCTACTACAACTATCAAGATATTATTCTGAAGCCATTGTATAGTTATGGAGGAAACGATGTGATAAGAATACAAGATGAGAATAGTATTCAAGTAGTAGTGGATCTCATGATAGCAAAATACGAATGCCCTGTGATTGCACAATCATTTTGTAAAAACATAGATAAAGATAAAAGAATATTGCTACTTTATGGCCAACCAATTGGTGTAATGAAACGAATTCCAAAAATCAGTGGAGAGATCAGAACAAACATGCGACTTGGAGCAAGTTTTGAGCCCGCTCAAATGAACGATAGAAACAATGAAATATGTAACAAAATTGGTCCTGAATTAAAGAAAAGAGGGCTAATATTTGTTGGTATTGATATTATAGATGACTTCCTGCTCGAAATTAACACAACTTCACCCACGGGAGTAGTTTATATCAATAAATTGTATAATATATCGCTAGAAAAGGATCTTTGGGACGTGTTTGAAGAAAAAGCAAGCAGCCATCAACTAAACCTGTGAACAATCACCTTAACAAACTCAGTAGTCCCATTCTTTATCCCTGTTTTTTCTGTACTATTGGTCATATCACGCAATTTTTGAGAATTATTTAATAGATCAAATAGTACCTCTGTTAGATTTTTTTTTGCTTCACTATTCTGCTCAACTATTATAGCTGCTCTCGAGTTTTCAATATATTTTGCGTTATAAAATTGGTGATTATCTTTTGAGTAAGGGTAAGGAATATATATAGCAGAACGCCTAGCAAGAGTGATCTCCGCTATTGAAGTTGCTCCTGCTCTGCTAATTACCAAGTGAGCATTGGCCAGTCTATTCTCCATATCATCAAAAAATTCACTCAATTCACAATCGATCTTTTCACTTTTGTATAGACTTTTGACCTTGTTTACATTTTTCTTCGTACATTGCTGCGTCACTCTAATTTTCTTTTTCATTTTAATAGGTAAATCACAAATTACGCTGCTTACTACATCATCAAAAAAATTTGCACCTTGGCTGCCTGCTATGACCAATATATTTAGGATTTTCTCAGTGCTAGAATGGCTCTGTGCTTTTATATCAACAAAATTTCCTGTAAAAATACATTTATTGCCCTCTGCATATTTAGTCTCCGGAAAGCTGGTTGCAATTAATTTTGCACTCTTGAAAAAGAATCTATTTACTCTCCCTAAAACTGTGTTTTGTTCATGTAAAATTATAGGTATAGAAAGAACTCTTGCTGCAAGAAGAGTTGGAAAAGAAGCATAGCTACCAAAACCAATGACCGATTTTGGTTTTAATTTTCTTACTTGATACAGTGCTAACATAGAGCTGTATATCAAGAAAAGGAAAAACTTAAATTTGTTGCTGCTTGGTCTACGTAATGGTAAGGTGTAGCTTTCTATGTCGGTATTTTTATTTGTTTTTTTATCAGTGAATAATATGCAATTGTATCCTTGTGTCTTTAGTGCTTTTGCTAAAGCTATGGCCGGAAAGATATGCCCACCTGTGCCACCTGTTGCTAAAATAATATCCATCTGTAAATAATAAATCCTAGATTGTTAACTGTTATTTAACAATTTGCACGTAGAATTTTATTAAGCGTTATGATAGTTGAGTTAAAAATGCCTAAAAGTAATAGTAAAAAAGAACCTAATGAGAAAAATAAACCTCAAGAACAAAGAGAAGGCAGAAGCGGAGGTTTTTTAGAACTGCTAAAAAATATAATAAAAATTCTTTTCAATTCGGTCGTTGACCTACCTGAGCACGAGCAGCATAATAAAATGAAAAGCACTAATCTACAACAAGGTTTGGATACTAAAGGAAAAGGCCCAGAAGATCTTCATCCAAAGGCAAAGCTTGAAGTTAAAGAAGCAGCTAAGGGATTGAAAGAAGAGTTACAGAATTCTGATGCTGGTGGTAATCAATCTATTGAAACTAAAGTGCCTAATCAAACTACTACTCAAGACATTGACAACTCTAAAACGATGGAACGTTAGTTCAACTATTTAACATCTGCAGCAAGCACTGATTCATGTATCATCTCTGAAATGGTTGGATGAGGAAAAATCGTAGATTTTATGTCGAAGTCTGTTCCTTCTAGTTGCTTTGCAAGAGCAAAATTGCTAATTAACTCCGTTACTTCTGCACCTATCATGTGGCTACCCAGAATTTCTCCGGTTTTTTTATCTATAATCGTTTTCACTAACCCTTCAGTTTCACTGAGTGCAACAGACTTACCATTAAAGTTAGAGTGAAATTTTCCTATTTTTATATCATACCCACCTTTTATTGCCTGTTCCTCAGTAAGGCCGATGCTCGCTATTTGTGGATGAGAATAAGTGCAATTTGGTATGCATTCTTTTTTTAACGCATGAGCATTTTTACCAGCAATCTTTTCAATGCAGATCACGGCTTCATGGCTCGCTTTATGTGCTAAACATGGTGGGCCAGCTACATCACCTATTGCATACACATTTGATTCACTAGTTTCATACCATTCATTCGTTTCAATAAAGCCAGAAGGGCTTAATTTAATTTTTGTATTTTCTAAACCTATATTTTCAATATTTGCTTGAATTCCAACCGCAACAATCACCCTCTCAAATTCTTTGCTCTCACCACTACTTAGTAGCACTTGAGCAGAGTCTTTACTTTTAGTAAGAGCTTTTACGCTACTGCTTGTATATATTTCTATCCCCTGTTTTGTGAATATTTCTTGTGCTAAATCTGAAATGTCCTTATCCTCCAGCGGCAAAATAGTGCTCTTTATCTCTATGATTGTTACATCAACCCCCAAAGTACTATAAAAACTTGCAAATTCTATTCCAATTGCACCAGACCCTATAATTAGTAGCGATTTTGGTAATCTCTCTGGAGTCATAGCGTGCTGCGCATTCCATATTAAATCTCCATCTGCCTCTATTCCAGGCAGATTCCGTGCTCTCACGCCTGTTGCTAAAATGATATGCTTGGAAACAATTTCTTGTTCTTCCTTATCGCCAGCAACTTTTATAGTACCATTGCCTGCAAGTTTACCAAAACCTTGATGAACTTTGATATTATTTTTTTTCATCAAATATGCAACACCGCTTGACAATTTATCAACAACGTTTCTTGAGTATTTCACTATTGATTGTATATCAAAATTCGCTCCCTTTACTTCTATACCAAACTCTTTTGATCTTTTTATTAGCCTATAAACCTCAGATGCTCTAAGCAGTGATTTTGTTGGTATACATCCCCAATTTAAGCATATACCGCCTAAATTTTTTTCTTTTTCCACAATTGCAGTTTTAAACCCAAGCTGTGCCGCCCTAATTGCCGCTATATAACCACCAGGACCGCTACCTATAACCGTAATATCATACTCATTCATCAGTTTTCTTCGTATTCAAAAAGATTATATATAACAGATGGAACCCATACAATCAATGGTCTGTCATCTACCGTCTTAAGAGTCAAGATAAAAGTTGTTATTTTTTATCATGGCATTTAAACAAACGATAATTTTTCTCATGACAGCAACTAATGCAACCTTAGCAGCTTTGCCAGAATCAACCAAACGCTGATAAAACGCTTTCATTTTTCTGTTGTGGCGCATAGCAACAAAAGCTGACATGTATAGTGCTTTCCTTGCATAAAACCTGCCTCCTTTGATTTGAGCTTTGCCAACTTTTCTTCCACTTTCACTAGTTTTAGGTGCAACTCCAACTAAGCATGCAATTTCTCTATTCTCTAATCTACCAAGCTCAGGCACCTCTGTCAGTAGAACGCTCGCCGTCTTTGATCCAATACCTTTATAGCTGATTAAAAGCTCATTTTTTCCTTTCAATTCAGCTATTGCGTCTTCTATGTCTTGCCTAATTTCTTTCAATTGTTTTTCAGCAAACCCTATCTGTCTTTCTATGTATTCTCTAGCTTTTCCCGTCGCACTTTGCAGGCGACACTTGTTTGCATGAATTGCATCATTTAAATTACGCTCAACTGCCCCCAGCTCCTTTAATTCCTCTTGCTTTTTTGAAATTACACATCCTTTTACTTCACCGTCTTTACTGACAAATTCAGCGTATTTTTCCAGTAATTTAGCATCTAACTTGTCAGTTTTTGCAAAATGATTGCAAGCTTTGGCAAATGCATATACCCGATTCGGATGAGCTTTATGGACAGTTATCTTGCAACAATTTTATGATGAGCTTTTCATAGCCACCAGTTTACACATAACTTGATGGGTAAATCGACTATATTTGTTTCTATAAACTTAGATATAGCATCACTCACGTTTGCTATGCGCTTATGCTTGCCATTAATTGAGATGTCCAATGCTTCCTTGGAAACATCTACTCCCATGAAAATTATTCTAGCCATTTTTGTACCTATAAATATCATCAAACAATAATGCAAAATGCTGTATACAGGATTGTAATTCGATCTTTTAGATCCACCTACCGTTCGTACTACATTTTGCTTTAAGCCTTACTATTACCCACAAATAAAAACATAGTATTGTATTTATTCAAATAATTTAATTTTATTAACCTGAAAGCTTATTAGATTAAAATTATTAAACTAAGAGTTATAATTTTAGCAACTAAAAGCTGTAAATTGCACCATATAAACAGTTATTTCAAGCAAAAGTTATGCCATTAAGAGCTATGCAACAAACATTTATATTTGTGGGTAATAGTAAGATCTAAATCCGATAGAGCATTGTTGGCACACCATCAAAAGTCGCCTCAGACCTCTAATGCATCAATGTACAGACTTACACCTTTTAGTTGGTAATACCATTTTAGATGTTTATCATTCGTTTTAGAAAATACTATAGTAGCGGAATGACGAATTTTTGTTTTTCAAATTGTCAGTAAATCTAAGTCAGTTTAGCTATATAAAACATAGTATAAAAAGAGCTATTTTAGCAAAATTTTAAACAAATAAAGTTAATTACTTCACAATTGATACCTTACGAGAAAAGCACATTTGATACAGATTTAAAATACAAGTTAACGAATTATTATGATTTTTACCAAGATAATAATATAGTAAGGTTTGGTAGTGAGATATCAAAATGGGAAAATACACTAATGCATGGTTTTATAAGAAGACTGACCCAAATCATCACGATTGTGCAAATGATGGCACTTGCGGGCAATCTATACAAAATTGTGAAATTGGTAATACAGACATTTCTTTTTTTGATAGTAACAAAAACTTAATTGCCAAAGTACCTAAACTACCAAAGTATTCTAGTGATAAATATGGGCATCAATTGTATAAGGAAGCCGAGTCAAAGCAGTTCAATTATTTTTCCACAAATATACATGATATTTTGTCTAACAGCTTTACCGTTAAATACGGGTATATAAATTGTACTATAAAATACGACAACTTATCTGAGCAGGAACAAAACCAAATAGAAACAGACATTAAAACTGCCTATGGGGCATTTAAAGAAAAGTTTTGCTTCAAAGATAGTAGCATAATTAAAGATATAAAGGTTTACATTTTCAATAATAGAAGCGATTATATAAAGTATAACAATCTTCTCGGCATAGATGAAGACGGTGGTCCAGGATATATTACACGAGGAGTAACAGATTATCAGAATATTCTGACATATAAGCAAAGTGCCATGGATTTTGTTCTAGGTCATGAGCTAGGTCACATATTTCAATTACGTTTTTCACCATCAGCAACAGTCCGAACTTTGAATATTCTGGATACTGAACTCATAGCAAATGTTGTTGGACGAGAGGTAGAAGAAAAAAATTATAAAGCTATTTGCAAGCAGATGGGTGTAGATGAATATAAAGACCGTGGATGGATGTTTCAATTTAAATATAAGGACACAACTGGTAGTATAGCTCTTTCCATAAAAGTCCGGATGTGATAGGATAAGGGTAGATGATGATAAGGAGGTTGAATGCCAGCAGCATATAGTTATGATTTAAGAAAAAAAGCAATGGAAGCGCTAGACGAAGGAGAAAGCAGAGAAACAGTGGCAGCAAGATTTAAGATTGGACGAACTACTTTATGGGAGTGGCAGCAAAGAAGAAAAGAAACAGGAGACTTTCAATCAAAAAAACTTGGAAATGGGGGTTACAATCACAAAATTACCGACTGGGATACCTTTGCCAAATTTGCCAGAGAACACGGAGGAAAGACTCTATCGGAAATGGCTAAACTTTGGAACAACGTTAGTATCCAAACGATCTATCGAGCCCTTAAAAAAATTGAATTTACGCGCAAAAAAAGACATATGGATACAAGGAAAGAAACGAAGAAAAACGTGCTGAATTTTTGAAAATTATAGCGACAAAAGAACCTAAAAACTTAGTGTATATAGATGAGTCTGGCATTGATAACACCGAAGACTACCCCTACGGATATTGCCAGAAAGGACAGCGGTTTTATGCCTTAAAATCTGGAAAGAAAACTCAACGAATCAGTATGGTTGCAGCCTTAAGTGGAAGAAAGATAGTTGTTCCGTTAACCTTTGAAGGCCACTGTAATATGGATGTTTTTAATGGATGGTTTGAGCAATTTTTGACACCGATCTTGGAACCTGGACAGACTGTCATTCTTGACAATGCTACTTTTCATAAGTCTGATAAGATTATCGAGCTTGCTAAAGGGGTTGGTGCAGAAATTTTGTATCTGCCGCCTTATTCTCCAGATTTCAACAAAATTGAGCATCATTGGTTTGCTATAAAAAACAGAGCCAGGAAAAACATTCCTCTATTCGAATCCTTTCGTCGTGCTGTTGATTCTGCCTTCCTATGACCTGTTCGGACTATTATGAGAAATGCTATAAGAGGTTGTCCGGAAACAAGTAAAAGGCTATAATATCTGAAATTTTAGTACGGGGTAAAGATGAGAAAAAAGTATCCAACAGATCTAAGCGAAAGGGAATGGGCAAGAATAGAAAAACACTTCAGAGTATCATACAAGAAAGGAGGAAGGCCGCCAAAGTATAGCAAAAGAGAAATATTAGAAGCAATTTTCTATGTATTGCGTACAGGGTGTCAATGGCGGTATTTACCAAATGATTTTCCGCTATGGAAGACTGTGTATGAGCAGTTCAGGCAATGGAAGAAGCAGGGAATTTTTGAGAAAATGAATTATGAAATTACAAAATATAGTAGAAGAAAAATAGGAAGGAATGAGCAGCCGAGTGCCTGTATAGTAGATAGTCAATCTGTAAAGACTACAGAAAAGGGGGGATCAAAGGCTATGATGGAAGTAAAAAAGTAAAGGGTAGAAAAAGGCATATAATTACAGACACTCAGGGTTTTATACTAGGTTGTTACGTAGGCGCTGCTAACGAAAATGATAGAGATGGTATTAAAATAGCATTAAACAATATGAGAACAAAATATACTAAAGTTAAAAAAATGTGGGCTGACATGGGATACCAAGGAAGAAATTTAAAGAATCACATAAAGGAAGAATATGACATAGATATTGAAATTGTTAAAAGGCCTCCATGTAGATTTTGGGTGCACAAAGATACGCCACCTGAGCTACTACCAACAAGAGAACAAGGGTTTAAAGTACAGCCAAGAAGATGGGTTGTAGAAAGGACTTTTGCTTGGGTTAATAGGAATAGAAGGCTATCGAAGGAGTATGCTTTACTCACAACATCCACTGAGAATTTCATATACCTAGCTATGAGTAGGGTTATGTTAAAGAGGGAATATGCTTGAATTTACTTGTTTCCGGACAACCTCTAACTTATAGTCTATACTATTTTCATAAATAACATTGCCTTGTTTAATTTGAATAATCTCAAGTACCGCAGAGTCAGGTATTGGATCAACAGCTCCTGAGTATGAACCGTGAGTAATGGTAATGGTTTTTTGAACGGTTATATCTACTTTTTTGATTTCACTTATTGGAAAATCATTAACCTTCAGTTCCATTACTCTTTGGCTATTTGGCTGAAAAGTATGTGGTTCTGATTCAACTGATTTTATATCCGGATCTTCATCAAAAGAAACACGAATACTGTGAGGAAGTTCAATCTCATAGCCATCAACATGAGCTTTGCCCTCATTAATCACAAATATTTTTTTTCCTCCTTCTCCCTCTTCCTTTTGCAGGAACATTACTTCAAGACCATTTACGACGTAGGAACCATTTGCCTCTTTGTCATAACGAGCAAGAGCAGTAGTTACTATGTTTGCTTGTGGAGGTGGTGAATGTTCTATTAATACTCCATTTTCAATGTTATAGATTGGATAAAACTCTCCTTCAGAAAAACGTGGAGAAAGACCTTCTGCTTGATAACCCCAAGTGATAGTAGCTCTAAGCCTTGCAGCTCCTACTTCCTGATAGTTTCTTGTACCAATAGCAGGATCACGAAGGTTTTCATCCTCAAGTTCTGTAATCGTAGATTCTACATAATAAACACCTATGCGAACTGTGGTACTCAGTGGAATAACAAATTCTTCTTTTTCAACTTTTCTAACTGCACCGCGCAGATAGATTTTTCCTGATTCAAGCGTAACTTTACCAGTTTCTCTATCTATAATACAATTGCTTCCCGTTATCACATCACCATCACGAAATATTGCATCTCCTATGCCTTTAAGCTTAGAAAGAGCATACTCCTGAGTCTCATTTAATTCTGCAGACTGTAGACCTCTTCCAGCAAGAAATAAGCTTTTCTCATATTCTTTGTCAGGATTAAAGCGGTTATAATAGGCGTTTAAAGTCATTTAATGCTAGAAAAATTCAAAAAGTTACAACAAAGGAAAAAGTTTCCCGAGTTGCTGCAGTTCGAATAAGTGGTACCGTATGTTCAAGTACCAACAAAATTCCTGAATCTTCAATGTCTTTTGGCTCAAAATATCTCTGTCCTGTAGGTAATCCTTTTTTTACTTTAGTACCAACCATAACCCCAAGTTCCCTGATAACTTGATTTGCTGCGTCCGTGAAATCGAAAGTAAATTTAAGATAGAGATTATTAGTTGGTACATTTGAGGGCCTAAACCTTCCGGAGGGAGTAACAAGCTCTCCATTCTCATCACCTGTGCAGAAGAGCACTTCGTTCGCAGTACGTCTGCCAAGCTCATTGAGCAGTTTTTCAGAAGTTATCAGCTCTGGTGGTGTGCTTTCACTATATTCTACAGTAACTGCACTATTTGCCCTGATAGAGCTATTTTCCGTACGTTTTATTACACCACTACTGCTATCAACTATATAATCTATACTTGACTGATAAGTTGTTTGTCCTGTAAAAACCCTTACATCTTTAATAGTGTGGTGATCTAGAGCTATTTCACCCTCAACAAAAACTTTTTCGACCTGATGGCTACTTCCAGAGCTTGAATCACCTGTTCCCCAAGCAAGATGTATAACTTGCTCTTTTATGCTGGCTGCTATTGCTGCTCTTCCTGATTGTGTAAGAATTGACACCTGTGATGAGTTTGAAAGGCTTATATAATATATATTCAGGATTTGGAAAATTTTTGTCCAAAAAAAATGAATTTTTGCCTAATTTTTTGTTGCAGTATTATTTAAAAATCGAACTGTATTATTCTCGAAAAAAAACAATAGAATATCAATAGGTTAAAAATTGCATCTGTATTATTTATTTTTGCTCCTGTCCTACAAAGTGCACCTATAAGTTCTCATCCTTAAAGCATTAATTGTTTTAGGGAAAAGTTATGAAACTAAAAACTGCCATAGTTGTTCAAAATATACGGTATCAAGCTAAGAGATTAAAACTTTTTGAATGCTTTGCTCATGAAACTCATGAAGATCTTGAGCAAGAACTTTTCTGTGAAATTTGGACTTATCTTGATAGATATGATGAAAGTAAAGGTAGCTTTAACACTTTTGTAGCAAGATTAACTGAACGTCGTGCCAATAACTTATTGGAGAAACAACTATGTATTAAACGCAACATTAATAACTACGTCAATATTGAGAAAACAGAAGCTTTTGAAGATGAAGTAGCAAAACGTACTGATGTAGATTACATGATTTCAACGCTACCAAGAAAGATGCAAAAGATATGCGAACAACTCAAGTACTTTAACTTATATGAAGTTGCTAAGATGAACAACATATCAAGAACTACTTTAAATACTATGGTAAGAAAAATACGTATAAAACTCTCTTCCATCTACTACAAGAGCAAAAAGAAAAATTGAACATAAATTCTACCTTTCCTGAATATATAACATATACCATTGAGGTGAATAAATGACTTTTAAAATTTTAAACAATAATGAAAGATTGAAAACAACTACAGGCATAAAAGTAGTAATTTTTGGTCCTTACGGTATTGGTAAAACCAGCCTCTTAAAGACTATAAGTGAACCAACACTATGTCTTGACTTTGAAGCAGGTCTGCTTGCTGTTCAAAATTGGCAGGGAGATTCAATTAGTGTTCGTACTTGGAATCAAGCTCGGGATATTGCCTGCCTAATTGGTGGTCCAAACCCTGCGCTGAAATCTGACCAAGCATACAGTCAAAAACACCATGAACATGTATCTGGCAAGTATAAAGATCTTCTTTCTGAGACTTCTAAATACCGATGCATCTTTGTAGATAGTATAACCGTTGCTTCACGTTTATGTCTTTTATGGGCAAGGATGCAACCTGAGTGTTTTTCTGATAGATCGGGAAAAGAAGACAAAAGAGCTGCTTATGGGTTACTTGCTCAAGAGATGATGGCTTGGCTCAATCAGTTTCAACATATCAGAGATAAAGACATCATCATAGTTGGCACATTAGGTCAATATCTCGATGACTGCAATCGTCCAACTTGGCTACCTCAATGTGAAGGAGCTAAAACTGCTAGTGAGATTCCAGGTATTGTTGATGAGGTAATCAGCATGGTTGGAATTAAGAAAGATAATGGCACAGAAGTACGTTCATTTATCTGTCAGACTATTAATACTTGGGGATACCCTGCTAAAGATCGCAGTGGCTGCCTGAATATGGTTGAAGAACCGCATTTAGGTAAATTACTTGCGAAAATTAAAGCCAAAACCTTGGCTTCTATTATTTAATTAAAAATTGGAGAAATTATTATGGAACAAAGCTTTTTCAATATCGGTCAAAAAATTCCCTTTTTCAGTGTGAAAGAATACTTGAATGATCAATCGCCAATACCAGAAGATATAATTTCCCCTAGAATTCTAACTAAAAGAGGTTTGTTAGTACTAGGTGGCCCACCTAAAATTGGCAAGAGTGACTTTTTGATCTCTTGGCTTGTCCACATGGCTGCTGGTAGATCATTTCTTGGCATGACACCAAATAGACCTTTGAAAATTTTCTACATGCAAACTGAAATTGAGTATGAATACATGAAAGAGCGTTTACAGCAACTGACATTCGACCAAGAACTTTTGGATATAGCTGCCAATAACTTAATTATCACGCCAAGAGTGCAATTATCTTTCAGCAGTGAAGAAATAGATGAGATCAAAAGCACCGTTAAAGAGCGTTTCAAACCTGATATTATTGCAATTGATCCTCTTCGTAACATTTTTAACTCAAGTGAATATGGTAATGAAAATGACAACAGCGCTATGCTATTCTTTTTGCAAAAAACGCTTGAAAGACTGAGGAACATTATTAATCCAGATGCAGGTATAATCCTTACCCACCACACAAAAAAACTATCCAAAAAGATGCTGGAAGAAGATCCATTTCAAGGCCTAAGCGGTGCTGGATCTTTACGTGGATTTTATAGCACTGGCATGGTGATGTTTGCTCATGATGAAGAAAGCACTACCCGTCAAATAGTGTTTGAGCTGCGAAATGGTGAACGTGTGGCAAGCAAGCTTGTCGATAAGATAAATGGTCGTTGGAAACTTGTAGACCAATGGAGTTGATTCTTTTTTTTACTTAATTTATAGGGAACAATATGCTAACAGATTTTTTAACTGATTTTAATACTGCAAAATTACAGAGTAATTTAATACCAAAAGGTACAATAGTCAAGGTAAAAATGGCAATTAAACCAGGAGGTTATGAAAATTGGTTCACGAAAAGCTACACTACTGGCAGCATCTATTTAAACGTTGAATTTACTGTCACTGAAGGTCCATATGCAAAACGCAAGATTTTTCAAGTAATTGGTATTAAAAGTGGCAAAGCAAGAGTTGAAGGAGAAGATACTTGGGGAGAATCTGGTCGTTCTATGCTTAGAAGTATTTTGGAGTCAGCACGGAACATTCATTCAAATGACACTTCAGAAAAAGCAGCTATTGCTAGAAAAGTCAACTCTATAGCTGACTTTAACGGGGTAGAGTTTACTGCAAAAGTTGGCATTGAAGCTGATCGGTATGGAGAAAAGAACAAGATTGCTACGGTTATTACTCCAGAACAATCTGAAGTTGATTGGTTGCCATTTTGAAGTACGACGAAGAGAAGCTCTGGATTGCTGTAATTGAGAGAGCTATCAAAGATGCAGCAGGAAAAAATCTAGAGCTAAAGAAAGAAGCAATTAAATGGTTTGATTCAGAGTCTTTTGAAACTGTTTGTGAGCTAGCTAATCTCAGCTCTAAACGTATGAAAAGTATGTATGGGGGTTTTATGCAGAGAAAGGAAATAAAAGGATTATTGATTGATAATATTAAGGAGTGTGTACCTTACCTAATTCCAAACGGTAATTTTTATCGAGAGAGGACTTATGTTGGCAACTGTGACGGGGATATGATTACAGTTAAAATAGTGGGTAAAGAAGCTGGAAATTGGCATAATTTTACTAAAGGAATTAGTGGTGATATCATTGATCTTTGGACTTTAGTGAAAGGTGATATAAATTCCGCTAAGAAGTGGTTAAATACTAAAGAAAACACAACAAAACATAAAATTACATCGTTTTCAGCAAGGCATTACTTGAATGATAAATCACCAATGCCAAAAGATATAATAGGCCCAAGAATTCTAACTCCAAGTGGTCTTTTGGTCATAGGTGGAACTCCAAAAATAGGAAAAAGTAATTTTCTACTTTCCATGTTAGTACATTTAGCTGCTGGAGTATCATTTCTTGGTATGAAGCCTGCAAAGCCACTTAAGATATTCTATCTACAGAATGAAATGGAATATGATTACATAAGAGAGCGCTTACAGAAGCTAAGAATCAGCAAGAAAATCCTTGATGAAGGAACAGAAAACTTAGTTATTACTAAAAAAGTACAGTTAACTTTGAATGTGGAAAAAATAAAGGAAATTATGTCGGAAAATCTCGATGTAAAAACAGTTGATCTTATAGTAATAGACTCTGTTTTTGATTATAGGAGTATGATCTCTTTTCTGCAAAATAGTATTGATGAACTACGCTCTATAACTAATCCTACGGCTGGAGTAATAGTTACACATTACACAAAAAAAGTGTCAACAACCACGTTAAAAAAGAATCCATTTCAAGCATTGAGTGGTGCTAATGTTTTAAGAAGTTTATATACATCTGGAGTAATGATATTTAGGCCAGAAAGGAATACTCTGCAATTGATGTACGAACTTAAAAACGGCAAACCAATACCAACAAAATTCATAAACATGGTTAACGGACGCTGGATAGCCACAGCTTAACCAAATTTCTAAACTTTAAATATATTGGAGATTTTATGGGTATCTATTGTGATTTTAATACTGCAGCTCCACGAAAAAATGCACCGTTAGTAGAAAAAGAACAACTTAAAGCTCAGCTTCTGTTAAATATCAGATCATGCCTTTCATATCTATTACCAAGAGGAACTTTTCGTGGTGATAAGTTTTATGTAGGCAATGTACAAGGTGATAAAGGAAAGAGTCTAGTAGTAGAATTAAGTGGTAGTGAAGCTGGCCTATGGCATGATTTTGCAACAGGAGAAGGTGGTGACATTATCGACCTTTGGGCGGGAGTAAATAGAAAAAGTACAAGAATAGAGTTTCCTGAAGTAATGGCTTCTATAGCTGAGTGGCTTGGTCATTTCAAAACTTCAAGTAGTCCAACTGCATATTGGGATTATTACGGTGAAAACGGCCAAGCTATTGTTAGAATCTATCGTTACGATGATGATAATGGGAAGCGATATCTTCCTTTTGATATAAAAAAGTCCGACTTTGGTGCACCGAAGATAAGGCCACTCTATAATATTCCAGGTATTTTGAAGTCCGATAAAGTTATTCTTGTTGAAGGAGAAAAATGTGCAGAAGCGCTGATAGAGAAAGGAATAACTGCAACAACAGCAATGTCTGGAGCAAATGCACCTATTGAAAAAACAGATTGGACTCCACTTAAAGGTAAACACATTATTATATGGCCAGATAATGATGAAGCAGGTAAGAAATACGCTGAAAAATCTGCTATGAAACTTACTTGTCTTGGAGTTGAAGAACTTTGCATTTTGGAAATACCTAAAGATAAACCAAAGGGTTGGGACGCTGCTGATTGCGTGAAAGAAGGTGTAAATGTTAAAGAGTTCATCCTTAGTACAAAAAAGGCTCCTTCAAAAAAATCGTTGAGAATAGATACCAGAGCTTGGGCTAATATTGCTCCAGAAAGAGAATGGATTGTTAAAGATTGGCTTCCTATTGGAAGTGTTACGGCTCTCTACGGTGATGGTGGTATGGGAAAGTCTCTACTTGCTCAACAACTAATGACAGCAGCGAGCACAGGTAAATCTTGGTTGGGAATGGAAATTGAGCAGATGAAGACATATGGTGTATTTTGTGAAGATGATACAGAAGAGCTGTGGCGAAGACAGTGTGCTATAAATAGATTATATCAGTTAGATATGGAATCCTGTGACTTTCATGATAATATTGGCTTTTTATCGAGAGTGTGGAAAGATAATCTACTCATGATATTTGATAACAAAGATATAGGTAAATTAACTCATTGCTTTGAAGAATTACTTGAAGATATTAAATTGTTTCAACCAAAGCTAGTAGTTTTAGATACAGCAGCAGACTTATTTGGTGGCAATGAAAACAATCGCTCTCATGTGAGACAATTTATTCAAAGTTGTTGTGGAAAAATAGTGAAAGTAATAAAAGGAGCTGTATTATTATGTGCTCATCCTTCTGATTCAGGAATAATACGTAAAACAGGTACAGGTGGTTCAACTGCGTGGAATAATACAGTAAGATCTCGTTGGTACTTGTCAAAGCCAGATAAAGCTGATGCTTCTGGTAATGAACGAGTACTTTGCCGTAAGAAGTCAAATTATTCTGCATCTAACGAAGAAAAGATTTCATTTTATTGGCATAACGGTGCGTTTGTACAATCTGATGATACATTAAATTCAGAAAGAATAGTAAGGTCTAGCTATAATACTAAATTGGATTTAGAACGTCTAAGAAGATGTGATATAATTTTAGAGTTAATCTCTAATGAAGCGTATAGAGGAGAAGTATATACTGCAGCTAGCTTTGCAAAGTGTTTTGAAGGAAAGTTCGGACTTGGTAGTGATCGTAGCATTCGTGAAAGAATTAGTAATCTTGCAATGATAGGTCATATAAAATTTTTCAAGAAGTGTGATGAATATGGATTATCAAACACAAGATCGAAGCATGGTTACCTATGTGTAAAAGACATGGAGCTAAAAATTGCTGAAAATCAGTATGTATTGGTAAAACCAGATTACTATCTTGTACCAAACAATGGAGCGACTCTACCTGTGGAAAATAGGGATGTATGGGTCTTACATAACTCTGAGAAATAATATGGGAAAGATAATATACAATGTTAATTATTATTAGTGTAATGAAAATATAATGTTACTCAATCTTCATTATAGATAACATCTATAGGAAAGCTAAAGAAGCAAATAGCCTCTTTATAGATAGCAAACGAATTAGGGGTCTGAAACAAAAATTTTTTGGAAGTAAATACCCATTCAACAAAATAGCAAAGTAAATACAAATGCTAAAAAGATAATTATAGAACAGATATAAACATGTCTGGCAAGCCTTTTAAAAATATCTGAAAATTTGAATATAGTAGGACTAAGGAATTAAAGAGAGGAGAGAAAATACTATTTCAATGAGCTGCTTGAGAAAGATCAGGACCTAGGAGCACAGATTATACCAAAAATTTCCAAATTATTATCTTTTACCAAATGCAGTTAACAGCTAAAAACCAAGAAATGTATAACATTGCAAAAGGAGATAGTAGAATTATATATTAAGTTGCCAACTTGAAATATGTTCCAAAGTTCCCTTCTATGGCTGATTTGAGCAAGTTGGCAGAATGGCAGATTCCTTTATATATATAATATATTACATATTAGTAGTATGTAATATATCTATTGTGATTATTAGCACAGAAGCAGTTGAAGAAAAATTCATCTTGATAACAGTCTATTTTTTTAATTCCTATTTTTAATGCTTTTTAGAGTAATTATACCACTTGGTGGACCAAATTATAGGTTTAACCCAAAGAACTCTTGTAAACTACATTAAAAACCCAATGAGGGGCATGTGTAGCTTAACTCAATAGAAAACCTTGTGCAGCCATATCACGTTTTATTTTAGCTGTAAAGACTTAAGAAAAAACAAAAGCCTGAAAGAGACAAAAAACATACCTTATCTACAATAGGTGAATACTGTTTTTAGCAGGCTTGCATGGTGCCATTTTGGAAATCTCAACGAGTGAATCTTCTTTGAAGGAAAAAATTTGTCAATGCAAGGCAATATGAAGAGCAGTTAAAGCACCTATGCTGCAGGTGATATAAAACCAAAAGCTACTAGCCCTGCTCCAACTGTAAAATGGGAACTGGGAAACTATTTATAGGTGATTTGAACCGGAGAGACTTTAATCTACTAAAAACTTAACGAACTACTTTTATCAGCACAGTGAAAGGGTTAATACGGTAGCCATAATCTTTACGCGATGATCCAGGCCAACCAACTGTTTGAATCACATCATTACGTTCGATGTTTAATCCTAACTTTTTAGCTAAGGTGGTTTTTATTGTTCTTTGGATTGTGTTTAGTGGTTTTCTGATGTGATGTTCTGGATCTGCTTCTGGATCAAGATTTAGGCGCTTTTCTATTTCAGTTATGCTAAGCAACATGTGTTTTTCAGGAGGTAATTCTTTTTTACAATCATGCAAAAATTGTTCAAATAATATGCGAAAAACCTTCATACATGCTACAGCTTTCTTATTTAGAATCTCTATATTGTTTACGTAAAGTGAGCCCTCTATCAATTGCAACTTTAGCAATTCCTTCTCTTTAGGAGGTTCAATTAGATTAAGTGCAGTATGTAAGATTTGCATTGAAGTATTTGGTATGAACTCTAGTACTCCTCTTTGTGCTGCTTCTTGGAATACTTCAATTAACGTCTTATGCTGAAAGAAAAGGTCAACCATTTTTACTATGGGCAAATCAAGAGGTATGTTTGATGGATTTTTTCTCAGTATTATTAATACAGTTGAATTAGCTTTAAGCTTATCTATCGTTAAGAATGTTGGATTGGTGCAAAAATCAAGTATGATTAAACTTATAATCTTACCTTGTCCACCAACATGATAAACTCCACTTTCCACTTTTTGCCACATGAAATGCGTATTACTTAGCTGACCTTCAAACCAATTCATAAATTTCTCTGGGTTTAAATATGCAGATAAGCGGTGAAATCTTTGCTTCTTGTAGGTATTAGGTAAAATATCACGGTTGCAATTTTCACAAATTATATTATCGCATGCTTCGTTAAAGTTCTCATCAATGAAAATCTCATTGTTACAGTATGGATCAACTATATTTGGCCAATCTAATTTATCTTGTCTATGAGAGCAGATAATATAGGCCCTCTCTTGCATCTTAATTAATTCAAGATTCGACAAATACCTTGCTGCTTCGATATAATTTTGATTTGGATTAACCCAAGAGCTGCCAGAATTAAGAAGATCAGAGATTTGCTCTTGGCAAGATTGTAAGACCATAAAATTGTTTTATGTATGCTTTAAAATCCTCTCTTTCCCTTTTATTCAGAGGATGTTCAGAGTAGTAAATTGCTATATACTCATCACTTCGCTTGAAAAATAAGCCTATCTTTTTGCCTTGAAATATTACTTTAATCGACTCTATAAATGGCACTATGTCTCCTACAAATGGCTTTAAAACATGCAATTCCGGTGCAATAGGATCATATGGAGCAACAGTCAAAGTGATATTAGTATAGCTGTAATTGAAACGATTTGACTGAAATTTTAACTCAAAAGTGAATATATTTGAATCAGAGCCATCAACACAAACTTTAATGAATTATATACTTGCTCTGCAAAGTTTTTATCCTGCGCGTTTACAAAAACACATTCAGAGCTAAAATAACGACTCGCAATGCTATTTGCTATCTCTGTAGCTTGATCAATATTTTTGGCAGTAAGATCTACTTGAGTACCATTAACTAGAAAATCCAAAATCATCCAATCTGGCTTATGACCATGAATAACCTTATTTGAGTTTAGTAGTAAATCTATACCACTAGCTCTACGAACTAATACATATAAACGATTTTGATGGTAGAAGAAACCTTGTAATTGATTTTCAAAACCGTCATTGCGTTTAATGTCGTCTTCTTTCAGTATCTGCACTATGGTTTCCTGAGAGATGAAGTCTTTAAATGGAACATTTGGTTGTCGTGGTGTCTTTTGAAGAGCAAATGATACAGAACCTTTTCTTTGTATTTTTTCAAAGTGATAGACAGACTTTAAAAGGTTGTGATCTACATGAAACAATAGAAATAACAAAGACTTTTTGTCGTATTTATTGTTACCTTTTAGAAGGTAGGATTTCATGAGTTCCTCAGTCAATGCAGATCTTGCAATTTCACTGACAGTAGCTTCAAGCTTTGCACGTTCAAAACAGCTAATCAGGTAATAAATAACTAGAGAGTCTAAATGTTTAGCAATCACTTTGCGTTTATATTGTATGGATGTGTTATCGTAGTCTTGATCATCAAAGAGTTGACCATTTAGCTTGTCTTTAAAGCAGTGTTGAAAGATAACACTTAACTGCCTACCAGAAAGTGAATTCATCCAAGAATGACGGACTTCTGTATTGTGAAAACGCTCAAGTAAGTAGTTAACTGGTACTTCTAAATCATCTTCCCAGAATTTACGGTTTGGGTAAACGTTCATAAGAAATTAGCTAAGCTACGTTAGCATAATAGATTAATTACACTGTTAAGATAGAAATCTGAAAGCCTTGACCAATAATTATACAATGCTTGTTTACTGATTTTTAACCAAGTTTTTTTCTAAAAAGTTTATTTATGAAGAAGATTTTTTGGACAAAAATTTTTCAAATCCTGAATATATATTATATAGCACTCTAGCGAAACAAATTCTGAATATAAGTGTCAATCCTAACACTCGATCTCGGCAAACAAACAGGCTGGGCAATTCTAACAGATGGAATAATTGAAAGTGGAAGCAAAAGCTTTCATGGTAGTCGTTTCAGTGGAGGTGGCATGTGTTTTTTAAGTTTTCGCAATTGGCTTAATTCTTTGAAAGAGATTTCTGCAGTGTACTTTGAGGGGGTGAGAAGACATCTAGGAACTGATGCAGCTCATTGCTATGGTGGTTTTCTTGCAGTGCTGTCTGCTTGGTGTGAAGAACATCACGTACCATACAAAGGTGTTAATGTTAAAACTATAAAACGCTTTATAGCAGGCAAAGGCAATGCAAGTAAGAGTGAAGTTATTGAAGCTGTAAAGGAAAAAGGGGGGTTGCCTAAAGATGATAATGAATCTGATGCTTTGGCATTAATGTTCTATATTAGTAAAGATATTAATAAGCTCATAAAAAGTGGGTCCTTTCAGCCAGAATGGCGGGTTTGGTGGTGCTGACCCCAGGCCTTCTTTAGCGTCAGAGATATTTTGAATATTAACTTTTTAATTATTAAGATATGAATTTAGCAATCCACTACTATCCTGTTGAAAACCTCGTCGAATATAAGCGTAATTCTCGTAAAAATGATGATGTAGTAAATAGAATGTGTGCTTCAATCAGGGAATTTGGCTTTCGTATACCAATAGTTGCAAAAAGCAATGGAACTGTGGTTGATGGTCATTTAAGACTTAAAGCAGCAAGAAAACTTGGTATGGAAAGTATTCCAGTGGTCTTAAGTGATAATCTAAATGAACCACAAACCAAAGCTTTTCGATTACTGGCAAATCAATCAGCTAATTGGGCAAAGTGGGATGGTGAGCTTTTGAAAGTAGAAATTCAAGAGTTAGAAGATTTACAGTTTGATCTTAAAATGACTGGATTTGAATTAGAAAAAGTTCAAAACTTTCTTGATGATTTAGATGGTGAAAAAGAAGATCTTTCTGACTTAGTTGTTGATGACAAAAAAGTAGAAATAACAAAACCAGCTGATCTATGGATTTTAGGTGATCATCGAATCTATTGTGGTGATAGCTCTTTAGTTGAATCATATAAAGCGGTATTAGATAATAAAATGGCAGATATTACCGTATGTGATCCTCCATATAACGTTGATTACGGTAGCAGTCAGGAAAGAGAAGAGAAAAAAATATTAAACGATAATCAAGGTGAAAAGTACGAACTTTTTCTCTACGACATCTGTTCCCATATTTTAGCATATACGAAAGGTGCAATTTACATCTGCATATCATCATCAGAGTTTTCAACGTTACAAAAAGTATTTGAGGAAGCGGGAGGGAAATGGTCAACATTTATCATTTGGGCAAAGAATCACTTTACGCTAGGAAGATCAGATTATCAAAGACAATACGAAGCAATGCTCTATGGATGGAAAAGCGGCAATAAACGTGAGTGGCATGGGGGTAGAAATCAAAGTGATCTGTGGTTTTATGACAAACCAGTGCATAACTCATTACATCCAACAATGAAGCCAGTAGAGCTAATGGAAAGAGCAATAGTTAATAGCAGTAGATCAGGAGATATCGTACTTGATCCATTTAGCGGCTCTGGAAGTACACTGATTGCATGCGAGAGAACAGGAAGAATTTGTAGGACAATAGAGCTAGATTCAAAATTTGTAGATGTAACCATAAAACGTTGGCAAGTGTACACAGGTAGGTAAGCAATTCTTTCTGGTACTGGTAAAACTTTTTCAGAGATTCAAGAAGAAAAACAGTAAGAAAAAAGTGGAAAAGATAACGCAAACAGAAATTTAGTAAGCCTTGGTAGTTGTAATATTAATACTGGTATATACCGTATTTTAATGAGTTTAGCGTAACAAATAACTTTGGATTAAATGTGATGTACTCAATGAATCAAGAAAAGATGTTAGCTGGAGTAGTAACTTCGCAAACAAATAATGAAGCATCGTTTTCTGAAGAAGTAGAAAATAATGTTTCAAATTCTACACTATCTGTTAAGGAGAGAATTGAATTGTTTGAAAAAGGTACGAAGCAAGAACCTGACCTGAACACTGAATGCAAACTAGCTTCTTTAAATGTGATTAGCAATAGTAGCGATAGCAGTATTACAGCAAAAATAGACGAAGCAGGTGCTGATTTTTCAGTGAGTTGTTCTTCTTTAGTATTGGATGATGGTAAAGACATAGAGGACGAATTTAATGCAGTTTGTGAGGCAAATAGAATAGAATATAACCGTCCGTATTCTCTTGATCAGTTTGAGGCAGCATCCAACACATCTTCCAACCCCAAAATAGACAATACAAAAGAAATGCAAAAAGAGGAAGAGGATAAAGAATTAGGAGATAAACCAAAGCCGTTACCTAGGAATGGAATGTTGGAGAAGGACAATATTAGAAATGTAGCTCCACCTTCACCTAGAACAGCAGAAAATCATCGGTTGAGTATTATTCAGGATATTGCACCACCAAAGCTACCACATTCTTCTTTCCAATTAAATGGAGAAAAATGTGATGAGCAAGAAGCTATAGGAGAACCTATGTATGCAACTATAGACCAAAGTAAAAGATTCTCGAAAAGAGGTTTAGATGGTGAAATAAATGATCAAAGTCCAGAGATAGAAAAGTCAAATTCTGAAGAAACATCAATTAAGAAAGAATCAGAAGATATAACTGATGAACCTGTAGATCTGAATACGAAATTTTTAAAAAAGAGTTTGGAAGGAAGCGATAGTGGGATAGACAATAGAAGTGCAGAGGTGACAAGATCAAATTCTCAAGTAACAGAAATGAGTGAGTTTTGTGGCAGGCAAGGATGGGAGAATATGTCATTAAATCATGATAGTCCAGTTACACTTTCAACTAGCCCATCAGAAAAAAGTGATAATGAAGAAACCCCGTTAATTAAAAAAGAAAAGAAAACAAATAGAATTTTGCCAAGAGTAAAATATGCAATGCAGCAGAAGGAATTTGTAATTTTCGGTATAGCTGCTGTTGCACTTAGCGCTTCTGCAGCTTTGGTATATCTACAGGATAAAGGACAATTTATTGCATTTTTTGCAAACAGCCCTCTCTATATTACTATGCCAATGATAGCAATTACTTCATTGCTTGCAATTAGCACAATATTTTGTGGAATAAAGCAATTTAGAGATACTGAGGAGTGTCAAATAGGGGGAAAGAATGCGAATGAAACTTTGAATCAGGTGCTAAAGTATCAACCAAAAGATAAAGTAATAAAATCAGTCAAACTGGAATACAGCAATGGTACTCATTCACATTTTACACTTAACGCTTGGAAGGGTAAGAACAACTTCATTAATATTGACGACAAAGTCATTAGTAGAAGAAATAAAGTAGAATCAGTAATCAAAGATAGGCCATTATTTACAGCATTATTAAGCAGTTTGGTTGCTGCAAATATAGTATTGCCTTTATTACTGTATGTAGAAGGTGGTATTAATAGTGTACAGAAGTTTTACCAGAACGCTTTGATTAATAACGTAGGGTTATCACTACTTATAGGCTCGAGTATACTTGCACTATCAGTGATATTCCTTGGAGTACATTACTACAGAAAAACAAATTGCACAAATCTTGTATATTGTGAGGAAAGAATTGAACCAGAAAAAGTTAATGGAAAGTTCATCGAGGAAATAAAGGAAGCAAGGACAAAAGTGCTTGAAGAAAACCATAGTAAAGATGCCAAATGCAGCAGTTTAACGCTAGAGCAAGTAGTGGTTGAATCTCATAACTACAAAGATGCAATTTATAGTATTAGTTGAAAATAGCCAAATTTCACTATGTAAAAAGAAAGCAGCTATAAACCGGAGTACTTCGCTCTATATTAGTAAAATATCTCTAAGACGCCGGCAAGTATAAACAGGTAGGGAATTGCTGATACTGGCAAAACCTTTTCAGAGATTCAAGAAGAAAATTCGTAGAAACAAGAGAGAGGAGAAAAAAAAGTGAAAATCACACAAACAGAATGGGCAAGAGAGATAGGAGTATCAAAGCAATATGTCTGTTCTTTAGTAAAAAAAGGAATAGTTGAGCTGGAAGATGGACTTATTGACCGAGAACAAGCAAATGAAGCGGTAGCAGCAATAAGAGATCCAAGTCAACCACTTAGGAGAAAAGAGCGCGGAGAAAAACTTTCAACGATATTGCTAAAAACGCGAATAAAAAATGAAACGGAGCGTGGTAAACTTTTGGAAGCTAAAGTGAAAGCTGAAATAGGCAAATTTGTGTCAATTGAAGAGGTAAAAACTGAAGCATTTAACGTAGCAAGAGTTGTTCGTAATAATTTGCTTAATATTCCAAATAGAGTTTCAGCGCTGCTTGCATCACTGAGTGACACTGAAAAGATTCATATGGTGCTAACTGAAGAGATTACAAACTCACTCCAAGAATTATCTAACAATAGATTTCAAATATAAAAAGATTTTGAATGTAAAATGGCTGATAACTTAAGTTTAGAGTTAATAAAGTGTCTCATCAATCAACCTGGATTAGATGTTAATGTTAGAGGGTTGAATGGAAAGACACCACTACATTGTGCTATAGAGTTTGACGAATTAAGTATGGTAGATTTGTTACTCACAAAGAAGAACATTAATCCTTTTGTAGAAGATAATGACGGTAAAACATCTCTTGATTACGCCAAAGAAGGGAAAAAAGCAGAAATATTACAAGCGCTAATTAATAACAAATACGGATCAGAACAAGATAGCTTACTTCATTTAGCTGCAATGATAGGTGAAGTTAATGCAGTTAGATATTTGATAGGAAAAGGTATTGACGTTAATGTACGAAATGCTTTGCATCATACGCCATTACATCTAGCGGCAGGCATAGGACATGGAAATGTTGTCAAAATTTTAGTGGAAGAAGGAAACGCTGAAATAGATGTCTTTGATGCACGAAATCAGACACCAATGCACTATGCAGTTAATAACAAAAAGTTGGAGATAGTAAAGTTACTGCTAAAGCTTGGAGCAGATGTAAATAGCGCGCGCATGGGACAAAACTCAATGAAATTGTCACCTATTCATATAGCTGTAAGTAATACTAATTACGATGAAAGAGATTTGTGTTTGGATATCCTCAAATGCTTAATAAGGGAGCCTAATGCTCAAGTCAATTTGCAAGACTACGAAAATAAAACACCACTACACTATGCTGAAAGACTTAAAACAATAGAAGTTTTACTAACGCGAGAAGATATAGACCCTCTGGTACAAGACGATAGCGGCAAGACACCATTTGATTACGCTAAACCTGAGATAAAAAAGGCTTTGATGAGTAATAAATACGGTTCTGAAAAGAATAGTCTATTGCATTTAGCTGCACAAAAAGGAGAAATTGAGCTTATAGATGCAATTTTAAAGGAAGAAATTGATATTGATATTTCAAATAATAAAGGTTTATCACCGATTTACCTTGCTGCAGAAAAAGGGCATTTACATGTAGTAAAGTTATTGCTGAAAAAAGGAGCAAATTATACACCTATTTTACATTTAGCAATCAAATCAAACAATTTAGAATTACTAAAAGTTTTGTTTACTGAAAAAAATGGGGCATTGCTCTGTAGAGATACAGCTGTCAAATTTCCAACCCTTAATAATAAATATATAGCACAGAGAGAAATAGCAGATAAAAGGATGAAAAAGCATAATAACATTATCTGCATCTATATTACGGTCAGCGCAATAGCAGTAGCAGCATATATAGGTTTAACAGCAACAACAATAAGCAGTGCAATCATTTTTGCAACAATGACAGGGATATTTGCTCTTGCTGTAGCAATAATGCTAAGTGAGATAAGAAAAAGATATATAGAAAACGAATTTCAGAAAAAGATGTTTATGGAACTGGAAGAGTGTAGTCCTACTGTTAATGGTGTTGAGTTAGAACCAATTGTGAGTAGATGCAGGCAATGATATATGCTAGAGCTTTTTCTGAAGGTTTAAGACCAGATCCGCAGCTTAAAGTATCAGAGTGGGCGAATGAGTATCGAGTTTTAGCGCCAACTGCAGCATCAGAGCCAGGAAAGTGGAGAACAGAGAGAACTCCTTATTTAAAAGAAATCATGGATTCACTATCTCCATCTTCTCCAGCGGAAAAAGTAATATTCATGAAAGGAGCGCAGATTGGAGGAACAGAAGCAGGAAATAATTGGATAGGCTATATTATAGACCAAACACCAGGGCCAATGCTAGTAGTACAGCCAACAGTTGAAATGGGAAAGCGTTGGTCGAAGGGAAGATTTGCACCATTAATAGAGAGTACACCATGTTTAAAAAGTAAAGTAAAAGACCCAAGGTCAAGAGATTCAGGCAATACTGTACAGAGTAAGGAGTTTCCAGGTGGAATAGTAGTAATAACTGGAGCAAATAGCAGTGTAGGACTGAGATCTATGCCAGTAAAATACCTCTTTCTTGATGAAATAGATGCTTACCCTGGAGATTCAGGAGGAGAAGGAGATCCAGTTTTACTCAGCATAGCTCGAACCAATACATTTGCACGTCGAAAGATTTTTCTGGTATCAACACCAACGATTCATGGAATAAGCAGAATTGAGAAAGAATTTGAAGCAACAGATAAGAGATACTTTTTTGTACCATGTCCGTATTGTAATTACTATCAAGTTCTAAAATGGTCACAAATAAAATGGGAAAATAATGATTCGAGAACAGCACATTATATTTGCATAGAATGTAGCGGAAAGATAGAAAATCATCAAAAGACAGAGATGCTTGAGCGTGGAGAATGGAGAGCTATAGGGGTAAAAGAAGGGGAGAAAAAAGGATTTCATCTTTCAAGTCTTTATAGCCCAGTTGGCTGGTATAGTTGGCAACAAGCAGTAGAGGATTTTCTGCATGCCAAAGAAAGTGAACAATTACTGAAAGTTTGGATCAACACAACGCTTGGAGAAACCTGGGTAGATAAGGGAGAAGTACCAGATTGGAAGCAATTATTTAACAGGAGAGAATTTTTTCCCGTAGGCACAGTACCTAGGAGAGAAGTGGTACTTACCGCAGGAGTAGATGTACAAAAAGATCGTTTAGAAGTAGAAGTTGTAGCCTGGGGAAAAAGCCGCGAAAGTTGGTCAATAGACTATCGAGTATTTGAAGGAGATACTGGGGGTAGAGAAGTATGGAAAAAACTTTCGGAGTTACTCAATCATCATTTTATCGGTGAAAATGGTCTTGAATACATGATAAGCATGATGGCAGTTGATGCTGGATATGCAACGCAGGAAGTATATAACTGGGTGAGAAGTCATCAGAGCTGTGGAAGAGTAATGGCAGTAAAAGGTGCAAATAAAGCACTAGTGCCGCTGAGTAGCCCAAGCAGAGTAGATATAACAGTTGGTGGTCAAAAGCTAAAGAGAGGAATAAAGCTATGGCCAGTAGGAGTATCGATATTAAAGTCAGAGCTTTTTCAATTACTTAATGTTTTAAAAGAAGAAGAGGGAAAACTCTACCTGGATACTGTCATTTTCCGGAGTATGCACCTGAATATTTTAAGCAGCTAACGGCAGAGCAATTAGTCAGCAAGGTAGTGAAAGGATACACTAAACAAGAGTGGCAAAAGGTAAGAGAAAGAAATGAAGTACTAGATTGCCGAATTTATGCGAGAGCAGCATCTATTGCACTTGGGATTGATCGTTGGCCAGAGAGTAAATGGAGTAGTCTAAATGAAAAACCAGAAAGTAAAAAGTCGAAGAAGATAGTGAAAAGTAAATGGATCAGCAAGTAGTATAGCCTTTCTTATAATAGTCCGAATGCGATAAGATATGTGTTTATGGCTATAGCAGGCCAGTAGCATATTACGGTCTGTTCGGATTATTGTAAAAAGAGCTATAAATGTATAACGAAGATTATTTAATTCAAGTCGAAGAAGCGATAAAGAAGCTGCAAAGCGGAGAAAGAGTTGTCTCAATTGCATATGGTGACCATGTTGTGCGGTACGGAGAAGTTCAAATAAATGATTTATTGAATTTAAGACAACGAATTAAGGCTGAGTTAAAAGTTGCAGGCATGAGGCCAAAGAGGAAAATTGTTTTTTCAACGAGTAAAGGAATTTTATAAATGCTGCTAAAAACCTTCAAGCAATTATTTAACAAACCAAAGATAAAAAGCTCAGCGTGGGATGCAGCCATACGCGTCAAGTTAAGAGATTGTGAGCAAATTTAGAGAGGTTAAAGTGGATACTCTAGCCCTTCTACGTTTGTCTTTTAATGAAAATCGCGACCAAGTTATAGTGAGTTTTTTAAGAAATGCTTTTAAACTATTAATTTTGGTTAATACTAAAAATAACTCTCTAACCCGCCTTTTTAGCTCAATAAATGCCTTTGTTAAGCTAAGTTCTGTATTCTTTTTCACTTCTGTGCAAACAACTATGCCGTGAAATATAAGAATTGCGCACAATTTAGCATATAGTTCACATAATACTCTGCATGGCTTTCCTTTTAGCTTATCAAGTCTGATATGGCTTTTATACAATTTAAATAATAACTCAATTTGCCACCTTACTCTGTAAATCGTTAATACTTGCTCAGCACTAATTTTATTTTCTGGAACATTAGTTATAAATATTGACCAGTTCAACAATTTTTGATTTCTTTTAGAGGATGTATATCCCTGCGATCTTGCTAATCTATTAGCTTTCCTTCTTCTGGCTATAGACTGTTCTTCAGTTAGTTTCTGACATATAATTCTTACTCTAATTTTTGCTTCTTTTCCTAACAATACCTCGTTTTCTAAAAATAACTTATCCTCTAAACATTCTAATAACTCCATTTTTTGATTTGTTTCTACATCATATACGTTGGTATCGGATTTATAACGACTTATGAAATAAGCTCCTATTTCATTGATTTGTTTAAAAGAACTTGGCACAAAATAACCGAGATCAGATATTAGCAAATCATTGCTTGATATATTACTTAAATGTTTCCTATATCCCTGGTCTGATCTTATTCCCTCCGTTAAATTAAGTTGGTCTATTATCTGATTCATGTAATCGAAAACTAATTGTAACTTTATTCCAGACTTAGTATTGCTTTCATAGCCACTGTAGCTAGTACCATAACCTTTATACATCTCTTCCATACTGTTAGGTAGAGTAATATAGCTACTGTCCAATAATTTAACACTATTAAATTGCTGTAAGATTTTGCAATCAACTTGCAAGATATTTTTAAAGAGAACCACAGATTCATTATACATCCTTTTCATAAATTCCACTGCTTCTTCAGTAAATCTAAAATCCAAACCTTGTTTTGTTATATCTATCGAGTCCTCGTTTAGTAATTGACACATTGTTTCTACGCTACAATTATCAACTCCTATATTACCCAAGACCATGGCTTTTACGAATGATGAACCTTTTAGCTTTCTCTTTCTTTTTATAAACCTTGTTGTAATTGAGATTTTCTCTGCTTTTTCATTAAAAAATTCTTTGAGCTTTTTTGATAAGCAAGTTATTTTATTCATTGGTTCTCTCACTAAAAGTATATCTGGGAGAACTTATACCTTATTATTCTATCTCTTTCATACCTTTATTTCCTTAACTTGACGCGTATGGCTCCAACTGCATAAGATGTTTCAAACCTATATGCATCATCTATCGCAGCTTTGTATGTCATTGCTACTATAATACCAACTCCTGGAACAGTAGTTAATAATTTACAATCCTCATCTTTTTTACCTTGCTCTGAGAGCATTTTGTCAAGTTTTCTTATCGATTCTTCTATTGTTTCTAAGCTATGTACTAATACTTCAATTGAGTTCTTGCTAATTTCATCTAGCTCATTAATTATTTCTTGCACTTTTAAAACGAAACTTGTAGATCTGGCACGCTGATCAATTTTTATCCCGTATATTTTTAATAATCCTCTTATTGTTCCCTCAATTTTCCCTCTGCTACGTGTTAATTGTCTTCTGCTTCCAAGCATTATTTTAATCTGACAAGCTTCATCTGACTTTACTAATACCTCTTTAAATAGCCCAACTCTCATCATTTGTGCTATACCTCTTGCATCATTTTTATCATTCTTATTGATTCTTGCAGACAATGCTGCTGCCATATGCCTTGCATCTACACAAGTTACTGGCAATCCAAATCTCCTCAATTCTTTGCACATTGATATTGATAGTTGTCCACTTTCTATCCCTATTGCTTCATATTTTTTGCTTTGACTAAGCAAATACTCCGCTATTGTACTGCTTTCACTTACAATAACTTCTTCTTTAACAATTTTTCCTTTCTCATCAATGATACTGATAAAAGTTTCCTTGAGTGAGACATCTAATCCACTATAATATTTCATGAGGCTGCTCCTACTGTAAAAGTTTAAATTATTTTTGAAGAACTAATTCTATTGAACTTGTTACTTCGTGCTAAAATAATGGAGTATGTCTCTCCATCATTCAATAGCAATTACAGTATGTGTCTTTATCTGTTGCTGTTAGCTCAAATGAAAATTTTTGTATATTGCTTTCAATACTTCTCGAGCGAATAGCACTGATCTTAATTGTTTCGCTAGAAAATGCTTTACTTATGTTTTTGGATTTTTCCTTAAAGAGCTTAGGTAAATCCTCTATTTTATACTTATTCTTAGTTTCAGTGTTACTGTTGTGCATAGTTGATACAGTGAATTCATCAACGCAAAGGTAAATAAATAAGATTAATCAGTCAATAAATTAATAATCAGAATAGGGCAATTTTTCGAATTGTTGATGATATTTAAAATTTCACTATAATGAAAGTTTAAGCCAGCGTTTTTAAGATGAATAAAGAGTTATTAGATGACATACTTTCACTTGAAGATAAAGCAGTTTCCGAAATTGAGAATGCTTCTTTTTTGCAAGATTTAGAAAAAGTTAGACTATTATATTTGGGAAAAAAGGGTGTAGTTAGAGCGTATTTTGATAACTTAAAAAAGATAGAAAATGCAGAGAAAAAGCGTGATTTAGGCGAAGTTATCAACGTTTTACGTAATAAGCTAGATCAGCTTATAATGAATAAGGAAAATATACTAAAAGCCGAAGAAGTTAGCTTTAAATTGCAGAACGAGGCGGTTGATATCACGTTGCCCGTTAGACCAGAAAAAATGGGCAAGGTCCATCCACTCAGTAAGGTTATAAATGAAGTAAAGCTTATTTTTGCACATATGGGTTTTAAAGCAGTTGATGGCCCTGATATTGAAGATGAATTTCATGTATTTGATGCACTGAATACTCCAAGTCATCATCCTGCGCGAGAGGAGCAAGATACCTTCTACTTAAAGAACAAAATAGATGATAAAAGAATGGTACTGCGCACTCACACCTCATCTGTACAGATTAGAACCATGGAAAAAACAAAAAAGTTCCCAATTAAAATAGTAGCTGCAGGTAGAGTATACAGAAATGACTTTGATGCAACTCACACTCCTATGTTTCACCAGATAGAAGGGTTATATGTCGATGAAAGTGTCAATATGGGCCAGTTAAAATTTACTATCCATCACTTCCTTAATAAGTTCTTTAGCGATAAAGGGCTGAAGATACGCTTTCGTAATAGTTTTTTTCCTTTTACTGAACCCTCTGCGGAAGTGGACATAAGTTATAAAGGTAGTAAATGGATAGAAGTGCTTGGATGTGGTATGGTGCATCCAAATGTCTTTCAAAATGTTGGAATAGACCATACTAAATACAACGGTTTTGCGTTTGGCATTGGTATAGAAAGGCTTGCGATGCTAAAATATCAAATCAGCGACCTAAGAAGCTTTTACGATAACAAAATCAGTTGGCTTGATCATTATGGTTTTCATTTTTCATCTTTAAGATAAGTGATAAATAAAGCTCATACTTTTATCATACTTGCTGCCGGGCATGGCAGGCGGATGAATTCAGATTTGCCTAAGGTTCTGCACGAAATAGGCAATTTTTCCATGCTTCAGCATGTCATTTACAATGCAAAACAGTTAAATCCTGAAAATATTGCTGTTGTAGTTGATCAGCCTTTAATTGAAAGACTAAAGTGCTTTGAGGATATACAGTTAATTACACAAGAATCAACACTCGGCACGGGAGATGCAGTCAAAACTGCGATGAGAAACCTGAAAGAATTGCCAGATTTGAACATAGTTGTTGTGCAGTATGGAGATACTCCGCTCATAAAAAGCAGCACAATAACTAAAATGGTTAGTTATTTAGAAGGCAAGACTCTAGTTTGCCTAGGTTTTAGGGCAAGCAATAAAGAATATGGTAGGTTAATCATTGAGAATGGTTCCTTAAGAGAAATCGTAGAAGCAAAGAGTGATAAAAATAATCATGAAGAATTTCTTGCCAATGCTGGAATAATGGTGGCATGTGCAAAGAATTTACGTGAATTGGTGGAGAAAATAGAGTGCAATCGCTCAACTCATGAATATTATTTGACTGATATAGTTTCTATTGCAGTGAAGAGTAATTTAAATGTCGGTTACGTTATTACCGGTGGAGAAGAGGCAACTGGAATAAATAACAGAAATGACCTTATAAAAGCTGAATTTTACTTTCAAGAAAATAAAAGAAAAGTTTTTACCGACTCCGGAGTAACGCTTGTTGCACCAGAGACTGTTTTCTTTTCTCTTGATACGCAAATTGCCAGAGATTCAGTTATTTACCCATATGTTTTTTTCGGTACTGGAGTGAAAATAGAGTCTGGTGCGAAAATACTGCCATTTTCGCATTTAGAAAATTGCTTAATTAAAAGTAATGCTGAGGTCGGTCCATTTACCAGAATACGCGGAAACACAACAATTGGTAATAAGGCAAAAATAGGAAATTTTGTGGAAGTGAAAACAAGTGAAGTTGGTCGAAACACTAGAATAAAACACTTAAGTTATATAGGAAATGCTAAAGTAGGGCAGGAGAGTAATATAGGAGCAGGCACTATTGTTTGTAATTATGATGGGAAAAATAAACATGAAACGAATATAGGGAGCAATTGCTTTGTTGGCGCCAATAGCTCACTAATTGCGCCGCTTAATATTCATGATGAATCTGTAATTGCAGCAGGTAGTGTTATAGTTGAGGATGTACCAGAAAAAAGCCTTGCAATAGCAAGAGAAAAGCAAGTAACTAAGAGAATAAAGTAGTCTAATTTAATTATGTTGTTGTGTCATTTTTAATATTAGACTTCTTGCATAACCATATAACAAACTTTTATTGGGAATAGAAACAAAAAAACTTCCTTGACAAACTCCGCCAGCCCCCTTATCATAACCATACGCGTCAAGTTAAGAGATTGTGAGCAAATTTAGAGAGGTTAAAGTGGATACTCTAGCCCTTCTACGTTTGTCTTTTAATGAAAATCGCGACCAAGTTATAGTGAGTTTTTTAAGAAATGCTTTTAAACTATTAATTTTGGTTAATACTAAAAATAACTCTCTAACCCGCCTTTTTAGCTCAATAAATGCCTTTGTTAAGCTAAGTTCTGTATTCTTTTTCACTTCTGTGCAAACAACTATGCCGTGAAATATAAGAATTGCGCACAATTTAGCATATAGTTCACATAATACTCTGCATGGCTTTCCTTTTAGCTTATCAAGTCTGATATGGCTTTTATACAATTTAAATAATAACTCAATTTGCCACCTTACTCTGTAAATCGTTAATACTTGCTCAGCACTAATTTTATTTTCTGGAACATTAGTTATAAATATTGACCAGTTCAACAATTTTTGATTTCTTTTAGAGGATGTATATCCCTGCGATCTTGCTAATCTATTAGCTTTCCTTCTTCTGGCTATAGACTGTTCTTCAGTTAGTTTCTGACATATAATTCTTACTCTAATTTTTGCTTCTTTTCCTAACAATACCTCGTTTTCTAAAAATAACTTATCCTCTAAACATTCTAATAACTCCATTTTTTGATTTGTTTCTACATCATATACGTTGGTATCGGATTTATAACGACTTATGAAATAAGCTCCTATTTCATTGATTTGTTTAAAAGAACTTGGCACAAAATAACCGAGATCAGATATTAGCAAATCATTGCTTGATATATTACTTAAATGTTTCCTATATCCCTGGTCTGATCTTATTCCCTCCGTTAAATTAAGTTGGTCTATTATCTGATTCATGTAATCGAAAACTAATTGTAACTTTATTCCAGACTTAGTATTGCTTTCATAGCCACTGTAGCTAGTACCATAACCTTTATACATCTCTTCCATACTGTTAGGTAGAGTAATATAGCTACTGTCCAATAATTTAACACTATTAAATTGCTGTAAGATTTTGCAATCAACTTGCAAGATATTTTTAAAGAGAACCACAGATTCATTATACATCCTTTTCATAAATTCCACTGCTTCTTCAGTAAATCTAAAATCCAAACCTTGTTTTGTTATATCTATCGAGTCCTCGTTTAGTAATTGACACATTGTTTCTACGCTACAATTATCAACTCCTATATTACCCAAGACCATGGCTTTTACGAATGATGAACCTTTTAGCTTTCTCTTTCTTTTTATAAACCTTGTTGTAATTGAGATTTTCTCTGCTTTTTCATTAAAAAATTCTTTGAGCTTTTTTGATAAGCAAGTTATTTTATTCATTGGTTCTCTCACTAAAAGTATATCTGGGAGAACTTATACCTTATTATTCTATCTCTTTCATACCTTTATTTCCTTAACTTGACGCGTATGCTTATCATAACAGTGAAGCTATTGTATTTGCTTTCGCCAATCTGCAGATTAAAAGGTAAGGATTACTTAATGTATCGGCGTCTTATGTTCAATTTTTTGCAGTATATAGATACTGTATGTCTTTACAAAACTTCATCTACATCTAGATTTTTATCTAAATAAGCTGAACGCGCTTATAAAGCGTTACAAGACATCAAAAAATGCCAATACTCGACAGAGATAGTAAAAGACTAGCTAACTCGGGGATTCTTTGTCTTTTTTTCTGCTTAGTAAACTTCTTAAACATTTGCAGCGTAAGTTAGTTGCAATTAAAAGCAGCTTAATCTTGCTTGTCAAGCGTTTAAAACATAAAAAACGCCAATATTTTAAAGCGGACAATAACCACGGGGCTTCTTTTGCCTTTTTTTTCGCTTGGTAAATTTCTTAATATTTATAGCAACATGAATTGGGCAGGAAGGTGTCATTCCAGTGCTCCTTTTTTTGTCACCCGAGCCCCTATGATGTCATTCCAGTGCTTGACACTGGGATCCAGTTTTCCATATAATCTCATCGAAAATGTTGTAACCACTTTCTATGCTAGTTTGCTTGCTCACAAGCAAACTTTCCTGGATCCCAGTGTCTGGGCACTGGGATGACAGAAGAAGGAGGCGCTGCCGTCTTGGATGAAAAGGCTGGATTCCAGTGTCAGCTACTTTCATGACATCATCATAAGGTAAACCAGTGTCAGCTACTCGGATGACAGGAGAAGGGGCTACTTGCATGACGGTGTCGGTAAACTTAGAGCTATAATAACTATTTGCCTTTTTTCTGCTTAGGTTATGCAAGAAGTCTACTGTCTGAGAAAAGGTAGATAAAAGATGAAAACAAATAGAAGTATTTTAGTAGCTCAAAAAGAACGTTAAGTCATGCTTTTTATTTATATTGACAGCGTATATGACATCGTTTACGATTAAAGTTAATAACAATAATTTATATTTATCATGTTTGCAGTAATTGAGACTGGTGGAAAGCAATATTTAGTAAAAGAAGGTAGTATAATAAAGGTAGAGAAGTTAGAAGCTGAAGAAAAAAAAGAGGTGGAAATCAATAAGGTGATTTGTATTTCAAATAATGGCTTATCTTATTCATCTAATGCTACTGTTAAAGCTGAAGTGTTGGAGCAGTGCAGGGGGGAAAAAATTATAATCTTTAAGAAGAAAAGAAGAAAAAATTACCGTAGGAAAACTGGTCATAGGCAGTATATAACTGTTCTTCGTATAAATGAAATTAGTCTTCAAAAGTAAGAGGTAAGATATGGCAACTAAAAAATCAGGTGGTAGTTCCTGTAATGGTAGAGATTCAGCGGGTCGTAGGTTAGGAATAAAGAAGAATGGGAAGGTTATTCCTGGTAACATAATTGTGCGCCAAAGAGGCACAAAATTCCATCCTGGGAAGAATGTTGGTATAGGTAAAGATCATACGATTTTTGCTAAAATAGAAGGCTGGGTCAGCTTTAGAAGGTCAGCAAATAAAAAGACTTTTATTGATATCGTGCCTACAGATAATATGAAAGCTTCAGCTTGAATAAATCATGGGTCTGTAGCTCAGGTGGTTAGAGCGCACGCCTGATAAGCGTGAGGTCGGAGGTTCAACTCTTCCCAGACCCACCATTTAGTAGTTACTAACTGTGTTTTCTATAGCGGTTTTGATATTGTATAAGCAAAAACATGAGTTTATATAAAAATTTAGTAACCAGTGAATCAGTGGCGGCTGGTCATCCAGATAAAGTAGCAGATCAAATTTCAGATGCAATACTTGATGAGTACCTTTTTACTGATCCTTTTGCGCGAGCTGCAATAGAGACTTTAGTCACCAAAGATAACGTTATTATAGCTGGGGAAGTGTTTGGGCCTAACATCAAAAATAGCAGGATTGAAAGTATTGTACGGAATACAATAAAAGATATTGGTTACAAGCACGATGGGTTCCACTGGAGAAAAGTGAAAGTAAATATATTGCTGCATGAGCAATCAAATGACATTGCAATAGGGTTGGATCAAGGTGCTGGAGATCAGGGCATAATGTATGGCTATGCAACAACAGAGACAGAAAACCTTATGCCGGCACCCATTTTTTATGCACACTCGATTCTGAAAAATATCATGAGCGCAGTTAAAGAAGCAAAACTTGGTCCAGATGCAAAGTCACAAATCACTTTGGCATATGAGAATAACCTCCCGGTACGTGCTGAAAGTATTATTGTCTCAATACAGCACCCTGAGGATTTGGATCAATCAAAAGTAAAAGAAATAATTTACCCTTACATAGTTTCATCTTTACCTGAAGGATGGATGTGTCCTGAGGAAAATCTCTTAGTCAATCCAACTGGTAGATTTGTTATTGGTGGACCGGTTAGTGATTGTGGATTAACCGGACGAAAAATTATGGTTGATACTTATGGAGGTTATATCCCACACGGTGGAGGAGCGTTTTCCGGAAAAGATGCAACCAAAGTTGATAGATCTGCGGCTTATATGGCAAGATATCTTGCTAAAAATATTGTCTTTGCAGGTTTGGCTGAACGTTGTCTTGTGCAGCTTTCTTATGCAATTGGTGTATCAAAACCTACTTCATTCTATATTGATACATTTGGTGCGAATAAGGTAGAGGAAAGAGTAATTAAAAAGTTTATCGAGAATAATATAGATTTATCAACAAAAGGCATAATCAAGCATTTATCGCTTAATCATCCTATATATAAACGTACAGCCTGTTATGGACATTTTGGTAAACAGTCGGAAAGGGACGGTGGATTTTCTTGGGAAAGCATGAACTTGTCTGCTGATCTTTGTAGAGAATTCAATATAGAAGGTAATAGTAAAATTTCTTTAGATTGCTAAAATTTTTGATTTACAGCCCCATATTTATATACTAGCTTATTGTTAAAGCATAGCACGCTTTTTCATAATAATTATACCACATTAGTAATAATTTTTATATTCAATTTTTATTGTGAGGCTTATAAAGTGTATAACGAAATAGAAGGAGAACTGTACAACGTAATTGTAAAAGAGTTTTCTGATCTTATTGATAAAATAAAAGAACACCCTTTTAATGTTGAATTGATAAATATAGCTCTTTCCATAAAAGTCCGGATGTGATAGGATAAGGGTAGATGATGATAAGGAGGTTGAATGCCAGCAGCATATAGTTATGATTTAAGAAAAAAAGCAATGGAAGCGCTAGACGAAGGAGAAAGCAGAGAAACAGTGGCAGCAAGATTTAAGATTGGACGAACTACTTTATGGGAGTGGCAGCAAAGAAGAAAAGAAACAGGAGACTTTCAATCAAAAAAACTTGGAAATGGGGGTTACAATCACAAAATTACCGACTGGGATACCTTTGCCAAATTTGCCAGAGAACACGGAGGAAAGACTCTATCGGAAATGGCTAAACTTTGGAACAACGTTAGTATCCAAACGATCTATCGAGCCCTTAAAAAAATTGAATTTACGCGCAAAAAAAGACATATGGATACAAGGAAAGAAACGAAGAAAAACGTGCTGAATTTTTGAAAATTATAGCGACAAAAGAACCTAAAAACTTAGTGTATATAGATGAGTCTGGCATTGATAACACCGAAGACTACCCCTACGGATATTGCCAGAAAGGACAGCGGTTTTATGCCTTAAAATCTGGAAAGAAAACTCAACGAATCAGTATGGTTGCAGCCTTAAGTGGAAGAAAGATAGTTGTTCCGTTAACCTTTGAAGGCCACTGTAATATGGATGTTTTTAATGGATGGTTTGAGCAATTTTTGACACCGATCTTGGAACCTGGACAGACTGTCATTCTTGACAATGCTACTTTTCATAAGTCTGATAAGATTATCGAGCTTGCTAAAGGGGTTGGTGCAGAAATTTTGTATCTGCCGCCTTATTCTCCAGATTTCAACAAAATTGAGCATCATTGGTTTGCTATAAAAAACAGAGCCAGGAAAAACATTCCTCTATTCGAATCCTTTCGTCGTGCTGTTGATTCTGCCTTCCTATGACCTGTTCGGACTATTATGAGAAATGCTATATGAGGTTGTCCGGAAACAAGTAAAAGGCTATAATATCTGAAATTTTAGTACGGGGTAAAGATGAGAAAAAAGTATCCAACAGATCTAAGCGAAAGGGAATGGGCAAGAATAGAAAAACACTTCAGAGTATCATACAAGAAAGGAGGAAGGCCGCCAAAGTATAGCAAAAGAGAAATATTAGAAGCAATTTTCTATGTATTGCGTACAGGGTGTCAATGGCGGTATTTACCAAATGATTTTCCGCTATGGAAGACTGTGTATGAGCAGTTCAGGCAATGGAAGAAGCAGGGAATTTTTGAGAAAATGAATTATGAAATTACAAAATATAGTAGAAGAAAAATAGGAAGGAATGAGCAGCCGAGTGCCTGTATAGTAGATAGTCAATCTGTAAAGACTACAGAAAAGGGGGGATCAAAGGCTATGATGGAAGTAAAAAAGTAAAGGGTAGAAAAAGGCATATAATTACAGACACTCAGGGTTTTATACTAGGTTGTTACGTAGGCGCTGCTAACGAAAATGATAGAGATGGTATTAAAATAGCATTAAACAATATGAGAACAAAATATACTAAAGTTAAAAAAATGTGGGCTGACATGGGATACCAAGGAAGAAATTTAAAGAATCACATAAAGGAAGAATATGACATAGATATTGAAATTGTTAAAAGGCCTCCATGTAGATTTTGGGTGCACAAAGATACGCCACCTGAGCTACTACCAACAAGAGAACAAGGGTTTAAAGTACAGCCAAGAAGATGGGTTGTAGAAAGGACTTTTGCTTGGGTTAATAGGAATAGAAGGCTATCGAAGGAGTATGATTTACTCACAACATCCACTGAGAATTTCATATACCTAGCTATGAGTAGGGTTATGTTAAAGAGGGAATATGCTTGAATTTACTTGTTTCCGGACAACCTCTAATACATTAGATTATGAAAAATTCAAATTCTACCTTCAGCAGGATTTTCTGTATTGTATAGATTGCGCTCGTGCTTTTTTAATTGTTGCAGCTAGAGTTGATGATATTGAAATGATGAGTAGTTTAATCAATTTGGCACAAGGAGCATTTTATGTTCGAGAACAGTATAAAAAATATTTTGAAGATTGTGATCTATCTGATGATCACAAAAAGTCAAGAGCTTGTTCTGCCTTTACTGACTTTTTCATGAGTGCCGCATATCACAATTCTGTTAATGAAGCTTTAGTAGCATCTTATTCTTGCTTTAACATATACCAAATCGTTATACGTCATATGGTAAATGAGATAACAACTAAAGGGGTTAAAAATAACAAATACAAAGAGTGGATCAACATTTATAGTAGCGAAACAGTAAATGCTGTAATTGATGAGGTTACTGATATTACAAATAAGCTATATAAAAAAGCTAGTGACTGTGAAAAAAAGAGGATGTATGAGTTTTTTAAGAAAGGGCTGGAATTAGAAATAATGTTTTGGGATGAGGCATATTACTCTAATATATCTAGCAAAGAATATTAGCAGCGGATTATTTACGTTAACTTGATCTTTTATCGGTAACTACAGTGTTCAGTGGCATAATTAGGAGCTGTTACGGGTCAAATCTTTTAAAGGATATAATTGAGCATCCTTTTAATGTTGAGTTAGCGAATAACACCCTAAATATAGAGAACTTCAAATTCTATGCTCAACAAAAGACGTTGTTCTTAGGTGATTATATTCGTACCACCTTAATTACTGCATCCAAAATGGAAGATTATAGTAGTATTATCTCGCTTGCTGAAGTAGCCCAAAGAGTAGTGACTGTTAATAGAATGCTATATGACTACTACTTTACTATGTACGGTATAAGTCGCGAAAAGAAATCTCTTGAGTGTTTTAATTTCACTAATTTTCTTTTATCCATCTCGCATAGTAATACCTATGAGGCTATGACGGTTTTGTATTCTTGCATGTTTATATACAAGACTGTCGTTGATAGCATGAAAAATAGATTCAAGAAAAATAATAGATATAGGGATTGGTTTAATTTTTGTTACAGTGATTCAGTAAAGTCTGGATGCATTATTTTGGAAAATATTGTTGATGGATATTGCAGCAGAGCAAGAGAAAACGAAAAGAGCAGAATGCTTGAGTTGTTTAGAATAACTGCACAATTTGTGTTAGATTTTTTGAATGGTGCATATAGTTTTTCAAAATTCAATCAAGATTTTGAGAAATATTGACAATTTTAAGCTAATTTGTATTCTTAGTATGTATTTTTAAGATGGTATGAAAAGTAAGGAACATGATTTTCATTTAGTGGACCCAAGCCCTTGGCCAATTGCTATATCAGCAGCAATTCTTATTCTTGCACTTGGATTAGTTGGCGCGCTTCATAAACAAATTTTCGGAATGTTTTGTTTAGTTCTGGGAATCTCCGCAGTATCAGGGGTGCTGTTTTATTGGTGGAGAGATGTAATAAGGGAGGCCATTTATGACAAATGTCACACTGCCATTGTAAAACATGGACTCAAATTTGCAATGTACTTATTTATTCTCTCGGAGGTCGTATTTTTTATAGTGTTCTTTTGTTCATTCTTTAAAGCCTGGCTTGATCCAGTTTTTTTATTTGAGGCGTTTTCTCCTGCAAAAAAAGTTGAATGGCCCCCTGAGGGAATTTTGCCACCTGATCCGTGGTCACTACCGTTCATGAATACGTTAATATTATTGCTTTCTGGTACAACAATTACTTGGGCAAATCACTCTTTACTTAAAAATGATAAAAAGAGCATGATTAAAATGCTGTCCATAACTATATTGCTTGGAGTTTTTTTTATAATAGTGCAAGCAATAGAGTATCATGAAGCGAGTTTTTCTCTACAAGAAACAGGAGAAAAGCTTATTTATACATCCAATTTTTATATGATTACCGGTTTTCACTGCGCACACGTTATAATAGGAATAATATTTTTATCAGTGTGTTTATTTAGAGCACGGAAAGGCCAATTTACACTTCAGGACCATTTGTGCTTTGAGTTTGCCTCCTGGTATTGGCACTTTGTAGATGTAGTCTGGATATTTTTATTTTTGTTTGTCTATTGGTTAAGCGTTTATTAAGTGGTTAAAATAATAGGTCTAGATCCAGGAATAAGCAAGACTGGGTGGGCCATTATCAGCCTGAACGAAAAGAATAATATTGAATTTTTGGGCGGCGGTACCATATCAACTGATGGTAAATTGGGTACAGGTGAACGCCTACATACAATTTTTGAACAATTAAAGAAAGTAATTTCCCTATACTCTCCGAATGAAGCTGCGGTGGAGAAAATTTTTGTTAATAAAAATCCTAAATCTTCACTAACTTTAGGATATGCAAGAGGGGTTGTAATTTTAGCGTTAAAAATAACAAAGCTAACTATGAATGAATATGATGCAAACTATGTAAAAAAAAGCATTACCGGAAATGGCCATGCTGATAAGGATCAGATTATATTTATGGTGAAGCAAATAGTTAAAAATTTGAGTATAAAATGCCACCATGCTGCTGACGCTCTTGCTGTAGCAATTTGTCATGCTTATACGAAAGGTTCTTGTTTTGTTGAGTAACTTTTATATGGGATTCAGTTTGAAGATTTCCAGATCTGGAAAAACTATTTGATTGTATTTATCTTGTCTAACGTTCGTTGCAAAATAATACATGCGGAGATTTTATCATCTATTTTTTTCGATTTTGTGATTGATATTCCAGTAATTTTTAGTGTATGAGTTGCGATAGATGTTGAGAAGCTTTCGTCTTGTAAGTATATATTTACTTTATATTTTTTTATTATTTTATTTGCGAATTGGATTATAGTTTTACACCATTTAGTTTCTTGCTCGTCCATTTTTAATGGTAGTCCTATTACCATTGATCCAGATTCATTTTCTTTGAATATTCTATGCAGATAACCTAAATCTTTGCTCATATTTTTTCTGTGATATATGCTATGAGCTGTGGCTATGAGCTGTGTTTTATCGCTAAATGCTATGCCTATTTGCTTTTCTCCCATGTCAAGGCACATTATGCGCTTATCTTTTGGAATAGACTTTAGAAACTCATCTGGATTTCTATGTAGCATCTATTAGACTTCCTTTAAAGTGACCTTACCAAAAAAGTGGAGAGAAAGTTAAGAAAATTTTTTACAAAAAGAATAATGAATCAAATTGCTCAGGAATGCAATAGACTTCTTGCATAACCCAAACTAAGTAGAAAAAAGGTATCATCTAAGTAGCTGACACTGGTTTCCATCCAAAAGGGCAGTGCCCCTATGATGTCATTCCAGTGCTTGACACTGGAATCCAGACTTTAATTGTTATACTTGTAAATAAGTCTGGTGAGAATAGACGTTCATCTCAAAATGCAGTATTTTTGTTGAAATAGCTCAACTGGATTCCAGCGTCACGCGCTGGAATGACACCTTTGTGTTTGCACAGCTGTACGAACCATACGCGTCAAGTTAAGGAAATAAAGGTATGAAAGAGATAGAATAATAAGGTATAAGTTCTCCCAGATATACTTTTAGTGAGAGAACCAATGAATAAAATAACTTGCTTATCAAAAAAGCTCAAAGAATTTTTTAATGAAAAAGCAGAGAAAATCTCAATTACAACAAGGTTTATAAAAAGAAAGAGAAAGCTAAAAGGTTCATCATTCGTAAAAGCCATGGTCTTGGGTAATATAGGAGTTGATAATTGTAGCGTAGAAACAATGTGTCAATTACTAAACGAGGACTCGATAGATATAACAAAACAAGGTTTGGATTTTAGATTTACTGAAGAAGCAGTGGAATTTATGAAAAGGATGTATAATGAATCTGTGGTTCTCTTTAAAAATATCTTGCAAGTTGATTGCAAAATCTTACAGCAATTTAATAGTGTTAAATTATTGGACAGTAGCTATATTACTCTACCTAACAGTATGGAAGAGATGTATAAAGGTTATGGTACTAGCTACAGTGGCTATGAAAGCAATACTAAGTCTGGAATAAAGTTACAATTAGTTTTCGATTACATGAATCAGATAATAGACCAACTTAATTTAACGGAGGGAATAAGATCAGACCAGGGATATAGGAAACATTTAAGTAATATATCAAGCAATGATTTGCTAATATCTGATCTCGGTTATTTTGTGCCAAGTTCTTTTAAACAAATCAATGAAATAGGAGCTTATTTCATAAGTCGTTATAAATCCGATACCAACGTATATGATGTAGAAACAAATCAAAAAATGGAGTTATTAGAATGTTTAGAGGATAAGTTAGAGGTTGTCCGGAAACAAGTAAATTCAAGCATATTCCCTCTTTAACATAACCCTACTCATAGCTAGGTATATGAAATTCTCAGTGGATGTTGTGAGTAAATCATACTCCTTCGATAGCCTTCTATTCCTATTAACCCAAGCAAAAGTCCTTTCTACAACCCATCTTCTTGGCTGTACTTTAAACCCTTGTTCTCTTGTTGGTAGTAGCTCAGGTGGCGTATCTTTGTGCACCCAAAATCTACATGGAGGCCTTTTAACAATTTCAATATCTATGTCATATTCTTCCTTTATGTGATTCTTTAAATTTCTTCCTTGGTATCCCATGTCAGCCCACATTTTTTTAACTTTAGTATATTTTGTTCTCATATTGTTTAATGCTATTTTAATACCATCTCTATCATTTTCGTTAGCAGCGCCTACGTAACAACCTAGTATAAAACCCTGAGTGTCTGTAATTATATGCCTTTTTCTACCCTTTACTTTTTTACTTCCATCATAGCCTTTGATCCCCCCTTTTCTGTAGTCTTTACAGATTGACTATCTACTATACAGGCACTCGGCTGCTCATTCCTTCCTATTTTTCTTCTACTATATTTTGTAATTTCATAATTCATTTTCTCAAAAATTCCCTGCTTCTTCCATTGCCTGAACTGCTCATACACAGTCTTCCATAGCGGAAAATCATTTGGTAAATACCGCCATTGACACCCTGTACGCAATACATAGAAAATTGCTTCTAATATTTCTCTTTTGCTATACTTTGGCGGCCTTCCTCCTTTCTTGTATGATACTCTGAAGTGTTTTTCTATTCTTGCCCATTCCCTTTCGCTTAGATCTGTTGGATACTTTTTTCTCATCTTTACCCCGTACTAAAATTTCAGATATTATAGCCTTTTACTTGTTTCCGGACAACCTCATATAGCATTTCTCATAATAGTCCGAACAGGTCATAGGAAGGCAGAATCAACAGCACGACGAAAGGATTCGAATAGAGGAATGTTTTTCCTGGCTCTGTTTTTTATAGCAAACCAATGATGCTCAATTTTGTTGAAATCTGGAGAATAAGGCGGCAGATACAAAATTTCTGCACCAACCCCTTTAGCAAGCTCGATAATCTTATCAGACTTATGAAAAGTAGCATTGTCAAGAATGACAGTCTGTCCAGGTTCCAAGATCGGTGTCAAAAATTGCTCAAACCATCCATTAAAAACATCCATATTACAGTGGCCTTCAAAGGTTAACGGAACAACTATCTTTCTTCCACTTAAGGCTGCAACCATACTGATTCGTTGAGTTTTCTTTCCAGATTTTAAGGCATAAAACCGCTGTCCTTTCTGGCAATATCCGTAGGGGTAGTCTTCGGTGTTATCAATGCCAGACTCATCTATATACACTAAGTTTTTAGGTTCTTTTGTCGCTATAATTTTCAAAAATTCAGCACGTTTTTCTTCGTTTCTTTCCTTGTATCCATATGTCTTTTTTTGCGCGTAAATTCAATTTTTTTAAGGGCTCGATAGATCGTTTGGATACTAACGTTGTTCCAAAGTTTAGCCATTTCCGATAGAGTCTTTCCTCCGTGTTCTCTGGCAAATTTGGCAAAGGTATCCCAGTCGGTAATTTTGTGATTGTAACCCCCATTTCCAAGTTTTTTTGATTGAAAGTCTCCTGTTTCTTTTCTTCTTTGCTGCCACTCCCATAAAGTAGTTCGTCCAATCTTAAATCTTGCTGCCACTGTTTCTCTGCTTTCTCCTTCGTCTAGCGCTTCCATTGCTTTTTTTCTTAAATCATAACTATATGCTGCTGGCATTCAACCTCCTTATCATCATCTACCCTTATCCTATCACATCCGGACTTTTATGGAAAGAGCTATATTAACCAGAAAATACTACTATAAACTATAACATTTTTACTTAATTTTGTCAACTTCTCTATTCGTTGAAAAAACAATCTTGCATAAAAAAATCAACTCATCTCTTCCAAAGGCTCTATATTGAAGATAGAAAGTCCAGAAGGGATGACGTGTGCTAAGGCCTGCACGAGAAACATTCTTGCAGCGGTGAGGTTTAAGTTGTCTTCCAGTATGAAACGCATGTTTAAATCACTCTTGCCATACCCCCATAAAACGTGAAACGCTTCTGCAACTTCAAGTAAGTAGAAAGTAATTCTGTGTGGCTCACAAAGCCTTGCTGCAATTTCTACCACATCTGGCCACTTTGCTAAGGTTTTTATGAGGAAGAGCTCTCCACCTGTCCTTAAAAGTGAAGGATCTGCTGTTGGGAGCTCTTTTGGAGCATTACGCATTAACGAATGAGCACGAGCATGCGCATATTGCACGTAAAAAATAGGGTTGTCTTTTGACTGTTCTTTAACTTTAGCAAAATCAAAGTCCAAGACCATATCATTCTTGCGTGTTAGCATTATAAAACGAGTTATGTCCCTGCCAACTTCTTCCACTACATCCCTTGCTGTGAGGAAATTTCCTGATCTTTTGGACATCTTAACAGGTTTGCCATTCTCGAAAAAATTCACAATATTATGCAGTTTTACCTCTATTTTTGCTTGATCATCACTTAGCGCAGAGACGACTGCTTTAAGTCTTTTGACATAACCGCCGTGGTCACTACCAAGCTCTACGATCATATTGTTAAAACCACGTGATATCTTATCAAAATGGTAAGCAATATCCGAGGCAAAATAAGTCCAACTGCCGTCCTCTTTTTTCAGTGCGCGGTCAACATCATCGCCAAATTTTGTAGAGCGAAATAACATTTCTTTTCTGGAAGTCCAATTTTCACTTTCTTTGCCTTTTGGTTTCTCCAAGTACCCTTCATACACTAGACCCTTGTCAGACAATATCTTTATACTCTCTTCAATTTTGCCACTTTTTTGTAGCTCATACTCTGAAGTAAAAACATCATGACTTACTCCAAGTAAGTTCATGTCTTCCTTTATGAGTTCTAAGATAGAACTTAAAGTATAGTCTCTAATTATCTGATTATCTTGCTTTTTTAGAAGCTCCTTGCCATATTTTTTAGCCAGCTCCTCCCCTATCGGTTTTAAATATTCACCTGGGTATAAACCTTTTTCTATACTGATTTTTTCTCCCAGAGCTTCTTTGTACCGCAGATATACTGACTTTATTAGTGTATCTATCTGCGCTCCAGCATCGTTAATATAGTATTCCTTAGTAACTTTATAACCAACTTTTTTCAATAAATTTGCCAGAACGTCACCAAATACTGCCCCTCTTGCATGACCAATATGCAGTGGACCAGTTGGATTTGCAGATACAAATTCAACATTGATGGCCTGATTGTTCCCTATATCTAGGGTGCCAAACTCTGTTTTTAGCTCATTTATTTGTTTTAAAATCCCATGCCATACTTTTATTTTTAAGTGTATGTTGATGAAACCAGGGCCCGCTATTTCCACTTTTGCAACTTCATCAAAAAGTTCAAATTCTTTGGCTAAAACCTCTGCAATTTCAATGGGATTCTTCTTTTCATGCTTTGCGAGCACCATAGCAACGTTTGTGTAAATGTCTCCATGTGCTCTGTTACTTGGGGGTTCTACGATAAAGTTTGTTGTATCTGTATTTATAATACCCCTTTGCTTCAACTCATTCAATTTACTAAAGATTAGAGAGGAAATCTGCTTAAAAATGTTCATTCACTATATTGCTATAAAATCTATAGCAGTATAGTGAATAAGTGGGACTAGTTGAAGGTTTATCTTAACTATTTTATCTTCCTGGATCAGAGTTTATATTAAGTCGTTGCCGTAACCATGGTAAGAGAAAGCCATACCTTCGCTGTAACCATCATTACCAGCATCAGGCTCTTCAACATCATCAGTTACTACCTGATCTTCAGTTGTGATTTTATCCTTGATCGTCTCGTCTACACCCTCATCACTATAAGAAAATTTGTTAGTATATGAATAGCGATTATTGATTTTATCACTATAGTTATGTTTTAACATAGAGACCTCCTATACAGTCAAAATTGGAATTACATTAAGATAGAACAAGCTATGAATATAACGTGAATGAAAGAAACTACAGATCACGAAATTTCCGGATAACTATGGAACCATTATAAAATAATAAAATTAAAAATTTAATAATTTTAATTATAAATCTAGCATATCAACTAACGGTATGATTTAAATTTTCTTTCAATTCCACTGTATCTTCGCCAGTTTTGCATATAGCCCGTCTTTACTTATTAGAGAGTCATGAGTGCCTACTTCTTCTACTTTTCCATGATTAATTACTATAATCTTGTCAGTCTTGAGTGCGGTTGATAGCCTGTGTGTAATTACGATTGTTGTTCTGTTTTGCATTAACTTGCTCAATGCTTTTTGCACGAGGTTCTCACTTTTGTAATCAAGGGCAGAGGTTGCTTCATCCAGTATTAAAACCTGAGGATTGTTGAGTATGGCCCTTGCTATTACAATACGTTGTTTTTGTCCTTCAGAAAGTTTTAATCCTCTTTTTCCTACAAATGTATCAAATTTATCAGGCAGTTTATCAATAAATTCCATCGCATAAGCGCTGATGGCTGCTTGCTTCACTTCCTCATATTCGGCACCTGGTTTGCCATATAGTATATTTTCCATTATTGAGCAAGAAAATATCATGTGATCTTGTGGCACTAAGCCAAACAACGATCTGAGGTCATTTAGCGCAATTGACTTAATATTGTGCCCATCGATAGTAATGCTACCTTTGTTTGGATCATGAAAACGGAGCAGAAGCTTTAAAATGGTGCTTTTACCACTGCCAGATGGTCCAACAATTGATACTGCTTGACCTGCCTCTATAGAAAATGATACGTTATCTAATGCTGGCTTATCAGCATAAAAAAATGTTACGCCATTAAACGAAATTCCCTTTTGAACACTACAAATTTTTATAGGATCATCGGGATCTGCTATAGAGCTTTTCATATTTTTAAATTCAAATAAACGCTCTACTATTCCAAGACCTCGTTGTAAATCACTGATATTATCGCTCAAATTATTTATAGCTCCTGCTGCGAGCGCTGAATAAAACACAAATGAGGAGAGTTCTCCAATAGTTATATTATTGCTTAAGACTTCTTTAATACCAAAAAAGAGCAAAACAACTAGTGAACCTATCACACACGTGATAACTAGAGTTACTAAAATAGCACGCAAGAGTACTAATTTTACGTATGATTTTGATACTGAGTTTAAATGTTCCTTAAAACGGATTTTTTCGTTTTCCTCGAGTACAAACGATTTGATAGTCACTATAGATCTAAAATTTTCCTCACTAAATGACGCAAGCTCACTTAATTTATCCTGAGCAAAGCGTGCATAGCTACGCACTTTTTTTCCAAGTGAGGTCATGATAATGAGTAGTATAGGTATTATTGCGGCTGCATACGCAGTTAGTTGTATATTTGTATATAATAACATAGCAACACTGCCAATCAGAATCACAAAATTTCGTAATATGGTTAGTAAGCTGCTGTTTATTATTGATTGCAGCACAGAGGTATCAGTAATTAACGCTGAGATAACATCTTGTACGCCTGTGTTCTCAAAGAAACTTGGTTGCAAGTTAGTGATACTGCTATATAAGTCATATCTGATTCTTGCGATAACTTTCTCGCTGCCAATGCCAATGAAATATAACCGAGTAAATGCAGTGAGAGAAATGGCTAAAACTATAAGTATTGCAACTAATAGTTTGGTAGTAAAATCGTGCTCTGTGCCAGAATCAATTATATTGCTTAAGCCTCTGCCAAAGAGGAGGATCGTTAAGGCTGAAAATAAAACTGCAATAAAAGCTATGACAAAATAGGATAGATTAGGCTTTATATAGTAAAATAACTGCCTAATATTAGATCGCATCGTATTTTAAAGTTTCTAAAGTTAAGTATATAGATTCTAGTTTCAGGGGAAAGGGAAAAGGTATGGCATTAGTCTACAGCATGTCTTCCAAGCATAACACGCTCACGAAACTTTAATGCGATAGCTTGGTTTCTACTGAAAGACAGCATTATGCCAAGTGCGATGCTCGAAGATAAAAGAGAAGAACCACCATAGCTAAGTAACGGCAGGGTTATGCCGGTGGTAGGAAAAACACTCAATGTTACCCCTATGTTTATTATGAATTGTGTGATGAATTGCATTGAGATACCGAGAATCACTAACAGATTAAATAATTCATTTTCCCTATATGCAACGTAAAGCAAGCGGGCGGAAATGATACCAAATAACATCAATGTGGCTAAGCACGTAATCAAACCAAATTCTTCTGCTAAAACAGAAAACACAAAATCTGTATGACAATCAGGAAGAGAGGCTTTTACGCTACCTTCACCAGGTCCAACTCCAGTTAATTGACCTCTTTTGAATGCTTCTAATGATTTTGTGACTTGAAAGTTATCGCGCTGCGTAAAAAAGACAAAATTGTAAATCCTTTGCTTTATATGTGGGAGGCATAAGTAAGCTATTGTAGTTCCAGTTGTGGCCATTCCTATTATGCATAGAAAGTATAAAAATGGTATACATGCAATAAACATTTGACCGATAAAAGAATATGTTAAAAGCATAGACATACTGAAATCAGGTTGCAAAAGTAACAACACAAAAACTAACAGAAATATTATGATTGATATGTGCATTTTAAACCTCATTTCGCTGGCCAAGATACTAGCTATAACAACAGAAAAAAATGGCCTTACAAACTCAGATGGTTGAACAGAAATTTTGACAATATGTAACCATCGTTTCGCACCTTTTACCTCTATACCAAGTATTATCGCAGTTGCTACTAGAATAGTAAATAAAGCGAAACCTGCGAATGAGAGGTTAAGTATAGTTCTTGTGTTGAGAAAAGAAAATGTCACCAAGGTAATTAGTGACAGGACTATATAAATTGTATGGCGCCGTATAAAATAATCCTGTGGTAGAGAAAGACGCTGCGCAATTACAGGGCTTGCTGAATAAACAAGAATGAAGCTTATAGTGAGCAAAAAAAACACTGGAAGGATGAGATAATAATCCAGCGTTCTATACCAGAGTTTAATATTCATTTTGTTCCAATGTGTAATGCCACTATTCCATAGCTCATATTATGAAACTCAACATTCTTAAAGCCTACCTCTTCAATTTCCATTTTAAAATCAGCCTGAGTTGGAAACTCTCTAATGCTCCTCACTAAATATTCATAAGAACTCTTGTCTTTAGCAACTATGCTGCCAATTTTAGGAATTACTTTAAATGAATATAAGTCATAAAGTTTGGTAAATATCTCATTTTGATAGTGCATAGGGGCAAATTCTAAGCAGATAAATTTCCCATGTGGTTTTAATACCCTGTGCGCCTCATTTAAAGCCTTCTTGCGGTCAGAAACATTTCGAATGCCAAAAGCTATTGTGCAATAATCAAATTCGGAGTCTTCAAATGGTAAACTTTCTGCACTTGCACATACCCAATCAAAATTAATTTGGTTTGAATTTATAGCTTTATCACGTCCTCTGTTTAGCATGTTTTGATTTATATCGCATACTGTAACCTTAGCACTTGGCTCTTTTCTTACTACTCTTATTGCTATATCTCCAGTTCCTCCAGCAACATCTAAAACCTTAGAGTTTTTTGTAAAATGCACACTATTTACCATCTTATCTTTCCATAATCTGTGCATTCCGAGGCTCATTATATCATTCATGGTGTCGTAGCGACTTGCCACGGAATCGAATACCTCTTTAACTAATTGTGATTTCTTCTCGATTTTTATAGTAGACATTACGTAAAAACTCCTTTATAATTAGTAAAAATTAATTTGAATTAACACAAATGTCAACGACAGGCCTTAAGCCTGTTAAAATCTTCTTCAGCGTGGTATGATGACCGAGTTAGTGGGCTTGATGCAACCACTAGGAACCCTTTGGAGTAAGCGATATATTTATAATGCTCAAATTCCTCTGGGGTAACATACCTATCAAGTTTTGCATGTTTTGGAGTTGGTTGTAGATATTGACCAATTGTAATAAAATCAACCTCAGCACTGCGCAAATCGTCCATAACCTGCAGTATTTCCTCTTTTGTTTCTCCAAGACCAACCATAAGCCCTGACTTTGTGAAAACTTTAGGATTAATCTGCTTTACCATCTTCAGCAAATATAGTGAATGAAAATAGCGAGCTCGTGGTCTTATTTTTGCATACAATCTCGGCACTGTTTCAATATTGTGGTTATAGACATCAGGTGATGCAACAGCAATTGCTTCAAATGCTCCTTTCTTATTTAAAAAATCAGGAGTTAAAATCTCTATTGTTGTTTCTGGAGTTATCTTTCTAATTTCTTCTATGCACTGTATAAACTGATTTGCGCCACCATCTGGTAAATCATCACGATCAACAGAAGTAATGACAACATGTTTTAAGTTTAACTTTTTTATTGCTTTTGCTAAATTTTCTGGTTCATGAGGGTCTAGTTTATCAGGAATGCCAGTTGCAACGTTGCAAAATGCACAAGCACGAGTGCAAACAGAACCGAGAATCATCACAGTAGCATGACGTTTATTCCAACATTCACCAATGTTTGGACATGCAGCCTCTTCGCACACTGTATGCAAGTTATGCAGTTTAACGATGTTTAAGGTTTCATTGAATACTTCACCGGTCGGAGCTTTTGCTCTGAGCCATTGAGGTTTGCTATGCATCTGAAACTGCTAACTCTACCTCTTGCTTTACTAAAACTTTTTTCAACCTTCTTTTTATCTTCTGCGCTTTCTCACTTAGTTTAATCGTTCTTGTGTTGAGCAAAAAAGCATCTAAATCACCTTTGTAATCTATAGTTCTCAAAGTTCTTGTTGCCACACGAAATCTAAACTTTTTATTCAATATATCACTCGTCAACGTAACTTTATGTAAGTTTAAAAGAAAGGTACGCTTTGTTTTACGATTCGAATGTGATACCTTATTACCAAAAGATTTTTTTCTATTTGTTAATTCACAAACTCTACTCACTTCAATATACCAAATTATTCTATGTACTTAGATTACCTTATATAGTCAAATAGTCAATACTCTCTTGCTTAATTTTTATACCATATACTGCTTTATAACCAAAAAATATCGTAATTTTTTCTATTATAAGAGAAATCATATGCTGAATTTCCAATGCTTTGCTGCCATTTGTTACTACCAGATGCAACACACCCGAATTTATATTCTGTGCATATGAGATCTTTTTCGGTTTTGTACACTCTGCTATTTCTTTCCCTACTATATTTCGCCAGTTTAAAATAAGACGTATTTCATTTTTACTAATCTTATTTTTCATGCATTTTAATGCATAGTTTTCAATTATAGACTTTAATTTTTTTGGACCGCTACGTTTGAGCATTTTTCTGCTATGAACCAGATTCTTCCATGGTTACAACATAGTGTGATGGATATTGTTTATAAGCTCCAGTAACTGTGTCAATCACAAAACCAGGCAACCACAGTAGGTTTAATAAAACAACCTTATTAAAACTTTCACCTACCATCACATTTAATTGTTTATAACCTGCTTTTTTACAATCAACAAACAGTGACCATGAACCTCGCTGAATAACCACTACCCCAGGGTTAGATGTAATAGAATGGCTCATTCCAGATGGGTCATGTACGACGCATCTAACTTTTTCTATCAAGTCACCATTATCATCTACTACTTTCATTTGAATTGCTTGTGTAGAACCGGAAAACATTGTTGCAAAACAACCGGTTAGTAACACAGTTATAGACAATATTAAACAAATATTTAGTAATCTAGAATGCATGCAATATTGATATAATCCAAACATAATAATCTCAAAAATCAATTTTTATCATTCTATAAATTTAATATAGAGTACAATTGTTTGTCAATCCCAGTGTTACAACTGGGATTGTAGCTGCTTTAACAACAACTCTACCCTCTGGCCTCACACCGTAAAAGCAGTATTTTTATGCAAAACTTATCTCAACGTAGCACTTGCCAAGATCGTTCCATTTACCAAATTTTGTGCTGTCATCTTTGCCTCATAATTAACCTTATAGCTGTTTTAATTGTAATTAGTTAAATTATTATTAACTTGCCAGGCTAGATCCAAAAAATAGCATAATCAATATGCAAATTGTAATAGAAATCACGTTTGCGTATGGTTTATTGCTATGCGGTTAATCTTTCCTCAATCCAAGCTGCTTGAATAGCTTCGAGTATTTTTTCGTTACAGCGTTTTTCATCATCATCAAATTCCTCTAAACTCAAGACCTTTTTTTTAAGCTCAGTGAATCTGATACTAATTATATTCTCATTTGGAAATTTTTCCTCCAGAGCTTCCACAATATCTTCTATATCAAGCCATTTCATACTTTTTTGTATTTATCTGCTAAGTTAAATTGGTGCCCATGGGGAGACTTGAACTCCCAAGGTCGCAAAACCCACGGATTTTAAGTCCGCTGCGTCTACCGATTCCGCCACACGGGCTTTTTTTATCTATCTAGAGTAAAACTCTACTACTAAATTGACTTCCATGTCTGCTGAATAAGGAACCTCAGAATATTGAGGTGACCTCAAATACTTCACTGAATGCTCTTTACTATCTGCTTCTAAATAATCCGGAGCCTTGCGCTCTTGTTTTTGTTCAGCCTCTACTACTACAGGGATTTTTGCTGCCCTTTCTCTTATTTTTATTATATCACCTGGCTTCACTCGATAACTCGATATGTTAACCACCTTATCATTAACTGTAACGTGCTTGTGAGATATGAGCTGCTTTGCTGAGTAAATTGTTGGAACAAGACCAGAGTGGTATAAAACAGAACTTAATCTCGATTCTAAGATACCGATAAAATTATCAGCGGTATAACCCTTTCTGTTATAAGCATCTAAAAATGTACGTCTGAGCTGCTTACTTGAAATCGCATAGTAAAACTTAAATTTCTTATGCGCAGCAAACTGCTTACCAAAGTCGGATAACTTCTTGAATCCAAGAATACCATGTTGACCTGGAGGGTATTTCCTTTTGTTTACTGGGTCTTTAGCTCTACCCCATAAATTTACACCAAGTCTACGGCTAATCCTATACTTTCTAGTGATAACAGTTGTCATATAAAAACTCTCACGATTTAACTTTAGATTATTAAGGATTTTAGCACTCAGTGTCAACTTGTTTTTGCTGATATAATCTTTTATACTTCATTTTTAAGTTTTTCTATTAACACATGAATCATTCACATTTAAAATCTATGGCAAACGCCATCCGTTTTTTATCAATTGATGCAGTACAAAAAGCAAACTCTGGACACCCAGGTATGCCACTTGGCATGGCAGATGTTGCAACTGTTTTGTTTGCTAAATATCTGAATCATAATCCTGATGATTCTAAATGGTTCAATAGAGATCGCTTTGTTTTATCAAACGGTCATGGGTCAATGTTACTATACTCAATATTATATTTGACAGGTTATATTAGCATAGATGAGCTAAAAAACTTCAGACAAATGGGATCCAAGACCCCAGGTCATCCAGAGTTCGGCTTGACTTCCTGGGTAGAGGCAACAACAGGCCCGCTCGGTCAGGGGTTTGCCGCTGCTGTTGGCATGGCACTTGCTGAATCAATCCTTAAAAAGCAATTCAGAATCAATCACTACACTTACGTGATGCTAGGGGATGGCTGTCTTATGGAAGGAATAAGCCATGAAGCAGCATCACTTGCTGGGCATCTTAAATTGAATAAGCTTATAGCTCTTTTTGATGATAATGATATTTCTATAGATGGCGCTACTTGCCTTTCCTGCTCTGATGATGTAGAGAAACGCTTCTTAGCGTATGGATGGAATGTTGACAAAATTGATGGCCATGATTTTGATGCCATATCCCTTGCAATAGAGCAAGCAAAAAAGTCTGATAAACCTACAATGATCTGCTGCAAAACTATTATCGGAAAATGTTCAAGCCGTGCTGGCACATCCTCTGTTCACAGTGGTGCTTTTTCGGAGGAAGACATCAAACAGATGAGAGAGAAATTAAACTGGAATTATGAACCATTTCATGTACCAGAAGATGTGAAAAACGCCTGGATGAAAACTGTTGAGAGAGCAAAACAAAATTACACGATGTCATTCCAGCGCGTGACCAGGAAAGAAGAAAAAGAATGGATCCCAGTGTCAAGCACTGGGATGACAAAAAGTGGAGCTGGGGTAACAGGATATCATGTAGAACTTCAAAGACGGTTAGATAAACATCTACCAGACAATATCGCTGGTGTTTTAGCTGACCTGAAGAAACAAATATGTGAGCTAATGCCAAACGAAGCTACTCGATCTTCTTTTGGTAGGGTAATGGAACTTTTAACACAACATATGCCGGAATTAATCGGCGGTTCTGCTGATCTTACCGGGTCAAATTGCACTAAATATAAGCACATGCAGGTAATAAATAGCAATAATTATAGTGGCTCTTATGTCCACTATGGAGTGAGAGAGCACGCTATGGCAGCATGTATGAATGGTATGGCACTTCACGGCGCGATTCTTCCTTATGGCGGCACTTTTTTGGTATTTTCCGACTATTGTCGTCCTGCTATACGTCTTTCAGCTCTGATGAAGCAGCAGGTTATGTATGTCATGACTCACGACTCAATTGGAGTGGGAGAAGATGGCCCAACTCATCAGCCAATAGAGCATTTAGCCTCTTTGCGTGCTATACCAAATCTATATGTTTTTAGGCCAGCCGATGCAGTTGAAACTCTGGAGTGTGTTAGCATTGCACTCGAAAAGAAAGAATCTCCAGCACTGTTTGCGCTCTCAAGGCAAAACGTAAGTTACATGCGCAAGTTCTACTCTGATATCGATCAATCTGCTAATTTATCGAAGTTTGGTGCATATATTTTGTGTGAATGTTCAAAAGAATTAAAAGTGACGATATTTGCTACGGGGTCCGAGGTTGAAATTGCAGTTGAAGCAAGGGAGAAATTGCAGGAAAAGGGTATAGGTACAAGGATTGTTTCTATGCCATGCTGGAGGCTTTTTGACGAGCAAAGCGATGAATATAAAGCGGCAATATTAAATAATGACAGCATTAAAGTTGCAATTGAAGCCGGAAGTGAAATGGGTTGGCATAAATACATAGGTTCAAACGGTATATTTATTGGCATGAAAAGCTTCGGAGAATCAGCACCTTATAAAACACTTTATGAGCATTTTAATATCAACGCTGATCATGTGGTAAAATGTGTGTGTGAGAAGTTAGGTTGCATTCAGTAAACCTCTTGCATAACCATATGAAAGCCCACTCTTCTTTGTCATTCCAGCGCGTGACGTTATTTCCATCCAAGATGGTGTCATTCCAGTGCTCCTTTTTTTGTCATCCCAGTGCGTGACACTGGGATCTAGCCTTTATTATTTGGTTGAAATTAAGTCTTCTGGATCCCAATGTCAGCTACTTTCATGACATCATCATAAAGTAAAATGAGATCCCAGATACTGTCTCTGCTGTCAAACAAATTATCCAACAAAATTACAATTAAATGGTTGATTATTTTTAAGAATACCAAAAAAGACATGCATTAATTTTCGCATTAACGCAAGAACTATGACTTTTGGACATTTGCCTTTACTTGCTAGACGCTGACAAAACTTTTGAAAATGATTATTATGGTTTTTGACTACTATAGCTGGCATATAAAGAGCTTTTCGAATACGCTCAGATCCTATTTTGCATATGCAACTTCTCTTACTTACTGACGATCCCGATTGATAATGTCCTGGATTTAGACCAGCAAAAGCTGTAAATTGTTTAGCATTGTCAAAGTTATCAACTGATGGCATTTCTGCGACAACAGCAACAGCAGTAAGATATCCTATACCTTTTATAGTCTTAAGGTTTTCCACCATATTTTTTAGATGTGGATAGTTATTTATATGCTCATTAATTTCTTTTTCGAGAACAATAATTTGCTCCTCTATTGCCAAAATTACTTTAGATATAGCTTCTTTGCAACTGGAATGCATATTTTTGTTTTCCAAGCGATTTGTCTGTTGCACCTTATCATCTTTTAGCGATTGCATGCAACGGTAAAGCTCCCTCAAATGCCTCATTTCAGGTGCAATGGGCTTCCAAAGAGCAGGTTTGTTGGCGATACAAAATCTAGCTATCATAGCTGCATCTGATTTATCTGTCTTATTTCTGAGCAGCTCACTTTTGCCAAAAGCTTTCTGGGTTTACTATACTGACATTATGTCCTAAATCGTGCATAAAAGTAGCCAAATCTTCTCCATACCAACTAGTTGCTTCAAGACATAAATGAGTAAGATTTGCTCCATGGCCATTGCACCAAACTACAAGTTTTGCAAAACCATCTTGATTATTTTGAAAGACTTTGTGTCGTTTTTTACTGTCCACTAACAAACATCAAATTTCTTTTTTGAAATATCCACACCCAAAATAGCATTTACTCCTAAGAAACTCACTCAACTAACTCTTCTTGTTGAACTAATATGTAGCCAAATTCGCTCGCTTTTTTGATCAAATTTTTTACAGTTCTATCTTTATAGCGTGTTTCATAGTATTCCATTCCTTTTTCTACATATTCCTGTCCGTATTTGAGCATACTATAAAATATGCATGCCATTTTTCTTGCAGTAGCTGTTATTGCTTTTGGTGCTCCTAGTCGTTTTTTCAATCTTCTGTAGTATGCACCCAACGCACTTTTACTATTTCCTACAGAATGAGCAGCTATTCGCAAAGCATTTGCAGCACGGTTAATGACTTTACGTGTTCTTGTGTTAAACACTTTTTCCCCTGTAACTTTATTAGCAGGACTGAGTCCCAACCACGATGAAAAGTGCTTTTCTGTTGGCCATTTACTATGGTTTATACCAACTTCTGAAATTATGGTTTGTATACTTAATACATCAAATCCAGGAATTTTAGTGAAATCCATACCAGTTATTCGGTGCAGTTCCTCATACAAAGCAAAGCTTGGCTTACTTTTGCTATTTTTATTCTTTTGCTTACTTAGCTGTTTGCTTTCACAAGACTTTGTTTCAAACGTTTTATAATAGGCTTCAATATTTCTATCACATTCTGCTATTTTTTCTTGATAAATATTATATAGTTCAAATTCTTGCTTTAGCGTGAATAAGTGTTCCTCTCTATAGTCACCAGCTAACGCTTTTGCAATAGTAGACTGATCATTTTTCATTCGCACGTCCCTGAATTCTGCCAATTTTTCAGAATCTCTTTCGCCTTCAATTATAGCTTCAATGATTTTCATACCAGTTATCCCAGTAATATGACTAATAACCTTGTGTAATTGTATATTCATTTGAATTAATGCCTTCTGCATACGCAGAATATGTGTAGATGCACTTTCAGTGAGATTTTTGCGTTGCCGCACGTAACTGCGCAATACACACATCTGATTATCTGGCCTAAACGATCCATGAAGCAGTCCGTAGCTATGCAGTTGTTGGAGCCATTGGCAATCTTGAACGTCAGACTTCCTACCAGGTACATTCTTTACATGCCGTGCATTTACCAATCTTACCTCGAATTTGTATGACTTAAGTATTTGAAATAAAGGAATCCAATATACTCCTGTTGATTCCATAGCTACTGTTGTAACTTTACACTTTTTCAACCACTGTGCTAAGTTATGAAGGTCTTCAGTAAAGCAGCCAAATTTCTGAACGCGTTGTTCATCTCTTCCTTCAGGTACACACACATAGTGTACAGCTGAACCAATGTCTATTCCTGCTGCATTAGGATTCACTATTTCTAATTTACTTTTTGCTTTTTTCATGGTAACTCCTACATATAATTTGTAATAGGGAAACGCTTCAGCTTGGAACGGTTGATAGTACAATCTCCTAACCGAGGTAGTCTAAATGACTCCATCAATGATTTGACCGTTCCTTCCAAAACCATGCTTGCATACGGGCACTTAGGCACCATTGAAAATGTCGGTCATAACTGCAAAGGCGCTCCCTGTACAACTATACTTGAAAACTACTAAAAACTTAAATTTGTGTGTTTCTTTCTGATTTGACAGATTTCGTCTGTTCGATGCTTGTAATTCTATTTATAGTTTTCTATGCATTTGATGCACACGCTGATGGAGCAACAGATGTAATGTGTAATGTAATAGGTTACGTTCATGGAATAGGTGGACCAATGATTACAGTGGTAATAATTGGTTCAAGCTTACTTGCAATATTTGGCAGAATGCCTTGGCCTGCACTTTTCGCACTGGGTATGTTTGTTGCTGTGTTTTTTGGTGCTCCTCAAATTGTAACAAAGGTATAGCTCTTTCCATAAAAGTCCGGATGTGATAGGATAAGGGTAGATGATGATAAGGAGGTTGAATGCCAGCAGCATATAGTTATGATTTAAGAAAAAAAGCAATGGAAGCGCTAGACGAAGGAGAAAGCAGAGAAACAGTGGCAGCAAGATTTAAGATTGGACGAACTACTTTATGGGAGTGGCAGCAAAGAAGAAAAGAAACAGGAGACTTTCAATCAAAAAAACTTGGAAATGGGGGTTACAATCACAAAATTACCGACTGGGATACCTTTGCCAAATTTGCCAGAGAACACGGAGGAAAGACTCTATCGGAAATGGCTAAACTTTGGAACAACGTTAGTATCCAAACGATCTATCGAGCCCTTAAAAAAATTGAATTTACGCGCAAAAAAAGACATATGGATACAAGGAAAGAAACGAAGAAAAACGTGCTGAATTTTTGAAAATTATAGCGACAAAAGAACCTAAAAACTTAGTGTATATAGATGAGTCTGGCATTGATAACACCGAAGACTACCCCTACGGATATTGCCAGAAAGGACAGCGGTTTTATGCCTTAAAATCTGGAAAGAAAACTCAACGAATCAGTATGGTTGCAGCCTTAAGTGGAAGAAAGATAGTTGTTCCGTTAACCTTTGAAGGCCACTGTAATATGGATGTTTTTAATGGATGGTTTGAGCAATTTTTGACACCGATCTTGGAACCTGGACAGACTGTCATTCTTGACAATGCTACTTTTCATAAGTCTGATAAGATTATCGAGCTTGCTAAAGGGGTTGGTGCAGAAATTTTGTATCTGCCGCCTTATTCTCCAGATTTCAACAAAATTGAGCATCATTGGTTTGCTATAAAAAACAGAGCCAGGAAAAACATTCCTCTATTCGAATCCTTTCGTCGTGCTGTTGATTCTGCCTTCCTATGACCTGTTCGGACTATTATGAGAAATGCTATAAGAGGTTGTCCGGAAACAAGTAAAAGGCTATAATATCTGAAATTTTAGTACGGGGTAAAGATGAGAAAAAAGTATCCAACAGATCTAAGCGAAAGGGAATGGGCAAGAATAGAAAAACACTTCAGAGTATCATACAAGAAAGGAGGAAGGCCGCCAAAGTATAGCAAAAGAGAAATATTAGAAGCAATTTTCTATGTATTGCGTACAGGGTGTCAATGGCGGTATTTACCAAATGATTTTCCGCTATGGAAGACTGTGTATGAGCAGTTCAGGCAATGGAAGAAGCAGGGAATTTTTGAGAAAATGAATTATGAAATTACAAAATATAGTAGAAGAAAAATAGGAAGGAATGAGCAGCCGAGTGCCTGTATAGTAGATAGTCAATCTGTAAAGACTACAGAAAAGGGGGGATCAAAGGCTATGATGGAAGTAAAAAAGTAAAGGGTAGAAAAAGGCATATAATTACAGACACTCAGGGTTTTATACTAGGTTGTTACGTAGGCGCTGCTAACGAAAATGATAGAGATGGTATTAAAATAGCATTAAACAATATGAGAACAAAATATACTAAAGTTAAAAAAATGTGGGCTGACATGGGATACCAAGGAAGAAATTTAAAGAATCACATAAAGGAAGAATATGACATAGATATTGAAATTGTTAAAAGGCCTACATGTAGATTTTGGGTGCACAAAGATACGCCACCTGAGCTACTACCAACAAGAGAACAAGGGTTTAAAGTACAGCCAAGAAGATGGGTTGTAGAAAGGACTTTTGCTTGGGTTAATAGGAATAGAAGGCTATCGAAGGAGTATGATTTACTCACAACATCCACTGAGAATTTCATATACCTAGCTATGAGTAGGGTTATGTTAAAGAGGGAATATGCTTGAATTTACTTGTTTCCGGACAACCTCTAACAGAAAAAGAAGTTTGTTGTCTTTTTAAAGGTCAAACCTTGGAGAATGGAAAGTGTGTTGCTGCTCCTGGATATGAACGTGTAGGTACAGGTTATGCTTGTCGTTCCGGTTGGGCGCTAACTAATAAAGGCTACTGTATAAAAGCTGGCCAAGATCCTTCAAAGTATTGGAAGTGAAAATGGTGCTTTTATAGAGTTAAATCTAACAAACCGCAGAGTATATAATTAACATCCACGCCTTTAGTTAGATTCCACTCACGCTTTATTACGTTGTACTCCATGCCAGCCATGTTTTGCAGCGTTACATTATTTTCTCTTAAGTGATTTGCAATTTCTGACGGCTTGAGAAATTTATTCCAGTTATGTGTACCTTTTGGCAGCCAATTTAATATGTACTCTGCACCAATTATTGCAAGGCAGAAGGATTTGATAGTTCTATTTATTGTGGATATAAATATCAGCCCATTCGGTTTTAGCAGTTCTATCGCTTTTTTCATGAAAAGCTCTAAATTATCCACATGTTCAACTACTTCCATCAACAGAACCACGTCGTACTTCTTGTCATTGCTTAGCTCTTCAATGCTGGTGTGTATATATTCTATATTTAACCCTACTTTTTTTGCATGTGAATGCGCTACTTTTATGTTTTCTTCACATACATCTATTCCCACAACGTTAATGCCAACGCGTGCCATTGACTCTGACAAAATGCCACCACCGCATCCAACATCAAGCAATGATAATTCTTTCAAATTGCATTTTTTTAACTCTTTTATTTTCTCAATAATGTAAGATACTCTAACAGGATTCATTATGTGCAATGGTTTGAATTTGCCGTTCTCATCCCACCACTGGCCTGCCATTTTAGCGAATTTTGATATTTCATCTTCGTTATAAGTTTTTGTTTTTTTTTTCTTAGAGGTTATATTGCTGAGTTTATCAAGGCGTTTTTTATGTCTGCTTTCTTTTGAAAATTCTGTTTCGAGGAATTGTTTGACTATGTCTTTTGCTAATCCACTCGCAGTAAACCCTGCACCAAGACACAGTACATTTGCGTTGCCATGCTCGCGAGCTAATTTTGCGATCTCAACACTGTTACATAAAGCAGCGTAGATTCCTTCAAAACGATTTGCCACAGTACTCATGCCCAAACCTGTACCACAAATTAATATCCCATAATTTGCTTTTTTGCTTGTTATATCTTCTACAACTTTAACAGCATAGTTTGGGTAATCTACACACTTTTGCTTAGCAGTGCAGCCTTGATCTACTACTCTGTAACCTAGGGCTTCCAGGTAAGGTTTTATTTCTGATTTTAATTCATAACCAGCATGATCTGAGGCAATTGATACTACATCTAACATATAAGAAATAAGGACATTTTATATGGGTTTGAACTTTCTGTCAAGTCATTCAATGCTTCTGACCTTTTGGGAGTTCTAAAGCTATAGCTAAGGTTTTCCTACGTCATACCGCAATTCATTCCACAACTGTACGAACATTGTGATTTGAGAATAATCTCCGCCAGGAAGGGTGTCATCCCAGTGCTTTGGCACTGAGATCCAGAAAACTTAATTTTAAATAAGTACACCAGATAGCTGTATAATAAGAGCTGGATTCCAGTGTCAAGCACTGGAATGACACCTTCTGTATAAATATTAAGAAATTTACCAAACGAAAAAAAAGGCAAAAGAAGCCCCGTGGTTGGCTAATTACTTACATTATACTTTCAAGTATGGCGTTTTTTTATTCTAAACACTTAATAACCGCGATTTAGCTGCTTTTAAGCCGCAACTAATCTAAATTATAAACGTTAAGAAATTTACTAAACAGAAAAAAAGGTAAAAGAAACCCTAGGGTAGCTAGTTATTCACTATCCATTTTTTAAGTTGGCGTTTTTTAATGTTTTAAATGCTTTATAAGCGTATTTTAGCTTGTGTAGGTCAAAACCCGGAAATTTGATAAAGACATAAGGTGCACATAGTGCAAAAAATTAAACATGAGACGCCAGATACGTTGAGTTTTTTTGTCATTTAATCTGTACAGAGAAGATAAATAAATAGCTTCAGTTTCATGATAAGGGCGCTGGCGAGGTTTGTCAAGGAAGTTTTTTGTTTCTGTGGGCTACCTGGATGACAGGATTGCTCATGGTGCGCCAAGAAGTGCTTGGAGAACAGTTGGTGAAAATCCAACACAAACAAAGTCTAGCCAAAAGTTTGGAACAGACCACTATGTTGCATGAGGTAACGAGTGTAATAGAGCTAGTGGGATGGACAATGCAGGGCACAACGGAAGTGAAGGAGTGGAGTCCCGAAATACCTGAAGACATAGAGGTCGACATGTTCATGGCCATGGAAGACAGCATGAAGGATAACGTAAAGGCAAGTTATCACTCACTCTATCGGGATCTGAGACCGTGCCATGTATTGAAATGGACTTCAAGTGAACTTGGGAGATCCCATGCATTCCTATTAAGGTACGTTGGAACAAGTCAACAAAGGCAAGAACTAGCGGAAGATGCAGGGGAAGTCGGACTGATTGATAGTACTCAGAATGTGGGAAAGCCACGTACAAGGGGAAGCGATCAGCAATATAGTAACTGGAATAGGGATTGCTATGCCAATACAACGGAGGTAGGAATAACATGCGATATAAACTAAACCAGATAGCAGTAAGAGCAAAGCAAGATAAGCGACTAAAATTCACATCGTTAGTCCATCTGATAAATACAGAGAATCTTGCGAGATGTTATAAAGAACTGAAGCGTAACAAGGCTTGTGGAGTAGACCAGATAACAGTGGAATCATACGGAGAAAATCTGAATGAGAAACTCGAAGTGCTAGTAGAAAGTATGAAGAGGAAGCAATATCAACCACAACCAGTAAAGAGGGTATATATACCGAAAGCTGGAAGTAAAGAGAAACGCGGACTCGGAATACCATCGACCGAGGATAAATTAGTACAGATTATGCTGAAGAAGATATTAGAAAATATTTACGAGGCAAACTTTCTGGACAGCTCATATGGATTTCGACCTGGAAGAAACTGTCATCAAGCGGTAAATGCACTAGATAAAGCAGTTAAGTACAAGCCAATAAACTACATTGTAGAAGTGGATATCAAGAAGTTCTACGATAATATACAGCATAAATGGCTAATGAGGTGTCTAAGGGAACGAATAACTGACCCAAATTTGCTGTGGTTAGTAAAGCGGTTTCTCAAGGCAGGGATAGTCGAAGCTGGAAATTATGAAGCAACAAAACAAGGTACACCACAAGGCGGTATAGTAAGTCCTGTATTAGCAAATATATACTTACATTATGTGTTGGATTTATGGATAGAAAAGAAATTTAAATCAAGATCCAGAGGATATATACAACAAATAAGGTTTTGCGATGATTTTGTGGTTTGTTGCGAAAGTAAGGTAGACGCGGAAGAATTTCTGGAATTACTGAAACAAAGGCTAAATAAATTTGGGTTGGAAGTATCTGAAAACAAGACCAGAGTAGTAAAGTTTGGCAAGAGGGAGTGGCAACGAGCGATAAGAGAGAAACGAAGGACGGAAAGTTTCAATTTTCTGGGGTTTACGCACTATGGTGCAAAAAGTCGTCGTGGTAGATTAATGATGGGACATAAAACCTCTAAGTTAAATCTAGCCAGAAAACTAAAAGAAATCAAGGAGTGGTTGAAAATAGTCCGCGGAAGTATTCGACTTAAAGATTGGTGGCAAGTACTGAAGGCTAAATTAACAGGACACTATAATTACTTTGGTATTAGCGGAAATTATTGGTGTTTGAAACAATTTTACACATCAGTAAGAAAGCTAGCATTTAAATGGATAAATCGGCGTAGTCAGAAAAAGAGTATGACCTGGGAACAGTTTGTACACTACGTAGAAGTAAATCCATTACCAAAGCCAAAAATACATTTTTCTTTATATGCATAAGAGGGACGACTGTGAAAACTAATATTGATGAGCCGTGTGCGGGAAATCTGCAAGCACGGTTCTTTAGGGGGAGTTGTAGTAATAAAACTCAAACGAGAGGAGTAAAGCTACAGCTTCTACCGAACTCAAAAATCGAAGAATTTCGTTCTTTTATGCACGAAATAAACGTTGATGCATTTGTGTTGCATACTAAAGATGAATATTTAAATGAGTATTCAGAGGAGCTAACAAAGCTGTGTGGCTTCACAGGAACAAATGGGCTGCTCATTGTTACAAAAAACAACAAGTGCCCATTTTTTACAGATGGACGCTATATCACACAAGCTCGCAATCAGCTCGATCGGGGCAATTTTCAAGTATATAATATACAAGAAGAGGATCCACGCGAATGGATAAAAGCAAACTTAACATCGACTGCCTCACTAGGTTATTATTTGCAATATTTTACCATAGAAGATATAAGAAAGTATGAGAATATCTGTAAATTAATACCCTGTTTAGCTGGAAAAAAAAGTGACTATCGAAAACAAGCAGTGGTTTTACATTCTATTGAATATGCTGGTGAAAGTAGTAAGGACAAATGTGAAAAAGTCGCTAAAAGTATAGATAAAGAAGCTGAAGCAGTGCTTTTAACTGATCCAAATTCAATTTCATGGTTATTAAATTTAAGAAATGAAAATGCTAAATATACTCCATGTATATTGGGCCGTGCTATATTGTATAAAAGCGGTAATGTTGATTTGTTTATTCAAGATAAAGAACATTCAACTATAGAAGCAAATTTAGGCAACCATATAAATATTTTTGATATTAGTGGGCTAGAAAATTCGCTGCACAAGCTAAATTCAATAGTTATAGATCCAAACACAACTCCAATGAGTATCATGGCTGTAATAAAAGATAAACAGGTAGCTGAAAGAGAGGATCCTTGTTTAATTCATAAAGCAGTAAAAAATCAAACTGAAATAGCTGGGGCTATAAATGCGCACATCAGAGATGGAGTGGCAGTTACAAACTTTCTACATTGGCTTGAAAATAATGTTGGTACAGAGCTTGAAGCTGAAGAGAAACTCTTAGAATACAGAAAAGAGCAGAATTTGTTTAAGCAACTAAGTTTTCCAACAATTTCAGCATTTAATGAGAATGGAGCAATAATTCACTATCGTGCAAGCAGTAAGACGAATAAAGTAATTCAGAAAGATGGACTGTATTTGATTGACTCTGGTGGCCAGTACCTTGACGGCACAACTGATGTGACAAGAACTGTAGTAGTTGGTAATCCGACCAATGAGCAAATAACCCACTATACAATAGTACTCAAAGCTCACATTGCTATAGCAAGTGTCGTCTTTCCCCCCGGCACTACTGGTGGAGAATTGGATATATTGGCACGTACGCATTTATGGAAATTTGGAATGGACTATATGCATGGTACAGGGCATGGAGTAGGAAGTTACCTATCAGTACACGAAGGACCACAAGCAATATCAAAGGGAAATAAAGTGAAACTCACGCCAGGCATGATACTATCCAACGAACCTGGCTATTACATTCCGGGAGAGTATGGAATAAGAATTGAAAATCTGATATATGTCGACAGACAAGAAGACGGCTTCTTAAACTTTAAACAACTGACCTCTATTCCATATGATAGAAGACTAATAAATGTGCAAATGCTTACTAAGGATGAAATTGAATGGATAAATGGCTACCATCAATTTGTCTATAAAAACTTAGAAAATAGCGTCAAAGATAAGGGGTGGTTAAAGAAAGTATGTGACTCTTTATAAGCAAAGGAGCATTTTTTGTTGTTTAAAAAGTATTAATGCAATTGTGATGAGTATTTTGTATTGTTTTTAATTTAAAAACAATATATAATAGAAAATCGATATTTTCAAGTAGGTGTAATTATGACAGGTAAAGTGCAAGAAGATGAATTTATGAAGCAGTATATGGATACTTGCAAAGAGCAAATAGAAAAATTAGCCAAGGATCCTGAATTGCTTAATCAGACTTTAAAACCATTTATGCAAATGTCTCAGCAGCTTATGGCTGGCGGTATGTTAGAAGGGGCTATGCCCAACATGATATCTGATTTGGGTAGTATGGATATCAACAAGATGATTGCTCAGATGAAGAAAATGATTGACTACATAAGAGGTAACTATAAGGAACTAATGAAAGAGCACAGCTCGCAGATTCAAGAGCTTGATGAATCCAGTAAAAAGCTAAGAGGCTTAGTTAAAAAATTGATAGAAAAGATCGAAAGTAAATAAATAACATCTGGATTTCTGTCATTCTATATACAACTTTCTAGTTGGACGGTAAGTCGAGGTCAATTATTGATGTCATGAAAGTAGCTGACACTGGTTCCTTTATGACGGCAGTGCCCAGAGGTGTCATCCCAGTACTTGACACTGGGATCCAGTTCTTATTACCTGGTGTAAAGTTAAGTTTCCTGGATTCCAGTGTCAAGCACTGGAATGATAGCAATCCTACGTCATACCGCGATTCATTCGCGGTATCTTAGTATAGATTCCGCTAACAAGTAGCGGAATGACGGTTTTTCAAATCGTCGATGAACCTAAGTCACTTTAGCTATAGTATCGGGAACGTAATTGCACATTGGTTTTACAAATTTGAAAATTAGTGTTAGATAAAAATATAAACGCAAAAGGAAAAAAAATGATTGAACTTAGAGGTCCAGAAATTTGTGCAGGCGGAAATAAGAAAAATTTGATTGTTTTTTTACATGGTTGGGGCTCAAGTGGCGATAATTTCATTCACCTTGCTAAAGTTATGAGCAAGTTTTTACTGGGTTCATATTTTGCAGTACCCAATGCTCCGTTTGAAAGAGAAATAGGTGATGGTTATCAGTGGTTCAGCTTGGAAGATCGTAGTGAGGAAGCGCTATATAATGGAGTAAAAAATGCTACATCAATTGTAAATCATTTCATTGATACAAAATTAAAGGAGCTTAATTTAAAAGATACGCAACTTTCTTTAGTTGGATTTTCTCAAGGAGCAATGCTTGCAATACATACAGCTCTCACCCGCTCTCAATCCTGTGCATCAGTTGTTGCATACTCTGGTAGATTTCTTTCACCTTCAAAAACTGCACCAGAGATCAAGTCAAAACCTAACATATGTGTTATCCATGGTGATGCTGACGACGTGGTACCTTTTTCGTCTCTCGACTTAGCGGTTAAAGCTCTGAAAGAAAATGGAGTAAATGTTGAAGGACACCCAATTCATGCATTAGGGCATATTATTAATGAAGAGGGAATAAAATTAGGAGTAGAATTTATCAAGAAGAATTTTAAAAATTAATTTTCATGCACTTGTTTTGCTTTGGTTATGGATATGTAGCTAAATTTTTATCGAAAAAATTACTGAACTTAGGTTGGAAAGTCAGTGGCACATCAAGAAGTAAAAATATACAAGATGTAATCCTCTTTAATTATGAGAAAGTTAGTCAAGATCTGCTTAAAAGCGCAACGCACGTTTTAATTTCTATTCCTCCAGATGGCGATGATGTTGTGGAGAGATACGGTGATTGCCTGCAAAATGTAAAATGGCTTGGTTATTTGTCTGCAACTAGCGTCTATGGTGATCACTCTGGTAATTGGGTGAATGAGGAATCTGAAACAAAACCTATAGAAATCAGAGGAGAAAAACGCCTTAAATCTGAAAGGAAGTGGCTAAATAGCAAACTGCCTGTACATATTTTTCGTTTAGCTGGAATATACGGTCCTGGTAGGAACGTGTTAATTGACTTGCAGCTTGGCAAAGCAAGAAATATGAAAAAAGAAGGGCATTTTTTTTCTCGTATTCACGTTGAAGATATATCGAATATTCTATTTTCTTCCATGCAAAACATAAAACCTGGTGAAATATACAATTGTGCAGACGATTTACCCACTACACAATCTGAAGTGGTAATATATGCGACCAAACTTCTCAATGTTAGCCCTCCAGAACCAATTGAGTTACCAGATTATGCACAGAGTTTTTATTTAGGATCAAAAAAAGTAAGTAATGTTAAAATTAAAAAAGATCTTAATGTCTCTCTAATTTATCCTAACTACAAGGTGGGATTAGAGAGTTTGCACGTAAACAAAACTGAAATCACATCAGAATGATAGATAGGCTTATTGTCACTGCCATTAAGTTAAGGAAAGAATGGTTAAAAACTGAACTAAAAAGTCAGAAATAATTAAGGATTTATGACAAATGCTGAAACAGAATAGAGTAAACTTTAAAGCAGATAAACTCTGAAGTGTAAATTACTTAAGAAATAGTGACCTTACCCAGAAAAAGTGGAGAGAAAGAAAGGAGTTTTTTCGGGTAAAATAAAATTTTGGAGGATTAGAAATGGCAAGAGAATATACGGCAGAATTCAAATTGGAAGCTGTTAAGCTGGCAAATGAACAAAGAAAGGTAGGTCAACCAGTTGCAAAAGTAGCAAGAGATCTAGGAATAAGGGATAGTGTATTAGGAAAATGGATGAAGAAATATAACGAAAAAAAGTCAGCGGCAAATGCATTTCCAGGTAGAGGTAACATGGCTCCTTACGACAAAGAGAGGTTTGATTTACAAAGCAAGAGTAACAAGGGAAAGAGACATTTAAAAAAAAGCCCTGGCCAGTCAAAAAGAGTAAAATATTTTTTTATAAAAGAGCATATTAGAGGTTGTCCGGAAACAAGTAAATTCAAGCATATTCCCTCTTTAACATAACCCTACTCATAGCTAGGTATATGAAATTCTCAGTGGATGTTGTGAGTAAATCATACTCCTTCGATAGCCTTCTATTCCTATTAACCCAAGCAAAAGTCCTTTCTACAACCCATCTTCTTGGCTGTACTTTAAACCCTTGTTCTCTTGTTGGTAGTAGCTCAGGTGGCGTATCTTTGTGCACCCAAAATCTACATGTAGGCCTTTTAACAATTTCAATATCTATGTCATATTCTTCCTTTATGTGATTCTTTAAATTTCTTCCTTGGTATCCCATGTCAGCCCACATTTTTTTAACTTTAGTATATTTTGTTCTCATATTGTTTAATGCTATTTTAATACCATCTCTATCATTTTCGTTAGCAGCGCCTACGTAACAACCTAGTATAAAACCCTGAGTGTCTGTAATTATATGCCTTTTTCTACCCTTTACTTTTTTACTTCCATCATAGCCTTTGATCCCCCCTTTTCTGTAGTCTTTACAGATTGACTATCTACTATACAGGCACTCGGCTGCTCATTCCTTCCTATTTTTCTTCTACTATATTTTGTAATTTCATAATTCATTTTCTCAAAAATTCCCTGCTTCTTCCATTGCCTGAACTGCTCATACACAGTCTTCCATAGCGGAAAATCATTTGGTAAATACCGCCATTGACACCCTGTACGCAATACATAGAAAATTGCTTCTAATATTTCTCTTTTGCTATACTTTGGCGGCCTTCCTCCTTTCTTGTATGATACTCTGAAGTGTTTTTCTATTCTTGCCCATTCCCTTTCGCTTAGATCTGTTGGATACTTTTTTCTCATCTTTACCCCGTACTAAAATTTCAGATATTATAGCCTTTTACTTGTTTCCGGACAACCTCTTAGAGCTCTTTCCATAAAAGTCCGGATGTGATAGGATAAGGGTAGATGATGATAAGGAGGTTGAATGCCAGCAGCATATAGTTATGATTTAAGAAAAAAAGCAATGGAAGCGCTAGACGAAGGAGAAAGCAGAGAAACAGTGGCAGCAAGATTTAAGATTGGACGAACTACTTTATGGGAGTGGCAGCAAAGAAGAAAAGAAACAGGAGACTTTCAATCAAAAAAACTTGGAAATGGGGGTTACAATCACAAAATTACCGACTGGGATACCTTTGCCAAATTTGCCAGAGAACACGGAGGAAAGACTCTATCGGAAATGGCTAAACTTTGGAACAACGTTAGTATCCAAACGATCTATCGAGCCCTTAAAAAAATTGAATTTACGCGCAAAAAAAGACATATGGATACAAGGAAAGAAACGAAGAAAAACGTGCTGAATTTTTGAAAATTATAGCGACAAAAGAACCTAAAAACTTAGTGTATATAGATGAGTCTGGCATTGATAACACCGAAGACTACCCCTACGGATATTGCCAGAAAGGACAGCGGTTTTATGCCTTAAAATCTGGAAAGAAAACTCAACGAATCAGTATGGTTGCAGCCTTAAGTGGAAGAAAGATAGTTGTTCCGTTAACCTTTGAAGGCCACTGTAATATGGATGTTTTTAATGGATGGTTTGAGCAATTTTTGACACCGATCTTGGAACCATACGCGTCAAGTTAAGAGATTGTGAGCAAATTTAGAGAGGTTAAAGTGGATACTCTAGCCCTTCTACGTTTGTCTTTTAATGAAAATCGCGACCAAGTTATAGTGAGTTTTTTAAGAAATGCTTTTAAACTATTAATTTTGGTTAATACTAAAAATAACTCTCTAACCCGCCTTTTTAGCTCAATAAATGCCTTTGTTAAGCTAAGTTCTGTATTCTTTTTCACTTCTGTGCAAACAACTATGCCGTGAAATATAAGAATTGCGCACAATTTAGCATATAGTTCACATAATACTCTGCATGGCTTTCCTTTTAGCTTATCAAGTCTGATATGGCTTTTATACAATTTAAATAATAACTCAATTTGCCACCTTACTCTGTAAATCGTTAATACTTGCTCAGCACTAATTTTATTTTCTGGAACATTAGTTATAAATATTGACCAGTTCAACAATTTTTGATTTCTTTTAGAGGATGTATATCCCTGCGATCTTGCTAATCTATTAGCTTTCCTTCTTCTGGCTATAGACTGTTCTTCAGTTAGTTTCTGACATATAATTCTTACTCTAATTTTTGCTTCTTTTCCTAACAATACCTCGTTTTCTAAAAATAACTTATCCTCTAAACATTCTAATAACTCCATTTTTTGATTTGTTTCTACATCATATACGTTGGTATCGGATTTATAACGACTTATGAAATAAGCTCCTATTTCATTGATTTGTTTAAAAGAACTTGGCACAAAATAACCGAGATCAGATATTAGCAAATCATTGCTTGATATATTACTTAAATGTTTCCTATATCCCTGGTCTGATCTTATTCCCTCCGTTAAATTAAGTTGGTCTATTATCTGATTCATGTAATCGAAAACTAATTGTAACTTTATTCCAGACTTAGTATTGCTTTCATAGCCACTGTAGCTAGTACCATAACCTTTATACATCTCTTCCATACTGTTAGGTAGAGTAATATAGCTACTGTCCAATAATTTAACACTATTAAATTGCTGTAAGATTTTGCAATCAACTTGCAAGATATTTTTAAAGAGAACCACAGATTCATTATACATCCTTTTCATAAATTCCACTGCTTCTTCAGTAAATCTAAAATCCAAACCTTGTTTTGTTATATCTATCGAGTCCTCGTTTAGTAATTGACACATTGTTTCTACGCTACAATTATCAACTCCTATATTACCCAAGACCATGGCTTTTACGAATGATGAACCTTTTAGCTTTCTCTTTCTTTTTATAAACCTTGTTGTAATTGAGATTTTCTCTGCTTTTTCATTAAAAAATTCTTTGAGCTTTTTTGATAAGCAAGTTATTTTATTCATTGGTTCTCTCACTAAAAGTATATCTGGGAGAACTTATACCTTATTATTCTATCTCTTTCATACCTTTATTTCCTTAACTTGACGCGTATGGTCAAGAATGACAATGCTACTTTTCATAAGTCTGATAAGATTATCGAGCTTGCTAAAGGGGTTGGTGCAGAAATTTTGTATCTGCCGCCTTATTCTCCAGATTTCAACAAAATTGAGCATCATTGGTTTGCTATAAAAAACAGAGCCAGGAAAAACATTCCTCTATTCGAATCCTTTCGTCGTGCTGTTGATTCTGCCTTCCTATGACCTGTTCGGACTATTATGAGAAATGCTATATGTGTCACGCTACTTGGATGACACCGTTGAAAGAAATGAACCGCCTTTTCAAAATTGTTTTGAATAGAGGAATAACATTCACAAGTAAAATTTCATATTACCATTTTTTAATTTATGTATTATAATAAGCTTAATTTATAAGAAAAACAAAGTTGGAAGAACTAAGCAAAAACTGGGTGATAAGAACGGGAAGATTTTTATCTTCATTGTTTTTTTTACTGTTGATTGCGCTATCAATACGTAGTTTTTTATTCGAGCCATTTCATATACCTTCTGGTTCAATGAAAAGCACCCTACTTGAAGGGGATTACATTTTTACTAGTAAATATTCATACGGTTACAGTAAACACTCCTTTCCATTTTCTCCAAACATTTTTAGCGGCAGGATTTTTTACACCCCTCCAAAGCGTGGCGACATAGTAGTTTTCAAACCCACAAGAAATGACAGCATCAGGTTTGTTAAGCGAGTAATAGGAACACCAGGTGACAAAGTGCAAATGATAGAGGGAGAATTATACCTAAATGATCAGAAAGTAGAGCGAAGGCAAATTGAAAGTTTTTTTGATTATGAGTCAAATCGTAACATACCAAGATATATAGAAACGCTTTTAAGTGGCAAGGAACATGAGATTTTGGTAGATGACATTTCTAATAAGCTATCATATAATACTCCGGTTTATTATGTACCTAACGATCAATTTTTTGTTATGGGAGACAATAGAAATAATTCTTTAGATAGTAGGTTTCCTGAAGTTGGTTTTGTACCAATGGAAAATATCATTGGGCGTGTAAGCATAGTTGGTTTATCGTTTAAATTGGGAAAGGTCGATTGGTTACCATTTAATTTCAGATTACCTGTTGCTTTGAGATTAAATAGGGTATTGCACAAGGTTGTGTAAGCTTTTTCTACCTATTTGTTAATTCACACAACTCTAAAGAAGAATTTTCTAACTCGGCGATAGTGTTGTTAATTTCATTCAAGTCATTGCCTTGTAAAGCTTTTTTTGCATTTTGTAATAGGTTTTTCAACTTTTGATCAGTGGAAAAGTTATTATTGTTTTCAACCAAGTGTATGAGTTTATTTCCATTAATTTTAGCACCTGCAAGGGAACGAGCCTTCATATCTTCATCAAAGCTGTTTATTGACTGGTTAACCATATTTTGAACATCAGCTTCACTCAAGCCAAAACTTGAATTTACTTCAACTGTCTGCTCGATTCCAGTAGTTTTTTCTCTTGCAGTAACAGTCAAGATTCCGTCAACGTTAACTATGAATTCTATTTCAACTCTTGCAGAACCTGCAGGCAGTGGCGGTATACCTTTTAGTTCAAACTGCGCTAGAGATTTGTTATCCTCTATCATTTCACGTTCTCCCTGACAAACGTGAATTTTCATTGCTGTTTGCCTATCAACATAAGTTGTAAACTCTTTTATCTCTGAAACTGGTAGTGGCGTATTTCTTGGTATGATTTTTTCAACTATGCCTCCCATAGTTTCTATGCCAAGTGATAAAGGTAGAACATCCAGGAGAATATTCCTATCTTTTGAGCTCGAAGTTAAATCATGAGCCTGCAGAGCTGCCCCAATGGCAACTGCTTTATCTGGATCCACGTCATTTAGTACTTTATTTCCAAAGAGTTTGACTAGTGAATTTTGAACCAATGGTGTTCTAGTTGCACCACCAACTAAAATTACTCCTTTTATATCGTCAATTTTAAGATCTATATCGCTTATAGTACGAGTGACTATATTGATAGTCTTATTGACCAAAGAACTGATTGCCTGCTCGAATTCTTCTCTGGTAATTTCACATTCAAATGGCTTGCCGTTAATGCTGAATTCAAAAATGCCTGAGGTGTTTTTGCTCAGATATTCCTTCACAGTACGCATATTGTAGATTCCAGCGTCACGCGCTTCAGGTTGCAATTTGCAGGTAGTTTGCGCAGCAGGTGGTGTCATTCCAGTGCTTGACACTGGAATCCAGTTCTTACTATACAATTGCCTGGTGTGCTCATTTGCAATTAAATTTTCTGGATCCAAGTAGTCAGGGCACTGGATGACATCTTTCTTAATGGAAATCATACTTACATCACAACGTTCGTACAGTTGCGCGTCAAGCGCTGGAATGATATTTGATACTTTCTCTCTATACTTATCAATCACAATTGAACTCAGCAAATGATCAAAATCATCACCGCCGAGTTTGGTGTCACCACCAACTGCAAGAACTTGAAACACTCCTTGATGCAATTTCAATATCGAAATATCAAATGTTCCACCACCAAGGTCATACACTGCATATATTCCACTGCTATTGTTCTTTTCAATGGAGTAAGAAAGCGCTGCAGCGGTTGGCTCGTTAACGAGGCGAAGAACTTCTATTCCAGCTAATTTTGCCGCATATTTAGTTGCGTTACGTGCTGAATCGTCAAAGTAAGCTGGCACAGTAATCACTGCTTTTTTTACTTCCAGTCCCTTAGACTTTTTTACCCTCTCACATAAAGCTTTTAATATCTCAGCAGAAATCTCAATAGGAGTAAGATACTTTTCCTCTGCGCATTTTATTCTAATAACTTTTTCGCTTTCATGATCTATTTCAAAATTGACGCCTTCTTTATTTAATTCTTCAACACTTTTACCCATTAAACGCTTTATTGAGTAGATTGCATTTTGACCGACGTCACAGCCAGTTTTCAATGTATTATTTTCATACGAAATAACAGAAGGCAGTAGCTCTCTTCCCTGTTTATCTTTAAATATCTCCACATTGCCAGCTTTATTCACCATAGCAATCAAAGAATTGGTGGTGCCAAGGTCTATACCAAAAACTACTTCACTTGAATTTGGTTCAGAAATTTGAATTGGTTGCATTCTTTTTCACCTCCTCAAATGACTTATATAAATATTTCAATCTTAAGACTTGTGTAGCAGCTCCATCAAAATTCTTTACAGCAAAAGTGTTAATTAGGTTTTTAATGCAACCTTTTATTTTTTCATCAATCATCCTGCTTGCAAATTGTAGATCGTCGCAGTCTAGTAAGTACTCTCTTATTTCCATTGATTCACTTAATATTTCAGAATTTAAGTAGTCCTTTTGGCTTTTCACATTAAAAAAATCCAGCAAATGCTCAGCACGTTTTAGCGGTGACTTTAGTATCTGATAAACTCTGTTAATATTTTCCATGTTTTGGGACTGTCTTTCATTTATATCAGTCCTGCTTAGCTCAATATATTTTTTCTCTAACTCATCAAAGCTGATATTGAAAGCTGGTTCAATTTCAAACAATGCAAAATAGTTGCTAGACATGAAAACTCTCTCCACAACCACATTTTCCTTTCTCATTAGGATTTTTGAAAACAAAACCCGATGAAAATTTTTCTTCTACATAATCCATTTCAGAGCCAAGAATAAACATGACGGATTTTGGGTCGATCAACACTTTAACTTTTTGGCCATCACTACAGTTTTCCTCAATTATCGACTCTAAAGGACGAGTATCATATGCATATTCAATGTCATATTTTAAACCAGAACATCCTTTTTGCTTAATTAGCACTCTTATTCCTATTGCTTCTTCCGGTTTCTCAAGGTTAGTATGCTTCTTTTGGTCCAATAAATACCTTATCCTTTCTACTGCTTCCGCAGTTATAGTGATAAGTTTTTTATTCTTTTTTACAGTTTCACCTCCGCCTACTTCTTGATATTCACCCATGTTCGTAGCTTCTTAATTCTTTTGTTTACTTTGATAGTCATGAATAGCAGCCTTTATAGCATCTTCAGCAAGTACCGAACAGTGTATCTTCACTGGAGGTAAAGACAACTCTTCCACTATTTGAGTATTCTTTATCTGTGTAACGTCACTGATGGTTCTTCCCTTTATCATCTCTGTTAACAAGGAACTTGAAGCAATGGCAGAACCACAACCAAAAGTTTTAAATTTTGCATCTTCAATAACACCTTTGTCATTGACCTTTATCTGCAATTTCATTACATCACCGCACGATGGTGCACCAACTAGACCAGTGCCAACACTTGGATCATTTTTATCCAGAGAGCCAACATTCCTTGGATTTTCGTAATGATCTAAAATTTTCTCATTATAACTCATAAAATTACCTGTGAACCGCTATTCTACATTATAACATATTTAGGTTAAAAACTAAAGTAAAATACACTAGCAAACAGTATATTTTACTCACAAAATATATGGGTTACGAGTGTATTTACTTTACAAATACATGTAGTGCATGTCATTCTCTATATTGTAATTAAAAAGGAGTATTCTCTTGAGTTTATTTGGTAACCTTTATAAAGGCTTGTTAAAAACTTCTTCTCGCTTTAGCGACGGGGTGAAAAGTATTTTTTCTGGCAAAAAAAAATTAGATCAGTCGCTTTTAGATGAGCTAGAAGAATTGCTAATTAGCATGGACATTGGTCATAAAACTTCCAAGTTGATTATTGACAGGCTCACAAGCATCAAGTTTGACAAGGAAGTTGAACATAATATTATCTCGCAGCAGTTAATGAACGAAATAGAAGCTATATTGAGCCCAGTTGTACAGCCGTTAATTTTAAATAAAAAACCACATATAATAATGGTATGCGGAGTAAACGGTAACGGTAAAACCACAACTATAGGTAAGCTCGCATATAAATACAAGGAGATGGGAAAATCCGTTATGCTTGTTGCATGCGATACATTTAGAGCTGCTGCTAGTGAGCAATTAAACATTTGGGCAGAACGTTCTGATTGCTTAATTGTTACTGGAGAGTACGGTAGCGACTCTGCAAGTGTGGCATATAGAGCTGTAAGTCAAGCTATAAAAGATAACATTGATGTTGTTCTAATTGACACAGCAGGAAGGCTGCAAAATAATGTGAACCTTATGGAGGAGTTATCAAAAATATATAGAACGATAAAGAAATTGGATGACACTGCCCCTCATGACGTTATTTTAGTTCTTGATGCAACTACCGGCCAAAATGCTTATAGCCAATTAGAAGCATTTAGCAAAATGGTTAATGTTACCGGGCTAATCGTAACAAAGCTAGATGGCACTGCTAAGGGTGGAGTGGTAATTGGACTCGCAGAAGCCTATAAGATAAAGTTATATGCTATAGGAATTGGCGAAAGTATAGAGGACTTAAGGGAGTTTACTAGCAAAGAATTTGCTGAAGCGTTATTTAATTGTAATTAAAGACTTCTCTTAATTCCCTTACGTGACCAAGCTTGATTATTTCAATATCATGAGAAGAATAATTGCCATTTTTAGGCATAATTGCTTTTTTGAATCCTAACTTTTGTGCTTCTTTTAGTCTGAGATCAGCATGCGAGATGTTCCTAATTTCTCCTGAAAGTGCAACTTCACCGCAGATTATTGAAGAAGTTGGCAGCGGTAAATTTACTACACTTGAAATAAGGGAAGCAGCAACAGCAAGATCAGCCGATGGTTCCTGTATTTTGAGTCCCCCTGCAATGTTTAGGTATACCTCTTTATCATGCAAAAACATTTTGCAACGAGCATTTAGCACCGCAATGATCATAGCCAATCGATTAATATCCCACCCAACTACTGCCCTTCTTGGGGTTGCCATATTAGTCCCTGCTATTAATGCTTGCACTTCCATTAAAATTGGTCTTGAACCTTCAATTCCTGCAAATACGGCGCTGCCAACTACTTCTCTGTCATGGGCCATCAGAAACAATGATGATGGGTTATCAACAGGCACAAGTCCTGCTTCAGACATCTCAAAAACACCAATTTCATTTGCAGGGCCAAATCTATTTTTAATAGTACGTAAAATGCGGTATTGATTGCTATTTTCACCTTCAAAATATAATACCGTATCCACCATATGCTCCAAAGTTTTAGGTCCAGCTATTTGTCCATCCTTAGTTATATGGCCAACTATTAAGAGGGAAATACCATATTGTTTCGCAAGAATGGTTAATTCATGTGCGCAAGTGCGGACCTGAGTTACAGTTCCTGGTGCTGATGTAATTCTGCTATCATACATTGTTTGTATAGAGTCAATTACTAAGAATTTAATACTTTTGTTTTCCTTTATTGTTGCTACTACATCAGTTAAAGACACTGTAGACAAAAGCTTAATTTTAGGTTCATTTATCTTAAGACGCTTTGCTCTGAGGCTCACTTGCTCTAAAGATTCCTCGCCGGATACATAAAGACATTCAAAAGAGGAAAGTTGCACAACATTAGCTGCAATTCTAAGCAAAAGGGTAGATTTCCCAATTCCAGGTTCGCCACCAATTAAAATGCTAGCACCTTGAACGATACCCCCACCAAAAACTCTATCTAATTCTTCTATTCCTGTTAAAAAACGACTTGGAGTGATAATTTCGCTACCCGATAACGTCTTTATTAAAATTGGCGCAGATATACTTCTTTTGCCCGTTTTTACTGCTATTTCCTCAACAACTGTATCCCAATTGTCACATGCAATACACTTCCCTACCCACCTACCAGTGCTGTGGCCACAGGATTGACATACATATACAGTTTTCATCAAAGCCAAAATTATTTTGTTGTAATTGTAATAAAAATTAGCTGAATATGCGAAGTAAATCTATAGCTAACCCAAGAAAGGGTTCCCTATGTCATACCGCGATTCATTCGCGGTATCTCAAAGCATAGATCCCGCTGCGGGATGACGATTGTCGTTTAGCTATAAATATTAAGAAATTTACCGAATAAAAAAAAAGGCAAAAGAAGCCCTGGGGTTATTATCCGCTTTAAAATATTGGCGTTTTTTATGTTTTAAACGCTTGACAAGCAAGATTAAGCTGCTTTTAATTGCAACTAACTTACGCTGCAAATGTTTAAGAAGTTTACTAAGCAGAAAAAAAGACAAAGAATCCCCGAGTTAGCTAGTCTTTTACTATCTCTGTCGAGTATTGGCATTTTTTGATGTCTTGTAACGCTTTATAAGCGCGTTCAGCTTATTTAGATAAAAATCTAGATGTAGATGAAGTTTTGTAAAGACATACAGTATCTATGTACTGCAAAAAATTAAACATAAGACGCCGATACATTAAGTAATCCTTACCTTTTAATCTGCAGATTGGCGAAAGCAAATACAATAGCTTCAATTTTATGATAAGGGGGCTGGCGAAGGGTGTCAAGTAAGTTTTTTGTTTCTATTCCCAATGTTATATGGTTATGTAATACCAATTCTCATTACTAGTGAATCAAATAAGCGGCATTGCAGAGTTTTTTAATTGTGGAGTGAGAAAGAGAGGTAATAAATTTGCACAAAGCGCTCTCGAGCAAAGCAATTGTGTCGTAGATTTTGTTACGCAAAATGTTCTGTTTTATATATAACCAAAACCTCTCAACAGGATTGAGGTCAGGTGAGTATGGTGGTAGGTATATAATGTCGATATTTTTAGGTACTTTTAAATTTTTTGACTTATGCCAACTAGCACAATCCATGATAAGAAATGCCTCCCTTGTTCCTAAATATTGTGACATCTGCTCAAGGAATATATTCATACAATCAGTATTGACGTTTGAGCTAGAACTTTCTCCATTTCTGGGATTAACTGCACTATAGAGATAAAAATTTTGCCTACCTAGTTTTACCTTAACCTGTGTCCTAATGCCTTTTTTAAACCACCCGTGTCCAATCTTTGAATGTGTGCCAAACCCCGATTCATCGAAGAAAAATAGCTCTTTTTCAGGATACATGACAATAGTTTCATTAAGATTTTTTTTTAAATTCCTCTTGTTTACTTTTATCTTGTCCGTTATGCACTGGTCTTGGTGTGATATATGAGAATTTCATTCTTTGCATATTACGGTGTACTGTAGATTTGCTGATATTCAAACCAAACTTTTCTTGAATTCTTATTTTCATTTCTTTTATAGTAATATTGGGGTTTTCCTCTATCCACACCTCAACTTGTTCACGTTGACTTTGATTCAATATAGTTTTTCTACGGCGTTGAGGCGGAGCAAATAATTTTTCTTCTCTGCCAAATTTTAGGTCATGCAGTAAGTGCCTTTCTTGAAATGCAGCATATCTTTGCTACGGCTGTTATACTGTGCTTTTTTGCTGCAATTACAGCATTTAGTTTTTTTGCAACATATGCGTTATTTCTTACTTTCTTCAGCATTTCTTTTGCTGATTCCACCACTTTTTCATCCAATAATTTTGATCTTAATGCCATTTAAACCTCGCTACTTTACTTACTTCAGTATGGCTTTTTTTCTATTATTGTCTATCCGTTACTTGTGTAGCGGGAATTGGTATAAGAAGTCTAATAGCAAATTTTTAAGTTCCTCTTTAACTCTTTAACCAGCGGGCTCGCATGAGGAGAGGAGAGTAAAGGTCCTCTTCCATAGATATCTTCACACTTTTTTCTTCTTCTGTAGTTGGCGGACGAGTAAGAAAGTGAATCTTTGGTGCGCCACTAATTATTGCCATTGGTGTTTGCTCCGCCCCTTCTCCCATAACTAAAACAGCAGACGTTGCCAGCGCATCAAGAAGATTGACTTGTGTTACTTGCAGTGGTTGATCATAAAGATCTGGCTTGCCTATATAGGAATAAAATGGTTCAAATCCACACCAACCAAGAGCAACGCCCGTAACCCCAAGGCGCATAGGTGTTATGTTACTATCTGTAATCAAAATACCAAGATGTTTTATGCAGTGTTTTGTCTTGAGATAGTTCCATATTGATAGAGCTGTTTTCTGAACATCCTTTGGGTATAAAATATACATTTCATTACCATTTGATTCATCAATACCAGCAGATGGAATTAAGATATTGTCTTTGATTGTTAAATAGATGCCGTAAGAATTATGGTCTACATCAACAATTGCATCAGCTTCTCTTTTGATTAGCTCTTCTTTAGAACAAGCAGTTTTGCAAACCACTTGTTTTTGACAAATAGAAATGATTTTTGATGTGATAGCAAGAACAACTTCCTCTCCTAGCAACTCTGAAACATAGCGATCAAGAAACTGCTCTAATACTTCCCCACATTCAATGCGGTGGGTATAAATTGCTTTAACATGCATATTAACGTATTAGCCTACATATAGTATAATCTTTCGTTTTGGTGAGAATAGTTTTATGCCATCCATCAAGAAGTGTTAAGTTGAAATATACATCACCTTTATAGGGTTTGTGAATTTCTGTTATGATAAATTCTGAGATTAGATCATACTCCAAAAAAAGATACGCTATTTGTGCTCCACCAATCATGAAGACTTTAGAATTACTTTGGATTGACAAAAACTCTTGCATAGAAGAAATAATAGTGCATTTTACTCCTCTGTTAAAACAAGAATTTAATTTGTCACGAGAAAAAACAACAGGGATACGATCCTTTAATATGTTTTGAGACATAGTTTCAAATGTTTTTCTTCCCATAACAATAACTTGTTTGTCAGTCACCTGACGAAAATGATCTAACTCACTTGGATAATGCCAGGGCAATCCATTATTTATTCCAATTACCCCCTTGGGATCAACAGCCATAATTCCGATAACTATCATCCCTGTAAAGCAGCTTGAGCTACAAAGAATCGCATGTGATCACGCACATTATGCACTCGAAGGAAATCAACCTTGTTGTGCAATGCAGATGATAAAGCAATTGTTTCTAAATCTCGGTTAAAGACAGGTTCTATAGAAAAAGAAGAAATAAATGACTTTCTAGAATGACCAACCAGAACTTTGCAGCCAAAACTTTGCAATGCTTCTATATTGCGTAAAATCCAGATATTCTGATATAGAGATTTGCCAAAACCAATACCAGGATCAATAATGATCGAGCTTTGATCAAAACCTAGAGCTAGTAATCTATTAATGTTCCTTTCTGCCCAATTATTTATGGTATCAATTGGATCAATGTCACTTGGGATAATGTTGTCACTATATGGTGGTATGGAGAGTGAATGCATAATAACGATACTACATCCACTGCTAGCAATCGCTTTTAAGGTATTATCATCTAGATCTCCCTTCTGATCGTTTACCCAGGCAATGTTGTAGTGCTCCAAAACGTTCAAAATAACATCTGGCCAGAAACTATCAATGCTGACTTTAATGTCACCAACTTTCATATATTGATTAAGGTCATCAAGTACTGGTTTTAAGCGTGCATACTCTGCTTTTGGAGTTTGTATTGAGGAGCCAGGTCTTGTTGATTGAGCACCAAGTTCAACTATGCTTGCACCATCTGATAACAGCCGCAGTGCCTGCTTGGTTGCTTGATCTGCATCATAATAAAGACCACCATCTGAAAATGAATCAGGAGTAATATTGACAATACCTATAAGCTCTGGTGAAAGCGTAAAACTCCTTAAAAAGCAATCCTTAATGTTAGGGTTAACAGTACCAAACGTTTTGTTAACTACTGCCATAGGGTTCAGCATTGTCATCAAGTGAAGCAAAAATGGTCTGTTTATCAATTCTGGGTGAGGAATCTTAAGGTAGGGTGTATCAAGTGTCAGGTCATCCCATAACAAAATATCCAAATCAATAACGCGAGGTGCCCATTTTTCATAGACCTGCAGACGGCCAATGTCACATTCAATTTGTTTAAGGCCCTTTAACAGCTCTTCAGGAGAAGAAGAACAACTTCCATACACAACCATATTTAGAAATGGCCTGTCCCACCCAGGTGGAGCATCATTTGGTAAAATAGCCTTAGTTTCCAGAATAATTGAAGATTTTAAATTTTTAAAATAGCGTTCCTGCAGTAACTGAGCAGCCTTTTGTAAATGGGAAAAGCGATTCCCCATATTTGAGCCAATAGAAATGTAAATCATTCTTGCAACGCATTACGATAAGTAAAGAAAACACCTCCATGCACACTGGGGACAGGTGGTGCAACTTTGTGAATAGTTACGCCTATAGAAGAAATAATAAGCTTTTTTTGCATCACAAGGTTATTAATGGTCCTGTATATATCATGAGTTAAATGCTCGATTAAGTTGAATTGCTTGCTTTGAACGAGAGATTGAATACTCTGAACTACCTCCAAGTAGCATATAGTATCCTCAAGCCGGTCAGTTGTAAGTCCTAAAGGGGGGGATTTAAAGGTAAAATCAATATTAACACTAACTAATTGAGAATGATACTTCTCTTCTGCACTATAGCCTAAATGAACCCAAAGCCGTAAGTCAGATATAAGAAGATTACATGCAAACATTGCATTCCAACATCACTGAGTTTAAGCTACTTACAACTACTAACACACGCTAGCATTCATCATTCCATCAAGAAAACCCCACAAGAGCCTTGCTCCCTTTTGAGCACCCTGCATAACTTTATCTTGCTCTTTTTCATCTAGATCTTCAATAAGATTTGCACATTCCTCAGAATGCCATTCATCAGCATGCATATGGACCGTAAAAAATTGAAGAGAACGCTCATCACTTATTGAATAGTGTTTTTTTAAACCTTCAATTTTAGACTTAGAAACCTCTGGAGTTTGACGTTCATAAGCATAAAGTGCACCCAAACCGGAAGCAAAATCTGATCGTACAATATCAAAGTAACCGTCAACTAATTCTTGTGTCTCCTTAACTTGTGCATCTTCAAGAAGATCAGACCGTGCTACTCCAAGTCCTTCAGCAAAACGCTTCCATAACTCTGGATGATTTTCATCACCTTGTTCTTCTTCTATCAAATTACCAAGCAAAACCTGTCGCATTTTTAGATCTGGGCACAGAAAATGTATACCACTGATATAACGAGGAAACGCAGCAACGTGGTGATAATATTCCTTAGCGTAGGTTTGTAGAGCTTCAAGGCTCAATTTTCCTTCATTCCATGACTGGTAGAATGGATGATTTAGTAAGTGCAATTCATCTAACTTGTTATTTAGAGACTTAGTAAATTCCATCATTTCCCCCATTACATTAATATATAGTTCATATACTATAGTTTTCTCATTGTTACGATCATGCTAAGATCAATACAATGGTGGGATTGGTAGGACTCGAACCTACGACCAATTCGTTATGAGCGAACTGCTCTAACCGACTGAGCTACAATCCCTTTTATCAATATTTATAATACACACAAAAGCAAATTTGTCTATTAGCTTATTTCACTATCAACCCAACTTGACAAATCATTTGTTGCACCAATTTTGCGTGCAATTTCCTTACCATCTTGAAATATGATTAAAGTGGGTATAGATTGCACTCCATACTTACTCGGCACTTCAGTCCCTTCATCTATGTCGAATTTGCAGATCTTAATCTTGCCTTTCCTGTCTTTAGCCAATTGTTCGATACGTGGCATTAGACTTTTACATGGCCCACACCATTCTGCCCAAAAGTCTATCAGAACAAACCCTTTATAGTCAGTGACTTCAGATTTGAAATTTTGATCATTTACCGATGTAATATCATCACTCATAAAATACCTAAATTTTTGTAAAATATAGCTTATCTATTAGCAACTAATCAACTAAATTCTTACCGCAGAGCTTGAAAAATTGCCCTAGAGTGTTTTGCACAAACAAAAAACTTCTATTACATCTGGTGGTTAAAGATATCCACGTTTTCCCAACCCATTAAATCCAACTCAATACGAGTAGGAAGAAATTCAAAGCACTTTTGGACCAATTCTTTTCTATTTTCACGGTCCAACATTAAATCTAGCTTTTCCTTTATCCTGTGGAGATACAAAACATCAGATGCAGCATAACTTTTTTGCTTGTCTGTCAAATTTTCATTTCCCCAATCAGAAGATTGCTGCTGCTTATTTAGTTTGGTATCAAGCAGCTCTAAGCACAACCCTTTTAAGCTATGATTATCTGTGTAAGTGCGAACTAAACGTGAAGCTATCTTTGTGCAATAGCACGGAAGTGCCCAAGTTTCCAAGTAATAACGTATTATGCTCACATCAAATCGCGCGAAGTGAAATATTTTAGTTATATTTTTATCCTCTAATATTTTTCTCAAATTTGGCGCTGTATAATCGTTCTTGAGTTGAACTAAGTGAGCGTTGCCATCATTAAAAGAGAGCTGCACAAGGCATAATCTATCTCTGCTATGAAGTAGCCCCATTGCCTCGGTATCAACAGCTATAGACCTTATATCATCTGGTATTGAACTAGCTGGCAAGTCGTCTTTATATAAAAATATTCCCATAAAGCTTTGTGGAATAATTAAAAACTTATGATAATCAAAAATAAGCCTTAAGTATACGAAAAGATCATAGAAGGAACCACGCAAATTTATGGGCTCTCACATTTTTCATGTACACGTGGTTTACAAATCGCTGTATATGCCTATAATTAAGTAAATTTAGGTTAATTTAATTGCGGGAGTAGCTCAGTTGGTAGAGCGCAACCTTGCCAAGGTTGAGGTCGAGGGTTCGAACCCCTTCTCCCGCTCTTTGCTTTCAAAATCATTTCGTCAAAAATCCCTTGACAAACTCCGCTAGCCCCCTTATCATGAAACTGAAGCTATTGTATTTGCTTTCGCCAATCTGCAGATTAAAAGGTAAGGATTACTTAATGTATCGGCGTCTTATGTTCAATTTTTTGCAGTATATAGATACTGTATGTCTTTACAAAACTTCATCTACATCTAGATTTTTATCTAAATAAGCTGAACGCGCTTACAAAGCGTTACAAGACATCAAAAAATGCCAATACTCGACGAAGATAGTAAAAGACTAGCTAACTCGGGGATTCTTTGTCTTTTTTTCTGCTTGGTAAATTTCTTAAACATTTGCAGCGTAGGTTAGTTGCAATTAAAAGCAGCTGAATTTCGCTTGTCAAGCGTTTAAAACATAAAAAACGCCAATATTTTAAAGCGGACAATAACCACGGGGCTTCTTTTGCCTTTTTTTTCGTTTGGTAAATTTCTTAATGTTTATGGCTAAACGACAACCGTCATCCCGCTACGTGTTAGTGGGATCTCTTGTTAGCAGCTGAGATACCGCGAATGAATCGCGGTATGACGTAGGACTGCTGTCATTCCAGCGCGTGACGCTGGAATCCAGTTCTTATTACCTGGTGTAAAGTTAAGTTTCCTGGATCCCAGTGTCTGGGCACTGGGATGACAAGAAAGAGGCTACTTGGATAACAGAAGAAGGAGGCTACTTGGACAACACCCTGACAACCATCATCCCGCTACGTGTTAGCGGGATCTGGAAATACCGCGGCGGTATGACGTAGGACTGCTGTCATTCCAGTCTGGAATCCAAAAAAGGATGATGTCATCCCAGTGCTTGACACTGGGATCCAGCTTCTGTGCAACCTCATCAAAAACATTCATTTAGTATAAACTTTCCATGCTAGTTTGCTTGCTTACAAGCAAACTTTCCTGGATCCCAGTGGGCTTTGTTGCATCGCTCAAGTGAAAAGAACTGGCAGTTACTGACAAAATTCATTATAAATAGCCATTTAACTGTTGAAGAAAAAATATGCCACAAAAAATGAGAGTCAGTAACTGCCAAGGTGCGCCAAGAAGTGCTTGGAGAACAGTTGGTGAAAATCCAACACAAACAAAGTCTAGCCAAAAGTTTGGAACAGACCACTATGTTGCATGAGGTAACGAGTGTAATAGAGCTAGTGGGATGGACAATGCAGGGCACAACGGAAGTGAAGGAGTGGAGTCCCGAAATACCTGAAGACATAGAGGTCGACATGTTCATGGCCATGGAAGACAGCATGAAGGATAACGTAAAGGCAAGTTATCACTCACTCTATCGGGATCTGAGACCGTGCCATGTATTGAAATGGACTTCAAGTGAACTTGGGAGATCCCATGCATTCCTATTAAGGTACGTTGGAACAAGTCAACAAAGGCAAGAACTAGCGGAAGATGCAGGGGAAGTCGGACTGATTGATAGTACTCAGAATGTGGGAAAGCCACGTACAAGGGGAAGCGATCAGCAATATAGTAACTGGAATAGGGATTGCTATGCCAATACAACGGAGGTAGGAATAACATGCGATATAAACTAAACCAGATAGCAGTAAGAGCAAAGCAAGATAAGCGACTAAAATTCACATCGTTAGTCCATCTGATAAATACAGAGAATCTTGCGAGATGTTATAAAGAACTGAAGCGTAACAAGGCTTGTGGAGTAGACCAGATAACAGTGGAATCATACGGAGAAAATCTGAATGAGAAACTCGAAGTGCTAGTAGAAAGTATGAAGAGGAAGCAATATCAACCACAACCAGTAAAGAGGGTATATATACCGAAAGCTGGAAGTAAAGAGAAACGCGGACTCGGAATACCATCGACCGAGGATAAATTAGTACAGATTATGCTGAAGAAGATATTAGAAAATATTTACGAGGCAAACTTTCTGGACAGCTCATATGGATTTCGACCTGGAAGAAACTGTCATCAAGCGGTAAATGCACTAGATAAAGCAGTTAAGTACAAGCCAATAAACTACATTGTAGAAGTGGATATCAAGAAGTTCTACGATAATATACAGCATAAATGGCTAATGAGGTGTCTAAGGGAACGAATAACTGACCCAAATTTGCTGTGGTTAGTAAAGCGGTTTCTCAAGGCAGGGATAGTCGAAGCTGGAAATTATGAAGCAACAAAACAAGGTACACCACAAGGCGGTATAGTAAGTCCTGTATTAGCAAATATATACTTACATTATGTGTTGGATTTATGGATAGAAAAGAAATTGAAATCAAGATCCAGAGGATATATACAACAAATAAGGTTTTGCGATGATTTTGTGGTTTGTTGCGAAAGTAAGGTAGACGCGGAAGAATTTCTGGAATTACTGAAACAAAGGCTAAATAAATTTGGGTTGGAAGTATCTGAAAACAAGACCAGAGTAGTAAAGTTTGGCAAGAGGGAGTGGCAACGAGCGATAAGAGAGAAACGAAGGACGGAAAGTTTCAATTTTCTGGGGTTTACGCACTATGGTGCAAAAAGTCGTCGTGGTAGATTAATGATGGGACATAAAACCTCTAAGTTAAATCTAGCCAGAAAACTAAAAGAAATCAAGGAGTGGTTGAAAATAGTCCGCGGAAGTATTCGACTTAAAGATTGGTGGCAAGTACTGAAGGCTAAATTAACAGGACACTATAACTACTTTGGTATTAGCGGAAATTATTGGTGTTTGAAACAATTTTACACATCAGTAAGAAAGCTAGCATTTAAATGGATAAATCGGCGTAGTCAGAAAAAGAGTATGACCTGGGAACAGTTTGTACACTACGTAGAAGTAAATCCATTACCAAAGCCAAAAATACATTTTTCTTTATATGCATAAGAGGGACGACTGTGAAAACTAATATTGATGAGCCGTGTGCGGGAAATCTGCAAGCACGGTTCTTTAGGGGGAGTTGTAGTAATAAAACTCAAACGAGAGGAGTAAAGCTACAGCTTCTACCGAACAATTTGTATAGCTACATTGTCGGTAAATCTAAATTGCTTTAGTTATAGAAATAAATTTCGAGTCAGATGTGTATAAATTCTATATAATTTTTATCCTACTACTAATTTAACAAGATGGATCATATAGATATTATAAAATCAAAATTATTATTATCCGACATAGTAGGTAAAAAAGTCAGATTAATAAAAAGAGGAGATAGTTTTGTTGGGCTCTGTCCATTTCATAACGAGAAAACCCCATCTTTTTCGGTGAGCAATACTAAGGGGTTATATTACTGTTTTGGTTGCTTGGCTAGTGGTGATGCATTTGAATTTATTTCACAAACTGAAGGATTAAGCTTTAAAGAAGCATTGGAAAAATTAGCATCGGTTACAGGTGTTGAACTGCCCAAAAATCTTAGTATTACAAAAGAGGACAATAAACTATTTTTAGCGCTTGATTTAGCTGCAAATTGGTTTGCACAAAAAAATCAAGGTGTTGTAGATTATTTAAAGCAGCGTAAGATTTTACCTAAAATCATAGATAAATTTAAGATAGGTTATGCACCAAGCTCTGGTTTGAAAGAGTATTTAAACTCTTCAGGTATTGAAGACAAAATTTTAATTGATATTGGATTAGTAAACAAAAATTTTCATGATTATTTTTATGACCGGCTGATATTTCCTATACAGAGCATTGCAGGGAGAGTTATTGGTTTTGGCGGACGTGCGCTAAGTTCTGAGCAACAGCCGAAATATTTAAACAGTCCAGAGAGTCAGCTCTTCAAGAAGAGGGAGAATTTATACGGATTAAACTTTGCTTTAAGCGAAATACGTAAAAAACAGCACATACTCGTTGTTGAAGGATATATGGACGCTATAGCGCTACATCAAGCAGGAATTAGTAATGCAGTTGCTCCGCTTGGTACCGCAATTTCTGCAGAACAGATAAAAAATCTATGGAGATTTGCTAAAGAAATCTCCATCTGTATGGATGGCGATAGTGCTGGACGTCATGCTGCTACCCGAGTTGCAGAACTTGCTCTGCCAATATTAGAGCCTGGATACACGTTAAAGTTTGTGACTTTGCCAAGTAATAAAGATCCATACGATATATGTAACGAACTGGCATACAAGAAAGAAGACGTGTTGACTGCTCTTGACCATTCAACAAAACTGCATTCTGAATATTTATGGCATCACATAATCGATAGCAATTTGCAAAATTATGAAAAACTTGCTCCGGAAAAATATTCAATTCTTGAGCACAAGTTCATGGAATATGTAAATACTATTAGCAACAGCAGTATTAGAAGGTATTACAGAGATTATTTTTACAATAAGGCTAGTGAACTAAGAAGTAGCTTCAAAAAACAGATTTTTAATAGTAAAACTGGAGCAACAAAAGGTGAGTATCTTCATAACAAATCTCCAGAGCTAATTGAAGCAGAGCAAAATCAGGCCGTAATTTTGCGTATAGCCGTAGAATTTCCTGAAATTTTGAACCGTCCTATATTTTTTGAGCAATTTTCTCATTTTGAATTTACTAATGAGATGAAAAGATTACAACAGCGTGTAATTGATGTAATAAGTAACAAAAGCAAACTCGATAAAGAGGCTTTGTTACAAGAATTGAAACAGTTTAACGTTATAAAGTATGTATTTGAAAAAACTAGTGTACTAAATAGCCAACTGAACGAGAGAAAATCTGCAGAAATTGTGTGGAATAATATAGTGTTACTAAAAGAATTAAATGCATTACGAAAAGAAAGAACCGAAGCGAGGCTAAGCGGTAATCTTGACTTAGAAGAAAGGTTAATAGAACAAATAGAGCAAATAGAAAGTAGTATACAAGAAATGCAAATGGAGTTTATTGAAAAGTAGATATCGTCTCGTTAGTCAACAAGAAAATTACAAAATAAGACAATATTTTACATAAGATTGAAATTTTTAACTAATTAAGCCTTCCTCCAACAGCTTTGCCCTGTAGTTTTTGATATGGTTAGGATCACTTGAAAATGTATAATTTTTGTAGTTAGCTCTGCTATGCATATATAGCTCTTTCCATAAAAGTCCGGATGTGATAGGATAAGGGTAGATGATGATAAGGAGGTTGAATGCCAGCAGCATATAGTTATGATTTAAGAAAAAAAGCAATGGAAGCGCTAGACGAAGGAGAAAGCAGAGAAACAGTGGCAGCAAGATTTAAGATTGGACGAACTACTTTATGGGAGTGGCAGCAAAGAAGAAAAGAAACAGGAGACTTTCAATCAAAAAAACTTGGAAATGGGGGTTACAATCACAAAATTACCGACTGGGATACCTTTGCCAAATTTGCCAGAGAACACGGAGGAAAGACTCTATCGGAAATGGCTAAACTTTGGAACAACGTTAGTATCCAAACGATCTATCGAGCCCTTAAAAAAATTGAATTTACGCGCAAAAAAAGACATATGGATACAAGGAAAGAAACGAAGAAAAACGTGCTGAATTTTTGAAAATTATAGCGACAAAAGAACCTAAAAACTTAGTGTATATAGATGAGTCTGGCATTGATAACACCGAAGACTACCCCTACGGATATTGCCAGAAAGGACAGCGGTTTTATGCCTTAAAATCTGGAAAGAAAACTCAACGAATCAGTATGGTTGCAGCCTTAAGTGGAAGAAAGATAGTTGTTCCGTTAACCTTTGAAGGCCACTGTAATATGGATGTTTTTAATGGATGGTTTGAGCAATTTTTGACACCGATCTTGGAACCTGGACAGACTGTCATTCTTGACAATGCTACTTTTCATAAGTCTGATAAGATTATCGAGCTTGCTAAAGGGGTTGGTGCAGAAATTTTGTATCTGCCGCCTTATTCTCCAGATTTCAACAAAATTGAGCATCATTGGTTTGCTATAAAAAACAGAGCCAGGAAAAACATTCCTCTATTCGAATCCTTTCGTCGTGCTGTTGATTCTGCCTTCCTATGACCTGTTCGGACTATTATGAGAAATGCTATATGAGGTTGTCCGGAAACAAGTAAAAGGCTATAATATCTGAAATTTTAGTACGGGGTAAAGATGAGAAAAAAGTATCCAACAGATCTAAGCGAAAGGGAATGGGCAAGAATAGAAAAACACTTCAGAGTATCATACAAGAAAGGAGGAAGGCCGCCAAAGTATAGCAAAAGAGAAATATTAGAAGCAATTTTCTATGTATTGCGTACAGGGTGTCAATGGCGGTATTTACCAAATGATTTTCCGCTATGGAAGACTGTGTATGAGCAGTTCAGGCAATGGAAGAAGCAGGGAATTTTTGAGAAAATGAATTATGAAATTACAAAATATAGTAGAAGAAAAATAGGAAGGAATGAGCAGCCGAGTGCCTGTATAGTAGATAGTCAATCTGTAAAGACTACAGAAAAGGGGGGATCAAAGGCTATGATGGAAGTAAAAAAGTAAAGGGTAGAAAAAGGCATATAATTACAGACACTCAGGGTTTTATACTAGGTTGTTACGTAGGCGCTGCTAACGAAAATGATAGAGATGGTATTAAAATAGCATTAAACAATATGAGAACAAAATATACTAAAGTTAAAAAAATGTGGGCTGACATGGGATACCAAGGAAGAAATTTAAAGAATCACATAAAGGAAGAATATGACATAGATATTGAAATTGTTAAAAGGCCTACATGTAGATTTTGGGTGCACAAAGATACGCCACCTGAGCTACTACCAACAAGAGAACAAGGGTTTAAAGTACAGCCAAGAAGATGGGTTGTAGAAAGGACTTTTGCTTGGGTTAATAGGAATAGAAGGCTATCGAAGGAGTATGATTTACTCACAACATCCACTGAGAATTTCATATACCTAGCTATGAGTAGGGTTATGTTAAAGAGGGAATATGCTTGAATTTACTTGTTTCCGGACAACCTCTAACCCCAGGGCTTCTTTTGCCTTTTTTTTCATTTGGTAAATTTCTTAATATTTATGGCTAAAGATTGCACGAATGTTGCAATTACAAAAACGATTTCTACTAGGGTGTCACGCACTGGGATGACACCATTCTTTTTCCTGGATCCAAGTAGTCAGGGCACTGGGATGACAGCTACCCTGACAATCGTCATCCCGCTGCTTGTTAGCGGATACCGCGGCGGTATGACGTAGAAGTTATACTTTTATGCTTACCAACTTAATAAAATTCCTGGATTCCAGTGTCAGCTACTTTCATGACACCAACAGTTGATATTGGTTTGTTGCTTTACTGACAGCTACTAGCTATGCCTCAAGTTTCCTATTCAAAACTTTCAATATTAGATCCAATTCATTTGGATTATTATACCGTATCATAACTTTACCCTTAGAATTGTTGTCATTAATTTTGATCTTTAAACCAAGTTGAGAAGATATAGCGCCTTCTATTACCGTCATATCTTGATTTCTAGTATATTTCTGTTCTTTTTGATTATTATTTTGGTGTAAGTCTTTTATCAATTTTTCAGTTTGTCTAACACTTAAGCCCTGAGAAACTATTTTTTCTGCAATATCTTCCGCATTTTCAACATTAATCAACGCTCTTGCATGGCCCATAGACAATTTTTTTTCATTGATCATCATTTTTACACTATAGGGAAGTGACAACATCCGAATCATATTGGTTATGTGGCTGCGGCTTTTGCCTATAGCTGAAGCTAATTCCTCATGTGTATAGAAGAACTCATCTATCAGTTTTCTGTAAGCTTCACCTTCTTCTATTGGATTAATATCTTGCCTTTGTATATTTTCAATAATGGATACTTCCAAGCATTCCTTGTCGCTCAGATCTTTTATGATAACCGGTGCACTATCAAGATTTGCAATCTTGCTTGCTCGCCAACGACGTTCCCCAGCTATTATTTCGTAACCATCATCATTTGAATCTTTGCGTACCACAATAGGCTGTATAATGCCACTTTTCTTTATCGAATTTGCAAGCTCTCTTAATGATTCCTCGTCAAAATGTTTCCTCGGTTGAAATTTGCTTGGGTGCAGTAATGAAATAGGCAAATACTCTTGTCGATCTTCTTTATTATCATAATTATCGCCTATGAGACCGGCAAGACCTCTGCCGAGGCGTCTATCATCCTTCATACTACGCCCTCGCTTACTAGCTTCTTCTCCTTACAACTGCTCGCGTGCTTTTTTAAAATTTCCCTTGCCAAACTTATATATGCTTGTGCACCAGGACACTTAAGATCATACACAATAGCGGGTTTTCCATGAGAAGGCGCTTCTGATAACCGTACGTTACGTGGAATAACAGTCTCATACAATGGGATGATAGTTTTGTATACTTTATCATTTAAATACTGGCAAATATCGTTTTTAATCTGTTCACTGAGTTTGTTGCGCCTGTCATACATTGTTAACACTATCCCTTCTATTGCCAAAAAAGGGTTTAGGTTATTCCTTTTTATTAGCTCCACAGTTTTAACTAAATGGCTTAATCCTTCCAGAGCAAAAAATTCACACTGAAGAGGAACAATAATAGAATTAGCAGCAGTCAAAGCATTTATGGTCAGAAGCCCAAGTGATGGAGGGCAATCGATGATTATATACTCATAATTATCGCGTATCTTCTCCAATGCGCTTTTTAGTACGAATTTTCCTCGCTCAAGTTGCGATAATTCAATTTCTGCAGCTGACAAATCAACTACTGACGAAATTAGCGATAAATTCGGAATTTCCTTTATATTGAAAATTGCCGATTCTATCAATTTATTTTCGCTGCTTAGTAGTATTTTGTATATGTTTTTTTCTTCCCTACTACGATAAGAAATCCCGAGTCCGGTGCTAGCATTTCCTTGAGGATCAAGATCTACCAATAAAGTGCTTTTTCCCACAGCAGCAAAGGCTGTCGACAAATTTATACTAGTTGTGGTTTTGCCAACTCCACCCTTTTGATTTACTATTGCAATAATCTTGCTCACGCCTTTTATCTTATGTATAAAATAATTCTATTGTATATATGCAAGAAACTTTTGCATTAGAAAATTTTTTTGTTGCTAATCACACTAAAATTAGACTGTCTTTTTTGCTTTGTGTAACACACTTTGAACCTTGTTTCCTAATTCATTCAGAGTGAATGGTTTTGGCAAAAAGTGAAAATCTTCTATATTGATGTCATCACTCTTTAAAAAAGCATCTTCTGCATACCCAGAAATAAAAATAACGTTGATACTTGGCCTATGGATCAATGCTTCTTTAACTATTTCTGGGCCGCTCACCTCTGGCATGATTACATCAGTGATTATAAGATCTATATGTTGACTTTTTTTACTGATTATTTCTAGCGCCTCGCTGCCTATGCTTGCTTCTATTACATCAAATCCTTTTCTTTTGAGTGCTTTAGAGATGAATTCCCTTACTGAATCTTCATCTTCGATTAATAAAATTATACCATTACCTTTAATTTCACTTACTACCGGTTTTTCTGTTTCTTCACTATCTTCCTCTCTATCATTTTCATCTGATATGTAAACCATGGGCAAAAATATGCTAAATTTAGTTCCATGATTTACTTTGCTAGCAACATAGATGTATCCTTCAGTTTGTTTAATAATGCCATATACAGTAGAGAGGCCAAGACCTGTACCGGAAGCAATATCTTTAGTAGAAAAAAATGGATCAAAGATCTTTTCAGTTGTATCACTCGTCATTCCACATCCAGTATCAATTACTTCAATCACAACATAATTTCCATGTTCAATCGCTTCCTTGTCTGGAGAAAACATATCCTGAGGTGTAGAATTTAATGAGTCAATCTTTTGATTAAAGGTTCGTATAGTTAATTCTCCGCCCTTTTCCATAGCAGCACTAGCATTGACTGCTAAGTTAAGTATAACTTGCTCTAATTGCCCTTGATCAGCCCTAACAGCACCCAAGTCTCTACCATAATAAATATTAAATTTTATATTTTCACCTATTAATCTTTTTATCATTTCATAAAGATTAGCTATAGTATTATTTACATCAATAATTTTTGGCTGCAAGGTCTGTCTTCTTGAGAAAGCAAGCAATTGTCTTACTAAATTTGATCCACGCTTTGCATTTTGCTGTATCTGTATTATATCTCCAAAAGATGGATCACCAGCTGAATGCTGGAGTAAAAGCAAATCGCAAAATCCTATTATCCCAGTCAATATATTGTTGAAATCATGCGCAATACCACCTGCTAACTGCCCTATAGCTTGCATCTTTTGATAATGCTCAAGCTTTATCTCTAGGTTTTTGTGTTCAGTATTGTCAATAAAATAACAAAGTATGAAGATCATTTTATTATGAAGAAACTTATTGAAATATATTTTTATGTTATTACCGCCGTTGAGCTGTACATCAAAGGACGCATTATTTATTCTATTACTCGAAAAATATTCACGTATTTTTACATGATAACTATCCAATATCAATGTAAAGATTGAATTATTATCTGACCCTGCAAGCTTTATTAGTGCCGTATTTTTCTTTACAAAGTTGCCGTTTATGTCACATTGTGCAATAGCAATTGATGAATTTGCAAAACAAGGGTGTAATTGATAATCAACAAGATTTGATTCGGTTGGTGTTATAAAGCCATATATATAGCTATGGTTGTATTTATCACAAAATATAGCAGTGCTCATATAAGCCTTGAATGGAATACCACTTATAGTAAAAAACAAAATTTCATTATCGGTTATTGTATTGTTATATTTAGATTGAGATATAAAATCACTGATTGAGCTACCTTTTTCCAGTTTTTTCAGTTCAAATATGTCTAAAAATCTTTTATTTACAGATAAAATCACTCCTTTGGCATTTGCAATGTAAGTTCCTATACTGTGTTTTTCTATTAACTCTTCATATATCTGCTCCTTGTTTATCTGTGTTGCTTTTAACACAAAATACCCATCTGGCCTTGCTATTGGCACTAATGATAAATTTAAAATCTTATTACTATTTATAGCAATTTGGGGATTATCTGGTATTGGCTCAAAGAGCAAAAGAAAGTTAGATACTCTATTCTTCTTGTTTAAGGAAATGCATACCTGTACAGAAGAGTTATTTTTTAGTGCATGATAGAGTACTTTTTTGTCTGCTTCTGAAACATCTCCTATTTCAAGAATCTTGCCTAACGTAATGTCATCATCTATATGATCTTTAAACCTTTCGTAGAACCTTGCATCAGCATAAATAATACCTTCATCTTTATGTAAAATAAGGCAAAATTCTGTATTATGATTTAGTGCATTTGCAAATATTGCATTTTGAAATTCTATAGTATTAAGTAGGTATCTGTAGCGTTTTACATTATACATCATAAAGAGAGTTGTTAGAATGCTAACTAATAAATTAATCTCTATATTAATATGCTGACTATATATATCAAAAAAGTAGAGTATCGATATTGCTACTGGAGGTAAGAGCATAATAACTGCCATCACAACAATTGACATTCCATAATTTCTTAGTATGAAATCAACCCTGTTCTCTTTTTTGTTATCTATGTATCTCTTATTCATTATTGTTACTTGGCATTGTTGTACATACGAAAATGTTCTATTATATTGATTTAATTATTATAGATTTATTAACGTCTTTGATAGATAATTATCATCCAAATCTAATTAAGTTCCTTAAATATCAGATACAACAATGTTAATAAGCTAGTAAGAGGATATTATGGAAAAACAAAAAACACAAGCATTTAAATGGTTCTGTGCACTAAGAGATAAGATCATAGAATCTTTCTTATTAATTGAAAAACAATCATCCGCAGAGCCAAAGATCGAAAAGAGAAAGTGGGATCGCCCAGGTGGTGGAGGTGGTGAATCTACAATTATTTTTGGTAATGTTTTTGAAAAAGTTGGAGTAAACGTTTCAAAAGTACACGGAAAATTTGCAGATTCAGCCATTAATGAAATTCCTGGTGCAAGTGAAAGTAACGGAGAGTTCTGGGCAAGCGGTATATCTTTAGTGTCTCATATGCAATCGCCCCTTATCCCTGCAGCACATATGAACACAAGGCTGATATATACTTCAAAACAATGGTTTGGTGGAGGAATGGATTTTACGCCAATATATAAAAATGAAGAAGATTGCAAGTATATCCATGAATCAATCAAAATGACATGTGATAGATTTGACACCGGATATTATCCAAAATTTAAAGAGCAATGTGACAATTATTTTTTCTTACAACACAGAAAAGAGCCACGTGGTATTGGTGGCATTTTCTATGATAATCTGAGTTCTGGCAACTGGGAAAACGATTTTGAGTTCACAAAAGCAGTAGGTGAAGTCTTTTTGGAAATTTATTTGCACATCATACGTAAACATATACAAAAATCTTGGACAAAAGAACAACGAGAAAATCAATTAATAAAACGTGGCAGATATGTAGAATTCAATCTGTTATACGATCGTGGCACAAGGTTTGGTTTAATGACTGACGGCAATCCAGATGCAATTATGATGTCAATGCCACCACTTGTTAAGTGGTTATAGAGAGCTGCTATTAGTAGAAAATAAATCATCATAGTTTAAAATTGTACCATGGTAGTGAGCTTTTATATAGGGGGTATAATCATGGGCATAATAGATAATTTTTTAATTAAATCTGTCAAAAACAATGACATAAAAGGTGTTAAACTGACTCTCATTCTCTATGATGCATTAAATAGTTTTAGAAAATTCTTTTCAAAGACTATGTCTCTCAAGAATACAGGATCATTTGATATAAATAATAATCAAGCTTTAAATCAGGCTTTAGGACATGCTACAGATCACAAAATAATGGAATTGCTGATTAATCGTGGAGCTGATATCCACTCAATAGATGAGAATGGAAAGAATGTTATAATTCGTGTTATTGAGAGTTTAGCAGAATCAAAAAATCTAAAATTGGATAGTGAGAAAAACTTACCAGCAGAGATAATTCTTCACCCCACAGTTTCCTTTTTACTAGGAAAAGGCGCAGAGTATTATTCTACAGATGATTTGAATGTTGAAGCTATACAACAAAAACCTCCTAGAACCTCTGAATATGAGCCAATAACTATGTACGCTGAGGTGAACAACAATGTAATACCACCTCAAAAACCTCCTAGAACTTTTGAGTATAAGCCAAAGAGCACTAATTATGATGCTTTGCCTTCAAAAGAGCCAATTTACGCTGAGGTGTATGATGCTAAGGTTAGTAACTCATTAGGGGAGAATGGTTATTTGAGTGTATCAGAAGAATCTATTTATGCTGAAATATATGATTCACATAAAAAATCCACTGAAAATTTATCATTGGAAGATAGTGGTTATTTGAGTATATCAGAAGAACCTATTTATTGCACTATAGATGATCTTTCAGAACAAAAAAGCCTACTAGCCTAAAACAGAAAGAGCCAGAACAGTCGTCAGAACCTATTTATGCTAGGGTAGATTTGTCCAAGAAAAGAGCAGAAAGAAAAGCAAAAGACATAAAAGCTAATTCTGGAACTTGCCATGGGTTAGTGCAAGATAAAGTGAATGATTGGCAAGTGAAGCTAAATGAGCTAAGTGCTAATAAGTCGATAAGTCAGCAACAGACTAATGATCAAAAAATTAAGACCAAGGCTGGCTTTAGTGTAGAAGAAATAAGGCAGAAATATGAGCGTAGAGATTCTGGCTACGATTCTGGCTATGATTCCGATACAAAAGTTGAACAACAATTAGAATTAGCTCCTAAATCTGAGATAGGTTCAGTGAGTATTGAGCATGGAGTAATAGGAGGCTGTCGATATAAGATTACTGATATATCCCTCTAACTATGTGATTCAAAATAATTGAATTGACTTTATATATGTAATCGATATAACCTAGTTAGATTCAAGTTGACTCTTTCGTCTAGTGGTTAGGACACCACCCTTTCACGGTGGTAACACGGGTTCAAATCCCGTAAGAGTCACTCAAGTAGAATATAATTAAAGTTTTGAATGGGAAAAATTAGGCTCTATGTTGAAGAAGCTTTATCACAAGGCGTGAGTTTAGCACTTAATCCACAACAAAGTCACTATATTTGCAATGTAATGCGGCTTAAGAAGTATGATAATCTCTCTCTTTTTAATGGAAAAGATGGAGAATGGTTAGGAGAAGTAGTTAATATATCGCGTAAATTGACAGAAGTTACACCCAAAGAATGCACTAAACAACAGCAATATGAGGAAAATTTATACCTGTATTGTGCCATGGTAAAAAGTGCTGCTTTGAACAACATAGTAAGACAGGCAACTGAAATGGGAGTAATCTGCATTCAATTTATTTCAACGGAACGTACAGTGGTAAAAAATATTAACCTAAGTAGAGCAAAATTACAAGCAATCGAAGCAGCGGAACAATCAGGTAGGATAAGTATACCAGAGATTTTGCCTCCTATTAACTTTTGTGAGTTACCTGATTCCCAGAGTAAAAATTTTGTTTTGTGTGATGAAACAGGTAAAGCTGACAAAGTGCTGAAAGGCAAAAAAAATGTTGCTATTATTGTTGGCCCTGAAGGTGGTTTTTCATCTTATGAACTTGATCTTGCCGATAAGTTTTGTCAAAAATTGAGTCTAGGAAAAAGAATTTTAAGGGTCGATACTGCTGTAGTTGCTGCACTCACTTTCACCAATTGGTGTAGCTAGATTTTTAAATATGACTAAGGTTTGGGTCATAAAGAAATCTGGTTCAGTGTTGCGCGCACAAAAACCCTGTAGACTTTCTACGAAGCAGTCTGTTGTTAAAGAGGAGCTAATAAAAAACATATTCTAAGATAATATTAAATCTCATATTATATTTTTTCTAAAGTAAACAAATGAATCTTGCATTTTGCCTGAGTTATTGATACTCTGAGTAAAGAAGTCGGGGCGTAGCGCAGCCTGGTAGCGCATTTGGTTTGGGACCAAAGGGTCGGGAGTTCAAATCTCTCCGCCCCGATGTTAGTACGATTGTAAAAACGCTGCAATATAAGAGCAATCTCCATCAGTAAGCAAGTAGCTGACACTGGAATGACATCATTTACCATGTAAATTGTGGCATATTATATTTTAACGCTCAAGTTTATAAAATAATTGACAATGTTAATTTTCTAATTTATAAATAGATTTTGAAATGATTACCGAAGGAGGTATAGAGTTTGATAGAAGTATCAGTCCATTATGGTGATGTACACAGAGCTCTTCCAGTATTGAAAAAAACAATTCAAAAGGAAGGAAGAGGGTTGAAAATGAAAAAACAATATCATGAAAAAAAATCAGAAAAAAGAGCTAAAAAGAAAGCTGAAGCTAAAAAAAAGAGGTACCAACAAGAGTGCAGAAGGCAGCGTTATGGTTGGTAGTTTGTACTCAGGTTAATAGTTTATCATTGGTTATTTTATGAATATTCACGAATATCAAGCGAAAGAAGTTTTGCATAAATTTAATGTCCCAGTGCCAAAAGGTTTTGTTGCTACATCTGCGGAAGAAGTAAAGACTCAAGTAAGTCAATTAAAATCTGACGTGTTTGTAGTTAAAGCTCAAATTCATGCAGGTGGTAGGGGTAAAGCCGGTGGCGTAAAGCTAGCAAAGTCAGTTGAAGAAGCTCAACAGTTTGTAAAGGACATGATTGGTATGACTTTAGTTACTCATCAAACAGGGCCAAGCGGTCAGCAAGTAAGAAAAGTGTACGTTGAAGAAGGCTCAAGCATTAAGAAAGAGTATTATTTAAGCCTGGTAATCGACCCGAAGCTCAGTAGGCCAATATTCATATTTTCCTCAGAAGGTGGAATGGACATTGAAGAAGTGGCAAAAAATTCTCCTGCAAAAATTGTGAAATTTGATATTGATTCTGCTACAAGTTTTGATAGCAGCAAGTTAAGCAGCAGTTTTGATTTGAGTCCAGAACAAATAGAAAAAATAACAAATGTTGCAAAAAATATATATGATGCGTTTATTGCAACTGATGCGAGCCAAATTGAAATTAATCCACTGGTTGAAACAAACTCTGGAGATTTTATTGCGCTCGATGCGAAAATTAATTTCGATGACAATGCTTTATATCGTCACCCAGAAATTATGGAACTTCGTGATTATGATGAAGAAGTGAAAGAAGAGATAGAGGCTTCAAAATATGGGCTCAGTTACATCAAAATGGATGGCAGTATTGGTTGCATGGTAAACGGTGCAGGTCTTGCTATGGCAACAATGGATATAATAAAATACTACGGAGCAGAGCCTGCTAACTTTTTGGATGTTGGTGGTGGAGCGAGTAAAGAAACTGTAACTGAAGCATTTAAAATCATATTGTCTGATAGCAACGTAAAAGGAATTCTGGTTAACATATTTGGTGGTATAATGCGTTGCGATATTATCGCAAGTGGAATTGTTGCGGCTGCAAAAGAAATGAGCATTAAAGTTCCTCTAGTGGTTAGATTATCAGGTACTAATTTTGAAGAAGGAAAAAAAATCTTAGAAGAGTCAGGATTAAATATTATTGCTGCAGATGAACTGGGTGATGCTGCACAAAAGATAGTAAAAGAGGTAAAATAAAGCATGTCCGTTTTAGTAAACAAAGATACAAGATTAATATGCCAGGGTTTTACTGGTGCACAAGGCACATTTCATTCAGAGCAAGCAATTGATTACGGAACGAAAATGGTGGGAGGTGTAACTCCTGGAAAGGGTGGTAGCACTCACCTTAATTTACCCGTTTTTAATACTGTAGCAGAAGCCAAAGAAAAAACCGGTGCAAATGCTACAGTTATATATGTACCTGCTAAATTTGCTGCTGCTGCAATACTTGAAGCAATAGATGCAAAAATAGAATTGATAATTTGTATTACAGAGGGCATTCCTATACTTGATATGGTGAAAGTTAAGCGTGCGCTTATCGGCTCAAAAAGTCGATTGATTGGTCCCAACTGTCCGGGAATTATTACACCTGAAGAATGCAAAATAGGAATTATGCCTGGCCATATCCATAAGCGTGGACACATAGGAATTATGTCTCGCTCCGGAACTTTAACTTACGAGGCAGTAGCACAAACAACCGCTGTTGGTCTTGGTCAATCCACGTGTATCGGAATTGGGGGGGATCCAATTCATGGTATGACATTTGTCGACTGTATGGAGCTCTTTTTAAAAGATGACGATACTCATGGTATTGTAGTTATTGGTGAAATAGGTGGAAACGAAGAAGAAGATGTATCACATTTTGTGAAAACAGAAAAAACTAAAAAGCCAATCGTTGGTTTTGTAGCAGGCCAAACGGCACCTCCAGGAAGACGTATGGGACACGCTGGAGCAATCATCTCCTCCAGCGGTGGAAGTGCTGGTGCAAAACTAGAAGTTATGCGGAGTGCCGGGATTGCAATTGCTGAAACCCCTGCAGTAATTGGTAAGAAGGTATTGGAAGTAATGCATCACTAGAATTAGGGTCACAAAAACCCTATATCACCGGTCATGAATACGTTATTTGCCCATTCGATTAATAACTTGCCTCCTGGTAAATTTACTGAAGTCTGTTGGGCAACCAGATATCCACGTAGTGTGGATGCAACAAGTGCTGCACAGGCTGCACTACCGCATGATGCAGTAATGCCTGTACCTCTTTCCCAAACTCTTAAAGCTATTTCTCCAGACTTTTCAACTTGTGCAATACTAACATTAATTTTCCGAGGAAATAATGCGTGATTTTCTAGCTTTGGTCCTAAATTTCGCAATGGTATTTCACTTATGTTATCAACAAAAAAAACTATGTGAGGATTGCCAATATTTACTGCAACAGGATCTTTTAGCATTTCAAGCTCTATAGGTAAGTGAAGAGTGTCACACTCAGTAGACAAGGGAATTTCATGCCATTTTAGCAAAGGTTTACCCATGTTAACCTTTATGGATTTATCACCCACTTTAAAACACTCTAAAATGCGTTTGCTTGTTAGCTCAATAATGGAGTATTCAGCACCTTTTTCTGACATTATCAAATATCCAACACAGCGTGCTGCGTTTCCGCACATTTCAGCTCGACTGCCATCAGCATTATAGATATGCATAAAACAGTCTGCAGCATTAGACATTGTTATAATTATCACTTGATCACAACTGCTTTGATCAGCAATTTGTCTATGGTTCCAGTCTAAATTGTTTGTTGAACGTGAGTCTATGATAACGAAATTGTTACCAGTGCCGTGCATTTTGATAAAATTTTCAGAATTTTGGCCACTCATCATAAAAAAATATTTCTTCTATTGGTCTTCTTTTCTTCTTACTTGTTTCAGCACCCTCTTCTTCGTAACCAACCGCTATCACTGACATTACGTTAAAGTCATTGGGTATATTGAACTCTTTCACTATTTTATCTCTATCAAATCCACCCATTTGATGGGCCATTAAGTTCATAACTGCAGCTTGTAACATAAGTCCATAATTTGCTGCACCAGTATCATGATTAGCCCAAAGATTTTCTCCTTTACCTTGTTTACGGAAGTTTTTAGCACTTAAAGATATGATTAACACTTGTGCATCTTTTGCCCATTTTTGATTAGATTCATCAAGGCAATTTAGCAGCTTTTCCCATGCGCTTTGATTGTTCTGTTTGTTGCATATTACGTATCTCCAGGGTTCATCACCAAAACATGAGGGAGTCAGCCTTACAGCTTCCATTAAAATATCCATGTCTTCCTGAGATATTGCTCTTGTAGGATCGTATGAACGTCCGCTGTGTCTTGCTTTCATCAACGATAATAGATCTTGTTTACTCATCATTTTTAATTTAATAGTGCATAAATAATGCATTGTAGCACAATATAAGCAAAATTTAAATTGCAAAACCTCTCATACACATATATTACATTTAATAAGTTATTTTTATTGGGAAGGTATGTTTATAACACAATCTAGCAGCAGATCAACACTGGCTGAAATATTGTCTTGCGTTTTACTTTTATTCTTGATGGCTCAAATAAGCATACCATTGCAGCCTGTGCCTATCACATTGCAAACTTTAGGAGTAATGCTTATTGGGCTTAAATTTAACCGCAGAACAGCATTCTATTCTGTGCTTACATATCTATCACTTGGTGCAGCAGGATTGCCTGTTCTTGCGAATTTTTCTGGTGGTTATCACGCTCTTCTTGGACCAACCGGTGGATATTTAATTGGCTGTTTAGCTGCTGTTATGGTAATGAGCAAAGTAAATGAATTACTGAACTCTAAGTATAAATCATTTGTATGTAATTCTTTAAGTTGTCTGGCTGGTACAGTTACAATCTTTATTTGTGGTGTTAGTTGGCTTGCTGTTTACTTGGGTCTGGAACAAGCAATAATGGTGGGTGTTTTACCATTTATCCTTCCTGGTTTGATAAAAATTTTTCTACTTGTAGCAGCTTTGCAATATTTGAAAAAATGATAAAATTTCGCCCTCATCATTTTATGTGCACCCTCGCGTTTCGGGGATATGGGTATTCTCAGGGTTTTGTAGAAAATTATAAAAGGATAGCAAGCAAAGTAATTAGTACTCAAATCGAAGTAGTTGGTAACCTTGATAATATCTGTAGTGCTTGTCCAAATCAGACTAAACAAGGTAAATGCACCACACAAGCTAAAGTTTTAGAGCTAGATAGAAGGCATATGGAAATTTTAGGAATTAAAATTGGCGAGACTTTGACCTGGAGTGAAGCGGTAGAAAAGATTAGGGAGAAAATGTCTTTAGAGAAATTCGAGTACGCATGTGAGGGGTGCAACTGGCAGCCATATGGAATATGTAAAAATGCCCTTTTAAATCTACAAAGGTAGTTGACAAAATGTTAAGATAAATTGAAGCATTTTTGTGGAAATAAAGCGAAATATGGAAGACAAAAGATAAATGCATTCTGAAAGGCTACACAGCATGTTCGTCCCGCTAATTAATAATATCTTTATTATTGTATGAGATAGGTAATTTAGCATTTATGAATTTGTAATGTGTTGCATATAGCTCAAAGAAATAAGGTTTACTGGTTACACGCTGCAGCCAATGCCACAACACTAGGACCTATGTTTATCTGCATGTTAATTTGCGTTGTGATTTTATGGAGGTCTTCTGTTACCTATGCTAGTGAAAATTTGGAGATACAGAAGGCCTTTGATAGTGTTGTCAAGCATATAAAAGCTGATAAAAAATATAAAGATCTTGATGTTATTGAGAGAAAAAGTGATAAATTTAACATCAAAATTGCGCAGAATTCTGGCAAGAGTTTTGACATATACTCTACTTTAAAAAAAGCAAAAGATTCCTTTGAATCAGGAGATAATGAAACAGCTATTTCTCTCCTTAATCAGATCATTGCAAAGTTTCCTTATCATAAAAATGCTTTAATTGGATTGGGAAATATTTATTACGCTAATAAAGAATACAAAAAAGCTGTAGAGATTTACACAAGACTGTTAAAAGAACACCCTAGTAACCCTTACATATTAAAAAATTTTCTGACGATAATCTCACAATATGATCCTGATCTGGCGTTGAGTGAAATGTTAAAATTGTATGATATACATAAAAATTATGCTCCTTTATTAGCAAATTTAGGTCTGATCTATATGAAAAAGGAGGATTATGTAAAAGGTAAAGAGTATATGATAACTGCTATTTCCCTCGATGAAAACAATATTTTTTATACTTATAATTTAGCTGTTATTCTAGATAAACTTTCAGATTTTCAAAATGCTACAATATTCTACTTAAAGTTGTTAAACATGGCTACAACTTCGAAAGATGTGAGTGAAAAAATACCTTTATACAAAGTGACAGCAAGACTAAAATTTATAAAACTTCACAGCACGCACCCAAAGATTTCATAAAAGCTTATAGCTTACCTAAAGCTAATTTATCGTATCTGTTCAAGGGAGTGGCTAATGTGCAAATATTGAAGCAAAGTGTGTGACACACAGCTGTACGAACATTTGTTTGCAAAGGTAATTTGCACAACAAATGCATAACTGTACGAACATTGTGATTTTGGCCCATCAGGAGGGTGTCATCCCAGTGCTTGACACTGGGATCCAGGAATTTTATTAAGTTGGCGAGCATAAAAATAGCTGTTTTATGTAAAAATACAACGTTTTAATGATTATGAAAAAGCTGGATCCCAGTGTCAAGCACTGGAATGACACCATTCTTTTTTCTGGATCCCAGTGGGCTTTGTTGCATCGCTCTTCGGATAGTAGGTAACGCACAATAAATTTATGAAGCTATCTCAAATTTAGCCATACCAATATCAGTGAACTTATTGAGCAAATAGCATTTAACAAGTAGTTCCTTCTCTCTATTTGTCTCAGATTTATTCCTAAAACTAAACCCGAATGTTTGTTTCAGTCGCGAGAAAAAACTTTCTGTATAAGATCTTTTTCCATAACTCATCTCTTTTTTCCACTTCTTTATACCATCTTCATCATATGACTTTATGAGCTTGACTGCAGAATTTCTTTCAGCCATATAGTCTAACTTTGGATGCTCTGCTGCGTTGTTTTTCGGAGGAATTTTCGTTTTTATACCATATTGATTACACAGCTTATAGAGCTTTTCTCTGTCATATGCCCTATCTGCATATAGTACTTTTATGACATACTGAAAATCGACTTCTTTTAGCAAATCACAAGCTCCATAGTGATCAGCCGTTACTGTATTTTACAGCTATGGCTTTTTTGCTGTTTGTATTCAACATTACATGCAATTTTCTTGTCTGTTCATAGCTGCGATACTTTCTATCTTCGCTATTTTCTTTGCTATGACCAGGAGTGTTGTTGTATATACTAATTCCTGTACTGTCTATAGCAATTTCGATATCTTCCATATTATTTTTATCAATTCTGCAATCATTGATCTTAATATTGAGTTTCTTAAACCTTCTTGATGATTGTGAATAGCTGATAACTTGCAAATTTTTCCCAATTTGCTCAAGGTATCCTGCTATAAACCCAACTGTTTGCCTCAGGCCTATTCTAAATAAACAAGTTACTATGTGCACCAAAATTACAACTTTATCGCTATAAATATTGTTGCCACCTGGTATTTTTGGACCATTCTCGTACCACTTTTCTATGGCTTCGTTGATATAATGAAAAATATTTCCTCTTTTTTCTAGAAATTTGTTATATTCGCTATGGTTACTGACCCTCATTTTTTGTGGCATATTTTTTCTTTCAAGGTTAAATGGCTATTTTATAATGAATTTTGTCAGTAGCCACCAGATTTTTTCAGTTGCTATGCAACAAAGCCATCCCAGTGTCGGCTACTTGGATGACACCATTTATTGTAAGGACTTACCTCACATTTACTCTATGATTATCTTTTTAGATCACCTTGTCTACCTATTTTGCCACTCTGCTGAACGGATACAATTTATTGCTATTTTTGTTTACAATAATAATATTGAGCTATAGAATTAGATCTAAAGGGGCAATTAGCTCAGCTGGTAGAGCATCTCGTTTACACCGAGGAGGTCGGCAGTTCAAGTCTGTCATTGCCCATTTGCTTAACTGAATGTTAGTATTATTAATTACTTCAATTAAAGTGTAGAAAATGCAGGATAATATAGTACCAATCTCAATAGTAAAAGAGCTGGAAGATTCTTATCTTTCCTACGCAATGAGCGTTATCATAAGCCGGGCTATACCTGACGTGCGGGATGGATTTAAACCTGTTCACAGGCGCATATTATATGCAATGTCAAGAGCTGGATTCGATGCCGGTAAGCCATATAAAAAGGCAGCTCGTATAGTTGGGGATGTAATGGGGAAATATCACCCACATGGTGATGCAGCTATTTACGATTCCTTGGTTAGAATGGCCCAAGATTTCTCTCTTCTTTTACCACTTGTTGATGGGCAAGGTAACTTTGGTTCGATAGATGGAGATCCACCAGCTTCAATGCGATACACAGAAGCAAGACTTCAAAAAGTGTCGCACTTTTTACTGAATGATATTGATGAAGATACAGTTAATTTTAGGCCAAACTACGATGGAAATGAAACAGAACCAGTTGTGCTGCCTGCAGAGTTTCCGAATCTATTGGTAAACGGTGCAAGTGGTGTTGCAGTTGGTATGGCAACCAATATTCCTTCTCATAATCTTGGAGAAATAATAGATGCTTGTATATTATATGTAAATAATCCTGAAGTTACTTTGGATGAGTTACTTGAAGTGATGCCAGGGCCGGATTTTCCAACTGGGGGAACAATTCTTGGAAGGTCTGGAATAAGATCAGCATTTGCAACTGGTCGTGGATCAATTGTTGTGCAAGGCAAGACTCATATAGAAGATCTGCCACAAGATAGGCAAGCAATAGTGATTGATGAAATACCTTACCAGGTAAATAAAGTAAAATTAATTGAGAAGATAGGTGAGCTTGTAAAAGAAAAAAGAATTGATGGTATAACAGAAATTAGGGATGAGTCCGATAAGTCTGGTATTAGAGTAGTAATTGACCTCAAAAGAAATGCTGAAGCAAGTTTTATACTTAATCAAATATTGGGGCTAACTCCACTAAGAAGTAGTTTTAGTGTTAACACTTTAGTGCTCAATAACAACAGGCCTGCTTTGATGTCATTGAAAGAAATCATAGAGGCCTTTATTGATTTTAGAAAAGAAGTGTTAATCAGGAGAACAGAATTTCGTCTAAGAAAAACGAGAGAAAAAGCTCATATATATATAGGGCTCTACATTGCGGTCCTCAGCATAGATGAAGTGATAAAAATCATCCGCGGTGCAAAAGATCCTGCGGAAGCAAGTAGAGAACTTTTAAATAAAGAATGGAAAACTTCGAATGAAATCAACACTATTATCGAGTTGATTTCAGATAGCGCAAGTTTTTTGAAAGATGGAGTGTATAGATTAACTGAGCTACAAATTAAAGCTATCCTTGATATGAAACTGCAGCGTTTAACAGGCCTTGAAAAAGACAAATTAGAAGCTGAGCTAAGTTCAATGATCAACCTGATAAAAGAATATATCGCTTTTCTTGGCTCAGGAGAGAAGTTGATGAAAGAAATAAAAAACAATCTACAAGAAATAAAGAACAGATTTGCTGTGCCGCGAAAAACTTCAATAGAAGAGTCAGACGCGGACATTGAAGCTGAAGATCTAATTCCACAAGAGGATATGGTGATAACCGTAACTATGAATGGTTATATCAAGCGTGTAAAACTTTCTCACTACAGAACTCAGCGTCGTGGTGGAAAAGGAAAGCTAGGACAGGGATTAAAAGAAGAGGATGTAATCACAGAATTATTTGTTGGAAATACCCATACTAGCTTTTTATTCTTTTCTAACATTGGTCGAGTTTATAGATTAAAAGTTTATAAGTTACCTCTTGCAGAGCCAACCGCACGTGGAAGAGCACTTGTTAACATATTTCCGCTTAGCGATGGTGAAACTATAACTAATATCATGCCATTGCCAAGTGAAAATGACGAAAATCAAAACATAGTTTTTGCTACTGCCTATGGAAACATAAGGCGTAACTCCTTAGCGGACTTTCACTATATTCCAAGCAATGGAAAAATAGCAATAAAGCTCGATGAAGGAGACAAATTAGTATCGGTTAAGGTATGTAATGAAATTGACCATGTTTTACTTTCAACAACGCTTGGAAAAAGTATCAGATTTGTTGTAAGTGATGTGCGTCAATTTAAGAGTCGCAATTCAGATGGCGTAAGAGGTATCAAACTTGTAAAGAATGACAGCGTGATATCCATGACCATATTAAATGGGATAGGTGTAGCAACAGAAACAAAAGAACTTTACTTAAAAGTTCCACTTGCAAAAAGACTGGGGACTGCAATTAATAACTCCATTGATTCTAAATTGGAAAAGACTTTGAATGATTTAGGAATAGATAACGAATTATTCTTAAAACTTGCAGTGAATGAGGAGTTTATATTAACTATTACTGAAAATGGCTTTGGTAAAAGAACTTCTGCGTATGAGTATAGAGTAACTAACAGGGGTGGTGTTGGTATCACCAATATTCTTACTACTAGCAGAAACGGTAATGTTGTTGCTAGTTTTCCAGTTGAGCAGGGTAATAATATAATGCTTATTACAGATAAAGGAAAGTTAATTCGCATTTCGGTCAATGAGATTAGAATTGCAGGACGCAGCACTCAAGGAGTCACTCTGTTTAAAACAGAAAGTAGAGAAAAAGTGGTGTCAGTAGCGAAAATTGAAGATCCTGATTCCACTGAAGATAGTATTTTTGAAGTTGAAAACTCTATCGCTTCTTAACCGTAGTATAGGTTAAACAAAAAGCGCAAGTTTTTGTTGATTAATACGCAGTATTTAAATTAAAATATATACTTATGGCTAAGTAAAGATCAATGGACAAAAAATTAACTAAAAATAAAAAACCACTGGCAGACAAAGAGGATAAAAAAACACCTCCTGTTAAAGATCTTACTAAAAATAAGAGTAGGAGAGATTTTATAACATTAACTACATGCGCTATGGCAGGTATAGGAGCTGCAAGCGGACTTTGGCCACTGGTTAAATCTATGAATCCTTCTGCTGAAGTTCTAGCAACTTCCACAGTGGAGGTGAATTTGTCTGGAATTCAGGAAGGACACGGAGTAAAAGTAAAGTGGCAAGGTAAACCAGTATTCATTCGTAGACGCACAAAGCAAGAAATTGAGGCTGCAAGAGCTGTGAATGTGAAGAGCTTGAGGGATCCTCAATTAGATGAGCAGAGAGTATACGAAGGAAAAGACGAATGGTTAATTATGCTTGGAATATGTACACATCTTGGGTGTGTACCGGTTGACCACGCTACAAGAGATGGTAATGGTTGGTTCTGTCCTTGCCACGGTTCATATTATGATACATCAGGCCGAGTGATTGGGGGGCCTGCACCGAAAAATATGGCTGTACCTGATTATTTTTTTCCCAGTGAGAATGTTGTGGTAATTGGCAAGAAGGCTTAACGGAACTCGTTAAAAAAAACTCACAGGATCAACATCTATTATCACTGCAATACTCGAATTCAAGTTACAATTTTTAATCCAATATTTCAGCTTTTTTTGTATAGATAAACTGTGTTTATTGTGTATTTTTAATAATACCCTATGCCGATACTTATTATTTAAAAAATTTATTGCTGCTGGTGATGGGCCAAGAATTTCAAATTCCTTTTTGTCTACACCTACATTTTTTTCCTGGATACAAGTAGTTAAGCTACTTGGATAACAAAGAAGAGATTTTACTATTTCATTCGCTGCTTTTTGTGTTGCAATCTGATTCTTACCACAAATTATAAGCGCTATTAATCTGCTAAATGGTGGCATTTTGGCTTCGCGTCTTGACTTAAGTTCGATTTCATAAAATGAGTCTCTTTTTTGATGCAGCAATGCTTTTATTATTGAACTTTCAGGATTATTAGTTTGCACTATTACCATTCCTTTTTCATTAAACCTTCCTGATCTGCCTGCAACTTGGTGCAATAATTGATACGTCTTTTCCGCTGCTCTTAAATCAGAATTTTCGAGGCTCAAATCTGCATTTATTACTCCAACCAAAGTTAATTTGGGAAAATTGTGCCCCTTAGCAATTATCTGTGTGCCGATTATAATGTTCACCTCTTCCTTTAACACTAAATCAATGATGTTACTAACCGACTTCTGATCGCTGCTTATCATCGCAGTTTTTGCGTTTGGTATTAATTTCACCATTTCTTCAAGTAACCTTTCAATTCCTATGCCGTAGAGGGACAATGGCTGTTCACTTTGGCAATTAGAGCATTTTTCTGGAAGTTTCAATTGATAAGAGCAGTGGTGGCACAAAAGAGCATTTTTTTTCTTGTGATATGTAAGCCAAACAGCACAATTTAAGCAGGAAATTTTATATCCACACTTTTTACAAATTGCCAGTTGTGCATACCCTCTGCGGTTTAGAAAAAGCATAACCTGCTGTTTTTTCTCTATGGTTTGTTTGATGCTTTCAAAAAGCTCAGAGGAGATCCATTGCTTGTTGTTCCTCATATCTACTACTTTAATGAGTGGCAATTCTGCACCACCAAATCGCTTAGTTAGCTTTACATGATTGTAATTCCCGTTTTTAACATGATGAATCGTTTCAAGCAGTGGAGTAGCTGATGATAAAATAATCGGAATATTTTCAAATTTGGCTAAGATTATCGCCATATCTCGAGCATTATATATAATTCCCTGTTCTTGTTTAAAAGATGAGTCGTGCTCTTCATCAACGATAATCAATTTTAGGTTTTTATAAGGCAAAAAAAGCGCTGACCGTGCACCAATAATTATCTGCGCATTTCCATTTGCTATATTGAGCCAATTATTCCGGCGAGTTTTTGGAGTGAGCCCTGAGTGCCATTCAACTAAGTTTTTTGATATCTGACCGCGAACACGATTTACCAATTGTGAAGTTAAAACAATTTCAGGTAGGAGGATTAAAATTTGTGTATTACCTTCTCCTGATGTCATTTCAACATATTCTGGTGTCATACTAGTACGTGGCAAAGACGGTATGCTAAATGTTACAGTGGGTTTTGCCTTGAGTATAAAGGTGTCATTCCAGTGCTTGACACTGGAATCCAGGAATTTTGATTGTAAATTAGGTATTGGTTTTAAGTTAAAATAAACATTTGTAATGAGGTTATATGAAAAACTGGATCCCAGTGTCAGGCTACTCGGATGACACCCTCTTGGTAGACCCAAATCACAATGTTCGTACAGTTGTGTCTCTGGGCACTGGGATGGTAAAGTCTGAGCAGCATTTGGAACGGCAGTGTAATTCTTAATCAATTGTGCAATCACAGAGAGATAAACTTCCGTTTTTCCAGATCCTGTCTCACCGTCAAGCAAAGTCACTGAATACTCGTTCAAATTGCTGATTATTTTATCACTAGCTATCTGCTGTTCAGGGCTTAATTGGCAACTTATTTCACTTGTTTCCTGCTTTTGTTCAACACAAACCAATTTATCTATGTGATTTACTTTTAACACTCCTCCCATTATCACTTTGGCAAGCATACCAATAGGTATTAAATTGTATTGTGCAACCCACTCTGCAAATGCAATCAATTTTGGTCTAATATTTGGTAAATCGATTTTTTGCTCAATAAATTTTAATTCTCGGTTACTTTTATCACTGTATTTCCAAACTATTCCGATTAAGCGTTTTTTGCCAAATGGCACCACTACGTAATCTCCAAGTAAAATCTCAGTATTTTCCTCAATTGCATATGAAAATAACTGATCAATTGGAAGTGATAGTAATACGTCAACTGTTTTTGCCATAGTGATTGAGTTTAACATTGTTTTAAAGAGCTTGTAACTTTATTAAGCTTGGCAATATAGATGAATCGGTACAGAGAAAATCTTAACGTTTAACACATTTTTCATAGTACAGACCGTATGATTGATAAATAAAATGATTTATAGAATTTGTGGAGGCTACCAATGGTCAACGACAAGATTACTTTGAACTTTGAAATAGAAAAAGGCGAACCTATAGATCGATACTACTTTTCTGCACATATAAAGCTTACAGATGAAAGCAAAAATCTTTTGCGCGAGAAGCTTGGCAGTACAATTCAATTCGATAATCTAGATGATCACTTCAATCTTAACCATGAGAATTTTTATATCTACTACAACAAATATAGTGAGCACAATGGTAGAAGTGAGCTACACGTTAGGGATGATAACGGTAAATATTTAACCTCCAATCTTCCACTTAATTACTATGGATTCTCAATGGAACTATCACCTGACGGAGCGTCAATTGCAGATTATGGTTTTTATCCTCTGTATGCAATCTATAACCCAAATCACTATGATAAAGCAAAGGAAAAAGTATTTGATGATCACGGTGAATTGTCACCAATTGCATCAAATGTGTTAGATAATTTTTTAAGCAACACAAATAGCTTAACCACACAAGATATATTACAAAATGTATTCTCACAACTGCAGAAGAAAGCTGATGAAGAAGCAGAAAGATTGGCAAGAGAGAGAGAAGCAGAAAGACAAAGGGAGGAAGAGTTAAATGAAAAGAACGAGGAGTTAAAAGAACTTGTAGAAAAGGATGAGATTAAAATATTCAAAGTGGTAAAAGGTAATGATTTAGGTAATGGGCATTCAGCAGTAGTTTTACAACTTGATGGGGAAGAAGGTGACAAGATACCTCTCGACTCTAGTAAATACTACATAGCAGAGTATAGACACCACCCAGAATGGGAAGGCGATGAATATTTAAATTTTGTTAGCCCTGATAGTGATATGCTGGTTAATTATGAAAACTTATTTTTTGTGCTCAATCAAAGCTCCTACTCAGACTTTGAAAGTGGGTTTTATTCAGAAAACAGAACCGATCCCCATAATTATGCTAAATATTCAAAGGAACCATATTTGAGTGGTGACCAGCTATCTGAAAAATTATCTAATGAATTGGAGGAAGATAGCAATCAGATAGGTACTGAATTTACAATTGATGATGAGCAAGTAGACGAAGAAGTTGTGGTAGAGAGTGAAGCCAAGTCTGGGGAGAAAGGAACGGTTGGTGAGGATAACGCAAAAAATACTATACAGGAAGAAGAATCTAACTATATAGATCAAATGCAAGCGGATGATAACAGCAGTTATAAACCAGCTTTGCAAAGCAATCGTGATGATTATGCTGATACGAAAAAAGCTCTGCAGGAAAAATTGCATGGAGATGAAATACACAAGCAAAGTAATGAGAAAGCTCAAAAAGATATAGAAGTAAAAAAAGTAACTGTGGAAACTGACAGTAGCAGTAATAAGACTGAAAAACAAACAAAACCAACAGAAGATGAACAAGAAACTGTTATGGCAAGTGTGATAGAAAATATGGATAAAAATTCTGATATTGAAGCAGAAACTTCTAACAGTGTTGCAAATTCACAACATCCCTTAAAAATAAAGACAGGAAGTCCTCTTGAAGTGGGAAAGTATAAGGTGGAGCTGCAAGTGACATATGATGATGTAAAGAATTTTTATGATACCGTACGTGGTAAATATCATGCTGGCGATGGATATAACTACGAACAAGTAATGGTTTTATATAATGAAATTGTTAGGCCCGCTCACAATCATCATTACGAGCTGTTTACTCTTGATGAAGCACATGTTGCTAATGATCACCTGTTTATCAAGGGTCAGGATTTTGGAACTCTAAATGATTTTAATGAGATGTTCTATAAAAGTGATGAGTTAATGTGATGTAAAAAGCAAGATTCAATCTGGTGAACGAGAGTTAGAGGTTGTCCGGAAACAAGTAAATTCAAGCATATTCCCTCTTTAACATAACCCTACTCATAGCTAGGTATATGAAATTCTCAGTGGATGTTGTGAGTAAATCATACTCCTTCGATAGCCTTCTATTCCTATTAACCCAAGCAAAAGTCCTTTCTACAACCCATCTTCTTGGCTGTACTTTAAACCCTTGTTCTCTTGTTGGTAGTAGCTCAGGTGGCGTATCTTTGTGCACCCAAAATCTACATGTAGGCCTTTTAACAATTTCAATATCTATGTCATATTCTTCCTTTATGTGATTCTTTAAATTTCTTCCTTGGTATCCCATGTCAGCCCACATTTTTTTAACTTTAGTATATTTTGTTCTCATATTGTTTAATGCTATTTTAATACCATCTCTATCATTTTCGTTAGCAGCGCCTACGTAACAACCTAGTATAAAACCCTGAGTGTCTGTAATTATATGCCTTTTTCTACCCTTTACTTTTTTACTTCCATCATAGCCTTTGATCCCCCCTTTTCTGTAGTCTTTACAGATTGACTATCTACTATACAGGCACTCGGCTGCTCATTCCTTCCTATTTTTCTTCTACTATATTTTGTAATTTCATAATTCATTTTCTCAAAAATTCCCTGCTTCTTCCATTGCCTGAACTGCTCATACACAGTCTTCCATAGCGGAAAATCATTTGGTAAATACCGCCATTGACACCCTGTACGCAATACATAGAAAATTGCTTCTAATATTTCTCTTTTGCTATACTTTGGCGGCCTTCCTCCTTTCTTGTATGATACTCTGAAGTGTTTTTCTATTCTTGCCCATTCCCTTTCGCTTAGATCTGTTGGATACTTTTTTCTCATCTTTACCCCGTACTAAAATTTCAGATATTATAGCCTTTTACTTGTTTCCGGACAACCTCTAACTGACAGAGGAGATTGACACGTATGCCTTTATCTTTAAGATTGTTTATCAAGTATAGACATCAGCTCGCCCCATTCTCTTTTACCAATATTACTTTCTTCTCTAGTAACGTTTTCCCCTTTAATTAATTTGCGAATTATTTCTAGACCAGTTCTTGAAATACAGGCTGATTCTAGGCAATATTCAACAAAGGCATTGTAGGCCAGTGGAACCCATTTTTTTATTATATCCAGCATAACTTCTGCATAAACTCTGATTTCATATTGGGCATGCTTATCAGCTCTAAGCTTCAAAAAATGAAGGAGATTATGCAGATCTATTTTCCAATAAAATTGCGTGTAGTAATTAAGCATTAGGTTAGTTCTGGCAATTTCTCTTGCAAGCCCCTGCTCAATAAATTTTTCATAATGAGAATATACTAAATTAGAGTCATTTGTTAGAGAATCTATTATTTCCTTTGAGGTATCTGGATCAAAAGCTTCCCCGCTACCTTGTTTATTATTGTCAGATTGTTTTGCAACTTGTTCTGGTTTAGGTGTATAAAATTCATTATCAAGTATTGAATACCTTGCTGAATATTCATTCACATTTGCAGTTCTATGCCTTATCCATTGCCTTGCAACAAAAATTGGAAGTTTCACGTGAAACTTAATTTCACACATTTCAAATGGAGTTGTATGATGATGTCTCATTAAATACTTTATAAGTGCTTCATCCTGACTTATCTGTTTTGTTCCCTTGCCATAAGAAACACGAGCAGCTTGAACTATAGCGCTATCAGAGCCCATATAATCCACTACTCGAATAAATCCATGGTCTAATACCTTATGTTCTTCATATAAGATTGCATCTATTTCTTTTACTATAGTTCGTTTGGTTGCTTCATTCATAAAATATTCTCAAGACGAAATGGAGATATCAGCTCCACATGAATTGAGTTTTTCATGCATTGCTTCATATCCTCTCCATAAATGATGTGAATTGTTTATTATAGTTTCTCCACCGGCTACCAAAGAAGCAAGCACCAAAGCTGCTGTTGATCTTAAGTCAGTAGCATATAGATTAGCTCCAGATAAGCTTTTTATTCCACTTATAGTAGCTTTGCTTTTCTCGATGCTGATATTAGCACCTAACTTTCTCAATTCATCTGCATGTGTAAATCTGTTTTCAAAAATGTTCTCTTCAATTACTGATATCCCATCAGCGATGCACATTGCAGACATCAGTTGTGGTTGCATATCACTGGGAAAATTGGGATATGGATCTGTCGCAACGTTAGCAGACTTAATAGAGCCATTTTTTCTGGAAATAACAATGCCTCCATCATACAGTTCAACCATAGCTCCTATAGTCTCCAACTCATTTGTAATACACCTTATATCAGATAGATTTATTCCTTCCAACTCCAACTTACCACCGGTTATTATAGCAGCTAGTGCATAGGTGCCTGCTTCTATGCGATCTGGTATTATTTTATGAACACATCCATTTAGTGCTTCAACTCCTGTTATTATGACCTTTGTATTATCAATTTCAATATCAGCACCCATTTTCTTCAGAAAATCTATTAAATCAAGAACTTCCGGCTCAGTTGCAGCATTGTTTATTGTTGTCACTCCTTCTGCAAATGTTGCTGCCATTATTACATTTTCTGTTGCGCCAACACTTATTTTCTCAAATGTGATTTCTTTTCCTTGTAGCTTTCCTTTCACTGTTGCAATTATATTATAGCCGTCAATTTCAATTTTAGCTCCCATTTCTTCTAATGCTTTAATATGCATATCAACGGGACGCTTTCCAATGTTGCATCCACCAGGAAATGCTGTTCTCGCTTTGCCAAATCTGCTAAGCATTGGACCCAATATTAGAAAAGAAGTTCTTAGCTTACTTGCGGTTTTATATGGCATCACGTGATTGTTGATATTGCTGCAGTCAATTTTCAAAGTATGGTTCGCTTTATAATTTTTATTGTGCATAAAGTTCACTTCTGCTCCAAGACTTTCAAGCAACTTAGACATTAGATGCACATCAATTAAATCAGGTACATTATGCAAAATTACCGGGGAGCTACTTAATAGACTTGCTGCCATTATTGGTAAAACAGCATTTTTTGAGCCATTAATCTTGATTTTTCCGACCAAAGGTTTGTAGTTATTTCTTATTAATATCTTGTGCATTTAATTAGATATAAAGTATAATTCATTAGTTTATTGAAGTCTTACTAAGTATAATAGATTGACCGTAAAAGGCAAAATTTGCTTTTTCTTCCTCATCATCCCAGTGTCATGCTACCTGCATGACACCTGATGCGAATTGCCTCCGAAATTTTATACTATGAATTACTCAAATGACGCTCTCGAGCTTTATCAAACCAAATAACACCAATTGCAACAATGAAATAACCAGCTGCTCCTAATGTAAGGCGAATTACTGCATCGAAAGTTGACAGAGGAGGAGACGGCATTAGAATGCTCAAAACACTATACACAAGATTATTTGTTGCATGAGCAATAGTTACTGGCCAAATCGAGTTGTCTTTTTCAAACAACCAGGTAAACATTATAGACATTGCACAAATATAAAGGGTATAAGCACAAATAGTCGGGAATGTAAAGCCATCCTTCCACAAAGCTGAGCCAGCAACCACATAAGTTGGTATGTGCCATACTGACCAAATAATACCGACAATAATTGCTCTGATATAAAAATTTGATATTTTGCTTTTAAGATTTTTCAAAAGATAGCCACGCCAACCGATCTCTTCACCAAGAGACATAATGATCCACATCACAAAGGTTGATATAAAACAAATAACATCACTAATGGACTCAAAACTGCACTCAAATCCTTTACACGGTCTAACGTAAAAGACTCTCGGAAAAATGAAAAACCGCAGTAAATTGACAAAAGACCATTGGAAATTAGCATACTTACCAGAATAAGTATAAACCCTAATAGACAGTTTTTTGGCGAACTAAGTTTAAAAAGATCCCTTACCTTCTGTTTATTATAAATGGTTAGCAAAATTGCAACTGAAGCCGGAACAAATGTTGTTAATAATGTTATGTCTTTGAAAGGTAAGCACCAAGCTATAATGCACGTCAAAAAATATGTAATTACAACAAATAATGTACAATTAATAGTGGTTAAATTGTTCGGTAGAAGCTGTAGCTTTACTCCTCTCGTTTGAGTTTTATTACTACAACTCCCCCTAAAGAACCGTGCTTGCAGATTTCCCGCACACGGCTCATCAATATTAGTTTTCACAGTCGTCCCTCTTATGCATATAAAGAAAAATGTATTTTTGGCTTTGGTAATGGATTTACTTCTACGTAGTGTACAAACTGTTCCCAGGTCATACTCTTTTTCTGACTACGCCGATTTATCCATTTAAATGCTAGCTTTCTTACTGATGTGTAAAATTGTTTCAAACACCAATAATTTCCGCTAATACCAAAGTAGTTATAGTGTCCTGTTAATTTAGCCTTCAGTACTTGCCACCAATCTTTAAGTCGAATACTTCCGCGGACTATTTTCAACCACTCCTTGATTTCTTTTAGTTTTCTGGCTAGATTTAACTTAGAGGTTTTATGTCCCATCATTAATCTACCACGACGACTTTTTGCACCATAGTGCGTAAACCCCAGAAAATTGAAACTTTCCGTCCTTCGTTTCTCTCTTATCGCTCGTTGCCACTCCCTCTTGCCAAACTTTACTACTCTGGTCTTGTTTTCAGATACTTCCAACCCAAATTTATTTAGCCTTTGTTTCAGTAATTCCAGAAATTCTTCCGCGTCTACCTTACTTTCGCAACAAACCACAAAATCATCGCAAAACCTTATTTGTTGTATATATCCTCTGGATCTTGATTTAAATTTCTTTTCTATCCATAAATCCAACACATAATGTAAGTATATATTTGCTAATACAGGACTTACTATACCGCCTTGTGGTGTACCTTGTTTTGTTGCTTCATAATTTCCAGCTTCGACTATCCCTGCCTTGAGAAACCGCTTTACTAACCACAGCAAATTTGGGTCAGTTATTCGTTCCCTTAGACACCTCATTAGCCATTTATGCTGTATATTATCGTAGAACTTCTTGATATCCACTTCTACAATGTAGTTTATTGGCTTGTACTTAACTGCTTTATCTAGTGCATTTACCGCTTGATGACAGTTTCTTCCAGGTCGAAATCCATATGAGCTGTCCAGAAAGTTTGCCTCGTAAATATTTTCTAATATCTTCTTCAGCATAATCTGTACTAATTTATCCTCGGTCGATGGTATTCCGAGTCCGCGTTTCTCTTTACTTCCAGCTTTCGGTATATATACCCTCTTTACTGGTTGTGGTTGATATTGCTTCCTCTTCATACTTTCTACTAGCACTTCGAGTTTCTCATTCAGATTTTCTCCGTATGATTCCACTGTTATCTGGTCTACTCCACAAGCCTTGTTACGCTTCAGTTCTTTATAACATCTCGCAAGATTCTCTGTATTTATCAGATGGACTAACGATGTGAATTTTAGTCGCTTATCTTGCTTTGCTCTTACTGCTATCTGGTTTAGTTTATATCGCATGTTATTCCTACCTCCGTTGTATTGGCATAGCAATCCCTATTCCAGTTACTATATTGCTGATCGCTTCCCCTTGTACGTGGCTTTCCCACATTCTGAGTACTATCAATCAGTCCGACTTCCCCTGCATCTTCCGCTAGTTCTTGCCTTTGTTGACTTGTTCCAACGTACCTTAATAGGAATGCATGGGATCTCCCAAGTTCACTTGAAGTCCATTTCAATACATGGCACGGTCTCAGATCCCGATAGAGTGAGTGATAACTTGCCTTTACGTTATCCTTCATGCTGTCTTCCATGGCCATGAACATGTCGACCTCTATGTCTTCAGGTATTTCGGGACTCCACTCCTTCACTTCCGTTGTGCCCTGCATTGTCCATCCCACTAGCTCTATTACACTCGTTACCTCATGCAACATAGTGGTCTGTTCCAAACTTTTGGCTAGACTTTGTTTGTGTTGGATTTTCACCAACTGTTCTCCAAGCACTTCTTGGCGCACCATTATATACCTCACACAAAATTAGCAGCTACTTTCGTTTTCCTGTTTCTCAAGTACACTAATATGCTCACTATCGCTGCGGGAGTGATGCCTTGTATTTGCTTTGCAATGCCAATTGTTGCTGGTTTTATCGTCTGCAACTTTTCTATTACTTCACTTGACAAGCCTTTAACTTGTGAATAGTTGAAGTTGATTGGAATTTGAGTATTGATTTCCTCTCGTAAAAACTTCATATCTGCTTCTTGTCTTATTAGATAAGGTTTGTATTTTGCTTCAATTTCAACCGCTTCGCATATTTCATTCTTAGTTATGCTACCCACTGCGGTGTCATCCCAGCGCGTGACGCTGCTTAACTCCGGCCATATTTCTTGTAATTTATTCCAGTCGATATTTGGATAGCTAAGTAGATCTAGTGCCGTTTTTCTTATCCCATCATAAGATATTTTGATACCATAAGACCTAAGCTGCTCAGGAGTAATCGTCAAACTCTCTAGTTTTTCTTCAAGTTGCTTAATAGATTTAAGTTTATTCTGTAAAACAGAGTATCTCTCATGCGACACAAGGGAAATATCATAACCTTTTTGTGTTAATCTCCTATCTGCATTATCTGACCTGATAGCTAGCCTATATTCTGCACGTGAGGTAAATAATCTATAAGGTTCGATCACCCCTTTAGTGACTAGATCATCTATCATTACGCCGATATACGAATCTGTGCGGTGGAGAACAAAGCTTTCTTTTTTTTCAGATGCAGAAAGTGCTGCATTGATCCCGGCGATAATTCCTTGCCCTGCTGCTTCTTCATATCCAGTAGTGCCATTAATTTGGCCAGCAAAATATAGACCTTTAACTTTCTTAGTTTCAAGAGTATGAAATAGCTCTCGTGGGTCAATATAGTCATACTCAACTGCATATCCAGGTCTCAATATTTCTGCGTTCTCAAGTCCTTTGATACTCTTTATCATTTCACGCTGCACTTCAATAGGCAATGAATTTGAAATTCCGTTCGGGTATACAGTATCATCATTCAGGCCTTCTGGCTCTAGAAATATTTGATGACTACTTTTTTCTGCAAATTTTTTAACTTTAACTTCAATTGATGGGCAGTATCTTGGTGCAACAATGTCATCCAAATACGAAGAAGCTGACCTGTGAAGGTTCTCTCGAATTATTCTATGTGTATTTTCGTTAGTATGAGTAATAAAACATGAAACCTGAGGTTGGTTAATTTTTTCTGTGAGATAAGAAAACGGCACAGGTGGATTATCACCTACTTGTTCTTGCAATATTGACCAGTTTATAGTATTACGATCAAGCCTTGGTGGAGTTCCGGTACGCAGTCTACCTAATTTAAAATTATATTTCTTCAACGTATTTGCAAGTTCTACGGCAGGCTCATCTCCCATTCTCCCTGAAGGAGTTACCTGCTCTCCTATATGAATCACACCCCGCAGAAAAGTCCCTGTAGTTAGAACGACTTTACTTGTTGGTATACGTTCACCTGAGCTTATTATTACAGCTTTAATGCACGGTTTTCCATTGCCATTACTCTCTATAAGGAAATCGTTAACTGACTCTTCTTTTACCGTCAAATTGTTATAATTTAGAATGATTTCCTGTATTGCTTGCTTGTACAATTTTCGGTCTGCCTGTGCACGCGGGCCCCATACTGCCGCACCTCTGCTGCTATTTAAAATGACTGAGTGTATGCTTGACTGATCGATTGCTCTTCCCATTATTCCATCAAGAGCGTCAACTTCCCTAACTACAACACCCTTTGCAACTCCTCCGATTGCTGGGTTGCAGGACATTTCCCCTATAGTTGAAATTTTATGAGTTATGAGCAGCGTGCTTGCACCAAGGCGAGCTGCGGCTGCAGCCGCTTCGCACCCTGCATGACCACCACCTACTACTACTACGTCATATTTATGCATGCCTTCTTGAGTAACTCTTACTCTCTAATATTCCGACTATTAGCGGTTAATGTCAAATTTTATAGTGATACCTCTCCTGTTACTCCGTACTGCACATACAACTATACGCACATTCGTTTTTGCTAAGGTAATTCGCACGACAAATGATGTCATGCCAGTGCTTGACACTGGCATCCAGTTTTCTTTACAAATTCACCAAAAGTGCTTCATTCTATAACGCAAAACCCATACTTACCAAACCCAATGCATTACTTGCAATTAAGTTTCCTGGATCCCAGTGTCAAGCACTGGGATGACACCCCTTTGTGTTTGAGGCAAAACCGGCTATAACACTTAACACACTGCCTTTGCAAACAAATGTTCGTACAGCTATATGCTGCACACTAGAATAACAGAAAGCAGAAACCTTACTTAATTGGGTTAAAGTGATTCGTACCCCTTCTCTTTTGAAGAAAAACACTCAACTATAGGTGATATAATATATTCATTCACTTTTTCAGCAGCAAATATTATAGCCATGGTTGCAAATAACCCTGCTATCGGTGCTATCACTCCTATTGTTGCACCTGCTAAAGCTGCAGAGCCCATTCCAAGCATTGCACCAGGAAAAATAGCAGTTGCGGCTGCAGCAAGGCCAACTCCAATTGCAGCACTTGTAACGCAAAAACAAGCCACCCCGAAAAGACCTTTTTTGGAGAATTTTCCTTCTTTTACACTATTGCATATAAAATATGCAGTTAATAATATTACAGGAATGGCGGCACCACCTATAACCAAAGGTGATAAAGCTGTAAAACTCAATCCCAGAACTGTAAATGCACCTATTACCGATGCTGCGCCACAAAATATTAAAAGACTTTTAGTGCCGTCATCCATATAACCTCCCTAATTAATTGATATATTACCATTTGTTCATATCTCCGTCAAGCAGAAAATTTTAGTGGGGCGAGCGACCAGGATCGAACTGGCGACATTCAGTACCACAAACTGACGCTCTACCAACTGAGCTACGCCCGCCAAGGTATAAAATATCTAACATACGAGCGCAAATAGTCAATTGATTATTTAACTCTCCTTTTGCAGAGGGTTTTAAGTTTAGCCAATAAATATTTTCATTGATACTTTTACTATTATAGTTAATTGTATTGACACTAATGAAGTAGTGGTATGTTTAAAAGTATTTTCACATTTAGTTTTTTTACGGCTATTTCAAGGATCTCAGGGTTAATAAGAGATGTATTGATTGCTACGGTTATTGGTGCGAACTCTCTTGCAGACATATTTTTTTCTTCGTTTCGCTTTGCCAATCTATTTCGAGCATTTTTTGCAGAAGGAGCGTTCACTACCTCATTCATACCGTTATATTCGACAGAATCATATGATAATAAAAAGGCATTTAATTTTGCAAGTAGTGTAATATCCATTACGTTTATTATCTTAGTAATTTTTTGCCTTATTATGCAAACTTTCTCCCCTTATATGATTCAAATTTTTGCTCCTGGATTTGACCAAAGTAAGTTTACCCTTACTGTTACTTTATCAAGAATTATGATGCCCTACATAATCTTTGTTTCAATTGCATCACTTATTGGTGGAATGCTGCAAGTAAAGCAGCATTTTGCTTCAACAGCTATTGCACCAATTGTTTTGAATCTCTGTTTAATCATCAGTTTGTTTGTGCCTTACGTAAAAACTCCAGCGCACAACCTTTCTATAGCTGTCCTTATAGGAGGAATTTTCCAGCTACTTTTGATACTATTTAGTGCATACAAGTTAAAGGCAGCTTTTTCTTTTAGCCTTGAATTAAGCAATGAAGTAAGGTTGTTTTTTAAGCGTGTGATACCTGCAATTATCAACAATTGTGTAACTCAAATAAGCTTATGGATTGATACAATAATGGCAAGTTTTATACCAAATGCGGTGTCTTATATATATTATGCCGATAGACTAAATCAACTACCGCAGGGAATAATCGGTACTGCAATTGGTACAGTGCTTCTTCCTCTAATTTCAAAACAGGTGAATAATACTGAAAATATAGTCAAAATACAGAACAAGGCTCTCAACATAGGATTAATGTTAATTATGCCAACAACTGCTGCCTTTATCATTATTCCCGACATAATTTTACTTACGCTTTTTTCTTACGGCCGGTTTGATCATTATGCAGTGCAGCAAACTGTTCCCACTTTAATAGCATTTTCTCTTTCTTTACCTGCATTTATTATAAATAAAGTATTGCTACCTACATTTTTTGCTAAAGGCAATCTGAAAATACCAACCATATTTTCGCTAATGTGTCTTGGAATTAATGTAGTGCTAAACCTTTTGTTAATGAACGAGTATCAGCATACGGGGATTGCTATTGCTACTTCCGTTTCCACTTGGATAAACTCCATTCTATTAATTAGTTATTTAACAATAAATAAGATGTATAAGGTTAGCCAAGCGTTATTGTTAAATATCATGAAAATTTTTGTAGCAACGGTAGTCATGTCAATAGCCCTTTATATTTTTAATTCTTTGTTGGCAGGATTATTTTTTGATAAAATGTTAGCTCGTATCGTTTATTTAACGACTTTAATAGCTTTGAGTGTTATTGTTTATTTTGGTATTCTTTACCTAACTTTTAGAGGAAGTTTGAAAACATGTATAAATGTAATCTGAAGGTACAACAAATGGTGTCATCCAAGTGCTTGACACTGGGATCCAGATATAAAAGTATTTACAAATTGTGCAATAGACAACAGATTCTAGGAGCATACGCTGAAATAATGCCCATGATGAAAATAAGATGGATCCCAGTGTCACGCACTTGGATGACAGGAAAAAGGTGAACTGGGATGACAAGATGAAAGGATGCTGGAATGAGAGGTCTACTATGAGACTTTCTTTATATGCCGTATTATCAATCTCGCTGCTATTAATTCTCATGCACGTTGCTGCAACTTTTAAGGATTGGAGTGGCTACAAGGAATATATTATAAAAGAGTTGGAGAGGACGTATGATGCTGAAGTGCGTATTGGGGGGAAAATTAAAGTTTCGTTGATTACCCCAAAGCTCACTATTTATAATGTATATGTACAATACAACGAAAATAAAGAGCAAAAGTTGTCAGATTTAATTAGTGTAAGAAAAATTGAGGTAAAACCGTCACTCCTATCGTTGTTTTTATTTTCGTTGCAACCAAAGTCAATCACATTGTTTGGCATGAAAAGCAATAAAGAAAATTTAATTAATATTATAAATACAAAAGCCAGTGGTAACACAGTCGATATAGTAATAAAAGACAGCCAAGTAAGTTTTAAGAATGATTTCGCTAATTATAGCAGCATTGTTAATATAAAGGAGGTTGCTGTAAAAAAAAATAGGCAATTCTCCGGTAAAGTAAAGGTAGGTGATAATAATTACGATTTTTCAGGAAAGGTTGATATCACAAAAAAGAATGTACACATTAGTGTTGAATCAAATTTTGTAAATTTGCTATTTACAGGTAATAGAAATCAAGAAGAACTCCAGGGTAATTTAACACTAACGATCAATAATAGTTCCGGTTTTGCGAGTGATTTAGCAAAAATCATTAATCTTAGCTTTCTCTCTCATGTTATTCCTAGCAAAAATATCAAGATATCATCCAATATAAGTCTTAATGAAAGTGAGTTTACGGCAACTGACCTAAAAATTGATTCCAAAAGCATGCAAGCCAGTGGTACAATACAAAATGATAGAAAAGGCAATCACACTAATCTCAATATTAGCTTCAGTAAAGTTGATTTAGATTCCATACAAGATGATTTACAAAAAACAATGAATATGAAAGACCTTCTGGAATGTTTTAGAGAAGTTGTGCCAAAGAACTTGAGCTTAAATTTTAATATAGAAGCTTCTAACATTCAATATCAAAACAAAATATTGGACAATTTCCGTGCTGTACTAAAATCCACTGATGGCAAAGTAAAAGTTAATACGCTTCTTAAATTTCCTGGAATCAATAATATATCTTACTTATCAGGAGAGATCTCAAACAATAATGTCCTATCTGAATTCAACGGTGATTTATTAGTCGAAGGAAATGATTTTGAGTCATTCATTTCATGTTTTTTCCCTTCTATAAAGATGAAAGAAAACCAGAAAAATCAATTTACACTAAGTTCTAAACTGCACCTTGCACCAAGAATATTATCTATCTCAGACATTAGACTGCTAAATAATAAGGAATCCTTGCAAGGGTCAATTAGAGTAAGCCACACAAAAAAACACAATGTGATCAATGGTGAATTTAGCATGCATAATCTTGATGCAGATAAATATGATCATTCATTATTTAGCAGTTTACCTAAAATGCAATGGCTGAAAATTTTTCAGTATGATGCAAATATAAAGGCCAGTGTTAATAACCTTACATTGAATGATACGAAAATTAAAAATTTGGATTTTTTGCTAAAAATGGAAAAAGGTAAGCTAGTTGCAGATAAAATAAAACTATCTGGAGAAGATTTCGATATTACCGGTAATGCAAAAATATTAGCAGATCAAAAATACGCCAAACCTTTATTAGATGTTAACCTTACGGGCAGTAAATTTAATGGAAATATCTTTAAATTACCGAATTTAGTAGAGACGAAAAGAAATTCAAGAAATGAGATAGATCAAATTCAATGGTCAACAAAGCAGCTTGATTTTCTGGATGATAAAGAAGGCTTTGATGCAAATGTGCAAATCAATACTGCAGAATTTAAAACCGAGCAGAATGTTTTAAAAGATTTTAATTTGGATGCGGTAATGAGAAACAACACTATCACTATCAGGCAGGCAAGTTACGTATTAGAACACGGGCAAGTGTTTTTTCAGGGTTATTTAAGATCAGACTCAATAAATACAAGGTTTTCTATTGTAAATTTGGACACTAAAAAGATTGGTAAGGTTATAGGAATTGACAATGTAAATGGTCAGGTAAGCTTAAATGGTGAAATCAAAACTCAAGGAAAAAGTTTTCATGATTGGGCTAGTAACTTATCAGGAGATGTAAACTTACAAGCGCAAGGAATAGAAGTTACTAATGTAGATTTCAATTCATTTATCACTAATTTGTTAAGCAGTAAGAATAAATCTGAAATTTCCACACTTGCTTATGTTGATATATATAACGGTAAAACATCTTTTGAAAATATTAGCGGAAAAGCAAGTATTAAGAGTGGTATATGTTCAACTAGTTTACAATTCGGGATTGATCAAGCATCAGGGTCGATCTCTTCTAATTTAACCTTATCTAACTTCGCTTTAGTTTCTATATTCAGGTTCTTTTTCATACCACCAAATTATAGTAATCCAATCTATATCGATATGCATTTGGATGGCCCTATTTGGCGTCCTAAGATGAGTTTTGATGTAGACCAAATCTTCACCGCTCTGGTTGGCAAGAAAAATAGTTGATTTACTTAGGCGTACGGTTTAGGAGACAATGAACTCATCTGAACGGGTACAAACTTAACCTAACTCATCACCACCCGGCAGCGGTGGTAAGCCAAATGCTTCCCTTTTTTCATTGAGTGTCATAAAGCTTGCATTTTCTACATATTTCCACAACTTTTGTCTCTTTTCCATGAGAATTTCTATTGCATCTTTGTCATACGACAAGCACAGATCTTCACCAAATCTTGGTATCAGCCAAGAATTCAGGTGACAGATAATATTTTCTAGCGTTGGTAAAACCGTCTGTTCCCAGAGGGATAAGCGTGCTTCGACTAAATTGCTATAAGTGTTATCACCTGGTATGCCAAGCAACTGCGGCGGAACACCAAAAGCCAGGGCAATATCACGAGCTGAACTGTGTTTGGACTCAATGAAATCCATATCCCTTGGCGATAAGCTCATTTCCTTCCACTCCAAGCCTCCTTCAAGCAATATCGGTCTTCCAGCATTGACAGGCCCTGAATAATGATCATTTATCTGCACCTTTAAGCGTTGGTACTGCTCTTGACTTAAACTTCCACCACTTCCATCTTTTGCTGATTTCACAACTATTGCACCACTTGGTCTTGCTCCGTTTTGCAACATCGCTTGATTCCAAGCACCCGCCTGATTATGCTGATCTATGCTATATGCAGCTGCCTCAATTGGTGATAGCCCATACCAATCATTCAAAGGATTAAAGGTCTTTAAGTGCAACACTGCTGAACATCCAGTTAGTTTATCAACTTTAAAGTCATAACTGTTGTTATTTATGGTATAACGATAGATATAAGGAACGTTATTTCTCCCTGGAACAATTTCAACCCTATCTGGGCGCAGAAGATAAAGCTCTGTTGGTGGTTTTCTATTGTTCTGCGACTCAACCATCAATATATAAGAATTGCCGTTAACTAACCGATAAGTTACAATCCCCTCAATAAATTCCGATTTTGATGTCATTGGATTAGGAGAATAAAGTAATTTCAGTAATGGATGGGCTTTTAATTGTGATTTTCCCTGGTCAGTAAGCTGGCAGAGAGTAAGAGGTACCGAAGATGCAGCACTTGCAATCATATTGATTGCTCGAAAGGCAATAACATTTTTTATGTAACCTTCCTCAGCAAAACTTACATAATCACGCTTACTCCAACTTGGCTCCATCATTAGCTGCAAAGCAGAATATTTAGTAAATACTGCGCTTTTTTTTCTTTGAAAGATGTTGAAATTCATATGTGCCTCATGAAAGATGTTTAAAAGTTAAAAGTGTTTTAGATTCTGTAGTTAAACTAAGACATAGATCCCAGTGTCACGCACTGGGATGACGGAAGGAAAGCACTTGGGTGACAGGAAAAGAACGAACTGCTATACTAAAAAAAAAGAAATAGAATATGACAGAATGGCTAATATCTAATCAGCTTATTGATTATAACTGTGCTGTAAAATCCATGGAAGAGAAAATTCAACAAATTCACAATAATTCAGCAGACGAATTGGTATGGCTACTCCAGCACCCTCCACTTTATACTGCAGGAATCAGTGCAACAGATGACGACGTTGTTGAAAAATTATTTCCTATATATAAAACAGGAAGGGGTGGTAAGCACACATATCATGGTCCAGGACAGCGCATCATATATTTAATGTTAAACCTTAAAAAAAGAAATAAATGCGATATAAAGCTATATATTAGAGACCTAAGTAATTGGATGATAAACGTTTTAAGGCATTTTAATATACTTGGAGAATTTAAAGAGGATAGAATAGGTGTTTGGGTAAACCATAACGGAGTAGAAAAAAAAATTGCAGCTTTTGGTATCCGTTTAAGAAAATGGGTAACTTATCATGGCATAGCGCTTAACGTCTTTCCAGACCTCTCTCACTATAAGGGTATTATTCCTTGTGGACTGCAAGATTATGGCGTCACGTCAATGGAAGAACTAGGAGTGAAAGTTCCACTCTCTGAATTGGATGATATACTAAAAAAAGAGTTTTATAAGATATTTTAATGATTGTTTATCTTTTATATTTCATTCTCACTTTATGTGCTAACACAAGTATTCATGCAATCGACCAAGTTGATATTATTGCTCCTTCTTCGAAGGGAAAAGAATCAGATCTGACTACTATAAAAGAATATGTAGAAGCTTTGGATTTTAATCCTCATATTTCGGAGAAAATATATAGTAATGATAATCCATTTTATTCCAACTCTGATGAATTCAGAGCAAATGATTTGGTTAGTGCACTAACCGGTGATAGTAAAATAATTTGGTGTATCAGAGGAGGAGAAGGGGCTTCTCGGTTAATTCCCTATCTAGAAAAGTTACCCAATGATAAAAAAGAAAGGATTGCTCAAAACAAAAAAATCCTCATAGGCTATAGCGATATAACTGCCTTGCACATCTATCTACAAGCTAAATATGATTGGCAAACTCTTCACGGCACCATGTTGGAAATGATAGTAAATAACTCCGTTTCTGAAAGCTCTGTTGAAAAATTGAAAGAGTTAATTCTTAACAAGCGGGATTCTATCAGATTTGATAACCTAAAGACGATAAATAATGGCATTAGACTAAAAGATGGCAGATTAGAGTCTAAAATCATCGGTGGTAATATGACTCTAGTTGAAAATAGTATAGGAACCGCTTGGCAAATAAATGCGAAAGGTAAAATTCTATTTTTAGAGGACATAAGAGTTTACCCATATGCAATAGAGCGCAGTTTAGATCACCTAAAACAAGCTCACATCTTTGATGGAGTACATGCAGTAATCTTTGGGGATTTCGTTAACTGCTATAACGATAACCTTGTTGAAGTTGTAAAAGAAAGGTTTGCAAAAAGTGTTAACTTTCCTGTATTTACAATGAAAGGGGTAGGCCATGGACATACAAATGATCCTTTACCTTTTAACACTCACGCTATTATTAGCGTTCAAGACGAAAAAGAAGGTTTGTTTTTTATGGACGTGCAGAATGTTAGCTACACATAGCTGATAGCTCACTAGGCTTCTTTTGAAATTGTTAAGGTAATTGTCATCCCAGTGCCCTGACTACTTGGATCCAGAAGACTTAATTTTAACCAAGCAGGCTGCATAATAAAGGCTGGATTCCAGCGTCACGCGCTGGAATGACAAGGTATAAACCTTATCGTCATGCCGCCGCGAACCGTCATACCGCGATTCATTCGCGGTATCTCATCAGCTAACAAGCAGCAGTTCTACGTCATACCGCCGTGGTATCTTTTAGCATAGATCCCGCTAACACGTAGCGGGATGACGAGCTTATCGTCATGCTGCCGCGAACCGTCATACCGCCACGAACTGTCATACCACCACGAACCGTCATACCGCGATTCATTCGCGGTATCTCTAGATCCCGCTAACACGTAGCGGGATGACGGTTGTCAGGGTGTCATGCAATTAGAGGTTGTCCGGAAACAAGTAAAAGGCTATAATATCTGAAATTTTAGTACGGGGTAAAGATGAGAAAAAAGTATCCAACAGATCTAAGCGAAAGGGAATGGGCAAGAATAGAAAAACACTTCAGAGTATCATACAAGAAAGGAGGAAGGCCGCCAAAGTATAGCAAAAGAGAAATATTAGAAGCAATTTTCTATGTATTGCGTACAGGGTGTCAATGGCGGTATTTACCAAATGATTTTCCGCTATGGAAGACTGTGTATGAGCAGTTCAGGCAATGGAAGAAGCAGGGAATTTTTGAGAAAATGAATTATGAAATTACAAAATATAGTAGAAGAAAAATAGGAAGGAATGAGCAGCCGAGTGCCTGTATAGTAGATAGTCAATCTGTAAAGACTACAGAAAAGGGGGGATCAAAGGCTATGATGGAAGTAAAAAAGTAAAGGGTAGAAAAAGGCATATAATTACAGACACTCAGGGTTTTATACTAGGTTGTTACGTAGGCGCTGCTAACGAAAATGATAGAGATGGTATTAAAATAGCATTAAACAATATGAGAACAAAATATACTAAAGTTAAAAAAATGTGGGCTGACATGGGATACCAAGGAAGAAATTTAAAGAATCACATAAAGGAAGAATATGACATAGATATTGAAATTGTTAAAAGGCCTCCATGTAGATTTTGGGTGCACAAAGATACGCCACCTGAGCTACTACCAACAAGAGAACAAGGGTTTAAAGTACAGCCAAGAAGATGGGTTGTAGAAAGGACTTTTGCTTGGGTTAATAGGAATAGAAGGCTATCGAAGGAGTATGATTTACTCACAACATCCACTGAGAATTTCATATACCTAGCTATAAGTAGGGTTATGTTAAAGAGGGAATATGCTTGAATTTACTTGTTTCCGGACAACCTCTAACTATTGCATTCCAGAACAATTTGATGCATCATTCTTTTTGTAAAAAACATTCCAAACTTTCTCTCCACTTTTTCTGGGTAAGGTCACTTTTCCACTGATCATATTTAATCGCCATAACTTTACTCCTACTTTAACAATATTTTAATTATCATATATTATGGCAAGAAAGTCAACCCTACCTAATTTTGCTTAGTGAGCACACTAACTATGAAACAATCTATATTACCATCAAAAACAGAATTTATATTGCCCACTTCATGTCCAGTTCTTAAATCCTTCACCATTTGATATGGATGCATAACGTACGATCTGATCTGATTGCCCCAGCCTATATCGCATTTTTTACCATATTCTTCAGCCATTTTCTGTTCTTTTTTTTCCAGTTCAATTTGGTATAAACGTCCTTTAAGTAATTTCAATGCCTCATCTTTATTTCTGTGTTGAGAACGACCATTTTGGCATTGAACTACAACACCAGTTGGAATATGCGTAATGCGTACCGCACTTTCAGTCTTGTTCACATGCTGACCGCCTGCTCCGGAAGCACGATAGGTGTCGATCTTTAGATCCTTTTCATCCACAGCAATATCAATTGAATCTTCGATCACTGGAGTTAATCCTACACTTGCAAAACTGGTATGACGTTTACCATTTGCATCAAATGGCGATATTCTAACCAGCCTGTGAATTCCACTTTCACTTTTTGCCCACCCATAAGCTTTTTCTCCAACGATTTTTATCATTGCAGACTTTATACCAACTGACTCTCCTTCTAATTTTTCTACAACTTCAACTTTAAAGTTGTGATAAATTTCTGCCCACCTTATATACATGCGCATCAGCATTTCAGCCCAATCATTGCTCTCGGTTCCGCCAGCTCCTGAGTGGATTTCTAAAAAGCAGTTATTATTATCTGCTTCACCAGTAAATAAGGACTCTGTTTCTTTATACTTGATTAATTTCTCTAGCTTAGCTAATTCATTTTCAACTTCAGAGAAAAATTCTTCATCATTTTCATCAATAGCAGACTTCATTAAGCTGATGGCATCGTTGTAATCGCTTTCCAGCTTTAAAAACGACTCTACGTCATTCTTAATTTTAGAACGTTCTTTTAAAACTTCTTGTGCTTTTTGGTTATCTTGCCATAGGTCATCATTCGACGCTTGGGAGTCAAGCTCTTCAAGACGCAACTTTAATTTTTCTATGTCAAAGACACCTCCTGATAAGAGAAATACTTTTATTTAAGCTTTGAAAGTGTTCAAGAATTTCTGGATAAGTTTTCATTATACTTTAGATTTTAATATATTTACTATCAATAACAATAACAGTAAACAAAATAGAAATTTAACCATATGATAGTTAATTTAAATAATTTCATTATACTTTAATGTTTAAGGAAATCAAGCGCGTATATTTATTAAAAAACAAGGTAAAGTAATGAATATTGAAATAAGTTCCCATTATGGTTTAGACAAAAAGGCTATTGATGACTTAATAGAGTCACTTGATAACGAGGAGCTAGAGAATGTTCGTAATATTGTAAAAACGATAGACAGTGTTCAGTTAGCTTATTTTTTATCTACTTCGATCAGTGATCACAGGGAGAAATTAGTTAATATCCTCGATCAACATTTGTTAAGTGATGCCCTAGTGCATGTAGTGCCAGATTTACAAATAGAGATCATAGAAACATTGGGAATAGAAAATACAGCAAAGTTACTAATGCTCCTTGATGTAGAAGATATAGTAACCATAGTGAAAGATTTAGATAGAAAGTCTGTAGAAAATATACTTTACTATTTGCCCAGCAAAACTCAGAAATCGGTAGAGGAGTTGCTATCATATCCAGAAGAAAGTGCAGGAAGGTTAATACATAAAGATATGGTTATAGCTCCATATTATTGGACAATAAATCAACTGACAGAATTTGTGTGCAACTATAAAAAAATACCAGAAAAATTTCACCAGATATTCATTATCAACTCAAAATTAGAGCCTATAGGCAGTGTTAATTTAAATAAGGTAATATCTCACTCAGGAGACACAATAATAAAAGAGATAATGGATCATGACATAAAAATCATTAAAACTGGAATAGACCAAGAGGAAGTAGCAAGAATATTTAAAGATTACTCTCTATTATCGGCTCCGGTAGTAAATAAGAATGGTAAAATTATTGGTGTGATCTTAATTGAAGATGTGATAAAAGTTGTTCAACAAGAAACAGAAGAGGATGTACTCAAAATAAGCGGTGTATCTTCTAAAGCCGATATAAATGCCCCTATACATAAAACTATAATTAAAAGGCTACCTTGGTTACTGTTTAACCTCTTAGCTGCAACAATGTGTTCCATAGTAGTTGGCTTTTTCGATGATGTAATAAAAAGTTTTATAGTGCTGCCAATAATCATGCCGATAATTGCATCAATGAGCGGAAATGCAGGATCCCAAACAGTAACGCTAACCATCCGGGCAATCGCAACAAAATATCTAACTGAGCAAAATGCAAAAAGAATACTGATGAAAGAATTTTTAATAGGTCTTATAAACGGGGTGATCTTATCTACTATTTCATTAGTAGTGTTAGCAATAAGGTTTCACAACTTCAAAGTGGAGATGATTTTTGTGGTCTCCATGATTATGATGTCAATTATTGCAACGTTCATCGGAACTTTCATTCCTATAATGCTTCACCGTTTAAAGTCTGACCCTGCCGTTTCTTCTTCAATCCTAACATCGGCAACAACTGATATTCTCTCAGCTTTTATATTTCTTGGTTTAGCTACGATCTTTTTATTAAATAGCTAATAATATAGCTCTTTCCATAAAAGTCCGGATGTGATAGGATAAGGGTAGATGATGATAAGGAGGTTGAATGCCAGCAGCATATAGTTATGATTTAAGAAAAAAAGCAATGGAAGCGCTAGACGAAGGAGAAAGCAGAGAAACAGTGGCAGCAAGATTTAAGATTGGACGAACTACTTTATGGGAGTGGCAGCAAAGAAGAAAAGAAACAGGAGACTTTCAATCAAAAAAACTTGGAAATGGGGGTTACAATCACAAAATTACCGACTGGGATACCTTTGCCAAATTTGCCAGAGAACACGGAGGAAAGACTCTATCGGAAATGGCTAAACTTTGGAACAACGTTAGTATCCAAACGATCTATCGAGCCCTTAAAAAAATTGAATTTACGCGCAAAAAAAGACATATGGATACAAGGAAAGAAACGAAGAAAAACGTGCTGAATTTTTGAAAATTATAGCGACAAAAGAACCTAAAAACTTAGTGTATATAGATGAGTCTGGCATTGATAACACCGAAGACTACCCCTACGGATATTGCCAGAAAGGACAGCGGTTTTATGCCTTAAAATCTGGAAAGAAAACTCAACGAATCAGTATGGTTGCAGCCTTAAGTGGAAGAAAGATAGTTGTTCCGTTAACCTTTGAAGGCCACTGTAATATGGATGTTTTTAATGGATGGTTTGAGCAATTTTTGACACCGATCTTGGAACCTGGACAGACTGTCATTCTTGACAATGCTACTTTTCATAAGTCTGATAAGATTATCGAGCTTGCTAAAGGGGTTGGTGCAGAAATTTTGTATCTGCCGCCTTATTCTCCAGATTTCAACAAAATTGAGCATCATTGGTTTGCTATAAAAAACAGAGCCAGGAAAAACATTCCTCTATTCGAATCCTTTCGTCGTGCTGTTGATTCTGCCTTCCTATGACCTGTTCGGACTATTATGAGAAATGCTATACTTGCATAAAATTGCCTCCAAGACTATAAATAAACTGAGAGTTTAGACTAACCTTGTAATACGGGATATAATTCCAAAAGATACTGTTCAGTCTTTAACTCTATGGGAGGGAAGCAAAATCTGGCTTAATGGCATTAGTGTCGCATCAGCTTCACCCTCCCTGTGAGGTATTTTAGCTCTAATGCCTCACATCATAAAGATACAAGTGTCACGCACTGGGATGACAAAGGAGAGCAGTGTCAAGCACTGGGATGACACCCTACTAGCAGAAGTTACTCTCAAATGTTTGTTCATGTTAGCTACAAACATTAAGAAATTTACCAAACGAAAAAAAGGCAAAAGAAGCCCTAGTCATTGTCTATTTTCAGTATTGGCGTTTTTTAAGTCTTAAACACTGCAATTTAGCTGCTTTTAAATGCAACCCATCTTAGTTTAAATGTTTAAGAAATTTACTAAGCAGAAAAAAAGGCAAAAGAAATCCCGTATTAGCTAGTTGTCACTCTCTAATCCTGCAAATTGGCGTGCTATACTGTCTTAAACGCTTTATAAGCGCGTTTCAGCTTATATAGGTAAAAACCCAGAAATGTTGTGAAGACGTAGGGTGCGCATAGTGCAAAAAATTAAAAATAAGACGCCAATTACGTAATACTGTTGTCGTTTAATCTGCACAGATTGAAGATAAATGAATACCTTCAGTTTCATGATAAGAGGGCTGGCGAAGGGTGTCAAGTAAGTTTTTTCGTTTCTACCAGCTACTTGGATGACACCACATAAATTAATAAATAGGAAAATTACTACAAATCTTTTCAACTTTAGTTTTCACCGTTCTTTCAATATCAGGGCTATTTCCGCTGATTAATCCTTGAATTACTTCATTCATTAGACCAGCTATTTCTTTAAAATTTTCTGCCTCAAGTCCGCGTGTTGTCTCAGCAGCGGTGCCAAAACGGAGCCCTGAGGTGATGGTTGGCTTTTCTGTGTCAAATGGCACAGAGTTTTTATTGCAGGTAATGCCAGCCCTCTCAAGGCTATCTACAACGTCTTTTCCAGTTAATTTCTGCGATCTTAAGTCAACTAGCACTATATGAGAGTCAGTGCCACCGGTTATAATGTCGAGTCCATGCTTTTGCAATTCTTGAGCTAGTACTTTCCCATTTTCCACGACTTTCTTGCTATAAGTTTTAAATTCTGGCGCCAATGCTTCTTTAAATGCAACAGCTTTTGCAGCTATCACATGCATAAGTGGCCCGCCCTGCAATCCTGGAAAAACTGCAGATTGAATTTTTTTGTGTAATGCTTCATCATTGGTCATCACTATTCCACCACGAGGACCACGCAAAGTTTTGTGAGTTGTGGAAGTCATAACATGTGCATATTCAGCAGGGGATGGATATTCGCCCGCTGCAATAAGCCCTGCATAGTGAGCAATGTCTGCAAGCAAATAAGCACCAACTTTATCTGCAATTTCGCGAAAGCGTTTGAAGTCCATTTTTCTCGGATAAGCAGAAGCACCAGCTATGATCAATTTCGGTTTATGCTCCAGCGCCAGCTTTTCTATCTCATCCATATCCAGCAAGTAAGTGTCTTTATTCACTGTATATTGAATTGACTTAAACCATTTACCAGAAAGGCTTGGTGCCGCACCATGAGTTAGATGCCCACCGCAATTCAGTGACAATCCAAGTATCGTATCACCTGGAGCAAGTAGTGAAGCAAACACTGCTTGATTCGCCTGAGAACCAGAGTGAGGTTGAACGTTTGCAAATTTTACACCAAACAACTTACAAAGTCTCTCTATAGCCAGACTTTCAATTTTGTCCACATGCTCACAACCACAGTAATATCTTTTACCTGGATAACCTTCTGCGTATTTATTAGTCAGAAAAGAGCCTTGTGCCTCCATTACCGCTTTGCTTGCAAAATTTTCTGATGCAATTAATTGCAATTGTGATTTTTGGCGTTGTAATTCTTTTTCTATAGACTGATAAACCTCGTTATCAAAAGACTTTAAACTATTTTTAGAGCCACAGATTTTTTTTAAAACACTCATCATAGATCAAACCTCGCTTTAATTTTAAGATGCACAAGCAATTTTAAGACTGCTTATCCTGCTTTTTTAACCATAAGAGCCCAAAAACAGCTATCAGCAAACATACAGGAATAATAGATGTTGCTTTTATCAGCAATTCAGCACTATACACAGGATTTCCTTGTATCACTGTCCTATCCCAACACAAATCTATTATTTTTGCGATCCCAGTGTGAAAAAAATAGCCAAAAACCATGACTATCATATTTGACACAGCTGTAGTTAATCCTATTAAGTTATTATTTACATAACTTAATGCTTTGTACAGTGTTACTATTTGATATCCAGAAGCGAAACCTATAACAAGAAGTGCAGGCAATACAATATACAATCCGCCAGCCTGTGTAAAAAGTAAAAGGAAACTAGCAATCATTGCAAAGGAACAGACAATAATAACTTCATAATGTCTATTTGGATATTTTTCTAATATGTGAGCAAAAGAGAGCAATCCAGCTGCAAATCCTACATATATAACAGAAGAAATTGAAGACGCTAGATCACCGGCCATTTGATATACCTCACATAAAAAAGCTTTTGTCCAAGCATCAGCAAAACCTTCTAGTGGACCTACCATTAAGCCACCAAAAAAACTAATTAGAATGATATATTTATTGAAAAGCACAGTTTTTAGATCCTTCATGCTAATTTTTTCTTTTCGAAAGTCGTAAGCATTGTAAGGAATAACTAAAAATAAAGATAAAGCGAGTAAGAAACCAAACCCTGAAAGAATATAAATTACGTAATTCCAACCAAACTCATCAAGCAAAAGTTCTATTGGTAGACCACCATATATTGCCCCTAATAGCCCTATAATAACAGATATGCTTGCCATTTTTGCTGATTTTTCTCGCGGAAAATACATACTGGCAACTTTAAATACTCCTATTACTGACGCAGACGAGCCAATCCCAACAATTATTCTACCTAATACTGAATAATACCACTCATCAAAGCACACAAGAGGTAATGTTCCAATAGATACCAAGACAGCACAAATAGGTAAAACAATTTTTGGACCGAATCTATCAAAACAAAGACCAACAGGGATATGAACTAGTGTAAATCCCACATAGTAGAGACCATTAAATTGCCCTAAATCTGCAATGCTTATATTAAATTTTGTTATTAATACAGGCGCAATTATGTTTGGCATGACACGTAACACATACTGGTATGCATAGAAAAGAGATACTATCAACCATACAAAAAAATTACTTTTCGACATACCTACCACCTAATAAAACCCAATTACAATTAAAACAAAAATATCAAAGTAAAATAAAGTATTATATTTCATAATAACAAGAGCCTTAAATTAGTACATCTAACGATTTTATCATACGAGCCTTCGATAAATTATCTACTTATTACAATCAACTTCTCTAAAATCTTTATTTTTTAACCATAAGAGCCCAAAAACAGCCACCAGCAAACATACAGGAATAACTGATGTTGCTTTTATCAGCAATTCAGCACCATACACAGGATTTCCTTGTATTATTGTTCTATCCCAACACAAATCTACTATTTTTGCGATCCCAGTGTGAAAAAAATAGCCAAAAACCATAACTATCATGTTTGACACAGCTGTAGCCAGGCCTACTAAGTTATTATTTACATAACTTATCGCTTTGTAAATGGTAACCACCTGATATCCAGATGTGAAGCCAATAATAAAAAGCGTAGGTAATACAACATACAAGCCACCAATCTGAGTAAAAAGCAAAAGAAAACTAGCGATCATTGCAAATGAGCATGCAATTATTACTTCATAATGCTTATTTTTATATTTTTCCAATAAATAAGCCAAAGAGAATGATCCTGTTAACATTCCTATCAATATTACGGAAGAGAGAGAAGATGCCAAGTCTTCATTCATTTTATATACTTCAAAAAAGAATGCTTTCACCCAACCATCGGCAAAACCTTGCATTGGACCGACCATGAGTCCACCAAAAAAGCTAATTAGAATAATATGCTTGTTGAAAAATATGTTTTTTAAGTCTCTAATGCTAACTTTTTCCTGTTGAGCATTGCTTTCAGGCGTTACTAAGAACAGCAACAGAGCAAGTAAACACCCAAATGCTGAGAATGTATAGATAACATAATTCCAGCCAAATTTATCGAGTAAGAAGTCTAAAGGTAACCCGCCACATATCCCTCCCAAAATTCCTATAATTATAGATAAGCTGGCCATTCTTGCTGATTTTTCTTGCGCAAAATACATGCTTGCAACTTTAAAGATTACAATTGCCGAAGCGGATGACCCAATTCCCACAATTATTCTTCCAATTATTGAATAACTCCACTCATCAAAGCATATAAGCGGTAGTGTTCCGGTAAACGTCAAAACGGTACAAGCAGGTAAAACAAACTTTGGTCCAAATCTATCAAGGAAAAGACCAATAGGTATATGAGCTAGCGTATAGCCTACATAGTATAACCCACCAAACTGGCCAACATCTGCAATACTTATGTTAAATTTTGTTATTAATTCAGGCGCAATTATGTTTGGAATTACGCGTAATATATATTGGTATGCATAAAACAGTGACGTCAACAACCAGATTAAAAAATTCCTCTGCAATACTTTACCCCAAAGCTAGCATTATAGATACTCTGTTTATAGAAAACAATATTTTTATGAATACTTATTTTAATTTACCGGAATTTTATACAGTTGAACTCATAGCCAACATAAGTAGTTTATGCATTAACTAAATTTTCCAGGTTCAAGTTTGGATGATGGAAAAAGTTCACTTTTTCTATTTTTAAAAGAGACCTTTTATTTTACTTATAATTTTTTCTACCATATCTACAACTGGCTCATGAATAAGGTATATGAAAAAAATTACACCACAAATGATAAGTATATTTATGATTTTACCCTTATTCATCTTTATCTTGAGCTTCACTTTTGTTACAAGATCCATTTTATTTATGTTTTTATTTCATGCTGACAATTATATCTTAAATACCATAATTTCAGTAAAATTTGACTTCAGAAGTATTCTATTAATTCAATATTAACCTTTTTATGTGTAAAATAGTTAATATAATATTAAAGCAGGCTGATGAATATAAGCACGATAGATAATACGCTGCAAAATTACATAACAAAATACATTGAACAAACATTCGCTACACACGTGCTAGGCAATAGATACGACAAATTGTATAGGAAACTTCTAAGTGGTATAGAAGAGATAATAAAGCTTGCTGTAAATGAAGCAAAACACTACGATGAAAATTTAGAAGATCTATATAACGATTCAAGATTTAATAAGAAATTTATTCAAGCTGTTGCTAAACATCAGGTGTCGGAATTTTTAAATACTTATCCGAAAAGAAAAGAAATTGTTGCAGAATTTTACAATGAACATCACATTAACGAAAGTGATTTAAAGACTCTGGAAAAGGGGAAAGATTTAGTAAATAAAATAAATAACATTAACTTACTGCAACAAAATGAAAAAAATGAGGAATTCAATATTAGAAAGACACTTGCTCAATCAATAAAAATGCCTTCCATAGAAAAACACAAGTTAGAACATTCAAAATAACCTTGGCAAAGTATGGCAAAATATACAACTTATGGATAGTCTATTTCATTTTAACTCCTGGCACGCTTTAGTAATACTATCACATCCAATTTCTAATTGTTCCTGAGAGGTTGCATAAGAAATTCTGATAAAATTTTCTAGACCAAATGCAATTCCTGGAACCACAGCAACCAAATGATCTCCCAGTAAGTATTCAGTAAAATCTAAATCATTATTTATTATCTTACCACTTTTTGTGCTTTTACTGAGCAATCCTTCACATGAGACAAATAAATAAAACGCACCTTGTGGAACAGACGCTGATAATCCCGGGGCAGAATTTAGCTCTTTCACCATAAAATCTCTACGACTCTTAAAAATCCTTGTTCTTTCTTTCAAAAAACTATGATCACCGTTTAATGCTGCTGCTGCTGCTGCTTGTGCTATCGAATTTGGATTAGAAGTGCTTTGAGACTGCAGCGTAGAGATAGCTTTTACCACATCACTTCTACCTGCAATATACCCTATTCTCCAGCCTGTCATTGCATAGGCTTTTGATACTCCATTGACTACAAAAACTCTATCATAAAGCTTCGGCTCAACCTGAGCGATAGTAAAAAACTTTTCGTCGTATATTATATGCTCATAAATATCATCTGTAACGACATTCATATGTGGATATTCAAGCAATATTTGTGCTATGTCTTTCAATTCATCACATGTGTACACAGCTCCTGCAGGGTTGTTCGGTGAGTTAAGAATTAACCATTTAGTTTTTTTAGTTATCCTGCTTTTCAATAATTCCGCTGTCAGTTTAAAATTTTGTTTGCATTCTACTACAACTGGCAAGCCGCCAAAAAGACTTACCATATCAACATATGAAACCCAATAAGGAGCTGGAATAATAACTTCATCTCCAGAGTTAATTGTTGCCATGAACAAATTGAATAACACCTGCTTAGCACCTGTACCAACACAGATTTGGTTAAGCGTGTACTCGAGGTTATTATCCTTTCTTAACTTATTAATTATTGCTTCTTTCAGCTCACGCGTTCCATCAACAGCAGTATATTTAGTCTTACCTTCACTTATTGCTTGAATAGCTGCTTTTTTTATATGATCTGGAGTATCAAAATCCGGTTCTCCTGCAGCTAAAACACAGATCTTTTTTCCTTCATTTTTCAACTTATTTGCCTTATCAGTTACAGCAATCGTAGGTGATGGTTTTATTAGGGACATTCTTTTTGCAAGGTCTGACATATCTTACTGAAGCTAAATTCAAATGATAAACCCCGTACAACAAAAAAGCTAGAATTTTGTGTATTGTATTAGTAGCTTTTTACCAGGTTTACCAACGCAGCAATATTTTCAACTGGAGTATCAGGGAGTACTCCATGTCCGAGATTAAATATGAAGGGTAAATCTCTAAAGCAATCTATTATACGTTTTGCTTCTTTGATTGCTTCCGTTTTATTATAGGCTAAAAGATTAGGATCAAGGTTTCCTTGTAGAGGGATGTTTAGATTCGCTTTCGCCCATTTTATTGGAACATTATAATCTATACTTACTGCAGATACACCTGTTTGTTCGCAGTAATCTTTATAAAGATTTCCAGCAGACCTTGGAAAACCTATTATTGGAAAATCAGAAAATCTATCCTTTATTGCCAAGATAATTCTCTTTGTTGGTTCGATAACATATTCTTTAAACAATGGTTCCGATAACGCACCAGCATTACTGTCAAATAGCTGAATAACATCTGCTCCAAATTCTATCTGTTTAATTAGATAAATAATCGTTACTTCCGTTATTCGTTCAATTATTTCCTTCAAACACGAAGGATAAAAATTTAATACTTTGGAAAAAGTTTTGCTGCTCCCACCTTCTATGATGTATGAGGCTACTGTCCATGGTCCACCAGCAAATCCTATGAGAGATTTTTCTTTTGGTAATTGGCTTCTGACTTTTTTTATAGCGTTTAGAATTGGTAAGGTTTTAGTTTCAATTTCTTGTGGACCCTTCAATTCCTTAGGACTTTCCACGGGTTTTATTATTGGACCTACACCGCGTACGAAATTCACGTCACAACCCAAAACATCAGCTATTATTAAAATGTCTGAAAAAATTATCGCCGCATCCATGTCAAATCTTGTCACCGGCTGTAACGTCAATTCTGTCACTAAATCTGTGTTGTAGCATATCTCCATAAAATTATTCATATTTTCTACTGCTTTGCGGTACTCAGGAAGAGACCTGCCAGCCTGACGCATTAGCCAGATAGGCACTCTTCCACCCGGCTCATTTCTCTTAATAATTTTCGCTATTGTTGTTTTGCCGCTTTCCA